>NZ_JAPNXS010000014.1 GCF_030397575.1 Psychromonas sp. 14N.309.X.WAT.B.A12 | reverse complement strand
TAACTCGCACCACACCGTGGCGTTTGATAACTTTGCAGTTACGACAGATTTTTTTAACGGATGCACGAACTTTCATTGCAACACTCCGTGATTATAACTATCAGACTTGGTTATTTACCGTAGTCTTTCAAGTTAGCTTTTTTCAAGACAGAATCATATTGATTAGACATCAAATGAGTCTGCACCTGTGCCATAAAGTCCATGATAACAACAACGATAATTAATAACGAAGTACCACCGAAGTAGAACTGCGTATTCATCGCTACCATCATAAACTCGGGAATCAAACAGATAAAAGTAATATACAACGCACCAGCTAATGTTAGACGCGTCATCACTTTATCAATGTAACGTGATGTTTGTTCTCCTGGACGGATTCCTGGGATAAAGGCACCGCTTTTCTTCAGATTATCTGCTGTCTCACGAGGATTGAACGTAAGTGCAGTATAAAAGAAGCAAAAGAAGATAATAGCAGCTGCATATAACATCATATGCAACGGTTGTCCTGGCTGTAACGCCAAAGAAACATCCGATAACCAACTTAAACCTTCAGTCTGACCAAACCACTGGGCAATAGTACCAGGAAATAAGATAACACTCGAGGCAAAAATTGCAGGGATTACACCAGCCATATTTAATTTTAATGGCAAGTGAGTGCTTTGCGCAGCAAAAACCTTACGGCCTTGTTGACGTTTTGCGTAGTTAACGACGATTCGACGTTGACCACGTTCAACAAATACTACAAACGCAGTAGTTGCAAAAACGATAACAATTAATGCTAGTAACACTAGAAGGTGAATTTCACCTTGACGTGCTTGCTCAGCAGTTTGCCCGATTGCCGATGGCAACCCAGCAATAATACCTACAAAGATAATGATAGAAATACCATTACCAATACCGCGCTCAGTAATTTGCTCGCCTAGCCACATAAGGAACATAGTTCCTGTTACTAAACTCACAACTGCCGTTACATAAAAGCTAAGACCTGCATTTTCAACAAGTCCTGGCATCATGGTTGGCAAACCGGTTGCAATACCAATTGCTTGGAACGTACCTAAAACCAAAGTACCGTAGCGTGTATACTGGTTAATCTTACGACGACCAGATTCACCCTCTTTCTTCAGCTCAGCTAAAGGAGGATGAACTACCGTAAGCAATTGGATAATAATAGACGCAGAAATATACGGCATTATACCCAATGCAAAGATAGAAGCACGCTCAAGCGCACCACCAGAGAACATGTTAAACATCTCAATGATGGTACCCTTTTGCTGTTCGAATAAATCAGCTAGGACAGCGGCGTCAATACCAGGAATTGGAACAAAAGAGCCTGCACGGAACACTAAAATAGCGCCTAAAACAAATAGTAAACGAGTTTTAAGTTCGCTTAAATTGCTTCCTTGTGCCGCTTTCGGATCTAACCCTGGTTTCTTAGCCATTGCCTATTATTCCTCGATTTTTCCGCCCGCCGCTTCGATTGCAGCACGAGCACCTTTAGTAACACCAAGGCCTTGCACTGTAACTGAGCGAGAGATTTCACCAGATAGAACTACTTTTGCAAACTTAACTGTGTTTACAAGTAGACCTGCCTGTTTCAACGTTTCTAGTGTCACGATATCGCCTTCTACTTGTGCGATTTCGTTCAGACGAACTTCACCGGTAACAAGAGATTTACGAGATGTGAAACCAAATTTTGGTAAACGTTGTTTCAAAGGCATTTGACCACCTTCAAAACCAGGACGTACTGTACCGCCTGAACGAGATTTTTGACCTTTGTGACCGCGGCCACCTGTCTTACCTAGTCCAGAACCGATACCACGGCCTACACGTTTAGCAGCAGGTTTTGAACCAGCTGCTGGAGATAGAGTATTAAGTTTCATTATTACCCCTCAACCTTAACCATGTAGTAAACTTTATTAACCATACCACGTACTGCTGGAGTATCTTCCAACTCAACAGTATGACCGATGCGACGCAGACCTAAGCCTGTTAATGTTGCACGGTGCTTTGGTAAACGGCCAATTGCACTTTTGGTTTGAGTTACTTTAATCGTTTTAGTAGCCATGCTGAATTACCCCAGAATATCACTAACGTTTAAGCCACGCTTAGCTGCGATTTGCTCAGGAGAGTTCATGCTCTCTAGTGCATCCATCGTAGCGCGGACAACGTTAATTGGGTTAGTTGAGCCGTAAGCTTTTGATAGTACGTTTTGTACACCAACAACTTCTAACACGGCACGCATTGCACCACCTGCGATGATACCAGTACCTTCAGATGCTGGTTGCATGTATACCTTAGAGCCAGAATGACGGCCCTTAACAGGATGCTGCAGAGTGTTACCTTTTAATTGGATTTCGCTGATATTGCGACGTGCTTTTTCCATAGCTTTTTGAATAGCTGCTGGAACTTCACGTGCTTTACCATAGCCGAAACCAACACGACCATTACCATCACCAACAACTGTTAGTGCTGTAAAGCTAAAGATGCGACCACCTTTAACTACTTTTGAAACACGGTTTACTGCGATTAGCTTTTCGTTCAGATCACCGGTTTGAGATTCTACTTTTGACATAATCTTTACCCTTAGAACTGTAGACCAGCTTCACGAGCTGCGTCAGCTAGTGCTGCAACACGACCATGGTATTGGAAACCGCTACGGTCAAAAGAAATTTTAGTAATTCCTTTCTCTACCGCACGTTCTGCAACTAATTTACCAATTAGTTGAGCTGCTTCTTTATTACCACCGTTGTTAACTTGGGCAATCACTTCTTTTTCTAATGTAGAAGCGCTTGCTACGACTTGTGCGTCTGCTGTAATTACCTGCGCGTAAGTATGGCGAGGTGTACGGTTGATCACAAGACGAGTTGCACCAAGATCTTGCAATTTCTTACGTGTGCGGGTAGCACGACGAAGACGAGATGCTTTCTTATCCATAGTCTTACCTTACTTTTTCTTCGCTTCTTTACGACGCACATTTTCATCAGCGTAACGAACACCTTTACCTTTATAAGGCTCTGGTGGACGGAATGCACGAATCTCTGCAGCTACTTGGCCTACAACTTGTTTGTCAGCACTTTCTAATACGATTTCTGTTTGGCTAGTAGCCGTTGCAGATACCGATTTAGGTAAAGTGTAAACAACAGGGTGTGAAAAACCTAAAGTTAGGTTGATTTCTTGACCTTTAACTTGTGCACGGTAACCAACACCTTGAAGAAGAAGAGTCTTCTTAAAGCCTTCAGTTACACCTACAACCATGTTGTTAACGTTAGCACGTGCAGTACCTGCTTGTGCCCATGCGCCAGCTACACCTTCAACAGGTGCAAATGTTAGTACGCCATCTTCTAATTTAACAACAACAGCATCATTAAGAGTACGAACTAGTTCGCTTTTACCACCTTTTACAGTGATCTCTTGACCGTTTACTTTAACTTCTACGCCAGCAGGAACAGTAATCGGTGCCTTAGCTATACGAGACATAGATTACTCCTTAAGATACGTAACAGATGATCTCACCGCCGATGCTTGCATTACGCGCAGCTCGGTCAGTCATTACACCTTGAGAAGTTGAAACAATCGCAATACCTAAACCAGCCATAACCTTAGGAAGATCGTTTGCACCTTTATAGATACGAAGACCTGGACGGCTTACTCGTTTAATAGTATCGATTACTTTTTTGCCTTCGAAGTACTTTAAAGTAACTTCTAGTTCAGGCTTTGTGTCACCAGCAACAGCGAAATCTGAAATGTAACCTTCAGCTTTAAGCACAGTTGCAATTGCAACTTTTTGCTTAGAAGAAGGCATCTTAACAGATACTTTGCTTGCTGCTTGACCGTTACGAATACGCGTTAGCATATCCGAAATAGGATCTTGCATGCTCATAACTATTTACTCCGTGATTAGTTTGATTACCAGCTGGCTTTTTTTAGGCCAGGGATTTCTCCGCGCATCATATGCTCACGAACCTTAATACGGCTCATGCCAAATTTACGAAGATAACCATGTGGACGACCAGTAACGTTACAACGGTTACGTTGACGTACTGAACTTGAATCACGAGGTAGCGATTGAAGCTCTAACACTGCATTCCAACGATCTTCGTCAGATGTATTTACATTGTTAATAGTTGCTTTTAATGCTGCACGCTTTTCAGCGAACTTAGCAACTAACTTCTCACGTTTTACTTCACGCGCTTTCATTGATTGTTTAGCCATTTTCTAACTCCTTACTTACGGAATGGGAAGTTGAACGCAGACAAAAGTGCGCGTGCTTCTTCGTCAGACTTAGCTGAAGTAGTAATTGTGATATCTAAACCACGTACTTTATCAACTTTATCGTAATCGATTTCAGGGAAAATGATTTGCTCACGTACACCCATAGAGTAGTTACCACGACCATCAAATGACTTAGCATTTAGGCCACGGAAATCACGTACACGCGGGATAGCGATTGTTACCAAACGCTCAAAGAAATCCCACATACGCTCTCCACGTAGTGTTACTTTACAACCAATCGGGTAGCCTTCACGAATTTTGAAGCCTGCCACAGAGCGGCGTGCTTTAGTGATCATTGGCTTTTGACCTGAGATTGCTGCCATATCTGACGCAGCGTGCTCTAGGACTTTTTTATCAGCCAGTGCTTCACCAACACCCATATTTAGGGTGATTTTCTCTATTCGAGGGACTTGCATGACAGACGTATAGTCGAATTGCTTTTGCAAATCAGACACCACGTTGTCTTTATAGAAATCATGCAGTTTCGCCATCGTAAACTCCAGTTACTTCACAAGTTCATTATTAGACTTGAAGAAACGAACTTTTTTGCCGTCTTCTAATCTAAAACCAACACGATCTGCTTTACTCGTTGCCGAGTTGTAGATCGCAACATTTGATACTTCAATTGGTGCATTTTGTTCAATGATACCACCAGTCACACCCGCTTGAGGGTTTGGCTTTTGGTGTTTCTTCTGAACATTTACACCTTCAATAATTACTTTACCGTTAGCTAAAACTTGAGAAACTTTCCCAGTTTTACCTTTATCTTTACCGGCAATAACAATTACTTCATCGTCACGTTTAATTTTTGCTGCCATTTTCGGTTCCTTACAGTACTTCTGGCGCCAGTGAAACAATCTTCATGAAATTTTCATTTCGAAGTTCACGGGTTACAGGGCCAAAGATACGTGTACCGACTGGCTGGTTGTTTGCATTCAAGATAACCGCAGCGTTGCGATCAAAACGAATAACAGAACCATCGGGACGACGTACACCTTTTCTGGTACGCACTACCACAGCTGAATGAACATCACCTTTTTTAATTTTACCGCGAGGAATTGCTTCCTTCACAGAAACTTTGATGATGTCACCGATTGCTGCATAACGGCGATGCGAGCCACCAAGGACCTTAATACACATTACGCGTCGAGCGCCACTATTGTCGGCGACATCTAGCACACTTTGCATTTGGATCATTATAGTGCTCCGCTATTTACTATTGATACTCTCTAATGAGTCGTGTTCCCTTTTTTCAGGGAGCGGCATCATACCACCAACTTTCTTAGAAAGATAGTCTAAAAAAACGGCACTCATCAAATGAGTACCGTTTCGCTTATGTAAACAAACTTAATTAACTGAAAACAGTTACTTATGCTTTGCTTACGATTTTAGCCAATGTCCAAGATTTATTCTTAGATAGAGGACGACATTCAGTAATTTCTACGTAGTCGCCTTCATTACATTGGTTTGTTTCATCATGTGCTTGAAGCTTAGTAGTACGCTTCATGAATTTACCGTATAACGGGTGCTTCACTTTACGTTCAATAGCTACAACGATAGATTTTTCCATCTTTGCACTGATTACTTTACCTTGAAGAGTACGAGTGTTTTTATCGCTCATTACGCACCTGCCTTCTGATTTAATACAGTCTTAACACGGGCGATGTCACGACGCACTTGTTTAATTGAGTGCGGCTTTTCTAACTGACCTGTGTTTAACTGCATACGTAAGTTAAATTGCTCACGTAATAAGTTTAGAAGTTCAGCATTAAGCTCTTCAACGCTTTTTTCTTTAAGTTCGTTAGCTTTCATTACATCACCTTACGAGTTACGAAAGTTGTTGCCACTGGCAATTTAGCTGCTGCAAGAGCAAATGCTTCACGAGCCAATGCTTCTGGAACACCTTCCATTTCATAAAGAACTTTACCTGGTTGAGTTTGAGCAACCCAATATTCCACGTTACCTTTACCTTTACCTTGACGAACCTCTAATGGCTTGCTGGTAATCGGCTTATCAGGAAACACACGGATCCAGATTTTACCTTGACGTTTAACATGACGAGTCATTGCACGACGTGCTGCTTCGATTTGACGAGCAGTAATTCGACCACGACCAGTTGCTTTTAGTCCAAATTCGCCAAAGCTGACTTCCGCACCTTTAGAAAGACCACGGTTGCGGCCTTTCATCATTTTACGGAACTTCATACGTTTTGGTTGCATCATAGCGTATTTCTCCTACTTACCGCGACCTTTGCGTTTTGGTTTAGCTGGCTGTTCTTCTTGTTGAAGTGGTAAACCACCAAGAATTTCACCTTTAAAGATCCAAACCTTAACGCCAATGATACCGTAAACAGTCAATGCTTCTGATGTTGAGTAATCAATATCGGCACGAAGAGTATGTAGAGGTACACGACCTTCACGATACCATTCGTCACGAGCGATTTCTGCACCACCAAGACGACCACTAACTTGAACTTTGATACCTTTAGCGCCTAGACGCATAGCATTTTGTACCGCACGCTTCATAGCGCGACGGAACATAACACGACGCTCTAACTGAGAAGAGATTGAATCTGCTACTAGTTTTGCGTCAAGTTCAGGTTTACGAACTTCTGAGATATTGATTTGAGCTGGAACGCCGGCCATTTTAGCAATAGCTGTGCGTAGCAATTCAACATCTTCGCCTTTCTTACCAATTACAACACCAGGACGAGCTGTGTGAATAGTCACACGTACACTTTTCGCTGGACGTTCAATAGTAATTTTAGACAAAGAAGCATTTTTCAATTTCTCTGTTAAGAATTTACGGATTTGAAAATCACTGTATAAGTTATCTGCAAAATCGTTTTTGCCTGCATACCAAGTAGAGCTAAATGCTTTAGTGATACCTAGGCGAATACCGTTAGGATGAACTTTCTGTCCCATTGTTTAACCCCTGTCTGATACCACTACTGTGATATGGCAAGAACGCTTCATAATGCGATCGGCACGGCCTTTCGCACGCGGCATGATACGCTTCATTGTTGGACCTTCGTCTACACAAATTTTTGTGATAACTAGCTCATCAACATCAGCGCCTTCATTATGCTCAGCGTTTGCAATTGCAGAATCTACAACTTTTTTAACCAATACAGCAGCTTTCTTAGGGCTGTATGATAAAAGTTCTAGTGCTTTTTCTACTGGAAGACCACGTACTTGGTCTGCTACCAGGCGCGCTTTCTGTGCTGAAGAACGAGCATATAAATGTTTAGCTAAAGCTTCCATAATAACCTCTATTTCTTCGCTTTCTTATCCGCAGCATGGCCACGGTAAGTACGCGTTGGTGCAAATTCACCCAGTTTGTGACCGATCATTTCATCAGTTACAAATACTGGCACGTGTTGACGCCCGTTATGGACAGCGATAGTTAGACCAATCATATCTGGAATGATCATTGAGCGACGAGACCAAGTCTTAATAGGCTTCTTCTCGTTGCTATCAACCGCTTTCTCTACCTTCTTCAGCAAGTGTAGGTCAATGAAAGGACCCTTCTTGAGAGAACGTGGCATGGCGATACCTCTGCTTATTTCTTATTACGACGACGAACAATATACTGATCAGTTTTCTTGTTCTTACGAGTTTTGTAACCCTTAGTTGGAACACCCCAAGGAGAAACAGGATGACGACCACCACTTGTTTTACCTTCACCACCACCATGTGGGTGATCTACTGGGTTCATTACAACACCACGTACGGTAGGACGAACACCACGCCAACGCGTAGCACCAGCTTTACCTAGTTGACGTAGCATATGTTCTGCATTACCAACTTCACCGATTGTTGCACGACACTCAGCAGGGATTTTACGCATTTCACCACTACGTAAACGTAGAGTAACGTAAGCACCATCACGAGCTATAATTTGGCTGTAAGAACCAGCTGAACGTGCAATTTGTGCACCTTTAGCAGGTTTCATTTCTACAGCGTGTACTGTTGTACCTACTGGGATGTTACGCATTGGTAAGCAGTTACCCGCTTTAATCGCCGCATCTTCACCAGATTGGATAACATCACCAGCAACCATGCCTTTAGGGGCAAGGATGTAACGACGTTCACCATCAGCATAAAGCACTAGTGCAATGTTCGCACTACGGTTTGGATCATATTCCAAACGCTCAACTTTTGCTGGGATACCATCTTTATTACGTTTAAAGTCAACGATACGGTAATGATGTTTATGACCACCACCAATATGTCTAACCGTAATACGACCGCCATTATTACGACCACCAGATTTAGATTTTGACTCTAAAAGTGGTGCGTATGGCTTGCCTTTATGCAGATCGTTGTTTACCACTTTAACTAAGTGGCGACGACCTGGAGACGTAGGCTTACATTTTACAATAGCCATCTATAATTCCTCTACTCAGCGCCATCGAAACTAATATCTGCACCTTCAGCCAGAGTAACGTATGCTTTTTTCCAGTCGCTACGGCGACCCATACGTTGACCTGTACGCTTGGTTTTACCCTTCACGTTTAGTGTGCGAACACCAGTAACTTCAACATCAAATAACTTCTGAACTGCCGCTTTGACTTCTGCTTTAGTCGCAGTACCTGCAACTTTGAATACCATAGTGTTATGGTTTTCAGCAGACAAAGTTCCCTTCTCAGAGATATGCGGAGCTAGAATAACTTGCAGTAAACGTGCTTCACTGATCATGCTAGGCTCTCCTCAATCTTTTTCACTGCATCAGCAGTTACTAAAACTTTATCAAACGCGATAAGGCTAACTGGGTCAATGCCTTGAACATCACGAACGTCAACTTTGTACAAGTTACGCGCTGCTAAGAATAGATTTTCATCTAATTCTTCAGTGATGATTAACACATCTTTAAGATCCAGGTCTTTTAATTTAGCTGCAAGCTCTTTAGTTTTAGGAGCCTCAACAGTAAATTTCTCGACAACGATTAGACGATCCTGACGAACTAACTCAGAAAGAATACTTCTTACTGCACCGCGGTACATTTTTTTGTTAACTTTCTGGCTATGGTCCTGTGGACGAGCTGCGAAAGTTACACCACCACCAACCCAAATTGGGCTGCGGATTGTACCTGCACGTGCGCGACCAGTACCCTTTTGACGCCATGGCTTCTTACCACCACCGCGAACTTCACTACGGGTTTTCTGAGCGCGAGTACCTTGACGAGCACCAGCTGCATATGCAACGACTACCTGATGTACAAGGGCTTCGTTGTATTCACGTCCAAAGGTAGTGTCAGAAACTTCAAGAGCACTTTGTGCATCTTTCAATACCAATTCCATTACTAACTCCTCGGCTATGCTTTAACAGCAGGTTTGATGAATACGTTGCCATTTTTCGCACCAGCTACTGCACCTTTAACGAGCAGTAAGTTGCGTTCAATGTCTACGCGAACAACTTCAAGGTTTTGAGTCGTAACACGCTCAGCACCCATGTGACCAGCCATTTTCTTGCCTTTAAATACGCGTCCAGGTGTTTGACATTGGCCAATTGAACCTGGAGCACGGTGGCTTATAGAGTTACCGTGAGTCGCATCTTGCATAGAGAAATTCCAACGCTTAACGCCGCCTTGGAAGCCTTTACCTTTAGATTGACCAGTAACATCTACTTTATTAATTTCGTTGAATAGCTCAACGCTTAGCTCAGCACCGACTTTGATATCTGCACCTTCGTTGTCATCAAGAGTAAACTCCCAAAGACCACGGCCAGCTTCTACACCTGCTTTCGCAAAGTGACCAGCTTCTGGCTTGTTTACACGGCTTGCTTTTTTAGAGCCAGCTGTTACTTGAATAGCTTGGTAGCCATCAGTATCAAGTGTTTTAACTTGAGTAACACGATTTGGTGAACATTCAAGAACTGTAACTGGGATAGAAACACCATCTTCAGTAAAGATGCGAGTCATACCAACTTTACGACCTACTAGACCGATTGTCATTACGATAACTCCTTTCTAACCCAAGCTGATTTGAACATCAACGCCAGCAGCTAAATCTAGCTTCATTAGTGCGTCAACAGTCTTTTCAGTTGGTTCTACGATATCAATCAAGCGCTTGTGAGTACGAATCTCATACTGATCACGTGCATCTTTGTTTACATGCGGTGATGTCAGTACTGTGAAACGCTCTTTACGAGTAGGTAGTGGAATAGGACCACGTACCTGAGCACCTGTGCGCTTTGCAGTTTCAACGATCTCCGCCGTTGATTGATCGATCAACTTGTGATCAAAAGCTTTAAGGCGGATACGGATTCTTTGGTTCTGCATGGACCAAAACTCCTAGTTAAAAATACAACATACAAATATACACCTGACAACCTATCCTAGATAGATCTCAAGTGTATATTCAAACTAGTAGCTCCCCAATCGGGAGACATTTTTCGATAACCAATATTCTTATCTGGCTATGGGCTTAAAAACCCACCTGCCTTATTGGCAAGTGGGCGTATATTACACTATCTGTAGACTATGGCAAGTACTTCTTACTATTTTGTGTAAAAAACATGCAAAAGGATCTCACTGGTACTTTTAACCAATAGATCCCTTCGTTACTAGACTGAGTTAACGTTTTTTATGTTACATTTTATACTTAACTACTATTTTTTAACCGATTAGGATCTCCTGTGTCTGCTCACCTGCATTTATATCATTACCTTAAACAATTAGCTGAACACACACATCATAGACAATTATTTAGTTTACAAGGCAGCCAGTCTTGGTGCTTTACCCAGATGCTACAAATCATTAAACAACAAACAAACCAGTATCAATGGTGTGGAGAAGGTCCCTCTTCTATTACAACCACACCCTATGCACAGCTATTAGGTCAAGATGTCGACTTATTAATCCTCAATATGCAACCAGGCTTTGATGCCAATATGTTTGCAGCCGCAGAAGGTTCTGTTCGTGGTGGCGGCGTAATTATCTTGCTTTTACCTGATAGCTCAACAAAACAGGATAACTTCTTCAACTATATACAAGTCGCACTTAAGAGGCATTCATTCCCCTGTATAAAAGAGAATGATTGCAGTCAGCCTTTTTTAACGCCTTCCTCTGTGCCTACTAGTGTAACTAAACCTATGCAACTGCATTTAGACGAGCAGCAACAAGCAATACAAAGCATCATCAAAACACAAACAGGCCACAGACGCAGACCTTTAGTCTTAACAGCTAACCGAGGACGCGGAAAATCGGCCGCACTAGGTATCGCAGCAGCCTCACTTATTAATCAGGGTGTTAAACACATCATTGTGTCCGCACCAAGTAAACAATCTGTCACCACCTTATATAAGCACGCCCAAACAACACTACAAGTAGCAACAGATATTAGCCGCTTACAATTTATTGCACCTGATGCCTTACATAGTGAACAACCTAAATGTGACTTACTGATTATCGATGAAGCTGCAGCTATCCCGCTAAAATTATTAGTTACTTTTGCACAACGCTACGCGAGAGTAGTTTTCTCTAGCACTCAATTTGGCTATGAAGGTTCTGGACGTGGTTTTGCTTTACGCTTCCAACAACAACTCGATGTGATCGCACCAGACTGGCGAAAGCAACATTTATCACAGGCAATTCGCTGGGCAGATAATGACCCAGTTGAAGCCTTTACATTATCAACCTTATGTTTTGCAGATCAGTCAAATGGCGATAAACAAGACATAATAGATAAACCTAACATACGCTTAATCAATCAATCCGAGTTATTACAATCACCAGGATTGATTAAACAGATATTCTTGCTATTAGTGAATGCTCATTATCAAACTAAACCTTCAGACTTAAGCAGCTTGTTGAATGACCGAGATTTATCAATCATCATCATGCAACAAAAGCAAAAACTGCTCGCTGTGGCTGTTATTAATCACGAAGGTAATTTCGACCAAATCGCCTGTCAACAAATCTATCAAGGACACCGTCGCCCTAAAGGCCATCTTATTGCACAATCATTAACTTTTCATAGTGGCTTTCCAGAAGCAGGCATGCACAGTTATGCCAGAATACAACGGATTGCCGTGCAACCTCACTTACAAGATAAAACCTTAGGTAGTCAATTAATTGATTGGGTAACAAATTGGGCAATACAGCAACAGTTTGATCACCTTTGTGCAAGTTTTGCTGCTAGTGAGAAACTCTTATCCTTTTGGTTGCAACAAAATCTACAAGTATTACGCATTGGTACTAAACGAGATAAAAGCAGCGGACAGCATTCATTTATGGTGAACTTACCTATTAGCGAATCCGGTAAAATATTGCACCAATCAATCCGCACCGCTTTTATTCGACAAGTAAAAGTACAGTTCAGTAGACAATTACAACATCTAGATCCAAGTATTATCCAAGTACTGTGGCCACAACTTATTACTCATAATCCACCACGTATGCTGATCAATGCATTATTTGCTTATATAAATGCCAATCGCAGCTACGAAAATGTAGAATACCTACTTATTGAACTGCTTTACCATTGTTCATTAACAGTATTAACCCAACAACAGCAAGCTGTTGTGATTGCAAAAATCATTCAAAACCATAGTTGGTCAACTATAGTGAAGGAATATGGGTTCACTGGACAAAAACAAGCACAAGCATTTATAAAAGACTGTATCTGCGATTTACTTACTCACAACCAAGAGACAACACATACTAATGAGACTTGATAAATTTATCTGTGAATCAACAGAACTGACACGAAGTGAAGCAAAAAACGTAATCCGTAAAGGCATGATCAATAACCAATCAGGCACTTTACGAAGCGGTGCTTACAAAGTGGCAGCCGATGATGTCATCGAAATGAAAGGACAAGTACTCACCACTCGTGGTTTTCGTTACCTGATGTTAAATAAACCACCTGGTTACATCAGCTCTAATGTTGATGAACAGATGCCGAGCTTATTAAACTTAATTGATATTGAGAAAAAACAGAATGTATTTATTGCCGGTAGATTAGATGCAGATACTACTGGATTAGTCCTGATCACCGATGATGGTCAATGGTCACACCAAGTAACCAGCCCACGTAAAAAATGCGAAAAACGTTATCGTGTTCACTTACAAGAGCCCGTTGATCAAAGTACCGTTGATCTGTTTGCTCAAGGAATACAGCTAAAAAGCGAGCCGCAACCTTGTTTACCCGCCAAACTTGAGCTGATTAGTGAAACTGAAGTGTTATTAACCATTAGTGAAGGTAAATATCATCAAGTAAAACGAATGTTTGCTGCGGTAGGTAACTTTGTAACAAAGCTACATCGAGAACAAATTGGTTGCGTACAACTAGATGCAGGCTTAGCACTAGGAGAATCGCGCTTTTTAACGGAGCAAGAGATCAATGGATTCAAATAAATCATTTAATGAAAAATGTTATTCGTTATTAATGCAAATTCCTCGTGGCAAAGTAGTGACCTACGCAGATATTGCTCATCACCTTGGTGGCAAAGCCTATCAAGCGGTAGGTAATGCCATGGCCAGTAATCCAACACCAATCATAGTGCCCTGTCATCGAGTTGTTAATAGCAATGGCGCAATAGGAAAGTTTGCCCTCGGGACGGCTAAAAAAATAGCCTTACTTAAAGAGGAAGGTATCTTGATAGATGAACATAAAGATAGCGCAAAAATTGTTAACTTAGATAAACAACGCCATACCTTTTAATAACATCGCTCAACATTAGAAAGGTAGCATCACGCTGCCCTTCTAATGCTTAAATCGATTAATCAGCACTTTCAGCTAATAACGTTTCTAAACAATGATCTGAAATACCATAATAATCTTTAATATCTGCAATTTGTTGTAACAGTTTCTGTTGTTCTTTTTCATTATGCTGCGGTTTTTTCACCGCCAGAATCATCTTGTTCTTATTAGTATGCTCTAAACTAATAAACTCAAACACTTTAGTTGTATAACCATTTGCTTCTAACAACAAAGCACGCAGTGAATCTGTGATCATTTCAGCTTGTTGTCCTAAATGAACACCATATTGCAACATTGGTTGAAATAATTCAGGGCTTTGCATCTGAGGACGTATTTGTTTATGGCAGCAAGGAGAGCACATAATAATACTCGCATTTGCTCTAATGCCATAGTGGATAGCATAATCAGTGGCCACATCACAAGCATGCAATGCAATCATTACATCGGTATGCTTAGGTGCATGTGTCTTAACATCTCCACATACAAAGTCTAACCCTTGGTGGTCTAAGCTCTGTGCTGCTTCATTACATAAATCAGCTAATGCCTGTCGTAACTCAACCCCTGTCACTTGCGCATTATTTTCTAAGGTATGACGAAGGTAATCATGAATAGCAAAAGTTAAATATCCCTTCCCTGAACCAAAATCAACAACATTTAAAGGAGTGCTTTTATCATGAGGTGACACTTCCAATGCCTGGCTAAATATCTCGATAAACTTATTAATCTGCTTCCATTTATTAGACATAGCAGGAATTAGCTTTTGCTGTTTATCTGTTACTTTAAGAGCAGTCAAAAAAGGACGCTGAATATCTACAAAACGATTCTTTTGTCTATTATGAGTCGCCGCCACTGCATGTGTTTGTTTTGCTTTATGCTGAGATATTTTAAGTTTACCTTTCTTACTAAACTCAATTTGTACTTCAACATTTACTAATGTCAGATAGGCACTTTTAAAGTCTTCGCCAATTAACTGTTTGATTTCATTGAGTGCCACTGAGTGAGAATGATTTTTAGTAATGTGATTCGTTTGATGTTCATAAACAAAACTCAATACCGACTCACTTTGTAAGGTAATTGGTCGGATATTAATACGATTTAAGCTTTTATCCGCCCCTCTATATTTACTTAATAACAACTTCACCAGCTGATTATTCTCAAGGCTTTGTGATAATAAATGGTAAAAATCTTCGAGGGTATTAAGTACAACAGAGGACATAACAATTTCCAAGCAATCTAAAAGGGCATAATTGCTGTAGTTTAACAGCTAAGCCTATCTGTAAACTAGAAATGTTTCCCCTGAAACAAAAACAATATTTAAGCAACAAATTAACACTCATGACTTCACTACAACTGAACTTTTTATGAATGATAATTGATATCAAAATAATTTTAGTTGATAATAGGTATCGTTACGCTAATTATCTATTCTTGGAGTGTTTTTTTATGTATCGTTATTTCTGTGCAGCATTGTTATCAGTAGCGATCCATTTCCTTATTTTTGCACCTTTGCTTGAACAACCTGCAATGGCCATTCCACTTGCTCAACAAACGCAAAGTGTCAGCATTAGCTTTACTAAACCAGCCAAAGTTGAACCTAAAAAAGTCGAGCCGCCAACACCACCAGTTGTGGAAGCAAAAGAAGTCGTCAAACCAACACCTAAACCTGTCGCAGCTAAACCAGTCAAACCGACTGAGAAAAAGCGTATTGTTAAGCAAAAAACCAAACCTAAAGAGATCAAAAAAGAAACGCCTAAGCCAGTACAAAAGGTAGTTAAAAAGAAACCAATTTCTAAAGAAGAGCCGAAAAAAATTACAGAACCACCCAAAGAAGTGGTGAAATCGACACCAGCTCCTCCGGCTCCAGTGATCAAAGATAAAATCGAAATCACTAAAGAACAAGTGGCACAACAAAGTAATGAACTACAAAGCAAGCCGCAGTTAATACAAAAAAGTCGCTTTTTAAGTACACCTACACCACCTAAGTACCCTCGCATGGCAAAACGCAGAGGAATAGAAGGTACTGTTACCTATGAAGTGTGGTTAGATGAAAAAGGCAAGCAGACTAAATTATTATTAAAAGACTCATCGGGTGCAAAAGTACTTGATGTAGCAGCCTTAAAAGCCATCAAAAACTGGGAGTTCTCTCCTCATATTGTTAACGGCAAACGTATTGCACACCGTATCTACATACCTATTAGCTTCCAACTGGATTAATCATGACCTTATTTACTATTTTACAAGAACAACTAGGCTTAATGACTTGGCCTCTTATCATTTGCTCTGTACTCACCTTAATGATCATCAGTGAACGACTTTTGAAATTAATTAGCTCTGGTTCTCTGAGTAAAAAAGAGATTATTAAGATATTAGAGCACCATGATCCTAAACAACCTGAAAAATTACAATCTCTAAGTATTCGCTTAAAAACTGAAAAAAACTTAGCAAAACGTGGCATGTCGATGTTATTTGCTCATCAACACTTTAGCCAACAATTACGAGAAGATACCGCAAGTATTTGGGTACAAGATAAACGCCAAGAGCTACGTAGCGGTTTAAAAATGTTAGCGCTCATCGGTATGATCAGCCCTCTTTTAGGGTTACTCGGTACAGTGCTAGGTTTAATCGAAATGTTTAAAGCGATTGCATTAACAACAGGTTCAGTAACCCCTAATGACCTAGCTGATGGATTAGGCATTGCTATGCGTACCACGGCAGCTGGTCTACTAGTTGCTCTACCTGCAATTTGCGGTGCACAACTATTAGGATTATGGGCAGATAAAGTCACTTACCGCCTAGAGTTTACGCTTAACTTCTGTAATTTATGGTTGCAAGGTGTGGACTTCCCAGATCAAAAACGTGCACCTAAGCCTAAATCGACTAGCCAGGAAGTACGATCGTGATACGCAGCCAAGCTAAAAATGAATCTGAATCAGTACAGGTAGATTTAACACCGTTATTAGATATTATTTTTATCGTGATGGTGTTTTTAATGCTCTCTGCCAATATCAAACTACAATCGCTACAGGTTGACTTACCAACAGCAGATACAAGTGCTGTACAGGTTGTAGATAACAAAGCCGTTACTATTAATATCTTGGCAGCAGAGCCGCGTTGGGCAATCGATGGGGAAACCTTACCTGATTGGGCAGCTTTTCAGGATCATTTAATTAAAACGGTACAAGAGAAACCAGATACCGAATGGATCATCGCTGCTGACAAAACATCAGATGTACAATATATGGTTAAGTTGCTAGGCTTTTTACAACAACATAATATCCAAGCAACACAACTCTTAATTGACGACGAAAAATAGTGTACTTAGCCTATTAACTAACTTAGTTAATAGGCTTTACTTTCCCATAATAACTTCTCTCTTATTCAGATAAATCTGCGCTTCCTAGCAAACTTTTTAAAAAGTCATACAAATACTAACTTTTTCACTTCATTGTCGTTATTATGTGCTCAACAACTCACTTTCAATAACCTGATAAAGAGACTGAATATGACTAAAGCATTAACTCTAGAAGCTTGTATAGCAGCTGCACAAGAACTATTAGCAAGACGTAAAACCAACATACAAGGTGATCTGCTTGCAGAAGCAATTCGTCCTACCAACTTAGACGATGCACTAGCAATTCAATTTGCTACTGTACAAGAAAGTGGTAAAGGAATTGGTGGATGGAAATGTTTAGTACCTCTTAACCCAGAACAAATGGTTGTTGCGCCTGTTTTAGAAGGTACAGTACAACAAGGTGATACCTGCTTAGTAGAGTCAACTGAACTAGGTAAAACCCTTATCGAACCAGAAATTGCGTTTGTATTAGGGCAAGACCTACCTGCTCGTGATAACGCTTACTCTGAAACTGAAATTGACGGTGCAATTGCCTCATGTCACATGGCTTTAGAGTTAATGCAGCGTCGTTACCTGCCTGATGATAATCGTGTTTTCTTTGATAATTTAGCAGACTGCTTATTCAACCAAGGAATTTTTGTTGGTCCAGAGATCAGTAAAGAACAAGCATATCAAGCAGGGACGATTGATATTACTTTTGAAACAATAGGCGAAGACGGTAAAACCACTATAACGGAATATGAAGGAAAGCACCCTAACCTTTCCGCACACAAACCGGTTTACTGGTTAATCAATTTTATGCGTGAGCGTGGTGTTAGCTTCAAAAAAGGACAAGCAATTATTACAGGCTCTTACGCCGGCGCAATTGAAGTGCCAATCAATACAATGGGCATTACTTACAAAGGTTTAGGAGAATATAAACTCACCTTTAAACCTGCATAACATGCATTGCATAACGCTTATTCAAAAGCGTTATGCAATTACTTTAGACTTTTACTGTAGAGTTAAGTGCTTTTTTAAAAGAAAACCCCGTCACTAATATTGTTCCCGCAACGACTAATAAAGCTCCTAATAATGTATTAAGGCCAATCTGTTCACCTAAAAATAACGATCCCCATAAAATACCAAACAATGGCACTAAAAAGGTCACCGATAAAGCAGAAGCAGGCCCATCATCTTTGACTAATCTAAAGTATAATAAATAAGCAAGTCCAGTACAGACGATACCTAAGGTCAATACAGATAGACTAATTGGCAAGGTGATTGGGTCACGCATTGGGATCAAAGGTAATAGAGGCAAGACTACAATCACCGCAGCCCACATGCTGCCATGAGCATTTTCAAAAGGAGCAACAACCGGTGCAACTTTAGTGTAATTAGCCGAAAATCCATACATCATCGCAGCTGCTAAACAGGCTAAAATAGCCCATACACCTTGCTCGCCTAATGTTAAGGCTTGATGACCAACTAACACAGTCACACCAATTATCCCCAATAACAAACCAATACTCGCTTTTAATTTAATACGCTCTTTTTGCCAAATACTCGCAATCACCGCTCCAAATAAAGGTGCTGTAGAATTCAGAATCGCCAGTGTTGAGGCATTTAATGTTTGTGCTGCATAAGCAAACATCAAAAAAGGAAAAGCCGTATTAAACGCCCCAACAATAAAAAAGTGTTTAACATTCGACATAAAAGCTAATGTTCTACGTAAATAGTAACTGATCAATAATAAACACAATGCAGCGGCTAATACCCTACCTTCAATAAGATATGCGGCGCCTAAGCTATTTGCCGTTAAACGCATGAACAAAAACGAACCACCCCAGATGGAAGCTAATAAAACTAAACGTAAAACACTTGCCAGTGACATGTTTGATCCTTGAATAAATAGGTAATGTAAGAGAGTATGAGCATTATAAAAAGATACAGGAGAAACCAATGCTCATATTTTATATTGTTTGTGGTGTCGTCGTATTTGCACTTTCTAGCTTTTTATTTCACCGTAATCGTTTAGCGATTTACCGTCGTCGTATCATTCGAGATATTAGTGAAAGTAGCCAAAAAAGCCCCTTCATGCTAAGTACTCAACAAGAGCAGAAAATTAAACAATGCTTTTTAAATGGAGTTACTCGAGAAGAGTGCGTCAACTTATTAATGAGTGAACATTAACCAAAACAGTTAAACACTGCCTTCACTTTCTACGACTAAAATTCTTGCTTCACCAATAGGAGAAGCGACATGTTCAGTGCCTATACTTGCGTAAAATATATCCCCGCTTTCTAATAGTACGGATTGCTCGATGCCTTGCTCTTTATAATGCATATCAACAACACCGTCGAGCACGACAAAAACCTCTTCGCCATCATTAACATGCCATTTATAAGCTTGGTCTGTCCAATGTAAGCGCGTAGTAATACCATTCATATTGGCAATATCTTTAGCACCCCAAGCACGGTCTGCAGTGAACTGCTTGCTTCTGATAATATCCATTTATCAACCTTCGTTTAAATAGCTTAGCCTTAACCTTGATCTCGTTTATCTTCTAATTTAGCTTGTATCACATGATCATCATCTTCGTCAGTTTTCACCCATTCCGCCTCAACATCAATAATATCCTTATCACGGTTAGTACGCTTAATAGTGGCTAAACCAACCAATAAAAAACCATTAGCAAACGTACCAATAAATAAGGTCGGAAAAATCAAAATACGCGGTGCAAAAAACAGCAATAAAATACCAATAATGACAGTACCAAAACAGAAACCAATCCAGGTAATTCCCACAGAGATGGCTGCAGCCCAAAGCATTACGCCAATAATAATTTGTATCCAGCCTTTTATCATAGGAGCCTTATTTTATTAATATATATGAAATTTCATCCATCTTATGGAAGATAAAGCCTAGATTACTCTCTATCGGAAAGGAACAAAAGAGGTGTTTAAATGATTAGAATAATCAGATGGAAAATATTGTGGGGAACCGATAGAAAAAACGCTACGGCCTATATACAAACAATAGCGTCAATAAATCAGAATTTAAAAAGCAGCTTCAATAGTCCCTTTATAGGTTTTTTCTAAGAACTGGCGTGTTGCTTCAGACTGGAAGATTTCAACGAATTTTTTGTAAGTTGCATTATCTTTATCCTGTGCACGAGCAGCAATATTCATTACCGCAAACTCAGCATCTTTGGCTTCCAAGTAAATACCTTGTTCTTGTGGGCTTAATCCAGCTGACATCACATAGTTCATGGTAATGACAGAAGCATCAACATCATCTAGTGTACGTGGTAGTTGAGCCGCTTCAACTTCGACAAACTCAAAGTTTTTTGGGTTTTCAACAATATCGTAAACTGTCGTTTTTGCACCCGCATCAGGTTTTAAAGTAATCAAATTAGCGTCAGCTAATAATAATAATGCACGTCCACCATTCGTTGGGTCATTAGGTATAGAAATACGAGCATTATCTGGTAAATCTGCCACTGATTTATATTTATTCGAATAGATACCCATACGCATTAAAATAGAATGGCCGATCGACACGATTTTTTGTTCACTGTTTTTATTAAAGTTATTCAGGAAAGGTAAATGCTGGTAGCTGTTTAAATCAAGACTGCCATCAGCTAGTGCTGCATTCGGTGTAATGTAATCAGAGAAAATAACCACTTCAACTTGTAAGCCTTGTTTCGCAGCTTCTTCAGCTACCGCTTCTACCACTTCGGCATGGGGGCCTACTGTTGCGCCAACTTTAATCACTTCACTTTTTTCCGTTTCACCACATGCTGTTAATCCAAAGATTAACGGTAAGACATAAAATAACTTTACTAATTTTTTGTTAAACATATTCCACTCCCTTAAAATCATATAGCCGTATAGACATCCAAATAGAATAATACAGAGAAGCGCTAAATCTACAAGTGTAATTTTAAGAATAAATTATTCGTTACTAATGTCATAAACGCATAACCAAAGCAGCGAGAAATAAGTAACAAAAAATATGAAGGTTATTATTGAAATAAATAAGGAAAATTTTCAAGAGGTAATAATATTGGCAGATAACTAGGCTGTAGTTATCTGCCTTATAAACAATAGCAAGCAGCTAAATAGTCACTTGCATTATAAACAGTAGCAAGCAGCTAAATAGTCACTTGCATTATAAACAGTAGCAAGCAGCTAAATAGNNNNCAGCAGCTAAATAGTCACTTGCATTATAAACAGTAGCAAGCAGCTAAATAGTCACTTGCCTTATAAACAGTAGCAAGCAGCTAAATAGTCACTTGCATTATAAACAGTAGCAAGCAGCTAAATAGTCACTTGCGTTATATATATAGAGCTCTAGCTATGAGTCGCTCTTTCACCCCAAATTTCTTGTAAACGTTGGTCTCGACCACAGTTCCAGCGATAAGCTTTATAGCGGATTGGATTGTTTTTATAAAAATCTTGATGGTAACTTTCATTGCCCTTAATAGGATAGAAGGTACTAGCATCAAGAATCGGTGTAACTACTTGTTGATCTGCAAATTCATCAATCACCGCTTGTTTAGACTTTTCAGCTAACTGTCGCTCTTGTTCATTAGCAACAAAAATCGCACTTAAATAACTATGTCCTTTATCGCAAAATTGACCTCTGTCATCGAACGGGTCAATGTTTACCCAATAATGATCCAAGATATCTTGATAACTCACTTTTTCTGGGTCATAAGTGATCTCCACCGCTTCATAGTGGCCTCGATGATTACCATTATAAGTAGGGTTTTCTACTGTTCCTCCAGTGAATCCCGATACGACATCGGTAACACCAGGTAACTTTTCAAAATCTGACTCCATACACCAGAAACAACCACCTGCTAATACTGCTTTATCAGCATTTGCTAAAGGCGTAAAACCAAGTATCGATGTTGACAGTATCAACCCTATTAGTTTTTTCATAAATCTCTCACGTAATAAACACCATTCCCATAACAAGACCTACCGAAGCTAAAAATAATTTCAGGTATATTTAAATTAATTAAAAATTAATACGCATTTGATTAGTTAAGGATCAATAATGAAATATATTAATTATCAAAAAGATAGTAATAAATAGTGTATTGAAACTTGAATGGAAGAACGAACTGTTTATACTCAAAGAGATATATATTGGTGAATAGCTATTGATTAGCTTATATAGTCAATAGCATATCCTAAATAATGCCAACGATAACAATCAATTAGAATGACAACACGCAATGGATAAAGAAGCTAATAATGACAATAAATAAACAACTCACTATTTTAATGCTTCTTATCACTCTTTTTTCTACAATCGTGGGTATTAGTACTTTAAAAGTCTCAGAAGTATCACGCTTTCACCAGCTCAATAGCCTGCACTTCAATTACGTTCTAGAGCTTAATGAGCTAATTAACAAGAGTAAAAATGGTATTCCAGATACAACTGTACTCAAAGAAGTTGTTAACAACATTAAAGCTCAACCAACGACCTGTGTAGCAATACCTGGACGATTAGATCTTTTGCTAATGGAGCTAACCAATACGCAAAGTATTGTCACAATATGCCAAAACGATATCGATGTGGCTGATGAGCTATTAAAAAATATCGTGCTATTCGAAGAACGTATAATCAATCACAATACAATAAAAAAACAATTAAATGATAGCTACACGCAGTTTAGAATTAACTCCGTTGAGTTTATAAAACCCGTTGATAAACTCACTTCATTTATTACAAAGTCCTCTCAAACAGCGGTTATCACACTATCTATCGCTTTTTTCTTAATAGCATTCGCTATTGCTAAAGCAATTTTAAAGATAGTAAAAAGAATGCAAAAAACCAGTAATGAACTAATGGTCAGTGAAGAACGAAATCGTTTACAAGCCAATAGAGATGCACTAACCAAATTACCAAACCGTAATGCGTTAGATCTAAAAATAAATCAATACATTGCTTTAGCTGGCCAAAAAAGACTAGCCGTCTTCTTTATTGATCTTGATCGATTTAAAGATATCAATGATACCCGAGGTCATGCTCAAGGTGACAAGTTACTCATTACAATCAGTGACCGTTTATCTGAAGCAATGCAAGTTCATGACTCTGTCTTTAGGTTTGGTGGCGATGAATTTGTCGCTCTAAGCCATTTCACCAATGCTGAAGATATAAAGCGCGTAGCAGAATCGTTGGTAAAGGCTATCTCAAAGCCAGTTTTTTTAGGAAATACAGAACTATACGTAACTGGTAGCGTAGGTATTTCAATCTACCCTACAAATGCCAATACAGCAGAAAATCTAATAAAATATGCTGATACCGCCATGTATGAAGCGAAAAAAGAAGGTAAAAATCAATACCTCTTTTACAAAAACAGCTTTAGTCAAAAACACACTCGCCGACTATCCCATGAATCAAAATTACGCTATGCACTAGACAAAGGCCAACTACAGGTCATGTACCAACCTGTTGTTGACTTAAACACCTTTGCCACTGAAGGAACAGAAGCACTATTACGTTGGCAACTAGACCAAGAAACCGTTATATCACCAGACGTTTTTGTTCCCATCGCAGAGTATTCAGGACAAATGGTAGAGATAGGTGAATGGGTCCTCAGAATAGCCTGTAAACAAAATAAAATATGGCGAGATAGTGGCGCTAAAAACGTCAATATGGCGGTTAACGTCTCTCCTTATCAACTATTTGATCCTAACTTTTCTCAACTCGTGCAAAATGTGATCACAGAATTTGAGATCCCATATCACTGTCTTGACCTTGAAATAACAGAAAGCATGATCATCACTGAGAATGAACACTTCTTAAAAACATTAAATGAGCTGTCTGAGATGGGTGTGAGACTATTAATGGATGATTTTGGAACAGGTTACTCATGCCTTAGTAACCTAAGAAACCTGCCTTTTGACATATTAAAAATCGATAAAAGCTTCGTAACTAACTATGACACCATCGCTTCTACTATTATTGCCATGGGCAAACAACTAGATATGAAAATTGTCGCAGAAGGGGTAGAAACCTCAAAATCACTAGAAATCCTCCGCCGTCAACAATGTGATTTTGCACAAGGCTACCTATTCCAAGCGCCTTCAATTGCCAGAGATATTGATATATTTAAAACATATACCCAGTAAAAATTACTTTAGTCTACTACCTACAAGTTATGTACTTATAATGTTAATCCAAGATGGAAAAGAGCAATAGCTGGATATTTTATAACTCATTTGCGTGATACACCCCAAACAAAAAAGATACCACCAATTGATTATTTATAGATCTTAATTATAGTTACATCAAAATAAAACAAAAAATATAATTGCATCTTTTAATGCCAAAGGTAATCTACATTTTTCATAAAAATGAAGGTACTTTGAAAAGATGAAAAAACTATTAATATTAATATTGATTGGTATCGCAGCAAACCAAATTTATCAAAAATACAACGTCCCTGTTATCACCAATGCAGATATTGAACAGCTAAATAAACCTGTAAAATTAAGTAATTTTAAGAGCCATAAACAGCAATATTCATGTGATGGTCGTCAGTATTGCAGTGAAATGCATTCATGTGAAGAAGCAACGTTCTTTATTGAGCACTGCCCTAATACTAAAATGGATGGGAACCATGACGGAGTTCCCTGTGAGCGTCAATGGTGTAATTAAGTGTAAACAATAAAGTTAGTGGGTATTTTTCAGGATGAAAGATACAAAATAGCGAGTAACCGCATGAAAGATATTAAAGGATTTCTAAGCTTAATACTGGATTCAATAGCAGACCATATTACGGTAATTGATAGTACAGGTACGATCCAATATGTGAATAAAAGCTGGACGGCGTTTGCTGCTCAAAATGGTTGCTTGATTAAAGAAACGTGGTTAGGTGTTAATTATATTGAAGCTTGCGATAAAGCCAGTGAAGTTCACGATGACTATGGAGCTCAGGTAGCACAAGGTATTAGAAGTGTTATTGACCAAACTATTGAAAGCTTCTATTTCGAGTATCCATGCCATAGTCCAAAACAAAACCGTTGGTTTATGATGCGAGTAACCCCCCTTGTATTTGAACAAGTTCCCTATTTTGTTATTTCCCATCATAATATCAGTGAACGTAAACTTGCCGAAGAAAAAGTAAGAAACTTAGCTAGGATGGATGGCTTAACGAATATTGCCAACCGCCGTTATTTTGATGAGTTTTTAAATGCGGAATGGCGAAGATGCCTAAGGTTAGAGTTACCAATTAGCCTAGCAATCATCGACTTAGATCATTTTAAATTACTCAACGATACCTATGGGCATCAACATGGTGACCAATGCTTAATAAAGATAGGACAGTTACTTAAACAATTTGTTAATCGTTCAAGTGATATCTGTGCTCGTTATGGTGGCGAAGAATTTGCTATTGTTTTAGGTAATACTTCAATAACAGAAGCACAAGCATTACTGATCAGTCTTTTAGAAGAGATAGCCCACCTAGACATAGCGAACCCAAGTTCTACTACTCAATCTTATTTAACCGCTAGTATTGGTTTATCAACCATCTACCCAAGCTTTGGAGCCCATGAAAGAATATTAATTCACCAAGCAGACAATATGCTTTATAAAGCTAAAAAAAGAGGGAGAAACCGCTTAGAAAGTTAACTTAATTTATAATTTCGTTACATGCCTCTTGATAAAACTTAGTACATAGTCAAGAATATAACACTAAAGTTATATTTTTTTTGATTTAACGGTAATTGTAGCTACATTGTAATAATTGCCATTATTTTAAACTCTCCAGCTACATCGATATCCAGTCTAGGAGCCTTTCAATGCATCAAGTTACTGATTTTACTTTATTTAAAGAAGTAATGGAGATTTTACCTACCCCGGTACTAATCAAAGATAGCCACCATCGATATATTTTCATAAACAAAGCCTTTGAAGCATTATTCCAGGTTAATCGAGTAGATGTGTTAGGACAACTAGATAAGGAAGTATTTGTTGATCGACAAGTTGCGCAATGTAATGGCGGCGATTTGCGTGTACTCGAAACCGGTGAAATAGATGAAGCCTATGAATCGGTGTTTGATAGTAACGGAGATCAACGTGAAGTGATCACTCGAAAAAGCCGCCTTACGATGGCCAGTGGAGACGTTTATTTAGTAGGCACCATTTACGATATCACCGATGTTACGGTAATGAATCAACAGTTGATAATTAATCAAACCAAACTTAAAGAACAGTCTGAGCAATTAGAAAACATGGTTAATACCGACCCGCTAACAGGTTGTAATAATCGACGAGCCTTAGATATCCAATTACCTACTTTATTTGAACAAGCTTCATTTAAAGGCGGCTTATTAGCCATTGATGTCGACAAGTTTAAACTGATCAATGATAACTATGGGCACCATGTTGGTGACCTAGGTTTACAAAAAATGGTGAAAATTATTGTAGAGACACTTTCAAGTGAGCATCAGCTAATTCGCATGGGAGGAGAAGAGTTTTTAGTCGCCTGTGCAGGTATTGAACATAAGCAATTAATTGATTTAGCAGAGCAGTTACGCAGCAGTATCGAAGCCAGCAAAAACCAATTTGCAGGTCACCATATTAGTTTCACTGTAAGCATTGGTGTAGTACATACAGATACATTTAATAAATGGAATTTAGATAAACTAATCAATGCTGCTGATAAGGCTTTGTATAAAGCCAAAGCCTTAGGTAGAAACTGTGTTTATTATAAGCTGCCATAAAGAAGCCAATAAGCCACACACTGTTTGACTCCATCATTAAGTAAAGGCGCTAAATGGTTAATCACAAAAATGGCTTAGTTTAAAATGTAAATTGAAGAAAATAACGCGCCATATGCCAAACTTACAACAATACTATTAGCATGATGAGATAGCAGCATTAAGTTGTGATCTTATCACCCACCAACCTTAAAAGATGCTTAACTGCTTTTGATAAAATTTGGTTTTTACGCACCACGTAGCCCAAACTGGTGCAAGGGAAATCTACTAAAGTCACCACTTCCGATTTTAAATGAGGTCTGCTGTCTAATGAGAAGTCAGGCACAATAGCCGTACCAAATCCTGCTTCAGCCCAGTCTAATTGGGCATCGACACTGCCTACTTCCATGATTCGATAACGCGGAATATTTAAAGAAGGTAAAGCAAGATCAATCAAATCACGGGTTCTTGTATCGTGTCCTAATAAGATTAAAGTCGGCAGGTCAGCACTATCTTTTTGTATCACTTCACCTTGTACTAAGGCTAATTGATGGCCAACGGCACACCAATGTACCGCTTTTAACTCACTAAAATGTAAAGGTAAACTTTCTTTCTGCTCGATCACAAAGCCTAATTCAGCATCTGCGCTTTTCACTAATGATGAAGCCTGTGAAGAAGTGGTATTAAACAAAGCAAGATCTATATTGGGATACGCTTGTTTAAATAATTGAAAGGGCTCAATCAACAAAGCTCTGGAAATAATGTCACTAGCAGCAATGGTCAAGGTACCTTGGTGAAGGTCATTCAAAGCATTAATATCTGCTTGGCAAACCTTTAATTCCTGTAAGGTTTTTTGGCTGCTTTTTAATAAACGCTGTCCCGCTTGAGTTAACCTAAAAGGACTACGCTCAATCAACTTAGTACGCGTTACTTTCTCTAACTGTTTTAAATGCAAACTGACATTAGGCTGTGTCATATGTAGGGCGATAGCTGATTTACCAAAGTGTTGTAACTCAGCTAAGGTTACAAAGGTTTTTAACCAGTTAATATCAAGCATAATGTAATCTCTATCCTTTCAATTTAACACACGCAAAATCATATGGATTTCTTATTAAAGTGATAACTATTATTAATTTACCATATTAACTTTGATTGTGTAGCATACCTTTTTTATCATTCAAGGGGTAAAGCATGACATCAATAGTAGTTGTAGGCGCAAACTGGGGCGACGAAGGTAAAGGTCGTATCGTTGATTTTTTAGCAGAAGATGCAAGCGCAAGTATACGTTTCCAAGGCGGTAATAATGCAGGCCATACGGTGGTTAATGATTTTGGTACCTTTAAGTTACACCAGTTACCAAGTGGCATCTTTAACCCAAATTGTTTAGCGGTACTTGGCCCTGGTATGGTGATCAGTCCTGCTGCATTAACCGAAGAGATCAACGAAGTTAAACAAGCAAACATTGATGTAAAACTATCTATATCAGACCGCGCAACGCTGTGTCTACCGTTACACGCATTAGAAGATACCTTAGAAGAGCAACGTCTTGGTGATGCAGCCTACGGCTCAACAAGACAAGGTATCGCACCGGCTTACGGCGACCGTGTGATGAAAAAAGGTATTTTGGTAGGTTGGTTAAAACAGCCTGAAGTACTACAACAGCGTATTCAATTCCTACTGGATTGGAAGCTGCCTCAATTAAAAGCGCTTTACCCTGACTGTGAATTTAATCAAACAGCAGAAGAGATGACTAACTGGCTATTAGAAGTGACTGCACCTTGGCGTCAATTTATTTGTAACGTAACAGAACCACTAAAAGTGCTACAAAAAGAGAAAGCTAACCTAGTATTTGAAGCACAACTGGGCGCGGGTAGAGACTTAGTCTACGGCGAATACCCTTGGACAACCTCATCGAATGTAACTGCCGCTTACGCAGGTATCGGCAGTGGTTTACCAGCGCTATACCCAGAGCGTGTTGTTGCCGTAGCAAAATCATTTAGCTCATCAGTGGGCACAGGTACACTAGTAACAGCCATGGAGCATCAGGATAACTTCCGTGAAAGTGCCAATGAGTATGGCGCAGTAACAGGTCGCCCACGAGATATGGGATTTTTTGATGCCGTTGCCACGCGCAATGGTGTTGAGTTACAAGCCGCCACTGAAATTGCATTAACGAAAATCGACTGTTTATCAGGCATGGCAGATTTAAAAATCTGTGTTGCCTATGAAGGGCAACACCCAGAAAACCCAATTTGGCCACAAACAGCATCATTAACACCTGTTTATGAACAAATGCAAAGCTGGAGTGAAGATATCAGCGGTTGCCGTACCTTTGAAAGCCTACCAATCGCAGCACAAAACTACGTAACTCGCATTGAAGAGCTAATGGGTGTACCAGTGAGCATGGTATCTGTCGGTCCAGAACGCGAGCAAATGATTATTCGATAGTCATTGCTGTAATGACATTTCACGCTATTAAGTGTTAAGTGGCGGTAGAAAACAAAAAACCGACTTTCGTCGGTTTTTTAATGAATTTAATAAAGGTTTACCCTTTAAAAACTATTCCACCGTCACAGCCTTAGCTAGGTTACGTGGTTGGTCTACGTCAGTACCTTTGATTAGCGCAATGTGGTATGACAACAACTGCATTGGTACGGTGTGGAAAATCGGTGCGATGATTGGATCGACATGTGGCAGTGAAATAATTTTCATTCCGTCACACGCTTCAAAACCAGAATTTTCATCAGCGAACACATAAAGTAAACCGCCTCGAGCACGTACTTCTTCAACGTTTGATTTTAGTTTCTCTAACAAGTCATTGTTAGGAGCAACAACAACAACGGGCATATCTGCATCAACAAGCGCCAATGGCCCATGTTTTAACTCACCTGCTGCATAAGCTTCTGCGTGAATATAAGAGATCTCTTTTAATTTTAACGCTGCTTCCATGGCAATTGGGTAATATTCTCCACGGCCTAGGAATAATGTATGGTGTTTATCAGCAAAGTCAGAAGCTAATGCTTCTATCTCTTTATCAAACGCTAACGCTTTTTCAATTTGTGCAGGTAATGAATGTAAAGCACGTACGATATCTGCTTCTTTTTGAGCATTGACTGTACCTTGTTCTTTACCAATGGCCGTCACCAAGATAAGCATAGCAGCCAATTGTGTGGTGAAAGCTTTCGTTGATGCGACACCAATCTCAGTCCCTGCTCGCGTCATAAAGGCTAGATCTGATTCACGTACTAATGAAGAACCAGATACATTACAAATAGACATTGCTGACATGTAACCTTTCTCTTTTGCTAAACGTAAAGCCGCTAAGGTATCAGCGGTTTCACCCGATTGAGAAAGTGTTAATAGTAAACTGTTTGGTCTAACAACAAAGTCGCGGTAACGGAATTCAGATGCAATTTCCACATCACAGCTCACGCCAGCAACAGACTCAAACCAGTAACGAGCGGCCATACCTGAATTGTATGATGTACCACAAGCAATGATTTGCACATGCTGCACTTTCGCTAGAATCTCTTTTGCACCGTTACCAATGCTTTCAACAAGAATGCTATCGTCATTAATACGGCCTTCTAATGCACTGATTAAAGCACTTGGCTGCTCAAAAATTTCTTTTTGCATGAAATGACGATATTTACCTTTGCTACCAGCATCGTGCTCCACATTAGATTCAACCATTTCACGTTCAACGGCATTACCTTTTTTATCAAAAATAGCCACTTCACGACGTGTAATTTCTGCAACATCGCCTTCTTCGAGGTAAGTAAAACGGCGAGTAACGTTTAATAATGCGAGTTGGTCAGAAGCAAGGAAGTTCTCACCAATACCATGGCCTATAACTAATGGGCTACCAGAACGAGCAACGACTAAACGTGATGGGTCACGGCTATCAAGCGCCACCATACCGTAAGCACCTTCTAATTGAAGAACGGTTTTTTGTACCGCTTCACGTAGTGATTTAGAGCTTCTTAGCTCCCATTCCACAAGGTGTGCAATCACTTCTGTATCTGTTTGGGAATTGAAGATGTAACCGCGTTCTTGTAATAATGCGCGCAGCGTTTCATGATTTTCGATAATACCGTTATGTACAATGGAGATATTGGCAGAAACATGTGGATGTGCATTCGCTTCTGATGGTTCGCCGTGGGTTGCCCAACGTGTGTGTGCAATACCAGTTCCACCCATTGCATTCATTTCATCAACAGCATCTGCTAGCTCTTTTACTTTGCCTAAGCGACGTACACGGGTTAATTTACCTTCGCTATCAACAACAGCAACACCTGCAGAGTCGTAACCACGATACTCTAATTTTTTTAGACCTTCGATTAGGATTTCAGATACTTCTCTTTGCGCAATTGCACCAACGATACCGCACATACACTTCCCCAGATAGTTAGTTAAAAATTAATTAACGCATACTTTAGTGCATTTATTCTAAAAGATCATCATAAAAACAGCTAAAACATGCAAATAAAAAAGAAAACACAAGCAAATATGCGTAAAAACAAACACAACCAGTAAAAAAGCGCAAAAAACACGTATATTTTATTTATTGATATCACCTAAACATCGCTATTTTTACACTTATCTATTCACTTCTATAACATTACTGTTTAAAGTTACAGTTCATTTATTCTCTGTTGGAAATATCATGCTCAATCATCCACTCACCAAAGCCTTATCTCTTGTTTGGAAGTTATTAACAGTATTGATTTTGCCAATTATTATGGCGATTTATGTAGAGATAGTAGATACCTATTATGGACCTTTTGTTTTTTCTGATTTAGACCAAGGTAAGAATTTACATAAATGGGGCATTATCGGTATTTATTTAACTTTCTTACTGTGTTGGAACAGGCTTAACCCTCATGTGATCAGTGCGCTGAAAAAAATGGAATACTAGTATGTCTGTGGCGTTATTAACCGACAATATTTTTGCTGTATTAACAATTTTCATCATTGTTTTTATTGTACTGCTGTTATTAGTATTCAACAGATTATCGAATGTTAAAAGCCAACAGGCAGAGCAATATCTAACTTTGAAACTCACCGAGCAGCATTTAGCGCAGCAAGAGCAGCAAAACCAAATACTTGAAGATAAAGTGCGCGATTTATCATTACATAATGAAAGCTTACAAATGCAGGCTAATAAACTAACAACACGAGTCAGAGAATCGGACATTCGCTTACAAGCAGGTGAACAACGTTTGCGCGATCAACAGGCAACTGAAGCGAAGTTAAGCCAACAATTTGAAGTGTTATCACAACGTATCTTTAACGATAAATCGACACAGTTTAAACAATTAAATGAACAATCAATTAAACAGCTGCTGGACCCATTAAGCACGCAGTTAGAAGGCTTTAAAAAACAAGTCAGCGATTGTTACATCAATGAAAGTAAAGAGCGCTTTAATTTAAAACGAGAAATCGATCAACTCGCGAATTTGAATAGTTTGATGCATCAAGAAACACAAAACTTAACGAATGCCTTAAAAGGTGATAACAAACAGCAAGGTAATTGGGGTGAAGTCGTTCTACAGCGTATTTTAGAAAATTCGGGGTTACGTGAAGGCCATGAATACCAAACTCAGGTCAATTTAAAAGACAGTAAAGGCCAACGTTTTTTACCTGACGTGATTGTTAACTTACCACAAAACCGCAATATCATTATCGACTCTAAAGTGTCTTTAGTGGCTTATGAACGTTATTTTAATAGCCAAGATGTTGGCGAGCAAAAACAAGCGATTGACGCACATTGTTTGTCGATAAGACAACATATTAAAGGCTTAGGGAAAAAAGATTACCAAGATTTAATTGGCGCGAATACTTTAGATTATGTATTACTGTTTGTGGCCGTTGAACCTGCTTTTATTGTGGCTTTGGAGCATGATCCAAGTTTAGTGCAATTGGCATTGGATAATAACATCTTACTGGCTAGTCCAAGCAACTTGATGATTGCCCTACGCACTATCGAGAATCTATGGCGCTTTGAACGCCAAGAAAAAAATGGCCAATTGATAGCACAACAAGCAAGCAAGCTATACGATAAATTACGCCTGTTCAGTGATAACTTTTTAGAAGTTGGCTCACAGATAGATAAGGCTCAAAAAACTTACCAAAGTGCTTTAAAACAGCTAAGTGATGGTCGTGGTAATGTGATTCAACAAGCAGAGCAATTAAAGGGACTTGGAGTACCTATTAAGCGCCCTATTGCGGATAAGTTAACCGCCGACAATAACCAGTTAAGTGACCCGGCTAACAGTACCAATAGCGACAATAATTCAATCACTTAACAACGTTTTGATTGTATCTTCAAACCATTGATAACGCGCAGGTAACTGACGGTAACGCTTCTGCGTTAAATACAGCGAATCTTGAATAACATGCTGTAATGGTAAGACTTGCAATAATGATTGTTGCTGAAATTGCTCAACGGTGCTTTTTGCTAAGACGGTATAACCAACCCCTTTCGCTACCGGTAATAGAATCTGTTGCAGTTGATTAACATAACCTTTAATCGTTAAGCTGTTTGGACCTTTATAATCTGCTTTAAAATTAACCGATAACACCTTTTCAGCAAAGTGCAGTCCGTCTGGGTGGTTGATAAAGCCAATTTGGTTCAAATCCTCAAAACTAAATGCACCTTCAAGCTTCACACTTGCCGGCAACACCAGCTGTAGCTCTTCAACTCCCACTAAGGTTTGCTTGAGTTGTTCATGAGAGCTTTCTATGGTCACAATGCCTAGATCAACTTTGTTACTTAGCAAATCAGCAATGATGTTCTTATTGGGTGCAGCTTCAACAAATACACTCAACTCAGGATGAATAGTCTGTTGTTGAACAAAGTGAGGATACAACAGGTTAGCTAATGCGCCAGAACAGGCTATTGAGCATATCCCTTTGGTCATTTCATCATGGTTAATTTGTTCGTTTAACTGCGCTTCTAGCTCACGCATGGTTAATGCAGTTTGATAAAGTTTCTCACCCGCTAAGGTTAACTCAAACTGTTTACCATAACGCTCTAACAACAAAGTATTAAAGTGCTTCTCAAGTTTTTTAATATGTTGCGTCACACCAGGCTGCGTCATGAATAAACGCTCTGCCGTTTGAGTGAAATGGCGAGTTTCCGCTAGTGTTATAAATGTATTTAAATGTTTTTGATTAATCATCATTTACCTTTGCAGCGAACGCGTAATGTTGAAGCATATATAAGTTGAAGGAATCCAAAAATTTAACGACGCCAGAAGTGTCGTGTCAGCATCACGGCAACGGTCAAAATCTCTAAGCGTCCCATTAACATTCCAATCGATAACACCCATTTCGATGCATTAGGAAAGTCAGCAAAATTACCTGATGGACCGATTGCAGGCACTAACCCAGGTCCAACATTTGATACTGCGGTTATAGAAGCAGTTAGAGAAATCATAGCCTCTGAGCCAAATGCGGTTAACAATAACGTGGACACAGCAATCGTCGCCATATAAGCGAGAATAAACGCAACTAAAGAACGTAAAATCTCATCACTGACTTTACGATTATTGTATTTTTGAGGGAATAACGCATGTGGATGCATTAGTAGCATCAGTTGACGTTGTAATAAACTAAAGGCAATTTGAAAACGAAAAATTTTAATGCCACCAGATGTTGAGCCTGAACATGCCCCTGAAAATAATAACCCAGCAAACACCACAACACTAAAGTCACCCCAAGTTAAGAAGTCATCTAAACCAAAGCCTGTTGTCGTAATGACAGAGACCACATTAAACATACTTAAACGCAAGGCATCTAACCACATAAACTGCCCAGAATTAACAAGGTAGACTGTTAAGCTTAAGGTACAAGCAATAATTAACTTAGCAAAACCTTGTATTTGCGCATCTTGCCACAATGGTGTTAAAGACTTTTGCTGCATACTTTTAATCATTAAGAGAAAAGGTATGCCGCCTAAAAACATGAAAACAATAGCATTCCAATGAGCAAAATGAGAGAAGTGCCCCATAGAACTATCGGAGGTTGAGTAACCCCCCGTAGAGATAGTGGTCATGGCATGGTTAACCGCATCAAAATTTTCCATTCCAGATAAACGATAACCAATATAACAAGCGATGGTTAGGGTGATATAAACCATTAAAATATCCAAGGCAACCTGGCGCGTTTTAGATGCAGACTTTTCAGACCAATCTGAAGATTCCGTTTGGAATAAGCGCATACCACCCACATTTAAGAAAGGTAAAATCGCAACCCCCATCACGATAAAACCAACGCCACCTAACCATTGTAAAATTGAACGCCAAAGTAGAATACTATGATGCATGGAATCTAAGCCATGTAATACGGTACTACCAGTAGTAGTGATGCCAGACATGGTCTCAAAAAAGGCATCGCTATAACTAATATGCTCTATAAATACAAAGGGTAACGCGGCAAATAAGCTCGCCAGAATCCATACTCCCGTGGTGAGTAGGAACATCTCCCTGACACCTAGATGAGAACGTTGTTTCTCACCACCAAAATATAAGAAAACGATTGAAGCAAGGTGAGTGATCACTATCGATAATAAAAATTCCATACCACCAAAGGTAGCGGTGTAAAAAGCCAATATCATCGGGAAGTACATAAACACTGCCATTTTTGACAGTACTAGTCCAGTAATAAAAAACAGTGGACGATAAGTCATTGTTTACTGCTTACAGGAAGAACGGACTAGGTTGGAATAGTTTTTCGATATCACTGATGTACTTCTTATTCACTAGGAATAGGATCACGTGGTCATCAGTTTCTATCACGGTATCATCATGGGCAATTAATACTTGTTCTTCACGTACAATCGCACCAACACTGGTTCCTTTTGGTAGTTTTAATTGTGAAATCTCTTTGCCCACTACTTTTGATGTCATATTATCGCCACGAGCAACAATTTCAATGGCTTCAGCTAAGCCTTCGCGTAATGAATAAACGTGTTTTAAATCAGCTTTACGTACATGGGTTAACAGCGCGGATAACGTCGCTTGTTGTGGGGAAATAGCAATATCCAAAATATTACCTTGGATCAAGTCAACATAGGCAGTACGTTGAATCAGTACCATAGCTTTACGAGCACCAAGACGCTTCGCTAGCATCGCAGACATGATATTCGCTTCATCGTCATTGGTCACAGTAATAAACAAATCTGTTTGATCGATATGCTCTTCTAATAACAGGTCTTGATCTGATGAATCACCACAGAAAACAATGGTATTAGATAAGGTTTCAGATAAGTGCTCTGCACGTCGGAAGTTTTTTTCAATCAGTTTGACCGAATTTTCTTTTTCCAAACGTTTCGCAAGGCTTTCACCAATATACCCACCGCCAACAATCATAATACGCTTATAAGGATGCTCTAGTTTCTGCATCTCCCCCATGATCGCGCGAATATTTGGGCTGGCGGTGATAAAGAACACTTCATCATCAGCTTCAATAATCGTAGTGCCCTGTGGACGAATCGCTTTACCACGTCTAAAAATGGCAGCGACACGTGCTTCGATATTAGGCATATGCTCTTTTAATGCTGAAATAGCATTACCCACCAGCGAACCACCGTAATAAGCACGAATAGCAACTAAACCTACTTTACCATTAGCAAAGTTAGCCACTTGCAGAGCCCCTGGATACTCAATCAACTGAGCAATGTAATCACTTACTAACTTCTCAGGTGCTATAATGTGGTCAATTGGAAAGGCATCTTTATTAAATAACTCTTGTTCATGCATCACCACGGTTTGTGAGCGAATACGGGCTATTTTTTTAGGCACGTTAAATAAGGTAAACGCAATTTGACAGGCAACCATGTTGATTTCATCGCTATTGGTCACAGCGATCAACATATCAGCATCCACTGCTCCAGCATTGCCTAACGTAGTAGGACACGACGCACTACCTTGTATTACACGTAAATCAAAACGGTCTTGTAACTCTTGTAAGGCTTCATGGTTTTCATCAACCACTGTGATATCGTTATTTTCGCCAACTAAATTTTCAGCTAAAGAAGCGCCTACTTGTCCTGCACCTAAAATAATAATTTTCATTTCGTCTCACTAGTTATCGATAGACTATTGTCGTTGATATCGTTTTATAACGCTTTTTGTAGTTTCGCGTAATAGAAACCATCCATTTTTTGCTCATTTGGCAAAATTTGACGCTGACAAACCGTGTCATTGACCTTACTTGATAAAGGAATCAATGAGGCATCACTAGTGGATGCTAAAAAACGTTCGATTTGTAAATCATTTTCATCGGGTAAAATTGAGCATGTTGCATATAATAATACCCCACCCGGTTTCAGTTTTTTCCATAATGCCTGCAGAATATCTTGTTGCAATGATACTAGGTCATTGATATCACTATCACGACGTAACCAACGGATATCTGGGTGACGACGGATCACACCTGTTGCACTACAAGGTGCATCGCATAATATACGGTCAAACTGTTCACCTGACCACCATTCGTCTGGCTTAGAGGCATCACCATGGATCACGGTTGCTTGTAGATTTAATCGATCAAGGTTTTCCTGCACGCGCAATAAACGTTTCTCATCAAAGTCCACGGCAACCATCTGTTTAAGCTCAGGTTGTAGCTCTAATGTGTGAACAGTTTTACCTCCCGGTGCTGAACATGCATCTAAAATCAGCTCATTTGGTTGCGCTTCTAAATAATGTGCCGCTAACTGTGCCGCCCCATCTTGCACAGACACCCAGCCATCTTCAAAGCCAGGTAATTGATAAACATCACAAGCACTTTCTAAACAAAGCGCATTGTCATTGTTATCAGTACCTTCAGCTTGCTTATCTTGCGCTGTTAATAATGCAAGGTATTGCTCACGATCATGAAAACGCGCATTAACACGTAACCACATCGGTGCTTGTTGGTTGTTTTCAGTCATTATCTCGGCGGCTTTTTCTTCACCATAGGCTGCCTGCAGACGTTTAACTAACCAGCTTGGGTGGCAATATAATAAAGCAGGTTGTTGATCTGCTTGCTCAATCAAGGCTTCTTGTTCACGTAAAAAACTTCTTAATACGCCATTAATCATCCCTTTTAAGGCTGGTTTCTTTAGTGCTTTTGCACCATTTACTGTTTCACCTACTGCCGCATGGCTTGGAATACGGGTATACAGTAATTGATACATTCCTACTAAAATTAAAAAGTGCAAATCACGTTGTTTACCCGTTAATGGTTTTTTCATTAATGAGCGACAAAAGAAATCTAAGCGAGGCAAAGTACGTAGTACACCGTAACAGAGCATTTGTACTAGCCCTTTATCTTTAGGTGTGAGCTCTTGTTGTATGGCTGGCAATGCTTGTGATAACGATTGCCCCTTTTCTACCACTTGATTTAATACTTTAGCGGCAATCGCACGTACATTCATTATTATTAACCTTGTTCGAGTAAGTTGCTTGATGTACTAAACAGATCATGACGAGAGTTTAAAACATCCGCGACAGGCATCGCTTTTTTGCCTGCTAATTGGATAACTTCTAAATTTAAAACACCTTTGCCCGTCGCAACTTGAATACCTTGTTTATCGACTTTTATTACCGAGCCAGCTGATGCAGTTGTCTCAGCGTCAATAAGTTTAGCTTGGTGTACTTTTATTACCTGTCCTGCCCATTGAAAGTGGCTAATAGGCCAAGGATTGAAGGCACGAATACAGCGATCGATAAATTGCGCTTCATCTTGCCAATTGATTTGAGCTTCTGCTTTACTTAATTTTTTAGCGTAGGTCGCAGCGCTTTCGTCTTGCTTTTCAGCAACTAATTCACCAGCTTGTAACTGTTTAATAGTATCAATCAATACTGACGGTGCTTGCTCTGCGACTTTTGCATATAAAGAGGCACTAGTTTCATGGGCATCAATCGGGCAGCTGACTTTTTTCAGCATGTCTCCAGTATCTAAACCTTCGTCCATTTGCATGATGGTCACACCTGTTTCTTTATCGCCTGCCCAAATGGCGCGTTGGAAAGGTGCAGCCCCTCGCCATCTTGGCAATAATGAGCCGTGTACGTTTAAACAACCTAAGCGAGGTGTAGTTAACACGCTAGTTGGTAAAATTAAACCATAAGCGACGACGATCATTAAATCTGCATTTAATGAAGCTAATTGCTCAACACTCTCAGCTTGTTTAAAGTTTTCTGGTTGATAAACTGCAATATCATTCGCTAAAGCCACTTCTTTAACAGCGCTAGCCGTGAGTTTTTTGCCACGCCCAGCTGGGCGGTCAGGCTGACTATATACTCCGACTATATCAAACTTAGCATCAATCAATGCTTGCAAATGGTTAGCAGCAAAATCAGGGGTGCCTGCAAAAATGAGTTTTAGTTTTTCCACAAAATAACCTTAAACCGTTGAATGAATAATTATGAGAATTTTTTCTGCTGACGTTTTAGTTTTTCTAATTTTGCTTTAACGCGCTTTTGCTTAAACGGTGAAAGGTAATCAATGAATAGTTTACCTTTTAAATGATCTAATTCATGTTGAATACATACCGCAAATAAACCGTCAGCTTTAACAACTTGTGTTTCACCATCTAAATCTTGATATTCTAAAGTAACAAATTCAGCACGTTGCACTTCAGCATTAGTTTCTGGTACAGATAGACAACCTTCTTCAGAAATTTCAACACCATCACTTTCTAAAATAGTTGGGTTGATCAATACTAGTGGTTGATTGCGTTCAGCAGAGACATCAATAACCACAATACGTTGATGTACATTTACTTGCGTTGCAGCAAGGCCGACACCATCTTCGTCATACATGGTTTCAATCATATCTGCAGCGAATTGCTTGATTTCAGGGGTGATCTCTTCGACAGGTTTAGCAACCGTTCTTAAACGATCATCTGGAAAATGTAATACTTCGAGTAAAGCCATGGTATTATCGCTCTCATAATTAATGTTAAAAAGTTAATTCTAGTCATTTCCTATTATAAAAAACAGTTTTATTAATCACAGAGCAAGGATTGTTATGAAATTAAAACTTATTGCATCGCTCCTCATTGGTGTTGTGTTATCAATGACGGCGCTTGCTGACACGCTGAAACTAAAAGCAGATCATCCAGAAACATATACAGTGAAAAAAGGAGATACACTATGGGACATCTCAGCACTGTTTTTAAATAGTCCCTGGTTATGGCCTCGTCTATGGGAAAACAACAACCAAATTGAAAATCCACACCTTATTTACCCTGGTGATGTATTAAATCTTATCTGGGTTGATGGTGAACCACGACTATCCCGTAAACGCCTTAAAAAGCTTTCTCCAACACCACGCATTCAAGATAAAGACCAAGCTATTCCTATCATTCCACTGAATAGATTGTCAGCCTTTTTAACAAAAGACCATGTTATTGCGCCTGAGTTAGTAGAGGATTCACCTAAAGTATTAGGCGATGCAGTTGGTTCGCCACGTTTCTTTGAAGGTGATATTTTTTACGGTCAAGGCCAATATGATGAGAATAAATTGTATGGAATCTACCGTTTAGGCGATAACTTCAAGGGAAAATATAGCGAAAATTTAGGCTCTGAACTACTCTTTATCGGTCAAGCGCAAGTGTCACAAAGCCCTAATGTTGATAAAACAGATAAGGTAACTCCACTAAGCTTGATTAGAAGCTCTAGAGAAGCGCGCCAAGGTGACTTAATCTTGCCGATTCCTGAATATGAAACATTACCAGCTTATTTCATTCCTAAGCCAGTAAGTAAATCATTAAAAGGTCACATTTTATCATCGTTAAATGGGCCATCAGCAATTGGTAAATGGGATGTTGTGGTGATTGATAAAGGGTCACGAGATGACGTAGAGATCGGTTCAATGTTCTCTATTTTACGCTCAGGACAAGCCATTCTGGTAAATGATGACATAATTTATCAAGATGATGGTGATGCCTTTGACCAAATCGGCGATCCTGATTTAACCCTACCAGCAGAACGTGTGGGTGAATTAATGGTATTTAAAGTCTATGAAAAACTAAGTATTGCGATTTTAATGCGTGGTACTGATGTTATAGGCTCGACATATAAAATTGAAGGGCTAGCGTTTTAAGCCTTTTTATTAAGGTAGGTTACTATTCAAGGTTCATTATTTGAAGATGATATAACCAATAATCCTCTTTATTGCTGGATAGCACTTGATGCTATTCCAGCAATACAAAAACGTAAAATATTTTCGTTACTTGCACATTATTCTATCCAATCACTGTTTCAACTCGATGCGGCACAATTAGCTAAGCTTAAGTTAAATGAAGCGCAAATTAATGCCTTTTTGCATCCTAACCAAGCGCATATTGAACAATGTTTGTCTTGGCATCAGCCTTTACTTAATCAATATATTATTAGTTATGACGATCCAAACTACCCCGCACTATTGAAGCAAATTAGTAGTGGTCCTTTGTTGTTATTTGTTAAAGGGAATATCGCACTGCTTAATGCGCCACAAATCGCTATTGTGGGTAGCAGAAGCTGTACCCCCTATGGGCAGGAGAAAGCACACGATCTTGCACAGCAATTGTCTAACATTGGCTTAACAGTTACCAGTGGGTTAGCCATTGGTGTTGATGGTATGGCACATAAAGGCGCCTTAAAAGGTCTAGGCTCAACCATTGCTGTTTTAGGTACTGGTTTAAATAACATTTACCCTAAACGACATTTTGAGCTCGCTCAACAAGTTAGTGAACAAGGTTTATTAGTGTCGGAGTTTTGGCCTGATACCCCTGCTTATCCAAGTAACTTTCCTCGACGAAATCGCATTATTTCAGGGTTAAGCTTGGGAACATTAGTGATTGAAGCCTCAGTAAAAAGTGGTTCGTTAATCACAGCACGTTATGCTAATGAACAAAACAGAGAAGTTTTTGCATTACCAGGTTCAATAGATAATCCACAAGCTTGCGGCTGCTTAAAATTAATTCAACAAGGAGCAAAATTAGTCTTAGAGTGTAATGATATTATTAATGAGTTTCCGGCTTTACAGTTGCCAAAAATAACCAGTAATACAGTACCACCAGCAGTAAGTAAGCAGTCACCTTTAGTGGCATTAATCGATTATAACCTAACCAGTTTTGAGACTTTACTAGCACGAAGTGGATTAGATGTGGTGAGCTTACAAAATCAGTTAATAGAATTAGAGATAAATGGTATAATTACCGTCCAACCGCAAGGTTATACTAAGTTAAAAGGCTAGCTATGTTCGAAATTATCATGTATCTCTTTGAAAGTTATATCCAAGTTGACCAAACGATGGAGCTTGATACGCAAGAGGTGACCGATGAATTAATGCAAGAAGGCTTTCAAAAGTCTGATATAACCAAGGCATTAGCTTGGTTAGACAATCTAGCTAACATGCATAATCAAGAGCCTCAAAGCCGCGCGACCGCCGAGAAAGCCACCTCTCACCGTATTTATAACAAGCAAGAACAGCGTCAAATTTCGCTGACTTGTCGTAATTACATTAATTACTTAGAAGAAGCCAAAATCCTCACCACTCATACCCGTGAAATGGTGATCGACTGCATCATGGCATTAGATAGCGGTGAATTAATTCTTGAAGACGTTAAGTGGTTAATTCTGATGGTATTATTTAATGATCCAGTAAGTGACGATGCATTCCTACAATTAGAATCAATGGTAATGGACTTTGAAGAGGGGCTGATTCATTAAATGAGCAGCCTGACGACACACCATAAAAAAGTCACTGAACCATGCCCAAAGTGTGAGTCTGCATTGCATATCAGAAATGGTAAACAAGGCCCCTTCTTAGGTTGTAGCGCCTACCCTGAGTGTGACTACTTACGCCCTTTGCACGAAAAAAGTGATATAAAGAAAGTGCTCACAGGCACAAGTTGCCCTTTATGCCAAAAGGAATTGGTTTTAAAACAAGGTCGCTTTGGTTTATTTATTGGGTGTAGTGACTACCCGACCTGCGAACACACCGCGCAACTATCCGAACAAACAACTCAACCTGAAAAAACGCAAGCTGACGTTGCCTGCCCAAGCTGCAAAAAAGGTCATCTAGTTGCCCGACAATCGCGTTTTGGGAAAACTTTTTATGCTTGCGATAACTACCCCGATTGCAAATATGCGGTGAATGACAAACCTGTTAATGAGTTCTGCCCTGAGTGTAAGTGGCCAATATTAGTTGAACGAAAAACCGCTACCGCTACCCGTATGCTTTGTCCTAAAAAAGGGTGTGGTTATCGTAGTAAGCCTATATAATTATTGGCTGTTTGATATTAAAACGGCTTAAGCCAGTAATAAGTAGGACTGTTAATGACAATCAATAAAAACCAGCTTTCTCAAGCGCTTTCAGCTTTAACAGCAGAAGGTGTCATTGCTTATCCAACAGAATCCGTGTTTGGATTAGGTTGTGACCCAGATAGCGACCTTGCCATTCAAAAAATTCTCGACTTAAAACAACGCCCTGCCCATAAAGGTTTAATCTTAATTGCCGCTAATATAGAGCAGTTAGAAAACTATGCTGACTTTTCATCACTTAGCTCCGAGCAACTGGATAAAATTAAGGCGACTTGGCCAGGTCCTTTTACGTGGGTTGTACCTGTACAAGCTTCACTGTCTAAGTTAGTCAGCGGTGATTTCGACAGTATAGCTGTACGTGTTACTCAACACCCTGTTGTACAAGCGATATGTAACGAATTTGGCAAGCCAATTATCTCCACCAGCGCCAATTTATCAGGTGAAAAATCTTGTATTACAGGAGAGCAAGTGGAGCAGATGTTTGCTAACCACCCATTACTGAATTATGTAGTTAATCAACCCGTATCAGGTTTAGAGAATCCCTCACAAATTCATGATGCAGTGACAGGTAAGCGTCTACGTTAAGTCACTTCAAGACCCATGACTCTATGAACCAAAACCTTCACGATTATATGTGGAGGTTTTTAATATTTTTATCTCAAAACTCCCCCTTCTAATTAACTAGTCGAACTTTGCATCTTGTAGGCTAACGGGTATATAATCGCGCGCATTATAAATAATTCCCTATTACAGGAGTATGTATGAAAGTTGGTATTATCATGGGCTCTAAGTCTGACTGGCCGACCATGGAACACGCGGCAAACATGTTGGATTCTTTTGGTGTTGAATATGAAACTCGTGTTGTTTCTGCACATCGTACTCCACAACTACTAGCTGATTACGCTTCTAGTGCTGCTGAGCGCGGCATTAAAGTAATTATTGCCGGGGCTGGTGGTGCTGCGCACTTACCGGGAATGGCTGCTGCTTTTACTAGCTTACCTGTATTAGGTGTTCCAGTTCAGTCTAAAGCACTTAAAGGCATTGACTCGTTATTATCAATTTGCCAAATGCCTAAAGGCGTTGCCGTTGGTACACTGGCTATTGGTGAAGCTGGCGCAGCCAATGCGGGATTATTAGCGACTCAAATTCTTGCATGCCAACAACCAGAACTGCTTGCTAAAGTTGATGAGTTCCGTCAGAAGCAAACAGACACAGTATTAGCTAATCCAGACCCAGCGGTTTAATATGAATATTCTAGTATTAGGTGCAGGACAACTTGCACGTATGATGAGCTTAGAAGCAGCACCGTTAAACTTAAACGTACGTGCTTATGATGTTGGCTCAAAACAAGTGCTTCATCCACTAACATTACAGTCATATGAACAATCTCTTGAACAAGCTATCGCGTTAGTTGATGTGATCACCTGTGAATTTGAGCATATACCTGATGACGTACTTGCTCTATGTAATGACAGCGGTAAGTTCTTTCCGGGTAAAGCAGCAATCAAAGCTGGTGGTGACCGTAGTATTGAAAAAGCACTGCTTGACAAAACAGGCGTCCCTTCCGCTCCTTACAAGCTGATCACAGAAAAGCAACACTTAGTAGATTCTGTATCGTTACTTGGCTTACCATTAGTGATTAAAACCTGTCAAGCGGGCTATGATGGTAAAGGCCAATGGCGCTTAAAGTCGGTTGATCAGTTAGATGCTATTTGGTCTGAAATGGCTGAGTTTATTGCAGCAGGAACTGAAAATTTCCCGCATAGTATCATCGCAGAGAAAATGATCCCTTTTAACCGTGAAGTATCAGTGATTGGTGCACGTGATAAAGCGGGCAATATTGCGATCTACCCTGTGACTGAAAATCAACATACTAATGGCGTATTAACGCTATCATTAGCCACTAAGATTGAACTTAACATTCAACAACAAGCTATTGATGCATTTAACAAACTGTCTACAGAAATGAATTACGTGGGTGTATTGGCCATCGAATTCTTTGATGTTGACGGTCAGTTAATGGTTAATGAGATTGCACCACGTGTACATAACTCAGGTCACTGGACTCAACAAGGCACAGCTTGTAGCCAATTTGAAAACCACATGCGTGCCGTTGCTGGTTTACCATTAGGTGATACTCAGCTACAGAAAGTCAGTGTGATGATCAACGTGTTAGGGCAAGCGGATATCAGCGAACAAGTACTGAGTATCAGTGATGTTAAAAGCCACTGGTATGGCAAAGCACAACGCGCAGGTCGTAAAATGGGACATATCAATGTGTCAGCGGAATCGGATGCTGCATTAGCAGATAAGTTACTGCAGTTGGCTGAAATACTACCTGAGCAAGATTATCCTGGTGTAAAAGCGACTGCACAGCGTTTATTAGAAAATTAATATAAGCGAATGTAGGAATATAAGCCGAGTTTTAAACTCGGCTTTTTTATGTCTGCTAAAGCGTTAACGCTACGATTTTTAATGGATGATTATCATCAAAAGAAGGAAAATCAGCATGACAGTCTAACCATTCTACTGCTGTTACTTCTCTTCCCTGCTTTTCAACACAACGCACTAAGCTTTTAAACCAGGCTTGCTTGTCAACTTTAGCTACATTATTACAACAAATAATCGTACCGCCCGTTTTAGTCGTTAGTACTGCAGGTTTAAATAAACTTTGGTAATCATTAACTAAATCAACCGTACCAAAAGCACTTTTAGCAAAACGAGGTGGATCTAAAAAGACTAAATCAAACTGTGAAGCAGACATTTTAGGGTAGCTTGGTAGTTTTTTATTATTACGACTCGTTACCTTAAGTCCAGCTAACTGGCGTAGTGCAGGGAAAGCATCACTTTGAATAAACTGACAAACTGATTCTACGTCATTGAGTTGCGCATTTTTACGTCCTGCAGCTAGCGCAAAGGAAGAAAAATCTACATTCACAACTCGCTTTGCACCACCTACTGCCGCTGCAGTGCCGATTCCACAAGTGTAAGAGAATAGATTTAGCACACTCTTTTTATGACTGTGCTTTTTCATGAATTCACGGCCAACACGCATATCTAAAAATAACAGCGGATCTTGCCCTTCATGGCGCAATTTACTGGTAAACAACACGCCGTTTTCAGAGATCACTTGATCACTTTGCGCAAAAGCGTCAGCTTTTTCATCTAATTCATTAATAATACGAGAATTTTTATTAGACCTATCGTTATAAATCAGAGGTAAATCAGCAACGCTTAACAATACCGTTTTAATATCTGTTAACTGTTCTTCAGTTAAGGTTTCATGAAAGGTTTGAATTAACCAGGCATCACCGTAGCGATCGATATTAAGCCCATTTACCCCTTCTACTGTGCCATGAAAAACACGAAAACAGTCTGTTTTAGGTTGTTGCTCAACAGAAAGGTTATTAATAAGGAATTCACGTTTCGCTAAGGCAGCGGTTAATAAAGCAGTTATTGGCATAATCAAAAACTCAGTAAAGGAAAGTAGCTATTTAGCAAAAATGAATGCCAGATAATGAAAGGCTATTCTAGCAAACCGTCTCCAGCAACAAAACAAAAACCCAGCTTATGTTGATAAGCTGGGTTCGCCTCTATCGACTTTGATGAAATTAAGCCATATTCGACTGTATTGAGCTTGTATTTGACGACTTAGCCTTATTATCTAACACACCACTTAAACGGGTTAACAATAAAGCGATGACAACAATCACAGCACCAACCCAGGGCGTATGCATTAGCCCAGCGTTATCCACGATAATACCGCCACCCCATGCACCTAAAGCAATCCCCACATTGAAAGCAGCAATATTTAATCCTGAAGCAACATCAACGGCATCGGGAGCATATTTTTCAGCTAACTTAACCACATAAACTTGCAAGCCAGGGACATTACCAAAAGCAAATGCCCCCCATACTAAGATAGTTAACACTGCTGTAATGGGATTGAACGCAGTGAAGTTAAAGATGATCAACACACTCGCTAGGCCAAAGAAAATAATAGTTAATGCTTTAATTGGCCCCATTTTATCTGCCATTTTACCGCCCATAATATTACCGAAGGCAACAGAGACACCGTACACCAACATAATTAAGCTTACCGCACTGGCATCAAAACCAGAGACTTGCTCCAAGATTGGTGCGAGAAAAGTAAAGGCAATGAATGTACCACCATAACCCAACGCAGTAATCGCATATACCAACAATAAACGTGGTTGAGTAAGTACCTTTAACTGCGTAGAAAGTTTAGTCGCTGTTGCTTGCTTTAAGTTGTTAGGAACAAGTAGCGCACTACCAATTAATGCTAGCAGACCTAATAAAGCAACTGTTAAGAAGGTTGCTTGCCAACCAAAATGTTGACCAATATATGTACCTAATGGCACACCTGTGACTAATGCAACGGTTAACCCAGTAAACATAATAGCAATAGCACTGGCGGCTTTTTCCTTTGAAACAAGACCAGTCGCAATGGTTGACCCAATAGAGAAAAACACACCATGTGCTAATCCTGTCATAATTCGCGCCATAACAAGGCTGTTATACCCTGGAGCTTGCCAAGCAAGTAGATTACCCATTACAAATAATGCCATTACCGATAACAGCACATATTTCCTATTCCACTTCCCTGTTAATGCAGTTAATACTGGCGCACCAACCGCAACACCTAATGCATACAAGCTGACTAATAGCCCTGCAGAAGGTAACGATACATTTAAATCCATCGCCATCGTTGGGATTAACCCTACGATAACAAACTCTGTTGTCCCAATCGCAAAGGCGCTTAGGGTTAATGCAAATAAAGCTAATGGCATTGTTGTTCTCTCTTGTTAGCGATCTCTTTTCAATCAATCAGCTCACTCGTCAAGATCAGTGTGGAGCAAATTAAACAAAATTAAGATCAAGTCATTAATCATTGAGGCCGCATTATGAACAAGCTATTTATTGACATAAACAGTGTCCATTACAAATTACTTTTGCTATAACTACAAAAGTGTTCCCATGAGAGTATCGCTATGCAAACCCGATCAGATGACTTAACCATTTTACTTGCCGTTATTGATAACGGAGGATTTTCTGCCGCGGCTGATAGACTGGATATTCAAGTAGCGCGCGTGTCGCGATCCGTCAGCAAGATAGAAAAACAATTGGGTGTTTCTATTTTAAATCGCACCACACGACGTTTAGAGTTAACCGATGAAGGTCAGCAATTTATTCAATCAGTACGACAAGGTTTATTACAACTTCAACAGGCTGAAGAAGACTTAATATCACGTGGTGAATTACCCAAAGGCCGGTTACGAGTCGATGCCGCCAGCCCATTTATTTTTCATCAGTTAATTCCACTTATTAAAGGTTTTTCAGAGGTATACCCTGATATCCAACTAGAATTAACCAGTAACGAAGGCATAGTGGATCTGTTAGAAAAAAAAACCGATGTGGCAATTCGTATTGGTCGTTTAGTAGATTCAACCTTACATGCTCGACCATTAGGAAGAAGCTTATTACACATTGTGGCAGCCCCAAGTTACCTTTCGACTCATGGGGTTCCGCAAACCACGGCCCAGTTAGCAGATCATCAACTGCTTGGCTTATCTGGTGCAAAAGTACTTAACCAATGGCCACTTAAAGGCTTTAATGGTATTCAGCCAAGCATCACATCAAGTAATGGTGAAAGTGTTCGACAGTTAGCTATTGCAGGTAATGGCATTGCTTGCTTATCTGCTTTTATGGTGCAAAAAGATATCGAAGCAGGTCTGTTAATCCCTTTACTAGCAGATCAAAAACAGGTGAGTCACGACCGTGAGCAAATCAATGCCGTATATTATAAATCGTCGGCCATTGCGCGCCGTATTTCTGCTTTTATCGACTATATACAACCAAAATTATCGTTATAGGTCATCTTCAGTAAATAAAAATATCTTGTGTCGATACACTGAACAAAGCAGACATGTTAAATTAAACTCAGACTAAACTTATTGAAATTGGAGCTCACATGGATCAGTACGCTGTTTTTGGCAACCCTATTAAACATAGCAAATCGCCTTTTATTCACACATTATTTGCCAATCAAACACAACAACAAATGACCTACGGTATTATTGAAGCGCCTGTTGATGGGTTTACTGCTTCCGTACAAGCCTTTTTCAATAGCGATGCAAAAGGCTGTAATATTACAGCTCCTTTCAAGGAAGAAGCCTTTCAGTTTGCACAATCTTTAACAGATCGCGCACGTTTAGCTGGTGCAGTGAATACCCTAAAGAAAACCGATGACGGTTTAATTATTGGTGATAATACTGATGGTGCAGGTTTGGTCTTAGATTTAAAAAACAATCATGTTGATCTCACTGGAGCACGCATCTTGTTGCTAGGAGCTGGTGGAGCGGCTCGCGGTGTATGTAGCTCTCTTCTAGCTGAAAGCCCTGCACAGTTAACGGTCGCTAACCGAACCTTTGAAAAGGCACAAAACTTGGTATCTATTTTTGAACAATTGGGCAATATTAATGCACAGCCTTTCGATCAATTAAGTGGCCCCTTTGATCTTATTATTAATTCAACTTCTGCAGGTTTACATGGCAGTTTACCAGCTATTTCTAGCAGCTTAATTACCCCTGAAACGGCAATTTATGACATGACTTATAATGCACAAGTAACCGCATTTAATGCTTGGGCAAAAGACAATGGAGCACGACTCACTATTGATGGGTTAGGCATGTTAGTAGGACAAGCGGCAGAAAGCTTTGCGATTTGGCGCGGTGTAAAACCAGGTGCAAAGCAAGTTTTAAATGAATTACGTCATAATTTAGCTGGTTAACTTAATATGAATCAAAACATTCTATTTTCTGATAACGAATACTATAACCATGATTTGCAGCAAGTGGAGTTTCACGCTCAATGCCAAGGACGCTTAATTCATTGTGTCATCTCTTGGATAACATTAAACGCACTTGATCAGCCGAATACGCCACCAGCAACTGCTAATGAGAGAGCTGCATTAGCACTGTTTGAAGCGGCGCGATTTGATATTGAAGATCTCGCTGAAGCATTGATTAATCAGCAAGCTTTTAATGATAATGGGAGTATAGAGCTCAACCATTGTTAACCATTTAATAAAGGGTTTTAATTATGCAGAGTCACCGTATTAACGAGATATTAGAGTTAATAAAACCATATTGGTTAAAACACCAAGATCTAGATTTATTAACGCTGTTAAAGCACATTGCCACTGAATCAGGTTTTGATGGACCAATCGATACATTAACTGATGAAGTAATTATTTATCACCTAAAAATGGACCAAACTGATAAAGATGAAATGATTCCAGGGATTGCAAAAGATTGCGAAGATGATTTTCAAAGTGCATTATTGAAGGCAAGAGGTTTACTATAATACCGAGTGCATTAAACAATATTAACTAATTTAATGTAGTTGGGGCAATCACTAGACAGGGAGAGCGCAATGTTAGAGAACTACAAAAAGATGGATGTTAATATGTTATTAAGCATTGTTAATATGAAATTGAGAAATGAGCAAAAAACATTGGATGACTTGTGTGCAACTTACGAAATGGATAAAGCACTGTTAAAAGAGCGGCTCGCGAGTGCTGGCTTTATTTATGATTTAAGCAATCATCAATTTAAGCAAAGTACCTATTAGCGAACTATAGATACCCTGCTTTTGTTTGTTAACAGTGGTTTCGAAGACGACACGGATAACCTAACCATGCGCCTTTAGCCGAGTGTTTCTTCTCATGTTTAACAGTATGTTGAGTTAATTTTTTAACTTTTAAACTGCTGTAACTAAACACGCCAATAAATAATGTTGCCAACAACATAATAATAGTTGGTGCGGGTGCACTGTCGATAAAGAAACTCAAGTAGATCCCTAATATTGCGCAGCTACAAGAAACTCCAACACTAATCACCAACATCTTGTAAAAGTTACGTGTCATTAAAAAAGCTATCGCCCCAGGTGTTATTAACATAGCAATCACTAGAATCATACCTACCGATTTTAACGCAAATACAATCGTAATCGACAACACTGATAACAACGCATAGTGTAGAAATCTAACGGACAACCCTATTGCCTGTGCATGCTGTTTATCAAATACATATAATAATAAGTTTTTACCTTGTACAAACAAGAAAGTACACACTACTAAGCTCACGATCGCCACTTCCATAATGCCGCTCCAGCTACTACCTAATAGATCGCCATACAATATTTGGTCAAGGTGAACATCTGTCTCTATTTTAGTGATTAATAGCAAGCCTAAAGCGAACATCGCTGAGAAAACGATTCCCATTACCGTATCTTCTTTCAAACGGCTATTTTCTTTAATGTAACCAGTAAAAACAGCACACCCGATACCTGCGACAAAAGCACCGATGGCAAAAGGGATAGCCAACACATAAGCGATCACAATACCTGGTAACACTGAATGAGAAATTGCATCACCCATCAATGACCACCCTTTTAAGATTAAAAAGCATGACAATATCGCAGTTGGTACCGCTAAAACCAGCACCATTACAAACGCTTGTTACATAAAATCAAAGGCAAAAGGAGACGTTAAGTTTTCAAATAATGCTGTCATGTAATTATCCTTGCTTAACGGTTAATGATTTCTGCTTTTTTCTATTACTAATCAAGCCATACTTAGGCGAGAAAAAGAAAGCAGATAAGAAGATAAAGGTTTGCAATAAAACAATAATGCCGCCAGTCGCTCCATTGATGAAATAGCTTAGGTATGCCCCAATTAATGAGCTTAACGTACCGATACTAATACTGATAAAAATGACATTACTGAATTTATCACTAAGCAGATAAGCCGTAGCACCTGGGATCACGACCATCGCAATCACTAGAAAGGCTCCTACTGTTTGCAGCGCGGCTACTGTTGATGCACTTAATAAGGTAAAAAAGATAATTTTTAACGCATTGGCATTCAAGCCAATACTTCTTGCATGCTGTTCATCGAAAAACAGCACCATAAAATCACGCCATTTCACGGTTAATACCGCTAGAGTGACCATGCTGATGATGACTAACTGCAAGGTATCATAAGGTGTGATTGCCAAAATATTGCCCATGACGATGGTTTGTATATTCACTGATGTTGGACTCAAAGAGACCATGAACAATCCCAAACCAAAAAATGAGGTAAAAATAATGCCTATAATGGCATCTTCTTTTAATCTAGAGGCTTGGTTTAGAAACAACATCACTGTTGCTGCTAAACCACCTGAAAAAAACGCCCCAACTGCAAATGGCAACCCTAACATGTAGGCACCCGCAACCCCTGGAACGATAGAGTGTGATAAAGCATCACCGATCAATGACCAACCTTTCAGCATTAAGTACACAGATAAAAAAGCACAAACACCACCGACTAATGCACTCACCAAAATCGCATTTACCATGTAATCGTAACTAAAAGGTTCTAATAAATATTCCAACATCCCCCCCTCCTATAGCTGATTCAGCACGGTATTAGTATGTTGCTCTCCGTATAGAACAACTGGGCGTTCATCATCACTGATCACGGTAACTTGGCGTTTATCATCATCGGTATGTAACAGATCACCACTTAACACAAAGTGACGAAGCGCACCGCCAAAGGCTTTTTGTATATTATCTGGTGTGAAGACCTTCTCAGTTGGTCCCTCATCCAACACAGTACGATTAACAAAGACCGTTCTATCGCAAAATTCAGGAATGCTACCTAAGTTATGCGTTGATACTAAAATGACTTTACCCTCCTCTCGCAATACTTTTAGCAATTGCATAATGTGCTCTTCTGTTTTTACATCAACACCTGTGAAAGGTTCATCTAATAAAATGACCTGGCTCTCTTGTGCTAATGCGCGTGCTAAGAATATACGCTTTTTCTGGCCACCGGATAACTCGCCAATTTGACGGTGACGGTAGTCTTGCATGTTCACACGACGTAAAGCTTGATCAACCATTTCACGGTCTTTAGCTGAACTCATACGCAACATATTCATATGCCCGTAACGCCCCATCATCACCACATCTTCCACTAAGATAGGGAAATCCCAATCGATCTCTTCTGATTGGGGGACATAAGCAACAATGTTGCTCTTTAGTGCTTGTTTGACTGATAAACCTAAGATATTTACTGAACCAGTTTTTAAATTCACTAAGCCCATAATAGACTTAAAGATAGTCGATTTACCGCTGCCGTTGATACCCACTAACGCAGTGATAGAGCCTTTAGGTAAAGTAAAACTGGCATCATGAATAGCGGTAAAGCCATTTCTATAAGTTACTGTAATATCATTTACTTTTATATTGTTTGCTGTTGTTTGTTTATTTAGCATCTTGGTTTACTCCCGCTGCAATCCGACTTAATGTCGTCGTTAACAAGTCAATATAAGTAGGGACAGGACCATCTGTATTACTCAATGAATCAACATAAAGGACACCCGCGTATAACGCCCCCGTTTCTCTTGCTACCTGCTGGGCTGGTTTAGCGGAGACCGTACTTTCACTAAACACTGCATTAATATTATTTAAACGCATCGTATCAATGACCTCTTTAACTTGTTGTGGTGTGCCTTGAGCATCTGAGTTCATTGGCCATAGGTATAGCTCTTTTAAACCATAATCTCGCGCTAGGTAACTGAATGCGCCTTCACTGGTCACCAACCAGCGTTGTTGCTCTGGTACTGCTGAAATTTGGGCTTTGAAAGGTGCAACCGCAGCAATAATCTGCTCACTATATTGCTTAGCGTTAGCATTGTAAGTTGCTGCGTGACTTGGATCGTGCTCAACGAGTGCTGCTCGAATATTATCAACATAAATCAATGCATTAGGAGCTGACATCCAAGCATGTGGATTCGGTTTGCCAGAATAAGCCCCTTGTGTAATACCCATCGGTTCAATACCATCAGAAACAATCACTTTTGGCACATTTTTTAAGTTATTAAAAAATTTATCAAACCATAGCTCTAGATTTAACCCGTTATAAAGGATCATATCTGCGCCCTGCGCACGACGTAAATCACCCGGTGTAGCTTGATAATTATGGATTTCCGCATTAGCTTTAGTAATTGACTCTACAATGGCGGCATCACCGGCAACATTTTTTGCCATATCAGCTATAACAGTAAAAGTGGTCACCACTTTAAATTTGTCATTCGATGCTGCATACCCTGCTTGAGCCTGAAAAATAAGCATCAACACAACAAATAAAGTTCTTAACATACAACCCGCCTATCCAATTAGTTTAATAAGTAAACTAAAGATAGCAGTTCAATATTTCAATCGCAAATGATATTCATTATCAACTTGATAGGTGTTACAGATTGATTGTTTTTGCATAAAAAAATACACTGGTTTATCTATCAATTACAAATGGGGTCAAAATGAAAAAAACAGCGTTAATTTTATTAGGTGGTGTATTACTTGCTGGTTGTCAAACTACCAATACAGAAACAACTGATAGCAGCACAACAGATACAACAAGCACAGTAACTAGTTTAACCAATAACCTACTAGAAACTAATTTCCCAAGCTTAACTTGCGCTGAGATCAAACAAACGTTTGTGGATTATGAAGCAAAAATGACTAGCCTAGAAAGCAGCTCTAGCCTATTAACAACTGCAGGCATCAGTACTGCAACGGCAACAGAAAAAATGCAAACAAGCTACGACACAGCTAAAGAGATAGCAACACCTGTAATGACTGCCAAAGGTTGTACTGAAACACTGTAGTATTTTCTTTCTTATATAAAGTACTCAATATTTGAGTACTTTAATTTTCTCCCAAAAAGTATCAAGTATCTTCTCAAAACCACTCGAAACTTAAGTAAATTATTTAAGCTCAGCTATATCAATCACTCATGAATTTGTTATCTTATATAGACCGTATTAACATTTTACGTATAAAAAAATAAATATTTTATAGGGGCGCGCTAATACATTGGCTGCGCCTTTTTTATTGGAGAAATATAATGTCAAATACAAGCCAAACCTATCAAAAATTAACCCCTGAATGCCAACTAGATGCACTCGCGAGTATTGGTATTTACCCTGAGACAGGCTTGTTAGCACTCAACTCTTATGAAAATAGAGTTTTTTCTTTCACCGATGAGCAACAACAGCGTTATGTGGTAAAGTTTTATCGTCCAGAACGTTGGAATGAACAACAATTACTAGAAGACCATGTATTTTCTAAAAAACTCACTGAAGCAGGCCTGCAGTTATCAGCACCTTTAGAGATTGATGGCAGTACATTGCATAATTTTGCTGGTTATTTCTTTGCATTATTTGAAAATTTATCTGCACGTTCACTCGCCGTGGATGATGTAGATAGTTTGTATGAAGTAGGCATAGCGTTGGGTAAATTACATAAAGTAGGCGCTCAGCATCAATTTACCCAGCGTCCTTCGTTATCTATCGACAGCACCATAAAAACGGCCATTGAAGCATTAAGAAACTGTCAATTTATACCTACAAGTATTCATGCAGACGTATTTCAAACATTGCAAGATTTACACTATAAAATCACCACAAAAAAACTACCTAAGCTGACGATGATCGCTATACACGGTGATGCGCACGCCAGTAATATCTTACTAAAAGAAGGGCAACCGTACTGGGTAGATTTCGATGATTGTAAAATGGGTCCTGCGGTACAAGACGTGTGGATGTTATTACATGGCGATCGAAATGAGCAGTTATTACAAATTTCTATGATTTTAGAAGGTTACCAAGAAGAATATGAGTTTGAAACGGAACAATTAGCTTACATTGAAGTCCTACGTACTCTACGCATGATTAATTACACTGCATGGATTCATAATCGATGGGAAGATCCGGCGTTTTCTCGTAACTTTCCATGGTTTATAACAGAACAATATTGGAAAGAGTGGTTACAATCGTTACAACAACAGTTAGTATTATTAGATGAAGCACCTATCATGCTTCAGCCACACTATTAATTTTTACATCATAAAATCACAACAATGATAATAAAGGATCACATAATGAAAAAGGTTTTTGCTCTATTAATCGGTTTGTTTTTACTGCCGTTAAGTGTTCAAGCTGCAGACTTTGAAGAAGGTACTCACTATGACGTTATTAAACAAACAGCGACTGATAAACCTGAAGTATTAGAGTTTTTCTCTTTCTATTGCCCACACTGTTTCAAGTTTGAACCGCTAATGAAAAACCTTGAAAAAGAGTTACCTGCTGATGTAGCTGTTAAGAAAAGCCACGTTAATTTCTTAGGTGGAGCAATGGCAGACGAAGTCACTAAAGCTTATGCTGCTGCAGATCTGTTAGATGTGAAAGAAGAAGTAACTAGCATTATCTTTGATCAAATCCACGTACAACGTAAAGCGATCAATAACGAACAAGATATACTTGATATCTTTGCTAAGGCTGGCATCTCAGAAAAAGAAGCAAAAGGTGCTTTAGCTAGCTTCCCTGTAAACGGTATGGCAGCACAAATGAAACGTAATACTGAAACATTTAAAGTGCGTGGTGTACCAACTCTAATTGTTAACGGTAAGTACAAAGTAAATACAGGTTCAGTTAAAAGTACTCAAGAATTCGTTGAATTAGTTAAATTTTTAACTAAAAAAACAGACTAAAAACCTAGTTTTAAACACCCCAATTTAAAATAAAAAGCCACATTAGTGGCTTTTTTCATTTTTATGGCATAATAGCGGCGTCAAAAAGGGGAGATGACCGTTGAAAACCATGTTTAATAATTCAGCACAAATGAAAAGTGCTATTAAAGAACTGCACAACAACAAAGAGTCTACTAAGGCTCAGATTGTTGCTATCAGTGGAATTGAGGGCAGTGGCAAACGTGAACTAACCGAAAAAATTGCAGCAGCTTTAAGATTAGATGGCCTGAATGTCGCGGTAATTCACACCGATGATTGGGAAGCCAGTAAGGATGTTCGCTTCAATATAATGAACAGTCCAGAAGAATATTACCTAAATGCATACCGTTTTGATGAGATGTTTGAAGAGTTAATTCTTCCACTTAAACTATTTGGTAGCATTAAGACATCAGTTAACTTAGATGATGCAGAATCACCTCGTACCGTTGATTACCACTTTAATGATATCGATATAATCCTGATCGAGGGGGTATATCTGTTACAAGAAGCTTATCTAGATTTATACGATTACAGTTGTTGGGTGAAAAGTAATTTTGAAACAGCACGTAAACGCCTACATGAACAAGTTAATATTGAAGAATCACAGGAAGCCTTAGTTAATCTATTTGAATTGTTAATTAAACCAGCTGGACAATACCACCTCTATGCAGATGACCCTATTGGTAACAGCAGATCAATTTATCTAGAAGAAGCTCAGCTCGACAATGAATAGCCATTCAGCGTTTAACCCAGAAAACCGCCATAGTGCATACATACAGTTTGAGCGCGATGAATGGGCTGACCTACGCGACAATGTAAAGCTCACTTTGTCAGAAGAGGATATCAAACAATTACAGGGGATTAATGAATCTTTATCCATGCAAGAAGTCATTGATATCTATCTACCCTTGTCGCGTTTACTTAACTTGTACGTAGGTGCGCGGCAATATCGCCATACGGTCCGAGATAAATTCCTTAACTCACATAATGAAAAAGTCCCTTATATTATTGGAATTGCCGGCAGTGTTGCGGTTGGTAAAAGTACTTCTGCACGTATTCTACAAGCGTTGTTATCACGCTGGCCAGAACACCCAAAAGTGGCCTTAGTGACAACAGATGGCTTTTTACGCCCTAATAAAGAGTTAGTTGCACGTAATTTAATGCATAAGAAAGGTTTCCCAGAAAGCTTTGATATTAAAGCTTTAATTGATTTTGTTTCGGCAATAAAATCTGGACAAGAGAAAGTGACAGCACCGGTTTATTCACATTTAACTTATGACATTATGACTGATCAATCTTTGCATGTTGAACAGCCTGATATCGTTATTTTAGAAGGGCTAAATGTACTACAAACAGCAGCCTCAACTGAGGGTGATCAATCACATCGTACGTTTGTTTCTGATTTTGTCGACTTTTCTATTTTTGTTGATGCTGAAACCGATCTATTAAAAACTTGGTATATACAGCGTTTCTTAAAATTTCGAGAGGGGGCTTTCACTGATCCTAACGCTTATTTCCATAGTTATTCGAAAATGAGTAAACGGGAAGCAGTAGGCATTGCATCGAAAATTTGGGATGAGATTAACGGTGTGAATTTAGAGGAAAATATACGTCCAACACGCGATAGAGCTAATTTAATTCTGAAAAAATCAACCAACCACCAGGTCAGCCAGGTGCAATTGCGTAAATAAAAGACAATAAAAAAGACGCTAATTGCGCCTTTTTAATGTCTAATGAACTTAAAGAATAATATCTTTTAAGTTTGGATCTTTACGGTCTAGGTAGTGCGTAGACTTAATACGACGCACTGTACGCGACTTACCACGTACTAATAACGTTTCAGTCGTTGCTAGACGACCGTCAATTGATACGCCTTCTACTAAGTCACCTTTAGTAATACCCGTTGCAGAGAAGATAACATTATCGTTTTTCACTAAGTCTTCTAATTTTAAGACTTTGTTTACTTCGATACCAGCAGCTTCACAACGCGCTACTTCTTCTTTACCAATTTTAATATTCTCTTCTGATGGCTCTTTAACCATTGGACGAGGAATTAAACGAGCTTGCATGTTGCCATCTAATGCTCGTACAACAGCAGCCGAAATAACCCCTTCAGGTGCACCACCAATACAGTACAAAACATCAACTTGGTTATCAGGCATACAAGCTAAAACAGAGATAGCAACATCACCATCTGGAATAGCAAATACACGAATGCCCATGCCTTGCATATCTTTAATGATACGGTCATGTCGTGGTTTAGCTAATGTAGCAACAGTCAACTCAGAAAGAGATTTACCTAATGCAAATGCGATTGCTTTCAGATTTTGCTCAAGAGAACGTTCTAAGTCGATAGCATCTTTAGCATTTGGACCAACAATTAATTTTTCCATGTACATATCAGGTGCTCGTAAGAAGCTACCTTTTTCGCCTACTGCTAATACAGCTAATGCATTTGACTGACCCATTGCGGTCATGCGTGTACCTTCGATTGGATCAACAGCAATATCCACAGCATCGCCAGATCCTGTTCCAACATGCTCACCAATATACAGCATTGGCGCTTCGTCAATTTCGCCTTCACCAATCACAATTTCGCCATCGATATCAATTTGGTTGAAAATCAAGCGCATTGCTTCAACCGCAGCACCATCTGCTGTGTTTTTATCACCTCGACCTAACCATTTGTAGCCAGCAAGTGCAGCGGCTTCTGTTACTCGAGAAAATTCTATTGCTAATTCGCGTCTCATTTTATGAGCTCCCAATTTTTAAATCTAATTAAAACAAAGTGTTATTAAAAAATTAATAACAAACCTTGCTCTTATGCATCTTTATTAACGATAATTTTTACAGCTTGTTTTAGTTTCAGCATCGCTTGTTCGATAAGCTCATCTGAAATATTCAAAGCAGGTGCAAAACGTAATACGTTAGCACCAGCAACTAAGATTAATAGACCTTGTTCAGCAGCTCCTAAAAAGAAGGTTTTTGCTTGGTCTTGATATTGTTCATTTAATACAGCACCTAATAGCAGTCCAGCACCACGAACCTCTTTAAATACTGAGAATTCTTGGTTAATTTCTTGTAAATGCTGACGAATTAACTGCTCTTTACGCTTAACACCATCCAACATTTCTGGTGTATTTATTAAATCGAATGCTTTACCTGCAACAGCACAAGCTAAAGGGTTACCACCAAATGTAGTTCCATGTGTGCCTACTTTAAAGTGCGCTGCTAGGTTGCTTTTGGTTAGCATGGCTGCAATTGGAAAACCTGCCCCTAATGCTTTTGCAGAAGTCACAATATCTGGCGTGACCCCCAACGCCATATAAGCAAACAATTCACCTGTTCTACCCATACCTGTTTGCACTTCATCAAAGATCATTAATGCATTGTGTTTATCACATAAAGCACGAACACCTTGTGCAAAATCAGGTGAAATAGGCAAAACACCACCTTCGCCTTGTAAAGGTTCTAGAATCACTGCACAGGTCTTATCTGAAATTGCTTTTTCGAGTGCTGCTAAGTCATTATATTCAAGGTGCGTTATATCCGCAGGTTTAGGGCCAAAACCATCAGAGTAAGCCGATTGTCCACCAGCGGTAACAGTAAAGAATGTACGTCCATGAAAACCTTGATAAAATGCGATAATTTCTGTTTTATCAGTGCCTGCTTGATCAAAAGCAACTCGACGCGCAAGCTTTAACGCTGCTTCATTCGCTTCTGCACCTGAGTTGGCAAAAAACACTTTTTCAGCAAATGTATTATCCACTAATTTTTGCGCCAAGCTCAACGCTGGTTCATTAGTATAAATATTACTAACATGCCATAATTTTTGAGCTTGCTCTGTTAGTGCTGTGACTAATTCAGGGTGCGCGTGACCTAGCGCATTAACAGCGATACCACCTGTTAAATCAAGGTATTCGTTATCTTGTTGGTCCCACACTCGAGAGCCTTCACCGCGTACAGGGATCATTTCTAACGGAGCATAGTTTGGCACCATAACTTGATCGAATAACGGACGGGTGATGTGAGTGTTTGACATAAAGAATTCCTTTAACAATTTGAAACAGTCATAAAATAGGGGTTATAACAGCTTAATATACGCACTTATTTTGACAATCCAATAGATTGCTCAATAAAATTATTCAGGAGCGAGAGTCCTTGTTCTGAGCGAATACTTTCAGGGTGAAATTGTACCCCTTCTAACGCCATATGTTTATGACGAATCGCCATTATTTCTTGGCTTTCTATCACTCTGGCTGAAATATCAAAGCAATCAGGTAATGTATCTTCCTTCACAATCAAACTATGATAACGCGTTACGTTCAATGGGTTAGCTAAACCAGCAAAAACACCGCGATTATCGTGATCTATTAATGAGTTCTTACCGTGCATTACTTTATTTGCTCTAATTACTTTTGCACCAAATACTTGGGCAATGCTTTGATGGCCAAGACAAACACCTAATATTGGTATCTCACCAGCAAAACGCTCTATCGTTGCTAATGACACACCCGCTTCATTGGGAGTGCAAGGGCCCGGTGAAATAACGATATGATCGGGGTTTAAATCTGCAATTTCTTTTAAGTTAATTTGATCATTTCGCTTTATTATTACTTGTTGCTTTAGTTCTCCGAAGTACTGAACTAAGTTATAAGTAAAGGAATCATAGTTATCAATCATTAACAGCATAAATAGTGGCCATCTAGAACATAAAGATCCATTTTACCATTAGTCTCGTATCTAATCCTAATAACATTAAGGGGCATTAATGACTCAACAAGCTGAAACAAAACAAAAAGTATTGATCACTGGTGCATCAGGTTTAGTTGGTCGCGCTTTGACCCCTTTATTAACTTCTCAGGGTTATCAAGTCTATACTTTGCAACGAACCGTAAGCGACACGGAACCTTATTGGTTGATCGACCAACAGCAAATACACCTCAATTCAGCACCTCAACCGGACATCATTATTCATTTAGCAGGTGAAAACATCGCTAATCGACGTTGGACTGAAAAAGTAAAACAGAAAATAACTGATAGTCGTATCCAGTCAACACAACTCATCGTTGATTTTATTAATAACAGCGATACGCCTCCGAGTCTGTTCATTTGCGCTTCCGCCATTGGCTTTTATGGGAATAGTGGTCAGCAACCAGTCGATGAAGGTTCACCACAAGGTGATGAATTTGTAAGCCAATTAGCGGCTCAATGGGAACAAACTAGCCACCGAGTAAAGACTAATAGCACTAGAGTCGTTAACTTACGAACAGGAATTGTATTAAACAAACAAGAGGGAGCATTAGCTAAAATGTTGCCTGCTTTTAAAATGGGTGTTGGCGGTAAAATCGGTAAAGGTGAACAAATAATGAGTTGGATAGACTTAACCGATCAGGTTAATGCTATTTTATTTATTATGCGTAATGTGGAATTATCAGGCCCAGTTAACTTAGTTTCTCCTCATCCGGTCACTAACCGAAACTTTTCAGTGATATTAGCCAATATTTTAAACCGACCTTGTATCTTACCTTTACCTGCACTTATGGTTAAATTACTGTTTGCTGAAATGGGCGAAGCGTTATTGCTTTCAAGTACCAATGTTCGACCAACTAAACTATTAGATGCAGGGTTTACTTTTCAATATGATTTATTAGAAGAGAGCTTAAAGCATCAATTACAAGGCTAATAATAGAAGTATGGGACAGTATTTATAATTGAAGTTTATTCAGATAAGTATTTTTTAATATTGCAGAAATAGGAAAGGGCAGCCGAAGCTGCCCTTATTTTAGTCTAATCTATCTGATCCATGATAGTTGATGCTCCCTGCGTTACATCCCTTTGACTAATGCCATACTAGGCGTCCACTTCCCAAATCCTTTGGGCTCGTTCCTTGTTACATCCTTATGAGATAAACATCCTGTTTACCCGTCATCTCCCTTTCCTTAGGAGGTGTCCTTCTTTGCCATCCTGGCTTAATAACCACAATCCTAGTAGTCACTAATAACTTCATCCTGAAGTGTCCTGCTTTCCCTAATTATAAAACATCCTGTTTTATAAACTCTCATCCTGAGAGGTCCTAATTGCCATCCTAGCAATGCATCGAGTCATTGTTTACATCCTGTAAAGCGTTTCCCCTTTGCGAGACAAAGAATACGACCTTTTTCTAAATAATAATGGCATAAGAGAAGAAATTTTATATTGCATCACAGAACAAAAAAACAACAAACAACTTAATAACAATGACTTAGTATAATATTTATTGATTAAAAGAGTATTAAACTTGTTTTAAATAATGCAATAACCTCTCTTAGCAATGGTCGATCTCTCACAAGATAAAAACATACGGTAAGATATTTATTATTCTAAATTGGTTAATGGTATAAAAATACAACTATTAGCGGGTGGGAGCTGTTGAATAACTGCTAAAAGGTGAGCAGTACAAACAAAAAATCCCAGGCAATGCCCGGGATTTTATTTTAAATCTAACTTATTAGTTGATTAGAAGTTGTAACGGATACCCGCTACTAAAGAATCTTCTGCATCATCAATTTGGTTAAATTGGTAAGTTACGTATGTACGGATTAATTTGTTGAAACGGTACTGACCTTCAACTGCATAGAAATCAGCAGTATCTACATCATCAATCTCTTGTTGAGCAATAATACCAATCATACGGAATTGCTTAGTAAACTTGTATTGCAGTGCAATTTCGATTGACGTCATATCAGAAATTTCATCTGCCTCATTAAATGCATCACCCGTTGCGTATGAAGCAGCACCATAGAAATCACCTACAGAGTAAGCTGCTGCGATAGTTGTTTGTGTTTCATCTGTTTGTGCATCTGTATGTGCGATACCTAGGTCTAAACCGAAGTCACTAGAGTAAAGGGCAGAGATAGCAACAGAATCTTGATCATCTTCATCAGAACCTGTGAAGTTAGCTTGCACTGTTACTGAATCAGCAAATGTACCTGAATATAAGAAAGTTGTGTTTTCTTTATCAGATGAAGCATCAAATACTTGTTGGTAACCTGAATGAACAGAAGCAATATCTGTCATATCAGAAACTTGTACGTTAGCAGTATCTTGGCGACCGTAAGAGAAATCACCAATTGATGTACCAAAGCCAGCAAATAAGTAACGGTTATCAACTGTTTCACCAGGTTCGATTTGGTATTCCATGAAACCAAAACCTGTTAGGTTGTCAGTAATTTGAGTTTTGCCGCCAAAGTTAATGCGAGCACGGCTTTTATCTTCAACAGAACCATCACCAGTATCTTTAAACTCAGCACGTACTTCAGCACGACCACCAATTTTAAGTGTAGTACCGTCTTGATCATATACAGTTGCAGATTGAGCCGTTGCAGAAACAAGACCCGCCAAAATTGCTGTTGCTAATAGTGTTTTTTTCATGATTCATCCGTGTTTAGATTTCAAATAATATTTAAGGAATATAATTTTTTGTTTTGCAGCTTATTGCTGTTTACGGAGAAGCAGTCTAGGGATTGAATATGACAAAAATATTGCGGATATATTACATTTTAAAAAGTTCAATTTCTTTGTAGGAGTTATAATAGAAGGGTGGAAATAAAAAAGCCGCAATACAGCGGCTTCATATATCATGGAAAATGGTAATTTTATTTACCAATACAGAAGCTAGAAAATATACGTCCTAATAAGTCATCAGAGGTGAACTCTCCAGTGATTTCGCTTAAGTGTTGCTGCGTGAGACGTAATTCTTCGGCAAGTAACTCACCGGCTTTATATTCTTCTAATTGAATCTTACCTTCTAAAAGATGTTTCTCAGCTTGATCAATCGCTTGCAAGTGACGACGACGAGCCATAAAACCACCTTCAGTATTACCTTGATAACCCATAATATCTTTTAAATGTTGTTTTAATTGATCAACACCTAAGCCTGTTTTCGCTGAAATACGGTAAACAGGGTGGTTATCATGCTCAGTCATTTGCAATGATTCACCAGTTAAATCTGCCTTATTACGTACCACAGTTAAACCAACATCTGCAGGTAATTTTTCGATAAAGTCAGGCCAAATCTCATGCGGATCTTCTGCATTAGTTGTCGTTGCATCTAACATAAATAAAATACGATCAGCATTTTTTATTTCTGTCCAAGCACGTTCAATACCAATACGTTCAACCTCATCGGCACCTTCACGTAAGCCAGCTGTATCAATAATATGCAAAGGCATACCATCAATATGGATATGTTCACGCATTACATCGCGTGTTGTACCTGCTATATCGGTTACAATCGCACTTTCTTTACCTACTAATGTATTAAGTAGACTAGATTTTCCGGCATTAGGGCGGCCAGCAATAACGACTTTCATACCATCACGTAAAATAGCACCTTGTTTTGCCTGTTCTTTTACCGCATTTAGGTTATCAATAATCTGATATAAGTCTTTGGCAATTTTACCATCGCTTAAAAAGTCCACTTCTTCTTCAGGGAAATCAATAGAAGCTTCAACGTAGATACGTAAATAGATTAGACTTTCAACAAGATCATTAATTTTATGAGAAAATTCACCCTGTAACGAATGCAGTGCACTTTTAGCGGCTTGCTCAGAACTTGCTTCAATTAAATCAGCAATTGCCTCTGCTTGCGCTAAATCGAGCTTGTCATTCATAAATGCACGCTCAGAGAACTCACCAGGGTTTGCACTACGAAGGTTTTTGATAGTTAGAATAGCTTTGATCAACATATCCATCACCACTGGACCACCATGGCCTTGTAGTTCAAGTACATCTTCCCCAGTAAAGGAGTTAGGTCCTTTAAAGAGTAACGCAATTCCTTGATCTAAAACTTGTTTATCTTGGTCATAGAAAGGTAAGTACTCGGCATAACGTACTTTCGGCTTTTTACCTAAAATAATCTCTGCTACGGCTTCTGCATCAGGACCAGAAACGCGCACAATGCCTACACCACCACGCCCTGGCGCAGTTGCTTGAGCAACAATAGTATCAGTAGCTTTTATCATGTTCTGTTCCTAACTTAAAAAATGAAGCCAATAAAAAAGGCGACTATTATAGTCGCCTTTTATCAATTACTAAATAATAGAATTATTTCTTAGCACTTAAGCCGTTTTTTTCGAATTGACGATAAATAACGGTTTGTTGTACTAGTGTCACGATATTACTCATTAACCAGTAAAGTACTAGACCAGCTGGGAACCATAAGAAGAAGAAGGTAAATACCACTGGCATAAACTTCATAATCTTCTGCTGCATTGGGTCTTGAACTGTTGCTGGAGACATTTTCTGAATAAAGAACATACTCACACCCATTAAGATAGGTAAAATGTAGTATGGGTCTTGTACCGATAAATCTTGGATCCAGAACATAAATGGTGCATGGCGTAGTTCAACCGCCTCCATTAATGACCAGTATAAAGCGATGAATATAGGCATCTGTAACAAGATAGGGAAACAACCACCTAATGGGTTCACTTTCTCTTCTTTGTACATTTCCATCATTGCTTTTGATACTTTCTGGCGATCTTCTCCGTAACGCTCACGTAACGCTTGAATTTTAGGTTGTAATAGACGCATTTTAGCCATTGACGTGTATTGTGCTTTTGTCAGTGGGTATAAAAGGCCTTTCACTGTGAATGTAATTAAGATGATTGCAACACCCCAGTTACCCACAATACCTTGGAAGAATAACAACAGTTTGAATAATGGTTGTGCAAGCCACCATAACCAACCGTAATCAACAGTTAAGTCTAAGCTTTCGCCCACTTGTGACATTTCATCTTGCAACTTAGGACCAATCCATAAGTTAGTAGAGAATTTTTCAGTACTGTTAGGTGCAATCGTTTTGATTGGTGATTTAAAACCAATAGCTGCATCTTTGTTTTGAATAACATTAGTGTATAACACATTATTATCATTAGCATTAGGTACCCAAGCAGAAACGAAGTAGTGTTGTAGCATCGCTACCCAACCACCTTGAGTCGTCTCACTTAAGTTACGCTCAACCATATCGTCAAATGTGTATTTACTGTATTTAGTATCATCTGTTGAGAATGCACCACCACGATAAACAGGCATCATTAAGTTAGTAGAGTGCTCTTTTAACGATTCTTTTAATTGACCGTATAATTGAACATTTACATCACTCGCTGATTTATTTTCAATTGTGTAATCAACTGTTACGTTGTATTCACCACGTTTTAAAGTAAACGTTTTAGTAAATACGTTACCAGCTTGGTCTACATAACGTAACGCAGTAGATACAGAATCTTCACCATCCGCTAAAACGTTTTCTTTACTATTTGTACTGTAGTAAGGGCGACCTTTAGGGTTTGCATCTGGGCCTTGTTTACCAATCAATCCACTTTGTGCAATATAGGTAAAGCCGTTTGCATTTTCTAATAAACGAAATGGAACACCAGAATCTAACTCGTCATCATGTTCAATTAGGTCTGCAACAACAACATCACCGCCTACTAAGGTTATTTCTAAACGTAGTTGGTCATTTTCTAATACAGTAATTGCATTAGTCGGCGCTTGTGTTGGTACTTGTGCTGCAACAGAAGAATGGTCTTCAGAAGAAGCTGGAATATCAGCGCTATGATTACTAGTCGATGGTACTGATGATTGTGAAGTGCTTTGTTCAGTCGTTTGCGCTGCAGCAACTGGCTGAGGGTTTTGCTCGGTAACCCATGCTTGATACAGCAAAAAGCTAACAAACAATAGTGCGAGGAAAAGTAAATTGCGTTGTGATTCCATAACGTATTCGATCTCTAAGGTTTAGGTTTATTTTTAGTTGCGCAACAAGGAGGTACAGGATCATATCCTCCTTCATTAAAGGGATGGCATTTTACAAGACGACGAGCGGCTAGCCAACATCCTTTTATCATACCATGACTCTTTATGGCAGCTATCGCATAATGTGAACAACTTGGCGTAAAACGACAACGAGGTCCAAGAATGGGACTTATAACTAGCTGATAACCACGAATGAATTTAATTGCTATCCATTGCAACGCTGCACTAATTTTCGCCATAACTTATCTAATACCTTATGAAGCTCTTGATTTGATAAATCAGCAATACCAGCTTTAGCAACAACGACAATATCGATGTTAGGAAGCTCATGTTGTTGAAGACGGAAATGATCTCTTACTATGCGACGGATACGATTACGACCTACAGCATGTTTAATGTGCTTTTTAGGAATAGCCATACCAATACGAGGATGTTCAAAGGTATTTTTTCTAGCAAGAAGAGTTAAATGCGGAGATACTGCTGGAATAGCATTTTTAAATACAGGTTGAAAATCTTCGGGAGTTAACAGACGTAACTCCCGAGAAAACGAATAATTCACCACGTCTGGTAAATTATGCGCTTAAGCTAGCGCGGCCTTTAGCACGACGACGAGCTAATACGGCACGACCGTTCTTAGTCGCCATACGAGTTCTAAAACCGTGTGAACGCTTACGCTTTGTGTTGCTTGGTTGAAAAGTACGTTTCATGCTCTTTTCCACTTATTGTTAAGTACTGTACAGTAGCTAATTTTTTCAATCTAGTAGTGCTTAATCACTTCGGAAAGTCATTAACCAATATTAATCGAAAGCGTCAGCCGATTAAAAAGAGAGCGAATTCTATTGATTGATCGACTAAAAGTCAATCAGAGATGCTTCTTTCTGGTAGATTAAATTCATTTTCTTTAGAATTAAATAATAAAGAAATAAATAAACACTACGAGCCAAACTCAAAAGTTAGGGTGGCGCGATTATATATAAGCGACACTAATAAGCAAGGATCTTCCGCGATCTTATAAATTAAGATTTGTAAATAGTTAAATAAGTATGTTGTGGATAAAGTTCTGTGCCCTTGATGTTACCTAGTTAGAACCTTGTGGATGCTTTAACCACTGAATGAGATAAATTTCAAGGATCTTTTTTTTCTTTTTGTTGCTTGATCTTATGGCATCATGACGATCTTATCGGTAGAATTATCCGCCCTAATGAATCTACTGGAGTTCCACAATGTCCCTGGCTATTTGGCAAGAATGTTTAGCACAATTAAAAGACGAGCTATCAGCTGGAGACTTTAGTACTTGGTTACGCCCTTTACAGGCAGAATACGACAATCATACTTTGTCATTATACTCGCCAAATAAATATACTAGTGAATGGGTACGAGAAAAGTACATGGATATCATTGAAACTAAATTGCAAACCTTGGCACATGAAGTCGATCCTAATCTCAGCATTAAAATACGTTTATTAGTCGGCACAGCAAATGCTGCAACGAATAATCCAACAGTATCAAAAGCAGCACCGGTACAAAATACAAACCAACCTTGGGAAGGCGAATCAAAATCTTTAAATATCGCCCATAAAAGTAATTTAATTAAAAAATATACCTTTGATAACTTTGTTGAAGGTAAATCGAATAATTTTGCTATTGCTACTACACAACAGATTGCAGAAAATCCAGGCGGTGTTTACAACCCACTCTTTTTATATGCACATCCAGGTTTAGGCAAAACGCATTTATTACATGCTGTAGGTAATGCCATTGTTTCAGAAAACCCTGAAAGCAAAGTAGTGTATATTCGTTCTGAACGGTTTGTACAAGATATGATCAATGCAATTCGTAACAATACCATTGAACAGTTTAAAGAGTATTACGCATCTCTTGATGCACTATTAATAGATGATATTCACTTCTTCGCAGGTAAAGAACGCTCACAGGAAGTATTATTCCAAACATTCAACTCTATGTTAGATGGCCACCAGCAGGTTATTTTAACCAGTGACCGCTTTCCAAAAGAGATTGAAGGTATCGATGAACGATTACGTACTCGTTTTGGTTGGGGTTTATCTATTCCAATCGATCCACCTGAATTAGAGACGCGTGTTGCTATCTTGATCAGTAAAGCAGAAGAACGTGGTTTAACATTGCCTGATGATGTAGCCTTCTTTATTGCTAAGCGTTTAACCATTACTGATGTTCGTGTATTAGAAGGCGCGATTGCCAACATCTCAGCTAAAGCTCAATTTACCGGTCAAGATATCACTATCTCACTGGTACAGGATGCATTACGTGATATGTTAGCGGTGCACACTAAGCAAACGACTGTAGATAATATTCAAAAAGTAGTCGCTGAACATTACCGTATTAAAATTTCAGATATGTCTTCAAAACGACGTACACGAACCGTTGCGCGCCCACGTCAAATTGCTATGGCACTTGCTAAAGAGTTAACACAACATAGCTTACCTGAAATAGGTGAAGCTTTTGGTGGTCGTGACCACACAACGGTATTACACGCTTGTCGTAAAGTTGAAGAACTACGTCGTGAAAATAACGATATTCAAGAAGACTATAAAATACTTATTCGCACCTTATCGATGTAAAAAAGGCTTATCTCATGAAGTTTACTATTTCCCGTGAAATATTATTAAGACCATTACAACTTGTGGTTGGCTCGGTTGCAGGTGGTCGCCCAGCTTTACCGATCATGGGTAATATCCTGATTGAAGTAAAAGATAACTTTTTAAACTTAACAGGTACTGATTTAGAAGTTGAATTAATGGCTCAAATACCATTAGAGCAAGCTTCTGAAGAGGGTGCTATTACCGTACCAGCACGTAAACTATTGGATATATGCCGTGGTTTAGCAGACCCTTGCGAAGTCACTTTTGAAGTGAAAAATGAACGCGTTACTGTAAGATCAGGGCGTAGTAGGTACTTACTATCAACTTTGCCTTCAATCGATTTCCCGAATATTGAATCTTGGCAGAGTCTGATTGAATTAACTGTGCCACAAAACGAATTTAAAAAGCTAATTGAGTTCACTCAGTTTGCAATGGCGAGTCAAGATGTTCGTTACTATCTAAATGGTATGTTTTTTGAAGTATCAGGCAACACTTTACGCAGTGTATCAACCGATGGTCATCGTTTAGCTTCATGTGCCATTAACATTGATCAAGCCATTGAAGAGCAATCTGTAATTGTGCCTCGTAAAGGGGTATTAGAGTTAGTTAAGCTACTTGATAAAGACCAAGCAAATGTCACAATTCAATTGGGCAAAAATAACTTACGTGCAGTGATTGATGGTTTTGTGTTTACCACCAAGTTAGTGGACGGGCGCTTCCCTGATTACCGTCGAGTTATTCCACGTAATGGTGATAAAGAACTTATTTCTAGTCGTGAAACACTTAAACAAGCTTTTAGTCGAGCTGCTATTTTATCTAATGAGAAATTCCGTGGCGTACGTTTAACCTTGTCTGAAAATCTTTTAAAAATTACCGCTAATAACCCTGAGCGAGAAGAAGCTGAAGAGTATATTGATGTTGATTACCAATCGGCAGAATTAGAGATAGGCTTTAATGTAAGCTATGTATTAGATGTACTAAACACATTAAAAAGTGAACAAGTTAAAATAACATTTAGCACTTCAGACCACAGTGCGTTAATTGAGTCGCTTGATAGTGATGACTCACTATATGTATTAATGCCAATGCGTTTATAGCAGTCTAATATCTTATCTACTGATGATATCGACAAGATGGCGATAACAATTACTGCATGCTACTTCACTCAGGAAACTGATTAATGTCGTTACAGAAATTAATCATTAATCAGTTCCGTAATATCGAGACTGCTTCTCTTACTTTTGATGCAAAAGTAAACCTGATCATTGGTGATAATGGCAGTGGTAAATCTTCTCTATTAGAAGCAATTTACTTTCTTGGACTAGGGCGTTCTTTTCGCACCCATCTTACTAATAGAGTCATTCAATACGAACAAACTCATTTCACAATTTACAGTGAAATTAATCATCAAGATCGTGTATTTCCGATTGGACTACAAAAGTCTAAAGGCGGTGAAACTACTCTTAAAATTGATGGTCAAATAGTCAAGAAATTAGCATCTCTAACCCAATATATTCCGATGCAATTAATCACTCCAGAAAGTTATACTTTATTGTCTGGTAGCCCTAAGAATCGTCGCGCCTACTTAGATTGGGGTGTTTTTTACCATGATCCGATGTTTTACAGTAACTGGGCTCGCATAAAGCGACTTTTAAAACAAAGGAATGCCGCTTTAAAGCAATGTAACGCTTACAAAGAGCTTCAAGTATGGGATAATGAACTTTGTGTCTTGAGTGAGCAGATAAGCGCTCAGAGGGCTGATTATTTTGCAAAATTACAGCCTTTAATAACACAAACTATTAAAGATTTTTTGCCTGAGTTTACTATCGAAAGTAAATTCTTTTGTGGATGGGATAAAAATAACAAATCGTTAGCTGAATATTTATCCGATAATTTTCATCGAGATAAGCAATTAGGTTATACGAGTATTGGTCCACAAAAAGCCGACTTAAAATTAAAAATCAAAAGCTTACCTGTTGATGATGTGTTATCAAGAGGACAATTAAAGTTACTTGTTTACGCATTACGATTAGCACAAGGTTTATTTTTAAACGCAGTGGATCATAAGCAATGTGTTTTTTTAATAGATGACTTTAGTTCAGAGCTAGATAAAAACAAACAAGTGGTATTAGCAAAACATATTAAAGAGTCTAGTGCTCAAGTATTTATCAGTGCCATTAGTGAAAATGGAATTGATGATTTATTTACAGAATGCAACCTGTTTCACGTGAAACAGGGGAAAATTACAGTAGAAAGGTGAAAGTTTTATGGCTGAGAATAGTTATGATTCGTCAAGTATTAAAGTACTAAAAGGGTTAGATGCCGTTCGAAAACGCCCTGGCATGTATATCGGTGATACCGATGATGGTACCGGTCTACACCACATGGTTTTCGAAGTTTTAGATAACTCAATCGATGAAGCTTTGGCAGGTCACTGTAACGATATTATTTGTACTATTCATAGCGATGGTAGTGTATCAGTACGAGATGATGGCCGTGGTATCCCAGTAGATATTCATGAAGAAGAAGGTGTATCGGCAGCAGAAGTTATTATGACTGTTCTGCACGCAGGTGGTAAATTTGATGATAACTCTTATAAAGTATCAGGTGGTTTACACGGTGTTGGTGTTTCAGTAGTAAATGCCTTATCAGATAAGTTACGTTTAACTATTAAACGTAGTGGACACATTCATCAACAATCATACTCACTTGGTGAACCAGATGCACCAGTAGCGGTTATTGGTGATACTGACCAAACAGGAACAGAAATTCGTTTTTGGCCAAGCCCATCTACTTTCTCTAAAACGACGTTTAATTACGACATTTTAGCAAAACGTCTACGTGAACTATCTTTCTTAAACTCAGGTGTTTCAATAAAGTTAATTGACAAACGTGAAGACGATAAATCTGACCACTTTCATTATGAAGGTGGTATACAAGCATTTGTTGAATACTTAAATCAAAACAAAACACCTATTCATAATAAAGTATTTCATTTTAATACAGAACATGAAGATGGCACAGCAGTTGAAGTTGCAATGCAGTGGAATGATGGTTTCCAAGAAAACATCTATTGTTTCACAAACAATATTCCACAACGAGATGGTGGCTCCCACTTAACAGGTTTCCGTGGTGCTCTAACCCGTACTTTAAACTCTTATATTGAAAAAGAATTGGCTAAAGTCAAAAATAATAAAAACAAAACGACAACTGAAGGTGGAGACTCTCGAGAAGGTTTAACGGCGGTTATTTCAGTAAAAGTACCTGATCCAAAATTCTCTTCACAAACAAAAGACCGTTTAGTGTCATCAGAAGTACGTCCGATTGTTGAAGGTGCAATGAATGAACGCCTACAGGATTTCTTATTAGAGAATCCTACCGAAGCTAAAATCATTGTTAACAAAATTGTTGATGCAGCAAGAGCACGTGAAGCGGCGCGTAAAGCCCGTGATATGACGCGTCGTAAAGGTGCATTAGATTTAGCAGGTTTGCCAGGTAAACTAGCAGATTGCCAAGAGAAAGACCCAGCGCTTTCTGAACTATACATAGTGGAAGGGGACTCGGCTGGCGGAAGTGCGAAACAAGGCCGATCTCGTAAAAACCAAGCTATCTTGCCACTTAAAGGTAAAATCCTAAACGTTGAAAAAGCGCGTTTTGATAAGATGTTATCTTCACAGGAAGTAGCAACACTGATCACCGCACTTGGTTGTGGTATTGGACGTGATGAATATAACCCTGAGAAAACGCGTTACCATCGTATCATTATCATGACCGATGCCGACGTGGATGGTTCTCACATCCGTACACTGTTGTTAACTTTCTTCTATCGCCAAATGCCTGAACTGATCGAAAATGGTTTCATCTACATTGCTCAGCCTCCTTTATACAAAGTGAAAAGAGGTAAGCAGGAAACTTACATTAAAGATGATCCAGCATTACAAGCTTACTTAACCTCATTAGCTATGGATGGTGCATCTTTACATGTGAATAATGAATCTCCAGGTATTTCTGGTGTTGCGTTACAAGGTATGATCGATCGCTACCGTAACGCTCAGGATACGATTGTAAGACTATCTCGTCGTTACCCTAACGTTGTCCTTGATAAATTAATTTATCGTCCAGAATTAACCGCTGGAGGCTTAGCTAAGACAGATGTAGTAACTCCTTGGGTTGAAGAAATTGTTGAAGTGTTAAACCGTGAAGAGTTAGAAGGGACGATCTACAAAGCAGAGATTGCTAAATCAGATAATGAAATATCTAACAAGATTATCTTCACTGTACGTAAACATGGTGTTGACACTGTTTACACTTTTGATGAAGAGTTCTTTGGTTCAGTTGAATACAAGGCATTGGTGACATTAGGTACAGAAATCCAAAACCTATTGGAAGAAGGTGCTTATATTCAACGTGGTGAACGTACTAAACCAATTGATAACTTTATTGAAGCAGTTAACTGGTTAATGCATGAATCTAAACGTGGTTTATATATCCAACGTTATAAAGGACTAGGTGAAATGAATCCAAGTCAATTATGGGAAACGACCATGGACCCTAATACACGTCACATGCTACAAGTGACTGTTGAAGATGCGGTAGGTGCAGATCAATTATTTACTACATTAATGGGTGACCATGTAGAGCCTAGACGTGAGTTTATTGAAAAGAATGCATTGCGTGTAGGTAATATAGATATTTAATTACATAAATATCGATGAATTATCTGAAAAATCCAGCTTTTAAGCTGGATTTTTTTTAATTAAAATTTTAGAAATTAATACCTAATTATAGATATCAAGAAATATTATTGCCATATTTGATGGCTACTATGCGCCTGTCACTATTATGAAGAGCGCATTATGTCGATTAACTTACTTACGAAAATTATTTGTAGCTGTATTGCTGCCTTACTATTATTTATTTCAGGATTTATCATATGGGCTTGGCAAGAGGTTGATAAACCCTATCAAATAAACCAGTCTTATCATGCAATAAAATCCACATTGGAAAACGACATTGCTATCTCATTGGAACAATACTTGGGAAATGGGGATACTCAAAAATTATTAAATGCAGAAAATAAATTAGAAATATTAAAAACGACCCCAATTGACTGGCTTAACTCAACACAATCAGAGTCAATAACCAAAGAGATAGTTAAATTAGAAAAGGCAATTGCAGGTACCAGAGAAGCAGGAAAATTAGCAGCAACACCTGATCTACTGCTCATTAATAATGAGATAGAACGACAAGGTTATATCACTGATCTAGGCCGTTTAATTAATAAATCAGAAGTTAATTTAAATATAAGACAAAACTATTACCGACTGTTATTAAACATAAATCAAAATTTACACCAAATAGCGGTATTGAGACAAAGTTATATAGAACAAAAAAGCGATACGATTAAACATAATTTGATTGAACAAAATAATACTATTATGGAACATTTAAAAAGCATCAGCGAACTACCTACACTTAATTTATTTTATACAGAAACAGTAGATGAGTTCAGTTTTGATCAACCGGAAACTGTCGATTTAACGTTAGAGGTAATAGGGGAGTTGAAAAGCTTAACCATTCGTTACCCAAAAGAGTTATCAAATACTCGAACTATGTTGTCTTCCGTCATTGATAGCCGCACTAAATTAAGTGTTCAATTATCTACCTTAATAAAAACCTTTACTGAATATTCAACTATTGTTGATCGACAAAAACAATCAATAACCGAAAAAGTACGTTTAATCGGCTCATGTACATTGCTGTTATTTACATTAATGATCGTATTATCAGCGAACTTACAATTTAAAACATTACAGTTCATCCGCAGATTACTGCCTTTTTTCGATGCATTAACATCAGGGGACTTTGGACAAGCACTTAAGGTAAATAGTCGCTTTTCTGAGTTTAATATTGTTAATAATAGGAGTGTTAGGTTACAAACCTATTTAAAAGAGCTCACAGCCTCCTTACAATCGCAATCAGAACAAGCTCTTAATGCTAGTCACCTTTTGCAAAAGCGAGCAATACAGGCGCAACAGAGCAGCCAGCAACAGCACCAACAAACCGAATTGGTAAATACTTCAATCATTGCTTTATCGGATTCCTTTACTGAAATTACAAAAAATGCAGTGGATACCAGTAAACAAACAGATCAAGCGGTTAAATTAGTTAATAAAGCAGATTTTGTTTTAGCCAGTGAAGTGCAAAAAACCAAGCAATTATCAGACAATATTCTTTCTCTCAGTAAAATTGTTAAAAAGTTAACGGCAGATACTTACTCAATTAATAATGTATTAGAAGTCATTAATAACGTCTCTAGCCAAACCAATTTACTCGCACTTAATGCAGCCATTGAAGCTGCACGTGCTGGTGAACAAGGGAGGGGGTTCGCAGTAGTTGCAGATGAAGTAAGAGCATTAGCAATTCGTACCTCTAGTTCAACGGAAGAGATTCAACATATCATTAACCAATTAGTTGATACGGCAAACCAAGCAAATGAATTTGTCCTACAGCAAAGTGATGCAGCCATCGATTGCGCCAACCATAGTTTAGAAGCTCAAGAACAACTAAAATCAGTATCGAATATAATTAATGATATTTACCTATTCAATAATACCATCGCAACAACAACAGAAGAGCAGACTGCAACCATTGAGCAAGTTGTAATAAATACCAATGCCATTAAACAACATGCACAACAAGTCAGCGATAATCTCCAAGAGATTAACCAATCCAGCAGCATCATCAAAGATATTAGTGAAGTATTGAATAATTTAATCACGCAATTAAAGCGTTAAAAGTAAGAAAAAATAAAGAGGAAGGTATTAAATAAAGTGTGTTTCACGTGAAACACACTTTACATTTCAATAAAAATTAGACGTTTTCTGTATAGAGTTCATTGACTAAATCAGCCAATATATTAATGCCACGCTCTACTACGTCGCTATCTTGTGCGTAATTAAGTCGAAGACATTCTTGGGTGTGTTGCCAACCTTGATCCAAACCAGGGAAAAAGTAATGACCTGAAACAACAATCAAGCCTCTCTCTTTTAAGCGCTGGTATAGTTCATGTGAAGTGATAGGTAAATCTTTAAACCAAAGCCAAAGAAATAATGCACCTTCTGATTTGTGAATTCTGAAATTTTTACTGTGTATTTTTTCAGATAATAGTTTAATAGCAACTTCAGATTTTTGTTTATAAAAAGGCCTAATAACCTGATCACTCAATTCAATAATCTCTTTACTTTTAACTAATGGTAGTGCGATTTCAGGGCCGATACCACCTGGTGATAAAGCCATAATGCCAGATAAATTAGACATTGCTTTAATAACTTCTGAATTAGCAATGACTATCCCACAACGTGCACCTGGTAAACCAAACTTAGATAAACTTAAACATAAAATAGTATTAAGGTTAAAGTGAGGTTTTACCTCTTCAAAGATAATATTTGGAAAAGGAGTGCCATAAGCATTATCGATAATCAGTGGAATATTATGTTGTTTAGCTAGCTTATCTAACTTTTCAATCTCTGCATCAGTTAATACATTGCCCGTTGGGTTAGTTGGTCTAGAAACACAAATAGCACCAATATCATCTGTTATATTCAATGCATCAAAATCAACGTGGTACTTAAATTGTTGGTTTGGTAGTTCTGTTATCTTAGGTCGAACAGCGACAAAAGTATCTTCAGAGACACTGGCATCGGCATAGCCAATATATTCTGGGGCGAGAGGGAATAAAATTTTACGTTTTTTACCCTGTGAAAAATCACCCGCTAATAAATTAAATAGGTAGAAAAACGCATTTTGGCTACCATTTGTTAACATGATATTGTCTGTAGATAAATCCCAATCGTATAGATCATTGAACAATTCTACTAATGCATTAATAAATGCATCTTTACCTTGTGGTCCATCATAGTTCCCAAGGGTATCCATTAGTTTCCCTTGGTCTAATAACTCCTGCATTAAATCAGTGAGTCGTTGATGAATAGACGGAATACTAGCAGGGTTTCCGCCACCTAACATTAAAATATCATCGCCACCTTTTACACCTTTATTTAAGTCGTCCATTAGCTCATTGATGCCAGAATGCTGTGTAAATTTATTTCCAAAAGTTGAATAGGGCATTTATAACAATCCTAAATATAAATTTTAATTATGCAGTTTCAAAATAATTTGTTTCACGTGAAACCTGATTTTGTACTTTTACCACTGATCTTATAAGCAATAAAAAAGCTTCATCTTAAATTTTTACCTGTTTATTTTATCCTACTGATCAATATAAGCAGAGCGAATATTCATAAATATAAAGGAGAAAAATAAGGTTTTTAATGATGAGGGCCATTATGAAATAGGTAAAAACTCACATCAAAAGTTCAAATTAAACAAGCCAAAATAGTCTAAACCTGTTTCACGTGAAACAAAAAAGCTCAGTAAAAACTGAGCTTTTTTGTTGAGATTAATGTTTTATTATTACGATAAATTACAAAACAGAAACATCAGCAACTCGTAAGAACAAGTTACGTAAACGGTTTAAAAGGGCTAAACGGTTGTTTTTTACTGCCAAATCGTCCGCCATTACCATCACGCTATCGAAAAAATCGTCTACAGGCGATTTTAAGCTAGCTAACTCGAACAAGGCTGACTCGTAGTCTCCTTCTTCAAATAAAGGGCTTAGCTTGCTTTCTAGAGCCTCTAAAATTTCAGAAAGTGCTTTTTCAGCGTCTTCTTGGAGTAAATTTGCATCAACTTCACTGTTAATTTCATCATTTACTTTAGCAAGAATATTACTAATACGTTTATTTGCAGCAGCAATAGGTGCAGCTTCTGGTAAAGTTTGGAACTTAGCTACTGCTTTAATACGTTTTTCGAAGTCTACAGGTTTAGTAGGACGACGCTCTAAAACAGATTGAATAAGCTCAACTGAATATCCACCAGCTTGATAAGTTGCACGGAAACGACCGAACAAGAAATCAACAACATCATTAACTACGTTGTCGTTAGTTAATTTATCGCCATATTGGACTTTAGCGATTTCAACCAGGTCAACGATATCTAAGTCTAACTGTTTATCAGTAATGATACGTAATAGACCAATGGCCGCACGACGTAAAGCAAACGGGTCTTTATCACCTTTTGGAGCTTGACCAATACCAAAGATACCCACTAATGTATCTAACTTATCAGCTAAAGACACAGCACAGGCAACTAAAGAAGTTGGTAGTTTATCACCAGCAAAACGTGGTAAGTATTGCTCGTTTAATGCAACAGCAACATCTTCATGTTCACCATCAAAACGAGCGTAATACATCCCCATTACACCTTGAACGTCAGGGAATTCCATCACCATCTCAGACATTAAGTCTGCTTTAGATAATAGGCCTGCACGTTGTGCATGCTCAGTATTAGCATCAATTTTAGCCGCAACTTTTGCAGCAACTTCACTAATACGCTCAGATTTCTCTTTTAATGTACCCAGTTGTTTTTGGAATAATACAGTTGATAGAGAGCCTAAACGGCTTTCTAATGTTTTCTTTTTATCTGTTTCAAAGAAGAACTCAGCATCTGCTAAACGAGGACGAACTACTTTCTCGTTACCTGAAATAACTTGTTTAGGATCACGACTAACAATATTTGAAACAAAGATGAAGCGAGGTAATAAATTACCTTCTTTATCTAGTACTGGAAAGTACTTTTGGTTATCTTTCATTGTGTAGATAAGCGCTTCAGAAGGAACGGCTAAGAATTTCTCTTCAAAAGAACCCACCAGCGTAACAGGCCATTCAACTAATGACGTTACTTCTTCTAATAATTCTTCATCAATAGCCGCAACACCGTTTTCATGCGCAGCAACAGCTTCTACTTGCTCACGAATGATTGCTTTTCGACGTTCATAATCAACAATCACTTTACCAGAATCGTCTAGTAATGATTGGTAATCGTCTGCGTGATTTAACGTTAACTCAGCTTCACCTAGGAAACGATGTCCTCGGATAACTCTGTCTGAAGCAACACCTAACAACTCACCTTGGATTAGCTTGCTACCAAATAACATTGTCACTGTATGCACAGGACGAATAAACTGTGTGCTTTCACTTCCCCAACGCATTGGTTTAGGGATTGGTAGTTTACTTAATGCAGTCGCCGCGATCTCAGGAATTAGCTGACTAATTTCTTGGCCTTTAACTGATGACTTAAATAATAGCCATTCACCTTTATCCGTCACTAGGCGCTCAGCTTGTTCAACACTAATACCGTTTGAACGAGCCCAACCTTGCGCGGCTTTAGTCGCTATACCTGAATCATCAAATGCGACATTAACTGCTGGTCCACGTTTTTCTACAATTTTATCAGCTTGTGCGGCTACTAAGTTAGTAACTACTACTGCTAAACGTCTTGGAGAAGCTAACCATTCAACTTTATCAAAAGCTAATTCAGCTTTAACTAATTCTGCTTCAACATTGTTAGCAAATGATTCAGCAAGTTTACGAAGTGATTTCGGTGGTAACTCTTCTGTACCCAACTCAATCAATAAATTTTCATGTGACATTAAACTTGCCTCTATTTATCTAAATTTTTACAAAGTGGGAAACCAAGTGTTTCACGTGCACTGTAATAAGCCTCTGCAACTGCTTTTGAAAGTGAACGAACACGTAATATATAACGTTGGCGTTCTGTCACAGAGATCGCATGGCGCGCATCTAACAAATTAAATACATGCGATGCTTTCATTACTTGCTCGTAGGCAGGTAAAGGTAAACCAGCTTCAATTAACTTTTGACTATCTTTTTCACATTGATCAAACTGTACAAAAAGTGCATCAACATCAGCATGTTCAAAGTTATAAGTTGATTGTTCAACTTCATTTTGGTGGAAAATATCACCGTAAGTAACTTTACCCATTGGCCCATCAGTCCAAACAAGATCATAAATACTATCGACCCCTTGGATATACATTGCTAAACGCTCTAAACCGTAAGTAATTTCACCCGTTACAGGAGAACATTCAAGTCCACCAACTTGTTGGAAGTAAGTAAACTGTGTCACTTCCATACCATTTAACCATATTTCCCAACCTAAACCCCACGCACCTAGTGTCGGCGATTCCCAGTTATCTTCTACAAAGCGAATATCATGAATCGATGTATCGATACCGATCTCTTCTAGCGACTGTAAATATAGTTCTTGGATATTTTTAGGCGATGGCTTTAATACAACTTGGAATTGGTAATAGTGTTGTAAGCGATTAGGGTTTTCACCGTAACGGCCATCGGTAGGACGACGACATGGTTGAACATAAGCACTGCTCATTGGCTCAGGACCAATTGAACGTAAGAATGTTTGAGGATGGAATGTGCCAGCCCCAACTTCCATATCGAGTGGTTGTACAATGGCACAACCTTGACGAGCCCAGAAGTCTTGCAAAGCAAGAATTAGCCCTTGGAATGTTTTTGTATCGAATTTTTGCATGATTTAGGCTTCGAGTTAATTAGAAAAAATGAAATTTATTATACCCATTTGGCGACAATTATACCAATGACAATCAATTACATCGCTTAACTTGGCAAGTCAATACTTAAAATAATCAGCAGCATAAAATATCTACTATAAACACCTTGGAGATTTACAGGTTAATATCAGTAAAACAGACAAATGAATATGTTATATTTTATCTATTCCCTAGTAACACCATCAGCTATTAATGAATACATATGCCTATAAAACTACAAGAATCTGACCTGTATTTACCTATAAAGCATTTTTTAAGCAATTTAGGCTATCAGGTGAAAGGGGAAGTAAAAAACTGCGATATCGTGGCAATCAAAGACCAAGAGATGTTAATTATTGAATTAAAATTAACACTTAACATTACTCTTTTATTACAAGCTGTAGAGCGTTTTACACTTGCTGATAACGTCTATATTGCAATTCCTAAACAAGCCACTATTTATAAAAATAAGCAGAAACAACTTAAAAAATTAATTGCTCGTTTAGGATTGGGCTTAATTGTCGTAGATATACAAAAAACACAACAATATGTAGAAGTGATCAATGATCCTAAAGACTACACTCCAAAAAAGAATAAACGTAAACAAAAAGCCCTGTTAAAAGAGTTTAATTTACGTCAAGGTGATACTCAAAAGGGCGGTTCAACTAATAGCGCGGCAGGACTAACAGCCTATAGACAACGTGCCATTCGAATCGCTGAATACTTATTACAATCACCACCAACCTCAGGTGCTTCAATCAATAAAGCTATTGATGAACCACAAGCAACACAATTTCTATATAATAATCATTATGCTTGGTTTGATAAAATACAACGTGGTCTATATACCCTATCTGAAAAGGGGAAATTGGAATTAATTGATTGGAAGAAAAAACAAAAAATATCAATCAATTAAATAATTAATAAAAATAAATTAATTATTTAATTGAGGTTTTTTTTGTGATATCTTGCGTCCAGTTGACAATACATTGATTGTTAATATACATATATAATATAAGGACTCATTATGAAATCTATCGCTAAATTCGCCGTTGCTGCTGTTGCCGTTGTTCTTCTTGCTGGTTGTACTGGTACTACTTACAACAGTGCTAAAGATTGTTCTATGGACTACCTACTAGTTCCACAACTATCTATTCCTGCTGCTATCGGTGCATGTGGTGAATAATATTTAATATCTTTCTGATATTAAAAATAAAGCGTAACTCCTAGAGTGCGCTTTAATTTTATAAGTTACTGCTTCTTTTTCTACTCTAATAATTAATCTCTTTTTACATATCCCTCACGACTTATTTTAAAACCTCAATTCAATCTCTATTTTAAAAAAACTAAGTTTGATTAGATAAAATTACCTAAGTTTTCTGTCTTAAAATAAATAACTTACATTTATTTAGCCGAAAAATAAGCAAAAAAAAGGCGACCCATAGGCCGCCTTTTTAATGAAAGTGTAAATATCTACTTACGTGTTAACTTAATAGCACGTAACTGAGCAACTGCTTGCGCAAGTTGAGCCGTTACTAATGCAAAGTCGATATCCTTATTAGGGTTAGACATTTGCGCTTCAGCAGCACGTTTAGCTTCTTCTGCTTTCGCTTGGTCAAGATCTTGACCACGAATTGCAGTATCAGCTAAAACAGTAACGCCACCAGGCTGTACTTCAAGAAAACCACCTGAGATATAAATGACTTCTTCGCCACCATCTTGTTTCACTAATTGAACCATTCCTGGCTTAATCGGTGTCAATAATGGTGTGTGACCATGCATAATGCCTAGTTCACCTTCTTGACCAGATACTGATAAGTGAGCAACCAACCCTGAAAAGAGTGATTTTTCTGCACTTACAACATCTAAATGTGTGGTCATTGCCTTAGCCATAGTTACCTCCAGCTATTACATTTTTTTAGCGTTTTCGACAGCTTCTTCAATTGCACCTACGTATAGGAACGCTTGCTCAGGAATGTCGTCGTATTCACCAGCAATTAGACCTTTAAAGCCAGCTAATGTGTCTTTAAGTGGTACATAAATACCAGGGTCACCTGTAAATACTTCTGCTACGTGGTAAGGCTGAGTTAAGAATTTCTCAACTTTACGTGCACGAGATACGATTTGCTTATCTTCTTCAGAAAGCTCATCCATACCTAGAATAGCAATGATATCTTTCAGCTCTTTATAACGCTGTAAAATACCTTGAACACCACGAGCAATATCGTAATGTTCTTGACCAACAACTAATGGATCAAGTTGACGAGAAGTCGAATCTAACGGGTCAATCGCAGGGTAAAGACCCATAGATGCGATATTACGGTTAAGTACAACAGTTGCGTCTAAGTGAGCAAAGGTTGTTGCTGGAGATGGATCCGTTAAATCATCGGCAGGTACGTATACCGCTTGGATAGATGTAATCGAACCTACTTTAGTCGATGTAATACGCTCTTGTAATACACCCATCTCTTCAGCAAGAGTTGGTTGGTAACCAACGGCTGATGGCATACGGCCTAATAGTGCAGATACTTCTGTTCCCGCTAGAGTATAACGGTAGATGTTATCAACAAATAATAGTACGTCTTTACCTTCATCACGGAAACGCTCAGCCATAGTAAGACCAGTTAGGGCAACACGTAAACGGTTTCCTGGTGGCTCATTCATTTGACCGTAAACCATTGCTACTTTTGATTCTTCAGGTTTTTCAACGTTTACAACGCCTGCTTCCTGCATCTCATGGTAGAAATCGTTACCTTCACGAGTACGCTCACCAACACCAGCAAAAACAGACAAACCTGAATGTTTAAGTGCGATGTTATTGATAAGTTCCATCATGTTTACTGTTTTACCAACACCAGCACCACCGAATAGGCCGATTTTACCACCTTTTGCGAATGGGCAGATTAAGTCGATAACTTTAATACCAACTTCTAGTGTTTCAGCTGATGCCGACTGCTCTTCATAAGAAGGTGCTGCACGGTGAATCTCATATTGCTCTTCAGATACAACTGGACCACATTCATCAATTGGCTCACCCAATACATTCATAATACGGCCTAATGTAGCCGTACCAACAGGTACTGTGATTGCATGTTTAGTATCAGTAACTTCTAAACCACGACTTAAACCTTCTGAAGCACCCATTGCGATACAACGTACTACGCCGCCGCCAATTTGTTGCTGTACTTCCATTGTAAGGTTCTTTTCAGTCACGATCAGTGCACTGTATATATTCGGTACGCTATCTTGTGGGAATTCAACATCCACAACAGCACCGATAATCTGTACGATTTTACCTGAACTCATTTCTGATCCTCTAAAATCTTTATTTTAAAATTATACCGCAGCCGCACCACCACAAATCTCAGAAAGCTCCTGAGTAATTGCAGCTTGACGTGCTTTATTGGCAACAAGTTGTAAATCATCAATCAAGTCACTTGCGTTATCTGTTGCAGCTTTCATTGCAACCATACGTGAAACTTGTTCACACGCTAAGTTTTCAACTACCGCTTGATACACTTGAGATTCAACATAACGAACTAATAACGAGTCTAAAATATCTTTAGCGTCACCTTCGTAAATGTAATCCCAGTGATGGGCAGCTACTTCATCATCGTTTTCTGCTTTAGGCAGAGGTAATAATTGACTGACAGTAGGTTCTTGTACCATGGTACTAACGAATTTATTGTTCACTATATACAAGCGATCAAGTTTTCCTGCGTCGTAAGCGTCTAACATGATTTTTACCGAACCGATTAAATCATCAACGGTTGGTGCATCACCTAAGCTTGTTGCTTGTGCAACAATATTAGCGCCTAAGCCACCAAAGAAACTAGCTGCTTTAGAACCAATAACGGCTAAATCAACTTCAACACCAGCTTCGCTGTGTTTTTTCATTTCTTGGATAACCGGTTTAAACAAATTAATGTTTAAACCACCACATAAACCACGATCACTTGAAATGACAATGTAACCAACACGCTTAACTTCACGTTCTTGAAGATAAGGGTGATGGTATTCCAAGTTACCTAGTGCGATATGACCGATCACTTTGCGCATAGTAGATGCATAAGAAAGACTGCTTTCCATGCGCTGTTGCGCACGACGCATCTTAGATGCAGCTACCATTTCCATCGCACCAGTGATCTTTTGAGTGTTTTTAACACTCGCGATCTTATTTCTAATTTCTTTATCGCCGGCCATTTCTTACTCCTAATTAATGCTTAATTAACAACAATTGTTGTTAATTAATTACCAGGTTTGCGTCGCAACGAAAGATTCCAAGATAGCCTTGAATTGCCCTTCGATTTCTTTGCTGTAAGCGCCAGTTTCATTAATTTGAGCATAGAACTCAGCATGCTCATTTTTAGCGTAAGAGATTAAAGATGCTTCAAAGTCTAATACTTTTTCAACATCGACATCATTTAAGAAGCCTTTCTCTGCAGCAAATAATGACAACGCTTGTTCAACAACTGACATTGGAGCATATTGTTTCTGCTTCATTAATTCAGTTACTTTTTTACCATGGTCAAGCTGTTTACGAGTTGCTTCATCTAAGTCAGATGCGAACTGTGCAAACGCCGCTAATTCACGGTATTGCGCTAGTGCAGTACGGATACCACCAGAAAGTTTCTTAATCACTTTACACTGAGCAGAACCACCAACACGCGATACAGAGATACCTGGATCAACAGCTGGACGAACACCATTATTAAATAGTTCAGTTGTTAAGAAGATCTGACCATCAGTAATAGAGATTACGTTAGTCGGTACGAATGCAGATACATCGCCCGCTTGTGTCTCAATGATTGGTAATGCTGTTAATGAACCAGTTTTACCTTTCACTGCGCCTTTAGTAAATGTTTCAACGTAGTGCTCGCTTACACGAGAAGCACGCTCAAGTAGACGTGAGTGAAGGTAGAAAACGTCACCAGGGTATGCTTCACGACCAGGTGGACGTTTAAGCAGTAGTGAAATTTGACGGTAAGCAACAGCTTGCTTAGAAAGGTCATCATATACAATCAGTGCATCTTCACCGCGATCACGGAAGTATTCACCCATTGAACAACCAGCATATGGTGCTAGGTATTGTAGTGCAGCAGCTTCAGAAGCAGATGCAACAACAACGATAGTATTTTCTAATGCGCCATGCTCTTCAAGTTTACGTACTACGTTAGCGATAGTTGACGCTTTTTGGCCAATTGCTACGTAGATTGAGTATAAACCTGTTGATTTTTGGTTAATGATTGCATCGATTGCAATAGCAGTTTTACCTACTTGACGGTCACCAATGATAAGTTCACGTTGACCACGACCGATTGGAATCATTGAATCGATTGATTTCCAACCAGTTTGAACTGGTTGATCAACTGATTTACGATCGATTACACCTGGTGCAATTACTTCAATTGGAGAGTAACCATCGTTTTCGATTGGTCCTTTCCCATCAATTGGCTCACCCATTGTGTTTACAACACGACCAAGAAGACCTTTACCTACTGGTACTTCAAGAATACGACCAGTTGATTTTACCTTTTCACCTTCTTTAAGGTTACGGTAAGGTCCCATTACTACCGCACCTACCGAGTCACGCTCAAGGTTAAGTGCCATAGCAAAGCTACCATTTGGCAGTTCGATCATCTCACCTTGCATACATTCAGCAAGGCCGTTGATGCGAATAATACCATCGCTTACAGAAACGATTGTACCTTCATTTCGCGCTTCGCTTACCGCTTCGAATTGTCCAATTCGTTGCTTGATAAGATCGCTAATTTCAGTGGAATTCAGTTGCATGCTAACTTCCCATTAAGATTGTAAAGTATGTGATAAACGAGTTAGTTGACCGCTAGCTGTGCTATCAATCACTAAATCTCCAGCAGTAATTACCATTCCGGCAATTAATGACTTATCAATACTACAATTTAGGTTTACTTTTCGTGCGAGACGTTTTTCTAGCGAAACACTTAATTCTTTTTGTTGTTCTTTAGAAAGGGCATAAGCAGAAACGACATCAGCGTCGACCTCTTTTTTATACTCTGTTTCTAAATCAGCAAAAAGTTGTGCAACGCGAGGCAAAACACTCAAACGTCCATTTTCAGCTAATACTTTAATAAAGTTTTGACCATTCTCATCGAGTTGGTCGCCACAAACATTAATAAACAGTTCAGCTAACTCTTGTGGTGCTTTATCGCGTGTTAATACATTTGCCATGGTTGCATTTTGTGCAACTTCAGAGGCAAAAAACAGCATTGCAGACCAAGCTTCAATGTTGTTATTACTCACAGCAAATTCAAAAGCGGCTCTTGAATAAGGACGAGCTACAGTAGTCAATTCAGACATAAGCTAGCTCCTTATAGTTCAGCAACTAATTTATCAATAATATCGCTGTTCGCTTCTTTATCGATAGAACGCTTAATGATTTTCTCAGCACCAGCTATCGCTAACGTAGCAACTTGTTGACGTAACTCTTCACGAGCACGGTTACGCTCAGCTTCTACTTCAGCTTCACCTTGAGCAATAATTTTACTGCGCTCAGCTTCACCTTCGCTTTTAGCTTCTTCAACAATTTGTGTACGACGCTTATTAGCTTGATCAATTATTTCTGCTGCTTGTGCTTTAGCTTCTTTCAGCTTTTCAGCTGCTTTAGCTTGCGCAAGTTCTAGATCTTTTCCTGCACGTTCAGCTTGAGTTAAACCATCCGCAATTTTCTTTTGACGCGCTTCAATCGCATCTAAAAGTGGTGGCCACACGTACTTCATGCAGAACCAAACAAATATCGCAAATGCGATTGCTTGGCCAATTAGGGTTGCATTTATATTCATAACAGCTCCTTAGTTAATTAAGTTAATTAGGATCCGTTATTAGCCCGCTAGTTGAGCTACAAATGGGTTTGCAAAAGTGAAGAATAATGCAATACCAACACCGATCATCGCGATTGCATCGATAAGACCAGCAACGATGAACATTTTAACTTGTAACATAGGTGCCATTTCAGGTTGACGTGCAGCACCTTCTAGGAATTTACCACCTAAGATACCAAAACCGATAGCTGTACCAGCAGCGCCTAAACCAATTAGAAGTGCTACAGCGATTGCAGTAAAACCTAATACTGTTTCCATGAAAAATTCTCCAAAAATAAAATAAATTGTTTTAATGTTTAAAAGTAATTACTTAAAAAGTAAATATTAATGTTATACCCAAATAATTAATGATCTTCATGCGCCATGCTGAGATATACAATCGTCAACATCATAAAGATGAAGGCTTGTAGAACAATAATTAAAATATGGAATACGGCCCACGGGAAGTACAGTGGTAATTGCCAGTAACCCAATAAAGCTATCAATATAAAGATTAACTCACCAGCATATAAGTTTCCGAATAAACGTAGACCTAATGAAACAGGTTTCGCTAATAGCGTTACAGCTTCAAGAAGGAAGTTTACTGGAATAAATGCCCAATGGTTAAATGGTTGCATAGTTAGTTCTTTAACAAAACCGCCTACACCTTTAACTTTGACAGTGTAATAAATGATTAAAGCGAACACACTTAATGACATACCAAGTGTAACGTTTAAATCAGTTGTAGGTACAACTTTAAGATAAGGTATCCCGATGGTTTGCGCAGCGTGAGGCAGTAAATCAACAGGGACTAAATCCATCAGGTTCATTAAGAAAACCCAGACAAAAATAGTCAATGCTAAGGGTGCTATCAGGGCATTCTTGCCATGAAAAGTATCCTTTACATTCTCATCTACAAAATCGATAACCATTTCGATGAAACACTGTAACTTACCAGGTACACCAACAGTCGAACGTTTTGCAACACTACGAAACAACCAAAGAAATAATACACCGAGGCCTACTGCAACCAGTAGAGAATCGACGTGAAAAGTCCAAAAACCAGCATCATGTGCATTCCAACCACCATCAACACTCCACGTAAGGTTTGTTAAATGATGTTGAATATAACTTGATGATGTTAGAGCTTCACCTTGACCAGCCATGTTTTATCCCATCGTTGTTATAAAAAAAGAAAGGCGCTAACCACTGCGACACTACTAATAATGAGAAAGAGATATAATAAGCAGTCAATGATAACGCTCCATATTTCAAAAACACCACGAGTAACAACACAGTTAAAAAGAGTTTTATAGCCTCCCCTGCGTAAAACCCCCTAAGCACCTTTTTAGCCTGCCTAGCCCCCGCATGAGCGAATGCTAACAGTACAAAAATGAGATTAGGAAGTAAAAAAGTGATCCCTCCAAATAATGCTGAATACCCAGCTTTATTCGAAAAAAACACTGTTGAAATCAATGCAAAAAATAGCACTAATAAAAATTGAAAAGCCACCAATTTCAATCCAGAAACCTGACTTTTTTTTGCTAGTTTATCAACCACTTTGATTTCCCTTTACTAGCTAACTTGAAGTATAGAAAAATGATTTATTCAACCAGACTTTTCCTACAAGCTAAAACCTGCGCAAATTATACCGACAAAGCCATTCAATGCAATATAACCATTGAATTAGAAGACAACAGGTCTGCTAGTTTATTTGGTTATATTACTAGTAAATGGCTTAATTCGAATTTGATTCAGATTAATAATGGCTAAGATCGATTAACTTTTTTCAATTAATGTGATCAATGCATCTAAGTCAGTAATAGAAGTGTAATCTATAACCAATTTTCCTCGACCATTTTGACTATTTTTAGCAGTAACTTTGAGGCCGAATTTATTTTCTAAAGTTGTAACTAATGACTCAGTTTTTGGACAAACTGAAGGGGGAGTTTTCACTTTCTCTGGCGCTTGCGCTTGTTTTACTAATTTTTCAGTATCACGTACGCTCAATGCTTTGCTTACCACACTTTTTGCAAGCTCTGATTGTAACTCACCTTCACAAGCTAATAATGCTCTAGCGTGGCCCATTTCTAAGTCACCATGCTCTAGCAATAATTGCACATCTTGATTAAGGTGATTTAGACGTAACAAATTGCTCACTGCAGTGCGTGATTTACCGACTGCTTTCGCGACTTCTTGATGGGTTAATTCAAACTCATCAACAATACGTTTTAATGCGATAGCTTCTTCCATGGCATTAAGGTTTTCACGTTGAATGTTTTCGATAAGAGCAATCGCGATTGCTGCATCATCTTCAACGTTTTTAATCAAACAAGGAATAGACGATAAGCCGACAATTTTAGCAGCACGCCAACGACGTTCACCTGCTATAATCTCATATTTTTGATGACCGGTCTCACGAACTACTAAGGGTTGAATAATGCCTTGAGCATGAATAGAATTTGCTAATTCTTGCAAAGCATCAGAAGCCATATCTCGACGAGGTTGATATTTTCCCACTTGCAACTGATTAATATCAAGATCCTGTAAAGCGCCTTGCTCATTACTCACCAGTTGCTGTGTCTTTTCAGCATGGATATCGTGTGAAACTTGTTTATTACGCGTAACAGTACTGCTACTTAACAAAGAATCTAACCCTTTACCTAACCCTCTTTTTTTACTTAGCATCTTCAATGACTTCCTGATCTGTACTAATAGATTGCTCTTCTCGTCTCAATATTTCCCCAGCTAAAGATAGGTAAGCTCTTGCTCCTGTTGAGCTTTTATCATAAAACATAACAGGCTTACTAAAACTTGGTGCTTCAGCTAAACGAATATTACGTGGGATAATTGTTCTGTAAACTTTGTCGCCAAAATGCTTTTTAAGCTGATCTGATACATCACTTGATAAGCGATTACGTGGATCGTACATAGTACGTAAGATCCCTTCAACCTTAAGATCCGCATTAACCACGGCTGTTAATTTGCTGATCGTATCAATAAGCGCAGTTAGGCCTTCTAGAGCGTAGTACTCGCACTGCATAGGCACTAATACTGAATCAGCTGCTGTCATCGCATTAACAGTTAACATATTTAACGAAGGAGGGCAGTCTATGAAAATATAATCATAAACGTCTCTAGCGCCTTCTAAAGCAGTTCTTAACCGTGTTTCACGAGCGAAAAAAGTCATTAACTTAACTTCAGCAGCTGTTACATCACTATTTGCAGCAACTAAGTGAAAACCACCACTGGTTTCAGTTTCTACAACATCAGCAAGCGGTAGTTCGTCGATCAATAGATCATAGGCAGTATGGGCAACTTCATATTTATCGATACCACTACCCATGGTTGCATTGCCTTGCGGGTCAAGATCAATAATTAATACTTTACGTTTCGTCGCCGCCATTGAAGCAGCTAAATTGACGCACGTAGTTGTTTTACCTACGCCACCTTTTTGATTTGCAATTGCTATTATTTTACCCACAAATACCTACCTAAAAAATTATAGTCACTACGATACACGCTTAACTTTTACTAAACAGCGTTCACCATCTAATTGTGGGACTTGTAAGGTAACTGACTCTATAAATTCAAATTTAGAATCTAAATGAGTGATCTCAGATTCAGGATATTGTCCTTTTAGTGCTAAAAAATGCCCATTTTCGTTGGGTAAATGATGACACCAAGACAACATATCTTCTAATGAAGCAAAAGCACGACTTAACACACAGTCAAACCCTTGCTCTGGTTGAAACTCTTCAACACGACTTTGTACTATTTCAACGTTTTTTAGACCTAAGCTTAAAATAGCTTGTCTTATAAAACGTAATCTTTTACCTAAACTATCTAATAACACAAACTGTTTATCTGGATTTAAAATCGCCAGAGGTAGACCCGGTAAACCAGGACCCGTTCCAACATCAATAAAACTATTACCCGATAGATGCGGAGATACGACAATGCTGTCCATAATATGTTTCACTAACATTTGTGAAGGATCGCGCACCGAAGTCAGGTTATAAGCTTTATTCCACTTTGCTAATAGTTCTACTAGTTGCACTAATTGTGTTGTTTGTTGTTCACTGATATTTAAACTTGTTTGTGCCAATAAAGCATCTAATTCAGTACGTAAACTCATTAGACTGCCTTACGACGCACGCCGCTCTTTTTCAGATGAATAAGCAAAATTGAAATAGCCGCAGGCGTTATGCCTGATACTCGAGATGCCTGGCCAATACTTTCAGGTTTAATATCATTCAACTTAGCTGTAACTTCATTTGATAAGCCTTTGATCTCTGAATAATCAAGATCACGTGGTAATACCGTATCTTCATGGCGCTTCAGCTTAGCAATTTCATCTAGCTGGCGATCAATATAACCTTGATATTTGATCTTAATCTCAACTTGCTCTGCTGCAATTGGATCTTCGATAGCAGGACCAAGGCCTTCTACTTTCATTAATGTTTCATAATCCACTTCAGGACGACGTATCATTGCTTCTAACGTGCTTTCACGTTGCATTGGAGTCTTCAAAAGTGAATTAATTTGCTCTGCATTGGTTGAACCTGGGTTTACCCAATGCGTTTTTAAACGTTGTAACTCTTTTTCTACCGATTCTTGCTTTTCACTGAAAGCTTTCCAACGGACGTCATCAACGAGGCCTAATTCACGGCCTTTTTCAGTTAAACGAGTATCGGCATTATCTTCACGTAACAATAAACGATATTCAGCACGACTAGTGAACATACGGTAAGGTTCTTTAGTACCTAAAGTAGATAGGTCATCAACTAAAACCCCTATGTATGCTTGATCACGACGGGGTGCCCAAGCTTCTTTATCTTGTACTTGTAAGCCTGCATTCATACCGGCTAATAAACCTTGCGCACCAGCTTCTTCATAACCGGTTGTACCGTTAATCTGACCTGCAAAGAATAAACCATTGATATATTTGCTTTCTAAGGTTGATTTTAGATCTCGAGGATCAAAATAATCATATTCAATAGCGTAACCTGGACGAGTAACAAACGCGTTTTCAAAACCTTTCATCGATTGAATAAACTTAAGTTGAACATCAAAAGGCAAGCTTGTAGAAATACCGTTCGGATAAACTTCATGTGTTGTTAACCCTTCAGGCTCAACAAATATTTGATGAGAGTTTTTATCTGCGAAACGCATAATTTTATCTTCGATAGAAGGGCAATAACGTGGTCCAACACCTTCAATAACACCTGAGTACATAGGGCTACGATCAAGATTTTCACGAATAATATCATGTGTTTTCTCATTGGTATGGGTGATATAACATGGTATTTGACGTGGGTGTTCTTCACGACTCCCTAGGAAAGAGAATACAGGAGTAGGATTATCACCATGTTGCACTTCTAGTTCAGAAAAATCGATGCTACGAGCATCAATACGAGCAGGTGTACCAGTTTTAAGACGTCCCATACGTAAAGGCATTTCTTTTAAACGATCAGATAAAGTAACTGAAGCAGGATCACCCGCTCGACCACCGCTATAATTCTTCATACCAATATGAATCAAACCATTTAAGAATGTACCCACAGTCAAAACAACAGTTTTAGCTGAAAAACGCACACCCATTTTAGTGATTACACCAGTAACGCGATCATTTTCAATAATTAGATCTTCCACTTCTTGTTGGAAAATCTTGAGGTTTTCTTGGTTCTCTAATTTTTCACGAATAGCTGCTTTGTACAGAAGACGATCCGCTTGTGCTCTTGTAGCACGAACAGCAGGTCCCTTACTTGAATTAAGTGTTCTGAATTGAATACCACCCTTATCGATAGCCGAAGCCATTAAGCCACCTAAAGCATCAATCTCTTTTACAAGATGTCCTTTACCGATACCACCGATGGCAGGGTTACATGACATCTGACCTAACGTTTCAATATTGTGAGTTAATAATAGGGTTTTTAATCCCATTCTAGCAGGTGCAGCAGCAGCTTCTGTGCCTGCATGGCCACCGCCAACTACGATAACGTCAAAATGTTCATGGTAAATCATAATATTCCAAATACAGCTATATAAAATTTAAAGCAGGATTTTACTCTTTTAAAAAATAAAGGAAAGCGAAGAGCGGATTTAATAGCAAAAGAATAGTATTAGTATTATATATAGATCTTTAAAGATCTTTTATTACTACACTTATTAAGCAAAGCAAGATCTGTGTAAAACACTTATATCTGATTAAAGATCAGGATCTTAAAAGAGATCCGATCGTGTGCATAATAAGGGATCTTAATGCGATCAACCTGAGTATAGAAAAAGCCTTTATACACAGGCCTTTTTATACACATTATTATAAAGCGATTACACAAAACTAATTCAAGAGTTATAAATGGATTATGCACAGAAGCTTGTGGGTAACTTACAAATTAATTTGCAGAATTATTAAGATCTTTTATCCAAGTTGGGATCCAGTCTATGACCTTATCTTCTGGAATAGGAGATTCAACTACATCAATGGTGAATAACTCTCCAATACGCGATGCTCCTTTTGCTATTAATAATAGATCCAATTTTTTTGCTGCATAACAATAAGTATCGTAATTCGAATCACCAACACCAACTAAACCAAAACGTATATTAGTAAGCGCCTGTTTATCTAATTGGTCTATTTGGTTTGCAAATACTTTAAAGTTATCTGGATAATCTCCTGCACCATGTGTAGAAATGCAAATTAACCATAATTGTTCAGAAGTAACATCTAATACTTCTATATTAGGTATAAAGTGTATTTCTGTGGTAAATCCAGCCTTTTCCAAAATAGGTTGCGTTGCCTCTGCAACATACTCAGTAGCGCCTAACGTACTTCCTACTAATATATCGATATTACTCATTATGTAAGTCTCCACTATATAAACAAAAATGAACCCAATTATGAAAGGCATCATTATAACCAGTTAAAGACCATAAAAATGGATAAATTAGTATGAAAATCCCCCAAGTTGTTCGCTAAATAATCATTCAAACTTAAATTCAAAAAAAACGTTAATAAACGCTTGCCAATGTGATCTTAATCCCTATAATGCGACCCCACAGACACGGGACGGAACGCAAGTTACCCAGCGAGTTTGAGAACAAAATAAACGCAGTAAACGCTTCGAAGTTCGCTTCGAAATAAAGTTGAAAATTAACGTTGACATTGTTTGAAAGGCGCGTAATATACGCCGCCTAGCCGAAAGGCACGCTCT
>NZ_JAPNXS010000013.1 GCF_030397575.1 Psychromonas sp. 14N.309.X.WAT.B.A12 | reverse complement strand
AGCACAACCTTGCCAAGGTTGGGGTCACGAGTTCGAGTCTCGTGTACCGCTCCAATTTACTTACTAAAATATCCTAATATCCCAAAGAATCAAACAACCTTGCCCGGATTAAGTGCTGGGGTCACCTGTTTTTTTAGTCTCGTGTACCGCTTCAAATTTACTTCCTAAAGTATCCTAATATCCTAAAGAATCAAACAACCTTACTTTTCAAAAATTATTTATCTAAATACTATTAGCCTACTCAGTAGATCAATTCTCAATTGTTGCACTAATGCCAATCGCACTAATTAACGGATCTATTTTACTTGTTAAAATCACTTATTTCTTCGTTGTAATTTTCGTAAATAGAACGACTATTTGACTTAAATTACGCCTTGAACTCAGTCATTTTTCCGGTGCAAAATTTAGATCACTTATTTAATGCAATTGGTATAAAAGTGACTAATTGCGGTGTGTGATCGGAAGCATTGGTTGGAATACTTCGGGCATTAGTGACAGCTAAGCCTTTATAAAAAACATGGTCTAAGGGGGTATTGAATATTTTTAGCCTGTTATCCGTGGTAAAAGTCACTTCATTTAAACCTAATTCTGTTAATGCTTGATCGACAACCGATGTTCGGGCTTCACTCCATGTATTAAAGTCACCAGTTACAATAACTGGACCTTTGTGATCCTTGATTAAGGCGATAAAAGGAGTTAATTGTTCGGCTAATGGTGTTGAGGTTAGTGTGAAGTTCACCCCATGTATATTCACAACTAATAAAAGGTTGGTACTTCCTGCTATTTGATAAGTTGATGCAATTGCACTTTTAGGGATTCGACTCCAGGGTTCCGTATAACGAGTTCCACAAACTTGCAGCGCAGTCGCGCTACTTAAGGTATTTACACCATAATTAATCTGTTGATATTCAAAGGCTATATTTTGTAAAGATGAAAGTTTTTGCTGTTGTAAAAAAAGTTTTAAAGCAGGTTCATATTTAGCCTCTTGTAACGTTAGTAAGTTGGCTTGTTTTGCCCATTTAGTTAATTGCGCTAACCATTGTGTATTTTGTTGTTTATAAATATTCCAATTTAATAAAGAAAAGGTCGTTGGTAAAACGCTATTATTCGTCGTTAATAAAGGTTCGCTCAATGCAGGGCAAGTCGCTGAATATTGCCTTTGTTCTTGATTAATAATGGTCATTTGTGCCGGCGTATGAGGGAGTAAACCATTACTAATAAACCAGAGAACAATTGCAATCAGCACTATTAAGGATATTAAGATGATTTTTTTTATATTGAAATTAGCTCGCATTTTGTATTGCCTTAAATAAAAACTGCACGATAAATACCCATCTATATGAAGGAAATGTGATATTGAGTTCTGAATGGTCAGGTTGTTATTGATAGCCAGTGTCTATACAGGGTATATTATGAGTCCCATTAACTAATTTAAGAAACTATTATGCCATTAGAAAGAACACTTTCCATGATTAAACCTGATGCTGTTGGTAAACAACTAATTGGCACTATCTTACAACGATTCGAACAAGCTGGCTTCACTGTTGTTGCTGCAAAACTAATGCAATTAACGCGTGAGCAAGCAGAAGGATTTTATGCAGAGCATGAAGGCAGAGATTTTTATGAGCCATTGATTGACTTCATGACATCTGGCCCAACGATGGCGTTAGTATTACAGGGTGAAGATATCATTCCTGCTTATCGTGAACTTATTGGCAAAACTGATCCAACACAAGCAGCTGCGGGTACTATCCGTGCTGATTTTGCTGAGTCTACTCGTTTAAATGCGGTACATGGTTCAGATAGCCCTGAATCTGCTGCACGTGAGATTGCTTATTTCTTTGTTGATGATGAGATTTGCGTTAAAGCATAATCTATTTGATATTGTTCATATTGGTTAATACGGCTATAGAATGTTTTCATTAACAGTCTATAGCTTTGATGACGTTAATCAGTGTGATTAACCACCTACATTCAGCATTACCAATAAATCTGGTGATGCTGAATTTTTACCCGCATTAATTTAAATATTAACAATGAAGGCATTTATGAGTGACGTGATCACATTGATGGAACAAGTTCCCTCTTTTTATTTTGGGCTTGTTTTAGTCTTAGGCTTATTGGTTGGTTCATTTTTAAATGTGGTGATTTATCGCTTGCCTGTGATGATGCAACGTAGTTGGGAAGCTGATTGTGCAGAAACATTTCCTGACAGTAATATTAAAGTTGACGATTCCACCTTCAATTTAGTACTACCTCGTTCGCGTTGCCCTAAATGTAATCATTTGATTGGTTCACTTGAAAATATTCCATTAGTCAGCTGGTTGCTACAAAAAGGTCGTTGCAAGCATTGTGATTGCAATATCCCTGCTCGTTACCCAAGCATAGAGTTATTGACTGGTTTAATGTCATTAGCTGTTGCTTATGTCATTCCGTTTGGTTGGCCTGTTTTATTTGCACTATTGTTCACTTGGACCTTGATTAGTTTAACCTTTATTGATGTAGATACTATGTTACTGCCGGATCAGTTAACTTTACCATTGGTTTGGTTAGGTTTACTGGTGAATATGTCTGATACCTTCATAGGGCTTCAGGATGCGGTTTTAGGCGCTGTTTTTGGTTACTTGACCCTTTGGTCAGTTTACTGGGCGTTTAAGCTCCTGACGGGCAAGGAGGGCATGGGATACGGTGACTTTAAATTATTAGCTGCGTTAGGTGCATGGTTTGGTTGGCAAGCGCTGCCTTTAATTATTATTCTCTCTTCATTTGCTGGTGCCATTTTGGGCATTATTATGATCGCTTTATCTAAGGATAAACAAAGCAAACCAATGCCTTTTGGCCCATATTTAGCGATAGCAGGTTGGGTTTATTTAATCTGCGGTGCAGAATTAACTGACCTCTATTACTCTTTGATTCTTTAGTACCATGAATACTGAACATTTTACCGACCATGACTGGATGCAATATGCTTTATCTTTAGCGGATAAAGCTGAAACGCTTGGCGAGATCCCTGTCGGTGCTGTGCTGGTTAAAGATAACCAAATTGTTGGTGAAGGTTGGAACCTGTCGATTGTTGAACATAACGCTTGTGCCCATGCAGAGGTGAATGCTATTGCCAAAGCTGGACAATATTTACAAAACTACCGTCTAATTGATTGTACTTTATACGTGACTTTAGAGCCTTGTCCTATGTGTGCAGGTGCGATTGTACACTCTCGTATCAAACGTTTAGTTTATGGTGCGGGTGATTATAAAACCGGTGCGGCGGGGAGCGTGTTTGATTTAGTGCGTCATGAACAACTGAACCATCAAGTTGAAGTTACAGCTGGTGTTGATGCCGAACAATGTGCGACAAAAATCAGTGATTTCTTTAAACGCCGTCGTAAAGAAAAAAAAGCCTTAAAAAAGGAGCGCAATAATGAGCAATAAAGTCGTTAATTTTGAAATAGAAAAAGAGACTAAAAACAGCGTCCGTTATAAAGAAGTGCCAGAAGAGGGGCAAGCACCAATTGTCGGGAGTTTATATGTTCAAAAGTGGTTTGCTGGTAATAGTAAAAATATACAAGTAACCATTGAAAAGAAAGATTAAGCTTATTCGCTAATAAAATGAATAATATTTAACACCTTTATTTATATAACAAAGCATATAAATAAAGGTGTTTTTTATTTTCTGTTAAATAGACTTAGTCGCTGTAGGTTTAATTTCATTGTTAATGATGGTTTTATTTACCTGCTTATTAGCTTGTTTTTTAGCAAAATAAGTACTTAATAAAGACCCTAATAACGAGGTCATAATGATCAAAGCCATTAATACATATTGAATATGAGTAAATTGCTCTCCAACCAATATTAACCCCATCAAAATCCCTGCAATCGGATTGCTAATGCCTGCAAAAGTAAACTCAACTACTGTCATTCGGCTTAATAACCAAACATATAATGAATAAGCCAACATGGTATTCAGAACGATTAGCCAGACTAAGCCGCCAATATTCAGGTAGCTAATATTTTGTAAAGCCGAGACATATTGTGCTGGTGAAGATAAAGCATGCATTATTGCGATCACGGTTAAAATACTACCGCCAATAATTAACTGCCAACATAAAACCGGCCACCAGTGCATTTTTAAGCCTAAGTTTTTAGTGATATTACTGCCGATCACAATACAGGCTAAAGCACAAAGCATAGCCACTAAGCCTACGGGGTTAAGTTTCAGATGTAATGGGTCAAATAAGAACCACGCAAGTGTGATTAAAGTACCTCCTGAGATCAGTTGCACCTTCGTTGGTGTACTTTTATGAACAATCCAATAGTAAAACATGGCAAATACCGGTAATGAAACCATGCCAACCCCTGATATAGCAGAAGGCAGTGTTTGCGCCATAATAAATAATAAGCCAAAGAACAGGGCGATATTAATCGAGCCTAATCGTATTAATACAGGCCATTCATGTGCTTTTGGTAAATTTGGTTTGAAGGCGAGTAGCAGTAAACCTGCTGGCAATGCGCGTAATGCTCCCAATAATAGAGGCGGCCATCCGCTTAAAGTGTACTGTGTTACTGCATAGGTTGTACCCCAAAAAAATGCAGCTATCATTGCCAATATTACGTTCATTGATGTCGCTCTTAAAATAAAAAGGGTGTGCACTCTGCCTATTTTTAATGCATTTGTACAGAAAACTATTTTTGTATCGTGGCTTAGGTTGAGTTAAATCAAGGTAGGATCTTACTAAGTGGTTGATCTGTTGTTTACAAATCAACCTTTATTCATTTTCTAAGGCTTACCCTTTAAATTTGTATTTTTCATTTTAGCTTCATTTATCCCTTAGAAAAGGATTACAACTGCTTTTGCGAACACAAAGATAAATTGTTTTGTAAGTGTGTCAGTAAATCTGTTCGTTTCATAATGCCGATTAACTTATCGCCTTTCACAACAGGGAATATATTATCCGATAAATGCTGCGTTTTAATGGCGACTTCAGATAAATCTTCATCGGCATTGAATGTATTAAAGTCTATCGCCATGACGTTATCAACCTGTACTGGTTTATCACAATGGTAAGCACTGCTTAATAATGCTTTTTGACATCCTACTAACGATACCATTCCTAGTAACTTTTTCTCGTTATTAACCACTGGTAATTGTGATTGTTGACTACTAATTAAGGTTTTTACGATATCAGTTAGCGATGTGTGGCACTGTAATGTGATGGGGTTGTTTTTCATGATTTGGCTAATTGTTTTTTTGCTCATTGCAAGGCCTTTATAATTATTGGAAGTTAATATCAGTCATCATAAATGAAGTTTTAGGATTGTCTAAATCGATTGTTTTTATTAATTTAATAGGTTTTGTTGTTACTTGTCTGGGGCACAGGGTAGGGTTAGTTGCTTCGAGGCTAGTTTGATTGGTGTTAGTGAGAGGCTTCAGCCTCCCACTAAAAGTCCATTAAGGGGTAACTGTCGTTTGATCTACTTTGGGGGCTGGTTCTGTTTGTGTTTGTTCTTCTGCTAATTTAGCAGCAGCATCTGCTTGTGCCTTTTGCTCAGCTGCTAGCTTAGCAGCGGCTTCGGCCTGTGCTTTTTGTTCTTCGGCTAGTTTTACGGCCGCTTCGGCTTGCTCTTTTTGTTCTTCAGCTAATTTGGCCGCTGCCTTTGCTTCAGCTTTTTCTGCTGCTTCTAACGCGGCTTGCTTAGCTTCTTCTGCTTGTTTATCAGCTGCTATCCTTGCTTGATTTTCAGCTTCAATTGCTGCTTGACGTTGTGCTTCGGCTAATTTTTCCTCTTCAAGTTTTTTTTGTTTTTCTAATTCAATAGCCGCTAGTCTTTCTTCCTCGGCTTTTGCAATTGCTGCCAATCTTGCTTCTTCTGCTTTTTGCTCTTCCGCTAATTTAAGTGCTTTTTCTTGCTCTTGAGCATGCCAAGTTAATGTTTCTAAGTATTCTCGAATATTATCAACATAATGCTTCGCTTCGCGTCCACGGGCATAACCGTAACGGGTTTTGGTGTACCATTTTCGCTCATGTAATAGTGGTAAGTTTTCTTTGACATCAGCCCAAGAATCTGGATTTTGCTCGCGCATTTTGGTAATTCTTCGCACGTCTAATAGATGCCCTAAACCAATATTATAAGAGGCTAATGCAAACCAAATTCGTTCATCTTCAGGGATGCTTTCAGGTAAACGTTTGATTAATTGTGTGAGGTATTTGGCACCACCTTGAATACTTTGTTCTGCATTAACACGGTTTTTAACTCCTACAAATTTAGCGGTGTCTAAGGTCAACATCATCATGCCTCGAACACCCGTTGGGGAGGTGGCTTTTGGGTTCCAATGTGACTCTTGATAACTCACTGATGCAAGTAATAACCATGGCACTTCAGGCGTGGCATATTGTTTAAATAGCGCTTCGTATTTAGGTAAGCGGCTATCAATACGCTTTAAGAAAATACGTGTGTCGACGTAATCAAAGTCACCGATGTGGCCAAAATACTTTTCTTCAACTTTAGCAATGGTACCTGAGTTATATTGGTTACCCATGAACTCAATCATTGCTGAATAAAAAGAGTCATCTTGAGCTTTACGAATTAACCAAGCTACAGGTTGTTTTTCATAGATAGTGAAAGCTTCTGCAAGTGAAGGGTAATAACGCTGCTTTTGTGCCAAAGTGGTACTGTCAACAATCGCATATTGAATCTCTTTTTGGGCAACTTTTTGTAATAGAGACTCTTGGTCTTCATTTTCTAAAACATTGATCACGAGATCCGGGTAGTCAATTAACGAGGCTTTAATATTTTCCTCATGACTACTGCCTTTAAGCACATTAACTGGCGCATCTATGTCTGAAATGTCGCGAGGGCGGTAAGTGCCTTTATGATAAACCAATGTTTGTGAAAGATAATAATAAGGTGGTGAACTACGATATTTCTCGGCACGCTTAGGAGTTAAGGTTAAGCCAGCTCCTGCAAAGTCTATTTCATTATCTTCTAAGGCTGAAAATAATGAGTCGAAATCGTCATATTCTTTAATAATTAATTTTAGGTTGAGGTATTTAGCAAACTTCTTGCCTAATTCGTAATCCAATCCACTGTAATTGTCGCCATCGAAGCTATAAGTCAGTGCACTATTCATGGTGCCCATGATTAATGTTTGCCGTGCTTGCATCTCTTCAAGATCGGTCGTTGGGGTGACCGGATTACAAGCGGTTAACAAAAATATAAAAATGGCGCTTAAAAATAGCTTAAATTTAATAGTCGTAGAAGTGAGAAAAACAGGTTTATTCATAAAAATGTTGCCGATCCAATGAGTCGAATTGGTAGATTATTCAAGAAACGATTTAAATATCTATTTATTTACCAATTATCAGGTTTATTTATGACAGACTATAGAGTGTTTCTATTTAATAAAAAATGCTTTTCTTTTATAATATTGAGCTAAACCCAAGTTCATTTATTTATCCAACGAGAGTAATAACCTATGGAAATTTTGCGTGGGGCACCTGCCTTATCGACATTTCGTGTTAACCAGTTGTTGAAAAACTGTGAAGTATTAGATTTACCTGTAACAGGCCTATATGCTGAATTTATGCATGCTGCAGATCTATCTGATTCTTTAAATGACCAAGAGTTAGCTGTTCTACAAAAGCTATTAACTTACGGACCTAAAATTGCAGAGCATGACCCAGTAGGGACTCTGTTATTTGTCACACCACGCCCAGGCACTATTTCGCCTTGGTCTTCAAAAGCAACGGACATTGCTAAAAACTGTGGTCTTACCAAAGTAAAACGTTTAGAGCGTGGTATCGCTTATTACGTTGAAACTGAAACAGAGTTAAATGAACAACAAATTCAAGCGTTAACAGACTTGTTGCATGATCGCATGATGGAAGTCGTGTTAACTTCGTTGGAAGACGCCGCGACCTTATTTGTCCAAGGTACGCCAGGAAAAATGACCAGTGTTGATGTGTTAGGCGAAGGCCGTAGCGCATTAGAAACTGCCAATGTGAACTTAGGTCTAGCACTTGCAGATGATGAAATCGATTACTTAGTGGAAAACTTTATTAAGTTAAATCGTAACCCTAACGATATCGAACTAATGATGTTTGCACAGGCAAACTCAGAGCATTGTCGTCATAAAATATTTAATGCTGATTGGACCATTGATGGTCAAAAACAGCCTAAATCATTATTTAAAATGATTCGTAATACCCACGAATTACATCCTGAATACGTATTGTCTGCATATAAAGATAATGCCGCGGTAATGGAAGGTTACCAAGCAGGGCGTTTCTTCCCAAGTGTTGATGACCGTGAATTTGGTTACCACCATGAAGATATCGATATCTTAATGAAGGTGGAAACACATAACCATCCAACTGCTATCTCTCCATTCCCAGGTGCTGCAACTGGCTCTGGTGGTGAAATTCGTGATGAAGGCGCAACAGGTATTGGCTCTAAACCGAAAGCTGGTTTAGTGGGGTTCTCTGTATCTAATTTACGTATTCCTAGCTTTGAACAAGCATGGGAAACAGATTTTGGTAAGCCAAGCCGTATCGTTTCTGCTTTGGATATTATGTTAGAAGCACCTTTGGGCGGTGCTGCATTTAATAATGAATTTGGTCGCCCTAATATCCTAGGTTATTTCCGTACTTATGAAGAAAAAGTAGATAGCCATAACGGTAGCGAGATCCGTGGTTACCACAAGCCAATTATGCTTGCTGGTGGTTTAGGTAACATCCGCCGTGAACACGTACAGAAAAAAGATATCCCAGTTGGCGCGAAACTGATCGTGTTAGGTGGTCCTGCAATGAATATCGGTTTAGGTGGTGGTGCCGCGTCTTCAATGGATTCTGGTGCTTCTTCAGAAAATTTAGATTTTGCTTCAGTACAACGTGAAAACCCAGAGATGGAACGTCGTTGTCAGGAAGTAATCGACCGTTGTTGGCAGATGGGTGAAAATAACCCAATTCAATTTATTCACGATGTAGGTGCGGGTGGTTTATCTAATGCTATGCCTGAGTTAGTGGATGATGGTGGCCGTGGTGGTGTATTTGATTTACGTGCAATTCCAAATGACGAGAAAAGCATGGCACCACATGAAATCTGGTGTAATGAGTCTCAAGAACGTTACGTAATGGCGGTTAAGCCTGAAAATCTAGCGACCTTTGAAGCGATTTGTAAGCGTGAACGTGCACAATATGCGGTGATCGGTACAGCCACTGAAGAGTTACACTTAACGCTGAACGATCCTGAGTTTGATAACAAACCAATCGATATGCCATTAGAAGTGTTATTGGGTAAAGCACCTAAAATGCATCGTGATGTTCAATCACAAACAGCTAAAGGTAAAGCGTTAGACTTATCTGGTGCAAGTGTGAAAGAAGCGGCAGAGCGTTTGTTACGTTTACCTTCAATCGCAGAAAAAACCTTTTTGATTACTATCGGTGACCGAACTGTAACGGGCTTAGTTGCTCGTGACCAAATGGTTGGTCCTTGGCAGGTACCTGTTGCCGATTGTGCTGTAACAGCTGCAAGTTACGATACTTATTTTGGTGAGTCAATGGCATTAGGTGAACGTACACCTGTGGCATTACTTAACTTTGGTGCATCTGCTCGCTTAGCTGTGGCTGAATCAATTACTAATATCGCTTGTTCTGATATTGGTGATTTTAAACGTATTAAACTATCTGCTAACTGGATGTCAGCAACCGGTCACCCTGGTGAAGATGCTGGTTTATACGAAGCAGTTAAAGCGGTTGGTGAAGAATTATGTCCTGAATTAGAGCTTACTATTCCTGTAGGTAAAGACTCAATGTCAATGAAGACACGTTGGCAGGAAGAAGATGGCAGTGATAAAGAGGTGACTTCACCATTATCATTGATTATCACTGCATTTGGTGCAGTACGTGATATCCGTAATACGGTGACACCGCAATTACGCACAGACCAAGGTGAAACCGACCTGATCCTAATCGACTTAGGTAACGGCAAAAACCGTTTAGGTGGTTCATCACTGGCGCAAGTATATAAGCAGTTAGGTGAAACAACGCCTGATTTAGATAGCCCAGAATTATTAAAAGGCTTCTTTAACTCGGTGCAAAGCTTATTAGCTGATAAGAAATTATTAGCTTATCACGATAGAAGTGACGGTGGTTTATTCTCAACTATTACAGAAATGGCCTTTGCAGGACATTGCGGTGTAACCGTTAAGCTTGATCAAGTTGGTAGCGATGACTTCTCTGCATTGTATTCAGAAGAGTTAGGTGCGGTAATTCAAGTTAAACGTGAAGATAAAGAAGCGGTATTAAATACTTTAGCTGGCCACGGTTTATCTTCTAGCTCCCTAGTGATTGGTTCAATCAATAGCACAGACCAAATTGAATTCCTACGCGATGGTGTTGAAGTATTAGCAGCTAAACGTGCGGAGTTCCGTGGTATTTGGGCTGAAACAACACTGAAAATGCAATCATTACGTGATAACTCTGAATGTGCACAACAAGAGTTTGACCTTAAATTAGACGATAAAGACCCAGGTCTATCGACTAAATTGACGTTTGATATTAACGAAGATGTTGCAGCACCTTATATTGCTAAAGGTGTTAAACCGCGTATGGCTATCTTGCGTGAGCAAGGTGTTAACTCGCAGCAAGAGATGGCAGCAGCCTTCAACCGCGCTGGTTTCTCTGCGATTGATGTACACATGAGTGATATTCTGTCGGGTAATGTTCAACTAGAGAACTTTGCTGGTTTAGTGGCTTGTGGTGGTTTCTCTTACGGTGACGTATTAGGTGCTGGTGAAGGTTGGGCTAAGTCTATTCTGTTCAACGAACAAGCTCGTACTCAGTTCCAAACTTTCTTTGAGCGTGAAAACTCATTTGCATTAGGCGTGTGTAACGGTTGTCAGATGTTATCAAACCTCAACGAGTTAATTCCAGGTTCTGATCTCTGGCCGCGTTTTGTTCGCAATAACTCAGAGCGTTTCGAAGCACGTTTCAGTTTGGTAGAAGTGCAAAAGTCTAACTCGTTATTCTTAAATGATATGGCGGGCTCACAAATGCCTATCGCAGTATCTCACGGTGAAGGTCGTGTGGAAGTGAAAGACACCTCACACCTTGCAGCTATTGAAGCAAGTGGTTCTGTTGCATTACGCTTTATCGATAACTACGGTAATAACACTGAATCTTACCCATCTAATCCAAATGGTTCGCCAAATGGTATTACTGGTCTAACGTCTAAGGACGGTCGTGTCACTATCATGATGCCTCACCCTGAGCGTGTATTCAGAACGGTTGCTAACTCTTGGCATCCAGATGAATGGAAAGAAGATAGCCCATGGATGCGTATGTTCAGAAATGTGCGCAAACAATTAGGTTAAAAATAATTAATGAATAAAAGGGAGCGTAAAGCTCCCTTTTTGTGTTCTAATGAACGACTGTTATTATATTAATGGTATTAACTCAAAGTATTTGTAGTAGTGCAGTTTGTTAATGTTATTGTTTTCGTCATGGAGGGCAGTTCGGTTGTCTAGTCAAGTCAGTAAGGTTTTATACATAGGTAATAATGTACAGTTAGTTAAAGCCTTATTACCCATCAATGCAGCGTCTGGTGCAGCAAATCTTACCCACTGTCATTGTGTTAATGGTCTTGAGGAAATGTTGCAAGAGCAAGATTTTGATTACTTCATTTGTGAAGTTCCTATCTCAGGGGTATTAAAAGAACGTATAAAACAGCTCTATCCCGTATTAGAGTGTATCTATTTATCAAGCCAAGAAGAGGACAATGCAACGTCCGCATGCTTTACTGACGCTAAAGCAAAAGATTGTATTTCAGATGAAATTAAATCAACACTTAACTGCATAAGTATTCCTATCTACTATAAAAGTAATGATGGTTTTATCATTGCGTGTAATTCCTATTTCTCAAATATTTTTGGTTATTCACCTGATGTATTGGTTGGTAAAGAGCTATCTACACTTTTACCTGATGGTACTGCTGCGCAATTAATTAAGTCTGACACTGCTGATGTCAAATCAAATCAACCTTTAATGCTGGAATGCAATATAGAAGAATGTTGTGGCGAAAAGCGTGAATTTTTATTACGTGAAGAAGTCGATGTGGGCTGTAATATGCGCGTCGGAATGCTCTTTGATATTTCAGAAATGAATGCAGTTAAAGCAACTATTGAGAAAGAACGCTTGATGCTACGCGCAACGGCAGACTTATCAGAAGATCTTATTTTCTTTAAAGATCTAGATAGCCGTTTTATTGGTTGTAATAAACAGTTTGAAAAATTTGTTGGCTGCTCTGAAGCTGAGATCATTGGAAAAGCTGATGATGAACTATTTGAAATAAATCAGGCAAGAATGTGCCAGGCTCAAGATGCACAAGTAATGAGTAACAATGAAACTTATGCAAACAATGAGTACTTAACCTATAACAATGGGGAAAAGCACTTTATCTTCATGCAAAAAGTGCCACTTCGCGATAAACATGGTGAAGTTCAAGGGCTCTTTGCAATTGGTCGAGATATTACCGAACAAAGCATTATCGAAAAACAATTAAGATTGGCCAACGTGGTGTTTGAAAATAGCCGAGATGGTATTTTAGTTACCGATAATACAGGGGTAGTGATCACTGCTAATGACGCTTGCTTCAGCGTTTCTGGTTATTCTAAAGAAGAGTTAATTGACGTTAATATTACCTCTTTTGCAGACGGTTTTGACTCTTGTACATTATTTGATGATATCGAAGTTGGCATTAAAAAAGAGGGTAAGTGGCAAGGTAATGTCCGTTTCTATACTAAGATGGGTTACCTAGGCTATTTCTGGTTAGAGGTTAATGAAGTCAAACACGGCAGTGACAACATGAATAATCGTGTTTTTGTATTCACCGATTTAACCCAAAATAAAGATTACGAAGCGAAGATTCAATACCTGTCTAAACATGACTCATTGACTGGGCTAAATAACCGTATAGCACTGTTCACTCACCTAGAAAAAGCGATAGCACGTGCTAATCACAAACAAACGGCTATTGGTGTGTTACATATTGAAATTAAAGGTATTAAAGCTGTTAATGAACGTTATGGCCATAATAAAGGTGATGTTATCTTTAGAGGCATAGCTAAACGCCTCAAAGAGCTTGCATCTGATAAAGATATTATAGCGCGTATCAGTGATGACCAGTTTGCACTAGTGATTGAAGAGTTAGAAAACGAGCAGGTAGTGGCATTAATTGCACGACAAATTACCCAACAGTTTTCTGGAACTGTGACCATGGAAGGTATTGCGGTAAACTTGACAACCTCTATCGGGATTAGTATTTGTCCCGATGATGGTTCAGATGTGGACAGTATTTTATCGAATGCGGAAAATGCAATGTACCGTAGTAAGAATGATAAAAGCAGCGCTTACCACTTTTACACAAACGAATTAACTATTAACTCGACTAACCAACTTGCATTAGAAAATGAGTTAAAAGTGGCATTAAATGAAAATCAATTCGATGTTTATTATCAACCACAATTTGATTTGAATAAGCGCCAAATTGTGGCAGTGGAATGTGTCTTGAGATGGCATCATCCTGAGCACGGAACTTTGCTGCCGGAGCGTTTCTTAATGCTTGCTGAGCAGTCTGGTTTGATGGTTGAATTAAGCATGAAAATGTTTACTAAAGCGGTTGAACAAGCTGTGAAGTGGCATCATGCTGGTATTAATTTTGGGCGCATTGCATTCAATATATCAAAAGCGGAATTATCGCAGCTTTCATTAATAGCATCGATTCAAAAAATATTTTTGGATACTGGGGCTAAGGCGAATTGGTTTGAGTTTGAAATTGATGAAGCCCTATTTAGTAATGATCTTTATACAGTGCAAGAAAATTTACTAAACCTGAGTCGCTTGGGTATCTCTTTTACTGTTGACGGTTTTGGTGCTGAACGTTCAGTGTTGTATTGTATCGATAAACTGAATATTGATAAGTTCAAAATATCTAAACACTTTATTCAAGGCGTGCCTGGTTATCTAGCCGGTGAGGCAATGTTGAAATCAGTGTTTGTATTAGCTAACTCCTTAGGTATTGATGTGGTTGGTGATACGATCGACAATGATCCAAGAGAACAGCTGATTAATGATCATCAGTTTATTGCTGATAAAAACCAGCCAACCAAAGAAGCGATGAGCGCTTCAGAAGCGACTTTTTACTTAAGATGCCATAAGCGAAAGTAGCCAAACCCCATAGCCCACAATAGGATAGCTAAAAATAACTATCCTATTGTGACATTTTTGATACCATCCGCGTTATTAATCACATTCTCTAATTAACCACCGCAGTCAGTATGGCAACGATCAGGCTGGGTGTGTTGCTCTCTTTTTCTTTTGACTGATAGGACTGTAATGGCAAACCTAGGCATAAATATGAGCTGGCTAGAAAGCGAGGTATACCTTGTATTTTCAGCGACTCTGTATTTTAGTTTTTTAACACTTATCTCCTTACGTGTGATCATTAAGCGCAAGCCGATTGGTGTTTCACTTGCCTGGTTATTTTTAATCTTTGCCGTGCCATTAGTTGGCATGATCGGCTACTTAATCTTTGGAGAATTAAACCTAGGTGCGAAACGCAGTAAACGTCGAAAATTGCTCTCTGGTGCTTTTTTAAAGTGGATAGAAGAGCAAGCCAATACCTACAAACAAGATAAAGAACTCATCAGCGAAAATGCGCGTTCAATGCAATCTTTTGTTGAGTCCTACACCAATATGCCAATGGTAAAGGGTAATAAACATACCTTATTAACCACTACTGACAATATACTATTAGAGCTAACCAAAGAGATTCGAGAAGCTAAAAAGCATTGTTATTTAATGTTTTATATTTGTAATCAAGGTGGGTTAGTTGACCAATTATTAGAAGAGTTAAAAGCCGCTGCACAACGTGGTGTCACCTGTAAGTTACTCTTAGATTCAGTGGGAAGTAGTGATTTTTTTAAATCCATCCTACCTGCACAATTACGTAAAGCTGGGGTTGAAGTCGTGGAAGGCCTACCTGTAGGTGCATTCCGACTATTATTCCAACGACAAGATTTGCGCCTACACCGAAAGCTTGTCTGTATTGATGATCATATTGCCTACACTGGCAGCATGAATTTGGTTGATCCCGCTTATTTTAAAGTAGAAAAGGGGATTGGTGAATGGATCGATTTAATGGTGCGTTGTGAAGGACCAATCGTACAACATATGGAAGGCTTATTTATTTGGGATTGGAGTTTAGAGACTGCACAACACCTTGATCTACCGCCTGCAAATCGTTCCTTATTCTCGTTAGTTGGTGATGAAAATTCACAGCTGATTCCATCGGGGCCCGAGTTTGGTAAAGTAGGTATTCATCAAGTATTATTAACGGCTATTTACGAAGCTAAATACAGCTTAGTATTAACCTCCCCTTACTTTGTTCCAGACGAAAGTCTGTTAACCGCATTACAGGTCGCATCCATGCGTGGTGTTGATGTAAAAATTATTTTACCCGCTAAGAATGACTCCTTGATGGTTAAGTACGCATCACGCGCTTTCTTTGAGGACCTATTGAAAGCAGGCGTAGAGATTCATCAGTTTTACGGTGGTTTATTACATAGCAAAAGTATTGTTATTGATGAGAAGTTAGCGCTGGTGGGCTCGGTGAATTTAGATTTACGTAGTTTCTGGTTAAACTTTGAAATGACTATGTTAATTGATAATCCGAAATTTGCTGGCGATCTACTTACTGCTCAGATGCATTATACATTAGCCTCTAATCAGTTAACTTTAGAGAAGTGGCGCAAGCGACCTTTCTTTAAACGTATTTTAGAAGGTGTGTTGTACCTGTTTAGCCCGCTGTTGTAGCTTAGTTTTTTGGAATCGGTATTCACTTAATAGATCACATAACACCTTTTGACCTTGGGGCGCTGGCTTTAGCCTGCTTGTTTTTTGATTTTTGTCGTGTGAGCTTACTTAATACAGCACAAAGCACCTTTTGACCTTGGGTGCTAGCTTTAGTCTTCTTGTTTTGACTTTTGTTATGTGAACTTACCTAATATAGTGCGCAGAATCTTTTGATTTTGGGACGCTGGCTTTAGCCTGTTTTTTGTCTTAGCGGAAGGGCTCTATTATTCCTCTCTGCTCTCGGTTTGATTTATCAAAACAGATCTCCCATTTAATGAACAGCTTGTTATCTCTCTTTTGTTAATTGATAATCTTTTATTGGCTTGAATTTAGATTGGCAATTTGTGGGCTGTTTTTAAAGGCATGTTTGTGCAAATTTACACAATAATGGATGAGAATAAATTTAATGAAAGATGTAAAAGGTGTATTTCGTAACCTTGAAAAAATGCTTCAGAAAGCGAGTTGGTTCGATGACGGTTGGGAGATTTATAATCGTGGTAATTATATGCAGCTCTCCAAACATAATTGGTTTAATCAAAACCAAGGTGGTATTCACTTTGAAACCTTTATAGAAGGGCCTCAGATTAAACAAAAGTCCTTTCCTATTTGTATGCACGTTGAAGAAGATTGTCCTTCCCAGGCTGAATTTATTCGTCAATTTATGGCGTTAGAAGAGAAGCGAATTAAAAGCTGGAATGGGTATAAAAATCTCGATAGTAGCTATGGTATTTGTCAGCGAACACTGCCGCTTAATTTTAAAAACCTAGAGCAACGTTTATTTGAAGAGTTTAATCGTCTTCGAGTTTTAGAAGAAAGTATTGATCAAGTGTTACTTGAACTTCAATAAAGTGAGATAGCAGAGATGAAGAAAAGAAAAAGCCCTTGTATTGATCAGTGTGATTTTTCAGGTAGTAAAGGGTGGTGTTTGGGATGTGGCAGAACAAAAACTGAGTGCCAAAAGTGGAAATCCATGATGCCATATAACATTACCAACCTTCAAAAAGAGCTTAAAAAGAGAATGCTAAAAATTAAGGTTGAAATAAGCTAAACAGTGCTGAAAGCTAAAAAATGATACCTCGTATGAGGTTGAGGTTGTTTATTAAAAAACTGCCTACCTGATCTCAGTAAAGAGCGACTGTTAATAGATAGGCAGTTTACATATTCAGGTGCTAAAGGGATTAACAACAATCCGAATTAATACAGCAATCGCCACAAGCACAGCTTTCTGCGCATTTACAACTGTCTGTATTACAACAACAGTCTGGTGTTTTTTTGTCTTCACAACATTTACATACTTCACTCATGTTTATTCTCCAGTTAGGTTAGGGGCTGGCTCAGTACTACAGCACTGCCAATGATTTTCAAAACAATCTAATAAATGACAATCAGTCTCTATGTTCTTGTCAGTACCACAAGAGTTTGAAAATACTTCTAAAGCTTTGATAGTTGTCTGTAATTCAGAAATCTGTGTTTTAATTTCTTCAATTTTAGTTAATGATTTATGCTTCACCACTGATCGTGATTGACTACAACAATGATCGAAAATGAGAAAATCCTTAATTTCATCTAAGGAAAAACCAACTCCTTGAAGCTTTTTCACTAAGCGAATCACTCGAATATCTTCATTAGAATAATGACGAAACCCATTGTTTTTTGGTGGTTGCTTAATAATGGCTTTGCGTTGGTAATAGCGAATTGTTTCTACGCCAACATTTGCTGCTTTAGCCAGTACGCCAATGGTAATCGGTTTGTTCTCATTCATCGATAGCTCCTATCCTATACTCTGTACCTAGGTACAGAGTCAAGCAGGTATTTACACAAAAAGCAAAATAGTTTGTATTTTTCCTTTTTATTTAAGTGTTAGTTTTTAATAGAGCCGAGATAGATTAGTGACTTTTGTTACAAAATAATTCTTTTAAATGAAAAAGAGTTGTCTTTTAAGCTTGTGTTGCTAATTTAAATGACTGCTTTGTCTCTTAACGAGGCGTGATTTGGATAACTAAGAGGTATTGCTAATGAAGTTATTTACTATTTCATTTGTTTTTTCAGTGATGACTTTATTTATGTTAGTTTTTTTAGATGCTGGTTTATCAAATTTATATTGCACCTGGCCACTCTACTTTATTGAAAAGACTGGGATATTGGGTAATGACATTGTTACTTTTTATAATGACTGGTATACCGTTTCAATGAGTTTTTCTCTACTTGTACAAAGTGCCATTATCTATTTTTTGACATCAAAGCTAGCCCCTGAAAAAGTAACTTAGTTTTATTATTAGTCTGGTCATTTTAGAGTGATGGTTTAGTAATAAAAAAGCCTGCATATAGCAGGCTTGATAAGGTTGTTTGAAGGGAGTTGATTAGCTAACTAATTCTTTCACTTTTTTAGCTGCTACTTTTTTCTCTTCTTTTACTTCTGCTTTTACTTCAACTTCAGGTGCGTCTACAACATCTGCGTAAGCTTTACCGTAGTAAGAAGCGATTAATACTTCTTTTAGCTCTGCGATTAATGGGTAACGTGGGTTTGCACCTGTACATTGGTCATCAAATGCATGCTCTGCTAGCTCATCTACTTTAGCCATAAACTCAGCTTCGTTTACACCTGCCGCTTGGATTGATAAAGGAATGTCCAATGCAACTTTTAACTCTTCTAACCAGTTTAGTAGAGCATTTAGTTTATCTTCAGTGTTACCTTCAATGAAGCCCAAGTGTGCAGCTACTTCTGCATAACGAGCACGTGCTTTAGGGCGATCGTACTGTGAGAATGCAGTTTGTTTAGTTGGGTTATTGGTTGCGTTGTAACGAATTGTATTCGAGATTAATAACGCATTCGCTAAACCGTGTGGAATGTGGAACTCAGCACCTAGTTTGTGCGCCATTGAGTGACAAACACCTAGGAATGCATTGGCAAATGACATACCTGCGATTGTTGCTGCGTTATGTACTTTCTCACGTGCAATTGGGTCTTTCTTGCCGTTTTTGTAAGAGCTTGGTAAGTACTCTTTTAACATTTTAAGTGCTTGTAAAGCATGACCGTCAGAGTATTCATTTGCTAGTACTGACACGTAAGCTTCCATTGCGTGAGTTACTGCGTCGTAACCACCGAATGCACATAAAGATTTAGGCATATCCATGACTAGGTTAGCGTCAACAATCGCCATGTTTGGCGTTAGTTCGTAATCTGCTAATGGGTATTTTTGACCGGTTTTTTCATCGGTAACAACCGCAAATGGTGTGACTTCAGAACCTGTACCAGATGTAGTTGTGATACATACTAACTCGGCTTTTGACCCCATTTTAGGGAATTTGTAGATACGTTTACGGATATCCATAAAGCGCATTGATAAATCTTCAAAGTCAGTTTCTGGGTGCTCGTACATTACCCACATGATTTTAGCTGCATCCATTGGAGAACCACCGCCAACGGCTAAAATTACATCTGGTTGGTAGCTTAAACATGCTGCTGCACCCGCTTTAACAACCGCTAATGTTGGATCCGCTTCGACTTCATGGAATACTTCAACTTCCATACCTTTTTCTTTTAAGATGCTACGTAAGTCGTCGATGTAACCGTTATTGAATAGGAAGCGGTCAGTCACGATTAGCGCACGTTTTTTGCCTTCAAGGTCAGTCATTGCAACTGGTAAACAGCCGCGGCGGAAGTAGATTGATTTTGGTAGTTTATGCCACAACATATTTTCAGCTCTCTTCGCAACAATTTTCTTATTGATAAGGTGTTTTGGACCTACGTTTTCAGAAATGGCATTACCACCCCATGAACCACAACCTAGTGTTAAAGAAGGCGCTAATTCAAAGTTGTAAAGGTCACCAATACCACCATGAGAAGAAGGTGTGTTTACTAAGATACGTGCTGTTTTCATTTTATCGCCAAAGTAAGCGATACGATCTGCGTTGGCATCTTGGTCAGTGTAAAGCACTGATGTATGACCAACACCACCTATGTCTAATACGATACCTGCTTGACGCACTGCATCTTCAAAGTCTTTTGCTTTAAATAGACCTAATGTAGGAGATAGTTTTTCGTGTGCAAACTCATCATCCCAAGATGCTTCTAAGCCTTCACCGATTAGGATTTTAGTTGATGTTGGTACTTTAACGCCGGCTAATGCTGCAATTTTGTATGCTGGTTGACCTACGATTTTAGCGTTTAGTGCACCATCGATGATTAATACTTTACGCACTTTCTCTGCATCTGCTTTGTTTAATACTGCTGCACCGTATTTTGCAAAACGTGCTTTCACTTCGTCGTAGATTGATTCAACTACAATCGCTGCTTGCTCAGAAGCACAGATAACACCGTTATCGAATGTTTTAGACATTAAGATTGAAGAAACAGCACGTTTGATATCAGCAGTTTCATCGATTACAACTGGCGTATTACCTGCGCCTACACCGATAGCTGGTTTACCTGAAGAGTAAGCTGCTTTAACCATACCAGGACCACCTGTTGCTAAAATCAGGTTGATATCGTCATGCTTCATTAATGCGTTTGAAAGTTCAACTGATGGTACGTCAATCCAACCAATAATGTCTTTTGGAGCACCTGCTTTTATTGCTGCGTCTAATACTACTTTTGCTGCATAGTTTGTTGCATTTTTTGCACGAGGATGTGGAGAGAAGATACAACCATTACGAGTTTTAAGACAAATTAATGCTTTAAAGATGGCTGTAGAGGTCGGGTTCGTAGTTGGTACAATTGCACACACGATACCAACAGGCTCTGCGATAGTGATAGTGCCGCCTTCTTCGTTGCGGTCAATCACTCCACAGGTTAATTCATCTTTGTATTTGTTGTAAATGAATTCAGAAGCGAAGTGGTTTTTGATCACTTTATCTTCCATAATACCCATGCCTGATTCAGTCGCTGCCATTTTAGCAAGTTCGATACGTGCTGTAGATGCGGCTAATGAAGCGGCGCGGAAAATTTTGTCAACTTGCTCCTGTGAGTAGCTAGCAAATTCTTTTTGTGCTGCTTTCACTCGAGCAACCATTGCATTTAGTTCAGTGACATTGCTTACAGTCATATATTTCTCCAAAGTTTAATAAATTTAAAATCTTTAAAAGTGCTTTATTAAGGTGACTTGGTAAAAACAGACTTAGTAAATAACTTTCAATTTGATTATAGGAAGAATGGGGATTCTCATATTGATCAGGATCACTTTAATGTGCGGATTGTTATTATTTTTAAAGAGATTTAGGTCACTTATTACTAAAAGTGTTTTTTAATCGGAAAAATGCCTCTAAAACAGGTTTATTAGTAATATAATATGTTTATATTTCAGGTGGTTAAATTCTTAGTTATTATTGTTAGTCTATCCATTATACTTAGCGCTAATAACCTTATTTACAACCAAATCTATTAAGGAAAGTGCAATATGGTTAATACTTCTACAGCAGCTCGCACCGCGCTGTATTGTTCTGCTTTGGTTATCTCTTTAGCTGGGATAAAAGTGGCTGCTCCGATTGTTGTTCCTTTTTTATTGTCTTTATTTGTGGCAATTATTTGTAACCCTGCGATTAATTATCTGGAGTCCAAAAAACTACCAAGAGGATTGGCGATTACATTAGTTATTGCCACCATTTTCTCTCTTTTCATCGTCTTAGGTGGTGTAATTGGTGCTGCTGTAAATGACTTTAGAAAAGCTATTCCCACTTATGAAGCACAGCTCACTGAGCAGGTAAATTGGCTTGTCGAGTGGTTAGCTGGACATGATATTGCTTTGTCTATGGATGAGGTTGGGAGCTATTTTGACCCAAGTAAAGTGATGAACTTAGTGACCTCTACTTTAAGTGGTTTCAGTAGTGTACTGGGTAATATCTTTCTGCTGCTATTAACCGTGGTATTTATGTTAGCGGAAGGCAAGGTATTTACTAAAAAGCTGCATATGGCTTTTAATGATTCCGCGGAAACAGATAAAAAGCTAGACCATTTTTTAAAAATGGTTAACCAATATATGGCAATTAAAACGCTAGTCAGTTTGGCAACAGGTTTGATCATTGGCTGCGTGTTATGGGCAATTGGTGTGCAGTTTTATGTGTTGTGGGCTTTGCTAGCATTCCTTCTTAATTATATTCCTAATATTGGTTCAATCATCTCAGCTGTACCTGCGGTGATATTAACATTTTTACAACTTGGAGCGGGTTATGCTTCGGTTGTAGTCGGGTTGTTTGTGAGTGTGAATATGATCATGGGTAATTTGGTTGAACCCCGCTTTATGGGGCGTAGTTTAGGCTTATCAACTTTAGTGGTATTTCTATCATTAATATTTTGGGGCTGGTTATTGGGTATGGTTGGCATGCTTTTATCTGTACCATTAACCATGATTTTAAAGATTGCCTTAGAGAGCAGTGAAGATGGGCGGTGGGTTGCTATTTTATTAAGCTCTGATGAAGAGGTTGAAGTGCTGGAAAATATCGATCAAGACAAAATAGATGCTGAATCACAAAATACAGTGTCAGAGAGTTTAGTTAACGTTACTAATAAAGAAGAAAAATAATATGTTTACAGCATTGCTAGAAAAAATGCATTTCCCTGAAATAAAAGCAGGGCAAGAGAAAGAGATGGCGCGTTTATTTCACGGCCGAGGGTTTAATTACCCTGAGTACCAACATTTCAATATCGATTGGTTATCGCCAGTTGCTCTGATTATTCTTTATAAAGAAGAAAGTGACCAATGGTTGGCTAATTTAAGTGAATGTCTATTAGCAGAGTTAAACAACAGAGGTTTTACTGTAGAAAGTATCCAAGTGCAGTTTCGTTGTCGTGAACTTGCGCCTACCTTTGTTTTATACGGTGAAGAGTTCACGGATTATACTGCCGATGAAAATGGTTTATCTTACAAAATCAGCCTAGGAAAAAACCAAAACTACGGTATTTTTTTGGATATGAAAAATGGTCGAACTTGGTTAAAAGAACATAGTGAAGGTAAACGAGTACTTAACTTATTCTCTTATACCTGTGCTTTTTCTGCTGCTGCCATTGCAGGTGGCGCAGAGCAAGTCGTTAATTTAGATATGAGTAAAGCGGCATTGGCGGTAGGGCGTGATAACCATCGTTTAAATGGTCATGATTTAGATAAAGTAAAATACTTGGGACATGACTTATTCAAGTCTTGGGGCAAGGTTAAGCGTTTAGGACCTTACGATATTATTGTCGCTGATCCGCCTTCTTTGCAGAAGGGGAGTGTTAATATTAAGCGTGATTACCCTAAAATTATGCGCCGTTTACCTGAATTGTTAAAGGATGGCGGACAGGCATTATTATGCCTAAATAGCCCTGATTTGGATTTCCAATTTATTACCGATTCACTTGCTGAGCATTGCCCTCAAGCTAAAGTTATCGATATCATAAAACCACCGAGTGAATTTATTAATATTGAACCCGATAAAGGCTTAAAATGCGTGCTAGTGACATTACAGCCTGTGTAGTAGATATAGTTTTAAGTTGTATTTAAAAGGAGCGTATATCGCTTCTTTTTTATAGTTTATTTATTTTGTTATCAATGAACTTACAAGTACAGTGAGTTATTTAATACTGACTGTGTTAATCGCTTGATTGAATGCATTCTCCAGGTTTTTGTAAGTATCAACTTTAGCTGTTGCGGTAAACATCAAGAAGACGTTTTCAGACAGGGAAATATGATATTGCATAGAGACAGTGCCTTCTAAGCCGCCATCAAATTTAGCATACAGAGCATTTCTACCTATCACTTCAGTTTGTTTACACTCATAGAGTGTAATGTCGCGTTGAAAGAGACTGCTTAGCTCTGATTTTGCACTGGCACAGACTTCAGCAAGCTCATTGGCATTATTAGGTACACTCCCTACTTGCTTCATGACATTAATGTTATCGGTAAAGCTACTTATAGCATTCTCTGTATTGTTGGGAATAAAATAAAGATCCATATTGCCAGATTGGATAACTGGTATAACCTGCTCTAACAATGCTGGTGGAATGCCTTCTATTTGATCGAAATTAAAAAGATCAGGGTTCGCTTTTATTTCAGGTCCTGTTAGTGGCGACCAGCTATCAGGAATTTGCATGGTGTAACCTAAATCGCTAGTAGCTTGCTTAGCTTGTGCAAAAAAGCTGATGATCATTAGGCTGGTACATAAAAAATATTTCATTGTATCTCTCCGTGACATAATACCAATTCCATTAACTTGCTGATTTATTTTACTGGTTAAAATCACTCACTTCTGTGTGGTAAGTACTATAAAGAGGACAAACTGATTAGTTATTGCCTCCTGTAAAGTTATTTAAGATGACTGTTTAGATAATCGTTTAGATAATAAAAAGCCCCGTTTAACTTTAGTAGTTAAACGGGGCTTTAATGTTGTGGTTAGCTTGTTAAGTAAAGATTAACCTTCGATTAACGCCGCTTTTTCACTAGCTTGTGTTGCTTGAATTGCTGTAAGTGCAATGGTGTAAACAATATCGTCTACTAATGCTCCACGAGACAAGTCATTAACAGGTTTGCGCATACCTTGTAGCATTGGACCAATACTGATTAAGTTAGCACTTCGTTGTACCGCTTTGTACGTTGTATTACCTGTGTTCAAGTCAGGGAAGATAAATACGGTTGCTTGACCAGCTACTTTAGAGTCTGGCGCTTTGCTCTTCGCTACATTTTCCATCACAGCTGCATCGTATTGTAGAGGGCCGTCGATTAATAAGTCTGGACGACGCTCTTGTGCAATCTTAGTTGCTTCACGTACTTTCTCAACATCTGAACCTGCACCTGAGTTACCTGTAGAGTAACTGATCATCGCTACTTTAGGATCAATACCAAAGGCAATCGCTGAATCAGCTGATTGAATAGCGATATCAGCTAATTGGTCAGCTGTTGGGTCTGGGTTGATTGCACAGTCACCGTATACCAATACTTGATCAGGCAATAGCATGAAGAAGATTGAAGATACTAAACTCGCACCTGGAGCTGTTTTGATTAGCTGTAAAGCAGGGCGGATTGTGTTTGCTGTAGTATGAACTGCACCAGATACTAGACCTGCTACTTCATTTTCCGCTAACATCATAGTACCTAGTACTACTGTGTCTTGCAGTTGTTCACGTGCTACAACTTCTGTTAAACCTTTGCCTTTACGTAATGCAACCATAGGCGCTACATATTGCTCAATCACATCAACAGGATTTACGATTTCAACTTCATCTGTCACAACAATACCTTGTTGTGTTGCGATGCGGTGGATCTCTTCTGGGTTACCTAGTAATACAGGTTTAGCGATACCACGTTGCGCACAGATAACTGCTGCTTGGATAGTACGTGGCTCTTCACCTTCAGGTAACACGATGCGTTGGTTTGCTTTACGTGCTAACTCTGTTAAGTGATAACGGAATGCTGGTGGTGATAAACGACGTGATAATGAAGAATCTTCAGTTAACGTGTTTAACCAGTGTTTATCAATGTGGCTTGCGATGTACTCTTGTACTTTTTCAATACGCTCTAGATCGTCAACTGGAATTTCCATGTTGAAGTTCTGTAAACGTTGAGCTGTTTGCCATGTGTTACTTTTAATCAATAGAATAGGTAAACCCGCATCCATTGCACTTTGACACAGTTTAATTACTTCTTCTTCAGGTGTGTAATCACCCGTCAATAATAAACAACCGATCTTCATGCCATTCATTACTGCTAAACAAGCTGCAATAATTACATCACTACGGTCGCCAGAAGTCACTAGCATTGAGCCTGCTTTAAAGTGCTCAACCATGTTTGGAATAGAGCGTGCGCAGAAAGTAACAGAGTGTAAACGACGGTTTTCTAAATCGCCTGCATTTAAGATTTTTGCTTCTAAGTGAACGGCTAAATCTTTAACACGAGGGGCAATTAGTTCAGCACTCCATGGAATGCAACCTAAGATTGGCAATGGGCTTTTGCTAAACATTTGTAACACTTCAAGATTGTTATTAATGCTTGCTTCAGGAATGTCGAACATCTCTGTGATATCCATACCTGTTTTATCATTTTCATCAATTGGCGCGCCCACTTTATTAATGATGCAACCGGCAATACGCTCATTGTCTTTACCACCAAATGAAGAAACTGCAATTTCCATGCGCTCTTTCAATTGTTGAGAGGTATCGTTACTTGGATGAGTAACAAATACCATCTCTGCACCTAGTGCTTTAGCAATACTGTAGTTAACACTATTGGCAAACTGGTGTTTATCAGTAGGTACTAAACCCTCAACGATAATTACATCGCTGTCTTTAGTGCCTTCACGGAAACGCTCAACAATATTTTCAAGCAATTCTGAAGTGCGACCTGAAGAAATAAGGTTTTCAGCGTATTTCATTGCAAAAGGTTCAGGAGGTAGGATGTTGCATGAGTTACGTAGAGTCGTTGTTGAACGTTCTGTACCGTGGTCACCTTGACGAGGTTGAGCAATTGGTTTGAAGAAGTTAACTGCAACGCCTTGACGCTCCATTGCGCGAACCATACCAAGACTAACTGAAGTAACACCAACACCAGCCCCGATTGGGATAAGCATTATTGTACGTGCCATGAGCTTTCCTTTTATAAGATCAAAAAAAGGGAGTATAGACTCCCTTTAAAAATTAGTGGTAATTATGCTGATACTAATGCAGCAGAATCTTGTGCGATAACCCATTCTTCATTAGTTGGGATAACCATTGCGATAGGTGAATCTTCAGCAGTGATGACACCTTGAGTACCGAATAATGCAATTTTGTTTTTCTCTGCATCGACTTTGTAACCAAAGATAGTCAGTAGGTCTAATACTTTTTCACGAATGATGTCAGAGTTCTCACCGATACCACCAGTGAATACGATTGCATCGATACGGCCTAGTGGTACAGCGTAAGAAGCAATGTATTTAGCTAGACGGTAGCAGAACATTTCGATAGCTAGTGTTGCACCTTCATGACCTTCTTTGTAGTTATCTTCGATATCACGACAGTCACTAGATAGGCCTGAAATACCTAATAGACCACTTTGTTTTTGTAACATATCCATTACACCTTTCAGGCTGTAACCTTTACGTTCAACTAGGTGCTCAATGATACTTGGGTCAATATCACCACAACGTGTTCCCATTACTAGACCAGCAAGTGGAGTCATCCCCATGCTTGTATCAACTGATTTACCGTTTTTAATAGCCGCAACTGATGCGCCATTACCTAAGTGAGCAGAGATAATGTTAGTTTCAGATACTGGTTTGTTTAATACTTTAGCTGCTTCGCCAGTCACGAATAAGTGGCTAGTACCGTGCATGCCGTAACGACGAATATGAGATTCTTTGTATAGGTTGTAAGGTAAAGCGTATAGGAATGCTTTAGCTGGCATTGATTGATGGAAAGCAGTATCAAATACAGCAACTTGTTGTAAAGAAGGGAAAGCTTCTTGTGCTGCTTTAATACCTAAGATATGAGCTGGGTTGTGTAGAGGTGCAAGTGATGCACACTCTTCAATACCTTCTAATACTGCGTCATCGATAATCACAGATTGAGTGAACTTTTCACCACCGTGAACGATACGATGCCCAACAGCAATAAATTGCTCTGCTAGACCTTCAACTTTGTTGACTACTTCTTCAACGATGAAGCTAATCGCTGCAGAGTGAGCACTGTTTTCAGGAAGTTTAGCTGACTCCTTCTTACCATCAAATTTCCATTTGATGCGTGCATCAGGAAGGTTAAAACATTCTGCTAAGCCACTGATGATTTCATCACCATTGTTTGCATTAATAACAGCAAATTTAAGCGAAGAACTACCACAGTTAAGTACAAGGACTAATTTATTGCTCATGAAAAAATTCCATTCAGTAAAGAATTAACAAAAAATATCAAACCAAAGCCTGATATTAAGCTAGTATATAATGATTAGGTACAACTTAATTAGTACTCAGCATTCGTTGACCTTGCTCACATTAAGTTATATTGGTAATTTTACCCGTATGTAATAAAATTACAAATAACAATTTGCTAAAAACTATTCCAAATCAATTAAAATTTGAATATTTTTTGTTCAATTAAGCGGAATGTTATTTATGGGATAAAGGTCTAATCTTTTTTAAGGAGAGTTGCATTGTTTATATTTTTTGATTTAGTAAAAAAAGGTGATCAATATTTAAAGACTTGGCCTAAACAAAGTTGCCTATATTCATTATTTATTGATAGTAAAATGGTTTGTTATACGCAGCTATTGATTAAAATATTTCCTATTTTTATCGTCTTTGTTGCCTCACTTTATATCCTGTTGCCTACTTATTTTTCTTGGCCGAGTACCGCTACTTTTATCCTGTTTTTGATTGGTTTACCTATTCATTGTTTATTATGGTTAGGTAAAAGATCACAGCAAACCCTTTCACCATCACTGTTTGCTTGGTATGTGGAAATTATTGAAGTCGTTAATGGTAAACAATCTGGTCAACAGGTAATGGTCGATAAGCCTCGATTTATTGACCTAGCAAAGTTACTTAATAGAGGCTTTAAAAAAGGTGGCGATAATTTTCTCTACAATAATGAATTAATTTAATCTTTTTGAAATACTTCAATATTGAAGTCGCATTCAATTTGCCATTTTGATTGATTTAGTAGTTTATCTAATTTCTCTTTTGTGAACTTCCAAGCAAAGGGAGTCATGTTAATCAGGTCTTTTAATTGCTGTGAACTTTCAATTTCTAGTGTGTAATTTAAGCCTATTTTCTCTATTTTGCTAAAACCATTAACCGCTTCATTGTCTTCAGCATGTGCATTAATTTGTTCATAAATGACTTCTCTTAGTTGATATAAGTGACGTGGCGCAGGTGTTACTGTAATTAAATAACAGTTTTTCTTGATTAATCTCTGAAGTTCTTCAGCTTTTGAAGGCGCATAGATACGGATCATTAAGTCTAGTGTGTCATCTGCTAGTGGAATCTGGTAAGCACTAGCGACACAGAAATCGATACTTTTATAGCGTTTTGCTGCATAACGTACTGCTACTTTAGAAATATCTACACCACATAGGTCATAGTTTGGCTGTTTTTCTTTGATGATATTGGTGTAATAACCTTCCCCACAACCGAGATCTAAAATACGTGCTTGCTCGTTACCTGCCAAATAATGCTTACTGACCTCTGCGACTTTATTGGCTAAAGGTAAGTAACCATCAGTATTAAGAAATGCACGTCTTGCTATCATCATCTCTTGATTATCACCGGGGTTCTTAGAGCTTTTAGACTGCACTGGCAGCAGATTTAAATAACCTTCTTTAGCAATATCAAAGTGATGGTTATTTTCACAAACCTGTGTGTTATTGGTTTGTATAAAGGACGTTTGGCAAAGCGGGCAAATAAAAGAGGTCATAATGTTACTGCTCAATCAAAAAAGCTAAGCTTAACATAAAGGCAGTACAAACTGCCTTAACAAGTGAGATAAAAGTAGGAGATGGATATGGGTGAGTATTTTGTTAAAAAATAACGCTCGGATGATATTCTAATAAGACTTGTTGTACCGCTGTCATGACCTCTTTGGTTGGAGGGTGAACTCCTTCTAGTGGATATATTTCACCCATCTCAATCCATTTATGTCGACCTAATTCGTGATAAGGCAACATTTCAATCTTCTCTATATTTTTCATTGGTTGAATGAATTTACCTAATGCATGTGCATCCTCTAGGCTATCGGTTATACCCGGTACAACGACATAACGTAAATACACCGCTTGATTATGGTCAGCCAAATACTGAGCAAACTCTAAGGTGTATTTATTACTCACATGAGTGAGGTCGATATGCTTTTTGTTATCCATCTGTTTTATATCTAACAGTACCAGGTCGGTACTGTCTAAGATTTTTTTGGTTCTATCATCAATTTTACGTACAAATCCATTAGTGTCTAAACAAGTGTGAATGCCTTCTAAACGGCAAGCTTCAAACATAGCTTGTACAAATTCAGGTTGTAACATGGCTTCGCCACCGGAAATAGTGATCCCTCCGCCTGATGCATTCATAAAGTGGCGATACTGTAATAGTTCTTTCATGAGTTCGTCGACAGTCATCTCTTTGCCGCCTTCGGTATCCCAAGTGTCGCGATTATGACAATACTGGCAACGCATTAGGCAACCTTGTAAAAAAATGATAAAGCGAATGCCTGGCCCGTCAACGGTGCCACAGGTTTCAATTGAATGTACTCGACCAGTCACTGGCATAAAGTTACCTCTAAAATAAATTATTTAATTGTGCTCTTAATATTGATCATACTTATTCAATTTGATGGAAAAGAACAGTTAAATAATATTTGGTTAATGGTAAAAATAAAGGTTTCACCCGTTAAGATGAAACCTTTGAAAGGTTAGCCCGTTATCTTACTCTCTACAAATACAAATTGAGAGTTACAGGCTAGCAGTAAAGGTACGTGTAATAACGTCCTGTTTTTGCTCTGCAGTTAATGAATTAAAGCGTACTGCGTAACCAGAAACACGAATCGTTAACTGTGGATATTTATCAGGGTTTTCCATCGCATCTAATAGCATGTCACGGTTCATTACATTTACATTTAAATGTTGGCCACCTTCAATGTCTGGTGTGTGTTTAAAGTAACCATCCATTAAACCTGCTAGGTTTGATTTTTGTGAATCATCGGTTTTACCCAGTGCGTTTGGTACGATAGAGAATGTGTAAGAGATACCATCCTGTGCATAAGCAAACGGTAGTTTAGAAACTGATGTTAATGAGGCAACTGCACCTTTTTCATCACGTCCGTGCATTGGGTTTGCACCTGGTGCAAATGGCATACCTGCGCGACGACCGTCTGGTGTGTTACCTGTTTTCTTACCGTATACAACATTAGAAGTAATAGTAAGGATTGATTGTGTTGCACGTGCATTGCGGTACATTGGACGTGATTTGATTTTCTTCATGAAAGTTTCAACTAATTCACATGCAATATCATCAACACGTGGATCATTGTTACCAAATTTAGGGTAATCACCTTCAATTTCAAAGTCAGTTGCAATACCATCTTCGTCACGAATAGGTTTAACTTTTGCGTATTTAATAGCTGCTAATGAATCGGCTGCAATTGAAAGCCCTGCAATACCACAAGCCATTGTACGAGAAACATCACGGTCATGAAGTGCCATTAATGCTGCTTCATAGCTGTATTTGTCGTGCATGTAGTGAATACAGTTAAGTGCTGTCACGTATTGCTCTGCTAACCAGTCCATGAAGTGATCAAGGTTTGAGTAAACTTCATTGTAATCTAATACCTCAGAAGTGATCGCTGGCAATGTTTTAGGACCCACTTGCATTTTAGATTTTTCATCAACGCCGCCGTTAATTGCGTACAGAAGTGTTTTTGCTAAGTTGGCACGTGCACCAAAGAATTGCATCTGTTTACCAACAATCATTGGAGATACACAACAAGCAATTGCATAATCATCGTTATCGAAGTCAGTACGCATTAAGTCATCATTTTCATACTGGATAGATGAAGTATCGATAGATACTTTTGCACAGTATTTTTTGAAGTTAATTGGTAAATCTTCAGACCATAAAACAGTAATGTTTGGCTCTGGAGAAGGACCCATAGTGTATTGAGTATGTAAAAAACGGAAGCAGTTTTTAGTCACTAATGTACGACCATCAACACCCATACCACCGATTGATTCAGTTGCCCAAATTGGGTCACCAGAGAATAGGTCATCGTACTCAGGCGTACGTAAGAAACGAACCATACGTAGTTTCATTACTAAGTGGTCAATTAATTCTTGTGCATCTGTTTCTGTGATTAGACCTGCTTTAAGATCTTTTTCGATGTAGATATCTAAGAATGAAGCAGTACGGCCAAATGACATTGCTGCGCCATTTTGTGATTTAATTGCCGCTAGGTAACCAAAATAAGTCCACTGAATTGCTTCTTTGGCACTAGTCGCTGGACCTGAAATATCGGAACCATATTTAGCAGCCATTACTTTCATTTGGTCAAGTGCACGGTATTGCTCAAAAATCTCTTCACGCAGTTTCATGGTGTCTTCTAATGAAGTCCCAGCGATCAGTTCTGCTTCTAAGCTTTTATGCTGTGCTGCTTTTTCTGCCATTAGGAAGTCGATGCCGTATAAAGCAACACGACGGTAATCACCAATGATACGACCACGACCGTAGGCATCAGGTAAACCTGTTAACACACCTGATTTACGACATTTAAGAATATCGCCAGTGTAAACATCAAATACACCTTGGTTATGCGTTTTACGGTATTCAGAGTAGATAGTACGAATACCGTCATCTAGTTCTTTACCGTACACTTTACAAGATCCATCGATCATACGAATACCGCCGTTCGGGATAAGCGCACGTTTTAATGGTTTTTCAGTTTGTAGGCCCACGATTGTTTCTAGGTCTTTGTTAATGTAGCCAGCGTCATGTGCGGTAATAGTAGAAACAACATCCGTATCGAAATCAACAGGTGCATGCGTTGCATTTTCCTGTTTAATGCCCACCATTACATTTTCCCAAAGCTCATCTGTTGCTTTAGTCGCATCTGCTAGAAAACTTTCATCACCTTCAAATGGTGTGTAGTTTTGTTGGATAAAATCGCGCACGTTGACTTCAGTTTTCCATGTTTCGCCTGCAAAACCTTCCCATGCTGATTCAAATGCTTCGTTTAATTTAGTCATAAAGCTTTACCTTTACCGTTAGTGATTAAAAAAATAGTTAGAATTTGTTTGTCCTAGGGCAATGCAAATGATGGTAAATAACAGAACAATAAGTGGCTTCAACATCAGCGTAATATAAGAGTCAGATAAAAAATGCTGGCATGCTTGGTCAGCAGTTGCGCTGTATTGGTTGGTCATTTGATAAGCTAGAAGCTTGTTTGTTCTGTTGTCTATTTGCATCTTAGAAGTTACCCCGTGATGGATTAGTTACTAGTTTAGCAAAGGCTGATTTTCAAAAATTGATTCACATCAACTTGTACGTAGACTTGTAATAAAATTACAGTTTTCTTTTACATCGTGTTTATTAATAACGATTAAAGCCCTTCAGCATTAACAATATTGTGTTTTTTATGTTTGAGGTCAGAGAAGTGGGGAATTGAACCAGTGATAATAGTGAAAACTTGTTGTTTAAATAAAACTAAAGGAGCTAATTCATATGAACAATCAAATACTATTGACGATCACTGGTCAGTATCAATTTAATTTAGTGAATATTTTATCGGAAAAAACACATGCTTTAGAAGGTAAGTGGTTAAACAGTAAAATCAACCATATCGACAACATGATGGCTGGATTAATTAAAGTCGAACTTGATCAGCTGTACCTTGAAATACTGATCAATGAAATTAAGCAGTTAGGCTTGAATGTCAGCTGGGAAGTGATTTCTTTAGTGGAACCGCAGCAAGTTAAGCACTTTTCAGTGACTATTGATGCAAAAGATAGATTAGGGTTAGTAAGGGATATTTCATCTGTTTTAAATGACTATGAGCTACAAGTGCAAAATATGGAATGTAATCGTATTGGTGTACCAGGCATTGGTGAAACAGTGTTTACCAGTCACTTTCAAATTTCAACTGCACAGCACTTTGAGCAGGATGAGTTACTCATATCATTACAACAAATTTCACCGGACTTGGTTGTTGATATTAAGGCATCCTAGGTTAACGCTGTGTAAGTGGTTTAGGTTAATCTGCATTTTTATTGAGTGAAATTGGGGTATAAAAAAGGCGCTATGAACAGCGCCTTTTCTGTGTGTAGTTAATAAGCTTTATAATAAAGCAGGTAAACCATATTGTTTTTCAAACATACCTACAGCGACCATAGCAATAAAGCACACGATTAATACCGAGCCTGGAATAATCACCTTATCTAAAAATGATAAACGTTTAGCACGCTCTTTATCACCAATTAAACCGTTATTATCAAGTAACATGGTTAGAGCCCAAGCTAAGACAGGATTAAATACCGCAGCAGTAAAGATACAAATACCCGCAGCTTGAGAGTCTTTAGTATTTTTAATCATCTGCATACCTGCTTCTAGTAGCGGTAGGAAAACACCCACCAATAACGCGATACGCATTACTGGAGGCCAAACTGCAATATCCATTGGGAAGCCCAAGAATGCAATTAGCATCACCAAGCTACCTAGGATAATAGAGCCAGCTGGAATAGGGCGTTTAGCAATGGCCGCTGGAATCATATAAGTCCCCCATGAAGAGGTGATATTACCACCACCCACTGCAGTACCCACCATTTGACGAACTGAACACATGGTCATCGTATCATCGACATCCATTAATACTTCTTCAGTGTCTTTTGGGTAGTTCAACTCTTGAAATATACGGTGCCCTAAAAAGTCCGGAGACCACATCGCCACGGCTAAAATAGCAAAAGGTAAAGAGGCGATAAAGTGCTCTAGATTAGGTAAACCTAACATCCAACCTTCAGTCGTACTTCCCCACCAATAAACAGGGTTTAAATTAGGCAATCCCATTTCTGTTTCAAAGGTTAAGTCGAATCCTGCACCAAAAGCTAGGGCAATAAGTAGGCCTGTGATGGCACAAGCTGGGATAGCTAGCCAACGTTTGTTTATTTTGGCTAGAATGGCATATAAAACAATATTGGCAGCGAGTACGACTAGCCCAATGTAACCCATACTGCCTGTAGCCACATCTGCCGATGCTAAACCTTTAGCCCAGTCTTGAATTTGACCTATTTGACTGAATGCACCAGTAAAGCCTAAAAAGACTAATAATCCACCGGCAACGCCTTCACTGGTGAGGTTCACTAGTTTAGATCCGCCTTTAAAGTAACTTAGTAATAAGCCAAAAATACCTAGCAATATAGCTAATGCTAGCGGGTGTGCTCCAGCAAGTGCAATAGCTCCTATTAGCGGAATCATTGGTCCATGGTTACCTGCTAAATTTGCTTTAGGGTTTACAAAACCAGAGGCAACAATACAGAAGAGAAAGGCTGGTATTAACATCTCTACACGAGCGACTTCAATAGCGAAGTCTTTTCCTAGGGTGATATGCGGCCATTGCTCTGTTAGGCCATCTGCCCATGACATCATTACTGCTGAGTACATAGCAATGATACCAATAGTGCCTGCTACTGCTGGTACGAGATCTTCCCATTCAAAATTGAAGTCTCGCCCCGGTAGGTTTAATCGATAACGACGTGGTTTCATGATTTGTAATTCATGATTTAGATAATCTGCTCTTGAGGCAAACTCGCTGGCTGGCTTGTGCAGATCTTTATAGCTCTTGGTTTTGTTGTTTTTTGGCATTGAGGAGGTACTCCTTTACTCTGGTTAAATTTAAACTTTTTCGGTAGTGCTCGTCACTAGAATTAGGTTAAATAATGTTCATAAATTTTATATTTGTAGCTTAACCAAAGTGGGATAGAGGTGATTGATCTGGATCAGGAGAGTTACGATATTGAAATTTAATTACATAAAAATAAGATAACAATGATAATAAGGTCAGATAAGTGTAAAAATATGTAGCGCGGATAGCTTCTATTCAATGATGGAAACTGATTATGCAATATTAATTTTCTTAGAAATAGGGTTTTATAAGTTTTTGAAAAATAAGGTTTAAACTATACGGTGTTATATGAAGAGAAGGTTAACAGCGCTGTTATGCAGTTATATAGCTGCAATGTATCACGCTGTTACTTGACCGTTTTCAGTTTGTATTTCTATTACAGAATGACTTGAATAGGTATTTTATAATAATTCTTGTATCTCTTCTAAGATCTGCAAACACCACTCACTAATACGTTGGTCGCTTAGTTCGTATTGTGTATCTTCATCTAAGGCTAAACCAACAAAGTATTGGCCATCCTCTGTGAGTGCTTTAGAAGCATCAAACTGATAGCCTTCAACGGGCCAGTAACCAATAAACCTAGGTTGTTGTGGTAATAATTTATCATGTAGCATACCTACTGCATCTACAAACCATTCGCTATAACCATCTTGATCGCCTAAACCAAAAATAGCGACAATTTTCCCATTGACAGTTAAGCCGTCGATTTGATCCCATAACTTACCCCAATCTTCTTGAAGTTCGCCAAAATCCCACGTAGAAATGCCTAAAATGAGAATATCGTAATCATTTACCTTGCTTAATCCCTCATCTTTTATGTTAAATAGGTCCACTAATGATTCGCCTAGCTCTGCTTGAATTTTTTCTGCAGCGATTTCTGTGTAACAAGTGCTAGAGCCATAAAATAAACCGATTTTCATATGCGACCTTTTGAAGAAAAATAAAAGAGGCGCTAATTTACCGTTAAGGCAGTAGGAATGGAAGTATTAAGCATCGAACAATTTTTAGATTCACTGTGGTTAGAGCGTGGATTATCTAAAAATACGCTGGATTCGTATCGTCATGATCTCTCTTTAGTTGAATTATACCTCGCTAAACACAATGCCACATTAAGTGATGCAACAGCACGTCAACTCAGTGATTACTTTGAGAATAGGTTAAAAGGGGAGATAGATTATAAAAGCGCCTCTACAGCACGTTTGATGAGTGCTGTTCGTCGTTATTACCAGTATTTATGTCGTGAAAAAATACGTGAAGATGATCCAAGTGCTAAGTTAGAAAGCCCTAAAATCGTGAAACCTTTACCCAAATCATTATCGGAATCTGAAGTGGATGCATTACTTGCAGCACCAGAATTGGGAGATCCGATTCAATTCAGAGATAAGGCGATGTTAGAGGTGTTATACGCAACGGGTTTACGTGTCACAGAGTTAGTCGGTTTAACCATGGAAGAGATTAACCTAAAACAGGGCGTGATCCGAATTACTGGTAAAGGCAACAAAACCCGATTAGTGCCATTGGGAGAAGAGTCAGTATATTGGTTAGAGCGTTATATCGAAGAGATGCGCTCAGTGTTATTGTCCGGCCAGAGTAGCGACGTGTTGTTTCCAAGCCGTCGTGGTACACAAATGGTAAGGCAAACCTTCTGGCATCGTATTAAACATTATGCGCAATTAGCAGGCATAGACAAAGAAGCCTTATCACCACATGTATTACGCCATGCTTTTGCAACACATCTGTTGAACTATGGTGCTGATTTGCGTGTTGTACAAATGCTGTTAGGCCATAGTGATTTATCGACAACGCAAATCTATACACATATTGCAAAAGATAGGTTAAAACTATTACATGAAGAACATCACCCTCGTGCTTAGTTAATGGTGTTCTTATACTAAAGTCGCACAGAGGTGATTTATCACAGAGGCTAATATGAGATATAAAGGCATTCACATTAGTTACTAAGATAGGCATAATCAATCGTCTTTAATTTAATTTTTCAGGGGTCATGATGTCCATATTGAACGTTAAAAAAACGGTAGGTGCGTTAGTTGCTGGGATGCTACTTAGCACCAATAGCTTTGCGGCTATTTCACCAGAAGTGAACGAACTACTTACTAAAAAGTTACAATCATTAAAAGTAGAAGTGGACTCTATCGATGAGTCGCCTGTTAAAGGGTTATATGAAATTGTTAGCCAAGGTGCTATTTATTACATTAGTGAAGACGGTCAGTTTTTATTAAATGGCGATATCTATGATTTAGATAATGGCATGAATAACTTAACTAGCGCTAAAGTTGATGAAGTGCGTAAAGCAAATAGTGCAGAACACTTTGCAAAAATCAAAGACTTTGAAAAAGATATGATCATTTACAAAGCTGATGATGAAAAACATGTCATTACTGTTTTCTCTGATACTAGTTGCGCTTACTGTCAGAAATTGCATTCACAAATGCAAGAGTATAATGACCTAGGCATTACAGTGCGTTATTTAGCTTTCCCACGTGGTGGCGTTAACTCAAATGCTTATCATACTATGGTATCAGTATGGTGTTCAGAGGATCGTAAAGGTGCAATGGATGACGCTAAAAAACGTCGTAACATTGAGCCTGTGACCTGTGATAACACAGTGAAAGAACAATATGATCTAGGTGTCGCATTAGGTATCACAGGAACACCAACTATCTTCCTAGAAGATGGTACGGCTATGCCGGGTTACTTACCACCAGAACGTTTACTGCAAGTATTAGAGCAAAAAAAATAGACTAGTACATCAGCTATTTGTAAACTGCATTGATAATTCCTTATCGTGCAGTTTTTATGTCTCTAGAAATTAATAAAACACAAGTTCAACAACGCCCGCTTCAATGTGACGATAGCATATTGTCATTATCTTGCTCACCTCTATTAACCAAGCTTTATGCAAGTCGTGGTATTACCGATAATACTGAATTAGATAACAGCACTAAAACCTTGATTCATGCCAACCAATTAAAGGGGATGAGTGACGCGTGTAACTTGTTATACGAGGCTTATGTAGCACAACAAAAAATTATTATTGTTGGGGATTTTGATGCCGATGGTGCAACTAGTACTGCATTAAGTGTCTTGTCATTGCGAGCGTTGGGCTTTCAACAGGTGGATTATCTTGTACCTAATCGCTTTGATTACGGCTATGGTTTAAGCCCTGAAATTGTTGATTTAGCAGTGCAGCAGGGCGCTGAGCTGCTAATGACAGTAGATAATGGGATTTCTAGTATTAGTGGTGTTGCGCATGCTAACAAGCTTGGCATTAAGGTATTGGTTACCGATCACCACTTACCTGGGGAAGAAACCCCAATTGCCGATGCCATTGTTAACCCAAACCAAGTTGGCTGTGACTTTCCTAGTAAAAACTTAGCCGGGGTTGGTGTGGCATTTTATGTAATGTTAGCACTGCGCTCACTAATGCAAGAAAAAGGCTGTTTTACACAATACCCTGCGCCTAATTTGGCAAATTTCTTAGACATAGTCGCGTTAGGCACTGTGGCTGATGTCGTGAAATTAGATGCTAATAACCGTACGTTAGTACATCAAGGTTTAGCGCGTATCAGAGCTGGATATTGCCGTCCTGGCATTAGCGCATTAATTCAAGTTGCAAAACGCAACCAACAACAGCTGGTGGCAACAGATTTAGGTTTCTCATTAGGTCCAAGGTTAAATGCGGCAGGGCGTTTGGATGAGATGAGCCATGGTGTGGAACTGTTATTATGCGATGACCCATTGCATGCAAATACCTTAGCGACAGAGTTGGATGGTTTAAATGTGTCTCGCCGTGAGATAGAGCAAAGTATGCAGCAGGAAGCACTCGCTAATTTGCAAAAGCTGTCCATTGATCAAGATAACTTACCGTTAGCCTTATGTTTATTTGAAGCTGATTGGCATCAAGGTGTCATTGGGCTAGTCGCATCACGCATTAAAGAAAGGTATTACCGACCAACCTTTGCTTTTGCCCGCGCTAACGACGGTGAAATTAAAGGCTCTGCCCGCTCTATTCCTGGCGTACATATTCGCGATATTTTGGATGTGGTTGATAAAACGATTCCAGGCGTGATTTTAAAGTTTGGTGGGCATGCGATGGCGGCAGGGCTGAGCTTATTGGAGAAAGACTTTACGCTGTTTAATGACACCTTAAATAAAGTATTAGCAGAACAAGTGGAAGAGCACCTATTACAAAATGTTATTTTATCTGACGGGCAATTAACGCCGGATCAATTAGATTTATGTATTGCGCAAGAGCTACGTGACGCGGGGCCTTGGGGGCAAGGTTTCCCTGCGCCTGTATTTGATGGTGTATTCGAATTAAAACAACAACGTATCGTTGGCCAAAAACATCTTAAAATGATGTTAGAGCACCAAGGAAAGTTAATTGATGCCATTGCCTTTAATATCGATCCAGAAGTTTGGCCTAATCTTTCGGTGAAAAAAGTGTTCTGTGTATATAGTCTAGATGTGAATGAATTTAGAGGTCAAAGAACCGCACAGTTATTAGTACAGCTGTTAGAGCCGAGATAGTAAGTGAGTGAAAGGTAAGTGCTTACTTACCTTGTTTGGTTTAGGTTAGTTTAAACTGCCCCTGGGAAGTCTAGTTGACGCCATGCTTCATAGACAAATACAGATACTGCATTAGATAAGTTCATTGAGCGGCTATCTGCGCGCATTGGGATACGCAATTTTTGTTGTAGTGGTAATGCATCTAATATGCTCGCAGGCAAACCCCGAGTTTCTGGACCAAATAACAATACATCACCATCTTGAAAGTTGGCATTATGGTGGTACGTCGTGGTTTTAGTGGTACAAGCTAGTAAACGCTTACCTTCAACAGCTTGTAAGAAGATATCGTAATCTTTGTGGATATGAACATTGGTCATTTCATGGTAATCAAGTCCAGCACGTCTTACTTTTTTCTCATCTAAATCAAAACCAAGTGGTTCAATTAAATGCAATACACAGCCTGTATTAGCGCACAGGCGGATAATATTTCCGGTATTTGGTGGAATCTCAGGTTCGTATAATGCAACTTCAATCATCTGTTTACTCTTGTTTTGGTCAGTTTAAATGCGGCAAGGGCTTATTTTATGGGTGTTTTAGGGAAAATAAAAGTAATGAAACATTAATGTCATTACGAACTGCTATTTAACAATCAAAACAAATCTATTAACAATTACATTTATGTTTTATAAATTGTATTTAATTGATTGATTAGTAACAAAATAAATAGGAGATATACTATTACTCGCTAAAATACTTGATTGCCAATGAAGTGATGGAATTCACAGCAATATAGTTTAGTGCTGTACATTATTAGTGGTGTTTTGTATCTGAAATGATAATGGGTATAATACTCGCCCGATAGTTTTCAAAGTGGTAATACCGTGACTCAATCATCGCACTCACAACAGTATGCTTACCTAATTAACCGAGCTGGCCATGCGGCAATTATAGCTGCCTCATTGTTAATTATTGTAAAATTAATTGCTTGGTTTATGACTGGTTCGTCAAGTATTTTAGCTGCGTTAACCGATTCTTTAATGGATGTAACAACCTCGGTTATTAATTTATTTGCGATCAAAATTGCCTTACAACCTGCTGACAAAGAACATCGTTTTGGCCACGGTAAAGCTGAAAGTTTAGCGGGATTAGCTCAAGCAGCTTTCATTTCAGGTTCTTCTATCTTTTTAATGATCAATGGTGTTTCTGCTTTAGTTAACAATCAGCCGATTCATGCAAGTAATGTCGGCATTTCAGTCATGGTCTTTTCGTTACTTGTTACCTTAGCATTAGTTTTATTTCAAAGTTACGTGGTACGAAAAACCAATAGCATGGCGATCAAAGCTGATGCCTTACATTATCGTACCGATATCATGCTGAATGGCTCTGTGTTATTGGCGATTATCTTAGCCAGCTATGGTTGGCATTGGGCTGATGGTGTATTTGCAATTGGTGTTAGCCTATTTATATTGTATGGCGCGTGGGAAATTGGTATTCAATCTATTGATGCATTAATGGATAAACAACTTCCTCAAGAAGACCAAGAGTTAATTATTAAACGCGCATACAGTGTTAAAGGGGTGCGTGGTGTGCATGATTTAAGAACGCGTTATTCAGGTTATATTAAATTCATACAGTTACATTTAGAGTTAGATGATGAGCAAACGCTATTTGATGCGCATCAGAAAGCGGATGATCTTGAGTTAATCTTAGAAACTGATTTCCCTGGGGCTGATATTTTAATTCACCTTGACCCTATTTCAGTGGTGCCAGAAAGAAACTCCATTGATCACATACAAGCTGACTCATCAACAAAATAACGATACAGAATAGTTTAAGGATAAAAAATGCAATGTAACGTAAAGAACCTCTGGGAAAAGATCAGACAAGAGGCTTGGGATAGTTCAGCAAGTGAACCTATTTTGGCGAGTTTTTTCCATTCTACTATTTTGAATCATAAAGATTTAGCCTCTGCGTTAAGTTATCAATTAGCTAATCGTTTAGACAGTCGCACTATGCCTGGCATCCTAGTAAGAGAAGTAATTGACGATGCTTTTTCTAGTGATCCAACTCTGATTGAAAGCGCAATGGCAGATATTTTAGCTGTGCAAGACCGAGACCCTGCTGTAGAAGAGTATTCGATTCCACTGTTGTACTTAAAAGGTTTTCATGCGATCCAGATTCACCGTGTTGCGCATTGGTTATGGCAACAAAAGCGTATTGCTTTAGCTTTTTATTTGCAAAACCGCAGTTCAGTGATTTTTGGTGTTGATGTGCATCCTGCCGCAACGATTGGCAAAGGGATCATGTTTGACCATGCAACAGGTGTAGTAGTGGGTGAAACTGCTGTGATAGAAGATAACGTCTCTCTTTTACAAGGAGTGACACTTGGTGGAACAGGTAAAGAGAGTGGTGATCGCCATCCTAAAATCCGTCAAGGAGTGATGATCGGTGCTGGTGCAAAAGTACTTGGCAATATTGAGATTGGTATGGGGGCTAAAATTGGCGCGGGTAGTGTCGTGTTAGAAGCCGTACCTGCACACACTACAGTTGCTGGTGTGCCTGCCAAAGTAGTGGGTAGACCGTCTTGCGATATGCCTTCCCTGTCTATGGAGCAGAACTTGTGACAGGGTAAATGGCAGTGGTCTATTTAATCTTATCGGTATCTTCAACTAATGCAAAGCGAGGTTGGCTTTTACCATCGATGAGTACATTTTCCACAAACATAGTTAACGGTCTAACCCATAATCGCCCTTCACCGTATAAAGGGCGATATATTACCATCTCTTCATCGGTTTCACTGTGGATGGCAATATCTTCAACTTGGTAAAAATTACCTTTGTAATGCTGGTATTTACCCATGGTTAATTTTGCTGACATTTTTCCTCTCAAATAATTCCAAATTGCAGCGATAAGCTTAACATAATGAGACTTTAAAGACGATTTGCATCTTTTTTTCATTAAAATTAAAACAAAGGTTGAATAAGCGCCGTGGAATGCTTATTCTCGTTGAATTCCAGTTAACCATTTACTTTGTATTAAGGGTCTTTAAATGACATTCGAGCTATTAGAAAAATTAGAAAACAAAATTAACCAAGCTGTAGAGACTATTGCATTGCTGCAAATGGAAATTGAAGAGCTTAAAGAAGATAAAGCGAGCCTAGCAGGTAAAGCTGAACAACTACAATCAGATAACGACCGTTTAAACAATGAGCATCAGCAATGGCAAGATCGTCTAAGCGCACTAGTTGGAAAAATTGATCAAGCAGAGACTAACGTAGATTAATAATCGATGTTTTAGATACTGTAAATAAAAAAACCAACGATAATGTTGGTTTTTTTATGCCTGTCTTTTTGTCGTTATACCAATTATATACTTGGTATTATTAACCGCTAGAAAACATCGTCTTCGTCGGCATCTTCTTCGTCTAATACTAATGGTTCAGGAGAAATAACAATTCCTGTGCTATCAGCATATAAGAAGTCTTCTGGTAAGAAAGTAACACCTGCAAAGTTGACCGGTGAATTTATTTCACCAATTTCATCGTCATCTGCACCTACAGGCATCGCTGTAATTGCTTGAATACCAATATCCATCTCTTCTAGCGAGTCCACTTCGCGTACACAACCATTGACAACAATACCTTCCCAATCGTTTTCAACGGCAAGCTCTGCAATGTGTGAATTGATTAAAGCACGACGTAAAGAGCCACCACCATCAATTAATAACACTTTACCTGCACCATTTTCTTCTAATACCTTGTAGATTAGTCCCACTGATTCAAAACACTTTACGGTGACGACTTCCCCCGCAAAAGAGTTACGTCCACCAAAATTGGTTAATAGCGGTTCAGCTACATCAATTGTATCGGCGTAGATATCACATAAAACAGAAGTATTGTATTGCATATAAATGCTCACTTTTAATGATGAAGTTTGTAATCAGTATAAACGTAACGCACTCTAATTCAATATTATTCTCGGATATTTGTTGAATATTTTTTAACCAGATCGACCTAGCATCAGTTAGGGTTAACGGAAGCGAAACATTATATAAAATCAGATAGTTAGATCATTTATTAGGCCGTACCGCTAATTGTACGTCGTTCAAGGCAAATTATTGGAGCAATAACTGGTTATTGAAAAATAATTTAACGTAGAAATCTGTATAAATAGCGGTGGTGACTCACTTTTCTTATCTAGTATTGAGGTTAACTAATCTAATTCATCAAAAGTCGCGCGATTAAATGACTTTTCACAGTAATGACATTTAAGTTTCAAAGTCTTTTTCTGTTTGACATAAAAACGGCTTTGAACTGGTTCATTATGGCTAATGCAGTTACTGTTAGGGCAGGATAAAACATCAATAAATGAACTTGGTAATTGTACTTTAAACTTATTAACCACTTTAAAATCTTTAATTTGATTAATCGTCGCATTAGGTGCAAATAAAGCTAATTGGTTGGCCTGTTTGTCATTAAAGAAGGTGTTTTCAATTTTGATTAAATCTTTGCTTTCACCGCTTTTTGTTGCCAAATTAAGACCAATGGTGATCTTTTCATTAGTCTGAGTAAATTTAAAGAACTTCAGTATTTTCACACCTTGGTGTGCAGGAATATGATCAATTACTGAACCTTGCTCGATAGCTTCTACTTGTAATTTCTTTTGCATGATCAACTCCTAAGGCTTTGCTTGAAAGTGGTTAGTTAATAATAAAGCGAGCAATGCTTGGCGAGCGAATACACCATTTTGTGCTTGTTGAAAATAATAGGCGTAAGGTGTGTTATCCACATCCTGATTAATTTCATCAATACGCGGTAATGGGTGCAATACTTTAAGATTGTCTTTTACATTTTTCAACATGCCTGCATTCAATAAAAAGGCTGATTTCATGTGCTGATATTCAGTTTCATCAAAGCGCTCTTTTTGTACGCGCGTCATATACAGTACATCCAATTCATCAACGACTTCTTCAATGCTGGTATGTAAAGAGAAGCTAATATCTCGTTCAGTTAGTTCCTCAATAATGTAGTCAGGCATTGCCAAAGCTTCAGGTGAAATAAAGTAAAAGTTACAGTTAAACAGTGACAAAGCTTGTGCTAAAGAATGCACAGTTCGGCCATATTTTAGGTCACCTACAAAAGCGATATTAAGGTTATCTAATCTTGCTTGTGTTTCATAAATGGTGAATAGGTCTAATAAGGTTTGTGTTGGGTGTTGGTTTGACCCATCACCACCATTAATCACAGGCACAGAGGTAAATTCAGAGGCTAAGCGCGCAGCACCTTCTTGCGGGTGGCGCATAAAGAAAGCATCAGCGTAAGATGAGATTACTTTCACCGAATCCGCTAGGGTTTCGCCTTTTTGTGCCAGTGAGGTATTACCGCCACTGTCAAAGCCGATCACACTACCACCCAAACGTTGTACCGCGGTTTCAAAAGACAAACGAGTACGTGTTGATGCTTCAAAAAAACAGCTGGCAATCACTTTGTTATTTAATAGCGTCGGTTGGGGATTTTGTTTTAAAGAGTGGGCAGTTTCTAATATTAATTCTAAATCGGAACGAGATAGATCAGCGATGGAGATGATATTTTTCTGGTACAGCGGATTATTCATTTTTTTACACTCATATTGTCTGGCCAAGTTCTGGGATAAGTGAAGCAGATAACGCGCAAAATTATATCACTATCAATTGCTTTTGTTGTTATTAATCCTTTAAATTTTCATCGCATGGTGTTGGGATAAAGGTTATCCTCAAAATTGATTTCTCGTTTAAGTGGTTTTATATGTTAAAAGTGTGTTGGTTTTTTATTAGTAGTATTTTAAGTGTCAGTGTTTTAAGTAGTCCTGTTTTAGCGCAACAATGGCAGCAACTACAATCTCTCTTACCCAAGGGGACTCAAGTCTCTTATCTGGTGTTAGACCCCCATAGCAAGAAAACGATCGCAAGTTTTCAAGAAGAAACGTTAAAAACACCGGCCAGTGTTCAAAAGTTATTAACGGCGACCACGGCTAAATTGTATTTAGGTGACGATTTTCGTTACCAAACCGCTATTCAAGGTGATAAAAAAGCATTAAAAGCTGGCATTTATAAAGGTGATTTAAGTTTGCACTTTAGCGGTGACCCGACGTTAACTCGTCAGCACATTAAGCAATTATTGCAGGGGCTAAAGCGTGCTGGTGTGAATAAAATTGAAGGCGATTTTTTATTAGATAATAGTGCATTTAACGGTTATCAATGGAGTAATGGGCAGGCTTGGAATGATTTAGGCGTATGTTATACCTCTCCAACAAGTGCCATTATCGTTAATCGTAATTGTGTGCAAGGAAATTTAAGCGTACCTGCGGAGCAAGCTGAAAAGGCGAGGTTATTTGTTCCTGATTATGAGCCTGTTGATATCACCGCAGATGTTGATGTAGTGACCAAAGAACAGCGTGATACACTATTTTGTGATTTAGAACTAACTCGTGATAGCCATAATAAATACCATCTATGGGGCTGTATGGTACCGCGTAAACGAGCGTTCCCATTAGCCTTCGCGGTTAACGACCCAAATACCTATGCGCAAAAAATAGTTGAGGCGGAAATAAAGCAAGTTGGTATCAATTTGATCGGAGACGTAAAAGTAGCGACATTAGATTATCAAAAGACTGTCGCTTCCTCTTCTGTTTTAGCATCACATCTTTCTCCGAGTTTATCTGCGTTATTAAAGCAGATGATGAAAGATTCAGATAATCTGATTGCGGATAGTTTATTTAAAACCGTTGGCGCACATTATTTCCAACAAGCGGGTAATTTCCGTAATGGTACTAAAGCGATGAAAGCGATCTTAAAAGAGCAGGGAATCGACTTAGAAAACGCTTATATTGCTGATGGTTCAGGGTTATCTCGTCATAACTTAATGAGTGCTGAATTATTTATGTCGGTAATGAAGTTTGTGTACCAGCAAGAAGCTAAATTAGGTTTGCTGGATAGTTTATCCGTTGCAGGAGTGGATGGAACATTAAGGTACCATAAAGGCGTTAATGCGAAAGCCTTAAAGGGTAAAGTCATTGCTAAAACAGGCTCATTAAAAGGTGTCGCGAACTTAGTTGGCATTGTAAAAAGCCCAACTGGTGACAAATTGTTTGTATTGATGATTAATGGTTATAACCAAGAAAATAGTGTTACTCGAGCGGTTATACCTAGGGTTGAAAAAGCGTCAGCTTATCTCTTTGAAAAAGCTTTCTTTAAACACATTTATGAAGGTACAACACCTAAATAGCGAAGCAATTAAAAAGGGGAACTATCCGATAAGATAATTCCCCTTGTTACTGTGACTTACTGCTATGTCTTAATGGGCCGTTATTTAATAGAAAACCAAGTGGTCGGCCTACCTTGAGCAAACAACAATACGCCAGTTGATTGTAATGGTGCATCAATAGCTTTTGCATCACTGACCTTAAGCGGGTAACTCAAGCCATCTGATTCTAACTGTAGCCATTGATTATTCTTTTTAACTAGCAAGTCTTGCCAAGAAAAGTGCTGTGTTTGTGCTACTTCAATAGGTGCTTGAATACGCGATACGCGACTTGAGAACACTAAGCCCTTATCTTTTTGTTCAAAGACTAACATTTCACAGCCGTTACTTGAGCACCAGTCTAATAGAACGATAGCTTCTTCTTTACCATCGCCATTCAGGTCAAATCGGACTGAGTTAAAGCGTGTGTTTTTAGGGTCTGTTCTGTGTATTTTGAAGTATTGGCGTACTGCTTTTTGTACTTCTACATCAATTTGATTTGGTGCATCAAGTTGTTGTGGAGAAAGTTGACGTGTTACTTGGATGGTTTCACTGTCTATATTACCGTGTTTTGCATTCATTTTGTCAAAGGAAATTGGATGTTCTAGCGGCGTTAACACATTATTATTATTGATTTCAGTGCAAATTAAACTGAGCCCTTCACGTTTAAACACCAGCTCTTCACGAATATTTTTATCGCCTTCTTTAGTTAACATAACCACTACTGAATCAGGGGTGTTACTTTTCCAAAAACCCGTTTTAATATTTTGCTCTGATAACTCACCTTGCTGGAATACAACGGTATGATTGTCATTTAACGATAGGTTAATCTCTTGTTGCTGTATAGCTTGGCTGAGGTACTCACCAGTGTAGGATTGGTCATTATCTAATTCGCCTAGTTCACCGCAACCAAAGAATTGACCATCTACGCTCTCCACCTTAGTGGTGTAACCCCAATACTCTTTATGGTCCGACAGGTAACATTGCCCTGGTTCAATTTTTAGGGTGAGTCGCTGATCATTGTCATCGGTGGCATGCAGAACATGTTGTCTATCAGTCTCTATTTGTGAGTTAGTAATAGTATAAGATTGGTTACTGGTTTTAGCTGCAAAGTAGAGCTGGTTTTCATGGATGTTAATACGCCAATAGGGCATGTCACCAGTCGCTTTAAAACTAAAACTATCAACGGCTTTAGCACATTGAAGTGAGGATTTAGCTAATGCCATGTGATGCACTTTATCGATACGTGTAACAACTGATGAACTTGATTTTTTATCCGTGAAGCTAATTTCACCAGCGAACTCTATATAAACCGGTTCTGATTGACTGTTACCTATCTGCTGATAGATTTCAGCTAAAGGCTCTTCTGTTTGTATCGGATACTGCTCTGGATCGTCACAAGGTGTGAAATAAGCTTGGTTATTTTTATAGCTGAGTTGCCCCCTGAAGCTAGTACCTAATATATGAGAAAAGGGTGTTGCTTGAGGAAGTGTTGAAAACACACTTGCTGTTTCTGTATTGATTTCGGGGGGAGTGGAAGCACAGGCTGATAATAGGGTGATTAATGACGTTGAAATTAACAGTGGATAAGATAGACGCATAATTGACCTTTAGACAGTTTCAGCTGAAAAATAAAAACCTTTATTATAATTACTATAACAGTCTGAAAATAATTGTCTGTAAGCTCAGATAGTTAACTTCTCAATTCTAAGAGAAGTTAACTGTTTTGACAAACATTGCTTAATAAAGTTAATTATTTATCAACATTTTCCTCTTGCTTTTTGTTTTTACCTGCCCAGTTTGGTTTACCTTTGGCTTTAATTGCACGGTGGCGCTGTTTACCCATATCTTGTTTTTTCTTTTGACGCTTCTCTTTTTGTAGGCGTTTTACTTCTTCTTCGCGTGCTTTGCCTTTTTTAGTTAAAGGTTTTTTAGTTTTACGTAAACTTGTTTTAGCTTCTTTGTGCGCAGGACGTAAACCTTTAATCACACGGCGTTTTAAGATTTGATCGGTATAACGTTCCACTTTAGCTAAGATATCAATATCATGCGCTTCTATAATTGAAATCGCTGTACCTTTTTTACCACCTCGAGCTGTACGGCCAATGCGGTGTACATAAACATCAGCACTACGCGGCATATCATAGTTAATAACATGGGTAATGTCTGGTACATCAATACCGCGAGCAGCAACGTCGGTAGCAATTAATATGTTGGTTGTGCCTTCTTTGAACTGACGTAATGATAAGTTACGTTTTTCTTGATCCATTTCACCACGTAGGTAGTTACAACGGATATTCAGTTCAGCAAGTTGCGCTACTAACTGAGCAAGACGATCACGTGTTTTTACAAACACAATCATCTTATGAACTTGTTCATGCTCAGGTTCTTGCTCCAGGATTGCAGCTAATAATTTTAATTTATGCTCTGGGTTATCAGCTAAATGTACATATTGTAAAATTTTACCGCTTTCTCTACGTGTTACTTCTGCATCTAATTTAACTGGATTTTTTAATACGTCACGTGCAAATTCGCGTAACCCTTTGCCTTCTAAAGTCGCTGAGAAAAGGGCAGTCATTTTACGCCAGCGAGCTTCACCTGCAATGCGATCCATCTCTGCGATGAATCCCATGTCTAACATACGGTCTGCTTCATCTAATACTAGGCATTCTACTTCGCGACAGTCAAAGGCTTCAGCATCAATGTATTCCATTAAACGGCCTGGGGTTGCGATCACAATATCAACAGTGCCCATAATGGTATCTTCTTGTTCTTGATAAGAGATTCCACCAATAATATTACCAACAACCAGTTTAGTACCTTCTACTAGCTGTTCAGCGACTTCACTGATTTGTACAGCAAGCTCTCGTGTTGGGGTTAATACTAAAATACGTGCAGAGCCACCTTTACGACGAGGATAATCAATTAAGCGTTGTACCGCAGGTAACAAGAAAGCCAAGGTTTTACCTGTACCTGTTGGCGCGCTGGCCATGATATCTCGTTCATCCATTGCGGGTGGGATCACTAGGTTTTGAATACTTGTAGGGCGTGTGTGGCCCATTTTAGCAACGGCGTTTAATAAATGCTGATCAAGATCAAGCGATGCAAATGACATGAGATTTTCCAATACAATAAAACAAAAAGCACATTATAAAGCAAAGATTGTGTTTAGGGGGGAATTGTCTATTAATTAACGCATTTATTCTTAGGAAATGCTTGGATTGCGATAAAATTGATTTACCATAAGATAAAATCTTGTATTTACCTCATATAATACAATAAACGTGTATTCTGTCAGTTCATTGATTTAAGTGTAAGGAAGTTGTGTGTTTAATATTGTTGCCCCGCTAGATAAAGTTACTTCAGAGTTTGTTGATGCTTTACAAGAAAAAATCGACCTTAAAACTAAACCGCAAGGTAGTTTAGGCTTATTGGAGTCTGTGGCGTTTAAAGTGGGTTTATTACAACAAACATTAACGCCTGTTTTTAATCATCCAAGTGTGGTGATTTTTGCCGCGGATCACGGTGTTGCGGAAGAGGGCGTGAGTTTATTCCCACAAGTTGTCACAGAGCAGATGGTATTAAACTTTTTGAATGGCGGCGCTGCCATTAACTGCTTTTCTAAACAGCATAATATTGATTTAAAGATAGTTAATGCCGGTGTAAAGGCTAACTTCGACCATCTTCAAGCCGAGAACTTTATTAATCAGCCTATTGCCTTAGGCACACAAAACTTTGCACAGAGTGCAGCCATGACAGAACAACAATGTGAAGCTGCAATTGCACAAGGTGCAGAAGTCGTTTTACAACAGCATAAAGCAGGCTGTAATGTGATTGGATTTGGTGAAATGGGCATTGCTAATACCACTTCTGCTGCTGCCATTATGTCGGCGCTATTATCTTTATCGGGTCAACAATGTGCAGGTAAAGGAACAGGTATTACTGACCAAACTGTATTATTAAAAGCGCGGGTTATTGACCAAGCAATACAAAAGCATCAATTACATGATGCGGATGCAATGACGGTGTTACAAAAGGTGGGCGGATTAGAAATCGCCATGATGGTCGGCGCGATGTTAAAAGCTGCTGAATTATCAATGTTAGTATTGGTAGATGGGTTTATCGCTTCAAGCGCGGCATTAGTCGCCAGCGAGATCAATGATAACTTTTTACAATATACACAGTTCTGCCATCAATCTGATGAACAAGCACATCAGTTGCTATTAAATAATATGCAAGCAACACCATTATTAAATTTAGGAATGCGTCTGGGTGAAGGCTCTGGCGTAGCCGTTGCGTATCCATTGTTAGTGTCAGGGTTAACCTTTTTAAATGAGATGGCTTCTTTTAATGATGCCGGTGTTTCCGATAGTAGCCAGTAAGTATCCATCTAAATTCAATGCGAGAAATAAGGCTTAAATATAAAATGCGGCAGCTAATCATCAAACAATGGACGTTATGCTGTTATGCATTGTCCTTTTTCTCGCGTGTACCTGTTCCTGCATCAACGGACTTTAAAGCTTACCCTTTCCATCTTGGTAATATTTACTTTCCTTTTGTTGGTTTGTTATATGCACTTGTGTGCATTTTAGTTTATGTGTTTGCTAACTTGTTTTTTAATGAAAGTATCAGTGTATTGCTGATGTTAATGGCTGGCTTGCTATTTACTGGTGCTTTACATGAAGATGGCTTAGCCGACAGCGTCGATGGCTTTGGTGGTGGTTATCATAAAGAGCAACGCCTAGCGATTATGAAGGATAGTCAAATTGGTGCTTACGGTGTGATCGCTTTAATCATGCTAATCGCATTAAAGTTATTCTCTTTTACACAGTTAGCGGAAATAGGTAGTTGCACTTTATTTATTACCCTTATTGTTGCATCTGTTTTAAGCCGGGCGAGTACCTTGCTATTAATGCAATACAGCCAATATGCGAGACAGGAGCAAAGTAGTAAATCCATACAATCGTCACAATCTTTACCTCGACACTACTTTTTTAACGCAATAGCTTTAAGTTTATTAGTGTTGTTATTACTCCCAATCACTGCTGCTGTGCTTGTTTTATCATTGTTAATTGCCAATACCTTTTTTTGGCAGCGTTATTTTAATAACAGCATTGATGGTTACACCGGAGATTGTTTAGGTTTGTTACAGCAATTGAATGAACTATTAATTTTGCTCGCTTGTATTGCAGTCTTAAGTTAAGTATTGGTGATATATGTCAGACTCTAACAAGCATTTTCCCATTGCGCATAACATTTACTTAGTGCGTCATGGCGCTGTGAATTTAGACTCTGATATTTGTTACGGGCAGTTAGATTGTGAGTTGACAGAAAGCTATGCTCAAGACCTCCAATCTTTAACAAATTACGTTCAAGCTAGATGTCCTGCAAGCGAGCATATGCAAATTATCAGTAGCCCTTTAACTCGTTGTTTAAAATTAGCGAAGGGGTTACAACAAGCTGTTCAACCAGTTTCTCCTTCCTTAAAAACGAATACTGCTTTTCAAGAGATTAACTTTGGGGATTGGGAAGGTAAAACATGGCAATCTATTGGAAAACAAGCCATCGATGATTGGAGTGCTGATCTGCTCGATTATCAATTTTTTAAGGGAGAAAGTGCAAGGCAGTTTGATCAACGTGTGGTGACCGCTTGGCATCAACTGAATGAATCCCTATCTACAGCGAAACAAACTCAGAATATTATATTGATAACCCATGCTGGTGTTATTCGTTCTATTCTTAGTCACTTCTTAAAAATACCTTTAGACCATGCGTTAACCTTAAAAATTGATAAATTAAGCGTATCGATCTTACGTGTTGTGCCACAACAAAATCAATTATCGCAATGCACGGCTATTAATCATATTTTATGACATTAACCACGAGTTTATTGATCTACACTATCTTTTCTTCGTTTGTTAAGGGCTAGTATCTTCAGTACTTGCTTAAATTATTGCTCAGAAATTTGAAATAATAAGCCTTATCTCTTTGATTAAATTTATTATTTTTGGATCTTTTAAGTTTTATTGCATTCGGCTTCAAAGTTTTCATATTTAGCACTTTGTTAACGTACATTGCACGTTCCTGCATATGCTAGAATCTGGCGAAATTTAATGCTTCAATTTATTTACTTTAAGGAAAACGTAATGTTAAAGCTGCCCTCGCGACTCGGTGTCATATTGACATTTTTTACCGTGTTCTTCTCTTCTAGCTTGATGGCTAGTACCGGAGAAACTATTGATTTAACCTCACATGGCATTGGTTATGCTGCAATTTTGTTTTTTGCTATTGCCTACTGTTTAGTGATGTTGGAGGATGTAATACATCTTCGTAAATCAAAGCCTGTGTTGGTAGCGGCAGGTATTATTTGGGGCATGATTGGCTTTTATTATTCTCAACATGGTATGAGTCATGATGCGGAAGCCGCTTTTCGTCATAACCTATTAGAATATGCAGAGCTGTTCTTCTTCCTTTTAGTCGCAATGACTTACATTAACGCCATGGAAGAGCGTCAATTGTTTGATGCATTGCGCGCTTGGATGGTGAATAAAGGCTTTACACTGCGTTTGATTTTCTGGTTAACCGGTGTGTTAGCATTCTTTATCTCTCCCATTGCCGATAACTTAACAACAGCACTGTTAATGTGTGCGATTGTCATGAAAGTTGGTGGCAACAATAAAAAATTCATCTCCATCGCATGTATCAACATAGTTGTAGCTGCTAATGCTGGTGGCGCGTTTAGCCCATTTGGCGATATTACCACTCTGATGGTTTGGCAAAAAGGCATGGTTGAGTTCACTACCTTCTTTGCGTTATTTATCCCTTCTGCGGTTAACTACCTAGTGCCTGCTATCATCATGAGTTTCTTTATTTCTAAAGACCAAGCTAAAGGTGATGGTGAAGTTGTGATCATGAAGCGTGGTGCTAAACGTATCGTTGGACTGTTTTTATTAACTATCTTCTTTGCTGTGGCGGGGCATTCATTCTTAGGTATGCCACCCGTATTAGGCATGATGACAGGCTTAGGTATTTTACAATTCTTTGCTTTCTTTCTGCGCAAAACACAAAAGCACCATTACCAATATGCAATGGCTCATACGGTTGATAAAAAAGAGCATGAACGCCTACGTGGTCTAGGTGATGGTGCTCCTTTTGATATCTTCAACAAAGTAGCAAGAGCAGAATGGGATACTTTATTATTCTTTTATGGTGTTGTGTTATGTGTTGGTGGTTTAGGGTTTATTGGTTATCTAGGCATGATCTCTGAAGCCATGTACAGTAATTGGGATGCAACTTATGCTAATATCACTGTAGGGGTTTTATCTGCGATAGTAGATAACATTCCGGTGATGTTCGCAGTATTAAGTATGGAACCTGTGATGAGCCAGGGACAATGGTTACTAGTTACCTTAACGGCAGGTGTCGGTGGGAGCATGTTATCTATTGGTAGTGCCGCGGGTGTTGCGCTAATGGGACAAGCGCGAGGGATTTATACCTTTGGTGTGCATTTAAAATGGGCACCGGTAATTGCACTAGGTTATGTAGCGAGTATCTTTGCGCACCTTTGGTTTAATGCTGTTTATTTTTAAAACTATTAATATTAAATCACGACCATAACGCTAGTAATATACTAAAAAATCAGCTATACCTAATTAGGAATGTGTGGCTGATTTTATTTTTTCATAAAAGGGTCATCATTTCGCTATAAATTAGATTTTCTTCATTCTATTTGTGAATTGTTTATTCTGTATACAACCTAATAATGAGAGCTAGGTTAATATATAAGATAAAAGCTAACTAATTTAGGCTGTTATCAATGTTCAGCCATAATTAAACTTTACTTGTCTATTAATTATTTGGTATAAATAATCGGCAAATAGTGGGGAAGGGTACTACTTGCTCAATTGTTATAAACATTAACTCGTTGATAATGGCTTTTGACAATAAAATTAGAATAGTAATGCATAACTTTTTTGTATAACTTCGTATTATGTGACCTTTAAACTGGTTTTTCTGAAATTAAAAACTATTTTAAATGAAGTCATCATAAAATGGCGGTACAATTATTCTTTTGTGGGCAATGTAAATTGTAGCAAAGGGATGTTGCAAAATTACTTTAATAGTTACTTGTAGTTACTTTATATAGTAAATTAACAGGATTATTTTTGGTTACTTTTGAATCATTTTTATTAATGATTGTTGGGTGGTTAAAGGTATAAGTTAAAAATCAATTATTGTTTGGTATCACACTTAAACAATACTAAACAAAGCTTAAGGATATAAAAATGAAAAAAATACAACAGGGTTTTACATTAATTGAATTATTAATCGTTATCGCGATTATCGGTATTCTTGCAGCAGTGGCGCTACCTGCTTATCAGGATTACGTGGTTAAATCAGAAATTGCTGGTGGTTTAGCTGAAATTTCTGCCGGCAAAGCAGGTTACACTATCGAACGTAGTGAAGGTACTGACGCTGCTAGTTTTGCTGACGCAACCGCTATTGGTTTACAAACTTCAAGTGCAATTTGTACTTCAATCGAAATTGGTGATGGTGTTACCAGTGGTGATGGGATTGAATGTACATTTTCTAACTCTAATGTAGGCGGTTCTATTGAGTTAGAATATGACAATGGCCAATTTACTTGTAAGGCTAACAGTATGACTGCTGATTCAGCTTTGCTACCTAAAGGTTGTGAATAACTTTTAATGGTTAGTAATCAGATTAGCGGCTTGGCTTCTAGCCTAGCCGCTCGTGGTTTGCTTGACCTCAGTAAACTGCCTCAAATTACTGCTTCCGCAGCTTCTGAACAGAAAGCCTTAACCACTTATTTAGTTGAAAATAACTATATCGATAGTGTGGCGTTAGCTGAGTTCTGTGAAGAGGAATATGGTATTCCTCTATTAGACAGTGAGTCTTTAAATCTAGAAGAGATTCCAGATAAATTTATTCACCCTAAACTAATAGAGAAACATCATGCCTTGCCTGTGTATGTGCAACAAAAAACCTTGTACATTGCCATGGCTGATCCTACTAATGTCTCTGCATTAGAAGACTTTGGTTTTAGTTTTGGTATGCATACTGAAGCGCTATTAATCGAAGAAACTAAACTTTCTGAAGCAATCGATGCCATTTTGGATGATGGGACTAGCTCCCTTGAAGAGATGGGTAACATTGACGATATTGAAGTTGATGATTCTGAGTCTCGCTTAGATGAAGCGCAAGCCGTTGATGATGATGCGCCTATCGTAAAGTATATCAATGGTGTGTTATTGGATGCCGTACGCAAAGGTGCGTCAGATTTACATTTTGAACCCTACGAGAAAAAGTATCGTATTCGTTTTCGTGTTGATGGTATTTTACATGAATTTGCCTCTCCTCCGGTTAACCTTGCCAATCGCTTTTCAGCGCGCTTAAAAGTTATGTCTAAATTAGATATAGCAGAACGTCGCTTGCCGCAAGATGGTCGTATTAAACTTAAAATATCCAATAAACGTAATATCGATTTACGTGTCAGTACGCTACCTACTATGTGGGGCGAAAAGATCGTAATGCGTATATTAGACTCTTCTGCTGCAAATCTTGACATCGATAAATTGGGTTATACCGATGAACAAAAAGCCAAGTACTTAAATGCGTTAGCTAAACCACAGGGCATGATATTAATTACCGGACCTACAGGGAGTGGTAAAACCGTTTCTTTGTATACGGGTTTGAATATACTTAATACCGTTGAGCGAAATATTTCTACTGCGGAAGATCCTGTGGAGATAAACTTAACCGGTATTAATCAAGTTCAGATTAACAATAAAGCGGGTTTAAGTTTTGCTTCTGCGTTGCGCTCTTTCCTACGTCAAGATCCTGATATTGTCATGGTCGGTGAGATTCGTGATTTAGAAACCGCTGAAATTGGCATTAAAGCGGCACAAACCGGTCACTTAGTCTTATCTACTTTACACACAAACTCAGCTGCTGAAACTTTAACGCGTTTATTAAATATGGGCGTACCGGCTTTTAATATTGCTTCTTCAGTGTCGCTCATTATCGCGCAGCGACTAGGTCGACGTTTATGTAATGAATGTAAAGCACCGCTAGATATTTCAGACTCAGAATTATTGCATATCGGTTTTACCCAAGAGCAATTAGCTGAAAAGCATAACCTTTATCAGCCTGTCGGCTGTTCTAAATGTACTGACGGTTACAAAGGCCGTGTCGGTATTTATGAAGTAATGGAGATGTCTGATCAATTAGGCCATATTATTTTAAATGATGGTAATGCCATGCAAATTGCAGATATCGCAGAAAAAGAGGGCATGTATACTCTGAGGCAATCTGCTATTAAACAAGCATTAAATGGTATCACCAGCCTTAATGAGGTCACTCGTATTACCTAAAAGGTCAGGAAATACCAGTTATTTTTTGTAAGTTAAAGCACAGGTAAACCACTAATAAAGCAGAAAAAAGTATAGTAAAAAAACATAAAAAATGAGAAACAGTATAAGCTGTGTTCCACTATATTAAGATAACTTCATTAAGAGAGTCCTCATGGCCAATAACAACACTGTAATAGAGCTAAATACCTTCACTTGGAACGGTATTAATAGGAAAGGATCTAAAGTTTCAGGTGAGTTGCAGGGCGCTAGTCAAAATGAGGTAAAGGTAGAATTACGCAAACAAGGGGTTAGCGTTACCCGTATCAAAAAGAAACCTAAACCGCTTTTATCCTTTGGCGATAAAGTGACACCCATGGATATTGCCATTGTTTCTCGTCAAATCGCTACCATGTTAAATGCCGGTGTACCCTTAGTGCAAAGCTTGGAGTTAATTGCTAAAAGTAATGAAAAATCATCTCTTCGTAAGTTAATGACCTCGATAGGTAATGAAGTAGCCACTGGTACACCCTTATCTCAAACCTTACGTTCATACCCTAGACACTTCGATGATTTGTATTGTGATTTAGTTGAAGCGGGTGAACAGTCGGGCTCCTTAGATACCATTTATGACCGAATTGCGACTTATAAAGAGAAGTCCGAAGCCTTAAAATCAAAAATTAAAAAAGCGATGTTTTATCCTGCTGCAGTTTTAATTGTTGCCTTTGTCGTCACCATGCTACTGCTGTTGTTTGTTATTCCACAGTTCCAAGATATCTTTTCAGGGTTTGGCGCGGAGTTACCTGCTTTTACTCTATTTGTATTAGGTATTTCAGATATTGTACAAAATTATTGGTACATGATATTCGGCGCTATTATTCTTGCTGTATTTTTATTTAAAAGAGCGCATCGAGGTAGTGAGAAAGTCCGTAATAATACCGATAAATTTGTCTTAAAAATTCCTATTATTAGTACTATTCTAGATAAAGCGGCCGTAGCGCGTTTTGCGCGTACTTTATCGACCACTTCTGCTGCAGGTATTCCGCTAGTCGATGCTTTATTATCAGCCGCGGGTGCCTCTGGTAACTATGTTTACCGAAGCGCTGTGCATGCTATGCGCACTGAAGTAATGGCGGGTATGCAAATCAACGTAGCAATGAAAACCACTGATGCTTTTCCAGATATGGTGTCACAAATGGTGATGATCGGTGAAGAATCGGGTGATTTAGATGGTATGTTAGCAAAAGTAGCTGATATCTATGAGCAGCAAGTTGATGATGCTGTAGATGGTTTAACCAGTCTATTAGAGCCTATGATTATGGTGGTATTAGGTGTTGTTGTTGGTGGTTTGATTGTAGCCATGTACTTACCTATATTTGAACTTGGTAGTGTTATTGGTTAATCATTGCTATTTGATTAAATAACTCATTCAAATGAATAATAAAAGCGAACTTAACCGTTCGCTTTATTGATCTTGTAGGGAAATTCTTCTCTTAATTTAGACTATTACGCAATAGTTAGAGCGACTAAATTTAGTTTCTCTATGAAAGTTACATAGCATCTTTTTAGTGGCGCTAGCTTCAGCCTGCTTGTTTTGGGGTATTACTGTTTTTTTGCTGCAGTCTATTTGTCTTAGTATTTTGCTATTGTTGTTTTCAATATCTATAACAGCATGCGATGACTCTTATACACTGCGCTCTGAATACCAAGCTTTGCTTGATAGGTGTCGCGACTTACTAGTGATGTTCGTTATTTTTATTATTACGTTATTTATCAAGCTTACGAAACATGTTTTCACTTTGGGGCGCTGGGTTTAGCCTGCATGTTTTGGGGTATTACTGTTTTTTGCTTTAGCCTGCTTGTTTGGTGTTATTATTATTGTGTTCTTATTTCAGCCTGCTTCTTTTGATTTTTTCTACTTTACTTCACCCACAAGTTAATTCAAACAATGAAATATATGCTTATCTGCTTGGCATGAATTCAGGATAAAGTCCCAGGTGAGTTTGAGATCTTTGAACTGATGGAGGTCTTTACTGGTTGATATCCATAGTTCTCTAGAGAGTACTAGCTCCGGTAATACTTGCGTTAATTGAGTTTCACCATAGGCAACAAAGTGTGGAAGGATGCCTAGCCCTAGGCCTGATTTAATGGCTTGGCTTTGCGTGCCTATGGTTGTTGATTTATAGATAAAACTTGCAGTGGTTGAAACCTCTTTTTGATACTTTAGTTGCTTGGTAAAAACTTGTTCTTCAATGTAGCCAATAAAAGGGTGATGTTTAAAGTCCGACTTACTTTTGATAGCTGGGTGGTTAGCCGTGTAGTGCTTGCTCGCAAATACGCCTAAGGTGTAATCAGTTAATTTTTTCTGAATGATATTAGCGCCATTTTGTGGGCCAACAGTTATGCTGATATCTACTTTGCCACTGGTAATAAAAGTATTACTGGCTAGCGAAATAAGCTCTACATCTATCTCTTGTTCTTGTAACCAAATGGGTAATCGACTCGCTAAATAATAGTTACTAAAACCTTCAGTAACACCTATACGAATGGTGGATCGCGATTTTAATTCGTTTCGGTATTTTTCATTTGCTAACAGTAGAGTACTTTCACACTTTTCAGCATAGGGGAGCAAGTTTTCGCCGGCTTTGGTGAGGTGGAAGCCAAGATTATTTTGGTAGAAGAGTTTGGTGCTGATAGATTTTTCTAATTGCTCAATTCTGTTGGCAATGGTCACATGAGAACAGCCAATCTTTTGTGCTGCTGACGAAAGTCTGCCATAGCGTTTTAGAGCAATAAAATACTTTAAGTCATTCCAATTTATCGACAATAGATCCGGGCTATCATTACTCATTGGTGCTCCTTATGTAATGAGATTAATATGCAATAGAGGCTAATTGATGTACTTGTTATCCTTTGATACTGCTTATTTTATTACTCATTTATCCACTAAATTAATAACAGATTGTCTATTTTTAAAGCAAAAATTTAGCCTTGATTGTAAATATTTTAACACCTACTGTAAATAAAGCTCTATTGTTTTTAAAGGACTAAGGGGCTAATTTGAAACCATCAAAAGACAAACACAAAGAGAGTGTTAGTTTTTTCTTCGCAAGATTAACTGGACTTAAACTGAAGAACGATAGGGAAATATGATGAAAAAATCTATAATAGCAGCACTGACACTATTCATGAGTACGTCAACTTTGGCGGCTGAATTTAATTTTACCTTCGCTCATGTACTAAGTGACCAAACTCCTAATGGCCAAGCAGTACGTGCATTTGCTAAAGAAGTGAATGAAAAGTCTGACGGTCGCATCAACGTGATGGTTTTACCAGCAGGACAACTAGGTGGTGATGTTGAAATCATCGAGCAGTTACAAATGAACATGGTACAAATCGCTATCCCACCTACGGCTACTCTAGGTAACTTTGAACCACGTGTGCAAATTCTAGATCTGCCTTTTTTATTACCTTCTAAAGAAGTGATGAAAAAAGTATTAGATGGTCCAACAGGACGCAAAATTCTAGATACCTTAGATGGTCACGGTATGCATGCAATAAACTTTTGGGGCGCTGGCTTCCGCCACATGACCAATAATGTACGTCCTATTAATAGTCCTGATGATTTAAAAGGGCTTAAGATGCGTACTATGCAATCTCCAATCCTATTAAGTACTTACCGTAACTTTGATGCTAATCCAACGGCGATGGCTTATTCTGAAGTGTATAACGGGTTACAACAAAGTGTTATCGAAGGGCAAGAAAATCCAATTGCCAATATCACCAGTAAGCGTTTTTACGAAGTACAAAAATACATGACGTTAACTGCTAATGCTTACCACGGTTATGCCGCTATTATGAATGATAAAGCTTGGGCATCTTTACCTGATGATCTAAAAGTAGTGATGACCAATGCATTTAACTACGGTAGAGACGTTTCACGTGATCTAACAGATAAGTTAGAGGCCGATGCTTTAGACAACATTAAAAAACATACTGAAGTGACAGAGTTAAGCCCTGAGCAAATCCAAGTCTTTGTTAAAGCGAGTTTACCTGTGCATGAAGAGTTCCGTGAAACGATCACTTCTGATCTATTAGATGATGTTTACGCTGATATTAATGAGCTGAAAGAGTAAGCACGGTAAGTATCGACGTTTGAGCTAATAGCGTTCAAACGTTTTATTCAGCGCGAAAATATTAATCAAGTATAGGGAGGAAGATATGTTTGAGCTAATCAGTAAGTACTTAGATAAAATAGAAGGCTTTTTTATCGCCAGCATACTCGCAGTGGCTTCACTATTAACCTTCACACAAGTGTTTTTTCGTTACGCACTAAATGATTCTATTTTTTGGGCTGAGGAAGCGGTTTTATATTTGATTATATCAATGAGCTTTCTTTCCACCAGTTTGGGAGTTCGAAAGGGCACACACATTACCTTAGATCTATTAAAGTCATGTTTACCGCCATTTCTTATTCCTTTTTTTATTGTGTTCTCCTCCGTAATAGGCATAGCCTTTGCTGTTGCGCTGTTTTATTACGGTGGAAACCTTTTTCTTAATACCCTTGAGCGTGGACAACTTTCACCTGCATTAAGGATTCCGGTGGCATCAATTTATGCCTTTATTCCGGCTACTGCATTACTGCAAGTATTCCGTTACGCGCAGATCATTCATTCAGTTGTTACCAAACAGCCAATAAAAATTGAGTCTCCTCAACAGTAAGTTTTAGATAGTGATAAACCACCATCTAACTCCTTTTTATACAGTAAGGTTTTTCACATGATAATGTTTTTGTTAATTATTTTCTTCATTCTGTTACTGCTGGGGTTACCTATTTATGGCTCACTTGCGTTCTCTGTTGTGGGAGCAATGGAAGTAACAAATACAATGGATCCTACGATCGTACCGATGCGCATGTTCTCCGGTATGAATAACTTTTCGTTAATGGCTATTCCATTTTTTATTTTAGCCGCCGAATTAATGCGCGTGGGCGGGTTATCTGCTCGATTAATTAAACTAGCGCAAGTATTGATTGGTTGGGCGCCTGGTGGCTTAGCGTCTGCTGCCGTACTGTCCTGTTTATTCTTTGGCTCTATTTCAGGGTCAAGTCCAGCAACTGTGGTTGCCATTGGTAGCATCATGTTTCCTGCGTTAGTAGCGGCAGGGTACAGCAAACGATTTTCTATTGGTTTATTAACCACAGCTGGTACCTTAGGACCGATTGTACCGCCAAGTATTGCCTTGATTATTTATGGCTCAGTGACCTCAACCAGTGTTGGGCAGTTGTTTGCAGCGGGTATTTTACCTGCGCTGTTATTAGGTGGGTTAATCATTGCTTATTGCATGATTTACTCAAAAATTAAAAAGTATCCTAATGCGCCTTTCCCAACCTTTAAAGAGGTCGTTGAAGCTTTTAAAGGTTCAGCTTGGGGGCTAGGTTTACCGACTATTTTATTGGGTGGTATTTATAGTGGTGTATTTACCGCCACTGAATCTGCTGCAGTAGCCTGTGCATACGGTTTGTTTGTTGGCATGTTCATTTATAAACAAGTGAATGCCAAAGCGCTATGGGAAATCTTACAAACAACGGGGTTAACCTCGGGCTCTTTATTGTTAATTACTGCTGGTGCTTCTGCGTTCTCATGGTTATTAACTATGACAGGATCTGCCTCTCTTTTAGCGAATTCAGTGCTGTCATTAAGTGATTCCTCTGTGGTGATCACCGCCTTGTTAAACGTGATCATGTTGATTGCTGGTTTCTTCTTAGACAGTGTCTCGGCGATTATTGTATTAGCACCATTGATGTTGCCGATTGCTACAGATGCAGGGATCGATCCCGTTCACTTTGGCATCATTAACTTGGTTAACTATTCCGTGGGAATGATCACGCCGCCTGTGGGCTTAAACCTTTTTGTTGCCGTGGCAATTTCAAAAATGAACCTATTAGAGATCTTCAGAGGGTGTATTCCATTCTTAACCATCATGATTATCGGGCTAGTGATTATCACTTATGTACCTTGGTTAAGTTTGGCAATACCTAGCCTCTTATATTAGGCCATCGTAAAAGTGAATTAAAAAGCAGGCTAACTATTAACTATGTCGTTGCTATATATATTTAACAAAGGGTTACAATGAAACATATACGAAAATTAAAAGTAGGCATCATTGGTTTAGGTGCGATAGGTCGAGAAGTGGCTAATCGTATCGAAAGTGGCAAGGTTGGCGAAGCGCAGCTTGTATCTTTACTGTGTAGAGATAAAAATAAAAACCTTTTATTAAGTGCAGATCAATCGGAACATTTTAAATCAATTATTACTGATGATATTGATGAGTTTTTTGCTGCACAGCCAGACATTGTGATAGAAGCCGCTGGGCAGCCTACTTTAAAGCATTATGGTGAAATGGTATTAGCAAAAGGGATTGACCTATTAGTGTCTAGCATTGGTTTGTTCACTGATGATCGAGCTTTAACTCAATTTATTGAGACAGCGGACCGATCTGGCGCGAAGATCTTACTTTCCACTGGAGCGTTACCTGCAGTTGATTGGATGTCAGCTGCCTCATTATCTGAAGTGAATAATATTTCAATTACTCAAACAAAACCGGTGACCTCATGGAAGAACACACCTGCTGAAGAGTTTATTGATCTCAACTCATTACAAGATCCTACTTGTTTCTTTGAAGGGACGGCTCGTGAATCGGCTAATCTTTTTCCTAAAAGCAGTAATATAAGTGCGATGCTTGCTCTGGCAACCATAGGGTTAGATCAGACAAAGGTGAAGCTCGTTGCAGATCCAACAAGTGAAATCATGAATACCTATATCGACTTTGACAGTACTGTGGGTAAGCTGCAAGTAAATTGGCAAGGTGTCCCATCTATAACTAATCCAAGTACTAGTGCCGATGTGCCTTTAGCAATTGTTAAATGTATTAGAAACTTATCATCGTCGATCAATTACGGCGCGTAGTAAACGTCCAGTAGCATTGTGAGTAACTCTACTCATTCTGCTACTGGGGTTATAAATGCTTTTAACTGATATCAGTCATTTCATTCAAGCTAACACTTTCTATGCAGCCTGCTGTTGCTGCTTTATAGCTCTTGAGGTTTTGATGGTTCATATGAGCTTGCCATGCTTCTCTTGATTCCCAAGTTTCAAAGAATAGGAAGTGTGTTGCATCGTCATTATCTTGATGCAGTGTGTAATTGATACAGCCTTGCTCAGTGCGTGTTGCTGCGGTCAATTTTAGTAGTGCAGTTGTTACTCGTTCTAGTTTATCTTTTTTAACAATAATATTGGCAGCAATAGTAAGTTGAGTCATTGGTGTTTCCTTTATCATTATTCATCAGCGAGTTATTGTTTAAATATTTATATTAAACGACTAAAAGCTTGATGAACATTAATGTCATTTTTAATGTTCATAAATGATAAGTAAAAGCGAACATCCATTTTTAATAAAGTGAATACTCTTAACTAGTTTGATTACCTTCTGGTTTTGATCTGGTTACTAAAAAGCAGATCAGAGACCCTAAGGTTACTAGCGCGACACCTTGCCAAAACGATCCTGTTAAAGATAACGATAAATAAACAGAAGCGAATAGCGTAGAGAACACAGGCGTAAAGTAGGAAAGCGTGCCTAATAATATAATGTTACCGCCTATCACTGCTTGATTCCATAATGCATAGCCAGTACCAATACTGATCCCTGCAATCACTAAGATTAAAGTAGAAGGCAGCGTGAAATGTATGCTTGGTTCATGGCTGAAAAAGTACTTTACCCATAGTGTGATTGCGGTGGCGGCAAAGAATAATACAATGGCATTTTTACCATTGCTGATTTTTTTAGTGATCACACAATAGATAGCCCAAATAAATGCAGCTGAAAAAGCCATTAAATAAGTGATTGGATTATCTGAAATATTGGTAACCAATGTATTGATTGAAATGTCTTGATCACCAGCAATACACCATCCTACACCTGCGAACGCAATAAGAATGCTCGGATATACTAAAATATTCACTTTCTTAGGGCTAATTAACACACTCAATAATATTGTTAGTGCCGGCCATAGGTAGTTAATAATGGACATTTCCATGGCTTGATGTCGATCGTTTGCCATCCCCAAGGATAATGCTAAGCAGATTTCATAGGTAACAAATAAACCACCGCCAATGAGTAAATAACGCATAGGGTAATCTTTAATCTTAGGAACACCCATCACACACATTAAAAATAGAGCACTGATACTATACATCATCGCTGCCCCTGCAATTGGGCTAAATAACTCAGATAAATCTCTGATTAATGCCGCAACAGAGCTCCAAAGCAAAATGGCAAAAACGCCATAAAATGTATATCTATTTTTATTAATAAAGGACATAAACACCATGTTTATCATTATATTAAAATCGGATCCTCATTATGGATATTAATCATGTGGATGCAATAGATTAACTTAATTATTCAATGCTATTTTAGGTTATTCTATCCTAACTTATCCTATTAATAGACTAGGTAGAGGTTATGCCTGTGTATGGGAAAGAGCGAGTTGTTTTATGGTTAACTGTTAAGGTGAGTATTGAATGTTAGATGCGATTTGTATTTTATCTAAAGGCCATCAGCCGACTAAGCATTATCAGACTGCGGAAGGTGAAGCTAAAGCGCAAACGATTTTTTCTATTTTTGAATTCAAATTACTGCCAACTGAACAAATTGAGCAATATCGACACGCTTTGTACTGTCCTGAATGCTTACAAGTTGCGTATTTTAGACGCGCCTCTAAAGATGGTAAACAGGCTTGCTTTGGCTCTCGTTATCATCTTGCAGGGTGTTCAGAACTAAATACTCATAGTCGAGATAAAAACATAGTCAGCGAGAGTAAGCTCCTGCAATCAGAACATGTGCTGGTGGAGTCAAAGGGTAATCAATTGCCTCAAGTTGTTGTAGCCCCTGATGCCGATTCTGTTGCATCGTTAGACAAATCAAAAAAGCTAAAACTAAGTGAGCAAGGATTCACGATCGACTTCACTGCGAAGCGTATTATAAAAAGTAAGCCTTTATTAGCTGATATCAAAAAAATAGAGAGTTCAACAGCGAATAAATCAAACAACACTGATCGTGAACATTCAGTACTTAAACAAAGTGAGCAAACAGATAAACCAGTAACACAAACGCTAAGCGCGTTACTAAAAAGTCTATTCAAGAAAAGCTCTTTAGCAACCTCTGATGTTTGGGTACATACCAGTGAAAAACATCGTTGGCGAGCTAAAAACTTATTTGTGCATTTTCGTGATGCTGAACAGCTAGAAAAAGTGGCTCCTAGAATGTATTGGGGAAACATTAGTCATAGCGATAGCCAGTTGTTGTGGTTAAATGTCGCTGATAACAAACAGCTCTCTATTCCTATTAGTCATTTCAAAGAGGAATTGTTATCGCGATATGAGATCACGCAGGCCGAAGATTTAAAAGGAGCAAAAATAATTCTTTTTGCTAAATGCCTTAATAATAAACAGAAAAGTCGACAGTTTTTAACGCTTTGGGATAATGACCTACAGTATTTACACCTCGTTTTGACGAAACCTAACACAGTGAGTTGAATAAATTGCTTTGCTGTAAAAGTAGAGCAAATAACGCTTTAAAAAGTGATAAAGTGAAAATAACTCCCCATATCTCTGCTAACCTCCTTTGACAGTCTTTTCTTTAATTTATGTATTAAATATTGCACTTGTCATTTTTCTGTCATCTAACTGATGTAATTTCGATTTGTTTAAATGCCGCAGTTGCCGTCAAAATCAATTTGGTATTTATTTTTTGAGTTCAAGTCATGCGAATCACTGGTTATTTTAAGCTAAATGTTAAAAGCTGACCTTCAGTTTACAAATGATGCAAATTGATTGGGTTGGTCTTATATCAGTTAGGTGACTTGCATAATTGCTATTAATGCATAGATAAAATTGACAATGGAAGCGTCGACAATGTGGAACATATTTAAAACTTTCTTACTCTTAGGTTGTTATAGTTTTGGCGGCCCAGCCGCTCATATCGCTTATTTTAGGGAGACATTTGTTCAACGTTTAGCTTGGTTAAGCGAGCGTCAATATGCTGAGTTTGTTGCCCTAAGTCAGTTTTTACCGGGTCCAGGTTCAAGCCAAGTTGGTTTTGCTATCGGTTACCACAGAGCAGGATTAAAGGGCGCAATATGTGCCTTTCTAGGGTTTACCTTACCGTCTATTATGTTAGTGAGCATATTAGCCATCAGTGCAGGATACTTAATTGACAATAGTATATTTCATTCAGTGATCCATGGACTGAAGTTACTTGCGGTTGTGGTTGTTTTAGATGCCGTTCTGATGATGTATAAACAATTTTGTAAAGATAAAGCGCATATATTGCTTTGTTTACTAAGCGCTTGCGCTTTACTGGTTATGCCAAGTGTTATTACTCAATTACTGGTATTACTGCTTGCTGCGTTAACCGGTGTGGTTTTATTTAAAATGAAAGAACAGGAGTTTACCGATAAAAAAACACATTGTTTGATTCTTAATCCTCTACGCTCATTACATTACCGCCCGTTATCATTGTTTATTCTGTTACTGTGCATCATCCCATTCTTAGCCAGTTTTACACCTTTATTCTCAGTCTTTTCAGACTTTTTCCAAGCGGGTAGTTTAGTGTTTGGTGGGGGGCATGTTGTTCTCCCTTTATTACAAAATATCGTTGCTGAACAGTTAACGTCGGATCAATTCTTAACGGGGTACGCCATTGCCCAAGCGGTGCCAGGGCCAATGTTTACCTTTGCGACTTATATTGGCTACTTTATGTTGCCTGAAATGCCGTTACTAGGGGCGTTAGTGGCGACACTTGGGGTATTTTTACCGGGCTTCTTATTACTATTAGCTTGTTTAAAAAATTGGCAACGCCTTGCAAAAATTCCTTGCATTAATGCTGCTATCAGTGGGGTTAATGCTGCAGTTGTTGGTTTGTTGATTAGTGCGCTATATCAACCTGTGTTTATAAGTGCGGTCTTTGATGGCTTAGATATGGCGATCATTCTAGTTGGCGTTTACCTACATAAAAGTCTTAAGTTTCCGATTGTATACCTAGTACTTTTATTCGCCATGATAGGTTTGGTGTTAGGCTATATTTAAACATAAAAAAATCCGATACTTATAAAAGCATCGGATTTTTAGATTTAATTAAACTTAATGGCTAAATGAATAGCAAAAGTTAATCATTAAAGTTACTCACCAACACCTTGGCTTTTTAGGTACTCTTCGTAAGTACCGTGGAAATCAACCACTTCATTTTCTTTGATTTCGATAATACGTGTTGCTAATGAAGATACAAACTCACGGTCATGACTGACAAATAATAGAGTGCCTTCATAGTTTTCTAAGGCTAAGTTTAATGATTCAATCGATTCCATATCCAAGTGATTGGTTGGTTCATCCATTAGCAAGATATTTGGTTTATTCATCATTAACTTACCAAACAGCATACGACCTTGCTCACCACCAGAGATGATTTTAACTGATTTAGTGATGTCATTTGCACCAAATAGTAAACGACCTAATGTACCACGTACGACTTGCTCATCATCGCCTTCTTGCATCCATTGACCCATCCAGTCCATTAGATTTTGGTCTTTTTCAAAATCAGATGAGTGGTCCTGTGCGTAGTAACCTAATTGTGCATTTTCAGACCATTTGTATTCACCTGAAGATAACTCAATTTCACCCATTAAAGTACGTAATAGGGTTGTTTTACCCACACCATTTTGGCCAATGATAGCAACGCGTTCACCTACTTCGATCATTAGGTTTAAGTCTTTAAATAAGGTGTTGTCGAAGCTCTTCGTCATCGCAACGGTTTCTAATGCGTTACGGAACAGTTTCTTCTCTTGTTTAAAGACAATGTAAGGGTTAACACGGCTAGATGCTTTAACTTCATCTAACTGGATTTTATCCATTTGCTTAGCACGAGATGTAGCTTGTTTTGCTTTTGATGCATTTGCAGAGAAACGGCTTACGAATTCTTGTAATTCAGATAGTTGTGCTTTCTTCTTCGCATTTTCAGATAATAGACGTTCACGTGCTTGTGTAGCGGCAGTCATGTACTCATCGTAGTTACCTGGGTATAAACGTAATTCACCGTAATCGATATCAGCCATGTGTGTACATACTGAGTTTAAGAAGTGACGGTCATGCGAGATAATTACCATAGTACATTGACGTGCATTTAATTCAGTTTCTAACCAGCGGATAGTATCGATATCCAAGTTATTGGTTGGCTCATCAAGAAGCATGATATCTGGATTTGAGAAAAGTACTTGTGCTAGTAACACACGTAGTTTCCAACCAGGTGCAACTTCAGACATTGGGCCGTAATGTTGCTCTAATGGAATACCAACGCTTAATAGGATTTCCCCAGCGCGTGAATCGGCTGTGTACCCATCCATTTCTGCAAACTCAGTTTCTAAATCAGCGACCTTCATCCCATCTTCTTCACTCATTTCAGGTAAAGAGTAAATGCGGTTACGCTCATTCATTACTTCCCACATCTCTTTGTGGCCCATCAATACTGTATCCAGTACTGTGTACTCTTCAAAGGCAAACTGGTCCTGATGTAGCTTAGCAATACGTTCATTAGGATCTTTGGTTACGTTACCAGCACTTGGCTCTAGATCACCGGTTAAGATCTTCATAAAGGTCGATTTACCACAACCATTTGCACCGATTAAACCATAGCGGTTTCCGGTACCAAATTTGACTGAAATATTTTCAAAAAGTGGTTTTGCACCAAATTGCATGGTGATGTTATTTGTACTTAACACGGCTTATTCCTAAATAGTTTGAGTATTGCTTTTTTAAAGAGGAGTATTATACATATACCGTGAGGTTAATCACCTTTCAATTGTATGAATTTTATGCATTGGTTTCGATAGCGTGTAAAGCTTGCTTAAGGTAAGCTACGCACCTTAAGGCATATGCCGTATTTTAATGAGATGTTATATGAGTTTTGATTCACTAGGTTTACCCGTATCGTTAGTAGAAGCTGTTAAAGCGCAAGGTTATGAAAAGCCGTCACCTATTCAAGAACAAGCGATCCCAGCTGTGATTGCAGGCAAAGATGTTATGGCTGCAGCACAAACAGGTACTGGTAAAACGGCGGGCTTCACCTTGCCATTATTGGCAAAGTTGGAAAAAGGACCGCGTGCTAAACCGAATCAAGTTCGTGCACTTATTTTAACGCCAACGCGCGAATTAGCCGCACAAGTTCAAGCAAGCGTACAAAAATACGGGCAAAACATGCCATTACGCAGCATGGTCGTTTATGGTGGTGTTAAAATTAACCCTCAAATGCAAAACCTGCGCAGTGGGGTGGATATTCTAGTAGCAACGCCAGGGCGTTTGTTAGATCTTTACCAACAAAATGCCGTACGTTTTCAACAGTTAGAAGTATTAGTGCTTGATGAAGCTGACCGTATGTTGGATATGGGCTTTATTCACGACATTAAAAAAATCTTGAAAGTGCTGCCACCTAAACGTCAAAATCTGCTGTTTTCAGCAACTTTTTCAGATGATATTCGAGCCTTAGCAAAAGGCTTAGTGAATAATCCTGTGGAAATTTCAGTCACGCCACGTAACACCACGGTAGAAAAAATCGAACAGGTGTTATATGAAGTGGATAAAACCAAGAAAACAGCACTATTAAGCCAGTTAATTTTAGATAATAAATGGCAACAAGTCTTAGTGTTTGTTAAAACTAAACATGGGGCAAATCGCTTAGTTAAAAACCTAGAAGCGCGTGGTATTCGCAGTGCTGCTATTCATGGTAATAAGAGCCAAGGCGCACGTACTAAAGCATTAGCGCAATTTAAAGAAAGCCAAATTAAAGTCTTAGTTGCAACTGATATTGCAGCGCGTGGTATTGATATCGACCAATTACCGAACGTAGTGAACTTTGACTTACCTCATGTCAGTGAAGATTATGTTCACCGTATCGGTCGTACTGGCCGAGCTGGTAATGAAGGCCTTGCTGTTTCGCTAGTCTGTCAGGAAGAGTTTAAACTATTAAAAGATATCGAACGCTTTATTAAAAAGGTAGTGCCACGCCGTATTCAACCGGGATTTGAACCGGGTGAGCCATTACAGCCTTCAGTATTAGATACACGCGAAAAGAAAATTAAGAAACCTAAAGTGGCTAAGCCAGCTAATCGTGCTGGTGGTAATAAAAAACCACGTGGTGTGCGTAACAATTTTGTAGGTAGTTAAGTTAACTTTTGCTGTATGTGAAAGTAACAATTACTTTCACAATAACAAAGCCTTTATTATTTAGTCTATTTAGATTGATGATAAAGGCTTTTTTGATCGTGCTATTTGAGCGTAGACCAGCCCAAACCAATTGTAATTTGCAGATCACTTTTAAGAATCAACTAGCTAAACTTCTTCCTTTTCATTACTGTATATAGATAAAATCAACCCTCTCAACAGGTCACCATTACCAATGAACGACATCAAAAAATGCCAGTGGGCTTTAAAAACTAAACTTGAAGAGGCTTACCATGATACGGAATGGGGCGTACCTGTTTATGACGATCAAAAACTGTTTGAAGCACTGTCTTTAGAGCTTTGTCAGTCGGGGTTAAGTTGGCATACCATCTTAAATAAACGCGAAGGTTATCGTGCTGCCTTTAATCAGTTTGATCTTAAAAGTGTGGCGGCATTTGATGATGCAAAAGTTGAAGAACTATTGTTGGATGCAGGCATCGTTCGACATCGTGCAAAAATATCTGCGATCATAAATAACGCACAATGTATTTTGAATGTGCAAAAGGAATTCGGCAGTTTTTCTGATTACATTTGGCAATTTACCGATCACAAAACCCTTGTTGGTCATTGGCCAACAAAGGAAGAAGTGCCTGCATCAACTGAGTTATCGACGCTAATCAGTAAAGACATGAAGAAAAAAGGCTTTAAGTTTTTAGGGCCAACCACTACCTACGCTTTTATGCAGTCTGTTGGGTTGCTTAATGACCATACTACGGACTGTTTTCGCTTTAATGTATACGAATAAATTAAAAAAGCTCAGTTAACGATAACCCTGATTTGTTACTTATCCTAATCAAATAGGCATTGAATGTAGATTATTCTCATCTTAAATGAGTGGCTTTCTATTGCGACACCTCTTTGAAGTTACTCTGTTTAAATTGTACTAAGGCAAGTAGATTTGAATTCTCGTTCTTTGCCATTCAGATCCTGCTTTTTTATTGCTAGACATCTAGACTCTCAGACTTCTTATTGCTTTTTAATACCCGTATAATCAGCGCCACTAACTTAATTAATGAGGTCTACATGAAACTGTCCACTAAAACCGTTGTTGTAATTGCTATTGGTGCTGCTCTTTATGGCATTGGTGGTTTACCTATGTTTGGTATTCCAGTGTTTGCTAATACCACTTTAAAACCTGCAATGGCGATCCTTGCGTTATTTTCCGTTTTATTTGGGCCTCTTGTTGGCTTTTTAGTAGGCTTCATAGGTCATTGGGTGACTGATTTATTCGCAGGATAGGGCGTTTGGTTTACCTGGGTATTAGGATCTGGGATTGTTGGTTTAGTGATTGGTTTGTTCCCTAGATTAACTCATCGACGTATTCAGTCTGGTGTATTTGAGATCAAAGATTTTGTGCTATTTGTTGTACTTGCCTTAATTGGTAATGTAGTTGGATATGGTTGCTCTGCGCTATTAGACACTATTTTATATGCCGAACCTTTCAGTAAAGTCTTTACGCAATTAACTATTATCGCTTCTGGTAACACTGTCTTAATCGCTGTGGTGGGCTACTTTATTTTGAAATCGGTTGCCAAACGTAACCAACAAAGTAGCAACTTGAGCGAAGGATAGTTAGGTATGCAGATTGAGTTTTCGAATTTCTCTTTTCAATATAAAGCCTTAGATAAACCAACGCTTAAAAATATTAATCTGAAAATAGAGAAGGGCGAAAAAATTGTCATTATCGGTGCGAGTGGCAGCGGTAAGTCGACCATTGGGCGTTGCCTCAATGGTCTTATTCCACATGCAATAAAAGGCCAGTGTTCAGGGCAACTTAAAATTGCAGGAAAAGAGACAAGTCATTTTGAGATGCACCATTATACGGAGCATGTTGGCACAGTATTGCAAGATACTGATAGCCAATTTGTTGGGTTAACAGTCGGTGAAGATATTGCTTTTGCATTAGAAAATCAATGTACTGCAACGGCTGATATGTATCCTATTGTTAAATCTACAGCACAAATGGTGGACTTAGGTGCTTTGCTAAACGCTTCTCCACAGGACTTGTCTGGTGGGCAAAAACAGCGAGTGTCATTAGCTGGTATTTTAGTCGATGACGTTGATATCTTACTTTTTGATGAGCCATTAGCAGCCTTAGACCCTAAAACCAGTAAAAAGACTATTGAGATCATTGATCAATTACATCGGGATGCTGGTAAAACGATTATTATCATCGAGCACCGTTTAGAGGATGTGTTGCATCGAAATGTTGATCGAATCATTCTAATGGATCATGGTGAAATAGTTGCAGATATGTCACCCGATGTACTGTTATCCAGTTCATTATTAACTACCCATGGTATACGTGAACCGCTTTATTTATCAGCATTGAAATCAGCAAACTGCACGATTGAAGCTGAGAACAAGCCCGCGAATCTTGATACTTTATCTTTAGCACAATACAAAAATAATCTTCTCGAGTGGTTTCATGTCACTGATTTACAAGCAGAACAATCTAAGCAAACACCTCTATTAACCTTATCAGGGTTAACCTATTCCTATCATGGGGAGGTGAATGCGGTTGATAATGTTAGTTTCTCCATTAATAAAGGTGAGTTTGTTTCGATTCTTGGTAAAAATGGCTCTGGAAAATCAACCTTAACTAAATTGGTAATGGGCGTCGTTGAGCCGGATTCAGGTAAGATAATACTAAATGGTAAAGACCTTTCGAAATTAAGCATTTTTGAGCGTAGCCAAGCGGTTGGTGTGGTGATGCAAAACCCGAATCATATGATCTCGCATCATATGATATTTGACGAAATTGCCTTTGGTTTACGTAACCGTGGTGTTGATGAGCAGCTTATAGAACAGAAAGTGTTGCAATTATTGGCGCTTTGCGGTTTGAAAAAATATCGTCACTGGCCAATTGATGCCCTTAGTTATGGACAGAAAAAGCGCGTCACTATTGCCTCTATTCTTGTTTTAGAGCCAGAGTTACTTATTTTAGATGAGCCTACCGCTGGGCAAGACTACCGGAGTTATACGGCGATGTTGAGTTTCATTAAAGAGCTTAATACTCGTCTCGGTATTACAGTGGTGATTATTTCTCACGATATGCACCTAGTATTGGAATATACAACGCGATCTATTGTGTTATCTGACAGTCATTTGATTGCCGATGCGCCAATGACAGAGGTGTTTAGCCAACCTGAGTTATTAGCTAAAGCTAACCTAACAACAACCAGCCTATATCAATTAGCAGTCAATTTAGACATTGAGAATACCAGTGCGTTTATGCAGTGTTTTATTCAAACAGAACAAGCGAGAAACAGTGCATGAAAGCAGAAAAAATGGCCTTTGGAATAAGTTATGTTGAGACTGGTTCTGTACTCCATCGCTTAAATGGTATTACAAAGTTTGTACTTTTTATGGCGTGGGTGACCGTAGTACTCACTACCTTTGATTTACGCCTTATCATTGTATTAGTGGGTGTGGGCTTATGGTTGCTGAAGATGACCAAGGTGCCAGTAAAGGTGTACCGTACCTTGTTGATTGCGACTGCCAGTGTGTTGTCATTAAATGCGTTGTTTATGTTTTTATTAGCGCCGCAACAGGGGACTGCGTATATGGGAACTGAGACGGTTTTATTACCTCTTGGTTTTTATTCTGTTACTCAGGAAACCTTGTTTTATTTGGTGACGGTAACCTTAAAATATTTCAGTATGTTTCCGATTGCTTTAGTGTTTGTATTTACCACGCATCCGACAGAATTTTCTGCTAGTTTGAATCGTTTAGGTATACCTTATAAAGTTGCTTACGCGGTGAGTTTGACGCTACGTTATTTACCTGAAATTAAGAAAGATTACATTAATATCATGCATGCGCAGCAAGCGCGTGGTGTTGAGTTATCTAAGAAAGCCTCTCTTTTTTCTCGTTTAAAAAATCTAACAAGCATTCTAGGCCCATTAATTTTTACCAGTTTGGATAGAACGGAAGAGATATCCAATGCGATGACGTTACGTGGTTTTGGGCGACATAAATCACGTACTTGGTATAGCTTAAAGCCATTAATGAGAAAGGATTGGATCTGTTTATCTACTATTTTAGTGTGTGTATCACTAGCGATTGTTAAGCGTGTGTGTGAAGCGCAGCTATTTTGGTACCCGTTTAATTAATATTCATATCAGCAAACGCTAACCATCAAAGTACAAGGTCATTATTAATGAAAAAGATTGCTATTTTTGCTGATGTTCAAAACATCTATTACACCACTCGCCAAGCGTACGGAAAGCAATTTAACTATCGAAAACTATGGCAACAAATTAGCGCGCAAGGTGAAATTATTTGTGCTTACGCTTATGCCATTGAACGTGGAGATAATCAGCAACAAAAATTCCAAGAGATGCTAAGGCATGTGGGTTTTGATGTACGTTTAAAACCCTTTATTCAACGAAGTGATGGCACTGCAAAAGGGGATTGGGATGTAGGGATTACTATTGATGTAATGGAGTCAGCCGCTGAAGTTGATACGGTTATTTTACTTACAGGAGACGGTGATTTTGCTATTTTGTTAGATAAAGTTAACAGTAAGTTTGGTGTCACTACTGAAGCCTATGGTGTCCCTAAGTTGTCAGCTAAAGCTTTAATTGATGCTTGTACTCAGTTTCATCCTATCGACGCTGATTTATTAATGGGTTAACTTTGCCTGTTAAAGTTAGTGTGAACGAATTACCACTTGTTTAGTCGTAAATAATGAGAGCGCTGAGTATTTACATTTTGTAGTTGTAAATACTAACGCTGTGTTATTTTTACTAAATGAGGAACGCTATGATTAATTCTAAGTTTATGCTTAAAGGTTTAATGTCAGCACTATTCGCCAGCCTATTTTCCATGAGTGCATTTGCAGCATTCGTTGGTCCAGGTGCTACATCCATCCAAACCATTACAGCTAAAGAGGCGCTTGAGTTAGCCGATGATAGTAAAGTGGCTTTACAAGGCTCATTAGTGAAGCAAACGGCTGAAGAACATTACCTATTTAAAGACCAAAGTGGCGTAGTTATGGTAGAAATTGAAGATGAAGACTTTCGCCATATTACAGTAACGCCTGAAGATAAAATTCGCATTATTGGGGAAGTTGATAAAGAGTGGACGGAAAGCAAAGTAGACGTTGAGCATATAGAGATCATTAAATAATCTGTACATCAACATCAACATCAACATCAACATCAACATCAATATCAACAAAAATGCCGCATTAGACGCGGCATTTTAGTTTTTATATATCGTATTTTCGCTACTGACTTTTAGTGCCAATCATATTAATGAAAGTGGCCATTTTAAAGTCAAGATCAGCATTGAGTCTAGCTGCTACTCTTAGGCTTTTATGTTTAACTATAACGATAAGGTCTTCCTGCTTTTTCCATATCTGCGTTGTATTGTTTGAATATCTCAACAATTTTCGCTTTTGTTGGTGATTCTTTTGCAATTTCATCCCAGAAATCACGCGCATCAGATTCAACTTGTGCCCATTCTTCATCAGGAATAGTCGTTAACTTCATGTCTGGACCGTTAACACGTAATTGCGCTTCTCCACCCCAATACCACCATTGGCGGTAGTAATGTGATGTTTCCATACACAAGGCTAGCAATTCTTTAAGGTGTTCAGGTAGTTCGTTATAACGATCCATATTAGCAAAGAAGTGTCCAATCCATGCACCAGAAATATTATTGGTTAGGAAGTAATCCGTAACTTTAGACCAACCTACGGTGTAATCTTCAGTAATACCAGACCATGCGATACCATCTAGCTCACCTGTTTGCAGTGCAACCTCTACATCCTCCCATGGAATAGATACTGGTACGACGCCGTATTTTGACATAAAACGACCAGCAGTAGGGAATGTAAATACTCTCAATCCTTTCAAATCCGCTAAGCTATTAATGGGCTTTTTAGTGGCAAAATGACAAGGATCCCATGCACCAGCAGAGATATGTTTAATGCCAAATTTTGCGTACTCTTCTTTCCAGATTTTATCTAGGCCATACTGGTTAAATAATACAGGTACATCGAGTGAATAACGGCTACCAAAAGGAAAGTAACCACCAAATGTGGTGACTTCAGTTGGAGAGGCCATAGAGTCATCATCAGACTGAACGGCATCAATAATTCCTTTTTGTAATGCGCGGAATAATTCACCAGTCGGTACCAGTTGATCCGCAAAATAAAGTTCAATTTGCATCTCTTCACCAGCAATACGGTTAAATGCCTCTATTGCAGGCTTAACAACGTGTTCTGCAAGAGCAGGACCTGCATAAGTTTGCATACGCCATTTTATTTTAGGTGAAGCAGCAAAGGTTTTTGCTGGTGCTAATACAGTACCTGCTGTTAGTGCTGCTGCACTTGTTAAAAACTTACGTCTTGAATTCATAAAATTTCTCCTGTTAATTAATTGGTAACGGACTTTTTTTCATCCGAAGTAAATAATGAGCTAAATAGAAATACTAATGGTTCTGTTATCCGTAAACGTAATTTGGCAACCACAAAGCAAGTTGTGGGAAGACCATGATAAGAATCAGTGCGAGTATCATAATGCCAACAAAAGGTCCGATTGAGCCGTAGATGTCTCGTAAAGAAATCTCAGGTGGAGCCATTGCCTTCATTAAAAATAAGTTATAACCAAAGGGCGGTGTCATGTAAGCAATTTGACAAGTAATGGTGTACAACACGCCGTACCAGATCAGGTCAAATCCAAGGGCATGCACTAAAGGAACAAATAATGGTGCAACAATAACTAACATCGCAGTATCATCGAGAAATGTTCCCATGATCAAAAAAGATAACTGCATTAAGATAAGTATTGCCCATGGGCTAAGCCCTAATTGCTCTGTAAATAGATCGGCAATTGCTTTAACGGCACCAAGGCCATCAAATATAGCGCCAAACCCTAACGCAGCGAGAATAATCCACATAAACATGCAAGAGATAGCCAATGTATTACGAACAGAATTTTCAAAGACGATTTTAGTCATACGTCTTTTAAAAATAGCGGCTGCGAATGCTGCCATTGCCCCGATTGCAGAGCTTTCCACTAAGCTTGTCCAACCATTTACAAAAGGCACCATCATGACTGCAAAAATACCAAGTGGTAATAGCCCTGCTCTTAATAAGCGTAATTTTTCAGCGCGAGGAATATCTCGTTCTTCTTTATTGAGTGCTGGTCCCCAAGAAGGGTTAAGTCGACAGCAAACGACAATATAGATAATAAAAAGAGTAGCCATAATTAGCCCTGGGATAATCCCGGCTAGCCATAGTTGCCCAACAGGTTGACGTGCAATCATTGCATAGAGAACGAGTACAACAGAAGGTGGCACTAAAATACCAAGGGAAGAGCCTGCTTGAATAACACCTGTGACCATTTTTTTGTTATAGCCGCGCTTTAGTAACTCCGGTAACGCAATAGTGGCGCCGATAGCCATACCTGCGACTGAAAGCCCATTCATTGCTGATACCAGTACCATTAGACCTATCGTGCCTATCGCTAGACCACCAGGCATAGGGCCCATCCAAACATGGAACATCTTATAAAGATCGTCAGCAATCTTTGATTCAGACAGTACATACCCCATAAAAATAAACATGGGTAAAGTAAGCATTGGATACCAATTCATTACTTTCATTGCAGCAGTAAAAGGGATTTCTGCTCCGCCAGTTCCCCACAACATAATCGCAGAAATAGAGGCGACAGCGCCTATCGCGGCAAATACGCGTTGACCGGTTGCCATTAATAATGCCATCGAGGCAAACATCGCGATTGCGATCATTTCATAACTCATTTGATTTCTACTCCTCGAATAACAGCAACATCTTTAAAAAACTCTGAAATAGCTTGTAAGATCATCATGATGAATCCTACGCACATAACGGCTTTGATTGGCCAAATAAGTGGACGCCAAGCGGTGCTTGTACGTTGCCCATATTCAAAGGAGTAAAGCAGACTTTCCAAGCCGCCATATAGGAGTACAAATAGGAAAAAAATGAGAAAAAACACGGTAAATATATCCATCCAAGCGCGTTTCTTTATTGACCAGTTACCATAGAACAAGTCCATACGTACGTTTGCTTTTAGTTGAATTGCGTACGCACCACCGAGGATATAATAAGCGGCCATAGTAAATTGTGCCGATTCAAGCGTCCAAAGTGAGGGCATGAAAAAAGTTTTAGAGATTGATGACCACAAAAGTATGGAAACCATAAGAAAGATTCCATACATAGCGATACGGCCGACAAAATAATTAAATTTATCGACATACTTAATATAAAAGAGAATAAAACCAGGCATCTGCTGTCCTTATGCGAATTGGTTCGTTTTTTGCTGATTTAGAATCAACGGTTATCGATTAAGTACTAGCGATATTCGTACCTAACTAATATCAAAAATCGGCAAATAGAAAAGGTCTTATTTAACAGTTAGATAGAGAAATTAAGCACTATATTGGTTCATGATATAAAACAAGGAAATGTAGATGGATGAACTGACCTTAAAAAACAATGCACTAATGATGAGCAGTATTCACTCATATGATGCAAATCATCAGGCGGCGAACTTAGTTAATTGGCAGCAGGAGTTTGATCAACTTAGCCAAGGACATTTTATTGGGGTTATTAACGAGCTTCACTTTCCTCATCTTCATGCATTTCGAGAGGACACGAGTCATAGCTTGAAGCAACAGTGTCGTATAGAAGATGGTGGACTGTGGTTAGGCTTTAGTGCAAATGATAAAAGCTGCCGAATTAATAATGAGCCGACGACTTTTAACCAATTTCTATGTCGATCAGGTGGCCAAGACTTTGAATTATTAACGCCTGATAACTTTTCCATTTATGGGCTGGTTTTACATCCTAGCTTTTTTACTGGATTGACTGAGCAAACAAAAGAAGAAGTGTATGACAGTAGTAGTGATGGCCTATGGTTGGATAATATTGCGTTAGATGAATTATATAAATTTCGCCAATACCTCTCTTTATTATTAGCACCGAAAGGTAATCATTGGAGTAGCAGTACCCATGAGTCTATTCTTCATGATGCTATTTTAGAGCTACTTACTAAGGCACAACGAACGTCAGCTGCCTATGTGACTTCACCGCAACGGCAGCGTATTATGGCTAGAGTCCAAGAGTATTTAACGGAATCTCGTTTAAAATCTCCAATTACGATGAGTGAAATATGCGCGGCAGTGCATGTAAGTCGTCGTACATTACAATATACTTTTGCTCAATGCTATGGGATATCGCCTAAGCAGTATATTCAAGTGGTTCGGCTTAATCAGGCGAGACGAATGCTACAAAGTAGCGAGGAATTTCATACCATTGCTGATGTTGCATTTAATTATGGATTTTTTCATCTAGGCCAATTCTGCGGGAGTTATAAACGTTTGTTTGGTGAGACGCCGCGGCAAACATTGCAATATAAAAATAACTAAAACCACTTTAAAGGCAAAGAGCCGTTAATTTTTAATAGGTTGAGTGTTTGCTTTTGGGATGAGGGAAAGGGGGACACAGGCAAAAATTTAATCATTACTTTTGCCTGTGAGAATGCGGTTACTTTTGTTCTTTCAGCCAGATCGCTACTTGCTTAGCAAAGTAGGTCAAAATACCGTTTGCACCTGCACGTTTAAAACATAATAGTGACTCTAAAACACACTCTTTTTCTTTTAACCAGCCGTTATCGATGGCTGCTTTATGCATCGCATATTCACCACTGACTTGGTAAGCAAAAGTCGGTACCTGTAACTCATGCTTTACACGACGTACGATATCTAAATATGGCATTCCAGGTTTTACCATTACCATGTCTGCACCTTCTTGAATATCTAAGGCAACTTCATGAATTGCTTCATCGCTGTTTGCAGGATCCATTTGGTAGGTAAATTTATTCGCACCTTTTAAATTACCTGCACTGCCTACTGCATCACGGAAAGGGCCGTAGTATGTTGATGCGTATTTTGCACTGTAAGCCATGATTTGAGTATTAATGAAGCCTGCATTTTCTAATGCCTCTCGGATTGCACCAATACGTCCATCCATCATATCTGACGGTGCAACAATATCAGCACCGGCCTGCGCATGTGAGAGGGCTTGTTTCACTAGGATGTCAGTGGTGATATCGTTTAATACATAACCTTCGCTATCGATAATGCCATCTTGCCCATGCGTGGTGAAAGGGTCTAAGGCAACATCGGTGATCACGCCTAGATCTGGTGCTGCTGCTTTAATGCATCGCACGGCACGTTGCGCTAGGCCATTTTCATTGTAAGCTTCTTCTGCCATTTCCGTTTTAATATAACTTGGTGTTACTGGAAATATGGCGACAGCAAGGATACCTAAGGCAGCAAGTTCTTTAACTTCAACTTCTAAAAGATCTAAGGATAAACGTTCGATACCAGGCATCGAAGGAATCGCCTCACGGCAATTAGTGCCTTCAATCACAAACATAGGATAGATTAAATCATTTACTGATAATTGATTCTCTTGTACTAGGCGACGTGAAAAATCATGCTTACGTAAACGGCGTAGACGGCGAGCGGGAAAAGATTGAGAAACAGTCATAATGGCTCCAAGGTGAACAGTATTGTATTTAGTGTTAATAGTCAGCGTAATGAAATCGACTAAATACAGAGTCGTTTATTTAAATTGTTAAATTAAAAAACGTATTCGTTGTTTGTTGTGTATTGCTTAAGAGTAATTGTAAGTCTTGTTGTCTTGCATCGGCAATGGTTTTTGCAATATAAGGCAAGTACTTGGGTTCGTTACGACTCGACTTTGGTTTAGGTCGCATTGAACGTGGTAGTAAATAGGGACTATCTGTCTCGAGCATTAAACGATTATCGGGAATCATTTTAACGATATCGAGTAAGTGTTGGCCGCGGCGTTCATCGCAAATCCAACCTGTGATGCCAATGTGTAAACCCAATGCTAAATATTGCTCAAGCTCAGCTTGTGTGCCAGTAAAACAATGCACGACTGCATTAGAGAGTTGTTTAATGTAAGGAGATACTAATTCAATGAATCGTACACTGGCATCTCGTTCATGCATAAACACAGGTAGTTGATACTCAACGGCTAATTCAAGCTGTTGTATAAAAGCATGTTCTTGCTCGGCAGGTGTGGAGAAGTTACGGTTGAAGTCTAATCCACATTCACCTACCGATTTTACTTCTGGTTGGACTAACAACTCTCGTAGCTTTGTTAGTGCTCGTTGATCCATACTGCTTGCATCGTGAGGGTGAACACCCGCTGTGCTATACAGAAAACCTGGGTATGATTTTGATAAAGTAAGCGCTTGCTCACTTTCAGTGATATTAGTGCCAGTAACAATCAGTTTACTTAATCCAGCTTGTTTGGCTTGTTTAAGCACCGCTGGTAAATCTTTATCAAAACGCGAGTTAGTTAAATTAACGCCGATATCAATCATTACGAGCAGACTCTTTATCGATATTATTTTCTTCTTCCTGATCGGTCTTCTTTACATAAAAACGTGCAAACAGTAAACCAACTTCAAATAAAATGAGCATAGGGACTGCGAGTAAGGTTTGTGAAATAACATCCGGTGGTGTTAACAACATGCCAAAAATAAATGCAGCCACAACAATATAAGGACGTTTCGCTCTTAATGAATCAGGTGTAGTTGCGCCTGTCCAACATAATAATAATGTGGCGACTGGGATTTCAAAGGCTAAACCAAAGGCAAAAAACAGCTTTAATACAAAATCTAAATAGCTGCTAATATCTGTTGCAATGGTAACTCCCTCTGGCGCTGTACTGGTAAAAAATGAAAATACTAAGGGAAATACAACATAGTAAGAAAAAACCATACCCAGATAAAACAAAAATGCACTGCTCGCGACAAGTGGCGCAACAAGCTTGCGCTCATGTTTATATAGGCCAGGCGCTACAAAAGCCCATACTTGATACAAAATGGCTGGTATAGCAATTAATATAGATAGCACGATGGTTAATTTGATGGGTGTAAAAAAGGGCGTGGCAACACCTGTGGCAATCATGCTTGAGCCTTCAGGTAATTGGCTAGTAAGCGGGATCGCAATGTATTGGTAAATATCATTGGAGAAATAAACTAAGCCCAAAAATAAGACTAAGACAATCACTACAATTTTTAAAATTCTATCTCTTAATTCTAAAAGGTGGGTGATTAGCGGTAAGCTATGTTGTTCTTGTTCTGACATCGACTCACTCATGCGTTATTTGTCCTGCGAAGGTGTTTTTTCAGGTATTGCATCATCAGCAATGGATTGTTTAGGTGTTTCTTTTACTGATTTAATGATGTCGTCAACATTGTTTTTATAAGGTTGTGTGAGCTGTTCAACATCCTGTTTCATTTCATCAATTGAGGCTTTTAAGTTAGGATTTAATTGTTCTAGCTCTTGTTTACCTTTTTTGAGCATATTCTCATTCATTTCATGTAATTCAAGTTCTTGAGAAATCTCATTTTTAACTGAGTTTGCCATGTTCTTAGCAGTATTAACCCATTTTAAAACGGTGCGAATAGCAATAGGTAAGCGTTGTGGACCTAACACAACAAGTCCAATCACGGAGATCAAAACGATCTCCCAGAAGCCAATATCAAACATTAAATAATGTGCCTTTTACTAAAACCTACCTGGCACTTATACAATGAAATCAAGCTAGATAGGTGATGGTCTTCAAAAAGTTATGTCGATGACACTCAAAAGCTATCTATATTTTGCGTGGTATCGCCTAGTAAAATAGATGACTTAATGAGTGTGAGTAGTATTAGTCTTTTTGTTCGCTTTTTTCAGCCTTTAGGCTTTCTGGTGATTTTTTATCTAACTCTGTAGCGTTGTCTTCATCTTTTATTGCTTTTTTAAACCCTTTAATTGCGCCACCTAAGTCACCGCCAATACCACGCAGCTTTTTAGTGCCAAATAAAACAATAACAATCACTGCTATGATAACTAACTGCCAAATTCCGATGCCGCCCATAATCTTCTTCCTATGTGTAAATAATGTTGTAAGTTAACTGGTAAACAATAACCCATTAATGTGAAATTTTTACTACAATTGTCACAATTTGTTATTAAATCGCCAAGCAAGTACCCAAGATATTACTGCGGGTATTGTTAAATACAAGTTAATATTGCCATCTTCCTGTAAATATAACAGCGCAGAGATAATACTTAGGGTAATAGCCAAGGCTGTAATCACTTGGTTTTTACTATTGCGATTTTGTTGTTCATTTAAGCGTTGCATCAATAACTGCTGTTGTTTTTGAACTTGTTTGGTTTGCGCTAAATTATGGTAAACCAGCTCTGGAATATCTGGTAATTTCTCTAACCAAAATGGTGCTTTTACTTTTAATTTATTGATTAGGGTTTTAGGGCTTACTTGCTCACGCATCCAATTTTCTAAGAAAGGTTTTGCGGTATCCCATAAATCTAATTGCGGGTATAACTGACGTCCTAACCCTTCAATATATAACAAGGTTTTTTGCAACAATACTAATTGTGGTTGAACCTGCATATTAAAGCGACGTGCAGTGTTGAATAAATTAATTAATACCTGTGCAAAAGATATTTCAGATAATGGTTTCTCAAAAATAGGCTCGCATACGGCACGAATAGCAAATTCAAACTCTTCTACAGGTGTATCGGAAGGCACCCATTCAGAATCAATATGTAGTTGGGCAACTTGGCGGTAATCTCGGTTGAAAAAAGCTAAGAAGTTTTCGGCTAAATAACGTTTATCTTCGTTAGTTAATGTACCTACTATGCCACAGTCAATACCAATCCAAAGCGGATCTTCTGGGTGTTCGTAAGAGACAAATACATTACCAGGGTGCATGTCCGCATGGAAAAAGCTGTCTCTAAACACTTGTGTGAAAAAGGCTTCTACACCTCGCTCAGCTAATAATTTTAAATCAGTATTTTGTGCTTTTAATGCATCAATATCGGATACTGGAATACCGTAAATTCGCTCCATTACTAACGCATCTTTAGTGCAGTAGTCTGAATATATTTCAGGTACGTATAACAGTTTAGAGTTTAAAAAATTGCGACGTAATTGAATCGCATTTGCACCTTCTCGCATTAAATCTAATTCATCTACGATGGTTTTTTCATATTCGCGGATCACTTCAACTGGGCGTAATCTTTTTGCATCTTTTAAGAAGCGTTGCAGTAACCCGGCAAACCATTTCATTAATTGTAAGTCTGCTGAAATCGTTTTCTCGATACCTGGGCGCGTGACTTTAATTACAACTTCTCTACCGTCTTCTTTTAAAATCGCTGTATGAACCTGTGCGATAGAGGCTGATGCTAATGCTACTTTGTCAAAATCATCAAAAAGTTCATGAATAGGGCGTTGGAAAGATTTTTCTATTTGTTTGATGGCCAGTTCACCAGAAAAGGCGGGAACATTATCTTGTAGATGAGCAAGCTGGTCTGCATAAATTGGCGCTAATAGATCACGGCGAGTTGATAACATTTGCCCAAGTTTGATATAAATAGGGCCTAATGACTGTAAGCTTAAACGTAAGCGTTCTGGCAAACTTAAATGCTGATGTTGATTGCGTAACCAAAATAAACATAGGCGCAGAACCCAGTAGCTCTTTGGTCTTTGTGCTTTAGGGACTAGTTCAATTAAGCCGTATTCTATGAAGGTTTTTTGTATCTGGTATAAACGCGATAGCTCTTTAATTTTTATCATTTTTTGTCAGCTAATACCTTGGTTTGTGATAGGTTGTTGAGCTGCTTATCCAGCTTATTGTTGATCTTATTGAGTAACAGATCTGCATCCGTTGCTAAACTACTGACTTGATCGCAAAAGTACGCAACTTCCAATGCACTTGGAGCGAGTTTGATCTCTTCCGTTACATACAGTGCAGATTGCGTTTCAATACGTTTATATTGAAATTGGGTCGTTTGAAACGCTGTTTTAGCATGTTGGCAGAGTTTATGTGCAATAACATCACCCACTTTCTGTGATAAATGCTCTTCCCAATCGATCTGCATATCAGTTAATAACATAGCAAACTTCTGCACTAACTGGATGTCGCCATCAACTTCTAACTCGCCCGATTTAATCAATTGCGTTAATTGACGATTATCTTGCAGTTTATTCAGTGCCTGAAAACTGACCTTGATAGTACAGTCAGGTTGACCTTCAAATTGATTAAGCACATCAACCTGCTGCTCAGAAATAATAAAATACAGTGGTAAGTCTATCTCTTGTAAACTCGCCGCAATGATAGTGCCATTAAGTTGTTTACGTTTGCTTATTGCACTGCTATCTAATTGATGTAGCTGATTCACGCTTGTTTCTAGTAAGCCGCAAAGTAAGTTGGTTAATGACATATTATCTCTCGCTGTAAAAAGGCTATTTAGTATTTGTAACCGCGATGAAGTGCGACAATACCTGCACTTAGGTTAAAGTATTCTGTTCCTTCAAAACCGACATTATTCATCATCTCTTTTAAGGTGTCTTGGTCTGGGTGCATACGAATACTTTCAGCAAGGTATTGGTAACTTTCACTGTCGTTAGCGATTAACTTACCTAACTTAGGTAAAATATTAAATGAGTAGAAATCGTAGAACTTCTCAACCGGCGTGTATACAGGTTTAGAAAACTCTAATACTAAAAGGCGACCGCCTGGTTTTAATACACGGTAAATAGAAGCTAATGCCTTATCTTTGTCTGTCACATTACGTAAACCAAAAGCGATAGTGATCAGGTCAAAATGGTTATCTGGGAAGGGCAGTTCTTCAGCGTTTGCTTGAACATAGCTAACGTTACCTTCGATCCCCATATCACGCAGTTTAGTACGGCCGACTTTGAGCATGGAATCATTGATATCAGCTAAAACTACTTCACCTTTTGTGCCAACAATACGTGAAAACTTGGCAGTTAGATCGCCAGTGCCACCTGCAAGATCTAATACTTTTTGACCTTGACGTACGCCTGAACAATCAATCGTAAAACGTTTCCAAATGCGGTGAATACCCATGGATAACACATCATTCATGATGTCATATTTAGCGGCAACAGAGTGAAATACATCGGCAACGAGCTCTACCTTCTTATCCTCTTCAACGGTTTTAAAACCAAAGTGAGTTGTATTGTCTGAGTTTTCTTGCATCTTATCTGTTTACCTTTTGATAAATATATTGGCTTAATTGGATATCCTCGAATGATACCAATTTTTAAAGGATATTTGGATCTTTATTGTCGACCCTTACATTGCTTGTTTTAATGTTACGCTTTCTTACAAAAGCTCACTCTTTTATTGGCTATTATTCAGCGCTAATAATTCACACTACCACACACGATTTAGTATTAAATTATTCACAAGAGTTATTTAAGTATGCCCTTTTTAAAGGTACATTAGTTGTTGTAACTCATTGTTTTGCCTTTTTTATCAATATTTAATGAACAGTGTGTGGTTATTTCTGATAACTTATAGTCAATGAGCAATAACTGCAAAAGCTTTAATATCATAAACTTGGGAACCTCTTATGCTGAAAAATATCAAACCAACACAGACCAAGGCTTGGTCTACGCTACAATCGTTATTCGATGACCACGCAGATATGCAGATTTCGCAATTATTTGCTGAAAACGCACAGCGTTTTGAGACTTTTTCTCGTCAATTCAATGAAGACTTTTTATTAGATTTCTCTAAAAATCTAATTACTGAAGAAATTTTAGCAAGCCTGTTGGATTTAGCTGAAGAGGTCGATTTATCAGGTGCTATTAAAGCACAGTTCTCTGGCGAGAAAATTAATATCACAGAACAGCGTGCCGTATTACATACTGCTTTACGTAATCGTAGTAATACACCGGTATTTGTTGATGGTGAAGATGTAATGCCAAAAATCAATCAAGTACTCCAACAAATGAAAGCATTTTGTGAAAAGGTACATTCGGGTGAGTGGTTAGGTTATACCGGTAAACGGATTACAGATGTGGTGAATATTGGCATTGGTGGCTCAGACTTGGGCCCTTATATGGTCACTGAAGCACTTCGTCCTTATAAAGTCGATGGCATTGAGACGCACTTTGTATCTAACGTTGATGGTACACACATTGTTGAAACCCTAACTAAGGTGGATCCAGAGACAACGTTATTCTTGATCGCGTCTAAAACCTTTACCACACAAGAAACTATGACCAATGCTCATAGTGCTCGCGATTGGTTCTTAAATTTTGCGCAAGATGAAGCGTTTGTAGCGAAACACTTCGCTGCATTATCTACGAATGCCGCTGCAGTCACTGAGTTTGGGATTGATACGGCGAATATGTTCCAATTCTGGGATTGGGTTGGTGGCCGTTATTCTATTTGGTCTGCGATTGGTTTATCTATTGCTTTAACTGTCGGTTTTGATAATTACGAAGAGCTATTAGCCGGCGCGCATGAAATGGACCAACATTTTGCGACGACTGATTTTAAAGATAACATTCCAGTATTATTAGCGGTTATTGGTATCTGGTATAACAATTTCTACGGCGCTGAGTCTGAGGCTATTTTACCTTATGATCAATATATGCACCGTTTCCCTGCTTACTTCCAACAAGGCAATATGGAATCTAACGGTAAATGTACAGACCGTAACGGTGACCCAGTTGATTACCAAACAGGACCTATTATTTGGGGCGAACCTGGTACAAACGGGCAACATGCTTTCTACCAGTTAGTACATCAAGGGACTAAGTTAATTCCTTGTGATTTTATTGCTCCGGCCGTAAGTCATAACCCAGCAGGTGACCATCATCCAAAATTACTATCAAACTTCTTTGCTCAAACCGAAGCATTAGCTTTTGGTAAAACAAAAATGCAAGTGGAGTCTGAATTTACAGCTGCCGGTAAATCAGCAGAAGAAGTCGCTGATTTAGTCCCTTATAAAGTATTTGAAGGTAACAAGCCAACTAACTCTATTCTTGTTAAAAAAATAACACCTAAAACACTAGGGCAATTGATTGCTATGTACGAGCAAAAGATTTTCACCCAAGGCGTTATTTGGAATATCTTTACTTTCGACCAATGGGGTGTTGAGCTTGGTAAGCAATTAGCAGGACAAATCTTACCGGAATTAAGTAATGATAATTGTGTAGAAAGCCATGACTGTTCTACTAATGGTTTAATCAACGCTTGGAAAGCTTGGAAATAAGTTTTATCTCCCCACTCTAAAATTGACTGCCTCAGGTTGTATTAATTTGAGGCAGTCAGTATGCTTAGTTCTCTTTATATTTTACTCATTGTTGATAAATCATTACTATACCCCTTTGGTATTATCGTTTTATAGCGAGTAATGCTGAAGTGCTTATTTAGTTTAAATTATTCTTTATTCTTGCCGATCAACTTATGACAAGTAATATTGTTTAATGATTGCCTGCAATGCTTTATTGAAGAGTTGTTGTAGATAATTTTATATTAGGTGAATAGGTAAAAATAGATAGTACGGAAACTGCCTATTATTAAACAATAATAGTCTATTATTGCAATATGCATTAACCAAATTACCGAGACATACATGTTAGAAACAGCCATTCTGGTATTGCTTTACAATAAAGAAATAAAAGACAGTAGTACTTTAAACTCTTTAATCAAATCGACAGCTCAATATTCAAACGCTAAAATTGTTATTTGGAATAATGGCCCGAAAAAGTTAAATACTGTCAACTCTCAAGCCCTTATCGACTTAGGCTGTCAAACAGAGATCGTTGAAACAGTCACTAATGATTCCTTAGCAGTTATATATAACCGTTTCATAAAAGCCAATCAGGCTAAAAAGTATATCTTACTTGATGATGATTCTGAGCTGAGCGAGCAATTTATTAAAGCCTCTGCTTTAAGCAAACCTGAACATCTTTCTTTACCCATTATTACTAGTAACGGAAAAGTGCAATATCCAAGTATTGACCGCAAACGTTATTCATCAGAAACAATAATAAAAGATAGTAGCCGAGTTACGACGATCGGTAGTGGCTTAGTGCTTGGTATTAATATTGTTAATGCATTAAATGAATATTACAACAGCGTATTTGATGAACGCTTTTATTTATATGGTGTTGATACGACATTTTGCTTAAGAGTGAATGAAAGCAACCAAGTTAAAAATATACAGTTAATTTCTGGGTTTGATCATTCATTATCTAAGCTAGAAAGTGAAAGCACAAAAATGAATAACTTCAGACGCATTGAGAGAAGTTATGAGAGAGGGCTTAAACTTAGATATTATGTACCGTTGCCTAGGGCTATATTTTTGTTATTAAAAACTGGAACTAGCACATTAAAAAGGCGGCTCGTCGGGAAAAGGTACCAAGTTCGTTTTTTGTATGTGCTAAAAGCATTTTTATCTGGGAAGCATTACAGGAATAATAGTTAAGTAACCTCCTTATTATTATACCAAGTACTTAATACTGGAATTACATGTAAATTAAACATATTTTTTATTACACTTTTTGTATAACATTATTTTTAATATTACCCCAATTAATCGGAAAGCACTTTTGCAATTTAGAAAAGATATAAATGGTTTAAGGGCAATTGCTGTTATTGCAGTTGTATTATTTCACTTTAATAATTCATTGATTTCAGGTGGCTTTTCTGGGGTTGATGTGTTTTTTGTCATCTCTGGTTTTTTAATGACTGGAATAATATTTAAAGGTGTTGAACAAAATAACTTTTCTCTTTCGAAGTTCTATATTGCACGAGCAAATAGGATTGTCCCAGCGTTGGCAGTATTATGCTTTTCTTTAATGATATTAGGTTGGTTTTTCCTTACACCATATGACTATAGTTCTCTAGCGAAGCATATTAAAGGAAGTGTTACATTTAGCTCTAATGTGATGTACTGGAAAGAGTCCGGATACTTCGATACAGATTCTTACTATAAGTGGTTATTACATACTTGGTCTTTATCAGTTGAGTGGCAATTTTATATTTTTTACCCGTTAATTATTGTTTATATGCGCAAAGTAATGAGCATAATAACAATGAAAAAAACGATTTTATTAGCATTTATTATTAGTTTTTTACTCTCTGTGGTATTGACTTATCAAGCACCCCATTTTTCATATTTTATGTTGCCTACTAGAGCATGGGAGATGTTAGCTGGCGGCGTCGCATATCTTTTCCCAATTACTCTAACAAAACGAAATAAAATAGCCTTTGAGTACGTAGGAGTTATATTAATTATTAGTACTTATTTTTTCGTTTCAGAAAGTGATTTATGGCCTGGGTACTTAGCTACATTTCCCGTTTTAGGAAGTTATTTGATAATACAGGCTCAACGAACTAATAGCTTTTTAACTGGAAACATGCTTTTTCAACATATAGGAAAATACTCTTATTCTATATATTTATGGCATTGGCCTTTAGTAGTTGTAATACATTATTTTTCATTGCCAGGCTTTTATATATATATCGGACTTATTTTGTCTATATTACTTGGTTTTTTAAGTTATAAATATATAGAAAGACATACATTTAAAGAGGGCATATGTAATCTTCGTAGTCTTTTAAATTATAAACCTTTAATGATGGTTTTATCTATTTTGGTATTGGCTATTCTTATTCGTAGTCAAAATGGTTTTATTAATTTAGCCCCCAAAGAATATAAGTACTTAATTAATAACTCACAACCTAGCCCTCTTAGAGGTGAGTGCCATTTACGTAAATATAAAGCTCCAAGTGATTCATGTGAGTACTTTAATGAAAATAACGTCTCTTGGGCGACTTTAGGAGATAGTCATTCCACTGAGATTGCTTACGCATTAGCAAAAAAAATACAGCCATATGGTATCGGCTTGAAACATTTTAGTTACTCTGGGTGCAAGATATCTTTTGAGATGCCTAATGACTTTAGTGATTGTGCAAAATGGTATAATGAGGCTGTTGATTATATAGTTAATGATGAAAAAATAAAAAATGTGGTTATAAATCATAGATTCACAGAGGGATTATTTGGGGGGGTAGACGTTGGTTCTGAACAATATTTGCAACAAAAAATGACTAAAAATACCCTTAAAATGGTTAAATCATTTGATGAAATGGTACTTTTGTTAGCTGCAGAAAAGGAAAATATCTATCTATTTTATCCAATTCCTGAGTTACCTGAAAATATCAAAGATCTAGTGAGATTAAAGTATAGAAAACGAAATATTCCAGATAATATAGTTGGAACAAGTCTGAAATGGTATCAAGAAAGAAACAAATATATGATTCATCATTTTGATACAGCAAAATACCCAAGTAATGTTCATCTGTTAAAAGTAGAGGATATTTTCTGTGATTCAAAAAATTGCTATGCCGTAAAAAATGGCGAACCGCTTTATTTTGATGATGATCACCCTTCACTTATTAGCGCAACTAAGCTAGTTCAATCTATAAAAATTAATTAAATTTGACCTCAAAAGAAGGCTAATGAATTATTATCTGCCTTCTTATTTTTTAATTTAATCCATCAAAGTAATACGTAATAGTTATTATTTTAAATTTATAAATACCTCAATATAACTGATATTTTATAACATTAATTGAGAAAATAATTATATATATCAGCCTGCTTTGCACATTCTTTACTTATTTAAATTTTATCATGGATAATTGTTTTTAAGTAAGGGAAGTCACTATATGTCTTTCACTGTGCGTGTGAAAAATAACCGTTCTAAAACTACGTCTCACTTTGTTAGTTTGATTTTTTCTGTTCCAATTAGTTTATATAAGCAGTATAAGTCCAAACGAAAAGTTACAAAAATGAAACGTAAACTAAAAGGTAATGGAGTTAGTTATTCAAATAAAACTTTGTTTAACGAAGCTAATGAAAAGCTGTTGTTTATACATATTCCTAAAGCAGCCGGAATGTCTGTTGTGAAAGCTTTGTATAATCAGGATAGATCGCATCATGCTTGTGCAACAGACTACAAAAAGGAAGATGAAATTAAATTTTCTCAAGCTTTTTCTTTTGCCATTACACGTAACCCATATTCCCGATTATATTCAGCATACAATTACCTTAAAAGCGGCGGTATGAATAATATTGATCGTGCATGGTGGGAATTATATTTGGCTAAGTATGATAGCTTTGAGTCGTTTATTATTGAAGGTGGCTTAAATTATGCCATTGAAAATAAAGCGGAACATTTTATTCCTCAATATAAGTTTGTATTCGATGAGGATAATAATTTATTGTGCAATTATTTAGGAAAAATAGAAAAGCTTAATGAAACAGAGATTTTATTAACTAAAAAGTTGCAAAAACAGGTTACATTTTCTCACAGTAATGCTGTTAGTAAATCTAGCGTTGATTTAGATGATATTTATACATTAAAAATGTTAGAGATCGTTAACGAATGCTATCAAAAAGACTTTTCTTTGTTAGGTTATGATACTCGATAACCCTACTTTAAATCATCAATACTCAGTAAAAATTCTTCTATGTTTTTCTGAGTATTGATATTTCAGTTCTAATCTAAGTGATCAATGACGTTGATAACCTGTTCCAAACTAATATCCTTCATAATATGTTCCCCTTTTGTTCTGGCACTCCAAGGCAACTCTGAAATTGACTTATTGTACTGTAATTGAACGTGCTTTTTATAGACACTGACCACGTTATCTTGACTCAAATAAGGGCCTGTTCTTTGCGGGTTACTGTGACCATATAAACCAATAACAGTAGTACCTTGTGTGGTTGCTATATGAGCTGGGCCTGAATCTGGCGCTAGTACAATTTGTGCTTGCTTTAATGTTGCCGTGAGTTGCTTTAATGACGTTTTACCAATTAAATTGATCGCTGATTGTTGCATTAAATTTTGTATGTTATTGCCCAATGTTATTTCTCTCGGGGCTGGGGAGCCACACAACACAACCTCAAAACCTTTTTCTATGGCATAGTCAGCAATGGCTGCATAACGGTCTGTTAACCAATTACGCTCATCTTTACTGGCAGCAGGGCTAATCACAAAGAGTGGTTTATTCGCTGAACTAATGCTTTGTGCAAAGCTGATATCTGACTTACTTAATGGAATATTCCAAGTGGGTATCGTTTTATCGATACCAAGGAAATAAGCGAATTCAAAAAAGCTTTCTAACACATGTTGTGATGCGGTGTCAGGGATCTTTTTATTAGTGAATAACCATTGTCCCTCTTTAGCACGTTTGCGGTTAAAGCCTATTTTATATTTTGCTTTAATACCAATAGTTAATGCGCTGGCTCTTAATGCGAGCTGCATATGTAATAGCGCATCAAATTTTCTACCAGAAAGCTGCTTCCAGATCGCTCTCATGCCTTTAAAACCGGTTTTTTTATCAAAAATGATCACTTCAACATTTGGTAAATCATTCAGCAACTGTGCTTCAATTTTTCCCATGATCCAAGTTATTTTAGTTGAAGGCCATTGTTTTTGAATAGCCTGGACCATAGCAACTGCATGACAAACATCACCGATAGCGGATAGACGTAGGAGGCATATAGATTTTGGGGCTGATGTAAATAGAGGGGGCATAAAAGGTGTTCCAAGTAATTTCATTGAATTATTACTTATGATACTTCATCAACAGTTGAAATTGTATGAATAGAACTAGAAGTTTAGTGTAATATTTGGCTATCTAACTTTACGAAGTAAAGTAATCAGGAATGAGCGTGAGAAAGTATTAGTTAAAATATTTATTCAAGGCGCTTTTGATAAATGGAATGGTGATTATGAAGAATAAAAATGTAGTTTATGGGGCATTAGTTGGACATTATGATGATATTCCAAAACATAAACATAAAGTGGAAGGTTGGGATTATGTCCTCTTCACTGATATATGCAATTTAAAAGAAAAAAATGGCTGGGAAATTAGACCTCTTCAACATTTAGTTAAAAATCAAGATGATGATAATAATAAAATAAAAACGGCAAGGTGGCATAAAACAAACCCTCATAAATTATTCCCTGAATATGAGTACTCTTTGTGGATTGATACAAATATTAATGTACTTGATAAGACACTTGATAAGTTTATTAATTTAGCTATATCTAATAATGATGAAATTTCTACTGTAAAGCACCCTTTGAGGGATTGTATATATGAAGAGGCGACTGCATGTGAGGCATCGGGTAAAGATGCGCCTGGACCTATAAAAAATGTAGTAAATTTTATTTCAAAAGAAGGCTTCCCTAAGCATTATGGTTTATTTGAAACTAATCTTTTATTAAGAAAGCATAATACGGATAAAGTTAAGAAAGTAAGCGAAGTATGGTGGGATGTGGTTAATAAATACTCTAGAAGGGACCAATTAAGCTTTTCGTATGCTTTATGGAAGGAAAAAGCGAATTGTACTTATTTATTGGGGGAAAGCAGGTCTGTTAGAAACTTGTCCGGTTTTACTATTTTAGGCGGGCACAGTAAAAATAACAAAAAGAAATACCTTAAAAAAATTAAAAAATTTATTTTTTATATTAAAATAAAAAAGGATTTTAAAATCATAAGGATATGTGGTTTTTATTTATTAAAAAGAGATTTTTAATTATTGCTACATTTTTAACGTCTTGATACAGATGTAAATAGAGGCATGTTAATATCTTTTCTTTTCGGTAAATGGAATCACATCATGTTAAAGACGTTTGAACAAAATAACTGTTATATCATGTTTGATGATAGCTTAATTAGCGATGATATAGAACGTTGTTTTGATCCTCAATACTGGGAGCAACTTAATAAAGTAACTGGTAGTGCGACAGGTCGAGGGACAACATGGTTTGTGCAGTTAGACGCCATACAAGGGGCGCTGCGTCATTATCGACGTGGAGGGTTATTTGGCAAAATTATTTCTGATCATTATGTATTTAATGGCTGGGAGGTGGCACGTTCCATTGCTGAATTTAATTTATTACAAAAACTTAATCAACTTGAAGTAAATGTACCTCGCCCAATCGCAGCTCGAGCTATAAAGCATGGTTTTTTTTATCAAGCAGATTTGTTATCAGAAAAAATACCCGATGCGCAGGATTTGGTGGATATCTTACAACAACGTAAATTAAACGAAGCTGAATACCATGCGATAGCAATACAGATTAAAAAAATGCATCAAGCGCAGGTTAATCACACGGATTTAAACATTCACAATATCTTGCTGGATAAACAAGGCAAAGCATGGATCATTGATTTTGATAAATGTTATGAACAAACAGGGAGCGAATGGAAAGAAGGAAACTTAAAACGCCTATTACGTTCTTTTAATAAAGAGTTCAATAAGCGTCAAATTAAATGGGAGATGCAAGATTGGGAGTGTTTATCTAAGGCTTATCATCAATAATACTTAGTATCGCTTTACTGGTTTTAAGTAGAGCACCTTGATTCCTTTCAACAAAAGCTAATGCCTGTTTCCCTTGTTCATTTTGTATTTGTTCGTTTGCGAATAAATGCTTTATTGCATTAGCGATCTCTTTTGCATCTTGGCAAATAGTACAAGCGCCTAATATCGTTAGCTGCTCTGTTATCTCTTTAAAATTAAAATAACTGGGCCCATTCAAAATAGGCTTTTTGAGTGCTGCAGCTTCAAGTAGATTATGCCCGCCGACCTTATCACCAATTAAGCTTCCGGCAATGAAACAAACATCTGATGCGCCCAGTAAAACCATCATCTCACCCATGGTGTCACCAAGGTAAACTTGAGTTTGTTCTGTTATGTTGTGTTGGCTGCTTCTTGATATTACCGATAACTTATTTTTGGTAACGAGTTCTTGTACTGAGCTAAAGCGCTCTGGGTGACGCGGCACGATAATTAATAATGCCTCTGGTATGCTCGTTAATACTTGTTGATGAGCTGCAATAACCTGTTCATCTTCACCTTTATGTGTGCTCGCCGCAATCCATACTGGTCGCGCATTACCCAAAGCTGCTCTTAACTTCTTTGCTTCGTCTAATTGTGTTGGCGTTACTTTGATATCGAATTTAATAGAACCTGTCACTTGAGTTTGGTGCGGAGAAAGACCAAGGTTAATAAAACGTTGTGCATCATGTTGAGTTTGCGCTAAGACAAAATCAATATTTCTCAATAATAGATTAAAGATGAAGGGAAACTTCTTATAACGTGTGGCAGATCTTTCAGATAATCTGGCATTAATAATTGTTACCGCTATGTTCATTTTTTGGCAGTAATGTAATGTGTTAGGCCAAAGCTCAGTTTCCATAATAAATAATGCTTTAGGTTGCATGCGATTAATAAAGCTTTTAATAGCAAAAGGAAAGTCTAAAGGCATGTAACGGTGTTCGACTAAATCCCCTAACTTTTTCACTTCATTTGCACCTGTGCTGGTGGTCGTGGTTAAGAGAATATTAAGTGAAGGTGTTTGTTTTTTGAGTTCTTTAATTAAAGGGGTGATAGCGACGACTTCACCAACAGAGACTGCATGAACCCATATTGGATTGTTAAATGTTTTATTAATTGGCGGAGTGATACCAAAGTGCTCTTTCCAGCGTTTTCCAAATTTAGGTTTGTTTGGTTTTGACTTATACAAGCCAATTAAAAAAATTGGCGCTACTAATATTAATAAAAGGCGGTAAATTAAACGTAAAAGCATATTATCAATTATTCGCTGTTTGCTAAAAAGATGTAGTGTACACTACTATTATTTATTTTTAGTTCAAATTGTAGGGTAAATCAATGCAGGTATCACCATCAAATACAGAAAGAAAGTCGTTAAAATTTCTTTTTTATGTTGAGCAAAATTATGCCTTCGATATTCTTCGCCCAATACAGATTGAAGCTATTAATCAAGGTTACCAAGTAAAATGGCTAATTGTCGGAAATGACGCTTCTACTCAATATTTGCGAGATGATGAGCAAATGCTAGCCTCCATTGACGATGCCATTGCTTTTAAATCTGATGCTGTTTTTGTTCCTGGCAATCATGTACCCCGTTTTATACCTGGCATTAAAGTACAAGTTTTTCATGGTTTAAACCAAAGTAAACGCGGTAACGTTTATCCTGAGAGAGGCTTGTTTGATCTTTATTGCACTGAAGGGCCGCAACGAACTGGTATGTTATTGGAAGCAATTAAAGATAAAGCTCATTGTAAAGTAGTTGAAACCGGCTGGGTAAAGTTAGATGCTTTATTTAGATACCAATCTAAAGAGACTTTTTCACGTCCACAAATTTTATTTTCATCGACTTTTTCAACTTCATTATCCTGCGCTGAACTTGTGTATGATGAAATTAAGAGACTAAGTAAAGATAGCCAGTGGCAATGGTTAGTGACATTACATCCTAAAATGGCCAAACAGACAGTACAAAAGTATAAAGATTTACAGGGTGAGAATTTAGTTTTTTTTGGTAATGATCAAGTGATTGAGGCTTTGCACCGAGCAGATTTAATGATTTGTGATAATTCCTCTATCTTTCAAGAATTTTTACTACTAAATAAACCTGTTATTACTGTTAATAATAGGTCTCCGTTGGATTGCTTTATTAATATTACCGAAGCTGCCGAACTAAAGGGAGCAATTCAGCAAGCTTTGTCTCCTTCTTCTGCTTTAATAGAGCAAATTAAGGCATATGGTCCAGCTATCACTCCTTTTCTTGATGGTAACTCATCTAGTCGAATTTTATCTGCAGTTGAAGAGATGATTGAAAATGATTGGCAAGACACAAAGCCGCGTAATTTTATCCAAAATATTAAAATGCGCAAAAAGTTAAAGTATTGGAAACATTAAATTATTTATTTGCTTAATAAATCGGTTTTATTTATCTCATTTGATTGGTGTTAAGGGATAAGATACTCTACACATCATATACTTATTGTTTATAGCTTTTGATAACTAATCATTAAAGTAGAAAAATAGATAACTATTTTCCTTAGATTAATTAACATTAATCAACAATCTTTTACTCGTATTCTTTTGAGGTTGAAAGTTCCTTTTAGGAGTCGGCCTTCATTTTATCAATTTTTTGGATTTAGAATTACCATGATCAATGTTTTAGTGGTGACACACCATGCTCGTGAAAATATTAACCCTATACGTCCTGAGGCATCTCAAATAATAGGACTACATAAAACAGGGAAAGTGAGAGTAACGGCTTTATGCAACCCAAATTCGCCACTTATTGCGTTGTTTGAGTCGAATGGAATAAAAGTGTTCACTGATAAGCTAAATAAAAAATTTTCATTATCTAGCATCAAAAAAATTAAACAGTTGATTAAACAGCATGATATTAAAATTCTCCATCTGTTTAATAATATAGCTTGTTGTAATGGCGCAATGGCGGCTATCGGTACTGATGTAAAAGCAATTGCTTACAGAGGGCAGACTGGCAATATGAGTCGACTTGATCCTGCTAGTTATTTAACTTTACTTCACCCGCGTTTAGATAAAATTATCTGTGTTGCAAAGGCTGTTGAGTTAGAGCTAAAAACTCACCTTGGTCGACATAAAGATAAAGCCGTGACTGTCTATAAAGGTCACGATAGTAGCTGGTATCAAAATCCAAAAGCTGATTTATCTGATTTAAAATTAGCAGATGATAGCTTTATTATTTCATTAGTTGCTAATTTAAGACCGCGTAAAGGCTTACCCGTTTTGATGGAAGCATTATCTTTATTGCCTAAGGATACAAACCTTGACGTTTTATTAGTAGGGGCTGATCCTTCATCACCCAAAATACAGGCTTTGATTGAATCAAGTGGCCGTGTTGGTAGAGTACATGCGTTAGGTTATCGAACTGATGCGCCTGAAGTCGCTGCTGCTTCTGATTTAACTGTATTACCAACAACCAAACGAGAAGGCTTATGTCGTGCTGTGTTAGAAGCTAACTCCTATGGTATCCCTGCCATTGTATCTGATACAGGCGGTAATGCCGAGTTAGTGAAAAATGGTCATTCAGGCATTGTTGTTCCGCCATCTAAACCTCAAGAATTAGCTGATGCCATTATGAAGTTATACAATGATAGAGCGTTATGTGCGCTTTACGGTAAAAATGCCAAAGAAAGAGCTGTGAATAAATTTAATGTTGAGCAAGGGGTGGAAGCAACGCTTGATGTTTATTTGTCGTTGGTTTAATAATCGTATTTAAAGCAGTCTCTAAAAAATCAAAAAATTATTATGGATTTATGTAACATATTAATTTTTATAAACTAAACTAGAGCATTAAAGTCGTAAAATTGTACTTATTTGATGTTGTCTAAAAAGTAGCTTCAAATATGATTCTAGGTATAAAAATGAAAAAAGTATTATTTGTTGTCCATAATTTAAAGTTTGGTGGTATCCAGAAGATAACTGTGGAATTGGCCAGGGCATACGCCTCATTAGATTATGAAGTTCATATTATCTGTCTGGAAAAAGGGCAATTAATTAAACTAGATTTCGAATGTCATTTACATACCTTAGACATAAAGTCATTCTTAAAAAGAAACCCTTTATTAGCGTTATATTATGTAAGTTATAAATTGCTTTTTAGACACATTGTTCCTTCATGCGAGCTATTTCTTTCTAAGCCGATATTCAAGCCCTTGTTATTAAATCTATTAACAACTTTAGAGTCTGAAAAAAAGTTTGATGCTATTTTTATTAGAGGGCTGCGTTCAATTAAACGTACTTGGTGGCTTGATCGTGATGATATAGTTAATAGCCTTCATTTGCCTTATCAGTTTAAAACCCATAATAACTTTTTGATGAAAGGTTACTGTCTTCGAACTAATCGTTGCCTTTTCCAAGATAAACTTTATTTTGCTGTATCGGAACATATCACATTACCTGTTGTTAATATGTTAACTGAAAATAGTATAAAACCTAGAAAATTCGAGGCGATACATAATCCTTGTGACATTGAACGAGTTAAGCTGTTAAGCAAAGAAAAAATAAAGATATATTCGGGTAAATATATCTTAGGTGTGGGGCGCTTGACTAAACAAAAAAGGTTTGATTTATTGATAAAAGCTTATCATCAAGCAAATGTTAAAGATTATAAATTAGTAATATTAGGAGAAGGGAATCAAAGGTGTGAACTTGAAAAACTCATTGCTGAATTAGAGTTGGGTGATTCCGTTATTATGCCTGGTTTTGTATGCAACCCTTACCCTTGGTATAAAGCCGCTACATTATTTGTTTTAAGCTCTGATTGTGAAGGTTTTGGAAACGTTATTGTTGAGGCTCTTGCTTGCGGTGTTCCTGTGATTAGCACAGACTGTGGACCAGTCCATGAAATTCTAACTGAAGAGCTGAGCCAAGGTCTAACTCCAACTGGAGATTATTTATTGTTGTCAGAAAAAATAAATCAATACTTAATTTCACCTGTCACACCTAATCAAGAAAGCATTGATAGATTTTCATTTGAAACAATTATCTCACGACAATTAGGGTTAATTGAGCGAGAAGACTAAAAATTTCAGAATAGTGAGTCCATTACTTTATGAAAAGTAAATTTAATTTCGTGTATACGACTAACTGTTAAATAGAAAAGTAGTTGATTTTAGTGCATCATATTTTTGAGTAAAGATTTTGATATGCACATGCGCATTTAATAAAAGGAATAAAAAATGTCCACATTTAAGCTAATAGAAATAGCTGAAACCAAACAACGTTTAGAGAATGAAGAGGCTGTTCTTGTGGATACGCGTGATGCTCAGTCTTATGCTGCTGATCATGCAGAAGGTGCTTTTAATTTAAATAACGAAACACTAAAAGAGTTTTTTGAAAAAGTGCAGTTTAATACACCTGTATTTGTTGTTTGTTACCATGGTAATAGTAGTAAAGGGGTTGCTCAATATTTAGCCGACCAAGGTTATAAGGATACTTATAGCGTTGAAGGTGGAATGGCCATGTGGCGCGAATTATATCCAATGGTTTAGGTTATTAGTCGTATACATCAGCATTAATTAGATAAAAAGTTAGGAATAGTAATGAGCGTAGTTGAAACAGATAGCATTGATGCTATTGGCATGGAAAAGGAAGCGAAACGTGTATTTTTAAGTATTATTGACCCGTTAGTTTGGGATCACGACGATGTACACCTTTTTACACTACAAGAAAAAATTAATACTTATTTGTACTTCATTGAGTCTGGCGAACTATTAAAAGCACTACCAGATGCGGAAGGGTTTGATATTGCGATTGAGTTGATTCTTAAGCATATGCCAACAGATCAAGCCATTACCTTTTTTGATAAAACCACACAAATATTATTAGATCAGGGAATTATTTTTGTTTTTGGTCCAAATAAAAATACTGGATATGCGGAGCAACAAAGCTAGTTTAACAGTCTTTATTAAGGGTATTTAATCTACCCTTAATTATTTTATTTCATATTACTTAACCTATACTTTTGCATTTTCTTTACTATTCCCCAGTTAAACTTTATTTTCTCCAATTATGTGATCAATTTGTAAATTATCGTTTGCCCCCGTACCACGTATTTGTGATAATCCGCACCAGATATATCCGCACATATTCTTTATTAAATCTAAATGTAATCAGGAGAAACAGATGCCTTCTCGTCAAGAGTTAGCTAATGCCATTCGTGCCCTTAGTATGGATGCAGTACAACAAGCCAATTCAGGTCACCCTGGCGCACCAATGGGGATGGCTGATATTGCACAAGTGTTATGGACTGACTTCCTAAAGCACAACCCAACGAACCCAGATTGGGCTGACCGCGATCGCTTTATTCTCTCTAATGGTCATGGCTCAATGCTTATCTATTCTCTATTGCATTTAACCGGTTATGACCTTTCAATCGAAGACCTTAAAAACTTCCGTCAACTGCATTCAAAAA
>NZ_JAPNXS010000012.1 GCF_030397575.1 Psychromonas sp. 14N.309.X.WAT.B.A12 | reverse complement strand
TTGTACTAATTACCCGTGAGGCTTAACCATACAACACCTAAGTAGTGTTGCTGTTAACCAAGAGTGTCAAAGAAGACATTAAAATATAACGCTTGTGATAGCGTATTTACATAACTGCTACGATTATACAGAACGACTAAAGAACATTAGATTATCACTTTCCTAATTAAATTTTATGCTTGGCGGCCATAGCGCTGTGGTACCACCTGATCCCTTGCCGAACTCAGAAGTGAAACGCAGCTGCGCCGATGATAGTGTGGGGTCTCCCCATGTGAAAGTAGGTCATCGCCAAGCGCCTAATTCAAAACCCCAGTCTCAATGGCTGGGGTTTTAATATTTATAATACGTTATAAATAAACGCTTTTTTCTGATAATAATAGCGCTGTGGTACCACCTGATCCCTTGCCGAACTCAGAAGTGAAACGCAGTTGCGCCGATGATAGTGTGGGGCCTCCCCATGTGAAAGTAGGTCATTATCAGATCCTCTTTTGCTGATATGGCTCAGTTGGTAGAGCGCACCCTTGGTAAGGGTGAGGTCGGCGGTTCAAATCCGCCTATCAGCACCATTTATGGTTTACCTCATATTAAAATCCTTACATTTTTAAACTTTTGTTTATACTCCCAATAATATATTTCTTTTGCTATTCCCCCTTTATTTATCATTTTCTATCCCTTTTTTAATAAATTTGTATTGTTGTTTCTGATTTTTCAGTGGCTCTATTAATTGCAGCTATTGGCGCTAATGAGTAATGAGTTTGATGTGTTACTGTCAATATTCATGGTGATAAATACATTTTATGGATGAATGGAGAGCTTTATAGTGACTTTTACTAAATCTTTTACTCAACAGGAAGCGATTCCTGATGAAGGAATAAAAGCGGCAATAGAGATAATGAAGTCAGGCAGGTTACATCGTTATAACGTTAATCCTGGTGAAAAGAGTTTAACTGATCAACTTGAGTTAGCATTCAGTGAATATATGTGTGTTGATAATTGCTTAGCTTGTGCTTCCTGTGGTTATGCTTTGCATATTGCTTTAAAAGCATTGGGTATTAAAGAAGGTGACAAAGTCCTTTGTAATACTTTTACTCTAGCTCCTGTTCCCGGTGCGATAGATAATGCCGGCGGTATTCCTGTTTTAGTCGATATTGACGATCAACTTTGTATTGATTTGGATGATTTAGAAAATAAAGCGCGCTTAAGCGGCGCTAAATACTTATTGCTTTCTCATATGCGCGGACATATTTCAGATATGGATCGAGTGATGGAAATCTGTAAAAACTTCAATTTATTACTAATAGAAGATTGTGCTCATACTATGGGAGCTAAATGGAACGATAGGATGAGTGGAAGTTTTGGTGATGTTGCATGTTTTAGTACACAAACCTATAAACATATGAATTCAGGTGAAGGCGGGTTATTAATTACGCCTCACAGCGACGTTATTACAAAAGCTATTATCTACTCAGGTTCTTATATGCTTTATGATAAACACTACGCAGCACCAGATAAACAGGCCTTTGATGCCGTTAAGTATACAACTCCTAATTATAGTGGGCGTATGGATAACCTAAGAGCTGCGGTATTACTACCACAACTTGAGCTGCTCGATAAAAAGTGTAGGGCTTGGAATGATAGATATTATGCAATGAGTGATATTTTTAAAGCGAGCAATAATATTGTGTTAATAGCGAGAAATACCAAAGAGAAGTTTGTGGCTAGTTCTATACAGTTTTTTATACCTTCTTTATCTTCTGCTCGTTTTCCATTACTTATTAAGGAATGTGAAGCGCAAGGGGTTTCTATAAAATGGTTTGGAGACAGCGAGCCAAATGGTTACACCAGTAAATATGATAGTTGGCATTACCTTAATGATAAAACTAGCCTAGAGACGACAGAGCGCATTTTATCTACGTTAATTGATATTCGCATTCCACTTACTTTTACTATCGAAGATTGTATTACTGTCGCCAAGATTATAAATAAACAGGTCGAACTGGCAGTGGCTAAAGTTTGAGGCTGGTGAAGTAAAAGAGTTATATAAAAAGACCAGTAACATAAGTGACTGGTCTTGGTGTAAACGGTATTTAGTGTAAGTACTATGCCTTTTTCATCATATATTGACGGAAAACTTCAATCACCCACATCCATAAAATATGTCCTAATGTTTCAGAAACAAGTTCATTTATCGGTAGATCCCATATTGCAGGTGCCCAACCAAACACAGGTAAGGTAATGCCGTGGAAAAGGATTGTTAATAATATACCAAACCCAACCCCCTGCCATAACGTTATTTTGGGACAACGTTCTGCAAGTACACAGTAAAGCATTGCAAAAAAGATAGAGAATAGGTGATGAACACCTGCAATACCCCAGTTAACAACATGCTCTGAATAAGTGTAAGTCATATTTTGAATGTTAAAACCTAAGTCACTTAACATTTCTGCTGGAGGAATTGCTCTGTCTGGCGTTCTTGGTGGCATAGGGTTTTCTGTTCCCCATTTTACAAAGCTTGATACGTTACCACCTACAAAACCTGTCCATGCAGCGTATAGGTACTTTTTCATGTTAAACCTCATTTTATTATTGTTATGTTAGAGTCTGACTAATAAGTGATATTAATCGTGCCAATGTCAGCACTTAATCATATCTTACGGCAAGCGTATCGTTTTATCTGTCTGAACTTTTATATGACAAATTTATTTAGTAAAAAATCCGTCTATTTTATTTAACTAAGTATAGGAATAGAAGGTTATAGAGGTCAGCATTAATGAGTTATTAAATACAATCTTATTATGAGAAAAATATGTAGAAGTCATTACAACCCTACATTTTTTAAATGTAGGGTTTAGGTCTCTGTGTCTTGTATCTTGCCAACTAATAATACTGGTGCAGCATCTAATTCAGTGGCGTCCATCATTGAGGCAATGCGTTCTACAGCAGAAAGCAGTTGGCTTTGCTCCCATTCATCAAGGTTCTTATAACGTTTTATAAAATGTTCTTGTAACGGTTTTGGCGATGAACTTAGGACTTCTTTACCTGCTTCACTTAATGATAAGTGGACCTTGCGTTTATCTGTTTTGCTGCGCGTTCTAATAATAAAGTTGCGCTTTTCAAGTCTATCAAGAATTGTGGTGACAGTTGCAGCACTCAATGTTATCTCTTGAGCAATTTGTTTTGCTAGAGGTGCATCGAGTTGATCAATTTTTTGCATAACTAACAATTGTGGGCCTGTTAAGCCTGATTCTTTGTTTAATTGACGTGAGTGTATACTGATCGCCCTGATCACCCGGCGTAACGAAATTAATAGTTGTTCTTGTTTTTCCATAATTCTCACCTCAATTTTTTGCGTAGGATAACAAAAAAAATCATACGTCTCATGTTTAAAATCATAAAAAAGCAGAATAACGGGGGACCGTTATTCTGCTTTTTATCGAATAGCTTAAGTTGAGGATATTAAAGACTACATCTACTTCATATACTCTTATTAGCTGTCTTGTTTAATCCATTAATTCTATTTTGGTAAAGTCGATTTTGTTCTCTTTAGGGGAACGTTCAATATTGGCTACTTTACGGTAATGAGTTAATAGCATGTAACCAAAACAACCTAATATTAATCCGATAGCTAGCGCACCAACCCACTGAATTTGTAAGAAGTTTAGTTTGAACAATAGTGTTAAACCACTTAATAAAACAATGTTACCAATAATATAAGGTACTTTACCAAAACGTTGTACCGTTAAGTTTAAGTTATCTGTGTATAGGCGTACTAGTGAATCTAATGAGTTAATCACAAACGTTATGCCAACAATTACCATAGCAAGGTTGTAGAAACCTGCCGTAGGGATACTATTTGCACTGTAGTAGTAAAGAACAGTAAACCAAATGGCGATGGGGATTGATGGGAAGATCATCATCGCACCTAATACTTGGTATGTTTTCATGCCACTAACAAAACGGGAAGTGAATTGACCAATCATGATGCTCCAAGCGAACCACCAGTAAAGATAAAACTCATGGTAATCATTTAGCGGTAATACAAAATGGTGCAAGTTTGCAAAATAGTCACCTAACAAGCCAAATGTCGTAAAGAATTCACCGACACTTGAATTATCAGATAAGAACGCCCCAGCCCACATTATAATAATCAACGCAAAAAATAACCAGCTACTACCTAAACTCAAGATTCGAACGTAACGAATACTTGTACTTGAATAAACGGCTGTTGCAATTGCTAGGAATACGATTAAATAGAAGCTACCGACAATCGTTTCACCATCACCTATGCCTGGTAAATACCAAGGTAGGTTGGTCAATAGTAAATAAGCAGTAAAAGCACAGGTTCCGATAATTACTACATTGTTGATAAATTTAATCAGCGGTACTTCGAAGAACTTCACTCTTGGTTCAATGACACAAAAGTAAAAACAGGTTACAAAGTAAAATGCCCAAATTAAGAAAGCCCAGAAACCAAATTCAATAGACAAAGGGTTGGTAAAGCCATATTCAGGGCTCGTTGCTAAATCAGCATAACCAGCAAACTCGGTAAGCGGGAACATGATCAGACCAACATCTAAACCTGATGTAAATAAGATCGCGATGAAAGTGAATTTGCGTACTGGTGTTACACCGATACATTGCATATTACCCCAGCGATATAGGATAAAAGCAATTGCTGCAAATACGAATAAAATACCAGTAGATAGCCAAAGAGTCATTATTTGGCCTCCCAATGGTTGGTGTTGATAAACATATATAATTCCTTGTTTTATGTTTTAAAACACTACGCCATTATTTTTAAGACAATCTTGCCCTCAAACCTTAAGTATCGTGTAGTAAACGATATTTAAACCCTGAAAAATAACGTAGTTTATAAAGCCATTTTGTGTTGATGAGGCTGGCTGATTACCTATTTTTAACGGCACAAAACTCCTGAGAGCAATGCACCATTATGCTTATGACAAGTATTTGTCATTAATTAGTTTTGTCGTTTCGGTGCAGCGAAGCGTTGAGTGTTTTGCCAATCGTCAGCAATAGCGACATTTGATAGGTTAGGAGCCAGCATTTTGTTTCCTAAAATAATATCTGCCGCTCGCTCTGCAACCATGATAGTGGGTGAGTTTAAGTTGCCATTAGGAATGGTAGGAAAGATAGATGAATCAACAACGCGTAGCGCATCAATACCGTGCACTTTCGTTTCTGAGTTAACTACTGCCATATCATCTTCACCCATTTTGCACGAACAAGAAGGATGGTAAGCACTTTCTACAGAGCTTCTTACAAACTCATCAATCTCTTGGTCTGTTTGTATCGCTAAACCTGGTTGAATTTCTTCACCTCGATACTCATCTAAAGCTGGTTGATTAATGATTTCACGTGTTAATCGAACACAAGCTCTGAAGCCTTCAATATCATCTTGATGCGCTAAGTAATTAAATTGAATTTCAGGAGCTGTCATGGGGTCATTTGAGACAACTTTTACTGAACCGCGACTTTTTGGTTTGTTATGTCCAATATGTACTTGGAAACCATGCCCAGCAAAAGCTTCTTTCCCGTCATAACGCATTGCTGCTGGGAGAAAGTGATATTGTAGATCTGGCCACTCTATGCTTTTTTTAGAGCGAATAAATCCACACGATTCAAAATGGTTAGTTGCACCTAATCCAGACTTATTGAGGATCCATCGCGTACCTATCAATAATTTATTCAATGGATCAAGTTTACCGTTTAGTGAAATTGGTTTAAGGCATTTGAATTGAAAGTAAAATTCAAGGTGATCCTGCAAATTTTCACCGACACCAGGTAATTCATGATGTTGCTCAATACCCGCTGCTTTAAGTGTTTCAGCCCTACCAATACCCGATAATTGTAATAAATGAGGGGAACCAATAGAGCCTGCGCTTAGTAATACTTCTTTGTTAGATAAAACATCAATGACTTTATCTTTAACTTGATAACGTACACCCACTGCTTTTTTATTTTCTAACAGTACTTTGTGCACCAAAGCGTGTGTAACAACGGTTAGATTGCTGCGCTTCATGGCTGGACGTAAATAAGCATTTGCAGTAGACCAACGAACACCGTTTTTAACAGTCATGTGCATAGGGCCGAAGCCTTCTTGCTGCTCTGCATTATAATCTTCAGTTGCTAAGTAGCCTGCATCAACACCCGCATTAACAAAAGCTTGATATAGAGGGTTTTGCATGTTGTTACCATTGTTAACAGCAAGAGGACCATTATTACCTCGGTATTCATTACCGCCAAACGCCCATGTTTCTGCTTTTTTAAAGTAAGGTAAACAATGTGCATAATCCCAATTATTAGCACCTGCTTGCTGCCATTCATCAAAGTCACGGGCATGTCCACGTACATAAACCATACCGTTGATTGATGATGAACCTCCTAGTACCTTACCGCGAGGACAATGCATACGACGATTATTTAAAAATGGTTCAGGTTGTGTTTCAAATTGCCATGCATACTTTTTGGTATTCATTGGGATGGATAGTGCTGTTGGCATTTGAATGAATATACTTTTATCGCTGCCACCAGTCTCTAACAACAAAACTTTGTTGTTAGTATCTTCTGAGAGACGGTTTGCTAATACACAACCTGCGCTACCTGCACCAACGATAATATAATCATAATCTGCTTTATTATTTAAATTTGAAGTCATCATATTCCTTAAAATGGGCTTTCTAATGTTTGCATACCAACGTAGACAGCTTTAATTTGAGTATATGCTTTGAGTGTTTCACTACCGTTCTCTCGACCGATACCAGACATTTTGTAGCCACCTACTGGCATTTCAGAAGGTGAAGCCCCGTAAGCATTGATCCAACAGATTCCTGCTTGTATTTGATGTATTACACGATGAGCGCGAGTGATGTCTTGTGTGAATACGGCTGCGGCCAACCCTAAATGTGTGTCATTGGCACGTTCAACCACTTCCTCTTCTTCTGAGAAAGTTAATACGGACATAACAGGGCCAAAAATTTCTTCTTTTACAATCGTCATCTGATCATCACAATCAGTGAATACTGTGGGGGCAACAAAAAAACCATTAGGAGCGTTACTTGGTTGTAATGCGTTCCCGCCAGTTAATAAGGTTGCTCCCTCTTTTTTACCTATTTCAATGTAATCCAATACTTTTTGCTGATGATCTTTAGAAATTAAAGCGCCAAAGTTAGTATCAGGGTTCATTGGATCGCCACAGATAATATTTTGTTCAATGCGAGACTTTAGACGTTTAATAAACTCGGGATAGATATCTTTTTGAACAAAAACACGCGTACCATTAGTGCAAATTTCACCTTGGGTATAGAAGTTACCTAACATTGCTGCAGAAACAGCATTATCGATATCTGCATCATTAAAGATGATTAAAGGCGATTTACCGCCTAGTTCCATGGTCACTTCTTTTAATGAAGTCGCAGCTGAACTCATGACTTTCTTACCAGTACCGACTTCACCTGTGAAAGAAACTTTCGCAATATCTGGATCATTAGTTAACCATGCACCAACACGACCATCGCCTTGAACAACATTGAAGACACCATCAGGCACACCAGCTTCAGTAAAAATTTCCGCTAGACGCATTGCACCACGAGGCGTTTCTTCTGATGGTTTAAAAATCATTGCATTACCGCAGGCTAAAGCAGGTGCAGCTTTCCAACATGCGATTTGTATTGGATAGTTCCAAGCACCAATGCCTGCACAAATGCCAAGTGGTTCACGGCGGGTATAGTAAAAGTCATCACCAACAGGCTGTTGGTTACCTTCAATACTTGGCGCAAGGCCGGCAAAAAATTCAATTGAATCTGCACCCGTGACAACGTCAACCTCAGATGCTTCTTGCCATGGTTTACCTGTATCTAGTACTTCACCTTCAGCTAGCTCATCATTACGCTCTCGTAATAAAGCAACCGCTTTAAGCAAAATGCGGCTACGTTCCATTGGTGTCATTGCAGACCAAACAGCGAAGCCTTTTTTAGCACTTTCAATTGCAGCTTTTTGTACTGCTTCAGTTGCAGTTTCAACAAGGTAACTGACTTCGCCAGTTGCTGGGTTAATCACTTCAAAAGTTTCACCGCTGTCGTTAGCGATATATTGACCATGAATATAATTTTGATAAACGTTTAATGATGACATTATTTCTCTCCGTACTGTTTAAGCACAGTATTGATAAAGGCTTTAGATAAAGTTTGAGCTTGTTTGAATTCTTCTTCTGGAGAAGCACTTAATGCGCTTCGTAACCAAAAACCGTCAATGATTGCAGCAGTTTGTTTTGCGGCATCGATTGCCTCATTTTTGGGCAATAATTTTTTAAAGGGGTAAAGCAAATTACTGTACAAACGCTTGTTATTGATGTGTTGTAATCTGGCTAATCCTGGGTCATGCATTGCTTGAGACCAAAAGCTTAACCAAGTTTTGGTTGCTGCATTAGAGCGCTGTAATTCAGTAAAATTTGCATCAACAACAACCTGTAAGCGGGTTTCCGCAGATAAGGGTTGATTGTTTATTTTAGTTAATAAAGCTTGTTTTAATTGATCGATTAAATACCTAAGCGTGGCTTCGATTAATCCTTGTTTCCCACCAAAGTAATGACTGATGATGCCTGAAGACATGCCTGCAATAGCGCTGATGGTATTAATCGTTGTATGTTGTAATCCATAGCGTTCAACTGAAATTAATGTGGCATCAATAAGTTCTTGTTGTCGAACTTCTTTCATTGGTGGTCTTGCCATTACTCAGTTCCTTTTTAATACAAAACAAATCTCTAAATAATAGATTGATTGAACAATCAATTAATATACTAATGATTAGAGTGCTAACTATCAAGTGATATTTGTAAGCCTGATAGGATCATTGCTTGCTTAATATTGGGTCAGTTATATTCAACACTTAACAAGTTTTAGCCTGAATTGTTGTGTTTATTGGGGTTTTAGGGCTATTTGTAAATAAAATGTAATCAGATATCGATAAGTTAAATTAGTTTTGTTGAAAACTATTTTGAGTGGGCGAATTGTCAAAAATGGATGTTTACTTAATTAATTTAAAGAAAGTTATATTTAATTGCTGCTTATGCCGATTATGTTCAAGGGGACAGTCTTTCCATTGAAGATAGGTGTATTTGATAGCGCATACACTAATACGGTGTAGATCATTCGAAAATACGTCATCCAATGTCAATTATTGAACTTAAATCTATTTTTTATTCATTAATGCTCAATAGGAGTATTAAATTGTTAATTACGGTGTTAATTGAAAGATATTTATGCTCTAATCTGAACATTAAGTGCGTTATCGAACATTTTTTCAAAGGATTACGAAATGAGCCTCAATAGAACGAACAATATTAAACAACTAGCTGAAGAAGAGTTAGATGTCCTTATTTTAGGTGGTGGCATCAATGGTGCTGTTGCTGCTGCATCTTTGGCTGCTAAGGGGGTTAAAGTTGGACTAATCGATAAAGGAGATTTTGCAGGAGCAACGAGCTCTAATTCTTCGAATCTCGCATGGGGCGGTATTAAATACTTAGAAAGCCATGAATATCGGTTAGTTAATAAACTCTGTAAAAGCCGTAATAATTTAATGAAACATTACCCCTCATCAGTAACTGAGGTTCGTTTCTTAACCACTATTCAAAAAGGTTTTCGTTTCCCTGTGTGGTTTGTGTTTATGGGCACGTTAGCTTATTGGTTATTCGGTCGTTTATTCACTATGGCGCCTAAATACCTGACTCGTAATACGATTAAACAGCTTGAACCAAGTATTAAAGTTACTGGCGCACAAGCGGGTTTCGAATACTCAGATGCTTTCTTAAAAGATAACGATTCGCGCTTTGTATTTAACTTTATTACTGCTGCTGCAAAAAAGTCAGCGATTGTTGCAAACTATGTAGAGTCAGTTAACGCTGTGCGTGAAAATAATCGATGGGTTATACAAGCAAAAGATAAAACCAACGATCAAACATTTACTATTAAAGCGAAAACCCTAATAAACGCTTGTGGTCCATTAGTTGACCAAGTTAATAAAAGCACTAAACAGAAAACATCGCACCATCACTTATTTTCTAAGGGTGTACATTTAACAGTTGATCGTATTTCGAAAGAGCATCGCGTATTAGCTTTTTTTGCCAGTGATGGGCGTTTGTTCTTTGTGTTACCAATGGGCTCTAAAACCTGTATTGGTACAACAGATAACCAGGTTGAAAGCCATCAAACATCAGTGACTGATGAAGATCGTCAATTCATTCTTGATAATGCGAATGCTTTATTAGATTTAGAAAAACCATTAACTAAAGATGACATTATTGCTGAAAGATGTGGTGTTAGACCATTAGCTATTGAAGCTGAAGAGGGCGTTGCTGATTGGGTTGCACTATCACGTAAACATGCCATTGATGTTAATAAGACAGATAAGCATATTAGTATTTTTGGTGGTAAATTGACTGATTGTATTAATGTAGGTGATGAAATTGCTGATATTGTCGAAGATTTATCGATTCCAATGAATAGATCTAATGCGCTTTGGTATGGCGAGCCTGCTGAGCAGGTTAAAGACAAGTTTATGAGTGAGATTAAGCAATTCAATATTGATAAGCTAACACCAAAAGGTGCGCTTGAGCCCTTATCTAGCCGTTTCTGGCGTCGTTATGGCGAGGATGCATTTGTTTTATTAGAAGCAATTAAGCAGGATCCCACTAAAGCCAACCTTGCGCTTGAACATACGGAGTTCACATGGGCTGAGATTGACTGGGTTGCTGATAATGAAATGATTGTTAACCTTGATGATTTACTTCGTCGACGCTCAAAAGCAACATTAGTTATTCGCAAAGAGCTCTTAGATAATGCAGAAGGGTTGGAAGCAGTAAGTAAGCGTTTGTTCGGTGGTGATGCGCAACAAAAAATAGATGAATTCCGTAATTAAACCAATTTTAATTGCATATAATAGGTAACGTCGCTTATTGATTATTTGTACCTAGAAACAGTATCAAATAAGCGGTGTCTACCTAGGAAAAAATGTTTGTATCACTTTCCTTATGCTCGTTTGATCGTTAGAGTAATTATAATGGTTAAATTGATATCAATAAATAACATTGATAGCTACACGGCACCTTTCAACAATCTATTAAGAACGCTTCTAGCTTTTTCTTCGATTTACAATACCAATTCTATTTCACTTTTAATGTTACTCTTACTTACTAACGATATGTCATGGCAAGTGCTTTGATGTTAACTGCTTCTATATCAGGTAAAAAACTTTATTTTATAGATACTAATGAAAGCTCTGATGGAAGGTCAGTATGATTACTATAAATCTGATCAAATTCAGATAGTGCAGCGACTTTCACCGAGGCGGAAATCGTCCATTTAGTTGCATCGGCTACTAACCATGTTTGTCGTGAGTTTTTTACAATGCATCTTGATATTTCTGCTTCATCGGTTTCATGTTCCATTGCTGAGTGACTACTAGTAACTCCTGCACAGCCTAATATGCCAATATCTGCTTCAAAATTATTGAAAAATGTTGTGACATTATTACCAACAACATCTTGTTGCTGCGATCTAAATAGCCCACCTGCTATGTAAACTTCAATATCTGGATTCATTTCTAGAATTCGAACAACCTGTAGGTTATTAGTGATCACTCTGTGTTTGGCTTTTAAATAATAGGCAATACGTGTCACGGTTGTGCCTATTCCCATCATAATGGTTGAGCCATCAGGAATAGCATTAGCAACTCTTTTGGCTATTTTATCTTTTACATCAAATTGTATATCACTGCGATATTGATAACTGCTATTAGTCAATTGTGCTGGTAGGCCTACACCACCATGAATACGTCGAGCATACCCTGCTTTACAAAGTTGATTAACATCCCTGCGGATAGTTTGCGTGGTCACTTGAAAATGCTCAGACAGCGTTTCTATCTGAACATCTTCCTTTTTACGTAAACGCAATAGAATATTTTGTTGGCGAGCATTAAGTTTTATCATGCGTTAATAAATACATCTGGCTTATCGGTAATAATGAGGTCTACGCCCCAAGATCTAAATTTATCAGCTTGTGTTACATCATTAAGCGTCCAAATAATTAGTTTCAGTCCTGAATCTGTGATTTTTTTTGCCATCGTTTGTTCTAATATTTTATGATCAAGATGTACGCTATATAGGTTAAGTGGTTTTAGTTTTTCCAATGTAATTAATGGATCATGTTCGGTAATGTAACCTAAACGAATTTCTGGCATAACTTGATGACAGTGTGTGAGCGCTAATTCAGAAAAGCTAGACAAAATAAGTTTTTCATTCGGAAAGTTTACCTTCGCTAAAACTTTTGCAATCTCATCTACCAGCGGCTCCACTTGGTGTGAGTGGTGAATTTTAATCTCCAGGTTCATACTCAAGTCATTCTCCATAAAGAATAACAAAGTATGTTCAAGCGATATAATTTGCTCACCAATAAATGCTTCTGAAAACCAACTTCCGGCATCCAATGCTTGTAATTGACTCAATGTGAAATCAGCCACTAAACCTTCACCGTTTGTACAACGATCCACTGTTTCGTCATGGAAGATGACTGGCGTTTTATCTGCGCTAAGTTGTGTGTCTAACTCAATCCATTTAGCACCAGATTGCAGTGCTTTTTTAAAACCTGATAATGTATTTTCTGGTGCTAATGAAGCTGCACCACGATGACCTGCAATCATAAATTTACCTGTGATGTTCATTTGAACGTTAATTACTTTGTTAATGATAATGTATTTTAGAAAATATAAAAGACCTAAAAATATAATGGATTGTCATATAAATTTAACAATTCATTGGTATTAGTACGTTCTGGTCTACATTTTTGTAACCTACTATTTGCACGATAATGATTTTCATATGATTCTAATAATGTTCATATGAATAATTTGTATAGTTCAACAAAAAGAACATACAGCTTATTTCACTATTTTTTTGTTCTAATAAACGAACTTATTTATTAAAGCTAACTTTACAAACAAAGGTACTATTTATGATAAAGGTAATCGGAACCGTATTAACAGCTGTTGCACTGCTTGTTGGTTGTGGCGAAAAACCTGCAGATACAACGAAAGGCGCAGAGGCTGCAAAAACAGTTGAGCCAATCGATATCAATATGAGTTTGGTATTTACTCAAAACGAATTGTTAACGCAAGAGCTAATTAAAGTGACTGATAAAATTCGTGAGCGTACAGAAGGTGGTGTGAACATCAAAGTTTATCCTGGTGGCCAATTACCAGTATATAAAGATAACCTTGAGCAAGTTGTTAATGGTGCTGATTGGATTGCTGTTGAAGATTTAAGTTACCTTGGAGATTATGTTCCTGACTTCGCTGCATTAGCGGGTCCAATGCTATATAACTCTTACGATGAATACCTAGCAATGATGGATACTCAGTTAGTCGCTGATTTAACTGCTGAAGTTGAAAAGAAAGGGATTAAAGTTTTAAACGCTGATTACATGTTTGGCTTCCGTCATATGATTACGAATAAAGAAATTAAAAACTCTGCAGATATGGCAGGTATGCGTATTCGTGTTCCTGGTAGTCAGTTATTCATTAGCACATTAACGTCGATGGGCGCTGCGCCTGCATCATTACCTTTCCCTGAAACCTACGCAGGTGTTCAACAAGGTGTTGTTGATGGCCTTGAAGGTTCAATTTTGACTATGTACTCAACTAAAATGTATGAAGTCGCTAAAAACATGTCATTAACTAAACATTTCTTAGGCACAGTAGGTATTTATATCTCACCTAAAGTTTGGGATAAATTTACACCTGAACAACAGCAAATTATTAATGAAGAGCTAGCGGCGGGGGCGATTTCAAACACCACTGAATTAGTTAAGTTAGATACTGAATACACTCAAAAGCTACAAGATCTAGGCGTTAAATTTAACGAAGTAGATAGTGCTGAATTCAGTAAATTAACCGCTGATGTTTATAACCAATTCCCAGCATGGAGCGATGATATTCGTAGCCGAATTGGTGCGGAACTTGAAAAAATTCGTGCTGCTGAGTAAGTAATATATCCGTTTTAAAAAGTACTATTAGGTAACTGCTTTATTGTGATTTCAATAAAGCAGTTATTTTTTAACGTTAAATAAATATGACTAAAATTTCACCACACCATTCGCGATTGCTTCAATAATGAGTCTTTAACTGTCGTATTTTGAAGGTATAAGTTGGCTATTTTATTGCCTTTTATACTGAGGCAAGTGTGTCTGGTAGAACAATTATTATATCAATTAGTTAATAAGTAGGAGAAGTCATGGGCTTCTTAATTAAAAATTTTGAAGAGATATTCGCATCGATTGCAATATCCATTACCATTTTGATGGTAATTATTAATGTATTCCTTCGTTATGGGTTTGGTTTTGTTGTGCCATGGAGCGAAGAACTGGCCGTTATCTGTTTTATTTGGTCAGTCTATTTTGGTATTAGCTCGTGTTACAAACATAAGTTACATATGGGGGTTGATGTTGTTATCGCATTATTACCTGAAAAAGCAAAAGTCCCATTTAATCTTGTCGTTTTATCATTCTTGTTAGCAATTAATTCGATTCTTGCTTACTTAAGTTTCGATTACATGATGCTATCAAATAAAGTTTCCCCTGTGATGGGCATGTCTTACTTTACGATTAACGGTGTGTTGTTTCTGTGTTTCTCTTTGATGACGATTCATACCGTAAATTTCATCCGAAGTGATTTAAAACAGCTGTTTAAAAAGCAACCCAATACTATATAGGTGACACCGTGGAAATCTATCTTCCAATTATTATGTTGTTCGTTTTGTTTTTACTAAACGTACCCATCGCATTTTCATTAATCGCTTCTTCGTTGGTTTATTTTTTATTTATTAATACCTCGATCCCAGTTAGCTTAGTCATGCAGCGTTTTATTTCGTCTGCCTCATCTTTTCCATTATTGGCGATACCCTTCTTTATTATGGTGGGCTCTGTCATGAATTATTCAGGGATAAGTCGAAGTTTGCTGTCATTTGCAGATTCATTAATTGGCCATAAAACTGGTGGGCTTGCGCATGTGAACGTTGCATTAAGTACGTTAATGGGCGGAATTTCTGGTTCAGCTAATGCAGATGCCGCAATGCAATCTAAAATACTTGCCCCTGAAATGACCAAACGTGGCTATGACTTACCGTTTACGGCTGCAATAACCGCAGCTTCATCAAGTATTAGCCCTGTGATCCCACCGGGTATTAATCTTATTATTTACGCGTTATTAGCTAATGTTTCGGTGCATGAAATGTTTATCGCTGGTTATGTACCTGCCTTTATGATGGCGTTATCTTTAATGGTGACGATTGCAATCATTGCTAGGAGACGTAACTACGCACCGTCAAGAACTGAAGCGGCACCCACTAAAGAACGTCTGCATTATTTAGGTAAAGCTGTTCCTGCTTTATTAATCCCATTTGGCATTATTTTAGGGATGCGTTTTGGGTTATTTACACCGACTGAAGCTGGTGCGATTGCTGTTTTATTGTGTGCCATTATTGGGCTGTTTGTTTATCGTGAATTAAAAATTAGCCATTTCCCTGCCATTTTCAAAGAGACAATCCAAGGTACCAGTAGTGTCATGTTTATTATCATCGGAGCGCTGATTTTTGGCTACTACATGACTTTGGAGCAGATTCCCCAGAATGTAGCTTCTGCGCTAATTTTAGTTACTGACAACAAGCTCGTTCTATTAATGCTAATCAACTTATTGTTATTAATTGTTGGTATGTTCATTGAAGGTGGGGCGGCAATGATCATTTTAACGCCATTACTCTTACCTGCTGTACTGAACCTTGGTGTTAATCCCGTTCACTTCGGCATTATCGTGATTGTTAATATTATGATTGGTGGAGTAACCCCACCGTTCGGTTCGATGATGTTTACGGTTTGTTCGATACTGAAAGTAAAACTGTTGGATTTTGTTCGAGAGGTGTTGCCACTTCTATTCGCATTATTAGTTGTATTAATGCTGTTAACTTATTCAGAAGGTTTAGTGATGTTTTTACCTAACTTGCTATAAGTTGATCATCTGTTTGTATTTACTTAATCATTAAATACAAACAGATAAGGCCCATAGATATTAAGAGATATGATGAAATTACCAAAAAATACTTTAACTAATGAATGGAAAGACGTGCAATGGGTACTGACTGATGTTGACGATACATTAACTTGGCATGGTCAGTTACCACCAGAAACATTAATCGCTTTGTCTGCATTGCAACAGGCTGGTTTGAACGTCGTTGCTGTGACTGGTGCATGTGCAGGATGGTGTGATCATATCGCACAACTTTGGCCAGTTGATGCCGTAATTGGTGAAAATGGAGCATTTATTATGGAGAAAAAAAATGGATTTTTGACCGTTAATTCAAGCGAATCAATGTCTGTTATTGTTGAAAAGCAATCCATATTAAAACAACAAATAATGGAAATTTTGGCTGATTATCCAGAGTTAAATTTAACCTTAGATCAATCTTATCGTCTATGTGAAGTTGCCATTGATATTGGACAAAATCGACAACCTGTTTCTCCTGATGTTATTACGGAAGTTATTTATAAAATCAGAGCTTTAGGAGCAAATGCTACGGCAAGTTCTATTCATATTAATAGTTGGTATGGAGAGCATTCAAAAAAAGCGACGTCATTTAGTTTTTTACAAGAAAAAGGGCTATCTAACGCACAGATAATAAAGGAAGCCTGTTATATCGGGGATTCATTAAATGATGAGCTTATGTTTGCCAGTTTATCAAAAAGTGTTGGAGTTGCTAATGTTAAAAATTACTGGAGTAAGCTTAAACACCATCCCAAAGTTGTAATGTCAGAGCCTGGTGGTTATGGTTTTGCTGAGTTCTCTAAACTTTTGTTAGATGTAAAAGATGATAGTTAAACGTTTACGGGTTTATTTTTTATTGGTTTTAAGACAAGGAACAACAACATCATGATTCAATTACGAAACTTAAAAAAATGGTTAGTGACGGCTTTAATTGCAATACCCTTAGCTAATAGTGCATACGCAGAAAAAATAGTCGTAGCTCACCGAGGTGCAAGTGGTTATTTGCCTGAGCATTCCATGTCAGCTAAGTCAATGGCTTACGCTATGGGGGCAGATTACATTGAGCAAGACGTTGTTATGACCAAAGATGATGCGCTGGTGGTATTACATGATCATTACTTAGATCGAGTCACTAACGTTGCTGATATTTTTCCAAACCGCAAGCGTGAAGATGGGCGCTACTATGCGATCGACTTTACTTTAGCAGAAATTAAAAAATTGGATATGACTGAAGCTTTTACTATTAAAGAAGGTAAGAAAACAGCTATTTATCCAAAACGTTTCCCGCTTTGGCAATCTCACTTTAAAGTGCACACGCTACAAGATGAAATAGAAATGATTCAAGGGCTTAATACTAGTACTGGCCACGATGTAGGTATCTATGTTGAAGTTAAAGCTCCTTGGTTCCATCGCCATGAAGGGAAGGACATCAGTAGTGCTGTGTTAGATGTATTTAAGCAATATGGTTACACTAAAAAATCTGATTTAGCTTATTTGCAGTCTTTCGACGTTAATGAATTGAAGCGTATTAAAAATGAGTTATTACCTCAACGAAATATGGATATTAAACTTATTCAGCTAATGGCAGAAACAAGTTGGGGAGAAACCAAGGAATATATCGACGGTAAAGCTCAAGACTATAACTACGATTGGATGTATCAGTCTGGTGGAATGAAACTGATTGCTCAATATGCTGATGGTGTAGGGCCTTGGTACCCAATGGTGGTTTCTCCTGATTCTACACAGGGAGAACTTATTTTTACTCCTTTAGTTGAAAATGCACATGAAGCGGGCATGAAAGTGCATCCTTATACGTTCAGAATAGATGAAGGTCATGTCCCTGAATACGCAAAAGATTTTGAAGATTTTTTAAATATCTTTTTCTATAAAGCGAATGTAGATGGAGTATTTACCGACTTCCCAGATCGTGCTGTTAATTTTTTAAAAACAACTGAAGGTTAGTTTCTATTTATTAAACTAGCAATGCTTTTGCAGAGCATTGCTATGCTTTACTTACTTATAAAATCAATTCAAGTTATCAAAAGAACTGTTTATATTAAAAATAAATAGGTTGATGTGTTTTGAGATTCTGCCATCATTTACTTATTATTTTATCAACTATGAGTCATCGCCATGTTGTTCTTATCTCAACCTTATCCATTAGTTAACCTATGAGCACAGCACTTACCCGCCAGGCTTTCCTGATCTTCTTTTCTGCGGTCTTCCTACCGATGTTTTTGGCGGCTGTTGATCAAACTATTCTTGCCACCGCTACACCTAGTATTGTCGCTGATCTTGGTCAGTTACATTTGTCATCATGGATTGCTATTGGTTATTTATTGGCAACGGTTGCCTCTGTGCCTATTTACGGTTGGTTGGGTGATCGATATGGTCGTCGTAATGTGTTGGTTTGGGCATTAGGTATTTTTTGTATTGGCTCGGTAGTAGGTGCATTAGCCACTGATATGCCTGAGCTGATAATGGGACGAGTTATCCAAGGTTTAGGTGGTGGTGGTTTAATGAGCCTTTCACAAGCGTTGATTGCAGAGCTTATTCCACCAAGGCAACGTGCAAAATATCAAGGCTACTTTGCCTCTATGTTTGCTTGTGCCAGTATTGGTGGACCTGTCATTGGTGGGTTAGTAGTGACTCACTATACTTGGCACTGGCTGTTTTGGGCAAATATCCCCTTAGCGATGATCGCCGCTTGGCGTTTACTTTGCCTTACTCCTAAACCTATTCTAGAGCATAGAAATAAACCTATCGATTGGGTTGGGTTAACGGTGTTTCCGCTATTGTGTACCGTGTTTTTATATTGGGCTTCGGTAGGGGGGCAAGACTTCCAATGGATTTCGTTAACTAGTGCGCTTTATTGGTTGATCTTTGTGGTTCTAGGAGGCATTTTTTATCGTAATCAATGCCGCCATGCAACGCCATTTTTACCTAATCATTTGCTGGTGGATCGAGCCATTTATATTCCTTTAATCAGCTCATTATTATTTGCTTCGTGCATGTTTGCGCTAATTTTCTTTTTACCAATTTATTTACAGTTGGGCTTAAAAACCAATGCAGCCACTTCAGGTTTATTATTATTACCGTTAACCGGGGGGCAAATATTTGGGGCATTATGTAGTGGTCGCATTATGTCTAAAACGGGCGTGCCTAAATGGATACCTGTAATTGGTATGTCGCTGTCTTCATTAGGTTTTATTGCATTAGGTAGTTTACCACCAGAGCCTGTCTTAATCGGTTTCCTGGGGATGCTTTGTGGTATTGGTTTTGGGACAGTGATGCCTACAACACAGTTAGTGATTCAGACCGTGGCAGGTAAAAGTAATGTCGGCACGGTGACAGCGTTAGCTTCGTTAAGTCGTAATTTAGGTGCGGCGACAGGTACTGCATTATTCGGTGTATTGATCTATACGTTATTGCCTGGATTTGACCATAATACCAGTATTGAAACTCTGCGTAATGGGCCTCATGAACCAGTTGTGGCGGCCTTTCAAACTAGCTTTTACGTTGCTGCTGTGATTGCTGCTCTAGCAGCGTTAAATGCGGCGCGAGCACCGCTTGTTACACTGAGCAATGATTAATAGTAACTAGCCCGATTGTGTAGTTTTAATTGTTTGGACTATTGTGGTCATGAGAGACTTGGTTTTTACCTCTCTTCTTGGCAATATATAAGAATTTATCGACCCTCTTAAATAGTGAGTCTTTATCATCTTGTTTGGTTACTTCAGTTAAACCAATACTTACAGTGATCTTCATTTCTTCTTGATAAGTTAGATTTTTTCTAATCTCTGTTCGCATTTTATCAAGCACATTTTGACTGTTCAGTAGGTTAGTATTTGGCAGGATCACAATAAACTCTTCACCGCCTATTCTGAACACTAAATCACCTTCTCTTTTGTTAGTTTGCAACTGTTTAGCAATATCTTTTAACACGATGTCACCATAGCTATGCCCGTGATTATCATTTATCTGCTTAAAGTTATCTGCATCAAATAGACCGATAGAAAAAGTAGTATCATATCTTTGATATAATGAAATAAGTTCTTGTATTTTTTCATCGTAAGCTCTTCTATTTTTTACCCCTGTCAAAGTATCAATATAAGACAGCTCTTTGTTTACGGCTATTTGTTGATTTAATCTTGCGAGCATTTCGTTGTAACTTTTTATTAAAATACTGATATCTTTAATTCGAGATGTTTTATTGTCTATCATCTTGTTATTTTTTATCATGTGGCTTATTGATGATAATTTTGATGTTATTTCTCTCTTTTTAAATAACTCAAAGAATATTAGTACTAACAAAACTAAAACACTGATGAATAAAAAAGTGTTGAGGTTATTCCTTAGGCTATTATTTAATGGGGCTAAAGAGAATGTTGTTTTAATAAACAATAATGTCGCACTTTCTTCTCCGAATAGAGCTCCTGTTGCAGAGTAAAAATTAATTGTATTTTGTGCTTCATCTACAAAGCTCATTAGTTGTTCATTTAGAGGTACTATTTTTGCCAAAGATTTATTCAGGTTCACCTGTTTTCTATCTTGGTTTGCCAGGTCTTCTATTTCAGGATTGTTTAGCGCATTATTCAGGTCTAATAAAAATGCTTTTGTGGAAGCAGTCAAATTTTTAAATTCTTCATTTTTGGAATTTACATCTGCAGGTTGAGCATTGATTTGTTGTATAAAAAATTCGGTAGCTAAATATAATTTAATGGCGCTGCTTTCAGTGTTTAAGTAATGTAATTGTGTGTGTATTTCATCTATGTAATCTAGAGAAAAGCCAACTTGAAGTATATATTTTTGATCCTCAGATAGCTTCAGTAAATACCTTTTTAACTTAGCGTTAAGGTCTATTTTTGGGGAAGAAATATTAAGCTTAATTTTGTTATCGAATAGGCTGTTGAAGAGTGTTTTTACATCTTTAAATTGCCCTAAATCTAAGCCAATCTCTTGTTTAATTGAAGCTTGTTCAATGATGTAATCTTGATTAATGATTGCAACATCATATCGCCCAAACGTCACATTCTTATTTAGCTCTGTCACTGTTTTTTGTAGATCAAAATTCGATTTTTGATTTGCAACTATCTCAGATAGTTGGTCAAGCTTTTTAATATTTTCAGCTTCAGCTTGGATGAATTCATATTCTAATTTATCGAATATGGTTCTGAACTTTTCTTTTATTTCTAATGATTGGTTGTAATTGTCATTTATAAAATTTTCTGAGGTGCTTTGATTGGCCGCCATATACTGATAGTAAAGGCCTGAGAACACAATGATAAAAAGGCTAATGAAAGCAACAATGTTAAATGCTTTTAAGCTGATCTTATTATTTAACAAATTAGTTATCGACATAATGCTTAAAAATGTTACTTGGTTTCATGTTGTTTTTACTCATTTAGGGGTGGTTTGATATTACAGTATCAATTGATAAAGTAAAATTTTCTGTTTCTTTTAAATGTATGCCTATGTATTTAATAATTCTTTATTAAAAATGCTGCTATTAATTTTTAATAAATCGAGTGAAGTAGATTTAAGCTGACCTGTATTCAATTTCGATTCCTACCTGACATCACAATATTACATTGATTTGAACAAATAGTGACCAACCGCACAATGATCAAAACCGGTTTTGATCATGCTAGATAACGAGACTTAGTTCAAATAATAACCAATGGCATTTGAGGTAGACTGAATTAAATAAATAAAATTACTCAAATAAAAGTGATTTTTTGAGTTGACTCCGACGCGATTAAACAGCTTTTAACGTTATTATCAAATGAGGAAAGAACAATGAAAATCAATAGATTAAGCATCGGACTTGTTGCTGCAAGCTTACCCTTTTGTAATTTAGCCAGTGCAACAACAGTGGAGTATTGGACTACACAAACACAATCAGACCGTCTTCAAACTATCGAGATCATGGCTGATGTCTTTGAGGCATTAAATCCTGGTATTGATGTGAAGGTAATTGCGGTTGATGAAAACGATATGCCTAAACAGATTGCGGCAGCGGCAGCTTCCGATACCTTGCCTGATATGATTGAGGTGGGCTCTGATTTGTCTTTAGCATTTGCAGAAGAGGGCATTGTAGATGCAAAGTCGAGCACTGAGTTAATTCAAACATTAGGTAAACAACGTTTTTATGCGGGTGCATTGAAGTTAGTAGAAAGTGCTGCGTTGAACGAGTATGTGTCGGTTCCCTACAGTGGTTGGGTACAGGGAATTTGGTATCGTGCTGATTGGTTTAAAGAAGCGGGGCTTGCTCCACCGACAACTTGGGAAGCCATTGAAGCGGCAGCAAAGTACTTCTATAAACCCAGCGAAAATCAATATGGCATTTTAATTGGTACTAAGGCAGATAACTATGCTGAGCAGTGTTATACGCAATTTGCTTTATCCAATGATGCAGGTCAGTTTAATAAAGATGGCGAATTGATTTTTAATTCTGAAGCGCAAAAAGAAGTATTAGATTTTTATACAAACTTAGCTCAATACAATCCCCCTGGCCCACAAAGTTGGCGCGCACGTGACTATTATCTGCAAGGTAAGTTAGCGATGTTCTTTTATTCTTCTTATATATTAGATGATATTGCCCTAGCGGAAGCGGCAGCGAGTTCATTGAGTTCTGAGAACTTTAAAGACTTAAAAGGCGCAGCCTTTGACCCTAATTTAGCAAAAAATACTCGTTTAGCGACCACGATTACAAATACATCGCCGTCGTCATTTGGCACCTTAGTTGGCTTCACCATGATGAAAAACGATAACCAAGAAGAGGTTAAAGCGACTAAAGCCTTTATTCAATATATGAATGAAAAAGACCAAGTCGTTGCTTACTCACATATGGCCGTAGGTGGGCATTTACCTATGCTGCGCGATATCGCTGAAACCGATGAATTCCTCAATGATCCTAAAGGCATTTTTGCACAGTACGGTAAGCAATCCATTAAAGAGATTGTAGCTGGCTTTGATAGCATTAAAAATTTCTCAGTCGTCGATGGTAAGACCTTTCCTAAATCCGGTGAAATCTTTGCAAAACAGATTATTCCTCGCATGATTTACCGTGCTGCGATAGAAAATGAACCAACACAAAGTGTCTTAGACTGGGCTGAAAAACAGATGCAAACGGTGATCGCTAAGTAACAGTGCGCATTTAATTCATTTACCGTGTGATTATTGTCAACAGTAAGTACACGGTACCTGATGACGCGGGTAAGGAGAGATGATGACACCATTAGAGCGTGCTGAAGCCAGGTTTGGTTGGAAATTAGTGGCACCAACGATTGTGATTTTGGGATTGCTCATTTTATACCCATTGATGTACAACGTGTATTTAAGCTTTTTCGATGTGCAATTAAATGGATCTAAAACTTTTGTTGGCTTGGAAAATTATATAAAGCTGTTATCTAATGCTGATTATTATAGTGCTATTGCTACCACTAGCTTGTATCTATTGGGAACTGTAGTGGGCACCACATTACTCGGGCTAGCAATGGCATTATTGCTGCGTGATCCTTTTATGGGCAGAGGTTTAGTAAATGCGGCGATTATGTTGCCCTATGTAGCGCCTGTTATCTCAGTCGTATTTGGTTGGCAGTTTTTGTTTGATCCTATCTCTGGTGTCGTTAATTATCTGTTGGTTGATCTGTTAGGCTTGTGGAGTGAGCGGAGTAATTTAATTGGTGACCCAGATTCTGCGTTGTGGGTGGTGGTGTTATTTGATATTTGGAAACATGCTCCGATTGCTTACTTACTTATTTTATCTAAGTTGGTGTCCATTTCACGAGATCAATATGAAGCCGCTGCCATTGATGGGTATGGTCCAGTGGGGCGCTTTTTTCATGTGACTTTACCTGAGCTTTATTTTGTTTTAGCGACAGTGGTGTTGTTGCGCTTAATTTGGAATTTAAATCGTTTTGAAGACGTTTACCTATTGGCCCCGAATGTAGAAACCCTACCTATCTTTACTTATTACCAAGCTTTTACTGGCGTTATTGATCAAGGGTTAGCCGCAGCGACATCTGTTATTCAGTTAGGTGTGCTGTCCATCTTTATTTGGTTCTATATTAAAAAAATAATGAAGTGGTAACAATTATGTTGGGAAAAAAAACTATTAAAGGACGCATTGGATTTGCTTTAGCTATCGTTTTGTTAGTGAGCTTTAGCTTATTGCCTTTTGCACAAATTTTGTCGACTTCATTAAAGCATCAATATGATTGGGGAAACCCTTCGTTGATTCCACAAAGTATTAATTGGGATGCTTATAAGGAGTTATTAGGATTAACTGAAGCAGAGGAGGTAGAAATACCGGCGGCGATTCAAAAGATACTCAACAACCCTAAGTTATCAGCAGAGAAAAAGCAGGCGATTGCCGCTAAATATACAGCTAACGATAACCTATTCCCCTTTGGGAAGTACATGTTAAATAGCGTGATATTTTCCGTTGGTGCGGCTAGTTTCTCTTTAGTTTTTTCTGTGATGGGGGCTTATTCAATTAGTCGATTACGTTTCAAGGGGCAAGTCGTAATACAGCGCTCGGTGTTATTTGTGTATATGGTGGGTGGCGTGTTGTTGATGGTGCCACTTTATCAAATGGCGATGAATGTTGGGCTTGCTTCTTCTTTGTGGGGTAGTGCCTTTTGTTTGTTTCTTATTTACATTGTACAAACACTTCCTGTGGGTATGTATATGTTGGGTAACTATTTCCGTGGCATTCCCTTTGCACTTGAAGAGGCTGCGATGATGGATGGTTGCTCTCGTAAAGAAGCGATCATTAAGGTGGTGTTACCGTTATCCTTGCCTATGTTGGCTACGGTATTTATTTATTGTTTTATCATTGGTTGGAATGAATATTTATTTGCTTCAGTATTTTTAAAACAATATCCAGAATTTCACACTTTACCACTGGCTCTGCAAGAGCTATTTGTATCAAAAAATGCAATTTGGGATCGTATTATGGCGGCCTCTATGTTGACGCTGGCTCCGATTGTAATTTGTTTTCTATTCGCATCTCGCTTTATGAAAGGCGGCAAAACAGATGGCGGGGTTAAAGGGTAATTATGGCTGCGATTAAATTAAAGAATATTGTAAAAAGCTTCGGTGATACTGCTGTAGTTAAAGGCATTGATTTAAGTATTGAGGATGGTGAGTTTGTGGTGTTAGTTGGCCCATCGGGCTGTGGTAAGTCAACTACATTGAGGATGATTGCTGGTTTAGAGCAAGCCACTTCTGGCGATATTGTCATTGGAGATAGAGTGGTGAACGATATTGAGCCACAACACCGTAATATTGCGATGGTTTTTCAAAACTATGCTTTATACCCACATAAATCAGTGAAAGAGAATATTATCTTTGCACTGCGTCGATTAAAGGTGGAAAACGATGATATTGAGCGACGCTTAACAGAAGTCTCTGAGATGTTACAACTCGAAGAACTGCTAGAGCGTAAACCTGCTGACTTATCTGGTGGTCAGCGTCAACGTGTTGCCATGGGGCGAGCGATTATCCGTGAAGCTGATCTATTTCTGTTTGATGAACCTTTGTCGAATTTAGATTCGAAACTGCGTAGTCATATGCGTACAGAAATAGGCAAAATACATAATAAATTCGGACGCACGAGTGTCTATGTAACTCATGATCAAGTAGAGGCGATGACCTTAGCGGATAAAGTGGTGGTATTGCATGATGGCTATATTGCCCAAGCCGGCACGCCAATGGAGGTGTATTTAAATCCTGCTAATGTGTTTGTTGCACAATTTATTGGTTCTCCTTCTATGAATATTATTGAGGGGAGGTTATTTAATGATCATTTACAGATAGGTAATTACCGTTTACCTAGAAAGCAATTGTCCAATGTCGCTTTGCAAGGGGTTATTAATGAGCAAGGATTGCCGGTGAAAGTAGGTATTCGACCTGATTTCTTTAACGATAGCCGGTTATTTCCTGAAACAGATGGCACCTTTAATTTTAATCAGCTACAAATTGATTTAATAGAACCTATGGGCTTTGATAAAGAAATATTATTTAACCTCGCTGGTGGTGCGGTGAAAGCAAGGTTGGATTTACGTTCAGACTTTCAACGTGGTGACTATGTTGATTTGATTGTTGAACTATCTCGTGTTTTGTTGTTTGATAATGAAACTGATCTGCGCTTATAGGTATGGATAAGAAATGTCTATTAAGCAACTAGCAGATTATTTAGGGCTCTCTAAGTCAACGGTTTCAAGAGCGCTAAATGGTTATAAGGACGTTAACTTTGATACCCGCTTAAAGGTACTAGAAGCGGCTAAAATACTCGGTTACAAAGCCAACCCTACAGCTCAACGATTAGCCTCTGGTCGCTCTAAGAATATTGGTATTATTTTACCTGCGAATGCACGAATGTTTGTGTCATCGGCTTTTTCAAAAGTGTTAGCTAGTGCCTCTGAGCTATTGATAAAGCAGGGGTATCAATTGATTGTGACGACTATTTCTCCGACTCAAGACGAACAGAAAGTCTATGTAGATTTTATTACTAGTGGTTTAGTGGATGGTTTGTTTGTTGTGAGAACTCGCCACAACGATCCACGTATTACCTTGTTAAAGGTGCATGGTTTTCCCTATGTTTGTTTAGGTTATGAGCCTGGTTATCAAGATGACCAATTTGTTGATGTGGATAACCAACATGCCTTTTACCAATTAACAAAACGTCAAATTAAGGCTGGGCATCAACGTATTGCTTTTCTTAATGCTCCGCTGCAGTTTACGTTGGCGACGGCTCGTCAACAGGGGTATTTAAAAGCGATGCAAGAAGCCGCTCTGACGGTTGATAAACACTATTTATTGCATGGTGAACTTACTGAACGAGATGCCATTGAGATGACGGAACAATTAATGGCCTTAGCCACACCTCCAACTTGCATACTATGCGCTGATGATGCAATGGCATTCGGCGCGATAGTTGCTTGCGAAAAGCAGGGGTACCAGCCCGGTGTGGATATTGCGATTGCTGGTTATGGCAATTACGAACATAGCCAATATACCAACCCCTCAATTACCACGCTTGATTATGATACTCATGGAGTTGGCGAACAAATGAGTAAGTTGATATTGAATCAACTGGAGGTTCAAAACTTCACCATTCAAAATTGGTATGAGGCCTCCATTATTATCCGTGAGTCAGATGTGATAAAAAATAATCCAACCTCTTAGTCACTTTTATAAGTGCACTTTAGCCTTTGAAATATCAGTTTTTTTAAAGTAATAGTGATTTGGTGATTAAAAGTCTATTAATCCTTCGAAAGTCACTCTTTTTGCTTTTTTATTGACCATTAATTATGTATGTTAACCGACCACAAAAATATCCTAATTCGAGTTTAAATAAATGAATGATGTCGTACCAAGTATAAAATCGCGCTTAAATGCGTTTGGCCCCGGAATATTAATGGCCACTGCTTCAATTGGTGGTTCACACCTTGTTGCATCTACACAAGCAGGTGCTATTTTTGGCTGGCAATTACTGTGGTTAGTTGTTGCTGTTAATGTGCTGAAATACCCTTTTTTCCGTTTCGGAGTTGAATATACATTAGCGACGGGTAATAACTTAATCGAAGGTTATAAAAATAAAGGGCCTTGGTACTTTTATTGTTTTGCTGCTTTGAATGTTCTTGCTGCCGTTGTGAGTACGGCGGGGGTATTATTACTAACAGCGAGCCTACTGCATTACGCTTTACCGGTTAATGTGTCAGTGACCTTATTATGTTGGTTAATACTAGGTGTATGTTTAATGATTCTATTATTTGGTCATTTTAAAGCATTAGATAATGTTGCTAAAGTGATCATGGTCGTATTAACGATTACGACGGTAGCTGCTTTTATTGTCGCTTTTAATAATGGCCCAATGACACCCGCTGATTACGAAGGGCCATCACCTTATAAGCTTGCTATGTTAGGTTTTATGGTCGCATTAATGGGGTGGATGCCAGCACCGATTGAAGTTTCTGCATTGAGTTCTCTTTGGTTAAAAGCAAAACAAAAACAACAGGTGATTACTAAGCAGCAAGGCTTGTTAGATTTTAATGTTGGTTATTGGCTAACTGCAGTATTGGCGTTAGTATTCTTTGGTTTAGGTGTGTTAGTACAGTATGGACAGACCAGCGGTACGGTGCTTGGTGGTGTGGCCTTTGCACAGCGCTTGATTGATATGTACGCATTAACCATTGGGGAATGGTCTCGTCCTTTAGTATCAATGATTGCCTTCTTATGTTTGTTTGGTACGACGATTACGGTATTAGATGGTTATTCACGTACTTTGAATGAATCGCATAAGCTACTAGGCTTTAAACAGTCTAAGCACAGTTTAAATATCTGGTTACTAATACAATCTCTAGCTGGTATGACTATCGTATTATTCTTTAAATCTGCATTAGCGCCTATGTTGACCTTTGCGATGACGTTAGCCTTTATTACTACTCCAGTGTTTGCTTGGCTTAACTTTAGATTAGTGAAATCTGAGCCTAGTATTCAACATGGGAAATTCTTACAAGGGCTGACTTGGTTAGGTATGATCTATTTGGTGGGATTTGCTTTAGCCTTTTTGATTTGGAAGTTTTGTTAAACAGTTCGCTTTGTATTTTTAGCCGTTTTAAAAATGCCGCATTGCGCGGCATTTTTTATGGTAGAAATATTATACCAATGACTCTCTTTTTCATCTAATCGGAAATATTATGACTTTAATAAAACAGAGTTTATTCAGTGTTATTAGCATTTTATTATTGGTTTTTAGTGTTTCTGCGTGTACGGATATTTTTGGTTTTTTTAGTCGGGAAACTTTTTTATTATCGCCCCCTATACAAGGTCAATTGTTAGATACTGGTAAAGTAGTTGTCGGTAAAACTGTTTATAGAGAGCTATATTATGATGGTCGCCACTTAGATCAAACAGTAACTGATCAGCACGGAAAATTTACCTTTCCTGCTTCTACCATTCGAACTTCAACACCATCAAGTATGTTTGGTAATGACTCACTGATGCAACATATTTACTTGGGCAAGCCAGGAGAAAACGAATTTACGCTATGGTTAGCTAAGCTATTTTATAATGGCAACCAGCATTCATTAACCTTAAAAGGTAAATTATCTGAGTTACGGTGTGACGTCGCCAACAGCGCAAAGACTTATGATGTGCCTGTGCAAGAGAATCCTGAGCATAAGATAGTTATTCATACATTATGTAATATGAACTGAAGCTTTTGGATAATGTGTGTGGGGTAAATATAAATGGGGGGTAATATTGCCCTGTGACTTTCGCTTGCTGCACTGAACTTAAATCAACGACTAGTTTGTTTCGTCATTTTCTTGTATGTGCAGATAAACTTACTTTAGTTTCATCTGCATCAAGTGAGATATATGAGTCTTAGACGATTAAATATTTTAAAAAGTTATCGTTACGTGAATAATCATCATTAATCAGCTTGTTCAGTGCTTTGGCTATTAATAACCTCTAATGGAATGTTATGTTCTTTTAATATGCTAATAATTTCATTAGGTGGCGTTAAGTCTGTGATTAACATGTCTAATTCACTTATATTACCTAAGTTAACCATGGCGTTGCGGCCAAATTTAGTATGGTCAACAGCAAGGAATACACTACGGCTATTTTCAATGATCGCTTGTTTCACACGTACTTCATGATAATCAAAGTCTAATAATGAACCATCATAATCAATACCACTAATACCGATAATGCCAAAGTCCAAACGGAACTGTTTGATAAAGTCTAACGTAGCTTCTCCGACAATACCGCCATCTCTATTGCGTACTTCGCCACCGGCTAGAATTACTTTAAAATCATCGTTGGTCATTAAAATACTCGCGACGTTGATATTATTCGTAACAATGCGTAAGCCTTTATGGTTTTTAACCAGTTCTTTCGCTATATATTCAGGTGTGGTTCCGATATCTATAAACAGAGTTGCACCATCTGGGATATATTTTACTAATGCTTGGGCGATGGCATCTTTAACATGGGATTGACGTTCTTTTCGGTCGTTGTAAGAAGTATTGACTGAGCTTTGTTGTGTTGTTGCTCCACCATGGTGTCTGCGGATTTTATTTTCATCGGCGAGTTCATTGAGATCTCGACGAATGGTTTGTGGGCTGACATTAAAGTGTTCAACAAGACTTTCAGTACTTACATAGCCATTCTTTTGTACTAAATTAACGATCTCTTGATGTCTTGTTGTCTGTTTCATTGAACCTCACTCCTGCGCTCATGGCTAAATTTATAAAAAACAGTTTACTGTGTGCACATTAGGAATAGCAAGTGTAATGAGTGTTTTACGTTCGAATGAGAGACAAATAGACAATAATGTTGAAGTATTGATAACAAAAGAGCGCTCGAGGCGCTCTTTAATGGAGGTTATTGTTTGAATTGATTAAGGTGTATCTTCGTTATCTTCATTATGAAGATCTGCCCATACCGTGGCACATTTTACTGCGCGCTTCCAGCCATTGTAACGCTGTTCACGTTTTTCTTGTACGGCAACGGGTTCAAAAGAGTGTTCAATAACAGCTTTGTTTTGTAGTTCATCTAGACTGCTCCAATAACCCACTGCAATACCAGCCAAGTATGCGGCACCGAGAGCCGTTACTTCAGTAACTGCTGGGCGTTCCACTGTCGTATTCAGTACATCTGATTGGAATTGCATTAAGAAATTATTGGCTACTGCACCACCATCAACACGTAGTGAAGCTAGTTCCATATTTGCATCTGCTTGCATCGCATCTAATACGTCACGAGTTTGGTAAGCAATACTCTCTAATGTTGCACGTATAATATGATTTGCACTAGTACCACGTGTTAAACCAACGATTGTACCGCGCGCATAAGGGTTCCAATATGGCGCACCTAAACCAGTAAAGGCTGGAACAACATATACCCCATTTGACGATCCAACCTTAGTCGCAAAGTATTCAGAGTCTTTAGCATCAGAGAGTATTTTCATCTCATCGCGTAACCATTGAATTGATGCTCCCCCCATGAATACTGCACCTTCTAATGCGTAAGTTGCTTCACCTTTCGGACCACAAGCCAAAGTAGTGAGCAGGCCATGTGTTGAGGTTATTTTCTCTTTACCTGTATTCATTAATAGGAAGCAGCCTGTTCCATAGGTATTTTTGGCTTGGCCCTTTTCTACACACATATGCCCGTATAATGCAGCTTGTTGATCACCTGCTATACCTGCAATAGGAATACGCGTACCGCCAACACCACCAATATTAGTTTTACCGTAAACCTCAGAAGAACTTTTTACCTCAGCCATCATAGATGCTGGAATACCTAGTTCTGCAAGCAGTTTTTCATCCCATTGTAGTGTGTTGATATTAAATAACATGGTACGAGAAGCGTTAGTGTAATCCGTAACATGTACGCGTCCTTGCGTCATTTTCCAGATCAACCAGGTATCTACGGTGCCAAATAATAACTTACCTGCTTCAGCATCTTCACGTGCACCTTCGACGTTGTCTAAGATCCATTTTACTTTAGTGCCTGAAAAATATGGGTCTAGCATTAAACCTGTATTTTCACGGACATAGTCTTCTAAGCCTTCGCGCTCTTTCAGCTCCTCACAAATGCTTGCTGTACGGCGACACTGCCAAACAATGGCGTTATAAACCGGCTTGCCCGTTTCTTTATTCCAAACAATAGTGGTTTCACGTTGATTAGTAATACCGATAGCTGCTACTTGGTCACTACGAATACTCGCTTTTGCTAAAGACTCGGTTAATACAGAACTTTGTGTTGCATAAATCTCCATAGGGTCATGCTCAACCCAGCCAGAATGGGGGTAAATTTGTGTAAATTCACGTTGAGAAACACTAATGATATTCGCTTCGTGATCAAGAATTACTGCACGAGAGCTGGTAGTACCTTGGTCTAAAGCAACGATATATTGTTTGTCTGTCATTATATTTTCCTTTTTACTATTTAATCTGAATATGTGCCGTTACTGAAATTGGCATATTTGTATTTTTTAATCACACTCATTTGGAATAGTGCAACCAAAGCCTTCTTCTGGCAGGTATGGTGAAATAACTTTCGGGTAAACCCATGCACCAAAGCAGGCTCCTAAAATAGGTGCAACAATTGGTACGATGAAGTATGGAATCTCTCTTGCACCTGTTAGTGCAAAGTCCCAACCTGCTAAATAAGCAAATAATTTAGGACCAAAATCTCGAGCAGGATTCATAGCAAAACCAGTTAGAGGGCCTAATGAACCACCAATAACGGCAATTAATACACCGATTAATACTGGGTTTAATGGGCCACGAGGTGCACCATTATTTTCATCTCCCAATGCTAAAATCGCGAAAATAAGAACTGTTGTTATAACAAACTCAACAAAAAATGCCGTGACTAAAGAAATTGATGGATGTGGGTAGGTAGAAAAAATTCCTGCGGTGGATAGGGCTTCCTGACTACTTCTTACAAAGTTATGAGCGATCTCATAATCACTAAATAGGTTACTATATAATGCGTACACTAAAGCAGCAGAGCAGAATGCACCGAGTAACTGCGATATAATGTACGGCAATACTTTTTGTTTGTTAAACCCATGAAATAACGCAAGTGCAATGGTAACAGCCGGGTTAATATGCGCGCCAGAAACACCTGCAGTACAGTAGATCGCGATAGCAACCCCCATTCCCCACATAATACTAATTTCCCATTGACCAAAGTTTGCGCCAGCTAATACTAATGCGGCTACACAACCAACACCAAAAAAGATTAATATTGCGGTGCCAATAAACTCAGCGAGACACTGCCCCATTAATGAATGTTGTTTACTCATTTTGCATTCCTTTTGTTATTTGATAATTAACGATCTGCGTTTTAATGTGCACAAAGATACTTATCATTAACATTTTTACTACAAAAATAGATTTATTATGAGCGTTCGCTCTCATTTTGTTTTAAATCGAGCTTTTTTTGGTTGGTTAGATCATGTTTTTTGTTTGGGAGGGTAAAAAGGCTGTAACACTTTTTATTAAATTATTTCTCTTTATATTTCTTATTTATCAATTAAATAGATGCATTTTAGTCATATTGTATGATTAATTTTTTATGGGTAAGTTAAATGTTATATCAATGATTAACTTTTCATTAAAGAAAATATTACTTTCGTTATAGATGATGATTAGGGCGTTTATTTTCTTGTGAAAGAGAGCGTTTTTTACATATTTAGATGTTTTGGTGAGTTTTATGTTCGTTGGTTATGGTTAGTAACAACATCTTTTACTGTTATAAATCTCATCATCAGCTCTGAAAACAGCTTTAAATGTAGAGTGGTGCTCTAGGGGCAGTAGGGGTTATTCATCACATTGCCCTTGATATGGAATGTCAGCTTTTCTTATTTTCCCGTTTTCGCCAGGAAAGTCAGTAAACATCGCCTCTAATAACTGGTCAAATACACCAGCCATGATTTCACACTCACCTATACTTCTAACTTGAGATTCATATATTCTAGTATCTGCTTGCGTACTACTGATATCTAATGCCAGTACACGGTTGTAGGTGGTTATAATATTGCTTGTAGCGTTATTAATCTTTTTATGGCGATCTTTGTGGTGTAAGCGAGCAAACTTGCCTCGGTGCATTAACCTTGAATGAGTACGAATAACGGGTACGGTAACAAAATACGTATCGCCTTCATCAATACCATAATCAAAAGTGGCAATATAGTCTGCTTGCGCTTTGTCTATAACCACCTCATAACCTACATTATTTAATTTATCTGCTAATTTTTGCTTATAGCTAATAAGTTCTAGGGAGTTTGTTGGGAGACCTTGAGCAGAAGTGATATAGATATTGCCTGTGGTTGAAAATTGCTCTTGATAAAAAGTGGTACGAGTGGTGTCAACGCTATAGGTACTACAAGCGCTGATTAGCATGATCAGTGTTAATAAAGTAGTGAGCTTGAGCTGTTTCATTTTCATACCCTTACATAATACAACGGTTAAGTGCTGATTTATCTGGTATCGAAAAGGTTTTGTCTGAATTAATTAAATTCGCTTTGATTATTAAACATCATGCTAATTAAACCTTCCCTTAATGCACCATTAGACAGTTGCATCTGTTGAATGTTCAATGATTCGAAGAGTGCTATTAGTATTGCTAATCCACTGGTAAAAACAGGCGCTCTAGAGGCTTCTAAGCCTACAATATCAAGTTGCTCTATGGTTTTACAGGCAATGCACTGTTGTTTAATTTGTTGTAATAATTCAAAGGATAGTGAATCGCTGAGTTGTTGTGCTTGATTCACTTCATTAACTGCTTGAATGGTCCCCGAAGCACCTAAGGTTAACTCCCAATCAAATGCACTGTATTGAGTTTTAACTGTTGAGATAACTTGTCGAGCTGCATTGATGGCGTTGTTGAAATTGTATTTATTGAGTTGCTGATCTGCGAAATAATGGCTTAACCAGGTGACACAGCCAATATTCAAGCTATTAGCAATATGAACATGATTACCTTGCCCTAATACCAATTCAGTACTAGCTCCACCAATATCTATTACTAATAGTTTTTTGTCAGTTTGTTCCGTGTAGGAAACGCCCTTAAAGATCGTTTTAGCTTCTTGTACGCCAGAAATTAGATTAATAGGGTGACCAAGAATTTTTTCAGCTACTTTAATAAATTCTTCACTATTAACCGCAATTCTTAGGGCTGCAGTGGCTGTGATCAGCACAGTAACTGGCTTGATTTGGTCTAACAACAATCTAAAGTTTTCTAGGCAAGCCCATCCTCTTTGCATTGTTGTTTGATCAAGTTGTTTATCGCCATTTAAACCAGCAGCTAAACGTACTTTTTGCTTATGTTTTGAAACAACGTTAAAACCATTTCCTTGCTTACTGACCGTGAGCATATGGAAGCTGTTAGAGCCTAAATCAATAATGGTGTAACGTGCTGCTGTCATATTATTTTTTATGCGACCTATGGTAGTTATCTTTACGGTTGTTATTCGAATGTACTTTATATTTAGTGACTTTCATAACTGGTAAAGAGTCTAATAGGGAATCTTTGTCGTATTCGCTCACTGGAATAGTATGTTTAATATATTCTTCAATAGAAGGCAAATTAAATACATATTTTTCACAAGCTAAGCTAATTGCTAACCCTTTTTCGCCTGCTCGACCGGTTCGACCGATACGATGAACGTAATCTTCACAGTCATCAGGTAGATCAAAATTGAATACATGAGATACTTTTGGAATATGCAATCCGCGTGCAGCAACATCAGTAGCAATTAAAATGTCGATTTGACCTTCAGTAAACTGCTGCAAGATTTGTTCACGTTTCTTTTGTGGCACATCACCGGTTAATAATCCTGCGCGGTGACCATCACCAGCAAGATAACCCCATACTTTTTCACAAGCATGTTTAGTGTTAGCAAATACAATCGCTTTTTCTGGCCATTCATCTTCCATCAAACTAAGTAATAACAACATTTTATCTTCATTTGATGGGTAAAAAAGTTCTTCTGTGATATTGGCTGAAGTCATTACTTCAGGTTCAATTTGCACATGTTCAGGGTTGTTCATATGTTCAAAAGCAAGCTCTTGTACTTTATGAGATAAGGTCGCAGAGAATAATAGATTAAGTCGTTGATCTGCCGCTGGCATGCGGCGGAATAGGTAACGTATATCTTTAATAAAGCCTAAATCGAACATACGATCAGCCTCATCTAGGACAACAGCTTGAATCGATTCTAGATTGATAACGCCTTGTTTTGCGAAATCAATGATACGACCACAAGTACCAATTAAAATATCAACGCCTTTTTCTAGTTTATTCTGTTGAATTTCAACTTTTTCGCCCCCATAAGCTAAACCAAGGCGCAAAGATGTTGAGTCTGCTAATGACATTGCATCTTTATGAATCTGAATCGCAAGCTCTCGAGTAGGTGCTAAAATAATAGCCCTAGGTTGGTTCTTACGGCGGTTTTCAGGTGCTTTGTTAACCAATAGGTGATGGAATACGGCAGGTAGAAACGCCAAGGTTTTACCGGTACCTGTTTGAGCTTGCCCTGCAATATCTTTACCTTGTAAGGTAATTGGCAGTGACAGCGCTTGAATAGGTGTACAGTATTCGAACCCTTTAGCGGTTAAACCTGAAAGTAGACTTGGCTCTAGAGGCAAGTCTGAAAATTTTGTTTGAGTTAGGTGTGTTTTATTCATTTGCAGAGCATAGCAGTTTATACTTGCAATAAATATTGAGATCGATTCAAATATCAAAAAATATATTTTAGTGGTGAGCATGTTATAGTAGCTTTCTATTAATAAATTCCTTTCTGGAGAGAAAAATGAGCGAAAATATCGTAACGTTAAGTGATGCAAGTTTTGATGCTGACGTAGTTAATGCATCTGGTCCTGTATTAGTAGACTTTTGGGCTGAGTGGTGTGGACCTTGTAAAATGATCGCACCGATCTTAAGTGAAGTAGCGGTTGAATACGCAGGTAAAGTGACTGTTGGTAAACTAAACATCGACCAAAACAGCGATACACCACCAAAATTTGGTATCCGTGGTATTCCAACTTTATTACTATTTAAAGATGGTAAAGTTGCTGCGACTAAAGTCGGCGCACTTTCAAAATCACAACTTACTGAATTTTTAGACGCTAACGTTTAATCATTTATTATCAGAATGAAGGTTAAGTGCAGAACACTTCATCTTCATTCTGGACAGCTTCAATTATTAATGTTACCTTTACGCTCAAATTATGAGCAATTCAGAATTTACGCTATCCAAACACGTTATCTACCCTTTATCCCAAATTTAAAAAACATCAAAAACAATTATGAATCTAACCGAATTAAAAAATACTCCCGTATCTGAGCTTGTTGAGCTTGGAAGTACCATGGGGCTTGAAAATTTAGCCCGTCTAAGAAAACAAGATATTATCTTCGCAATATTGAAAGCCCATGCTAAAAGTGGTGCTGATATTTTCGGTGCTGGTGTTTTAGAGATTCTACAAGATGGTTTTGGCTTTTTGCGTAGCTCAGACAGTTCTTATTTAGCTGGCCCTGATGATATTTACATTTCACCTAGTCAAATCCGTCGTTTTAATTTACGTACGGGTGATAGTGTAGAAGGTAAAATCAGACCACCTAAAGAAGGAGAGCGTTACTTTGCATTATTAAAAATTATGCAAGTAAACTTTAACAAACCTGAAAACTCTCGTAATAAAATCTTATTTGAAAACTTAACGCCAATTCACCCTGATGAGCGTTTACGTTTAGAAAACGGTAGTGGTAGTACTGAAGATATTACAGCACGTATTCTTGATTTAGTCTCTCCTATCGGCAAAGGTCAACGTGGTCTAATCGTTGCACCACCAAAAGCCGGTAAAACAATGTTATTACAAAACATTGCGCAAAGTATTTCAATTAACCACCCTGAAGCAGAACTTATCGTACTGTTAATCGATGAGCGTCCGGAAGAAGTAACAGAAATGCGTCGTCTAGTGCGCGGTGAAGTGGTTGCCTCTACGTTTGATGAACCTGCTAATCGTCACGTTCAAGTAGCCGAAATGGTCATTGAGAAAGCAAAACGTTTAGTTGAGCACAAAAAAGATGTGATCATCTTACTGGACTCGATTACCCGTTTAGCACGTGCTTATAACACTGTTATTCCAAGTTCAGGTAAAGTACTAACCGGTGGTGTTGATGCGAATGCATTACATCGTCCTAAGCGTTTCTTTGGTGCTGCACGTAATGTTGAAGAGGGTGGTAGTTTAACAATCTTAGCAACAGCACTTATCGATACTGGTTCTAAAATGGATGAAGTTATCTATGAAGAATTTAAAGGTACAGGTAACTCAGAGATCCACTTAAATCGTAAATTAGCTGAAAAGCGTGTTTACCCTGCGATTGATATTACTCGTTCAGGCACGCGTCGTGAAGAGTTGCTAACAAAAGCTGATGAACTACAGCGTATGTGGATTTTACGTAAGATTGTTCATCCAATGGGTGAAATCGGCGCCACTGAATTCATGATTGATAAGCTGGGTTTAAGTAAAACAAATGATGACTTCTTTGAAGCAATGAAGAATCAAAAAGCTAAATAGTTTTAGGCGATAAAATAAAACAACAACGCTACTTAGGTAGCGTTTTTTTTATCTTAAATAGTTGAACTAAAGTATTTTTTCCCACGTAATAATAAGATATTACATGAAGCATATTTTGGTTTAGAGATAAGTTATTTTATAAGTAAAATTAAATACTTAATCAGAATGATTGGTATAGTGACCTCAGTCTGGATAAGCAAAACTTACAGCACTGTATAAATAATATAACTTTATGCTTTTAAATATAGAGATGCTTTCATTATCCAGAATGGAGGTTAAGTAGGTAAAATGAAGTTTGATGATTTGCGTGATTTTTTAAATCAACTAGAAGAAAAAGGGCTATTAAAACGCATTAGCCAAGAGATTGACCCTAATTTAGAGATGACTGAAATCTCTGATCGCACATTGCGTGCTGGCGGACCTGCTTTATTATTTGAAAACCCGAAAGGTCACGAGACTCCAGTGTTAACCAATTTATTTGGTACACCTGAACGAGTTGCCCTAGCGATGGGCAAAGAAAAGGTGAGTGAACTACGTGAAGTGGGTGAGTGGTTAGCCTATTTAAAAGAGCCTGAGCCACCTAAAGGCGTGAAGGCAATGTGGGAAAAGCTACCAATCTTCAAACAAGTTCTTAATATGCCTACTAAACGCGTTAAATCACCTGCGTGTCAGGAAGTAGTGATGGAAGGTGATGACGTTGATTTAACCAAACTACCGATCATGAAGTGTTGGCCTGGAGATGTAGCTCCCTTGATTACGTGGGGGCTGACTATTACTCGTGGTCCTTACAAAAAACGCCAAAACCTAGGCATATACCGTCAGCAATTAATTGCTAAAAATAAAATTATTATGCGTTGGTTATCGCACCGTGGTGGCGCGATTGATTACCGTGAGTGGCAAGAAGCAAACCCAGGTAAACCATTCCCTGTAAGCGTTGCATTGGGGGCCGATCCAGCAACGATTCTTGGCGCAGTGACACCGGTACCAGACACATTATCTGAATATGCATTTGCTGGTTTATTACGTGGTTCAAGAACTAAAGTAGCAACGGGGTTAAGCAATGATTTAGATGTACCGGCTACCGCTGAAATCATCTTAGAAGGTTATTTAATGCCGGGTGAAGAAGCACCTGAAGGGCCTTACGGAGATCATACTGGCTATTACAATGAAGTCGATGATTTCCAAGTGATGACAGTCACTCATGTCACGACTCGAAAAGACCCTATTTACCATAGCACTTATACTGGCCGTCCACCTGATGAACCGGCTATTTTAGGTGTAGCATTAAATGAAGTTTTCGTACCGATCATTAAAAAACAGTTCCCTGAAATTGTAGACTTTTATTTGCCCCCAGAAGGTTGCTCATACCGTATGGCGGTTGTGTCTATGAAGAAGAGTTACCCGGGTCACGCTAAGCGTGTAATGTTGGGTATTTGGTCGTTCTTGCGTCAGTTTATGTATACTAAATTTATTATTGTGTGTGACGATGATGTTAATGTACGCGACTGGAACGACGTGATTTGGGCAATTACTACTCGTATGGATCCAAGTCGTGATACCACATTAGTGGATAATACACCGATCGATTATTTGGACTTTGCTTCCCCTGTATCAGGATTAGGCTCAAAAATGGGCTTAGATGCCACCAATAAATGGCCAGGTGAAACCACGCGCGAATGGGGTGTCCCCATCGTTATGGATAAAGACGTTAAAGAAAAAATAGATGGTCTTTGGAATGACCTAGATATTTTGTCATAATGTGACCTTAATGAAGCCATCGGCCTGTTAGATATTGTTAGCCAATAATAAAAGAGAAAAGAATGCCACAAGTTACCTGTAATGTTGCTTCAATCGAGAAGTTAAATGCGTTTTTATACCGTATATTTTTAGCCCCTACGAAAGCTGTTTCTTTTAAAGCGGGACAATATGTATCAGTGATCATGGGAGAAGGTGACAAACGTCATTTTTCTATTGCAAACACACCATCAAGTGAGTTGATTGAGCTACATATTGGTGCCACACCTGATAACAAATATGCGATGCAAGTTGTTGAAAAAATGCAGTCTGGTGAGTCTTTAGACGTCGAAATCGCTAACGGCGCGGCTTATTTACGTGAAGAGTCTACTCGCCCTATTATTTTAATGGCTGGCGGAACAGGATTCTCTTACGTGAAATCAATTCTAGAGCAGATTGTAGAGTCAAATTTAGAAAACCCTGTTTATCTGTACTGGGGGGTTAAAGAGTACTCTCATTTCTATTTTGAAGACCAAGCAAAAAGCTGGTCTGAAGAGCACAACAATATCCATTTCCATCCTGTAGTGGAGTTGCCTGAAGAAGATTGGCTGGGTAAACATGGTTATGTACACCAAGCCGTATTAGATGAATTCGAAGATCTCTCTGAGTTTGATATCTACATTGTAGGCCGTTTTGAAATGGCTAAAGTCGCGCGTGAAGACTTTATTAAACGCGGTGCAGTGATCGATAATATCTACGGCGATGCCTTTGCTTTTATCTAGTCATCTTTTATTTTACCCTACCTAATACAAAGTAGGTGGGGTAATAAGCTGATATTATTAGTATTGATGGATCAAACTAAACTTCCAAAGCGTGCAATAGGCCTGATTTAGGTTATAAAACAAGCAACAATAGCCGTATATTCGTTTAAATCTCCTCGCTGTTATGCCTAAAAGCATGTAAAATGCGCCATCCATTTTCTAGAGAATCATAATATGCCAACTAACATTGATAAATTTAGTGATATTCGTCCCTACAATGACCAAGAGATACAACCAGCTATCAAGCGTGTCATTAATAGCGAAGAATTTATGGATGCTATATTAAGCTTCCGTTTTCCTAAGTTATCAAAATGTTTAGGATTTGTGCTTAAGCCTTTGTTACGTCGTTATTTCCTATACAAATGGGGAAGCATAGACAGCATTGATAAAATGCAAAAAGTAGTCGGTGTTTATATGCAACACATGATTGATTCTACGACCACTAAATTCACTTATTCTGGCTTAGAAAAATTAGATCCAGAACAAAATTATTTATTTGTGTCTAATCATCGTGATATCGCAATGGACCCGTCTTTTGTTAACTGGGCACTGTTCACTGAAAACTTCCACACGGTACGTATTGCAATCGGCGATAACTTATTAAGTAAACCTTTTGTATCAGACCTGATGCGCATGAATAAAAGTTTTATCGTAAAACGTTCTGTGACGGGGGTACGTGAAATGATGAAGTCATTATCGACCTTATCTGATTACATCAGTACTTCGTTAAAATTTGATAGTAGCATTTGGATTGCCCAGAAAGAGGGAAGAGCAAAGGATGGTTTTGATAAAACCGATCCTGCGATCATTAAAATGTTTTATGTTAATGGTAAAAAGCAAAAAATACCTTTTGATGAGTACATTAAGTCATTAAACATTGTGCCGGTTGCGGTTTCTTATGAGTTAGACCCATGCGATCAACAAAAAGCACGTGAGTTATATGAGCTTTCTGAATCAGGTCAATACAATAAAAGTCAATTTGAAGATATTGAAAGTATTGTAAGTGGTATTGTTGGCCAGAAAGGGCACGTACATGTTGCATTTGGTCAGCCTTTGAGTGGTAACTTCGAAAATGCCGATCAAGTGGCTGAAGAGATTGATAAGCAAATCTACCAAAACTATTTCCTACACCCATCTAACTTAATTGCAGCGCAACAAGATGTAGATAACCTGTCGGCACAAGATATAGCAGCTTTTAAAGCGCGTATTCAAGCAATTCCACCGGAATTACAGGAAACAGTACTGAAGATGTACGCTAACCCTGTTGGTCATTTTACTAGCTAAAATAGCGACTAAATTAAACTGAATTAGGTATATATTCTTTTTGTTATGCACATTTACAAAAACGTTAAATGTGCCTTTTTTGCGTGTCTGTCATTTGCATCTATTTGAAATTTAAGTATTAATAATTATTTTTTGTTATACGTCAAATTTTAAATAAAATAATTAACAGAGTTATCCACAGATGTTTATACAGCGAAAGTGAATGTCCACTTACCTTTTAGCCACCTCGTAGGCTACTATTTATTTTTTGTATTTAGCGATTAATGTATTTTTATTGGTGAATGTCGGTTCTACACACAGGTTGATCGATTCTTCTACTTAAAAACAACCCACCCTATATTATAAATTTCGTAAATAGAGATGTGATTTATATCAATTCAACTATTTTTTCTGCGAAAAATGTAGCTCATACATTTAATCAAATGAGTATAATTTCAGATTATACAAAAACGAGGTCACTATTTTTAAGTGTGATAGGTATACTATCTACCCGTTTTATTTGATTGGTAGTTATCTATGGCTGTAGTTCCTGAAAATCCTTTTGTGCTGGTTGACGGCTCTTCGTATTTATATCGTGCATTTTTCTCTCCCCCACATTTAACCAACTCAGCTGGTGAAGCTACTGGTGCTGTATATGGCGTAGTGAACATGCTACAAAGCTTGTTAAAGCAATTTAGCCCAACACATATTGTGGTTGTCTTTGATGCTAAAGGAAAAACCTTTCGTGATGACATGTATGTTGAGTACAAAGCCAACAGACCTAGTATGCCAGATGATTTACGTAGTCAAATAGAGCCTTTACATGCTGTGATTAAAGCGATGGGTTTACCTATTTTAACGGTACCCGGCGTAGAAGCCGATGACGTCATTGGTACACTGGCGTTACAGGCTAGCCAAAAAGGCATTAAAACCTTAATCAGCACTGGCGATAAGGACATGGCGCAGTTAGTTGATGAAAACACTTATTTGATTAATACAATGACTAATACTGTACTTGATGTACCAGGTGTTAATGAAAAATTTGGTATTCCACCAGAAATGATCATCGACTTTTTAGCGTTAATGGGTGATAAAGTCGATAACATACCTGGTGTACCAGGGGTTGGTGAAAAAACCGCTTTAGCGATGTTACAAGGTCTAGGCAACATGGATAGCATCTATGAAAACTTAGATAAACTGGCACCATTAGGTTTCCGTGGTAGTAAAACCATGGCTAAAAAGATGCAAGAAAACGAAGCAATGGCTCGTTTATCATATCAACTAGCGACAATTAAGTTAGATGTCGAATTGGAAGTGGGTTACGACGACTTCAAACCAACTCCACAAGATACTGATGAACTGATTAAACTATTTGGAAAATTAGAATTTAAACGTTGGTTAGCATCCTTATTATCTGGTGATAATTTAGTGGCTAAAGCTTCTTCTGGGCAAGAAAGCCAAGTGAACCCTGCATTTGTTGCTGCAAAATCAATGGTTGACCGTGATAGCTATAAAACTATCTACACCAAAGGGCAATTATTGCAGTGGATTAAGAAATTAAAACAAGCTGATATCTTCGCCTTTGATACTGAAACAACCAGCCTAGATTACATGCAAGCTAAGATTGTTGGTTTATCCTTTGCTATTCAAACCAATGTAGGTGAAGAAGCTGATCCAATCATTGAAGCGGCATACCTGCCATTAACACATGACTATATTGATGCACCTGCACAGTTAGATTTGACAGAGACTCTCGCCTTATTAGAGCCAGTTTTGTCATCAGATGAATATAAAAAAGTAGGTCAAAATTTAAAATATGACCGCAGTGTATTACTAAATCATGGTATTACCTTGGGTGGCATTGCCTTTGATACTATGCTGGAATCTTATGTGTTAGATAGCACTGGCAAGCATGATATGGATACCTTAGCACTAAAATATTTAGGCCATAAATGCATTAGCTTTGAATATATTGCCGGTAAAGGTAAAAAACAACTTACCTTTAATCAAATTTCGATTAAAGAAGCAGCTCCTTATGCTGCTGAAGATGCTGATATTACGTTACGTCTTCACCTCGAATTACAAAGTCGCTTACAGGAAACACCTGAGTTATTAACAGTATTGAATGAGATTGAGATGCCGCTATTAACTGTACTTTCAGATATTGAAAGAGGCGGTGTTGAAATCGACAGTGAGTTATTAAAAGTACAAAGCAATGAAATTGCGAAGCGTTTATTAGAGTTAGAAGAGCTAGCATACGAAGAAGCAGGTAAACCGTTTAATTTAAGCTCGCCAAAACAACTACAAACGATTTTGTTTGAAGAATTAAATATACCGGTGATTAAGAAAACACCAAAAGGTGCGCCTTCTACGGCGGAAGAAGTATTGCAAGAGTTGGCACTTACTTACCCTTTGCCTAAGTTAATTATTGAGCATCGTGGATTAAGTAAACTAAAATCAACATATACTGATAAGTTACCACTAATGGTTAACGAAGAGACAGGTCGTCTTCATACTTCATACCATCAGGCGGTCACGGTGACAGGTCGTTTATCATCAAGCGATCCAAACCTACAAAATATTCCAATTCGTAGCAGTGAAGGTCGTCGTATTCGCCAAGCCTTTATTGCACAACCTGGTTATAAAATTGTAGCTGCCGATTACAGTCAAATTGAATTACGTATTATGGCGCATTTGTCGCAAGACGCAGGTTTATTAACGGCATTCTCAACAGGTAAAGATATCCATAAAGCAACGGCCGCTGAAGTTTTCTCTGTTGCACTTGATGATGTGACTGTTGATCAACGTCGAAGCGCTAAAGCGATTAACTTTGGTTTAATTTACGGTATGAGTGCCTTTGGTTTAGCTAAGCAATTAAATATTGGCCGTCAAGAAGCACAAACATACATGGATCGTTACTTCAGTCGTTACCCGGCTGTATTAACTTATATGGAAGATACGCGTTTACTAGCGAATGAAAAAGCTTATGTAGAAACTATTTTTGGTCGTCGATTACAGTTGCCTAATATCAATGCTAAAAACGGTATGCTAAAGAAAGCAGCTGAACGTGCGGCGATTAATGCACCGATGCAGGGAACGGCTGCCGATATCATCAAAAAAGCGATGATCGACATGGCAGAGTGGGTAAAACAGAAGCCACAAGGCAGCGTGCAAATTCTGATGCAAGTACACGATGAATTAGTCTTTGCGATTAAAGAAGAGTCTGTAGAATCTTATACAAAAGAGATTCAAACAATTATGGCTAATGCAGCTAAGTTAGATGTACCACTGATTGCCGATGCTGATGTTGGTGATAATTGGGATGAAGCTCATTAAACAAACAAATTAGCTTTGCATAATTTATGAACTAATTATAAATTGTCATGACTAATTAATGAAGATAGCGATTTTATAAAGTCTTCCCTGTTTCCCTCAATATGTATCCGTATATTGAGGGTTTTTTGCTTTATGAGATACAACGCTCACATACACCGTGCGCTTCTAATACTTTATTAGTGATATTAAATCCAAATTGCGATGCTTTACTTGAGAATGCGTCATCAATAATTGGATCGCTCAATTCAATCACGCATTTACATTTATCACAAATCAATAACTGCATTGGATGTTCGCAACCTAGGTGACAACACATCAAATAAGCATTCAAAGATTCAATTCGATGGATAAAATGGTTCTCTAATAAAAACTCTAGTGCACGATAAATTGTGGGTGGCTTTGCTTTACTGTCGGTTTTTTGTAGCTGCTCTAATAATTCGTAGGCGCTAATAGCCCCTTGGTGCTCTGCCATTAAAGTAAATACTTGTTGGCGAACAGGGGTAAAGCGTACATTGTTCGATTTACAAATTTCGATGGCACGAGCGAGCAAAGGATGAGACATAATAACTACTTCTATCAATAAAATTAGTCATTATAATAACATAGCGTTGGCAGATTAAAGTACTCAATTCGAATGTTAATTGACCTACTTATCTTTTTAAGAATGAAGTGCTTAGGCTTTATTTATAATACTATCGGTGGTGTTTGGCTAATCACGGGGTGGTGGTAATGGCTTGCACGTTGGATTGTTTGTGTTGGGGTTTCTCCAAATAATCCTTTGTAATAAGCATTAAAAGTACTGATATGGAAAAAACCAAAGTTCAACGCAAGGTCTGTAATACTATGCTGGTTATCTTCACTTAATAAAATTCTTCTTATCTCGTTTAAACGACAATCCCTTATGTATTGAATGGGGGAGATACCAAGGCCCTGTTCAAAACAGTATTGTAACGCTCGGCGACTGATATTGCTGATTTGGCATAATTCAGTAATGGTAAGAGGGTAGTTACCTGTTTCTTGAATATACTCAGTGATATCAGTGATCACTCGTTGTGTGGTTTGCTGAGACACGCTGAGATTATGATGCTGATATTCTGTTTGCATTAAGAGATCTGCCACTTTTGAAGAGATCAAAGGTGTTAAATGATTTAATCTTAAAGGATCTGAATCTTTAAGTAAGTGAGTGCTCCCCATAGGGGAATTGCTATTACCTAATAACAAGCTGATTAATTTGGCTAGTTCATAACTAACATAAGACGTAGGCTTGGATACTTGTAAGTGTGTACTTTTATTTTGCCAAAGATCGTAATCTGCCCCAATCATCTCAGTGTCTAAGCTATGCTTATTGATCACCAACCCATAAATATGGAAATCAGGTGGGGTAATTAACTCAAATTCAATCCCTGAAGGGCGAGTCATTATTTGCCCTGCTAATACGTCACTGTTATTGATTTTAGGGCGCTGTGTTTGTAAAGAAAATCCTAACCATAAATTATCATGCTTAACACAGCACTGCTGTTGTAAGGTACGGTTAGTAAACTCTTCAAAAAAATGAATGCCTTGTAACTTCAACTCATCTAAATAACCACTAAATATACCATTGCTATGCTGATTATAGCGTTGTTCCCATTGTCGTAAGCTTTCAGCTTGTTGGTTAACATCAAAAGTAAAGGATTTGCACCGCTCTAGTGCAACGGAAGTATTAACTTGGTGCTGCTTTGAATTTGCCATTTTACCGCCTCCTATTACAGTGCATTAATTTGATGCATAATTATTTCAATTATTTGTTTTTAAACAACTTTTATTGTTGCGCAATTGCGTTATTTAATTGGAACACTCTTCGCAGTTACCTGTTTATATTGAGCGCAAAGTTCGCGCCTAATTTTATTTTGAGGTACTAGAAATGTCTAATTATCGCTATCAGCTTGGTAGTCACCTTTATCAATTTGAGAGTTTAGCAGATTTAATGGCTAAAGCTTCTCCAATGCGATCTGGTGACCAATTGGCTGGAGTAGCAGCGCTTTCTGCAGAGCAGCGTGCTGTCGCACAAATGTTATTGGCTGAGTTACCATTAAAAACATTTCTTCAAGAAACGCTTATCCCTTATGAAAAAGATGAAATAACCCGATTAATTATCGATGAGCATGATGCTGCGGCTTTTTCTGAAATATCACACCTCACAGTAGGTGACTTTCGGAATTGGTTATTGCAAGAAACGACAACTGAAATTGACTTTACCCGTATCCGCGCTGGTTTAACCCCTGAAATGGTCGCTGCGGTAAGTAAAATAATGCGTAATCAAGATCTAATTTTGGTGGCGAAAAAATGCAATATCATTACTAAATTTAGAAATACCATTGGCTTGCCTGGTCATCTGTCTACACGTTTACAACCTAATCACCCCACTGATGATGTAAGTGGTATTGCAGCGACTATTTTTGATGGTTTGATGTACGGTAATGGTGATGCTGTATTAGGCATTAATCCAGCGACCGATAGTGTTTCACAGGCGGTGAAGCTAATGAAGCTAATGGATGATGTTATTCAACATTATGAGATCCCAACACAGTCCTGTGTATTAACGCATGTTACGAATACTATCGAAGCAATCGAGCTAGGTGCACCTGTTGATCTGGTTTTCCAATCAATTGGTGGCACTGAAGCAACCAATCAAGGCTTTGGTGTTAATCTCAATGTGTTAGATGAAGCGCATCAAGCAGCACTAGAACTCAAGCGCGGCACTGTAGGTGATAACGTGATGTATTTTGAGACTGGGCAAGGTAGTGCGTTGTCTGCAAATGGTCATCATGGTGTCGATCAGCAAACCTGTGAAACTCGCGCTTATGCAGTTGCGCGTAAATTTAAGCCATTATTAGTTAATACAGTGGTTGGTTTTATTGGCCCTGAATACTTGTTCGATGGTAAGCAGATTATCCGTGCAGGATTGGAAGACCATTTTTGCGGAAAACTATTAGGTTTACCGATGGGGTGTGATATCTGTTATACCAATCATGCTTATGCAGACCAAAATGATATGGACAATTTATTGACCTTATTAGGCGTTGCTGAATGTTCTTTCATTATGGGCATCCCTGGCTCTGATGACATTATGTTGAACTACCAGACGACCTCTTTTCATGATGCCTTGTATGCCCGCCAAGCATTAGGCTTACGCCCAGCACCTGAGTTTGATCTGTGGCTTAAAAAGATGCAAATCTCGCCTGAAAATAATGCTACTCAGCTAAGCTCTACGTTGCCAGATAGCTTTGCAAAACCACTGAACCTGATTAAGGAGTTGTCATGAGCAAACCTAATTCAACAGAGCAGGTAAAACAGCCCCATAGCGTACACCAAGACCCTTGGGCTAAATTACGTCAATTCACCGACGCTCGTATTGGTTTAGGGCGCGCAGGTACTAGTTTACCAACCTCTGAGCTATTACGTTTTCAACTTTCTCATGCACAAGCAATTGATGCCGTTCATGTACCGCTTGATGTGGATAAATTATCAGAGCAATTTGAACAATCACAAGTACTGAGCCCTTACTTACCAATACAACGCTTACATAGCAAAGCAACTGATCGTATGGAATACCTTCAACGCCCTGATCTAGGTCGTCAGTTAGATAGACCTTCAATTGAACGCTTAGAAGCCTTGAATGGTGAAGCATATGACCTAGTGTTTGTGCTTGCTGATGGGCTTTCTTCCTATGCAATTAGTCATCATGCCAAAACTTTTGTTGAATTGTTCATTAGCCGCTTACAAGAAGAATTTCCTAAACAGCTGAAAATTGCTCCTATCTGTGTGGTGCAACAAGGGAGAGTTGCAGTGGGAGATGATGTATGTGAAGCGTTGAATGCCAAACAAGTGGTGTTGCTGATTGGTGAGCGCCCTGGATTAAGTTCACCTGACAGTATGGGGTTGTACTTAACTTGGGGAGCACAACGAGGCATGGAAGATTCAATGCGTAATTGCATTTCTAATATACGGCCTGAAGGGCTGAAATATCAGGCTGCTGTGCATAAGAGTATCTATTTACTTAATGAATCACGTCGCCTGTCTTTAACGGGAGTGAATTTAAAAGATCGATCTGAAGATTCATTGTTAGAAACAGAGCACACACAGCATTTTAGTTTAACCAATTTGTCATAAAACGATAAAGATAATAAAAACAATCATTTATAAAAATAAATAATAATCAATTAACAACAACTTAATTACTATAAGAAGGGAACTACTATGTCTACTAATCAAGAATACCTAGCTCAAAGGCAATTGAAAAAGGGAGCAGCCGGTTGGATTTTGCTTGCTGGTCTGGGGATTTCATATGTTATCTCAGGGGACTTTGCTGGGTGGAACTTTGGTATAGCGCAAGCGGGATGGGGCGGTTTTGTTATTGCTGCGGTATTAATGGGCGTGATGTATTTAACGCTGGTGTTATCTTTGGCTGAAATGTCTGCTGCGATACCTGCTGCAGGTGGTGGTTATAGTTTTGCACGCCAAGCAATGGGGCCTGCTGGTGGTTACCTTACCGGGTTAGCTGTTTTGATTGAATATACACTTGCACCTGCTGCAATTGTTATTTTTATCGGATCATCGGTAAACGAGTTATTAGGTTTTGACGGGCCGATTGTTTACGCATTGTTCTATTTAGTATTTATCGGTATCCATATCTTTGGGGCTGGTGAAGCGTTAAAAGTGATGATGGTGATCAGTGCGTTAGCAGTATTAGCGATTATTGCCACTGGTGTGGTGTTATTACCTGAATTCAATGTTGATAACTTATTTGATATTGAACCATTAATTGGCGGGACTGACTTCCTACCAATGGGGTATTACGGTGTTTGGGCTGCATTACCGTTTGCTATGTGGTTATTTCTTGCTGTGGAAGGTGTACCATTAGCTGCTGAAGAAGCAAAAGATCCAGCGAAAGATGTACCGAAAGGGATTATCGCAGCGATGATCTTCTTATTATTCACTGCAATATTAGTCGTAGTATTAGTGGCTGGTGCTGCTGGTGCACAAGTGACTGCTGGTAGCGCAGTACCGTTAGTTGATGCGTTAAAAATGACAGGTAACCCAAATATTGCAACTATGGTAAATGTATTAGGTTTAGCGGGTTTGATTGCTTCATTCTTCTCAATTATCTACGGTTATAGTCGTTTAGTCTTTGCACTTTCTCGTGCTGGTTACTTACCACAAAGTCTATCATTAACTAGTAAACGTAAAGTGCCTGTCCGCTCACTTATTTTCCCTGGTATTTTAGGATTCTTATTATCGTTAACAGGTGAAGGTGACTTAATGCTTTCAATGGCGGTTGTTGGTGCAACGGTTTCCTATGCAATGATGTCAGGTAGCCACATTTTATTGCGTATCAACCAACCTGGTTTAGCTCGTCCATATAAAACACCTGGTGGTGTGGTAACGTCAGGCATCTCGTTTGTATTATCACTAGTCGCATTAACTGGTGTTTATGCTTACGATGTAAGAGCCTTCTATTTCACGCTAGTATTATTTGTGATTGGTATGCTTTATTACACATTCATTGGTCGAAATAACTTAGTGGCTAAATCAGCAGAAGAAGAGTTCGCGCTGTTATCACAAGCTGAAGATGAATTAATAGCTAGTTAATGTTCCTCATATTGCTTTAATATTAAAAACCCACCACTCTTGGTGGGTTTTTTTGACCTTTCTGTGCTCAGCCTCTCTATTTTCACCTTTACTTATTATAAAGTAATTATAAATAGGTATTCTTTTGTGGTAAATTTCATCAAAACAAGGTGATTTTTTGCACTTAAATGATCTATACCTCATTTTTTCCCGTATGGTTCCGCTCTTTTTCACCATAATAAAAATTATAAAAATAGATCGATATAAGTAAGGTAAAACAATGAATAAAGTAAATAGAGTAAACCAAGTTTTTTCAAGAATTTTGATATTATTATTCATTGAATCCATTGCAATGGCTTTTATATATGGGACTTACTTAGAGGCTATATTAATAGGTTTGCCTGCTATGTTGGTACCATTATGGCTATGTAAAAGTATTCCAGATGCTGCATTAACTAAGCACGTTTCTGCTTTAGCTGCGATGGTTTTTGCTTGTTTGCATATTCATCAAATGAATGGCTTGATTGAAGTACATTTTGAGATTTTTATCTTAATGGCAATATTGATTATTTTTAGTGATTGGAAAGTCTTTATTTCAGCTACCTTATTAGTCGCAGTACATCATTTATCATTTTACTTTATGCAAGTTAACGGTGCCAATATATACATTTTTGACCAAGATAGATTGTTTTTTTCGACGGTGATCATTCATGCCGTTTATGCGGTAATTGAAGCTATTATTGCAGGCTATATTGCCAAAGTATTATATGATGATAGTCGAGTAGGGGTTGAGCTAGCAAGGGTAACTCAGCTGTTAACCATGAATGATCAATCACTTGATTTAAAAGTACGCACAGATAGTCGTGGCAATAATATTTTAGGCGGATTTAACGATCTTTTATCAGTACTTGATAACGTAGTAAGCAGCGTAAAAACTCAGGCCAATGAATTTATTGTTAACTCAAACAATTTAACATCTGCGAAAACGGAACTCGAAATTTCTGCTACTAATAGGCAAGCCGAAACTGAGAATATTGCTTCTTCTGTAGAAGAGATGGCTGTGACGGTCGGATCAATTGCACAGGATGCATCACAATTAAGTACTCAAATGAAAGAAGTCTCTGAATCTGCACAAGCTGCAAATCAACACATCGAAGAGATTAATGTTAAAAATAGCGAACTCACTGACTCACTTAATAAAACTAGCGTAGAAATCACTGCGTTGGCTAATTCAAGTGATGTGATTGCTAATGTCTTGTCTGAGATTACTGGTATCGCTGATCAAACGAACTTACTCGCTTTAAATGCAGCAATAGAAGCTGCTCGAGCGGGTGAACAGGGGAGAGGGTTTGCTGTCGTTGCTGATGAGGTCAGAGCATTAGCAAATCGCACAAAAGATAGTACAACCAGAGTAAATGAAACTTTGTCTAAGTTAGTAAACCACTCACAATCATCGACACAATCAATGGCTCAATGTCTTAGTGCTGTAGAGTTAGTGATTGAAGTAGCAGCCAAAGCTAATAATAAGATTGCTCATGCTACAGACTTAGCCTCATTATCTAGTGATATTGCAGATTCAGTGGCTGCGGCAGTAGAGGAGCAATCAGTGGCAACTAACGATATTGCCCAGAGTACCGAAAGAGTAAGTCTACTGAGTAAAGGTGATACAGCCAAAGTGGAAATCTTAGCGCAAGAAGCCGCTAAGATTTCTCAATCTGTTTTATTATTAGAGTCAAACATTGCACGCTTCAAATAGTAAGGTTACAGCGACTCACTACATTATCTGCGGTATATGGTTAGTTTTAACTATTGCTGCAGCTATCTATTTTATTAGTGGTCGTTTAGCTGACTTTGATCCCCAACAGAAGCTAACGGATGCAGATCCCATTTCATTAATGCAGAAAATAAGCGAGATAGAGCAGCTAAAAGGACGTGATTTAAGCGATACAATTGTTCACTTCACTAGCCAAGGTTGTTCATGCACTCAATATAGCGATAATCATAAAGGTGAAATTAATCAACGAGCTGCTATTGAAGGTTTTAAGGTTATTAATGTGGTTGTCTCAGAAAAATTAGCGGCATTAGTTCCTTCCACTCCTGCCATTTTAATTACTAATAACCAGCGAAATTTACTTTATTTTGGCCCTTATTCTGCTGGTTTAGCATGTAGCGCTTCTAATGGTTACGTGGAAACGGTATTAGGTAATTATGCAAAAGGTTATAGTTCAAGTTTGATTGTTAATGATACTAGCGGCTGCTATTGCCACATTTAGATAAATCTTCAACATCGCTACAAAAAAGCGCTAGTCTTTAATTAGATTGCAGCTTTTTATTAATCAGTCATGATGTTGATGTCTAGCATCTAAAAGTAAAGACGTTCAAAAACAGCTTTTAACCCTCATTAATTGCTCATATAAATTAGTTATGTTTAAGGCTCACAGTGAATAAATTGAATATAGATAACTTGATTGATAACTATCCTCTATTAAAAATGCTAATAGCATTACAACCAACTAGTTGGTTCAACCCTAAAATTACCTCAGTTGAACAAGGAATAAAGCAAGTTGGTCTAGGTAAGCAAGATATACAGGAAGCCAGTGAGCGACTCACAAGATTTGCACCTTATTTGACGCAAGCTTTTCCTGATACAGTAAAAAGCAACGGCATTATTGAATCTGAAGTGGTTGAAATCGCAAAGATGAAGAAGCAATTACAGCTTGATTATGGACAATCTTTATCTGGACGATTGATGTTGAAGAAGGATAGTCACTTACCTATTGCAGGCTCTATTAAAGCACGTGGTGGTATCTATGAAGTTTTAACTCATGCTGAAAAACTAGCGATACAAGCAGGGTTGTTAGAAGAGGGGGATGATTATGGAAAGTTGTATTCTGAATCCTTTCAGCAGTTCTTTAGCCAATACCGCATTGCTGTTGGCTCCACTGGTAATTTAGGGGTATCCATTGGCATTATTAGTGCTAAGTTAGGTTTCTCTGTTTCTGTTCATATGTCTGCTGATGCACGGCAATGGAAAAAAGACAAGTTACGAGCGCATGGTGTTAATGTTGTCGAGTATGAGCAAGATTATGGTGTTGCGGTGGCGCAGGGGAGAAAAGAAGCTGAGCAGGATGCTAGTTGTTTCTTTATCGACGATGAAAATTCGCAAACATTGTTTTTAGGTTACTCGGTTGCAGGTCAGCGTTTATTGCAACAGTTTATTGAGTTGGGAGTTAAAGTCGATCAAGACCACCCATTGTTTGTTTATCTACCTTGTGGTGTTGGTGGTGGGCCGGGCGGTGTTGCATTTGGGTTAAAGGTTGCTTTTGGGGAGCATGTACATTGTATTTTTGCAGAGCCGACACATTCTCCTTGTATGTTATTAGGAGTGTATACTGGGTTGCATGATCAAATCTCGGTGCAAGATATTGGTATTGATAATATAACCGCTGCCGATGGTTTAGCTGTAGGGCGTGCATCTGGTTTTGTTGGACGTTCAATGCAGGGGTTAATAGATGGCTATTACACTTTGTCCGATCAAACTATGTATAACTACCTAGAAAAGATGGATCGTTTAGAAGGTTTACAACTAGAGCCTTCAGCGGTCGCGGGTGTGATTGGTCCGATGATAGTGTCTGCAAACATTGAGTATTTACAAAGATTAAACTTAGATAAGCATAAAATGGCCAATGCAACGCATTTAATATGGGCCACTGGCGGCAGTATGGTGCCCCCTCAAGAGATGAAATCCTATCTGAATAAAGCCATTAGCTAATTTTAGATATAAAAAAACCGCCTGTTCTAGGCGGTTTGTTAATGTGTGATTAGTTAACTATTACTTATAGTGATTCACTACGAATAATGCGTTCATCAGTCACTGTTTCATCTGCAATACTATCAGCTTCGTTGTATGCATTATCAGCATCTGGATATAGGTATAATAAGTATTCAGCTAGTGCATCTTGCTCTGTACCTGTATCTGCAAAGCTTGAGTTACCTGGATCTTCAGTTGTCATGATGTCACTAAGATCTGTATTTAACTCACTACAATCTGCGCCTGCTGCTGTACATGGGAATGGGTAACCATCACCACCTTCTGCGATGTAAGTAAGTGTCATTACTGAGAATGTCATACTATCTTCATCTACTAACTCACCACCAGAAACCACAGTGTAGTTATATTCACCATCACCGTTAGTATCAACAGCTAGCTCTTGAATACGCTCACCTTCAACCGTTTGCGTTAAGGTTGTTACACCATCATCATCAGTAACCGTACTAAATTCACGTGCAGTTTGTGTTTCATCGTAGGTTAAAGACATACCAGAGATTTGTGGAAAACGACCACCAGTAACATCAGATACAGCATGTTCTGCAATCTCTTTTAACTGTGCTGCGGTTAGATCTAATACTGTTAAATCATTGTTGAATGATAAAGCTGTTTGTAAATCGTATTGTGAAATATCACCTTCTTCTTTACCTGCGTTAGGGTAAGCAGCTGGCGGGTAATACTCTAGATCTTCAGCGCTTGTTGAACCTGCAGGGTAAGCTGCGTAACCAATCTCGGCACGAATACCACCACCATTTTTGATAGAAATTTGCGTATCGATACCGTCAATGAGGTTTGCATACCAAAGATTAGCTTCAGCGGTTAGATTACCTAGGTTAGTTTCTTCAGAGCGAACCGAGGCACGAAGACCATTTATGAATACGTCAGTATGACCTACAATATTACTTTCAGATTCAATAATCACGTCATTCACTGCATCAACAATGTTATCAACATCTGTATTTGCTTCACCAGATAATGACGTCACCATTGTTTCATCACTAATGTATGAACCACTAACATCTTCATCAATTGAATCTACGATAATGTTGCCATTATCATCAAACTCAACCACTAAGCGACCTAGGTATTTGTAGTCACCATCAACATTCACTAAGGCTACATCGTTACCGTCGGCATCTTCAAATAACTCAGGGTATTCTCCAGCAGCGGTATCACCATCCCATAAACGGTCTGTACTATCGGCAAGTAGTGTATTTGAACCACCTGCGACAATGATATCGACGTCAGTTAGTAGCGTTGCTAGCTCTTCTTCGATAGAGATACTTTGCATGTGTGCTAGTAGAATAACTTTGTTAATACCCAGTGCGGTTAGTTCATCCACTTTTGCTTGTATTAATACCGCAAGATCAGCTGTATCGTCACTCGCAGGAAGAACCGTAATATCACCGGTATCGGTAATAATTTCATTTGTTGGTGTTGTAGCACCAACAATACCGATTTGTTCACCATCCACTTCGATAATCGTATATGACGCTAAGCTGTTAGGAATTTCACTTGCGATTAAACCATCTTCAACGACTAATGGTGCAGTATTTTCATCGTCAGCAAAAATCATGTTTGAGCTTAGGTATGGAAATTGTGCCCCAGGGTAAGAGTCATCTACGGCAATAATTGACGCAAATTCTTCAGTACCGCCATCTAGGTCATGGTTACCTACAGCTGAAGCTTGTAAGCCCATTGCATTAACCATTGCGATATCAGCTCTACCATTACCCGGTACGTTGATGCCGTCAACATTGGTCATTGACTCATCACTACCTGCTACATAACGTACACCAGGGATATAGTTATCGCCTGAGCTTAAAAATAGCGTGTTATCTGGGTATTGGTCGCGTAATGCATCCACGTTACTTGCAAAGTTACCAGCGTTGTCTAGCGCTGTCGCGTTTGAGCCATCCATATCGGCCATATGTAATAGTTGTAACGTATAATTTGTGGTATCAGTAGTTTGCTCATCATCACTACTATCGGTATTACAAGCTGTGAGTGATGCAGCGATTAAAACAGAGGTAACAATTTGTGATAGGTAACGTTTCTTAAAATATGGCTGTTGCATTGCTCTTTCCCTAGTAAATTTAATGTAAGTATATTGTTAATATTCATTCCATTTAGTTGACCATCCAGTCAACCTGTTATTTAAATTACCTTCACTTTGTGAAATATGCATCAATTTTTTTAAAAAAATGTATATTTTTAACTCTAAATGACTATTTATTGACCTGATCGCTTGTTTAATTGTTAATCAATCAGAGGTCACAAATAACATTTTTTTAAAATATAACTATTGCATTCATTCTTCTACCCAGTAGGGGCTTATTTAAATAATGACAGTGAAGACAAAAATATTGGGGAGCATGATTACAAGCGATTGTTGTAGTTTTATTGCAGTTTTATCATATTTTTATGTCTAAAACGTAAAACACATATTATCGACTAACATGTGGAGCTGAGCCCAGCTCGCTTAAGCATTATTCCTGTTTTTCATACCCGTGGATTTTAATTCCTTTGTAAAGCAACCTAAAAAATATAATTATCAGGCTTTCTTAATTGATATTTTATAAAAGGTTAGCTACATGACGCACATTCTGCATCGCCACTGTCACTCTGAACTTCCAATCGTTACTGGTGGTAATGGTATTTACTTATTCGACCAACAGGGCAAGCAGTATTTAGATGGTTGTGGAGGGGCTGCAGTTTCAAACTTAGGGCATAGCCATGCTGCAGTAAAACAAGCAATGATTGAACAGGTTGAATCTATTCCTTTTGCTCATACAGGTTTTTTTACCAATCAACCAAGTGAAGATTTAGCTAAACTGTTAACCGATTTAGCACCAGAGCCGTTAAACCATGTTTACTTTGTTAGTGGTGGATCCGAAGCTGTTGAGTCAGCGTTAAAAATGGCTCGTCAGTATTTTGTGGAAATTGGTAAGCCGAGTAAAACGCAGTTTATTGCTAGACGTCAAAGCTATCATGGTAATACCTTAGGTGCTTTAGCCGTGGGTGGAAACGAATGGCGCAGAGAGAAATTTACTCCATTACTTTCAGAAGTAAAACATATCGCACCTTGTTATGCATACCGTGACCAACAAGCCAATGAATCTGAGTTAGATTACTCTTTGCGTGTTGCAAATGAGTTAGAAACTGAAATATTAAATCTTGGTGCTGAGAATGTAATGGCTTTTGTTGCTGAACCAGTAGTGGGGGCGACAGCTGGTGCATTACCTGCAACGGAAGGGTACTTTCAACGTATCCGGGAAATTTGTGATAAATACGATGTGCTGCTTATACTTGATGAAGTAATGTGTGGTATTGGTCGAACAGGTACCTTTTATGCTTTTGAACAAGATAACATTGTCCCTGATTTAGTGACCGTTGCAAAAGGTTTAGGAGCAGGCTATCAGCCTATTGGTGGTGTGGTGATCAGTAGCAAAATTTACGACGCCATTGCCAATGGTAGTGGATTTTTTCAGCATGGGCATACGTTTATGGCACATCCTGTTGCTTGTGCCGCTGCATTAGCAACAATACAGACCATAGTGTCGGAAAGCTTGTTAGATAAAGTACAGGAGCAAGGTAAAAAACTACGCGCTAAGTTAAAAGAAGCTTTGCTGTCTTTATCTTATGTTGGCGACATAAGAGGGCGAGGGCTATTTATTGGTATTGAGCTGGTGGCCGATAAACAGAGCAAGATGCCATTACCTGCAACCACTGAAGCGAATAAAGTAGTGAAGAAGTTGGCCATGAAACACGGGTTAATGTGTTACCCAATGGCTGGTACCATTAATGGCCGTGCAGGGCACCATATTCTATTAGCTCCGCCATTTATCATTAATGATGAACAGCTTGATGAGTTGGTGAGCAAATTGAAAGCAGCGCTGATCGAAGCAGCACAAGGTTGGGCATTATGATCATTGAACAAGTGCATAAAGCTGCGATTATTGTTGCGCCCAATGGCGCACGTAAAACGCGGCAAGATCATCCTGCAGTACCTATCACAGTCGAGCAAATTGTACAGGATGTCATTGCTTGTCGCGATGCCGGTGCTGCCATGGTGCATCTACATGCGCGTGATAAAAATGGCCTGCATTCTTTAGAGATAAATGACAATATCAAGACCTTAACAGCGGTTAAGCAAGCTGTTGGTGAGTCGATTATTGTACAATTAACCACTGAAGCGGTTGGGCAATATCAACCAGAACAACAAATGTTGTTAATCAAAGAGACGCTACCCGAAGCTGCCTCCTTTGCTCTGAAAGAGTTAATTCCCAATGACTCATATTTGTCGGTTGCGCAGCAGTTTTTTCATTGGGTAGAAGAGAGTGGCATCATTGCTCAATATATTCTGTACTCGGTAGAAGATGTACAACGCTATTTTTCATTGATCAAACAAGGGGTTCTGCCCAGTAAAAACCACCATATTTTATTAGTGTTGGGACGTTATCATAAGCAATTACGTTCTTCAGCTACTGATCTTGCACCTTTTCTGAACGAGCAATTATTAACAGTAAAAACGCGCTGGGCAACCTGTGCATTTGGTCCTGAAGAGCAACAATGCTTGGTCAGTGCCATGTTGATGGGGGGGGATGTTCGTGTCGGTTTTGAAAATAATCATTTCAATAGTAAAGGTGAGATTGCCGACAGTAATGCACAACAAATTATCGATATTAAGGTAGTGAGTAGCTTATTAAATATCGACTTGCATAACGCTGATAGTTTTCGTCAAATTTTGCGCTCTCAATAATAAGTTAATGGGATTATAAATCGATATTTTGACCTAAATTGGCGGTGATCCATTGTTTAAACTCATAAATCTTTCGAGAGGAGAGTCGGTAGCTTGGTATAAAAGCATAATAAGCATAATCCGTATCCATACTGATATTAAGTGGGTTAATGAGTTCACCACTCACTAAAGATTTATGCACCATAAAGTCAGGCAAAAGTGCTAATCCTAATCCGCCTTTTGCCGCTTCTAAAGACATGTAAAAATGTTCAAAGCCAGTACAACTATAATTACTGCTAAAGGTTAACTGATTTTGTTTCTTAAATTGCTCCCATAAACGTGGTCGAGTGATATGGAAAATAGCATCAAAGTGCTGCACATCTTGTATTGTATTAATGGGGTTACTAGCCAACAATTGAGGTGAAGCGACTAACACTAGCTTTTCTCTTCTTAATAGTGTGGCATTTTCATAATGAGCCGACACCGATAAACAACGAATGGCGATATCACTTTCTCCATTGGTCTTTTTGATAATGCCATCACCGGTTTTTATTCTGACGCGAATATTTTTATTGAGATCATAAAATTGTTGTATATGTGGAATTAACCATAAGCTAGCAAAAGAAGGAGTGACATTTAATGATAAAACTTCTTCCACTTGATCGATCAAAACTAAGCTTTCAGTCGTATATTGAATAATTTCCAGTGCTTCAATGATTTTAGGTAGATATTGTTCACCTGCACTGGTTAATTCAATGCCGTTTAAACGTCGATTGAATAGCGGTTGCCCAAGTTGTTTTTCTAAGGAGGAGATATTTTTACTCACTGCGCCTTGGCTAACAAAAAGCGCTTGTGCTGCTTTTGAAAAACTCATGTTATCGGCCACCGCCACAAAAGTACGTAATGCTTTTATTGAGGGTAAAGTGGTTTCATTAAGCACGGAGTTTCTCCTAAATTAGTTGAGGTTATAGTTAAGCTTTTCAGCATTATTTAAGCAAGTAATTTGTAGTTTGTTTCAGTATTACCTGTATGAATTTAAAGCGATAAAGGCCATAAATCATCACCATTATAAAGTAAGTATTCATAAACATGATTGGTGCATCGCAAAACCAAAATAAAAGTGGCAGGCAGTTAGCTCTAAAATGGTGCGAAAATAAAATTAACGCACCAAAAAAGAACATGTAAGTGGTTGTTTAATAAGCAATGTGTTTGAGTTTAATACAGCCCTTTCTGTAAGGACTTGAGAGTCCACATATTTTCCTCTATAGGCTTGATTCTTGCTTGTCTATATAGGAAAGTACCACCGAAATAAATCTAAAAGGAAGTTAAATATGTTTTTAAAAAAATTAGCAATGGCAGCGGCTGTAGGCGCAACATTCATGGCAAGTTCTGCAATTGCAGAAACTAAACACGTAGTAATTGGTACTGGTGGTCAAACGGGTGTTTATTATCAAGTAGGTGGTGCTATTTGTCGTCTAGTAAACCGTGGTACAGCTGAGCACGAAATTAACTGTACTCACAAAACAGGTGGTTCAGTAACTAACATTAACGGTCTAAAATCTGGCGATCTTGATATGGGTGTTGCTCAATCAGATTGGCAGTTCCATGCATACAACGGTACTGCGCCAGAGCAATTCCCTGCAGGTGCATTTAAAGAATTACGCTCTGTATTCTCTGTATATGCAGAACCGTTCACAGTGGTTGCTCGTGCAGATGCCGGTATTAAAAGCTTTGACGATCTAAAGGGCAAAAAAGTAAACGTAGGTAACCCAGGTTCAGGCCAACGCGGTACGATGGAAGTATTGATGAGCAAAATGGGCTGGGAAATGAGTGATTTCGCTGTTGCGTCTGAACTTAAATCTTCAGAGCAAGCGGCTGCACTATGTGACGGTAAAGTCGATGCAATCGTGTTCGTTGCTGGTCATCCGAATGGTTCAATCAAAGAAGCAACCACTTCTTGTGATGCAGTATTGGTACCTGTTGATAATGACGTTGCTCAAAAGTTAGCGTCTGATAATCCATACTACGCAATGACAAGTATTCCAGCAGGCATGTACAAAGGTACTGACACTGATACAGCAACATTTGGTGTAGCGGCTACGTTTGTTAGCTCAACTAAAACAGATTCAGAAACAGTTTACCAAATGGTGAAAGCTGTATTTGAAAACTTTAAACGTTTCAAGAAGATGCACCCTGCATTTGCTAACCTGAAAGAAAGCGATATGATCACTAAAAATCTATCTGCTCCACTTCATGAAGGCGCGATTCGTTACTACAAAGAAAAAGGTTGGATGTAATCTAACCCTTAGCTAAATAGAGCGGGAGTAGTTATACTTCCGCTTTTTTGTTTTTAAAAAAGCAGATATACCAAAACTACTTACTATCAATAAACTAAAAAAGTGATTGCAATTCAATAAGTAATTTCGGTATATCTCAACTGTAAGCGGTGTAGTTTTACCGATTATAGTGGATATCAATATAGATAATCTAAAGCATCAATTACGCATTTTTAGAATGATCTCTAGTAACACAAGATCGCATTGTCATGCGTATCAATAGGAAATTTTCTGATGACTGAAAAAACACTAATGAATGATGAGGAATTACAAGATCTCGTCGCTTCCACCGATACCGGAGGAAGAAATCCAACCAATCAAAAGATAGTTAAATTGATGGCGGGTGTGGCGTTAACTTGGTCTATATTCCAAGTTTGGATCGCATCTCCTCTGCCTTTCTTATTTGGTTGGGGTGTATTCTCAAGTGGGGAAGCAAGATCAATCCATTTAGGGTTTGCTATCTTCTTAGCCTTCCTTGCTTATCCAGCTTTTAAAGCTTCTTCACGCAGCAAAGTACCAATGGCTGATTGGGGATTAGCGATCATTGCCAGCCTTTGTGCTTTGTATCCATTTATTGCTGATTCCATGTTAGTGGATAGTATTTTTGGCATTCGCTTAAGCGACCGCCCAAGTGCGCCTAATCCTGTGGATATCGGTGTGGCTATTGTGGGAATGCTGACTTTACTAGAAGCCACTAGACGTGCCTTAGGTCCACCATTGATGGTGGTTGCTATGATTTTCTTAGGTTATACCTTCTTAGGGCCTTATGCACCTGAGTTGATTGCTTGGAAAGGTTCAACATTTGGTGGTGTTATGGACCATCAATGGCTATTTTCTGAAGGCGTATTTGGTATTGCGCTAGGGGTATCAACGGACCTTGTATTCTTATTTGTACTGTTTGGTGCGTTATTAGATCGTGCGGGCGCAGGTAACTACTTCATTAAAGTTGCTTTCTCTTTAATGGGCCATCTACGTGGTGGTCCTGCAAAAGCAGCAGTAGTTGCATCGGGTATGACTGGGCTTATTTCTGGTTCTTCGATTGCTAACGTAGTAACCACAGGTACCTTTACAATTCCGATGATGAAACGTGTTGGTTTCTCTTCTGAAAAGGCTGGCGCTGTAGAAGTTGCTTCATCGGTTAATGGTCAAATCATGCCTCCAGTAATGGGAGCGGCGGCGTTCTTAATGGTGGAATATGTGAATATTCCTTACTTTGACGTAGTAAAACATGCTTTCTTACCGGCTATCATCTCTTATATTGCATTGGTTTATATCGTGCATTTAGAAGCGATGAAGTTAAATATGAAAGGTTTAACACGTGAAGGTGAAGTTAAAACGGCTAAAGACGTATTAATCTCTTGGGCAATGACACTGTTACCTATCATTGCATTAGCTGGTGGTGCTTTTTACTTATCTGAGTTGTATGAGGCATTAGCAACGACTGAAGCTCGTTTAGGTTTAGTATTAGCGGTTATTGCTATTCAGTACCTAGTATTTAAAAAGCTCAAAGCAAAGGCCAGTGAAGATAAGTTAGCTAACACTATTTCTACCGGTGCAATTGTATTAGGTAACTTAGTCATTGGTGCCTTTGGTTTGTTCTTTGTAGTTAGCTTGTTGAAGTCTTTTGTTGCTCCTGATTTACTATTCTGGGTAGTGGCTGCATTAGTTGCAATAACCTATGTTGTATTGGTAAAAATCAGCTCCGCTTACCCTGATTTAGTTATGGACGATCCTAATTCGCCAGTACTTAGCTTGCCTGAGACAGGCCCAACGGTGAAGTCTGGATTGCACTTCTTATTGCCTGTTGTGGTATTAATTTGGTGCCTAATGATCGAACGTAAATCACCAGGGTTATCTGCATTCTATGCTACTTCTCTGATGATTTTCATTCTATTAACACAACGTCACCTATTTGCTTTCTTCCGTAAAAAATCAACATCAGGTATGGTAAAACAAGGCTTTAGTGAGTTGATTGACGGTATGATCACTGGTGCAAGAAATATGATCGGTATTGCTATCGCAACAGCTGCTGCCGGTATTATTGTTGGTGCGGTATCACAAACGGGTATTGGTTTAAAACTGGCTGCCTTGGTTGAATTCTTGTCCATGGGACAGATCATGTTGATCTTAGTTTGGACAGGTATTCTCAGCCTTATTCTAGGTATGGGCTTACCGACTACCGCAAACTATATTGTTGTATCGTCTTTATTAGCACCTGTGATTGTTAGTTTAGGCCAACAAAATGGGTTGATCGTGCCACTGATTGCAGTACACATGTTTGTGTTTTATTTCGGGATCATGGCTGATGTAACACCTCCGGTAGGCTTAGCATCCTTTGCGGCGGCAGCGGTATCGGGGGGGGATCCAATTAAGACTGGTTTTGTTGCCTTCTTCTACTCATTGCGTACCGCTTTATTGCCATTCCTATTCATCTTTAACACCGATTTATTGTTAATGGATGTGACCTTCTTAGAAGGGATAGCGATATTTATTACCGCCACCATGGCGATGTTGATATTTACCGCAGGTACACAAGGTTACTTTATCGCTAAATCAAAACTGTGGGAATCATTTGCACTATTGATTATTGCATTCACGTTATTCCGTCCAGGTTTCTGGATGGACTATGTGATCCCTCCTTATGATGAGCGTGCTGGTACTGAGTTAGTCAATGTGATGGAAGAGGTTGATCCGGGGACTGAGTTACGTGTATTAGTTAACGGCCAAAATGATGTGGGTGACCCAGTGACACTGACCATGTTAATGCTGGTTGGTGAAGGTGAAACAGGCCAAGAGCGTCTAGAAAACTATGGTTTAGAGCTACTTCCACAGGAAGATGGTTCAATCATGGTTGATGGTATTGGTTTTGATAGTACTGCTGAAAAAGTCGGCTTTGATTTTGACCAAATTATTGTCGATGTAGGTGTGCCAGTAGTGCGCCCTGCTAAACAATGGTTCTATGTACCAGCGCTATTATTATTGTTTATTATCATGAGATTACAACGTAAACGTCGTGACATCAATGATGCCGCTGAGGCGCATTCAGACAACACACAAACAGTAAATGCTTAACCTTTAAGTGTTCCTAATTTAATACCGCGTTTACTCTGTAAACGCGGTATTTTTTTGCATTCCATAAAGTTATACCCCTGTCTTTTAATTCCTTTGTCAGCCTAGATTAAACACATAACAATACACCTTTATTTTCGATACTAAGACAGGCCGAAAAAACAATGAATTTTGATAAAATTAAACAACTTACCTCGATGCCCGCTACAGCGCCAACAGTAGGACCAGATAAAGTACGATGTATCAATAGGGAGTTCTTTATTGTGACTTATGAAACCGACCGCAGTGCATTGGATGGCGTTGTACCTGAGCCTTTGAAATTCGACCAGCCGATCGTTAAGTTTGAAGTGATTAAGATGGAAGACTTTAGAGGGTTTGGCTCATTCACAGAGTCTGGTCAGATTATTCCTGTTACCTTAAACGGGCAACCAGGACAGTATGTTCATCAAATGTATTTAAATAACTTCCCAGCTATTGCTGCGGGTCGTGAAATTTGGGGCTTTCCTAAAAAGTATGCACAACCAGAGTTATTGTACGATTCAGACTGTGTTTTAGGACGAGTATTTTTTGGCAAATGTGAAATAGCCAGAGCGACTATGCCCTACAAATGGCATGCCATGGATCTTGAACAAGTAAAACAGAGCATGGAAACTGAGCCGGGTTACCTATTAAAAATTATTCCTAATGTAGATAACACTCCGCTGATTACGCAATTAGTTAAGTATCATATGCAAGATGTTATCGTGAAAGAGGCATGGTCAGGGCCAGGTGCGTTAGAGTTGTTTAATCATGCCTTAGCACCAATGGCAGAGTTACCTGTGAAGAAAGTGCTTAGTGCGCACCATATTATCGCTGACCTCACGTTAAGTTGGGGTGAAGTGGTTGTTGATTATCAAATTGACTATTAAATACTATCGAGTTAAATGTAGTTATTTGAAACGAAAATCGGTGTTATTAATGTCTAGAGTACGAGTAATAACACCGATGGTTAAGAAGTTTTAACGGAAAATAACTGTTTTATTACCGTATACGAAAGTACGACTTTGAGTGTGCAGCTTCACCGCTTTTGCTAAGGCTACAGTTTCAGTTGTACGACCAACAGCGACTAGTGATTCTGGTGAAAAGGTGTGGTCAACATTTTGTACTGATTGTTCGATAATAGGGCCTTCATCAAGGTCAGAAGTCACATAGTGAGCTGTTGCACCAATCAGTTTCACACCGCGTTCATGTGCTTGATGATAAGGTTTCCCACCTTTAAAACCAGGTAAGAAAGAGTGGTGAATATTAATCGCTCGGCCAGCTAATTGATCACAGAGTTCATTGGATAAAATTTGCATATAACGTGCTAATACTACTAGCTCTGTGCCCGTTTCTTCAACAATTTCCATCAACGCTTTTTCTTGTTCTGGTTTGTTGTCCTTGGTTACAGGTAAGTAGATAAAACGGATCCCTTCACGCTCTGCCATAGGCCGTAAATCTTTATGGTTAGAGACAATTGCTGTCACTTCCATATTGATTTCACCTTTGTGTAAGCGGTATAAAAGGTCGGCTAAACAATGGTCGAATTTACTCACCATTAATAGTACTTTACACGGTTTATCGGCAGGCTCTAGTTTCCAATCCATATCGAATTTTTCGGCAACTTCTGGAAACTCTTTGCTGAGATCTTCAAAGGTGTGATCGCCTGATTCAATATACCCTACGGTACGCATGAAAAAGCGTTTAGTTGTAGGGTCATCAAATTGAGATAACTCACTTAAATAACAGCCACGTTCTGATAAAAACGACGTGACCGATGCCACTATGTTGCTGCTTGCTGTGCAAGTCGCAGTAAAAATAAACTCTTTTGGTTTTTCAGTTGCCATTGTTCATGCCTTATATATTGAGCTTCAATAGAAGCGTTACGCTATTAGTTGATGGCGATGAAACATGTTTTGATCTGGTTCACTGCCGATTAATTCACACTACATATTCGGGTAACTAGGGCCTCCTAATCCTTCAGGAACTTGCCAAGTAATATTTTGAGTTGGGTCTTTGATATCGCATGTTTTACAGTGCAAACAGTTCTGTGCATTGATTTGTAATTGCTGTTGTTGGTTTTCTGGGTTTTCAACAAACTCATAAACACCTGCAGGACAAAAACGTGCTTCTGGACCAGCAAATAATGCAAGGTTCTTTTCTACAGGAATTACTTCACTCTTTAACTTGAGATGGCAGGGCTGATCTTCTTCATGGTTGGTATTGGATATAAACACCGAAGAAAGCTTATCAAAGCTGATTTTGTTATCAGGTTTAGGGTAAGCAATATCAGTACACTCTGCTGCAGGCTTAAGTTGTTCGTGGTCAGGTTTAGTATCATGTAGAGTAAAAGGTAGTTTTCCTTTGAACCAGTTTTGATCTAAATAATTGAATGCACCGCCCATGTAAGTACCAAACTTATGCATTGCAGGTCCAAAGTTACGTGTTTGGTGTAACTCTTCATGTAACCAAGAGGTTTTAAAGGCCTCGGTAAATGAACTTAACTCATTGCTAACAGTTATTTCACTGCTGATTGCGGTAAAAATACTTTCTGCTGCTAAGATGCCGCTCTTCATTGCTGTATGTGTGCCTTTTATCTTGGCAAAATTTAAGGTGCCAGCATCACAACCTATTAATAACCCACCTGGAAAGTGCATTTTAGGTAAAGAATTTAACCCACCTTTTGCAATAGCACGTGCACCGTAGGAGATACGAGTACCACCTTCTAATGTGTCTTTAAAAATAGGGTGATGCTTCATACGCTGCAGTTCATCAAAAGGGCTGATGAAAGGATTTGAATAACTTAAATCAATCACAATCCCAACCATCACTTGGTTATTTTCTGCGTGATAAAGGAAAGAGCCGCCACTAGTTTCTTTAGTTAATGGCCAACCTGCACCATGTACTACTAATCCTGGTTTATGCTTACTTGGCTCAATTTCCCACAGCTCTTTAAGACCAATACCGTAATGCTGTGTATCAGACTCGCTATCAAGCTGATATTTATTGATCAGTTGTTTACCTAAATGACCACGACACCCTTCCGAGAAAATAGTGTATTTACCATGTAACTCCATGCCTGGCATGTAATCGGCTTTTTGCTCACCTTTGGCATCAATGCCCATATCTCCAGTGATAACACCTTTTACTTCACCATCATCGCCATATAATATTTCAGCAGCTGGGAAACCTGGGAATACTTCAACACCTAGCTCTTCTGCTTGTTCTGCTAACCAACGGCATAGGTTGCCTACACTGATAATGTAGTTACCTTCGTTATGCATGGTTTTAGGCACTAAACTATTTGGTAGCTTTTGTGCCTTTTCAGCATTCTTTAATAGGTAAATTTCATCACTCGTCACAGGTGTATTGAGTGGGGCACCACGCTCTTTCCAATCTGGAAATATCTCATCTAATGCTCGTGTTTCAAATACAGCCCCAGAAAAGATATGTGCGCCCACTTCTGAGCCTTTTTCAATGACGCAGACGGTTAATTCACGCTCTTCTTTCTGTGATTGTTGCATTAATCGACAGGCCGTAGAGAGACCTGCCGGTCCTGCACCAACGATAACGACATCAAATTCCATTGATTCACGCATTGTTGGTCTCCTTTATTTAATAATTAATAGATATATAGTTAACGCTTATAGGGCATTTTCTAGTTCTGGTAATGTGTCGAATAGATCAGACACAATCCCATAATCAGCTACTTGGAAAATAGGTGCTTCAGGATCTTTATTGATAGCAACAATCACCTTAGACTCCTTCATCCCTGCTAAATGTTGAATTGCACCAGAGATACCAACAGCAATATATAAATCAGGGGCAACAATTTTACCGGTTTGACCCACTTGCATATCATTCGGTACAAAGCCTGCATCCACCGCTGCGCGTGTTGCACCTACGGCTGCACCGACCTTGTCAGCCACCTTTTCTAACATCGAGAAGTTCTCACCGTTTTGCATACCACGACCACCAGAAATAACGATTTTGGCAGAGGTTAATTCTGGGCGTTCATTCACCACAGAGTCGTTGTTAATAAACAGTGATAATGCTTCATCAAAGGCACCATCTACTACCTTTATGAATGCGCTTCCATTTTGTTCTGCAGGAGAAAATGAAGTACCGCGTACAGTGAGTAGTTTAATTGGATCAAGAGATTGTAAAGTAGCAATGATATTACCGGCATAAATAGAGCGCTTGAAGGTATCTGGACTTTCAACGGAAATGATATCCGATAAAACAGAGACATCGAGTTTTGCTGCTACGCGCGGTAATACGTTTTTACCATTCGCAGTTGAAGGCGCAAGTATATGACTATAGTTGCTGGCCATTGACATAATGAGTGCCGCCATATTTTCAGCTAACTGGCCGTTATAACAAGCTTGGTCTGCTACTAAAACACGTGTTACGCCACTGATTTTAGCGGCTGCTTCTGCCGCTGCCGCACAATCTTCGCCCGCGATTAATAGGTCGATATCACCACCAATCTGTGTTGCGGCTGTGATCGTATTCAGAGTGATCTCTTTTAGACTGCTGTTGTCGTGCTCTGCGATAATTAAAATAGTCATTATAGTACTCCTTCTGTTGTTTTTAGTTTCTCAAGTAGCTCATCAACAGAGCCTAAAATATCGCCAGCTTCGCGTACTTGTGGAGACTCTACATTTAACATTTTAAAGCGCGGTGTTAAATCTAGGCCAAACTCTTCAATAGGCTTAATCACTAATGGTTTACGTTTTGCTTTCATAATATTAGGTAAAGAAGCAAAGCGAGGTGTGTTTAAGCGTAAGTCACAGGTCACAATGGCAGGTAAAGTCAGCTCGATAGTTTGTAAGCCGGTATCAACTTCACGTGTTACGGTCGCTTTTTCATTGCTAATGTATAATTTAGAGGCGAAGGTTGCTTGTCCCCAATCTTTGATTGCAGCTAGCATTTGTCCTGTTTGGTTGTTGTCTTTATCACTGGATTGTTTACCCAGTAACACGAGATCAATCTCTTCTTCTTCAATAACTTTAGCTGCTAGCTTAGCGATATTAAGTGGCTCTAACGTTGCGTCAGTTTCAATTAAAATGCCTCGGTCAGCACCCATTGCTAAGGATGTTCTGATTTGATCTTGAGATTGCTTATCCCCAATAGACAGAACGATAACTTCCGAAGCAATTCCTGCTTCTTTTAAGCGAATTGCTTCTTCTGTAGCAATTTCACAGAAAGGGTTCATTGCCATTTTTACGTTAGTTAGGTCAACATTACTACTATCCATATTAGGTCTAATAGTGACGTTTGGATCGGTTACTCGTTTTACCATAATTAATATTTTCATAACTTACCTTCTATCTGTTGTGCATAAGTGCTAATTAAAATGTAGTAATTTTTATTACTGGTTATTCTGTTTTTTCCTTGGGTTTAAATAGACCCTGAATGATACGGTCAATCATAATCGCGCAAAATAGAATCGCTAAACCCGCTAATAAACCTTGTCCTTTTGCTGCAAACTGTAATGCTTGTAGGACATCTGTCCCTAAGCCTTCTGCACCGATCAATGAGGCGATAACCACCATTGATAAACACATTAAAATAGTTTGGTTAATACCAGCCAAAATACTTGATTTTGCTAATGGTAGTTCGACATCCAGTAATAACTTTTTACGTGAACAACCAAAGGCTAATGCACCCTCAACAATCGAGGCGGGAACTTGTTGGATACCTAATGTCGTTAAACGTACTACTGGTGGCATACCGAAAATAATGGTCGCTAACACTCCCGGTGGTTTGCCTGTTCCGAAGAATGCAATGATCGGAATCAGGTAAACAAAGGCCGGCATGGTTTGCATGAAATCCAGTGCAGGTTTAGTAATTGAATCGATAGTTTTGTTTTTGGCACACAACACTCCGAGTGGCACACCAACAACAACACAAATCACCGCAGCAGCACCTAATAAAGAGATGGTCGCCATACTCTTTTCCCAGTAACCAAAAAACGCTAAGTAAGATAGAGCAATAGCGGTATAGAAAGCAGCTTTTATCCCAGATATACGCCATGACATAAATACTATTAGCATCATGATCACAGGCCAGGGTGTCCCTACTAACACAGTTTCAATTACATCTAAAAAGAGGTTAATCAGTTGTGTAATAGCATCAAAGAAATTCGCACCATTAAGTGCTAGGAAGTCAAACATCGAATTAAGCCAATTGGCTGTGGTGTTGAAAATTGCTTTATCCGAAGGAAACTCCACTAACCAGCTGATTTGCTCTGCTGAAATAAAACGATACAGCGTTAATGGGTAAATAAAGGCAAGAATAGCGATACCACATAATAGTGCTTTGCTATGGAAGCCGCTACCTACCGCAGAGTCTTGTCGCCAGCGGCAATATTGTTTCTCGTAAACAGCATTGGCAGTAAAACCTTGGATAAGGAAGACAACAAATAGTAGTAAGCCTCCATAGATAGCGTTTTGACTAGCGCCTTTGGCATTCTCTTCAGCAGCGAGTACTGCTTTTTCTGCGGCTCTTCTTAGATTATCGGAGTTACGAAAAAAAGCGTTAGCGTTGGCTTCTCCATTGTTTAGTGCGGCTTGTCCTTTGGTGGCCATCTCTTGAGACTTAGCAAACAAACGGTCTGCTTGAGCAAGTTTACCGCCTCCCGCTTCGCCCCAGAGGCCTTGGCCAAGTAAAATGGATGAGATTAAAATAGCAATCGCACTCACCCAAAAGAATCCCCACACACTGCGTGAAGCTGCCCATAGCGGTCCAAATAAAGCGGCAAAAAAGTTAAAAGAGATATGCAAACGAGTGTCTGTTTGAATCTTAGTAAAGTGCCCTTGATAATAACTACTTTGACGTTGAGTAAAGTGTTTAATGGGTTGCGTATAATCGACTTGGTTAAGCGAAGCTGTTTGTTGAGTATTCATATTATTCTTCTCCCTTAATGCCTTTAAGCAGGGTATCTTTGCTGATCACACCTATATCTTGACCCGTATCATTAGTAACTATGATAGGTAATGTAGTGGTGACAGAGAGGTCGATTAATGCTTCTAGGCTAGTATTTTCATCTGCACGCAGTGCGGCTGTTTTATCAATGGAACTAGGTAATGTCGTATCGTTAATCGCTAGCATAATGGAATGAGCATTGATTAATTTGAGGTTAGAGATGCCTTTTACAAAGTCTGCGACATATTCGTCTGCAGGTTGCATCACAATCTCTTCTGGTGTGCCTATTTGAATCAAGCATCCATCTTTCATGATGGCAATACGGTCACCAATGCGGATCGCTTCGTCTAAATCATGGGTAATGAATACGGTGGTTTTTTGTAAGTTTTTAGTTAGTTGTACGAATTGGTTTTGTAATTCATGGCGGATTAATGGGTCGAGTGCACTAAAGGGTTCATCCATCAATAACACTTCTGGGTCGCTAGCTAGTGCTCGGGCTAAACCAACACGTTGCTGCATACCACCGGATAGTTGATGAGGCAGTCGATATTCATAACCGGTTAAGTTAACCAGTGATAAAGCGTGTAATGAGGTTTCCCAACGTTGTGCTTTAGGCAACCCTTGTACTTCCAACGGAAATGCTACGTTATCAGCAACCGTACGGTGTGGTAATAAGGCCATGTGCTGAAATACCATACCTATATCTTTAGCACGAGTTTCTCGTAGTGCATTAGGTGATAATGCAGACATATCTTGGTCGAGTACTTTAACCAGACCTGCTGAAGGTTCAATTAAGCGGTTAAGGTGGCGGATAAGTGTGGACTTGCCACTACCTGAAAGCCCCATAATGCAAAAAATCTCACTACGAGCTACTTTGAATGAAACATCTGCAATACCGACTACACAACCAAATCGTTCAAGGACAGTGGCTTTATCTAAGCCTTCACTTTTGACTGCTTCCATTGCTTCTTCGGCTCTATCACCAAATATTTTCCATACATTTTCTAATTGAATTACATCTGTTGTCATACTAAGCCGTACCTATTGTTAAGGTTTTAGAAATATGAATCATTCGAGCACTCCCTTTCCTGGTAAAAAGGCAAGGGAAGCTCATTGTTCAACTCGGTGTTATAGGCCCAACCAAGTGTTGACGATATCTTGATTATTCTTGACCCATTCTGCAGCAACATTAGCTGGTGACTTTTTCCCAACAACCACCGAAAAACTCCATTCGCTCATAATGTCAGAGGTGATTGAGAAGTTTTTCAAGATTTCAGCTGCTTCTGGCTGATCTTTTTCTAATGATTTTGCATAGTGCATTTGCACATAAGTGACTGGCCATCCTGAGTCAGCATTGGATTTTGCTAACCAATCTGGATCGTTTGTTGGTTGGATTGTTTTCCATGTCGCGTCGTTATGTTTTGGCTCTGTTAAGAACACAATGTCATACAAAGCAAAGACATAGTGTGGTGTGTAACAAGAGAAAACATAAGGTTTCTTGGCTTTCACTGCTGCATCAAGTGAAGCAAAGTTAACAGGAATATCCACTTGTACTAACTTAATAGTTTGGTCATAGCCATAGCTTTTAGCGCGGATTATTTCGACAGTAGTTGAAGCTGCACCAGGTTCACCAGCCCAAATCTCACCTTCACCATCGCCATCGCTATCTAATAAGGCTGATTTATCAGGATCAGTCAGATCGTAAATCGATTTAATATCGTATTTATCTGACATCTCCTTAGTAATACACAGCCCTTGTTTAGCTTCAACACTATGTTGATTTTTCACAACAGTGCCGTTTTCAACCACATACTTCTGGTAGAGATTTTGTTGATTGGGTAACCAAACTTCAGGATGAAGTTGCATTGAACCTCGGTCCATTGCTTCCCAAATAATGGGGTTGGTACCGCTTTGCATACCGACATCTAAGCCTAAGTTTTCTTCCAGTACGATTTTAATTACATTCGAAGTAACCCCAGCTGATGGCCAACTTGGCACCCCTAAAACAAGGTCAGCTGATTGTGCTGAAACGCCCGTTAAACCTAGTGATATTGCTAAGCATAATTTTGTTACCCTTTTCATATTACTCTCCATGTTATAGTTTGATTTAAGTTATTTACTTCTCACTTTTTCGTTCTTTGGATCGTAAAGACAATCACTCACTACAACAGCTGGGTAAGGTGTCCCTATGATTTCTACATCTACTTCGCTTCCTTCATCCGCATAAGCTGGGTCAATAAAGCCAAGTACAATGTTCTTTTCTACACGGTAACCATAAGCAGCAGATGTCACGGTACCGACTACTTTTCCATCAACACAGATAGAGTCACCAGGGTGTGCCGCTGCGATATCACAATCAACAGTGATGGTTACAAACTTTTTACGCATCGGTTGGCCTTGCTTAGCAAGTAGTGCCGCTTTACCTGGGAAGTTTGCTTCTTTATTGATTTTAGTGAAGCGATCTAGTGCACTTTCAAATGGGTCAAATTCGGTGATTAAATCGGCTTTCCAATGACGGTAGCCCTTCTCAAGACGCATAGATTCTAGTGCCATTGAACCGAATGGAATAAGGCCGTAGTCAACACCTGCTTCAGTTAATAGTGTATGTGCTAGTAGTAATTGCTCGTTTGGAACATGTAGCTCCCAACCTAATTCACCACTGAAGCTCACGCGCAGTGCTTGTGCTTGTGCATGACCTATGTATACCGATTTAGTGGTTAACCATGGGAAAGCTTCGTTAGACCAATCTGTACGAGGAGATAAACTAGCGATTAAGTCACGTGATTTAGGACCTGTTACCGATAGAATAGTGTGAGTGTTAGTTAATGAAGTGATTTCAACACCTTCGTCAGGTAGGTGTGAACGTAACCAGTCCATATCTTTGTATTCGGCAGCGGCTGCAGAGCCATACCAGAAAGTATCTTCAGATAGCTTGGCAATCGTTGCTTCACCTAATACGTTACCTTTTTCAGTTAAAAAGTAACAAAGACCGATACGACCTACCGTTTTGGGAATATTTGAACACATTAGGCTGTCTAACCATTCCGCTGCTTTAGGGCCTTTAATTTCAAAGCGATTGAAACCATTTACTTCCATGATACCGACGTTTTCAGTGACACCTTTCACTTCTTTCGCCACGATTTTCTTGTCTGTGTCAGTAAACCGGAAGCTATGTTCAAATTTGTAATCTGCATCAGGTTTAAAGAACATCGCACGCTCCCAACCATTCACTACACCAAATTCAGCGTGTTGCATTTTTAGTGTTGTATAAATAGGTGTTGTTTTAGCTAAACGACCGGCTGGACGTGCTTCATGTGGCATGTGGAAGCGAAATTCGTTTTGGTAATCTTCAATAGATTTTAAAGCAGTAAACTCAGTGTTGGCATGTGATGTAAATCGAGCTGGGTCAATACACCATGTATCCCATTCAGATTCACCGTGCACGATGATTTCAGCTAGGATTTTACCGTGACCACCACCTTCACCTAAACCAGCACGTAAGCCGATGATTGAGTAAAGGTTATCAAAACCAGGTGTTTTACCAACCAGAGGATTACCATCTGCAGAGTAAGTGATTGGGCCATTTACAATACTGTGGATACCAGTTCTTTCTAAACATGGCATACGTTCAAATACACGTTCCATGTTATCTAAACAACGGTCTAAGTCATCAGGACAAAGTGCATTTACGAAGTTAGGGTCAATACCATCCATCCCCCATGTTTTACAGCGTTGTTCATAAATACCTACTAATAAACCGTTCTTCTCTTGACGGCTGTAGAAGTCATCTAGTGGGTCACGAAGTAGCGGGACACGCTTACCGAACGCTTCAATTTCTGGAATAGCCTCCGTTAAGAAGTACATGTGTTCCATTGAGATAACGGGGTACTCAATACCTAACATTTTACCTAGCTCGTTAACACGGTAACCACCGGCATTAACTAGTTTGTCACAGCTTACTTCGCCATTTTTAGTTTGCAGCACCCAAGTACCATCTTCTTTTTGGTGAATATCTTCTACCGGGTTATGGCGGAATATTTCAGCACCTGCCTTACGCGCTTCACGTGCTAATGCTTGAGTTAATTGTGCTGGATCGATATCACCATCTAGCGGATCCCAAAGTCCACCAACTAATTCATGTGTTTCGATTAATGGGTGACGTTTGGCACATTCAACAGGGCTCAATAATTCAAAATCAACACCCATGCCTTTAGCTAGGGAAATGAAGTGGTTGTAACCATCAAGGTGTTCTTGAGTCGATGCTAGGCGAATACCACCTGATGCATGATGGTAGTTAATTGGGTTCTCTGGATCGGCTGCTAGTTTTTTATAAAGCTGAATACTGTGGCTTTTTAGGCCAACCATCGTCTGTGTTGCACCAAAGTTTGTTACTTGAGCTGCTGAATGCCACGTGGTTCCTGATGTTAATTCATTACGTTCAATTAAGGCTACATCTGTACATCCTTCTTGGGTTAGATGATAAAGCGTACTACATCCTCCAATACCACCACCAATAACGATAACTTTGTAATGCGATTTCATAAACACTCTCCTAAAGTATGGGTATCAATTTTCTTGTTTCTGTTTGTAAGGTTCATGGCAAATACGATGATTCAGCTTAATTAAAATCAAAATGAATGCGCTTCCATTTTTAGTGTTTTGCAAGCTTGGTGCCGATTTTTTAAATTCATTGATAAAATATTTTTAAAGCCCGATTTACATGAGCTTAAGCTGATAAGTGAGTTTAAAAAAATAAAGAATAAAATCACATAAATGATCCGTTACGCACAGTTTTGGTGACGTTTTGACCAAAAAACGCTCCATGATTGACCATGATCAATAATGAGGCTATCTCTTTAACATTAGATATATAGGGGGTTATGATAAAAATAGTGCTTGCTTATTTTGTGATATAATTAGTTTACGTTGTTGAACAACAACAAGGCATGGCGCCGGGGAGCGTTAGGCTGTGACTTATTATTTCGACCTTGTCACATGTTGTTGGTTAGCCATAAAAAAATATTGAGGATGATATGAAAGCGCATAGCAATTTGATGGGTGATCCGACTATGAAAGATGTCGCAATTGCAGCGGGTGTTGCGTCAGTGACTGTGTCGCGTTATTTGAATGATCCCGCAGTGGTGAGTGACCGAACTAAACAAAAAATAGATGCGGCTATTAAACAGTTGAATTATGTTCCACATGCCGCAGCGCGCACATTAGCGTCGAAGCGTTCAAGAATGATAGGGGCAGTGATTCCCTCTTTGGATAGTAGCTTGTTTGGCCGCACTATAGAGGTGTTTCAAAACCAAATTTCTACTGCTGGTTACAATATGATGTTGGCATCTAATAACTACAATCCAGAAAAAGAGTATGAGCATATTACGCAAATGGTCTCGCATGGAATGGATGCGTTGATATTAGTTGGTCAATCTCGAGATAAAAGTCTTTATGATTTACTCAAGGCAAAAGACATTCCTTATGTATTGACTTGGGCTGTGGATGAAAATCGAGAACACCCTTGTATTGGATTTAATAATCAAGCCGCCGCAGCGGATCTTACTCGTTACTTATTACACCTTGGGCATACTAAATTTGCGATGATTTCAGGTTTCACTGAGCATAATGATCGAGCTTTAAATCGTTTGTTAGGGGTAAGAGCTACACTGGAAAAAGAAAACCTGACTTTATCTGATGACTATTTATTACAAGCTAAATTTGGCATTGAAGAGGGGCGTGAAGCTTTTCGTTTATTAATGTCACGTGCTAATAAACCTACTGCCATTATCTGTGGATCAGAACCTTTTGCTTATGGTGTGATTTTTGAAGCGAAAAGTATGGGGGTTAAAGTGCCAGAAGAAGTGTCGATCGTTGGTTTTGATGACATGGCATTAGCCTCCAATATTACTCCTAGGTTAACGACTATTAGAACGCCGCAGGAACAGATGGGGATGCTTGCTGCTAAATACTTAGTTTCTCGATTAAATGGAGAAGATATTCCCTTGCCTCAACCGTTAACAACAGAGTTAGTGGTGAGAGAGTCTTGCGCGCCGCCACCTAAATCTTAACCCTATTGATTGTTAGTGGTAGTAAAACCATCAAGTTAATATTTTTGACTTGATGGTTTGAATAATAAGGGGTTATTGGCAAGCCAATAGAGTATTTTCAATTAAAGTTGCCACTGTCATTGGACCAACACCACCGGGTACGGGTGTAATAAAGCTCGCTCTTTGCTCTGCAATATCGAACTCTACATCTCCTACTAACTTACCTGATGGCAAACGGTTGATACCCACATCGATCACAACGGCTCCTTGTTTAATCCAACCTCCTGAGATAAAACCTGGTTTACCCACTGCGACGACTAAAATATCTGCTTGCTCTACAAAACCTTGTAAGTTTTGGGTAAATCGGTGACAAACTGTTGTGGTGCAACCTGCTAGTAGCAACTCCATGTTCATTGGGCGACCGACAATATTTGACGCGCCAACAATCACCGCATGTTTTCCTTTTAATGAAATACCATAACGCTCCATTAGCGTCATCACTCCTTTTGGCGTGCAAGAGCGTAATGTTGGAATACGCTGGCAAAGACGACCGACATTGTATGGATGAAAACCATCAACGTCTTTTTCAGGTTTAATACGTTCAATGACTTTAGTGGTGTCGATACCTTCGGGTAACGGCAATTGCACCAAAATACCATTGATCTGTGGATCATCATTTAGTGCATCAACTAACGATAATAAATCTGCTTCGCTGGTGGTTTCTGGTAAATCGTATGATTTAGAAGTAAAACCCACTTCTTCACAGGCTTTACGTTTACTATTTACATAAACCTGAGAAGCAGGATCTTGTCCAACTAACACAACAGCCAAGCCCGGAATCGATAAACCATTGTCTGCACGTGTTTTAACTAATGCTGCAACTTCAGAGCGAACGGTTTTGGAAATAAGTTTTCCATCAATATACTTTGCTGTCATATTTATTCCTTATTGTTGGTTTTATAATCAATTAAAATTTAGTATATGTTTTTTTAAAAAAAAGATAATGCTACTGATTTGCAATTCATTTTTACCTATATGTAACAATAAAAGGGGTTTCAGCAGTAATTTTAACTCAGGGATGCGCTAAGAATGGTCAGGTATTTGGGGGTAGAAGAGTATATTTACTATTAAATCAGTATGTTGTGATAGTCGGTTGTGCAAATAGTTTTTATGTTAGAATACTGCGCTTATTATTAAGCATAATAGTCTAAAAATAAAAAACGACAGTGATTGGTTACCACTCTTTGTGGTACGTAATAACTAATTTAAGTATTAATTTAATATGGAGCTGATGTTTCTATTTACTAATGTGGGTAGGTAAATATCAGAAGTTATGAAATTTAAATCTAAAAAATACAGTATAGAATCTACTGATTATCAAGTAGGCCAAGACAATATTAATAAGTGGGGCTTTGATGTCCACAACACCGTTTTTACTGCTTCAGTAGCTTTATCAATTCTTTTTATCGTTACCCTATTAATGTTAGAGCCAGCAGATGCAAAAGCTGCAATTGACTCAATTAAAGGCGCTGTTTTATCTAATTTCGACTTCCTATTTATGTGGGGAGCAAATATTTTACTGTTATTTGCAGTAGGCATCGCATTCTCCCCTTTAGGTAAAATTCGCTTAGGTGGAGATAAAGCGACAACGGATTATTCAACCACTTCATGGATTGCAATGTTATTTGCTGCCGGTATGGGCATTGGTTTAATTTTCTGGGGGGTAGCAGAACCAACGGCTTTCTATACAAACTGGTATGGAACACCATTGAATGCTGCACCTTTCACGCCTGAAGGTCGTGAACTTGCATTAGGCGCAACGGCGTTTCATTGGGGATTACATGCTTGGGCAATCTACGGCATGACGGCATTATGCCTTGCTTATTTTGTGTATAACAAAGGTTTACCACTATCGATGCGTTCTGTGTTCTACCCTATTTTAGGCGATAGAGTATGGGGTTGGATGGGCGATGTGATTGATGTACTGACGGTATTAGTAACCTTGTTTGGTCTAGCAACCTCGTTAGGTTTAGGTGGTTCACAAGCTGCGAGTGGCATCAGCCATGTATTTGGTTTTGAAAATAGCTTATATCTACAACAGTTTATTATTGTATTGATCATGGGCTTAGCGATTTTATCGGTGACTCGTGGGATGGACGGCGGAGTTAAGCTGTTAAGTAACATTAACATGGTGATTGCTTTTATCTTCCTAGGTTTAATCGCTGTATTAAACTTCACTACTGTACTTGATTCACTAGTAACAGCAGTGGTTGGTTACGTGAAAAATATCGTTCCATTAAGCCAAGCGTCAGGTCGTGATGATACCTCATGGTTACATGGTTGGACTGTGTTCTATTGGGCATGGTGGGTAGCATACGCACCGTTCTTTGGTATGTTTGTAGCACGTATTTCTAAAGGGCGTACTATCCGTGAATTCTTGGTTTGTGTACTCGTCATCCCTACAGTTGTCACTACATTGTGGATGTCAGTATTTGGTGGCGTAGCCATTGATCAAATTATCGATAAGGTCGGTTTACTAGGGGCAGAGCAAGGCATTACAGATGTGTCACTAAGCTTATTCTACATGTTAGATGCTTACCCGATTGGTGACATCTTATCTGTTATTGCTGTTGTACTGATTGTCGTGTTCTTCGTAACCACTCTAGATTCTGGATCTATCGTTATTGATAGCATGACAGCTGGTGGTAAATTAGAAGTGCCAATGAAGCAAAAAATAGTATGGGCCATTATTTCAGGTTTAATTGCGATGGTGATGCTATGGATCGGTGGTACACAATCTATCCAAGCACTGCAATCTATCACTATCATTGCAGCACTACCGTTTACAGTAATCCTACTGATTGGTTGTGTAAGCTTAATGAAAGGCATGTTAACTGAAGTTGAAAAGCCAGTTAAATAACCAAGGTGGTTATTCATTAATAGAGTAACTATTTAATGTCTATTGAAACGCCCTTGTACTAAGTACAAGGGCGTTTTTTATTTTTACTAAAGAGTGTTTAGCTAAGTACTAGTATGGCTTATAATCGCATGTTTACATTCGCTTCAAACCTAATTGCTCTGAATAACAAGGTGACTGATTTCGGTTTATAGAAAACTAGGAAGTTTTATCTAGTTTTTACAGACGGCATCTCCACTTGCTCTCTTCATTACTCTTTAACCCCATTCTGTTGCCCCACCTAGATGAAGAAAAATGTAATTTGATACACTTTTACGCATATAAAAGTGTGATTTTGGTCCCTAGACTGTGTTTGGATGAAAGGTAAAAGGCTGTGATAGTAATGTTCAGTATTAAACCTCTGCTTTTACACAAGGATTAAATGGCGTTTTTAAGCAATGGTTTTCTGTTATAATTATTCTTTTAATGCCAGTTGCAGGTTAGTAGCAATCACTTCTTTAATGTGAATGATATAACACTCTGATTTGGCTTATTGATCGTCTTTCATTTTAATCTTGGTGTTTTATGCAAAATTTCCCTACAAACCGCTTTTCTATTGCTCCGATGCTTGATTGGACTGATCAATACTGCCGTTACTTCCATCGTTTAATGAGTAAAAACACGCTTCTATATACCGAGATGGTGACTACGGGGGCGATTTTATACGGTAAGGGCGATTACTTACAAAGAGATGCTGCGGAACATCCAGTAGCGTTACAATTAGGTGGTTCTGCGCCATTAGATTTAGCACAAGCTGCTAAAGCTGGGGCTGAACGCGGTTTTGATGAGATTAATTTAAACGTCGGTTGCCCTTCTGACCGAGTGCAAAATGGTCGCTTTGGTGCTTGCTTAATGGCAGAAGGTGCATTGGTCGGAGATGCAGTTAAGGCGATGCGTGATGCCTGTGATTTACCTGTTACGGTTAAAACCCGTATTGGTATCGATGATTTAGATTCTTATGAGTTTTTATGTGACTTTGTTGAAAAAGTGAAAGCGCAGGGCTGTGACACATTTATTGTACATGCACGTAAAGCGTGGTTGAGCGGCTTAAGTCCAAAACAAAATCGTGATATTCCACCACTGGATTATGAGCGTGTTTACCAATTAAAGCGTGATTTTCCAGAGTTAACCATTGCGATTAATGGAGGAATTAAAACCTTAGAAGACTGTCAAACTCATCTGCAACACCTTGATGGTGTAATGTTAGGGCGTGAGGTTTATGCTAACCCTTATATTCTAAGTAAGGTTGACCAGCAGTTATTTGGTTGTGATAAAGTGCCGTTGACACGTTTTGAAGTTTTAGAAAAAATGTATCCTTATATTGAAGGGCAGTTGGCGCAAGGCGTACATTTAAATCGTATTGCTCGTCATATGTTGGGGTTATTTCAAGGTTTACCTGGTGCGCGTGCGTGGCGACGCCATTTAAGTGAAAATGGCCATATTCCAGGTTCTGGTATTGAAGTGATGCAAAAAGCCGCGTCATTCGTTCACGAAGAGTAAGGAAGTAAGATGAAGAAGCGTTTATTATTTCTGTTAGTGGCTGTACAACTAGTTTTAGTGGGTTGTTCTAGTACACCTGTGGTAAAAGAGGCAAAGGTTAGCGAACCTGAACCTCTAACCTTAGTAAGTAGCGGTAAACCGAGTAAAGTGCTTCCTTCCTTTACGACTTACAGTTGGGATGATGATTACAACTTTGTGTTAGCCAAAGAAGAAGCGACTATGTTGGTGTTAACACCGTATATACGTCAGCAAATAGAACAGTATATGCGTACTAAAGGGTATCAATTAGTGGATAACCCTGATCAAGCTGAAATGGTGATTGGCTTTTTATTTGCGGCTGATGATGTGGTTGCCAATAACCAAGTGGAGCAACGTTTTGGCTTGGTGCCTGGTACCGTGCGGGAAAAAGGCTTAGACCCTCGCTATAAAAAAGGAGCATTTATGTTGAGTGCTTTGGATAATCGAGGCAAGAAAATTTATTGGAGAGCTGCACTTAAAGGCTTTACTCAATTAGAGCGCGATAAAGCGATAAATAAAGGCACTCAAATGCAGTATATCTTAAGTATGATGCTGGGTGATTTTCCTGAAGCGGGGCGTTAATTAAAAGCTTCTTAATTTTGATAAAAAACACACCTAGGTGTGTTTTTTTGTATTTGAAATAGCATTAATTAAAGGCTCACAAATTAAGTTTAGATCGCTTTAATAGCTATCCCATCATTTACTTGATAATCACTATTCACAAGAAAAGCTTGGATTGCTAATAATGCTGATTCATCAACTTCTGTTAACGCGTATTCAACTTGTGCCACACCTTCTGCTTTTAGCTGTTTTTCAACTTGTGTTAATAGGTTTTTACCTACACCACGGCGGCGTGTCAGATCTCTAATTTGTAATTGAGATAGGGTGGCTGTTGTTCCTGTAATTTGTACTTTAACTCCACCAATATGGCGCTCATTAAACATAGTTAAAAATAAGCGAGACGTTGAGTCATTTAATTGCTCGGTGATCGCTTCAGTGGTTAATGAGGTGGCTGGCAAGTAATTGCCGTAAATTTTTTGTAAATCGATGACTAGTTGCGTTGATAAAGTATCAGCAATAAAAACGGATAATCGCATACAGTGCTCACTATTATATATTTATTGTATTTTTAGGGGGTTTATACCAATCATACTTATTAACTGCTCTATTTTGCTTGTTAAAAATTTTATTTCTTCGTTGTAAATTTCGTAAAGAGAATAACCATTAAAGAAGTTAACGTCTGGCGTTAATCTTCGAAAGGTTTAATTTACGCCTTTCACTAAGCCATTTTTCCTACGCAAAATCTAGATCACTTATTTAATATAATTGGTATTACTTCAGGGTAAAGCAAGTGTTGATGATCATATTGTACTTTTTTCTGGTCTAACATCATACGCTGTTTTTCAGGTATCAGCTGGCTGAGTTTGACTAGTTGAAAGTCTTTATTTGGTGCGCCTAAACGTTGTGACAGGTAGCTTAGGGTTTCCGGATAAGGGTGGCCAATTAAAATGGTATAGGGTGTTGTTAAGCTATGTTTAATGGCTTGATCAAACTGTTTATCCATCGCTTCTGGTGTGCGTACATTGTCGAGAAATATGTGTCTTTTTAATGCGGGTAAACCTGCTGCAATAGCCGTTTTAGCGGCAACACTCTTGGCACTGGTCAAGCTATCCACAAAGAATAATCCGTGCTGGGACAATAGGTCCATAGTCCATTGCATTGGAACAGTTTCTTCTGTGAGCTTACTACCCATGTGATTGTTTACACCTATGGCGTAAGGAATATCATCTAGTGCACCGCTTAATGTGTGTTGAAAGCTGTGTTTGGTCATTTGTTCCATTAAAGCACCTTTGCCTAGGAGGTGATTATGACTATGTGCTTGCATTGGAATATGTAGCAGTACTTCACGACTTTGTTGATGGGCCAAATTTGCGATTTTAGTGGAGTAGGGAGTAAATGGAAGAATCGCAAAAGTAATTGCCTTAGGCAATTTCAAGAAAGCTTGATTATGACGATTATAGCCAATGTCATCGATGATGATCGCTATTTTACCGATACTACTTGCTAAGGTACTCGTTGAGTAGGAGATTAATCCAATATATAGCACGAACTTACTGAGTTTTTTTAATAGGGTTAGCACGTAATCATCTTCTTGATAACCAACGTAATGGGTCTTCCGCGGTGCCTTTATGGCTTAATTCAAAATACAATGTGTTTCTCTCTTGGCCACCACTGTGACCTGCTAATGCAATAGCATCACCTTCTAATACGACATCGCCTGCTTTGTATAAAAGCGTCTGGTTGTAGCCGTATAAAGTAATGTAGTTATCACTATGATCTAATGCTATCACCATCCCATAACCTTTAAAGTAACCGGCAAATAATACTCTGCCTGTTGCAACCGCACGTACTTTTTCACCTTCATTAGTGGCGATGGCAATACCTTTCCACTTCACTTGGCTACTACGTGCACTACCAAAACGGTGTAGTACTTTACCTTCAATTGGCCATTTCAGTTTGCCTTTTAAGCTGGCTAATTTTGAGTTGGTTTTTGTCTGTCTATTTGCTTGGTTATTTGCTGTTGCTTGGGTTGCGGCTTCAGCCTCAGCTTGTGCCTTCGCCTTGGCAATATTCTTATTTTTAAGAGCTTTTGCAGCCGCTATTTTAGCTGCTGCTATTTGTTGTCTCTTGCGTTCTTCTGCTGCTTTTTTAAGACGAGCGCGGAGTGCTTTCTCTGAATTATTGAGTTTTGCAATTTTGTTACTTTGATAGTTAATATCTTTTCTTAATGCTTGTAGAGCTTTGTCTCGCTTACTTTTTTCTGCTGTCAGGCTAGCTTGTCTCTGCTTTTGTTGCTCGTAAAGCTTTTCTAACGAGGCTAATGTTTTTGTTTGAGACTCTTGGTTTTTAAGTAGTTTTTGCTCTGTCTCATGCAGTGATTCAATGCTTTCCAAGCGAGCATCATTGAGATACTTGTAGTAGCTTCTAGCGCGGACGACTTTGCTTAAGTCCTCTTGATTCAAAATCAGTTTTACTAGGTCATTTTCACCGGTCATATAAGCGCTGACCAATTGTTGTTGTAATAATGATTGTTGAATGGCTTTATCTTCGTTGAGCTGTTTCGTCTCTTTTTGTAAGTTAACCAAGGCGGTGCGTTGTTGCTCAATTTCTGTTTTGGTTTGATTTGCGGTTAAGGCGATGCTAGCGACAGCCTTTTCGCTTTTCTCTAATTCATTTTCTAACTGCTTTTGTTGTTTTTCTTGTTGTGCTTTAGTTTGTTGGTTTTCTTTAATTTGGCGTTGAATGGTATTTAAGTTAGCGGCAGTAACTGTCTGGCTGAATAGGACTGTGATAAAAAAAGCGATGAAGGCTAAGTAACTTAGTTTTCTGTCGTTAGATAAGTTAAACATCACTGTGATTTTAGGCCTTATAACTTGAATAGGGAATTTCTTAAAAATATCAATTATGAATACGACTTACAAATGTTAATAAAGTTAGATAAAAATAATTGAGATGGCGGCTTATTGTATGCGAATCGAAATTAATTTATAGAGATTAGATGAAATTAAATGCAGATATTAGTAGAAAGGAGAGTTGGATACCCTACTCAAAGGTAGAGTACCCAATAACCAAAGCTTACTTAACAGTAATAATTGGTTGTCCTGTCATCTCTGTTGGAGTTTCTAATCCCATTAGCGATAACATAGTTGGTGCGATATCACATAGACGTCCGCCTTCAGCGATAGTCGCTTCACGGCCCATGTAGATAAATGGCACTGGCAAGTTAGTATGAGCAGTATGGATGCCACCTGTATCAGGGTCAATCATTTGCTCTGCATTACCGTGGTCAGCTGTGATGAGACATTCACCGCCCACTTCTTGTAATGCACTTACTACTTCACCAATACATGTATCAACTGCTTCACATGCTTTTACTGCTGCTTCAAATACACCAGTGTGGCCTACCATGTCGCCATTCGGGTAGTTACAAATGATCACATCATATTCATTGCTCTTAATTGCGCCAACTAGTTTTTCAGTTAGTTCTGCTGAGCTCATTTCTGGTTGTAGATCATAAGTTGCTACCGCAGGAGAGCTGATTAGTGAACGTTTTTCACCTTCAAACTCATCTTCAACACCGCCGTTAAAGAAGAAAGTCACGTGTGCGTATTTTTCTGTTTCAGAAATACGTAGTTGTGTTTTATCTTTCTTCGATAACCATTCACCCAGTGTATTAGTTAGTGATTCACTTGGGTAAGCCGCAGGTGCTTTGATATCTGCAGCGTATTCAGTCAATGTTGCAAAGTGGATATTCGGAACAACTGCGCGCTCAAAACCACTGAAGTTTTCATCTGTGAATGTGTAGGTTAATTCACGTGCACGGTCAGCACGGAAGTTTAAGAATAATACTGCATCGCCTTCGTTCATTGGTGCAGCTTCACCGATAACAGTCGCTTTTACGAATTCATCGTTCTCATCACGTGCGTAAGCGGCTTCAAGGCCTGCTAATGCGCTATCTGCTGTGTATGCGCCTTTTGCTGCGGTTAATACGTTGTACGCTTCTTCAACACGATCCCAACGATTGTCACGGTCCATTGCAAAGTAACGACCTACTAAAGAAACGGTACGGCCTACACCTAGCTCTTTGTATTTTTCTTCGTATTTAGACAGTGTATCTTTCGCGCTACGTGGTGGTGTATCACGGCCATCTAAGAATGCGTGAACAAAAATCTTAGTAGCACCACGTTTTGCTGCTAGTTCGATAGCTGCGAGGATATGCTCATCGTGTGAGTGAACACCACCTGGTGATGCTAGACCCATTATGTGTACTGCTTTGTCAGCCGCTACGGCTTTATCAATTGCTGCTACAAAAACTGCGTTCTCGTAGAAGTCGCCATCTTGAATTGCTTTGGTTACTTTAGTTAAGCTTTGGTAAACAGTACGACCTGCACCGATGTTAGTATGGCCAACTTCAGAGTTACCCATTTGACCCTCTGGTAAACCCACGTCCATACCTGACGCAGAAATAAGACCGTTTGCGTAGTCTTTACATAGTTGGTCTAGTACTGGTGTTTTAGCATTAGATACTGCGTTATCAGGTGTGTCCGGGCGATTTCCCCAGCCATCTAGAATTAATAAAACTAGTGGTTTTTTAGTCATTGTCATTTTAAACCTCTTATTGTGTCCTGGTATAATGTCCAAATTATCTCCACTTTGATTTTACAACATTTGTGCGTCTTGTCACTGAAAAAGCCCGACGTGAGATCAAAGCAAGTCGAAATAGCCCTAAAAAAGTCGTTTTCATTTATTATTCTAAATCTCAAGGCTGATATTCTGTTTTTCACAGGGTATACTCAGATGCGAATTTATCCACAGAGAAGAAGAAACAACTTATGCAAGAGTATATTGATTTTATTAGTAATAACCCGATGTTATCCGCAGCATGGGTAGTTATTGCCGTTATGTTAATTCATAGCTTAGTCAAAAATAAATTAAGCAAGATTAACAATGTTAACCCACAACAAGCGACTTTATTAATCAACAAGCAAGACGCAATCGTCGTTGACGTGCGTAATGCAGACGAGTTTAAGAAAGGTCATATCGTGAATGCTAAAAACATAACTGTGTCACAAATTAATGAAGGAAAGTTTGCTGCTATTGAAAATAACAAACAGACCCCCATTATAGTGGTATGTGCAACGGGAACACGCTCTTCTGGTGCCGGCGATAAACTAGCTAAAGCTGGTTTTGAGCAAGTAAATAACCTATTTTCAGGAATGAGTGGCTGGACAGCTGCGAATTTACCAACAACTAAAAGGTAACAGAACTTATGGCTGCTATTACAATGTACACAACACCATATTGCCCATACTGCCAACGTGCAAAGCAATTATTGGATAGTAAACAAGCTGAATATCAAGAGATTGATGTTTCTGACCGTTCTTTACGTCCAGAGATGACTAAAATCACTGGTGGAACCACTGTGCCACAAATCATTATTGATGGTAATCCAATCGGCGGTTGTGATGAACTGTATGCATTAGAGCGTGCTGATAAGCTTGATGCATTATTAGCTTAAACAATAACAATATAATTTAATTAAAGATTAAGGGAAGATCATGCCAGAACAAGAAGACAAGCAAGTAGAATTCAATATCCAACGTGTTTACGTTAAAGACATCTCATTTGAATGTCCAAATTCACCAGAAATCTTCAAAAAAGAGTGGGCACCAGAAGTTAAAATGGATATCGATACGCAGGCTAAGAAATTAGAAGAAGGTGTATACGAAGTAACATTATCACTGACTGCGACTGCAAAAGTCGAAGAAGATGTTGCGTTCTTATGTGAAGTACAACAAGCAGGTATTTTCTCTGTATCTGACCTTGAAGGTGCTCAATTAGCACATTGTCTAAATGCATTCTGTCCAAATATCTTATTCCCATATGCTCGTGAAGCAGTATCAAGCATGGTTACTCGTGGTACTTTCCCACAGTTGAATTTAGCACCAGTTAACTTTGATGCTTTATTCCAACAAGCGATGGCAAGTAAGCAAGCAGAAGCTGAAACATTAAATTCTTAATGCAGGCTGCTGACACTATTCTAGGTAGGTAATTAATGGCTGAGAAAGCGACTATTTCGGTATTAGGTGCAGGCTCTTATGGTACTGCATTGGCTTTATCACTGGCTCGTAATGGGCATGACACTTTAATTTGGGGTCACAACAGTGAGCATATTGAACGTTTACAGACTGATCGTGAAAATAAGGCGTTTCTGCCTAATGTTACCTTTCCTAGTAGGCTGCACCCTGAAAGTGATTTAGCAAAATGTATTGCTGCAACAGACACTATTTTATTAGTAGTGCCTAGCCATGTATTTGGTTTGGTATTGTCGCAGGTTAAACCCTTGCTTCGAGCTGAGCATCGTATCGCTTGGGCAACCAAAGGACTAGAAGCTGAGACAGGTCGTTTATTGCAAGAGGTCGCTCGCGATATCGTTGGTGATGATTATCCGCTGGCTGTTATTTCAGGTCCTACTTTTGCGATGGAAGTGGCTAAAGGGTTGCCTACTGCTGTTGCTGTTGCTGGGTCTGACAGGGATTTTACTCAACATATTGCTGATTTATTTCATAATATTAGTAACTTTAGAACTTATGTGTCTGAAGACTTTGTTGCGGTACAACTTGGCGGTGCAGTTAAAAATGTGATTGCGATTGGCGCAGGCTTAGCCGATGGTTTGGGTTTTGGTGCCAATGCACGTACTGCCTTAATTACTCGTGGTTTAGCTGAGTTAACTCGTTTAGGTGTGGCGTTAGGTGCTTCTGAGTCTTCTTTTATGGGAATGGCTGGATTAGGTGATCTCGTCCTTACTTGTACCGATAATCAATCACGTAATCGTCGTTTTGGCTTAGCCCTAGGCCAAGGTAAAGGGATTGATGAAGCGCAGGTTGAGATTGGTCAAGTGGTTGAAGGTTACCGCAATACCGAAGAAGTATATAACCTAGCAAAACGGGTAAATATTGAAATGCCCATCTGTGAGCAAATTTATTACGTTTTATATCAAGGTAAAGCGGTGAATGTGGCTGCGATGGATTTACTGTCTCGTAGTAAACGAGGTGAATAATTTCGAGCTTATTCAGGACGAGTCTGTCAGCAGATACAAAAAAGGCCTCAATGAGGCCTTTTTTATTACTTAATAAAACTAGGTAGGAAAGCCTAGATTAAGCTTCTTGTAAGATGTTAAGCATACGACGAAGTGGCTCTGCAGCACCCCATAGTAGTTGGTCGCCTACAGTAAATGCACTGATGTATTCAGGGCCCATTGCTAGTTTGCGGATACGACCTACAGGAATGCTTAATGTGCCTGTTACTTTAGCTGGAGATAATTCAGAAACTGTTGCTTCACGTTCATTTGGAATCACTTTAACCCACTCATTGTGAGACGCTAAGATTTTCTCAATCTCTTCAACCGATACATCTTTTTTCAATTTGATAGTCATTGCTTGGCTATGACAACGCATTGCACCGATACGCACACATAAGCCATCGATAGGTGTTTGCTTGTCGCTAGTACCTAGGATTTTGTTCGCTTCAACTTGTGCTTTCCACTCTTCTTTAGATTGACCTGAAGGCATAGGCACGTCAATCCATGGGATTAAGCTGCCCGCTAATGGAGCTCCAAATTGTTCTGTTGGTAATGCATCACTACGGATAAAGTCTGCAACTTGTTGGTCAATTTCTAAAATAGCAGAAGCTGGATCAGCAAGTTTGTCTGCTACAGATGCTTCAATTGCACCCATTTGGCTAATTAATTCACGCATGTTACGTGCACCAGCACCTGATGCCGCTTGGTAAGTTTGTGGTGCAACCCAGTCGATTAGGTCTGCTTCAAATAAACCACCTAGTGCTAATAACATTAGTGAAACGGTACAGTTACCGCCCACGTAAGTTTTAATACCATCAGTTAAACCTTGTTGGATTACATCTTTGTTTACTGGGTCTAATACGATGATGCTGTCATCTTTCATGCGTAATGAAGAAGCTGCATCAATCCAGTAACCATCCCAACCACTTTCACGTAGTGCCGGGTAAACAGAGTTAGTGTAATCACCACCTTGACAGGTAATAATAATATCCATTTCAGACAGCGCTTCAATTGAAGACGCATCTTTTAAAGTGTCAGTTGGTTTACCAACTTCAGGAGATGCAAGACCAACTTGTGAGGTGGTGAAAAATACTGGCTCAATCGTTGCAAAATCATTCTCTTCACGCATTCTTTGCATAAGAACAGATCCAACCATACCGCGCCAACCAACTAAACCCACTTTTTTCATGGTCTATATTTCCTTAAATTTAATAGTTTCAAATAGAACGATTAATCATTAATCGAATAGGGAATCTATCATTAGAGGCATTATCAAGGCTAGTGATTTGATGGTTTGCAGGAAAAAAAAGCAAGAAAATTACCTTGATTGCTTAATTTTTATTAAACCATCAAGGTAAGTCATTGTTACTTGGAAATAGTCTTTTTAGCGTATTATGCTAAAAGTGCCTGAGTTAATCGTAAATAGTTGGGATAGGTTGACGTTTATGCTGTGTACGAAGGTAAATCGCAATTAATTTCTCTTCTATTTCAGGGGCAACGTCTTTACCTTCTAAGAAATCATCAATTTGATCATAAGTCATACCCAGTGCTACTTCATCTTCAAGTTGTGGTTGGTTTTCTTCAAGGTCAGCAGTTGGTGCTTTTTCAACTAACAAACTTGGTGCCCCCAAGTGCCTTGCTAATGCTCGCACTTGACGTTTACTTAAACCAAATAGTGGAGCTAAATCACAAGCGCCATCACCATGTTTGGTGTAGAAGCCTGTAATATTTTCAGCACTATGGTCTGTACCGACTACTAAACCATTAGTTAACCCTGCTATTTCATATTGTGCAATCATGCGCATGCGTGCTTTTACATTGCCCTTAACAAAGTCAAAATTAGCATTATCAGTAAGTTTTACTTGGCTATTTTGTAATGCGGCTACTGTCGTTTCATGAATACCGTCTGCGCCAGACTGAACATTGACTGTGACACAGCTAGTCGGTTGAATAAAGCTCACAGCAAGTTGTGCTTCATCTTCATCTTTTTGGACAGCGTAAGGTAAACGAACGGCAACAAATTGATAATCGCTGGTATTTTCTTGTTGGTTTAGTTGGTCTATAGCGAGTTGGCATAATCGACCTGCAGTACTTGAATCAACACCGCCACTGATGCCTAGTACCAGTGTTTTACAATAGGCTTTTTTTAAGGTGCTTTTAATAAAGTTAACGCGACGTTCAATTTCATTTTCTACATTGATGTCTGCTACAACACACATCTCTTTTAGTATTGTTTGTTTCATGAGGTTGCCCATTAGTTTGAAGGTGAATGCATTGGTCTCAATGATTATGCAAAAAAGTAGGAGTCTTTTACAGTAATAATTATTTTTATAGCTGCTTCTTTATTGCATATCAAAGCAGGTCGACTTATGAGGAGTAATGTTCATTTATCGAATTGGTCACTGCTATAAGTTTATATGCCCTGTTGTTTAATGAAGATCATTCTGACTGACAATAATTAATGCATGCTTGATGGTTTTTATGATGGTAGTTATTTTTAAGAGTAAAGTACGCTTGAATAGATATAGGTGGCTTATGTAATTGAAGAAAAAGTCTGCACCTTTAAAGTGCGCCTGCCACATTATTGTTCGATATTTTGAACGTTTTTTAAGAGAGGGCGATTTAATATAGAAAAGCTTTGTGTATTTAAGCTAATTTATGTCTATTTATTGATGTTTTTTCCTAATTATATTTCCTTTTAATACAATATTCAGTTGATTATTTCTTTCTTTGGGGCTCTTGTTTTTTTGGCAAGCTTGTTGCTGTATCGAAGAGTACCTATTACAAAATGCGATACAGGCCTTAAGCCTATTCTATTGAACAATATTGACACTCTAGAGGGAATTACAAGTATGAAAAATAAATTGTTTACGTTTGCTTCTGCTGCATCTTTATTAGCACTATCTATGGGAACTGCACAGGCTAATACCTTGGATGATATTAGCGAGTCTGGAGAATTAAGAGCCTGTTTTGACGCGGGTTATATGCCATTTGAAATGAAGGCAAAAAATGGTAACTACATAGGCTTTGATGTAGACCTAGGTAAATTAATGGCTAAGCAAATGGGCGTTAAATATGTACCAGTTAATACTGCGTGGGACGGTATTATTCCGGCACTTCTCACTAATAAGTGTCATGTAATTATGGCGGGTATGACAATCACTGCTAAACGTAATATGCGTGTTAACTTTGCTGACCCTTATATTACTGTTGGCCAAGCGATTTTATTAAACCCAAAACATAAAGGGAAAATCTTAAGTTATAAAGACTTAAATAGTGCTGATTACATTGTGGCAAGTAAGTTAGGTACCTCTGGAGAAGAGTCAGTTAAAAAGATGCTACGTAATGCAAAATACAATGCATTTGAAACAGAAACAGATGCGGCTTTAGAAGTGGTAAATGGTAAAGCTGATGCAATGGTTTACGACATGCCTTTCATCTCTATCTATGCAGCACAAACTAAAGGTAAAACATCGGCAATTCTTGAACCGTTTACTTATGAGCCATTAGGTTGGGCAGTAAAACAGGGAGATCCTGACATGCTGAACTTTTTAAATAACTTTTTAAAACAAACTAAAGGTGATGGTTCTTACCAGCGTATTTACGATAAATGGTTCAACAGTGACGCTTGGTTAAGCCAAGTTAAATAAGTGTCGTTGTAGCATAATGAGATTTACTTGTTAGGTAACAGTAGGTCTCATTGTTAACAAGATTATCAGTAAGTAGTTGATAAAAATCAGCACGATTAACGCTGATTTACCCTCCCTTTTTCCAGGTGACTTTATGAAAGAACAACCACACAGGCTTAAATGGCATATATTGTTTGCTATTACTATTTTGGGTATTGCTGCTGGAATTTATTCAGCATCGCAAACGATTAATTATAATTGGCAGTGGCATCGTGTATTACCTTACATTGTTGATACTTCTCCCGTTGATATTATTGCCCAAGGAGATGGTAGCGCTAGCATAAATAACAATAGCTTGACCATTACCTATGATAATGGCGCCCCTGATCGAATTATCAATAATGCTGATACTATTTTAGTGTCTGATGGGGATATCATTTTTGAAGGCGATCTATTAGCTCGTCAAGAAAACGTTAGAATGGGGGTGTTAATCGAAGGTTTGTTAACCACTCTGGAAATCTCTGTTATCTCATTGTTTTTCTCTTTGTTTATTGGGTTAGTGGCAGCATTAATGCGTATCTCCAATAATCCTTTTAGTAAAAATTTATCTCTATTATACGTTGAAGTGATTCGCGGTACGCCGTTATTAGTGCAGATTTTTATTGTTTATTTCTTTCTCGGTACAGTATTTGATTTAGAGCGCTTTACTGCCGGGATTGTTGCCTTATCAGTATTTACTGGTGCTTATGTGGCTGAAATTTTACGTTCTGGTATTCAATCTATTTCACCTGGGCAAATGGAAGCCGCGCGCTCGTTAGGGATGACTTATCCGAAGGCCATGATGTATGTCATATTACCACAAGCTTTCAAACGTACACTGCCTCCAATGGCTAGCCAACTGATTAATTTAATTAAAGATTCTTCATTAGTGTCGGTGATTTCCATTACCGATTTAACGAAAGCTGGGCGTGAAGTCGTCAGCGGTAGTTTTGCTACTTTTGAAGTGTGGTTTACGGTAGCGGCTTTATATCTATTGTTAACATCAACTTTATCTTGGGCTATACAACGTATTGAAAAGAGGTTAGCAAATAATGGTTAATGCATATAAAGGTAATGACATGGTGGTTACCGCTAATGTCGACAAAATTTATCCAAATAATTGTCATGCTTTAAAAAAGGTGACCACTAATATTAAACGTGGAGAAGTGGTGGTGATTATCGGGCCATCTGGGTCAGGTAAATCAACATTCCTAAGAACCTTAAACCAACTAGAAACCATTACCGATGGCGATATCATTGTAGATGGTGTAAATATGTACGATGAGCGTACCAACATTAATAAGCTGCGTGAAAATGTCGGTATGGTATTCCAATCTTTTAATCTTTTTCCACATCTGACGGTAAAAGAAAATGTCATGCTAGCGCCACTTAAGGTGTCTAAATTGCCTAAAAGTGAAGTAGATGCTGAAGCACAAACTTTATTAAAACGTGTTGGATTAGCTGAAAAAATGGACGTCTATCCTGCGCAGCTATCGGGCGGTCAACAACAACGTGTTGCGATTGCTAGAGCATTAGCAATGAAGCCGGACATGATGTTATTTGATGAACCAACGTCAGCGCTTGATCCTGAAATGGTCGGGGAAGTGTTAGATGTCATGAAGTCATTAGCCGCTGAGGGAATGACTATGATTGTCGTAACACATGAAATGGGTTTTGCTAATGAAGTTGCTGATCGGGTGTTATTTATGGAAGATGGGGTACTTTTGGTTGACGATATTCCTGAGAATATTTTTGGTACAGTAGCTAATCATCCTCGATTACAAAAATTCTTATCAAATATATTATAAGTGATAAGTCATTCTGCGTTATCTGCTCTATCTTTTACTCTTGTTGCTGTGTGTGATAGAGCGATTTTGTTATTTGAAGCTTTTTAAAGCCATGTAGTGCACAAAATAACAAATGAACTTCAGGTTATTTTTTACTCTTTTACATTTCTTATACGTTCTTATCTAAAACTCCGTTAAAATAAACTTTTTTATTATTCTGATATTAAGGTTTCTATTATGTCGTTAAGTGTTGTTATTCTTGCTGCTGGCAAAGGCACTCGCATGTGTTCTCTCCTACCTAAAGTACTTCATAAAATTGCTGACAAGCCGATGGTGCAACATGTTATTGATACGGTAAAAGGAATTGGCGCAGATAATATTCACCTAATATATGGGCATGGTGGCGACATCATGAAACAAAATATCCAAGATGCACGCTTAAATTGGATTGAGCAAACTGAACAGTTAGGAACGGGGCACGCAATGCAAATGGCGCAACCACACTTCCAATCAGGTGAGAAAATTCTGATTGTTTATGGTGATGTGCCGTTATTATCAGAAACGACTCTAGCAAAATTAGTCGCGGTGCAGCCTACAGGTGGTATTGGTTTATTAACTATCAAAATGGATGACCCAACTGGTTATGGTCGTATCGAGCGCAATAATGGTCAAGTTGTTGGTATTGTTGAGCAAAAAGATGCTAACCCTGAGCAATTAGCGATTAATGAAGTTAACACTGGTATTTTAGTTGCAGATGCAGATGCTCTGAATCGCTGGTTACCTGCCTTATCAAATGACAATGCGGCGGGTGAGTTTTATTTAACGGATATTATTCAGATGGCTTATCAAGAAGGGTTATCTATTGAAACCGTTCAACCTGAAAATGCATTTGAGGTAGAAGGTGTGAATAATCGCCTGCAACTGGCTAACTTAGAACGTGCATATCAAGCTGACAAAGCTAATCAATTATTGCTGAGTGGTGTGATGTTACGTGACCCAAGTCGTTTTGATTTACGTGGAGAGTTAACCTGTGGTCAAGACGTCGATATTGATATCAACGTTATTATTGAAGGTAAAGTAAGCTTAGGTTATGGCGTCAAAATTGGTGCTGGTTGTATTTTAACTAATTGTTCGATTGCTGATCATACCGAGATTAAAGCAAACTCTATCATTGAAGGTGCAAACATTGGTGAGCATGCGTCTATTGGGCCATTTGCGCGGATCCGTCCTGATACGGTGATTGCCAACGAAGTACATATTGGTAACTTTGTTGAAGTGAAAAAATCGTCATTAGGTGAAGGCACTAAGTGTGGGCATCTAAGCTACATTGGCGATAGCCAAGTAGGCAGTGGTGTTAATGTTGGTGCAGGTGTGATCACCTGTAATTATGATGGTGCGAATAAGCATCAAACCATTATTGGCAATGATGTGTTTGTGGGCAGTGATTGCCAACTCGTTGCACCAGTAACTATCGGTAATGGTGCGACTACTGGAGCGGGTACGACAGTAGTAAATGATGTACCTGATAATGCGCTATGTGTTGCACGTACTAAGCAACGAAACATTAACGGTTGGAAACGTCCGGTTAAGAAAAAGTAAGCCTTAATTTATTGAAATTTTAAGAAGGTCGGTTATTTATATATTCGGCCTTTTTATTGTCTAAAAGTTAGAACAGCGAATTTTAGATACAAAAAAGGAGGCCTAGGCCTCCTTGTTGTTAATGCTTAATAAATTAGCATTTTTTAAGGTTTAATGGGCGTTTACACACTTGTACATTTTTTAAATGCGTTAGTGTTTCAGCTGGCATACCTTTTGGTAATTCAATAGTAGAGTGATCGTTGTTTAGACGGATATCACCAATGAAACGGCTGTTGATGTTGGCTTCATTTGCGATTGCACCTACGATGTTTTTAACTTGAACACCGTGCTCACGACCTACATCTAAACGGAACATTTCTAGTTCAACGTCAGTTGGGCGGCCACGACCACGTGGCTTGTCTTCGTTGCGTGAACGATCGTTGCGATCTGGACGGTCACCACGAGAACGATCATTACGATCACGACGAGGGCGATCGCCACGAGAGAATTCACGATCATTGCTACGTGGCTCAACGAATTTTTCTTCTACTGGTTGTAATGGTTTTTCTTTTTGTGCCATTAATAATAATGCAGCAGCTAAATCTAAATCATCGATTTCAGTGTTATTTTGAATTTGTTCGAACAATGTACGGAAGAATGTTAAGTCTTCACTTTCACATACAGAGAACAATTGCTTTTGGAAGTTATCAATACGTGTTTGTGTAACCTCGTCACGTGTTGGTAAGTCCATGATAGTAATTGGTTGGCGAGTTGCACGTTCAATTGCTTGCAATAAACGGCGCTCACGTGGCGCAGCAAATAAGATAGCTTTACCAGTACGGCCAGCACGACCAGTACGACCAATACGGTGAACGTAAGATTCAGTATCAGTCGGGATATCGTAGTTTACTACTAGGCTGATACGCTCAACATCAAGACCACGAGCCGCAACATCAGTCGCTACTAGAATGTCTAGGCTACCTGATTTAAGGCGGGCAATTGCACGTTCACGTGTTTGTTGGTTCATATCACCGTTTAGTGCAGCACTGCGGTAACCGCGAGCTTCTAAACGTTCTGCCAATTCAACTGTTGCTGTTTTAGTACGAGCAAAGATGATTACACCATCAAACTCTTCAGTTTCTAACATACGTGTTAATGCATCTAGCTTGTTTACACCACGTACGATCCAACATTTTTGTTCAATGTTTGAAACCGTTGATGTTTTAGCTTTAATCTTAACTTCTGTTGGGTTATTCATGTAACGCTTAGTAATGCGTTTAATTTGATCTGGCATCGTTGCTGAGAAAAGAGCAGTTTGGCGCTTTTCTGGCATCTCTTTCATGATCGTTTCTACGTCATCAATGAAACCCATACGTAACATTTCATCTGCTTCATCTAATACTAATGCTTGCAAGTTTGAAAGGTCTAGCGTCTTACGTTTCAGGTGGTCCATGATACGACCAGGTGTACCAACAACAACTTGTGGTCCACGTGCTAATTGTTTGAATTGAATATTGTAGCTTTGACCACCGTAGATAGGCATTACGTGGAAGCCACGTAAATGACGTGAGTACGATTGGAATGCTTCTGCTACTTGGATTGCTAATTCACGTGTTGGTGCTAAAACCAATACTTGTGGATGGTTTTTAGACACATCAATATTAGCTAATAATGGTAATGCGAATGCAGCCGTTTTACCTGTACCCGTTTGTGCAAGACCTAATACGTCTTCACCGTTTAATAGGTGCGGGATAGTTTGTGCTTGAATTGGAGATGGTGATTCGTAACCCATTTCAGTAACAACTTTTACGATTGACTCTGGTAAGTTTAAATCTTGGAAAGATGGTCCTGCTACTTGGTTTTCTGACTCTGACATAAGTGGCCTCTTGAGTTTATAAAATGCTGCACATTGCTCGAATGTGCGTTAAATTCAGCCTATACCTACATCAGCCTAACAACTTAATATTGTTAAACGTGGTCCATTAACTTTTCGCGAAATCAATCGCGGAGTAGGTGTTACTCTGAATATTTTGCTTCGCTTTAGATGGATCATTTTGCGAGGGAGGCGCATTCTACTGCATTTGTGTATTAAATGCTCGCTTTATTTTGACAAACAGCACGTTTTTTACAAAATTATTGTGCTAAGCATAAGAAATGTCGAAGGTTATCTTGTGATCTTAAATGTTAAGTGCTTTATCTTTTGATTTTTATTTTATTTAACTTTCTTATTACTTAGGTTATAACGGTGCGCAAAATGTAATGTGTAACTAGGATGAGTTAATAATGGCAAAAACAGAAAAATTATCAGTAATGCAAGGTGTTGCTATGTTGGTGTCAGCTTTACTGGGGTCTGGTGTTTTTATTATTCCTGCTATTGCCTCACAAGTATCAGGTAGTTGGTCATTATTAGCATGGGCGATTATGGGAGTGTTAATTGCTCCAATCGTCTTTACCTTTGCGCAGCTTGGTAAGTTTTATCCCCATGCCGGAGGCACTGCATATTATGTGCAGCAAGCGTTTGGAGAAAGAAGTGGACGGTTAGTGAGTTGGTTATTTATTTGGGTAGTTGCTTTAGGCACGCCAGTAATCACCATTACAGCGGCAAATTTCTTACAAAATGCCTTAGTTGAAATGCATTTACTGAGCGATGCAGTTGATTACCGCTTAATGATTGCCATTGGTATTTTATGTTTAGTATTTGTAATTAACTTATTAGGCTTAAAGACTGCTGCTATTATTCAATCGGTATTAAGTGTACTAATTGTCAGTACGTTATTATTCGCCTCTTTAGATGTGCAGTTACAACAAAATTTACCCTTACCCACTGCTGAATTTAGTGTTAGTAAAGTCGCACTAACGGCAACTTTTATTTTGTGGTGCTTTTTAGGAATAGAAGCTATTACGCATATTGCCGATGATTTTAGGCATCCTGAACGTGATTTCCCATTAACTATTTTTATCGGTATTACTATTGCTCTAGTGGTGTATGCCTTGATTAGTATTAGCCTTTTAAAAATGGGGTTTTATGGTGATCAAGAGAAGAACTTAAACTCTGTGGTGCACCTTGTTGAGGCAAGCTTAGGGAGCAAAGGTTATTTATTAGTTAATTTAGTGGGCTTTTGCACCTGCTTTATTTCTATTAGTTTATATTTTGTAGGTTTTTCTCGGTTATTGCAGAGCATGGCTATACAACAACAGATCCACAGTTCATTTCAACGCATTAATTCACATAAGGTTGCTTATTGGGGATTAAGCTTTGCAGTCGCTCTTTGTTTAAGTATGTTGCTAGTTGCAGATTCAATGCAGTTAGCGGTGGATAACTTGATTGCTTATGCTAATGGTTTATTTATCTTAATTTATTTAGCTGCAGGTATTGCTGGCGTGAAGTTATTAACAGGTAAAGCAAGGTATTTAGCTATGATCGCAAGTGTGACGTGCTTAATATTGTTTATTGCTTTGGGGAAGGAGATGTTATTTGCGTTGTGCTTAGTAGCTGCCTTAAGCGTTTATTATACGGTTATCTATTCTTCAGATAACCGTATTAATGCTAGCTAATCAGGGTTACTTGTAGAAAGAGTGATCGCCTTGAGCATGTTCTGTGACATCACGCACTGCATTTAGCTCGCCAGAGAACTCTTCTAATAGCTCTTTCTCGATGCCTTCTTTTAATGTTAAATCTACTTGTGAGCAACCATTACAACCACCACCAAATTCGATGATAGCTACTTGATCTTCAGTCACTTCGATTAACTTGATAAAACCGCCGTGACTAGCAAGTTGTGGGTTGATCTGCACTTGAATAACGTATTCAACACGTTCAATAAGTGGTGCATCGTCTTTCACTTTACGCATTTTAGCATTTGGCGCTTTTAGCGTTAACTGTGTACCAGTATCTTCTTCTACTAGATCAACAAATGCATCTTCTAAGAAAGGTAGGCTTACTTCATCTACTAAAGCATCAAAACCTTCAAAGCTTAAACGTGTATCGCTCTCTTCAACTGCTTCTGGTGGGCAGTAAGATACACCACACTCTGCTTTTGGTGTGCCCGGGTTGATAACAAACACTCGGATGTTAGTGCCTTCTTTTTGCGGCGCTAGTAATTTTGCAAAGTGTGCTTGTGCAACTGGAGTAATTTCGATCATGTTAAACCTTTATGCTTGAGTAATTTACTTGGGCATTATAACGACAATTCCTTATAATAATAATGAAAACAGTAAAATTGCTAAAAATAATAAGTATATGATAGAACCGATGATGCTTATTTTATCAAAGATAATCTATTCATATAGCTAGTTAGCTTGATCACCCAATTCAGTTCTACTAATACACCACACGTCTACTTTTTTGACACCTGCGCTAAGTAAACACTCACAAATACTATTAATAGTTGCCCCAGTTGTTACTACATCATCAATCAAAACAACATGTTTTCCCTGTAAATTAAGTGTAGGAACAGCCATTGAAAAGGCGTTGCTTAGATTTAGGTTACGTTGTTTACGGGTTAAGCCCTCTTGCGCTGTAGTTGCTTTATTACGGTCAATGGGAGTTACTAATTTAGCGCGCAGGGGAAGCTGCTTTAAAAGTGCATCTGCGATTAAATGAGCTTGGTTAAAACCACGAATTCGATGCTTTTTAGGATGCAGCGGTACGGGCAGTATATAATCAATCTGTTTTTGTTGGTCTTCGCTGTAACTCTGTTTAACTATATTGGCCAATAGTAGTCCTAATAAATCTCCATATATTAGTTGATGCTGGTATTTGAGCTTCTTTATTAACGCTGGAAAAGGCGCTTGATAACCTGAAACGGCAACTAACCGGTTAAATTTAAAGGGGTGCTTCAAACATTCCCCGCAAACATTTTGTGTTTGTGCCAAACCATAACCACAATGTAAACAACAAGGTCTCTCTGTTAATATTGCTTGATTACAATGCTGACAAATCAACTGGTCTGCACTGTGTAAACCACACATAAGGCAATGACTGGGTAAACAAGCGGAGAATAAAGCTTGGCTTTCGCTGATAAGTCGAGTTAGGAAATATAGCATAGTAAGTACCTATAAATTAACGAGGTAAGAGTGAGTATAGAACAGAAGATGAAACAGAATGGCCCCTTTGCTTATCAAACTTTTGGCACAGGTAAAGATTTAGTATTGATTCATGGATGGGGTGTGAACAGTACTATTTGGGAGCCTGTTGTTAAGCAATTAAGTGAGCATTATTGTGTGCATTTAGTTAACCTGCCAGGATTTGCTGGCGAGCCAGAGTTAGAGGCTTATACCTTAGAAAATATTGCCGAAACCTTGTTGGCTTACTTACCAGAAAAAGCTGTTTGGTGCGGTTGGTCTTTAGGTGGATTAATTGCTACTCATATCGCATATCATTATCCAGCGCGCGTTGAAAAGTTAATTCAGGTTTGTTCTGCACTTAAGTTTGTTGAAGAAGGGCAATGGCAAGGGGTTGAAAAGTCGGTGTTTAGTGCCTTTAAACTTGGAGTGACGAAGCAGCCGCAAAAAACAGTAAATCGATTTTTGTCTACGCTCGCTATGGGCAGTAATACTGTGAAAACTGATATCGCAACGATAAAACAGTTAATGTCAGAGCAAATAGGAGCTAAGCCATCTGCTTTATTAGGTGGATTAGTGCTGCTCGATGAAGTGGACCTGAGACAGGAATTCAGTCAATTGACTATGCCTTCGTTAACCATTTTAGGTGAGCAAGATAATTTAGTGTCTGTGGTTAATAAAGAAAAATTAGCCGAGTTATCGTCGATTAATCAACAGGTTATTTTTCAACAATCTTCACATGCGCCATTCATTAGTGAACCTATCTTATTTCATCAGGTCTTAATATCGTTCATTGGCTCTCAAAAACAGTGAATAAACTTTATTTTTGCTTAAAAATTAACCATAATGGTTGGTAATTGTATATTTTAGTGGGAGGTCTCTATGGAAATAAATTCAGCATTTTCTTCAGGTGTGAATAGCTTAAATAAAGCGTCGCTGCAAATAACTGAATCCAGTGATCGTATTGCTAAGCAAACAACAAGCCATCAAAGTACTTCGCAAAACCCAGAAGGGGCAAGTGCGCATAGTTATGTTTCGGGTCCGGTAACTACTGAATTAGTGAATATGAAGCTAGCGGAAATTCAAGCTCAATCAGCTGCTAAAGTGATCACTACGGCAGACGACATGGTTGGCTCACTCATTGATGTGTCTGTTTAACGCTAACCATTATGGTTAATGTAAATGTTCAGCTTCCTCCTGTTATAGCAACTCCTTTTCCTCAGGCTGCAGAAGGTCTGCATCGCGAAAATCTTCTACAAACAGCAATTCCTAAAACAGAACAAGCTCACGCTTATGCAAAAATACGTGGAGAACAAGAGCGGGAAGAAACAGCGTACCAATCTCGAGAGATTATTCAGGATAATAAGCAGGGTAGTTCTCGGCAGCAAGAGCAATCAACACACTCCCAACAACGACGTAACTTTTTCTTTGCCGCAAAATTAAAGCTTTCTCCTCATGAGCTCGAAGCATTAGATATTGAATTAAAAGGAATTTCTGACTTTAATGAGGTTATTTCGGTTATACAGGCTAAATATAAAAATGCTGTGTCGCCTTATCCACAACCATCAGTGAGTTACAACGTTTAGTTGTTATTAGAAGAGATATAGCACTCTATAAAAAAGCGCCATAGTAATTATATTACTATGGCGCTCAATCAACTCAGATAAGTGTTATTTGCTTAGTGAGTTTGACAACTACCGCTGCTACAACAATCACTTTCTGGTTTAGGGCTGTGAACATGTCCGTGAGATAATTCTTCAGCTGTTGCTGCACGAACTGATACTACTTCACCTACAAATTGCAGTGCCATACCGGCTAGAGGGTGGTTTGCATCAATGCTTACATTTTCTTCAGTAACTGCTGTTACTTCAACTGTACGTGGGCCTTGATCTGTTTCAGCTTGGAATGACATGCCTACTTCAATTTCATCAACACCTTCAAATAAAGAGCGTGGTACTTCTTGTACTAATGCTTCTTGGAAAGGACCGTAAGCATCTTCTGCTTCAAGTTTTACGTCAAACTTATAGCCGGCTTCTTTGCCTTCTAGCTCTTTTTCTAAGCCTGGTACTAAGTATTGTGCACCTTGAATAAACTCAAGAGGACTTCCGTTTTCAGTGCTATCTAGTGCATTACCGTCAACTTCAGCTACTCCAAAGTGGATGGCAACTACTGAGTTCTTTTCAATCTTCATTATTTTCTCTCTTTATTCTTTATCGGGTTCAGATGGATCAAAAACACCAATTATTTGTTCAAATTGACGTGTTGCTGATTTAGCCTGGTTAGGCGTTTGCGTTTGTGTGTATCCACAGCTAACACACGTTAATGTCTCAACTGCGTTTTCTAATGTCAACGCAATACTATCAATCGTCTTACATTGTGGGCATTCCGCTCCGGCGATGAAGCGTTTTCTATTTTTAGATACTGACATAGTTCAATCACAATTAACAAAAAGTACGACATCATATACTGATGATAGTTGCAGATGCAAAGCTTGCTAAAATAACTTGAAGCAACGCATTATCAAGTAAAGGCTAGTAGTTATGGCTGAACATTACAAATTTCGTTATCATCTTGCTCTAACTTTATCTGATTGACATTGAGACTCTGAATTTATGATTGTTGCATCTAATATCGAATTTATCCGCGGCGGAAAACCTCTACTGGAAAATGCCAGTGCAACAATTAACCCAAAACAGAAAGTCGGTTTAGTAGGGGCCAACGGTTGTGGGAAATCTAGTTTTTTTACATTACTTAAGCAACAGCATCAAGTTGATGCAGGCGAGCTGACGATTCCACATCATTGGCGTTTAGCAAGTGTTGCACAGGAAACACCTGCGTTAGATATGAATGCATTGCAATATGTCATTGACGGAGACCATGAGTTTCGTGCGTTACAGGCTAAATTAAAGCAAGCTGAAGAAGTTGATGACGGTACAAAAATAGCAGAAATGCATATTCTATTAGATAATGCGGGTGGTTATACTATTGAATCTCGCGCTGCAGAATTATTAGCTGGTCTAGGATTTAGCGAGCAAGCTCAAGGCCGCCCTGTTAGCGATTTTTCGGGCGGATGGCGTATGCGTCTTAACTTAGCACAAGCACTACTTTGCCCTTCAGACCTATTATTACTCGATGAACCTACCAACCATTTAGACTTAGATGCGGTCATTTGGTTAGAAAAATGGTTACATCAATATCAAGGCACTTTGATCTTAATCTCCCATGATCGGGACTTTATCGATAGCATTGTTGATAAGATTATCCATATTGAACAAAATAAATTATTCGAATACACAGGTAACTACACTAGCTTTGAACGCCAACGTGCTGAAAAACTAGTACAGCAACAATCTTCCTATGAAAAGCAACAGGCGCAAATGGATCATATGCAGAGCTATATTGATCGGTTCCGTTATAAAGCTAATAAAGCAAAACAAGCGCAAAGTCGTATTAAAGCACTTGAAAAGATGGAGCAGATCTTACCTGCACATGTAGATAACCAATTTAGCTTTTCATTTAGGGAACCTGAAGCATTACCTATGCCCTTATTAACGCTAGACCAAGTTAGTGCTGGTTATGATGATTTGTTGATCTTAGATAAAATCGAGCTCAACTTGGTACCTGGTAGCCGTATTGGTTTACTTGGACGTAATGGGGCTGGTAAATCGACTTTGATTAAATTGCTTTCTAATCAAATGAAGCCTAAATCAGGGAAATTAGAGATCAACACTAATGCAAAGGTTGGTTACTTTGCTCAGCATCAATTAGAGTTTTTACATCTAGATGAAAGTCCAATGCAACATTTAGCACGTTTAGCGCCTGATGAAAAAGAGTTACCTCTGCGTAACTTTTTAGGTAGCTTTGGTTTTCAAGGCGATAAAGCTTTTGATCTTGTTGCCCCATTTTCTGGTGGGGAAAAAGCACGTTTAGTCTTAGCATTGTTAGTATGGCAAAAACCTAACTTACTTTTACTCGATGAGCCAACTAACCACTTAGATTTAGAAATGCGCCACGCTTTAACCGTTGCATTACAAGCATTTGAAGGAGCAATGGTTGTTGTATCGCATGATCGCCATTTGTTACGTACTACTATTGATGACCTTTACTTAGTACATGACAAAAAAGTGCAACCGTTTTCTGGTGACCTAGATGATTATCATCAATGGTTATCTGACCAGCAACGCATAGAAAAGCAAGCAGAGCAAAGTGCTGACAAAGCAGTGTCAGTGAGTGCTAACCGAAAAGATCAAAAAAGATTAGAAGCTGAATTTCGTAAAAAACTAACGCCTTTCAAAAAACAATTAAACACAGCAGAAAAAGCCATGGACAGTGCTTCAGCACGTTTAACTGAGATTGAACAACAGCTGAGTGAAAGTGAGCTATATGAGCAAGAAAACAAAAAAAAGCTGACTGACTTATTAAAAGAACAAGGCGAAGTAAAAGACCTTTTAGAAGAAAATGAAATGCTCTGGATGGATGTGCAGGAGCAGATTGAAACCCTGCAATCTGAATTCGAGGGTTGAGTTTTAGGTGTAGCTTCGCCATACTCTGTGCGCAATGATTCACCAATAAATGAAATAAGAAGGGATTAAAATGAGTTTTGAAGCAAATGAATATTTCGATGGTAACGTTAAATCAATCGCATTCCAAAGTGAAACATTACCTGCAACAGTAGGTGTAATGGAAGTTGGTGAGTACACATTCGGTACTAGTGCTTATGAATACATGACAGTAGTTAGTGGTAGCCTCACAGTCCGCCTTGTCGATACAACTGAATGGAAAACTTATAAAGCTGGTGAAACATTTGAAGTAGAAGCAAATTCAAGCTTTGACGTTAAAGTCGTTGTACAAACTGCTTACCTTTGTTTATACAAGGCATAAAGTTTACTAAGGTAAACGAGCAATAATACATTAGGGAGCTTAGGCTCCTTTTTTAATGCCTGTTAAAAATATTAAACTAATAGATAGTTTTTCCCTGTTTGACGCAAATGCTACTTAGTTAACAAAAATCACTTCATACTTATATGCTTAGCAACTTGTCTCGCATATCTTCCAAGAAGATCACAATTAATAATACAATATTATTATAAATTGGCCCTGTTAATTATTTACCAATCATATTAAGCCTGTAATCAGAGACTTATTATGATTGATATTATCCATGAATATTATCAATATAGATAAGCAGGTACTCTAATGAAAAAAGTATATTTAAGTGCGATTATTGCCACTTTGCTGGTGGGCTGTACAAATACAGAACCAACGTCAAATAACCAAGTGACTTATGAAATAGGAAAAGTTGCGAATGCAACGACACCTTTACCAGCGACAGCACATACAGCGACATTAATCGCTCAATTAGATCCTAACAAAACACCATCTCAAAACTTTGATCTGACTAAATGGAAAATTAATATTCCAATGGAAGATGATAAGCCTAACCGTGCAGGTAAAGTAATGGAAATTTCTGCACAAGTATTGGGCAGTACCACTAATCCATATATACATCCAGATTGGTTTTATACAGACGCAACAACAGGTGCCATGGTTTTTGCTACTCCTAATAAAGCGATGACAACACCTAACAGTAAAAATGCTCGAAGTGAATTACGTGCGATGTTAGCCAAATCATATAAAGATCCAAAAAACAATTTTGCAATAGCTGCTAACCCAGAGGCCGCGTCTTATGGCTCAATTGGCGGTGAGTTATCTGCAACTTTATCAGTAGATTGGGTGAGTACCAGTGGTAATGCCGAAAAGAATGGGGCTTTCTCTACGGTAATAGGTCAAATTCATGGTTCAAAAAACGAACCATTAAAAATTGTGTATCGTAAACTACCAAATCATCAATACGGTTCTCTGTATTGGCGTTATGAAATAAATGCAACCGGAGATAACTACTCTAAACGCAAAGATATCTATCACAATGTATTTGGAGCTTATGACTTACGTAATGGATCAGCAGATCCAACAGATGGAATCAAACTAGGTGAAGTCTTTTCATATAATGTGAATGTAGAAAATAACATTATGCATTTAACATTTGTCAAAAACATCGGCGAAGCAAATGAACAAGTTAAAACAGCGCAAATAGATCTATCAAAACCACATTATCGAGGTAATGAGTATGACGAAGGTTATGCAAATGATTGGATGTACTTTAAAGCAGGTAACTATAACCAATGTAATGTTGGATCTTCTGAATGTACAAATAATGGTATTGATGCCGGTGACTATGCGAAGGTTAGTTTTTATGAGTTAACTTTGGACCAATAAAATAGGTTAGTAAACTAAGGCTTATAACTATTAATGCCTTTCATTTGTATGAAAGGCATATTTTTATAGGTTTAGATATTATTTATCATGCTTATTTATGAATATATCAAGCGTTATTAGTCTCTATTAACTAATTAGTTAAAATCTTAAGATCAGAAATATTCAATTAATCTCGCCATATGAAGCATAAATTATAGTTTTTTGCATGAAATACACTCGTTTTGTTGTTTAATTGAACACTCAGACACTTTTTTGCAAATAAACACAATAAAACGCTTGCCAATGAGATCTTAATCCCTATAATGCGCACCCACAGACACGGGACGGAACGCAAGTTACCCAGCGAGTTTGAGAATAAAATAAACGCAGTAAACGCTTCGAAGTTCGCTTCGAAATAAAGTTGAAAATTAACGTTGACATTGTTCGAAAGGCGCGTAATATACGCCGCCTAGCCGAAAGGCACGCTCTTTAACAATTTAATCAAACAATCTGTGTGAGCACTTATTGTTGATGTGATTTCAAAAAAATCAAAGTCCTACTTGTTAGGCAACATCAATAGAAGTGACACACGAATTAATTCATTAATTCAGAATAACA
>NZ_JAPNXS010000011.1 GCF_030397575.1 Psychromonas sp. 14N.309.X.WAT.B.A12 | reverse complement strand
GACTATGTCAGCAGGGATTTTTTCGTTATTGGCTGTTGGTTTTATAGCGACTTGAACATGGGGTAAATAAAGTGCCACGTAGTGGCCAACCTTATGTGTGATAGCTAGGGGCGAATGATACGCCAGTATCGGTTTATGAGCGGGCTAAGCTCCGCGTGCCCTGGTGGATCCGCGACAGCGATGGTCCACGAGCGCTGCGAGGACTTTCCATCGCCAAGCGCTTCATTAAACGAACCCTGTTGATTAACATCGACAGGGTTTTTTTCATGTCTGTTGATTTATGATGAGCTACGCTGAAAGTAGGGTGAGTTTACCGATAGGCAGGGCTCACGAGCGGGTAAGCTCTGCACTCCTTTTTTTAGGCTGACAGTTATCGCAGACATCGATTAACAGCTATGAACAAAGCGAATCTATATGACATTGAATGCATCAATATCAAAACCTAAAACAAGCAGGCTAAAAAAGGAATATCAGAGTTTTTTCGCTCGTAACACTAACCTGTCAGTTAATTATCCCTTCGCCCTGATATTAAGCTTTGTTTAATTAATGTTGCTACTATTTGCATTTATTATCTAAATGATTATTTCTACTTACAAATAGCTGTCTACTTGTGATATTAGTCCGCTAAATTATTATGCATGACCTTATCGATGCTGTGTCTTTATCAATATTTTCTTCTCTTTTCCCTTTTCAGTCATATTTATATGGATCATTAGTTTGTATTTGATAGCATAAATTATCCTGTTATTAGAGAGACGCTTATGTCTAAAAAAATTATTCGTATTGCAACACGTCATAGCCCTTTAGCTATGTGGCAAGCTAACTTTGTTAAAGCTGAATTACTTAAACATCATGCTGATTTAACCGTTGAATTGTTACCGATGAAAACTAAAGGTGACATCATTCTTGACACACCTTTAGCGAAAGTAGGTGGTAAGGGTCTATTTGTTAAAGAATTGGAAGTAGCTATGTTAGAAAACAGAGCTGACATTGCAGTGCACTCTATGAAAGATGTGCCTGTAGATTTTCCTGAAGGTTTAGGGTTAAGTGTTATTTGTGAACGCGAAGATCCTCGCGATGCACTTGTTTCTAATCAGTTTAAAAAGATTGCTGACTTACCTCAAGGTGCTGTAGTCGGGACATGTAGTTTACGTCGTCAATGCCAAATTAAATCATTACGCCCTGATTTAGTGATTAAAGACTTACGTGGTAATGTGAATACGCGTTTACGCAAATTAGATGATGGTGAATACGATGCAATTATTCTTGCGGCTTCAGGTTTAATGCGTTTAGAAATGCACGATCGTATCGCCTGCTTTATTGAGCCTGAGATTAGCCTTCCTGCAGTTGGTCAAGGTGCTGTTGGTATTGAGTGCCGCTTAGATGACCAAGAAACAATCGCATTATTAGCACCATTAAATCATCAACAGACTCGTATCAGAGTAACTGCTGAACGTGCTATGAATTTAGCATTGGAAGGTGGCTGCCAAGTGCCAATTGGTAGCTTCGCTCTATTAGATGGTGAGCAAGTATTTTTGCGTGGTTTAGTAGGTAGTATTGATGGTAAAAACATCATACGTAAAGAGATAACAGGTCATGCAGATAAAGCACATGAATTAGGTGAAGCACTTGCTCAACAATTATTAGATGCAGGTGCTAAAGAAATTTTAAGTGAAGTATATAAGTGATTTGTTCTGACCGATTGCTGATAACGCGTTTTGCTCCTCATGCTCAACAACTTGTTGATGCTTTAGCTGAGATTGGTTGTTTCTCTATTGCCCAACCGTTATTGACTGTAGTCGGTTTAGATGATCCACATAGATTAGATGCCTTTTTATCTGCACAATATGATGCAGTGATTGCGGTAAGTGGTAACGCAGTTAAATATGCTGAACAGAGCATTCACCGTGATTGGCCTAAAACTCAATATTTTGCAGTAGGTAAATCAACGAAAAATAGATTGAAAATGGCATGTAAACAACAGGTTATTTGCCCTTTATCTCGGTTTGACAGTGAAGGTTTATTAGCGCTAGATACATTACAAAATGTAGATGGGAAGCGAATTTTAATCCTTCGTGGTGAAGGCGGAAGAGATTTACTCGAAAACACTTTAATTAAACGAGGTGCTAAGGTCGATTTCTTTCAGACATATAAACGTGTAAAACTCGATCTAGATGGCATAGATTTAGTTAATTATTGGCAACAAGCATCTATAAATGGTGCTATTATCAGCAGTGTGGAAATTTTAAATCAATTATTTGTACTTGTGCCAAAGGAATATACAAGTTGGTTATGTAAGTTAACTTTTTATGTTCCAAGTCAACGTGTTGCTGATCAAGCTAGATTGTTAGGCGTGGAAAATATTATATTATTACCAAGTTTACATACAAATCAGATAGTAGATTTTTTTCATGATAACTGATCTCCTCTGTATAGCCCATTAGTTTTAAAATAGGAAAATTATGACTGATACTAATACTGAAACTCCAGAAATTCCAACTGAGCCAGAAGTGCAAGTTGAGAAAAAAAAGCGCAAAAAATCTTCTAAGCTATTAGTAGCTGTTATTCTCATTCTGTTCATTATATTGTTTTTTGTTTTAGGGTTTGGTTACTACTTTTATAAAAATAATGTAGGCGCAAACACTGCTTATCAAGAACAGATTGAAGTATTAAGTAATAAATTAGACTCTCAAACTGCGCGATTAAATAGTCAGCTTCAGCAAACCAAATCATCGAACGATAGTGTTAAGACTCAAGTAGAACAGCTTAATATTCAGCTTTTAGATAGCCAAAATAAAAGTAAACTATATCATGATGACATTCAATCTTTACGCCGTGCGGTAGCTGAAACGAATATCCGTCATCCAAGTGATTGGATTTTAGCAGAAGTGGAATATCTAATTAACTTATCAGGCCGTAAGTTGTGGTTAGAGCATGATTTAAATGCCACTATTGCGTTATTAAGCACTGCAGATCAACGTATTGTTGAAATGGGTGATCCTAGTCTTAATCCGTTGCGCCGTGCATTATTAGAAGATATTAATATGTTAGAAGCATTACCTTCACGTGATGTGGATGGCATTATCTTATCTTTATCAAGCTTAGAGCGTCGTATCGATACACTGATGATTGCTGGCCTGACCATGTCTGAAGCAGAAGAAACCGATACACAAGAAGTATCTACCGATATTTCTGACTGGGAAGCGAATTTAGATCGTTCTTGGGACTCTTTCATTGAAAGCTTTATCGTTATTTCTCACCGTGACAAGCCTGTTGAAGCTTTGTTATCCCCAGAACAAGCTTGGTATTTAAGTGAGAATTTAAGAAATCACTTATCGAAAGCTGAATTTGCGGTGTATCGAGAGCAGCAAGAAATTTACGACATAGCGTTACAAGGCGCATTAAAATTGGTGTCCGTTTATTACGATATGGGTGATAAAAGCACGCAGCAATTTTACAATGCAATTCAAAAACTCAGCAAAGAAACTATCTCCATTGATTATCCTGATCAATTCAAGAGCGCACCTTTACTTTCACATATTTTAAAGCAGCGTATTAGCAAATCATTTACCATTGAAAGTGCGGAGTAGCTGATATGATTGGATTAATAGCAATTGTCATTATCTTACTCACAGGATTAATCTTTGCACCTGAATTGAGTGCTCATAAAGGCTATATATTAGTTTCATTTGATAGTTATACAACCTATGAAACGACTATTATTAATGCTGTTTTTATTGCCATTATTTTTTACTTCTTACTATTGGCGCTAGAGTGGCTATTAAGAAAAATTCTCTCAATGAGCAGTGTGACACGTGGTTGGTTTGGGCAGCGTAAAACACGTAAAGCACAAAAAAATAGTTTGTTAGGTATGCTGGCACTATTAGAAGGTAATACTAAGCATGCGCAAAAGCTGCTTTCCAAATCTGCTGTTCGAAGTGAGTCTCCTGCGCTTACCTATATTGCGGCTGCACGTGCGTCACATAAAAATGGCGAGTTTAACCAACGTGATGATTATTTACAGTTAGCGAGCGAATACCCTAAATCTAAACTTGCTGTTGGTTTAGTTTGGGCCGAATTACAACTAGATGCGCAGCAATACGAAAATGCATTAGTGACTCTAACTAACTTAAATCAACAGTTTCCTAAGAATAAGCAAATCCTGGAACATTACATTACCTTGTACCCTGCAATGAATGAATGGCAGAAGTTAATTACCCTGTTAAATAGCCAACGTAAATTATTGACGTTGAATGCAGAACAAGTGGCAGAGTTAGAGCTACATGCTCATCAACAATTGTTTCAACAGCTTGCGGCGGAAAGTGGTCAATTACTTAATGATTATTGGCATAAAGATGTGGCGCGTTGGATGCGTAAAGAGTTGTCTTATCAAAAAGCAGTATTAGAAGCTTTTATTGATAATGACCATGGTAAATTGGCGCAAGAGTTTCTATTAGATAAACTACAACGTCAGTTTTCTTTGCCATTATTACCTTACTTACAGAAGATAAAAGTAACGGATCATTATCCAATCATTACTTTTCTTGAAAAGCAGTTAAAGAAATCTGCACATGCGGATTATGTTCATCAAGCATTGGCGCACTTAAAACTTAAAGAGAGTCACCCTAAAGCGGCGATAGATCATCTTAGTGAAAGTTTGAAAACATTACCTAATGTGACGGATTATCAGTTGATTGCTTCTTTAATGGAAGAGCAAGAGATGCAAGAGCAAGCTAATCAGTATTACCGTGAAGGTTTGGCTTTTGCTTCAACTTCAGCTAATACATAACGTTTAGCTTGATTTAAGTACATTCAAATAGCGCTCAAGAAAGCAGTTGTTTGAATGTACTTGTTCTTATATCAATCTCCACTCTTTATAATCGTTAAATATAACAATAGGTCGACTGGGATTAAGCAAACCTTTTTTCTAAGTAAGCGACGATATCTGACGACTCATACATCCAAGTGATCTTATTATCTTCTTCAATACGTAAACAAGGTACTGTGCCTTTGCCACCTTGTTCAATCAGTAGGGCTCTATTGGCTGGTTGTTGTGCATCCACTAATTCGATGTTTAATGCATTTTTACGCATTACTCTTCTGACTTTGACACAGAAAGGGCAAGCAGCGAATTGATATAGTTGTAAGCTTTTAGTTTGTTGATCCACTTTCTGTTGTGATGCTGCATCTCTTTGCAGTTTTTTAGGCGAAAATATAAAGTTCAGCAGTAAAATGATACGGCCTAATATCCAACGAATAATTTTCATTTTTATCTCTTTATGTTAATGAACAAGGTAAAATTGTAACTGATCTGTGGATGGCATAAAAGCGTTCAAAGAGGTAGGCACCATTGCATTAGTATACTTTGCTGTTTAATGTGTATTAAACGCTTATAAAGCATTTTACAGAGGTCTTATGATTATAATAAAGGAAATATATTAGATGAATGCTCTTGCTTCACCTTGCGTTGGACGTTGTTGTTTAAATAACCAAGATATTTGCACCGCTTGTTATCGTAGTCTAACTGAGATCACTGAGTGGTCACAGGCATCAGATAGTGAAAAACAGATTATCATTAACAATATTAGCTCGCGTCGCCAGCAAAGCAGCCATCAAGAGTAAACGCTAGAGAAATCGCTAATGGCTAAGGTAAAAAACATGATAAATAATAAAACAGTTAGTATTTTAGGCAGTGGTTGGTTAGGTGAACCATTGGCAAATCATCTTGCTCAAGCTTGTTATGAGGTGGGTTTATCAACACGTACTCCTACAAAAGTTAGTACATTAAAAAAAACGAGAGTTACGCCTCATATAATTGATATTGAAGCGCTACAAGGCAATGTAAAAGACTTTCTACAAGCTCAAACACTAATTATTAATATCACCTGTAAAGCTTTACCTGCCTTTGAAAAACTTGCTGAAGAGATTGCAAAAAGCCCAATTCAGCAGGTGTTATTTATTAGCTCTACTTCTGTTTACCCCAATGATGCTGGTTTATGCAGCGAAAGCGATCAACTAACCTCTGAAACAAACCTACGAAAGATAGAAAAATGCTTCACTGATAACATTGGCTTTGAGTGTACAGTACTTCGTTTAGCAGGTTTGATTGGCCGAAAACGCCATCCAGGTCGATTCTTTGCTTCTGGGAAAAGTATTAAAGATGGCTTCGGAAAAGTAAACCTTATTCATCAAGCGGATTGTATTAAATTGATTGAAACGATACTAACGCAACAGGCTTGGGGAGAGATCTTTAACGGCTGTGCAGACAATCACCCAACAAAGAAAGACTATTATACTGAGATGGCCTTGTCGCTTGGGTTGCCTAAACCTGACTATATCATTGCTGAAAATAGTGCGACTAAAGTAATTAGTAATGAAAAAGTTAAACGCACATTAGGCTATCAATTCATTTATCCTAATATTTTAGATGTTTCTTGCTAATTTATTAATATTAAAAGATTTTTTGTCTATGTAATGATTCTCCTTATCATAAGTTAACCATAATTAAATTGTAGTTAATCGCGTTTTTAAATTAAATGTAAGCGTTATACCCGTTATTTAAACCTACCTTGATATTCGTCAATTTTAAAAGTCACTATTACCTTATCTTTCACCTAAATTAATTAGGTGAGAGAAACATTATGAGCAAACAAAAATTAGTCACCATTGGCAATGGTAGGTTGGCCACCGTTTTATCGAAGAGCTTATCGATAAGGGAGGGTTAGCTAACTTTGATATTGTTGCTTTCTGTGAAGAACCTCGAGTTGCATACGATCGAGTACATCTTTCTTCATATTTCTCTCATCATACTGCCGACGAGTTATCACTGGTTAAAACAGGATATTATGAAAAAAATAATATTGAAATGTTGGTTGGTGAACGTGCATTAACGATTAATAGAGATGAAAAAGTTATTCACTCTCAAACTGGTCGTGCAGTCTTTTACGACAAGCTAGTCATGGCCACCACCTATTAAAGGCAATGAAAGTAAAGATTGTTTTGTTTACCGTACCATTGAAGATTTAAACGCCATTGAAAAAGTAGCACGCAACAGCAAGAAAGGAGCGGTAGTTGGCGGTGGTTTATTAGGTTTGGAAGCTGCTGGCGCTCTAAAAGCATTAGGTGTAGAAACACATGTTATTGAGTTTGCTCCCGTCTTAATGGCCGAGCAATTAGATGCGCAAGGTGGACAAATTTTGCGTAGTAAAATCGAAAGTATTGGTGTAAATGTTCATACCGTTAAGAATACCCAAGGAATTGTTGCTAGTGGTACAAATGCACGTAATACCATGAAATTTGCTGATGGCACTGAGTTAGAAGTGGACTTTATTGTCTTTTCTACTGGTGTCAGACCACAGGATAAACTCGCCAAGCAAACTGACTTAGAAACAGCGCCTCGCGGTGGTATTAGTATTAATGACCAGTGCGTTACCTCTGATCCAAATATCTTTGCCATTGGTGAATGTGCTTCTTGGAATAGTCAGTTCTTTGGTTTAGTTGCACCAGGTTATAGCATGGCAAAAGTCGCAGTAGATACATTGCTCGGCACTGACAATGCATTTACCGGTGCTGATATGAGTGCCAAATTAAAATTGTTAGGTGTTGATGTGGGCAGTATTGGTGATGCTAATGGCCGCACTGAAAATTGTAATAGTTATGTTTGCATTGGCTCCGTTAGCGTTATTTGATAAGCGTGCAAACATTACTAAAAGCGTTATTTTACGTAACTGGTTATTAGTTGCTTTAGGTAATTTGATTGGTGCGGTCGCCGTTGCTTATTTAGTGGCATTAACTTTTATCATGAACTTTAGTGTTGAACCTGGCGCCGTTGGTCAGGCATTTATTAAAGCGTCTACTGCTCGCTCATTAGGTTTTGCAGAGCATGGGGTCGATGGTTGGATCACTGTGTTTGTGAAAGGCATTTTATGTAATTGGATGGTGTGTTTAGGTGTGGTTGGTTCAATGACACCTAAGTCTGTAGGTGGTAAAACCTTAGCGATGTGGTTCCCTATCTTTATCTTCTTTGCTTTAGTGTTTGAGCATGCAGTGGTGAATATGTACTTATTCCCATTAGGTATGATGCTAGGCGCTGAATTTACTATTATGGATTGGTTAACGTGGAATCAATTACCAGTTACATTAGGTAATATTGTTGGTGGTTTAATCTTTACTGGGATGGCATTGTACGTAACGCATGCTAAAACATTACCGGCAAAACAAGCTTAAGCGATAATATTGAGGGTAGTTAATAGAGAATTAATTACCCTCATTTATTATTTATCCAGCTAAATCCATATATAACCAAACCATATATGCGATGTAACCTAATAATAATAAACCGCCTTCTACACGCCCTAAAATACTTTGCTTACCTTTATGCCATGCAATAGAAAATATCAATAGTGCGATCGTCAGGCCTAACATAACAGGGTAATCTCGACTGATAACAACAGAGTCAAAACCACCAGGTCTAATTAAACCTGGTAATGCCATTACACCTAAAATATTAAACATATTAGAGCCAATGATATTGCCAACAGCTAGGTCAAATTCTTTCTTACGTGCCGCAGCAATAGTGGTTGCTAACTCAGGCAAGCTAGTACCAATTGCAACAATGGTTAAACCAATGATTAAATCGCTGACTTGGAAGTACTCTGCTACTTCGATTGAGCCCCAAACAAGGAGACGAGACGATGCAATTAATACAATAATACCAACAACCAACCATTTTAAAGCTTCAGTCTTGCTGATTTCTTCTGGTAACTCATCTAAAATTTCTTGAGGTAGGCTGTCTTTACCATTACTTTTTGCTTCCCATATAGTAAAACCTAGCATTGCAATCATTAAGCCTAGCAATATCACACCGTCAATAAAACTTAGCTGTTGATCAAATAGCAGATAATAACTGAGTAGCATGATTGCTAGTAGGACAGGCATTTCACGTTTTAGTAGTTTAGAGTGGATATGTAGCGGATAGAAGAGGGCTGTAATCCCCAACATTAAACCGATATTAGTAATGTTAGAGCCAATTGCATTACCAATTGATAAACCAGTATTTCCTTCAAATGCGGCCATCGATGATACTAACATTTCTGGTGCTGACGTGCCTAAACCAACAATGACTATGCCCACAATTAAAGGCGATATCGAAAAACTACGGGCTGTATTAGAGGCGCCTAATACAAATTTATCGGCACTCCAAATAAGCAGTACGAAACCAACAAGAATTGCGACCGTTGGCGCTAATAAAGTGATCAAAACATTCTCCTGAGAAGTTAAGTTATCCTAATACCATTCAATTGTTTAAGGTGAACGGTGTATATCTGATCATAACAAGATTATCTACGCGGTGGCCTGATAAGGTAAAGCGTAAATCAGTGATTATAACGGGGGATTATTATCACATGACAGATTAACTAATGCAGTACAAAAAAAACGCCGAGCATTCTCATGCTCAGCGTTCTTCCATATTCATAAGGCAAGTGGGGTTTAGCCACGGCCTTCCGCAATTGCAGCAACAGCAGCTAATTCAGCAGCTTGCTTCTCATGCTTTTCTTGGCGATCTTGAATATCCATTAATTCATTAGTGATTAAGTTTTCTTCAATTTCACGTAATGCAATTACTGTTGGCTTATCATTCTCTGGTTCAACTAAAGGTGTTTTACCTTGTGTCGCAAGCTGGCGAGCTCGGCGAGAAGCCATTAAGATTAGATCAAAACGGTTGCCTACTACATTTACTGCATCTTCAACGGTTACTCGTGCCATTGGTTAACTCCAAAAGTTAATTACATAAAAAAGGGGCGGTTATTATATGTGCTAAATAGCAATTGATCCAGCATCTTAGTATAGAGATTATACTTCTAATAACGCGTTGATTGTTTTAACGTGCTTTATTGCTTGTTTTTCTTGCTCACTGCGCAATGCCCGTACAATAGCAGAAAACTCTTGTATCGCGGTATCAAAATCGTCATTGACGATTAAATAATCATATTCATTATAGTGAGACATTTCAGATTGTGCTTCTTGCATACGTTTAGCGATGATTTCTTGGCTATCCTGTCCACGTTTATTAAGACGTAATTCTAGCTCTTCACGACTGGGTGGTAAGATGAAAATACCTTTTGCATTTGGCATTACTTCTCGCACTTGTCGAGCACCTTGCCAGTCAATATCTAACATGACATCGATACCTTGTGCTAATGACTCTTCAATAGCAACACGTGATGTACCGTAGTAATTACCAAATACTTCAGCCCATTCAAAGAACGCATTTTCTTCGATTAACTGTTTAAATTCTATTTCACTAACGAAATGATAATGTTCGCCATTGACCTCACCTGGACGAGGTGAGCGTGTAGTATGGGAAATCGACACCTGAGAAGGTTGGTTTGATGGATCGCTTAATAACGCCTGAATTAAACTAGACTTTCCTGCTCCGCTTGGCGCTGAGACGATATAAAGAGTGCCGACATGGGACATAATTAATTTCCTGAAGCTATTTTTAAATTGAATGCTGTGTTGGTTGTTTTTTTGAACGACCCGATTAGTGGGGGCGAATTATGGCTTATTTTATGGTCAATGTCTTTTATATTGGTAAACTTTTTATGACTATTTATCTCGTGTTTTAGGAACTGGAAACCTTTAATCTTGCCAGTTATTTTTGATTTCCAGTATTTTATCTAGCTCCTGTACAAAAAGATCAACAAGGTCTGGATCAAAATGTATACCTTTTTGCGATTTTATAAAATCAACAGCCTCTTCCACAGGCCAGGCATGCTTGTAAGGACGCTTGCTGGTTAACGCATCAAATACATCTGCGAGTGCCACAATACGACCTACAATAGGAATTTCCTCTCCCTTGAGTTGTTTGGGGTAACCACTGCCATCCCATTTTTCATGGTGAGTCATGGCAACCACTTTGGCTAGATCAATTAAATCTGAATCTGATTCCCCAAGAATTTCTGCACCAATTTCAGGGTGCTTTTTCATCTCTTCAAACTCTTCATCGGTTAGTTTGCCTGGTTTTAACATAATCCTATCAGGGATGCCTATTTTACCGATATCATGCATCGGTGCTGCATGCAGTAGGTCATCAGCTTCTTTCATCGAATGTCCATAAGCGAGTGAAATCACTTTTGAGTAATGGCTCATTCGTAGAATATGCATGCCAGTTTCATTATCTTTATATTCTGACGCTTTGCCTAAACGTTGGATAACTTGTAAGCGTGTTCTCTTCAGTTCTTCGACGTCTACTAATGATAAATGCGTTTTCACTCTGGCTTTAACAACAGCGGGAGTGACTGGTTTGAATATGTAATCCACCGCACCTAAGTTTAACCCCTTGGCTTCATCGATCGCATCGTTTAAAGCGGTGACAAAAATAATAGGGATAGACTTATAAGCGGGTTGCTTTTTTAAGTGTTCACAAACATCATACCCAGTCATTTCTGGCATCATGACGTCAAGTAGAATTAAGTCTGGTGTTTCTTTTTCAATTAAACGTAGTGCTTCTGCCCCACTTTTTGCAAAAATCAGCTTATATAAGTCTTTAAGTATGTTGTTTAATACCTTTAAGTTGATAGGCTCATCATCTACGACTAATAATTTAGGTTTACTATTTGGCATTTAATTTTACTCTGTCAAACAAGTTAGTTAAGTGACTGTATTGATTTAATTAAATCTTCTATATGATTTAATGCGACTTCAAACTCGAAGTCATTACAGGCTGTTATAATAGCATTGATCTCATTTTCCCGATTTGATTGTAATTCTTCTAATGAATCAAGTAGTTGGTCATCAAACTCATTATTTTCCACACTGATTTTAAGCTTTAATAATAGGTCTATTAATGCAGCGTAAGAGGGGGTTTTGGGGCTTATTTCAATCGCTTTATGAGTTACTGAAGACATTCTATCAGCACATACAGTGATAGCCTCTAATTCTTCTATTATTTGATCTAAAAAGTGTAGGGCTTTTTCTTCTACTTGTTTATGACTTACTTCTTCCAAGCCTTTGAACGCTTCCATTAACCTATTCAATGCTAGGTTACCTGTTACACCTTTATATTTATGAGCGGCTTCTTCTAATGCAGTCCATTGATGTGATTTGACTAACTCAGGTAGGGTATCGATAGTCTCTTTAGATTGTTCTAAAAAGCGCGTAACTTCATTAAATAAGGATGTTTTTGACCCCCATAGTTGAACTCCTTTATCTAGGTCTACGCGTAAATGTTTCTCGGATATTGGTGTGCTTTCAACAAGTTGAGTTTTTCCACCGGTTAATACTCGTGTGATCTCTTTCAACAATTGCGGCACATTAATTGGTTTATTGGTAAAGCCATCCATGCCTGAATCTAATGCTGATCTCTTATCTTGCGGTAATACTCCAGCAGTAAGGGCAATAATAGGTAATCGTGGTAGACCATTTTCTTGCTCGTATTGACGTCTCAGTTTAGCAGCCGTTAATCCATCCATTACGGGCATTTGCACATCCATTAGTACCAGATCAAATTGCTCACTCTTCATCTTCAATAGCGCTTGTTCACCATTGATAGCGACTGATACAACGTGTTTATTACGTTTTAATACTAGTTTTAATAGATCAATATTCTGCTCTATATCATCGACAATCAATACACTTAATTGCGGTAGGTCGATGTGTAGTTCTTGTTTTTTGCTCGCATTGGATTGCTTAGCTTTTTTAATGGGCACTGTAAATTCAAAAGTAGAACCTTTATTAAGCTCACTTTTTGCTGTGATCGTTCCACCCATTAATTCTACTAATTGCTTACTAATAGTCGTACCTAACCCTGTTCCACCAAAGCGGCGACTCATCGATGCGTCTGCTTGAGAGAAGGCTTCAAAGACTGCTTGTAACTGAGTGTCTGTCATACCCATACCGGTATCTATGACAGCGAAGTGTAAGGTATCTGGTTGTGGACTATTGATTTTGATAGTTACTCCACCTTGCTCGGTAAACTTGATCGCATTACCGATAATGTTGGTGAGCACTTGTCTTATACGGTCAGGTACGCCGTGGAAGTATTGTTGTACTTGCTCATCAATTTGTAATTCTAGGAGTAACCCTTTACGTTGTGCTTGTAACCAAAGTGTAGAAACAACTGAATCGACCTCTTCTACTAAATAGAAATCACGATATTCTAATTGGAACTTACCTTTATCTAGTTTAGCACTATCAAGTACATCATTTAAAATATGTAATAATGAACGGGCGGATTGGTTGATTGTTGAGATTTGTTTTCTTTGATGACTGCTTAATGCTTCATCGAGTAAAATATCACTAAAACCAATAATTGCATTCATTGGAGTGCGTATTTCATGACTCATATTAGCTAAAAATGCTGCTCTGGTAGCCGCAGCTTGCTCAGCTGTCTCTTTTGCTGTTATTAAAGCTGATTCCATTACTTTTCGATCGCTGATATCCATAATAAAGCCATCGAGATAATATCCATCACTGTGTTCTATTTTTAGCGCTCGGCCATGGGAAAGTACCCATTTCACTTTATTGTGCTTATCTATCATTCTAAATTCTAATAGATATCCATCTGGATTATGAAGGTCAGTGTTGATAACTCGTTCTTTATCTTCTGGGTGTATAAATTCACTGAGATGATATTTAGGAGCATCACCTAAAAAGTCTTCAGCAGGGTGCCCTAACATATTAACCACTTCATCACTGATAAATAAATTTGACCAAGGCGCTTGGTCGTAACAACGGTAAGCAATACCCGGAATATTAGAGATTAACGAGCGGATTTTGGTTTCTTTTTCTCGTAGCGTCATCTCTAACGCTTTACGTTGGCGTAAGTCAGAAATAAAGGCAACAAACATGCTCTGGTCATCTAATTCAATATGACCAATCCCTAAATGGACAGGAATTTTTTCGCCATGCTTGGTGAGTACTGAAACCTCTCGTCCTTTTCCAATGATTTTAGCTTGTCGAGAGGTGAGGTAATTTGAAATATATTGGTCATGGTGTTGTTGATCTGAACCTGGTACTACCATCTTTACATTTTGACCAATTAATTCATCTTCAGACCAACATAATAAACTTGATACGGCTTTATTGATGCTAATGATGGTGCCTTTTGCATCGATGGTGATAATGCCATCTAATGCGGTATTCATGGTTGCTAGCAAGCGGCGTTCGTTATTAGTGGCGCTGGTGGAGATATCTTTATAACGAAACAGTAAGTTTGTACCTAATACAATTATTATGAGCACTACAGTGACAGTGGTAATACCGAATGCGAGTATTAGGGATATATCGCTACTTTGCCCTGATAGTTCGATGCCTGGAGGAAGAACAAATCGTGCTGCGGCCATCCCCGTATAATGCATTCCTGCAATAGCAAACCCCATAACAACACTAGAAATAGCCATTTTAGTATTTCTGTTATATTGCAACTTTTTACTTTTTTCTAAGCCAAAACTCACCCATAAAGCGATAATTGCGAGTAATACTGCGACCACAATAGATAGCACAAAAATACCTAAGTTATATCTCAGTAGTGGTGCCATTTCCATCGCTGCCATGCCGATATAATGCATTGCCCCAATGCCAGATCCAACTAATATACCACCAATAATTAATTGCTTTAGTCTTATCTGGTCATTGGTGATCAGGGTTAACGCAACCCAAGAGGCCGCTAATGATGGGATAAATGACAATAGAGTTATATTTAAATTGTATGAAATATCAGTGCATAACTCTAAGGCAATCATGCCGATGAAGTGCATTGACCAAACGCCACCTCCTAATGCGATACTACCGATTAATATGGAAATTCGTTTGCGTGCTGGCGTTGCATTATATGCTTGATGGGCGATTTGAAAACCCATGTAAGAAGACAATATCGCAATACACAATGAGATAATAATCAACCAGGGATTATAAGTTGAAAGCGCAAATAGGTTGTATTCACTATATTGAAAAATGTTTGTAATCTGTTCTGGCATATTATTAGCACCGATTTTAAATAAAAAATATGCTGTTACAGCATCAAAGTAAATTGATTCTTTTTAATTGAACAATCATGTTGTATGAGGAATAAATCACATTGCTTAAGAAGGGAAGTGAAAAAATACTAGTGCTTTTCGACCTTAGTTCCTTATTGCTAGCCTCATCCTATGAGATAAATTGTTCTGCTCAATTGTTATTATTGTTATTAAGCCTTACTAGGCATACTTGATAGTTATCGGCAGATTTATAAAAAAATGAAGTTTTTTTTCATTATTTATTTAAAATTATGCTGTTACTGCGCAATTGAACTTAGACTGTAGTGGCTAAATTATCTTACTTCAACAAAATTGTTCGATATTTATACTTTTTTTAGGAGGAAAGGGTAAATATAGCTGTTTTTAGTGATTCTCGGGATGGTGCACGGATAAATGAGATATTAAGCCTTAGGCTATGGTTAGTATCGTTTATCTATCAACAACACGTTTGTGTTGTTGATATCGGGTATGCCAAGTTAAGCTTTTTCACGTTGTTTCATTTTTTGAGCTTGTTTGATTGCTCTGTTTTCTTCTAGTTGAGATACCGCTTCTGAACCGATATGGTTTTGACCACGCTGTTTAGATAAACGAATTTGTTTCTCACGCTCAAGGAAACGTTGCTTTTGCTCTTCAGAAAGGGAGTCGTGACATTGGTGACAGCTCACGCCTTGCATGTATTTCTCTGATTTCTTATCTTCTTCAGTGATAGGCAAACGACAGCCATGACATTGGTCGTACTGACCTTTTTCTAGCTGGTGGTTAACTGATACGCGATTGTCAAAGACAAAGCATTCACCTTTCCACATTGTTTCTTCTTCTGGCACTTCTTCCAGGTATTTCAGTACACCACCTTCTAAGTGATAGACTTCATCAAAACCTTGCTCTTTTAAGTAAGCTGTTGATTTTTCACAACGGATACCACCAGTACAAAACATAGCGACTTTTTTATGTTTTTCTGGATCTAGGTTTTCCTTAACATACTCTGGAAATTCACGGAAGTTAGTGGTTTTTGGATCCACTGCATTCTCGAAGGTACCGATGCTAATTTCGTAATCGTTTCGTGTATCAACCAATAATACTTCAGGATCGCTGATTAATGCGTTCCAATCTTTCGGCTTTACATAGGTGCCCACAGTGCGGTTTGGGTCTATCCCTTCTACACCCATGGTTACGATCTCTTTTTTCAGTTTCACCTTGGTACGGTAAAATGGGTTTTCATCGTCAAATGAAAACTTAACAGTCAATGAAGCTAAACGCGGATCCGCTTTTAACCAATTTAGGACGTTATCAATACCTTCTTGTTCTCCTGCAATAGTACCGTTGATACCTTCGCTAGCTAACAATAAAGTGCCTTTAACTTGGTTTGCATTCAATATATTGAGTAATGGGGTTTGAATCTCTTCGTAATTTGCTAGTTCAACAAACCTATATAAAGCACAAACAACTGTATTTGACATGTATTTTCCCTCCTTCTACGGACCGAAACGTAAATTAGCCACGCATTATACGAATAGAAATGGCATAAGCAATTTTTATATTGCCTCTATTTTAATCTAATTAACTAAAGAAAATATTAATAATTGAAACTTAACAAGTTTCTCAAAACTCGCTAACCAAGCTTTTATCTTATCCATAAAAGTTAAAAATAGATTGATAATATTTCTCCAAGATCAAATAAAAATGAATTAATGTTCTTTTGTGGGTAGAAAATCTGGTTAGTTAGTGTTTAATGTCTATACTGAAACTAATCAATTTATATTAAAAACAAAAGTTTAGAGCGAGGTATATGTATGCCGATACGTTTACATTTAATTAGAGCAAGTCATTTGAGCGTTATTGTTCAGTATGTACGTACATTATCTTTGCCTGTGGAAGCCTTACTAGAGCAAGCGGACTTAGATCATATAGAATTGGATAATTCAAATCAGTTGATTTTAGAAACTAAAGTTTGGCGCTTTTTAGAGCTTGCTGCGGAAATGAAGGGAATGTCACATCTAGGTGGTTTGTTAGCAGAAGACAGTCATTTATCGGAGTATGGTGAGTTTACTAAGCAATTATTAGAGGCTGATAACTTGTACCAAGCTTTGCATTTTTTAATTCATAAAATTGGTTTGCATAATAATAATAGCCTGTTTTGGCTTAAAGAAAGTGAGCAATGCGTTTGGATTTGTCGACCACAATATCCTTATGTTAAAGATAAACTGTGGCAAGCCGAGCAGCATGTGTTGAGTTTGCTGTGTAAAGTCATCGAAAATTATGCAGGTGATGGTTGGCAACCTAAAAAGATAAAATTACAAGATACTGTAGGGTTGGGCCTTGATCAGTCTCGCTTCTTTAATGATGCTGAAGTAGAGCTAGGACAGCGTTATTCTGCAATTGCTATTGAGCATGACCTATTAGAAGATCGTCATCTATCTAAAACGTTTTCTAATTCATCTAAGTTGGATTGTATTCCAGATTGTTTTTTACAAAGCTTTAAGCTGTTGTTAAAGCAGAATTATTTTGGTCAAGGTTGGCTAGCTGAAAATATTGCGAGTTCATTAGGAACCAGTGTTCGTACATTAAAAAGGAAGCTTCATGAACAAGGCACATCTCTTCGTAAAGTTTTCGATGAAGTGAGATTTCAACAAGCGTGTGACCTTATTAATCAAGATATTTATGATTATCAAGAATTGGCAGAAAAATTATCTTATACCCATGTGAATAATTTTGTACGCGCTTTTAAACGTTGGAGTGGCATTACACCTAGAGAGTATATGCGTTTACGCGATCAACAGTTATTGAATAAGAATGGATTTTGGTGAGTTTATTATCAACTTAAGCAATTGATTCAGAAACCGTTAATACATGAGCATCAAAAAATAAGTATCAACCATAGTTAATGGTGGTCTTATATATTTAAGCATACGTATTAAGTTACATCATGACGATTAGGGGAAGATAAATGAGATTTTTATTGTTGATGGTTGCCGTTTTATTACAAACCAGTTGCACAGGTATACCCGAAGGCATGAAAGCCGTTAAAAATTTTGATAGTGAACGATACTTAGGTACATGGTATGAAATCGCACGTTTAAATCACTCTTTTGAAGAGGGATTAGAACAAGTTACAGCCACCTATTCAATGCGTGATGATGGTGGTATAAAAGTGGTTAATAGAGGTTATTCAACTGATAATCAACAATGGAAAGAGGCGGTTGGTAAAGCCTATTTTGTAAACGATGAGAATATTGGACATTTGAAGGTCTCTTTTTTTGGACCATTTTATGGCTCATATATTGTATTTAAAATGGATCAGGTTGATTATCAATATGCTTTTATAAGTAGTTATAACCATGAATATTTGTGGCTTTTATCGCGTACACCAGAGGTAAGTGAAGCGGTAAAACAAGACTTTATTAAGACAGCTAAAGAATACGGCTTCGAAACTGAGCAGCTTATTTTCGTTAATCAACTGCCAGCTTCATAATGCTTTTAACTGACTTTTTGGAGATCATCTAGTACATCATTAAGCGATGTCTTGATATTATGTCCCAATGCAATGATGTCGGCATCAGGTACTACTAAGTCTGGTACCTGATAGACTTTCATCTCTGCGGCTAAAGCAGAAATAACCCCGTTACTTGAGTCTTCAAAAGCTAAGCAAGCTTGTGGCGCTACTTTTAATCGCTGCGCAGCTAACAGAAATATCTCAGGATGTGGTTTACCATTGGTGACTTCACACCCACTACTAATATGTTCAAAATAATGCTCAATACCGGCTAATCGAAGTTTTGTTGCGGCGAGTTTCTGATGTGTAGAGGTTGCCACTGCTACTGGAATAGACTGAGATTTAAACCATTCTAGTAAAGCAATAACTCCCTCTTTTACTGGAATCGCTTGTGTTTCAACAATTGGCCAATAACCATCCATCCAGGCTTTGCGCAATGGAGCATATTCGGTATATTGTGCGTAATGATTCATTATCGCTTCTTCAATGCCTTTTGCATTGCGACCTATAATTTTGAGGTAAGCACTTTTAACAAAAGGTAAAGATAGTTGCTGACAGGCTTGTTCAAACGCTTGCATACAGACACGTTCAGTATCCAGTAGCAAACCATCCATATCAAAAATAGCAGCTTGGTAAGTCATAACACACTCAATCAATCAATCAATAATTGTTGGCTAGTGTACCTGCTTTTTACAATCTATAAAGTAGTGAAAAATCCTATACCCATTTTTTAAAAGGTTTAAAGGAGATAAATCCAACAAACACACCGCTAATGACACAAAGGCTGGCAACGAGTGTGACTGCACTAATTTGTTCTTGATAAAACAGTGCGCCTCCTAGTAAACCAAAGATAGGCACCAATAGGGTTAAAGGCGCCACCATAGTTAATGGGTAAGAGATCAATAAACGATTCCAAATCCAGTATCCTAACAAGGTGACTGGATAGGCTTGAAATAAAACCGAAAAAATAACACGTCCATTAAGCTGAGTTGATAAGGTGTTGAAAGGTAAACTACCTGACTGCCAGTAAACCATTAAAAATAATGGAATAGGTGCGCATGCCATGGCCCATAAACTGAAAGCAAATACCTGTTTGGGTGCCGCTTTCTTTACGGTGATACTCGCCAAACTCCAAGCAAGTGCGGCACATAAGATCAATATTAATCCTGATTGAGTAATCGAACCATTGGTAACCGTTAAGCAGAGTAATAAACCTATTATGGCCAGAGCACTTCCTATTATTTTATTGATAGAGAGTGTCTCTTTTAATAGGAAATAGCCTAAGAATAAACCAAATACGACGTTCATTTGTAATAAAACCGATGCCATACCCGCACTTAACCCTGCTTGAATTGACCAGGTTGCCATTCCCCAAATACCAATAGCAAATAACCATCCATAAACGATTAAATATAACCATGACACATTTGGTTTTTTAACAAAGAAGATAGCGGGTAAAGTCGCTAAGCTGAAGCGTAATGCAGTTAGTAATAAGGGATCAATCTCGTTAACACCTAGTTTAATAACAGAGAAGTTTAGCCCCCAGACTACCATCACTAATACACCTAATATTAAATCGTTTCTTTTCATTATTTGCTCTCTATTGATTTACTTGCTCTTGTGTCTATTATCAAACAAACTAAAAAAGAGAACAGATACAATAATTGTAAATTAAAGCGGTACAATTTATTAAGGAAGCGAATATGAGGTATAAAGAATTAGCAGCACAATGTATACAACAAATTGAATCTGGGCAATTGGCAGTTAATACTAAGATGCCTTCTTTACGTAACTTTAAATTGTTACATAATGTCAGTATGACAACCGCATTAAATTGTTATCAGCATTTAGAGTCACTAGGCTGGTTATTAGCAAAACCACAATCAGGTTATTATGTTGCTAAACAATCAGTGATAGACAAGAAACCAAAGGCTCCGACGATAATCTCCTTTCAAAGTGCAACAACTCAACCATCATTACCAAAGCTAAATAATCCATTTGTAGATCCATGTCCATTAGGGATTGCTCGTTATGACCCTAGCTTAATGCCTGTGATTAAATTACAGCAAAGCTTCAAAAGAGCGATGAAGCTACAGGGGGATTTGTTAAGTCATTACCCTCATCCCCAAGGAGAGATAAGTTTTAGAGAAAACCTAAGCATGCATTTCAAGAGTGTCGACTTTCATTTTTCAGCAAAAGATTGTGTTGTGACCCATGGTTGCTTAGATGCGATACGCACTGCTATTGAAATCACCACGGGTATTGGTGATGCCATTGCCATTAGTTCTCCCTGTTTTTCTGGTTTATTGGAACTATTAGGTGTAATGGGGCGACGAGTTGTTGAAATTCCATCTGTTAAAGAAGGGATAGATCTTGAGCAACTGCAAAAACAGATGCAATTAGGTACTATAAAAGCTGGTTTATTTTGTACTTCTCATATGAACCCGCAAGGCACATCTATGAATGCTCTGCAAAAACAAAAATTAGTTGAATTAGCGACGCGTTATAAAGTGCCGATTATCGAGGATGATGTCTATCTTGAGTTGGGTTTTCAACAAGTCATCCCTTTACCTGCAAAACATTGGGATAGGGAAGGCTATGTACTGTGGTGCGGTTCGATATCTAAAACCATTGCCGCAGGTTATCGACTAGGCTGGTGTTTACCTGGACGGTATTTAGATGCTTATTTACGACAACGTTTATTTGCGAATCAGGGGGTTACATCGCCTTTACAACTTGCTATTTCTGATTTCATAGCCCGTGGTGATTATATCAACCACCTCAAAAAGGTGCGTTTACATTTACAGCAACAAACTTTGTTGTATATGACTTATCTACAGGGAAATTTACCCGAAGGTAGTAAAATAAGTCACCCTGCAGGCGGTTTTGTATTATGGATTGAGGTTGCTAAGCTTAATACTAACCAATTAAAACCATTAGCGAGACAAAATAAAATCGATATTCGCATTGGTGATGAGTTTAGTACGCTAGGGTTGTATTCACATTGCTTTCGGTTAAATATCGGTTTTAATATGACAGCTACGCAGGTAGCTTTGCAGTTATCCTGTTTAATGAAATTGATTAAAATCTGCTTAAAGGAATGAATATGTTAGATAACCCACAGGCATTAAGTGATGCAATTAATCAAATTATGCCATTTGGTAAGTACGCGGGAAGTAAATTAATCCATTTACCTGAGCCTTACTTAGTCTGGTTTAATAGCAAAGGTTTCCCTGAAGGTAAGTTAGGTGAGCAACTTGCACTAATTTATGAAATAAAATTGAATGGTTTAGAAAAAATGCTTGTCCCATTAATTAAGTAGTATGGGGTAATGTGTATCAAAGGAGTGAGTATGTTGCAAATTATCAAGTGGTTATCTATACCGGTTTTATTGGCTAATCATGCTGTGATTGCTGAGCCGCTAAGTAAGGAAGCTGGTTGGGATGTTACATTGAGTGTAAATGTAGGATACAGCGGTGGTACATCACAATTTGATACTGACGATGATAACCAAGTCACTGACAATTTAAGTAATAGTGGTCAATTCTCAGGATCGAGTCTGACTTATCCATTAGGTCGAATACAGTACACTTTAAATAGCCGTCATACCCAGTTTTTTTTAGGCAATAGTCGAGATCAAGTCTCCACAGCAAAATTTCAATATGAGCTCGGGGTACTACATCAGTTTTCTGATGATACTAAGTTCACTTTTGCATTCTTTCCTAAATTGTCCTTTTTAAATGAAACATGGTCAGATCCATTTGTTGAAAATAGTGACCGCGATACCACGGATATTAGTGTTGGTGGGGCAAGGGTTGCAGTGGAACGAATCTTTGGTTCTCCATTTACACTTAAATATGCGGTGGCCAGCAGTAGCATTGATGATGAACAGAGTGGACAAAGTCAGTTAATGGATGCACAGGAAATAGCGGCATTACAACGCGATAGTTTATATCAAAAATTCGAAGTAGAAACTTTGTTTCCTATTGATCGTGGATTATTGCTGAAACCAACTTTGCAATACACTCATCGTAATGCAGAAGGTGATGCAAATAGCTTTGATCAATATGTTGCTCAAGTGGCGCTGATGTTATTTAGTGATAGACACACATTAATTACTACCTTAAGCGCAGGTAAGCGTTTCCATCAACAAGAAAATCCTATTTTTGATACAACACAACAGGTTAATACTTTCAGTATTTTTTCTTTATATAGCTATCAACGTCCCTTTAATTGGAAGGGCTGGGATTGGACTATGATGCTCGGATATAGCAGAGAAGATGCCAATATTGAGTTTTATGATAGTAATCGCTTTATTGTCTCAACAGGAATGGCTTACCAATTTTAGATAGATGAAATGTGCTTATATTTCATCCAGTTTTCTTTAAAAGCCACTTCTCCTAAGTGTGACTTAGATCTCATTAATTGGCTTGAAATCAATCAAATTGTTTTAATAATAAGCGAAAAAACCATAAATCAGACTATTTAATGACTATTTTGTTAGGGTATTGTTAAGAACTCTAATTAAGGAATGATTGTTGTTCTCGTTAATACTAATTTATCACAGGGTAGTGTTTAGGAGGGTTATTTCTTATGTTGGATCAAAATGTTGCAGTGATCGCAACTTTTCTTTTTTATTTAGCGATGATGATGGGTATTGGATACTGGGCTTATCGCAAAACCGTCAATTCATCTGATTACTTTTTAGGAGGACGTCAATTAGGTCCATGGCCAACAGCTATTTCTGCCGGTGCTTCGGATATGAGTGGTTGGTTATTATTAGGTTTACCAGGTTATGCACTGGTCGCAGGCTACGGTTCATTTTGGCTTGCTGGTGGTTTGCTTATTGGTAGCTGGTTAAATTGGCTTATATGTTCAAAGCGTTTACGTACTTACACTATAGTGACTAATGATTCATTAACATTACCTGACTATTTTGCACGTCGTTTTGAAGATAAAAGCAAGTTACTACAAACTATTTCTGCTTTCTTCATTTTACTATTCTTCCTTTTTTATACCAGTGCTGGTTTAGTGGCTGGCGGTAAATTATTCCAAACAGTATTTGACCTTGATTATAAGATTGCCGTGATCATCGGTACTGTCTGTGTAGTTTCATACACTTTATTTGGTGGATTCTTAGCGGTATCTTGGACGGACTTAGTACAAGGTTTGTTGATGTCTGCTGCACTGATTGCTGTGCCATTAATTGCTATGGATGGTTCATTAGGCGATTTAACATCTTCTTTAGCATTAAAAAATCCAGAGCTGTTATCTGCTTTCAGTAATACTGATGGTACACCGATGACTGCCATTGGGATTATCTCTTTAGCGGCATGGGGATTAGGTTACTTTGGCCAACCGCATATTTTAGCGCGTTTCCAAGCTGCAAGTAGCAATAAAGACCTAACGACAGCTCGTCGTATTTCAGTGGTTTGGACCGCTTTATCTATTGCAGGCGCTATTTTAGTTGGTTTAGTCGGCATTGGCTTTGTCGATAACAACTTAGGCGGAGTGTTAGAAGACAGTGAAACTATCTTTATGTTATTGGTTAATAGTGTATTCCACCCAGTGGTTGCAGGTATTTTATTAGCGGCTATTTTAGCGGCGATTATGAGTACTGCTGATTCACAGTTGTTAGTTTCTTCTTCAGCATTAGCAGAAGATTTTTATAAGCAACATATCAATCCAGAAGCTAGTTCAGAAAAAGTGGTGCTTGCGGGTCGTTTAGGTGTTGTTGCTTTGTCATTAATCGCTTTATTCTTAGCCTTCAGCCCGGATAGCTCAGTATTAGGCTTAGTATCATACGCATGGGCTGGGTTTGGCGCTGCATTTGGTCCAGTTATTGTTTTGAGTCTATTTTGGTCTCGTATGAACCGAGCTGGCGCACTAGCAGGTATCCTAGTGGGTGGTGTGACAATAGTGGTATGGAAACAGTTAACTGGCGGGTGGTTTGACGTATATGAAATTGTCCCTGGTATCGTATTTGCAACCGTAGCGATTGTTGTTACTAGCTTATTAAGCAATGAACCAAGTGAAACTATGTTAGCCAAACATCAAGAGATGAAAGATAAACTCTCTGTTTTATAACTGAACTTTTATCTCTCATTTAAGCCTCATTTAAGTAATTAAATGAGGCTTTTTTGTTTCTGGCGTTTGACTATTTGTATTTTTAGTCTTTACTTATCAGAAGTTTATAGCTCTTAATGGGTATTATTTTAGGTGGTCAATATTGGAAATATAGCGATTTTATTAAAATATTAATAAATAAAAGCAATAAAAATAGCACCACTAAGGTCTAGTTGTTTACATTTATTTATATAAGGGCAGGGCGAATATGAAAAAGCTATTTTCAATGTTACAAATGACGTTATTAATGGGATTTGCATTATTACAAAGTGCAAATGCAGCTGACGCAATTTACACTAGCTATTTCAGTAATAAAGCGGCTGGTGGTTACGATGTGGTTGCTTACTTCACTGAAAACAAACCAGTCGAAGGCGACAGTAAATATACCTTAGAATACCAAGGTGCTGATTGGTACTTCTCAAGCGCAGATAACTTAGCGTTATTTAAAGGTGATCCTGAGAAATATGCTCCTCAATACGGCGGCTACTGTGCATGGGCAATGGCAAGTGATAATACAGCACCTGGAAAGCCTGCTTTCTGGAGTGTTTATAAAGGCAAACTTTACTTGAACTATGATGAATCTGTTCAAGCAACATGGGTTAATGATAAAGATAAGTTTATTGAGCAAGCTGATCTTAATTGGAATAAATTAAACAAGGAATAACATGAAAATATTACCTATTTTTAGTTGGGCAGTTGTAGTGTGGATCGCTAAGGTATTTTTACTATCGCTACCTTACAAGTTTACGTTACACCCAGATACACAGCATATTTTCGGTACGATCGGCGCGTGGATGCAAGGTTTTTTAGGCGACACTATTGGTTCCCTATTTGCTAACTACGGTTCATATGCTGTTGGTAGCGTAGAGTTAATTACATCGCTGGTGTTATTATCACCTATTGTATTTTGGATACTTAAAAAAGTCGGTGTATTATCGTGTGCGCCAAGTCGTTCGTTGATACACGCCATTGGTGGGTTAATGGCTTCTGGTGTAATGGCTGGGGCTACATTCTTCCATTTATTCACGCCATTAGGTATCGAAGTGATACATGAAGGTAAAAGTGATGGCGGAAGTCTGTTTTATGCTGCGGTGTCTATTCTCATTTTAGGTTTAATCTTATTTGTTGCTAATTATCGTGACTATAAAAGTAAAGTAAGCCAGTAAGGAACGTTTTTGTTAATTCGTATTTCGTTAGTACTTTCTTATATTCTCTGGTGTTGCCGATTTTTGGTAGCACCATGGAAGTACTTCCAACTAAACGCTAATTATTTTAATCAAGATTTACATATATTTTCTAAGTTAGATATGGATTTGTTGATACCTGAGCAATGGCGTTTATTACAGTTTGTAGATAAAGGTGATGATCAAACAGCGAAAAATCCGGATACCTATCCAGTTTTTTTGAAGCCTGAGTGGGGACAAAACTCGCAAGGTGTATGTCGTATAGACTCGCCTGAAGCGTTACAGCAGCATCGAGCTAATCGTCCCGTTCATGGTCCTCGTTATTTGATTCAAGCCGCTGCAAAGGGAAAAAGAGAGTTTGAAATATTCTTTATTCCGGGCGCAACCTCAGATCAGTCATCGGCTATTATATCGGTGACAGAAACCTGTAATCACAGTGATGATGAGATGCCAGTAAACGGTATTTATAATAAAGATACTTATTATAAATCTTGTATGCCTGAACTAAATACACAACAAATACAAAAAATAGAAATGTTATTCTCTCAAATTGGATCGTTTCGTATTGCCCGCTTCTGTGCGCGTGCAGACTCTTTAGAAGCTTTGCTCAATGAGCAGTTTTCTATCGTTGAAATTAATGTGTATGTGCCTATGCCATTAATTTTATTGATTCAAGAGATGACTTTAACGTCTAAATTAAAGTTTATCTTTGCGAGTATGAAACAATTAGCTTTAGTAACTAAAGATATTCCCGCTTCGCAACCGGTGAAGTCAATTTTCTTTCAAAAACTACAATCTGCTCGATTATTAAAATCGAAATTAAAAAATGAGCTTTCCTAATGAATATAAAAAAAATAATTTATGCTTGGATCAGTAAAAAATTCATGGGCGGTTGTAGCAACTACAATAGCTTAGAAGTACGTCGTAGTTGCAGAAGTAAAGAGCAAGCTAGAGATAGATTTAAGCAAGGTAATATTCCACATGCACAAGGATTGATCTTTTTTAATCCATTTGCGGCAATTCGTTTTGCTAAGCAACATGGCTTTCCCTTAGTGATTAAACCTAACGTAAGTGGTTTTTCACGCGGCAGTCATTTCCCTATTCGAGACTATAAAGAATTATGGAAAGCTATCTTCTTAGCGAAACTATGGTGGCCATTTACGGTTGTTGAGCAGTTTTTAGAAGGTAAAAACTATCGAGTTGTAGTTGCTAATGGCAAAATTGTTTCTGTATTACAACGTTATGCTCCTTCAGTAAAAGGCGATGGTGTCGCTACAATTCGTGAGTTAATGCGTAAAGAAAATGCAATCCGCGAAAAAATGAAGCTGTACCCTGTTATTTCAGCGTTGAAAGAAACGGCTCAATCACGTGCATTTTTAGCAAAGCAAGGGTTAGACTTTGACTCTGTTTTACCAGCAGAACAACGAGCAACGCTGTTTTATCGTATCTCTTTAGCGCCTGGTGGCGTGGTAGAAGTAATTGATAAGCAGTTATTACCAGAAGCAAATCAAACTTTGTTTAAAAATGTTTTAAATTTGTTTGATGCCAATATTTTAGGTATTGATGTGATCTTAGAAAAAGGGATTGAGTTTGATTATCGTGAACAAAAATGTATCTTCTTGGAAGTAAACTCACGCCCCTACTTGAAAATGCATGCTTACCCTCGTTACGGTGAAGCTGAAGACCTCAGTGAGTACTTTGACGAGTTAGATGCATTAGAAGTTAAACAGTCTGACACCTTCTAAGTGTCAGCTTTAACACGCACTTTTTACCTTTTTACAGGATTTCACTCCTTCCTGTTAGGGTTAATGCCTTTATTTATTGCAGTCATTCTGTGGGATAAAGGCCTTACCATCAGTGATATTTCCTCGTTTATAGCCTTAACGGCCGTTGGCTTTGTCGTCGCTTTGTATTGTTGGGATCGTCTGCGGGCTCAGCATGATTGGGGTAAGTTAATAAGTTTATCTTTTATCTTACAAAGTCTGTTTGTAATGTTATTAATTTGCGGCAATGAGCAGCTGATAGCTACTGCTGGCGCTTTAATAAACGGTGCGGCAGGGTGTTTCTATTGGTCAACTCAACGTCTGTTATTTCAAGCAATCACTGAAGATAAAAACACCGGTAATACCTTTGGTAATTTCCAAATACTAGTGGTGTTTGCATTAAAAATCGGTGTGTTAATTGGTAGTTACCTGTTGGGGATGGAATACTTTAGTGGCTTGTTATTACTCTCTTTTGTGCTGTCGATATTGGGATTTTTATTGGTACACAAAAGCTTAAATAGTAATACACAGCTTGAAAAACTAAAACAAGTACCTGCCTTTACCCTAAAGCAAGTGGTTAAATTTCAGGATCAACATCGTTCATCCTTAATTTTTGTGGTTGATGGATTATTTTTATTCTTAGAAAGTTATTTTTGGATGTTAACTATCTACATGTTAACCCAAGAGAACGTGATGCAATTAGGGCTTATCTTAATTGCTTTAAGTATTTTATTAGCTTTGATTTTTTTTGTTATTAAAAAATATATTGATAGAGTTGATACTCAAAAAGTCTATCGAATTGCAGTACTAGGTTATGCTTCCTCGTGGGTCATTCGCGGAGTGCTGGATATTGAAATGGATAGCATCTTGATTTATAGCGGCTTATTACTTGCTGCCTTCTTAAGTAACTTTTTCCGTCTGGCATTTAATAAACGATTCTATGATATTGCTCGTCAAGACAAACCAACACGTTACATTATCTGTAAAAGTTATTATTCTCAGTTTATGTTAGTGGTCTTTTTTAGCATTATAGCGGTATTTACCATGGCCACTGATACTGCGCTTCATCAGTTACAGGTGATTTATTACCTGTGTACGCCATTAGTTTTAGTTTATTTTGTATATGGGCAACATAGCAAACCAGCAGTGGTATAACCTAAAACGCCAGCGAGATGCTGGCGTTTTGTTTTGATAGATAGAAAAAAGCCTTAGTCCATCAAATACTCTAAGCCATAAACTAGTTCAGTGCGTTTAACCACTTCTTTACATGCTAGACAAATGCCTGGCATGAATGATTCACGATGCTGAGAGTTATGTTCGATTTTTAAGGTCTCACTCAACCCTCCAAAAAACACGGTTTGTTGTGCTACAACGCCCGGTAAACGAATAGAGTGTAATTTCACATTATTTAATTCTGCACCACGTGCACCTTCGATTAACTCTTTATCGCTGCAAGGTGTCGCCGCTTTAGTACGCGCTGCTGAGATTAACTCGGCTGTGCGGATACCCGTACCCGATGGGCTTTCTTCTTTTTGTGGGCTATGCGCTTCAATGACTTCAACATCAGGCAAGTATTTTGCAGCTTGAACTGCAAATTTCATCATTAATACTGCGCCAATAGAGAAGTTAGGTGCGATCAAGCCTCCTAGTTTCTTTTCTTGCGCTAGCGCTTGTAACTCTGCTACTTGTTGCTCAAGGAAACCACTGGTGCCGATCACAGGGCAAGCACCAGCATTAAGAATAGTTTGTGTATTATTAAAACCTGCAGACGCCGCAGTTAAATCAACAACGACCTGTGCCCCGGTAGATTTGATTAATGCTGCTAGATCATCGCCAAAGTCACATTCTGCAACGAGTTCTAATTCACTATCATTATTCACTGCTTTTACGGCTTCACTGCCCATACGGCCTTTTGCGCCGTTTACAATTACTTTAACCATGGTTGTTCCTATTGATTTAAAAAGTGGTAACTGACAAATCCAATCCAGCTTATGGCCAATAAGACCCAAGGCAGAATAGAGGTGCTAGGTTTATGAGGGATATTTGTATTGGATTGAGCATCTTCAATGGGCACTTTTTTCTTTTTTGCCTTGTTGGCTTCGCGCTGTTTGCTTTTAGCTAATTTTTTATATTCAGCAATGCCTTTTTGAATACCTTGGGCAACCAGTTTGGTTTGCTCCTTAGTTTGCCCTGGCTTTTGCACTTTCTTAGCCATTGCCAGTGCTTCATCTTGTGTTTCTTGTGATATTGCTGGTTTAGTATATTTAGCCATTGATGCTCTTCTTTATGTTACTTTTTATCTTTTTTATGTTTCTTTTTTTGTTTCTTCTGCAACTTTTTTAATTGCTTGAGTGTTTTCTTTTTGGACTTTTGCTTACCGCTTTTCTTGGTATCCTCTCCGAGTAAAGCGTTAGTTACTTTTTTTGTGCATTCTTAGAACGCTTAGTCGCCTTCTTGGTAATATTCTCTAGAAAATTTTCTGGATCGTCGTAATTATATTTAACCAAATGCTCTACTAATAATTTAGTAATGACTTGCGTTTCAGTGATTTCGTCTCGGCTTCTACCGCATCCACCGCAACTTTTTTTGTTACTTGTACAATCACCTGTGCACGGACTAAATTTCATCTAATGTACCTTGTATTTTTGATCATAAGACTGCGCATTGGGTGGCGGTCTTGTTTAACTCGTGTTTAAATAGATTATAAAAATAATCATGATCTACTTTCTATTCCTATACAGTCCGTTGTATAGCAAATTCGATATATAGTTAACATGCATTTTAATAAATTAATCCCATATTCTAGCAATTTTAGAGAGCCTATTCATGACTTTTAAAGTTTTAATTGTATTACTGTGCAGTTTACTACTTACCGCTTGTTCCGATGTTGAAGATCAACTTAATAAAGATTATGGCAAAGAGCAACCAAGACCAAGACAATTAAGCACTGATGATACATTAGCCGAAGAGTTTCGTGACCAAGTCATGCCGTTATTAGAAAAGCGCTGTGTGGTTTGTCATGGCTGTTATGATGCGCCTTGTCAGTTAAAACTATCCTCTCCTGAAGGGATTGACCGCGGTGCAAGTAAAGAGCTTGTTTACAATGGCCAACGTATTCTAGGTGCAGCACCTTCACGTTTATTTATTGATGCGGACAGCACTGAAGAGTGGCGCCATAAAGGTTTTAAATCTGTTATTAATGAACGTGATCAAACCATGCTGGCTAACTTACAAGGCAGTGTGATGTATAAACTATTACTGCAAAAAGAGCGTCACCCTCAACCGCAAGGTGTATTACCAGAACAGTTTAATTATTCCTTAAACAGAGAAGATCAATGCCCAGATATTAATGAACTAGGGGAGTATGAAGAAGATTTTCCTTTGTCTGGCATGCCCTACGGCTTACCTAACTTAAGTCATGATGAGTTTAAAACGTTAGAGCAATGGATTTCCCGTGGTGCGCCTATGTCCGAACCTTTAGCGTTATCCGATGAAACAGTAAAACTGGTTGATCATTGGGAGCAAAAGCTCAACGGCGACTCGCGTAAAGAGCAGTTAGTTGCGCGTTATATTTATGAACATTTATTTATCGGCCATATTTACTTTGATGCTCTACCTATTAGCACTGAGGCACCTCCGCGTTTTTTCCACTTGATACGATCTTCTACTCCGCCCGGTCAACCAGTGAAAGTGATTGCTACACGTCGCCCTTATGATGACCCTAAAGTAGAGCGTGTTTATTATCGCTTAGTCTTAGACAGAGCGATTACGTTAGCCAAAACTAATTTACCTTACGTATTCAACGAGCAACGTGAAAAGCTTTGGGATGAGCTTTTTTATGATGCCGATTTCAAGGTTAACTCATTACCGGATTACAGTGACTTTAATCCGTTCTTGGTATTTAAAGATATCCCTACCTATTCGCGTTATCAGTTTATGTTACAGGAAGCATATTTCACTATTGGTGGGTTTATCAAAGGTCCTGTTTGTCGAGGCCAAGTGGCGGTGAATGTAATCAACGATAAATTCTGGGTATTCTTTGTTGACCCAGAGTCTAGCGGTAATAAAGACGTTGACCAGTTTGTTTATCAGCAAGCAAATAATTTGAGATTACCTGCAGAGTCGAGTAGTGATAATTTATCGTTAACAGAATGGTTGTCTTACGCCAAAGGTAACAGGCAATACGTTAAAGCAAAGAGTGACTTTATTAAACGTGAAATGGATAATATTGAGGGCTTAACTCTAGATAACATATGGTCTGGTAACGATAACGCTGCTTTAACCGTTTTTCGTCATATTGACAGTGCCACTGTGGTAAAAGGAGCGTTAGGTAAACAACCAAAAACAGCTTGGTTAATTGATTATCCTATACTGGAGCGAATCCATTATTTATTGGTGGCTGGCTTTGATGTATATGGCAATGTTGGACATCAGCTCACCACGCGCTTATACATGGACTTTTTACGTATCGAATCAGAAGCAAACTTTATTTCTTTCATTCCTAACGAATATAGAAAACCTGTATTAACAAGTTGGTATATTGATGCAACAAAAGAGTTAAGTGAATATCTCAATGATAAAAATCTAATGAATGCTCGCCCTTCTGGTATTCAATTCAAGACAGATTTTCCTAAAGTAGAGTTATTAAACAAACTTAAACATTATGTCTACGATCCTGAAATGTTACGCGCTAAAAGCGAGCAGTATCGGGTACCACAGGAAGATATAATATTGAAACGTTTGAATAATTTAGATAACTCAGTGGTGCTGTCATTACCGCAAGTCTCATTCGTAGTCGTGGAAGATAATAATGGAGAAGACCGCGGTTATACAATATTGCGTCATAATGAACATGAGAATGTTTCAAGCTTATTAAATGAAGCCGCTAATCGCCTGACCGCTAAAGACAACTCAGAAATATTTAAAGGTTTTTTAGGTACTTATCCTGGATTAATCTTTAAAGTGAATGCCACAGATGAAGAGGATTTTGTTCGTTTATTTTCACAGGCGAATGATAAAGAAAAATTCGCAACTCTGATGGAAACCTACGGCATACGTCGAAGTAATCCTAAATTTTGGGAGGTGAGTGACCATTTACATGACCTCTATTTACAACAAGACCCTATTGAGTATGGTTTATTTGACTATAATCGCCTTATTAATCGTTAGATTATTGCCTCCAGAGTTATGATGATTAATTTATGTTTTGATTTATCATAACTCTTTATAAAAATATCTCTAATTAGGTGTTTTTTGTTTGATTTTATTTAGATTAACTACTATTTTGTTGAATTAATTATTCAATAGGCAAAATACACTGATGGAACTCACTGCTGATCTTTTTAAAGATGTTAAAAAGCTACCCGTTTTACCGCTAATTCTTTTGGAATTGATGGATTCTTTTTCTGACGAAGATACCCGTGTGGAAGATATTGCAGCAAAAGTAGCAAAAGATCAGTCGATTAGCGCGAAGGTGATCCGTATGGCTAACTCTGCAGTTTACCGAAGAGGCAAAGAGGTCGAGTCCATTGAAGAAGCTGTTATTCGACTAGGCTTTAATCAAGTCAGAAGTATTGTCGTAGCGGCTACCTTATCAAATGTATTTCCTGATACACCTAGTTTCGATAAAGACAAATTTTGGGAAGAGACCTTTATTACAGCGAGTATTGCTAAGCATTTAGCAAAACATACAAGTATAAACAGTGATACTGCTTTTACTTGTGCCATGATGCATAATATTGGTGAGCTTTTATTGCAAACCATAAAACCTGCTGAGTGTGGTTTGATTAAAATTGCCATTGATGCTGGACAACCTCGCTTATATGCTGAACGAGAAGTGCTGGGGTTTGATAACACACAAGTTGGTGCTGCTTTAGCTAAGCATTGGAGCTTTTCTTCAGTATTTGTCGATGCCATTGAACAGCAATTAGATCCGTTAGAGTATGAAAACACTTCACAAGCAGCGGTATTGATCCGCCTTTCCGTTTTTACTCGTTTTGCTTGGTCACTTAACCTGCCGCCTGAAATTATTATTAAACGTTTCCCTGAGCCGTTGACTCAAGCAATCAATTTAAAAACAGAAGGGCTGTTAGACACCTTTACTAAGATGATTGAAGAAGGTCAAACATTAGCTCGCGATATTAAAAGTTAAGAGAAAATATATAATCTTCCTTAGTTTTTATATATTTAAAATTTATGGTTAGGTTTATTACCTAGCCATTATTAATACCTCCTTTTTACCATCAACATAAAAATACCTCCTAATCTACTGAACTTGAATGAGTTCATTCACTGTAACCTTTATTCCTAAACAACATTTTAATAGCAATCACAATAAATTGCTTATCAATTTTACTTGTTAAAATAGCCCATTTCTTTGTTGTAAATTTCGTAAAAGGAACAGTTATTTACGTCTGAATGGAACTGTTTTTCCAGCGCAAAATTTAGACAGCGTATTTAATGTAATCGGTATGATTAATTTGCTATTTTCTTAATTGAAGTTAAGTCCCTATTAAAAAATATGACATTAAATGACGCATTATGATTTTGTTATATAAAATCAATCGCAAATTGCAGCTCGGCGTAGCATGTTTGGGGAATAGTCAGTTATACTCGTGATTCAAATTGAGAGGGGAAAGTATGATTTACAGTATGACGGCATTTGCACGCAAGCAATTAAAAGGTGATTGGGGGACAGCAGTTTGGGAGATCCGCTCTGTGAACCAACGTTATCTTGAAACATATTTTCGTTTGCCTGAGCAATTTCGTGGTTTAGAAACAAAATTAAAAGATACATTTCGTAAGCGCTTGGAGCGCGGTAAAGTTGAATGTAGTTTACGTTTTGAAGCTAACTCAACAAGCAGCACATGTCTGAATATGAACCAAGAATTAGCAACTCAACTAATACATAATGCACAATGGGTTGCTGAACAAATGGGGACAGGCCAAATCAATCCTGTTGATATCTTAAAATGGCCAGGCGTAATGCAAGCGCCAGAGCAGGATATTGATGTGGTCAGCGCAGAGCTTATGGCTGGTTTTGAAAGTACGCTAAATGACTTTATCGACTCTCGTGCAGCTGAAGGTGCAAATCTAGGTGTATTTATCGAACAACGCTTAACTAATATCAGCGAACAAGCAGCGAAAGTTCGTGACTTTATGCCAGCCGTACATGCTTGGCAGAAAGCACGTATTTTGAAGAAATTTGAAGATGCTAAAGTTGATTTAGATGGCACACGAGTAGAGCAAGAATTAGTACTTTTGGCGCAAAAATCCGACGTTGCCGAAGAATTAGACCGTTTAGATTCACATGTGTCTGAAGCACGTAACGTACTAAAAAAAGGTGGCGCTATAGGTCGTCGTTTAGACTTTATGATGCAAGAGTTCAACCGTGAGGCAAATACATTAGGCTCTAAAGCAATTAATACTGACATCACCGCTGCAGCTGTTGAATGTAAAGTGTTAATAGAACAAATGCGTGAGCAAGTACAAAATATTGAGTAATATCAATGTTTTGTCTTTAAAATAGTAAACAAAGCCTCGCATTTCGAGGCTTTGTTGTTTTTATACCTAGTTTAATGTTTATATATTAACTTATACCCATGGTACTTCAAGATGCGCTTCATAAAATTGAAGTCTACTGTTCTACAGTGAAATTTTATAACAAAGCAGATTGTCGTAAGTTGTCTTGCCCTTCGAGGCGTAAGCTCGGAAATCAGCGCTGTGTTGCATCAATCGAAAAGGAAATAACCATTACCTCATGATGCGTCTTGCTCTGATATCCGAGCTTGCGCCTGACAAAGCATCTTGAGGTAGTATGGGTATATATAAATAACGATATTATTATTGTTTCGTTATGGTGCAAAATTTATTTGTTACGCACTTATTAAGTGCATGTTTTTTTATTGAGAGAGTCATTATGCAGAGCAAAATCAACCGCATTGAGATAAATAAAAATATCCTTAATGCGGCGATAACTGAGTTTAGTCAACATGGGTATATTGGAGCATCAACTCAAGCTATTGCCCGCCGTGCGGGACTTGCCAAGTCACAATTACATTATTATATAGGCAGTAAAGAAGCGCTTTATCAACGAGTGCTAGGAACTTTATTTGAAGCATGGGGAGATCTATTTGAGTTTGATACCCAAAAAACTTCAACACCTGCTGAAATCATTTCTCATTACATAGATTTGAAACTCAGTTTTGCACTTGAGCATAAAGAATTATCTCGTATTTTTACCGTGGAAGTCATTAGTGGCGGTAAAAGCTTATCGACATTTTGGCCTGATGCAATGCTCCGTATGTCGAGTAATATAGAAGTCATTAATGAGTGGATAGAAGAAGGAAAAATTCGTTCTTTAGATGGTCGTTTATTAATGATGAATATATGGGCTTTAACCCAGTACTACGCTGATTATGCGCTACAAGCTGAAGTCATTTTAGAAGGATCTTTAGACGATCCTACCTTGCAGGAAAAAGTACGACAAGAGCTCAATGATCTTATTTTATTAGGTTGTGGTTTAACACCTCAATAACATTATTTTCATAAATTAAAATCCCTACTTAATTGGCTTGTTTGTTAAGCCAAGTCTTACCTATGTTTGTCTGTTTATCTTTTCGTCTTTTTATTGTTAATACAGTGTTATTCAATTGTTGGCATCAAACATGCAATTAATTTGTCCAATCGGACAAATTAATTGGTTGGTGTATGATTGAAGATAAAAAGATACAAGTTCGCATTTCAGAAATTGAAGTGTTAACAGAAACAATATGTCGCTATCGTTTTGAGTCTCTGAATAAAGAGTCTTTACCTGCTTTCTCTGCAGGTGCTCATATCGAAGTTGATATTAATGATGACTTCACTCGAGCTTATTCCTTATGTAGCGACCCTAGCGATGCGCATACCTATTACGATATTGCTGTTAAAAGAGAAGAGCTGGGACGTGGAGGTTCAAAAGCATTTCATCAAGTAGCTAAGGTTGGTGGTGTATTCTCCATTAGTACACCGAAGAATTACTTTTCTCTATCAGATACAGCGGAACATCACCTATTGATTGGCGCGGGTATCGGTTTAACACCGATGATCGCGATGGCGCATACATTAACCGCTGAACATAAAGATTTTACATTTATCGCTTGTGCTAGTGGGTTAGCAGGGTTGCCTTTTTCTTCACAGTTATCATCTCGATCCTGGTCTACACAACTCTGGTTAGCTGGCCGGGCTAGTTTTCATTTTGCTGACTTGCTAGTTAATTTACCAAAACAGGTTCATGTGTATTGTTGTGGTCCAAATGGTTTTCTGGAGCTCGTAAAAGAACAATGCCTTGCTTCAACTAGTGAACCACTACCAACCGAACAATGGCATGAAGAACGATTTACAGCTACAGGTGTGTCTGCGAATAGCGATAGTTTTGAATTATATCTACGTCAAAGTGAACAGCGTATTTCTGTTGCTACGGGAGAAAGCATGGTTGAAGCATTGCATAAAGCTGGAATAAAAGTAGATACCGTATGTGAGCAGGGTATTTGTGGAAGTTGCTTAGTAGCGTGGAGTGATGGGGAGCCTATTCATCGAGATCAATGCTTAGAAGATACCGAACGAGATGAGTATATCGCCTTATGCTGTGGTGGTTGCAACTCTCAAAGCCTAACCTTGGAGCTATAATTATGCGTCCTTCTATACCAACACCTGTGTCTCAATGGTTAACTAATTTACGTTTACCTGAATGGCTATTACCAACAGATTGGCCATTGTTAAATGGATTACCGCAGCTAGCTCATGTTGAAGTGAGTGCAGGAGTTGTTTCTAAATTAACGCCAATACTACCGAGTGATGTGATTGATTTTATCGATATCGATGGAGCTTTATGCTTGCCGAGTTTAGTTGAAGCTCATGCACATCTTGATAAAACATTTACACGTGAGCGTATTGGTAATGTTACGCCTGGATTGTTAGGTGCTATTGAAGCAATGCACCAAGATAAATCTAAGTGGAGTCATAATGACCTTTGGCTGCGTGCAGAAAAGGCTTTACAGCAAGCTTATTCAAATGGTGTCGCACATATACGTACACATATTGATTGGGATAGCGAGCAAACGCCAGCGGCTTGGAATGTGTTACAAGCGTTGGCTAAAAGTTGGCAGCATAAAATTCATCTTGAACAGGTAGCACTTGTCCCTTTAACACTTCTTGCTGATAAAACATTTACTGACAGCATACTTCAAAAAGTGATATCCACAGATCTTGGGATAATGGGATGCTTTATACACAGTGTTAACTTCAATGCCGATGCGTTTGAATATTTAATTAAACGAGCTGCGCAGTTAAACATAGATCTAGACTTACACATTGATGAAGAGCTTGCCGAACAGCCTCAAGGGCTTATGTGTTTGTTAGATTGTTTAGAAACAGTTCCTTTTAGTGGGCGTATTGTGTGCGGACATGTCTGCGCATTAAGCTCATGTGAAGAGGCATTAGCAACTTCATTATTGGATCGTCTTAGCAAACAACCTATTACCTTAATCTCCTTACCAACGACCAATTTATTATTACAAGATGCCGAGGTTGAACGTACGCCTAAGTTACTTGGTTTAACGCTTCTTAAGGAAGCGAAAACCCGCGGTATTCCAACCATGATTGCAACGGACAATGTGCAAGATGCCTTTTGTAGCTTTGGCGAGTATGACCCAGTTGAAGCGTTACGGTTAGCAACATATGGGGCGCAATTAAGTCATGTTTTTGATAGATGGTCGCAATCTATTTGTGATGCCAACTACTTATCCAGCGATCTTCCAACCTTTAATTTAATAGGTAAAAGAGCTGACTTCATTGTGTTTGATAGCAAAGATGTTTGGAGTTGGCCAAGTGGTGAAATGCGTTTACTTATTCGAGATGGCGGCATTATTAAAGCGAGTAAGCAAGTGACTACTTCTCTGTTTAACGATCAAAAGGGGATCTCATGAAACCAAACACAAATCAAAAAAATGCAGGTCAAGGTGCACCATTAGCGCGTTACGCTGCGACGAAGCGAGTGGGGGATTTTATTTTCTTCTCTGGTGTGATCGCTGTAAACCCTAAGAAAAAAATCATTGTACAAGGTTTTGATGATATTCCCGCTGAGGTTGCTGATGCGATCGGTCGAACTGGCCAGTTTTCTGCTGACTTTAAGCAACAAGCTATTTTGTCTCAGAGTTGGTATGTGCTGAATAGTATTCGGCAGCATATTGAGCAACAAGGTGGAAAAATGAGTGATGTATTTAAGCTCGTTCAATACTTTAAAAACTTAGATCATTTCCCACTTTTTAGTCAAGTGAGAGATCAATTTTTCCCGGACGAACCACCTATTTCAACGATCGTTGAAGTTAGTGCGATGCTGCCTAGTGAGGATATTTTAATTGAAGTGGAAGCAACTGCTTACTTACCTTTAACATCATTATAGAGAGATTATTATGTTACATGCTTATACGCCACCAGAACGTTTTCTTCCTTATTTGACTTGGCCTGAAATTGATCAGATGGAAGATAAAGAAAATGTCGTTATCGTATTGCCAGTTGGGGCAATAGAACAACATGGTCCTCACCTTCCTTGCTCTGTTGATGCAACGGTCTCAGCGGGTGTTGTTGGTCATGCTTTAGCGTTATTACCGCAAGATATTCCTGCTTATGGCATCCCCACGATCACTTACGGCAAGTCCGATGAACATTTGCACTTCCCTGGCACCTTAACGCTTACTGGAGAGTTGTTATTACATACGGTTCAAGAGCTCGGTGAATCACTTTATCGTTCAGGGTTTAGAAAATTGTTGATGGTGAATGCACATGGTGGTCAACCGCAACCATTAGAGATGGCTGCACGTGAATTACGTCTGCGCCATGGTGACTTTATGGTGATTGCTCGTGATGTTTGGAGCTTACCGCATAACGATGACTTTATATCTGAGAAAGAAAAGCAATTATCAATGCATGCTGGACATGGTGAAACAGCGATCATGATGGCCTTGTTACCTGATTCAGTGCATATGGAACGCAGTGAAGCACATTACCCAGAGCCTTTTCCTTGCCCAACATTAACGAATGGTCGCCCTGCGGCTGCTTGGGCAAGTATCGACTTTGGGCCATCTGGTGTTATTGGTGACCCTAGTGCTGCAACTTTAGAGCAAGGAGAACAGTTATTAAGTGATCTTGCTACTCAGTGGGCTACAGCTATAAGCGAAATTCATCATGCACAATGGGTAAAACGAGAGTATCAATCTTGGGGTAAAAGCCAATTTAATGGTTACGTCCATAGTCAAAAATAGCTTTCATTGAGAACCGGCTATTCAAAAATTACTTAAACACTATTTTAGTTAATAAAGAGGGAACGATATGAACCAAAGTAAACAACAGTCAGTACGTACTCGTGTTATTGGACTAACTGCATTAGCGGCGTCAATGGCTTTATCAACCAGTGCAATGGCCGAGCAAACTCCATTTAACTTTGTCACCAATTGGTACGCACAGGCCGAACATGGTGGTTTCTATCAAGCATTAGGAGCTGATTTATATAAAGATAATGGATTAGATGTCAGCATCAAAATGGGCGGACCACAGGTTAATACCGTGCAGTTATTGGCCGCAGGGCGAGCTCAGTGTGCCTTAGTGGATGATATCGGGGCGATCAACGCAGTTAAAAAAGGTGTGCCGATTAAAATAGTAGCGACTAGTTTCCAATTTGATCCTACTGTGATCATTACCCATAGCAATATTAATAAATTATCTGATTTAAAAGACAATACTATATTGATATCGAGTAGTGCTTATTCAAGCTGGTGGCCTTGGGCAAAAAAACAATATGGTTTTACTGATGCCATGACACGTCCTTACACCTTCAACATTCAACCTTTTGTACTGGATAATAAGATTGCACAGCAAGGATTTTTAACCTCTGAACCCTTTGCAATGAAACAGGCGGGCGCTGATCATAAAGTGTTTATGATTGGTAAAGATGGCTTTCCTCCTTATGGTAACTCGATTGCTTGTCGTACAGATGCCATTACCAACAATGGTGAGCAAATTACTGCATTCTTATCAGCAACTATGGAAGGCTGGAAACAATATCTAACGGATCCAACTGAAGGTAACAAATTAATTGTTAAAAATAATCCTAATATGAGTGCTGAGCAACTTAGTTACTCGTTGAAGGAGTTAAACCGCTCTGAGATCGTTACCGGCGGTGATGCTAAGGCTAAGGGTATTGGTATTATTACTGAAGATAGAATGCGTAAAACATGGCAAATGGGTGTTGATAATGGTTTATTTAAAGCATCGGAAGTTAGTTTAGAGAGTATCTTTACGACGCAGTTTATCGACGCTGTGAAGGTGGTGTTATGAGTCAAATCAATATAAAGAGTGATGATAGTGAACCAATATCATCTTCTAATTTACCCGCTGCAGTGGAGTTACTCTCAACAGAGAAAACCTATCCGAACGGTACACAAGCTTTGTTACCTGTTGATTTGAAAATTAAGCAAGGTGAATTTGTCACCTTACTTGGCCCATCTGGCTGCGGTAAAAGTACATTGTTAAAAATGGTCGCTGGATTGGAGTCTCCTTCTGATGGGCGCTTACTGTTATGGCGTAAACCTATCGATAAATTGCATGAGAGTGACCGAACTTTATCCTTCGTATTTCAAGAAGCTTCTTTAATGGTATGGCACTCAGTGCGTAAAAACATCAGCTTAGCCTTGGAGTTAGAAGGAGTTAAAGGGCAAGAAGCAGAGCAACGAGTAGACCAAGCGTTAAAGCTAGTAGGGCTTGAAAAGTTTGCCGACTCATTACCTAAAGAATTATCAGGTGGTATGCAAATGCGCGTTTCCATTGCGCGAGGGTTAGTGATTAAACCTGACTTGTTACTGATGGATGAACCCTTTGGGGCACTAGATGAGATAACTCGCTTTAAGTTAGATAGTGATCTATTAAGGCTTTGGCAGGAAAATGGTCTAACCGTGATTTTTGTAACGCATTCAATTCATGAAGCAGTGTTCCTATCTCAAAGAGTAATAGTAATGGCTGCCCGCCCTGGCAGGGTGATTGCAAATATTGAAATTGATGAACCTTTTCCTCGTACTCAACAGTTCCGTTTACAGCCTAAGTTTTCTCAATATGCGATGGAATTACATCAGTATTTAGAGAATGCATCCATTGAAGAGGCAACCTCATGAATGCTAAAACAGAAAAACAGCCTTTGCTAGCTAATCCAAGGTACAAAAAGATCATTATTCCTAGTTTGATTGCGATGCTGATTATTTTTACTTGGCAATTTATCGTGGTGACCGCAGACATACCTGAGTATATCTTTCCGTCTCCTTTTGTGACGGCTAAGACGTTATATGCTGATTGGGGGTTATTAGGACCTGCGCTACTTTATACGTTAAAAGTAACTTTATTATCTTTTTTATTAGCGATTGTTGTAGGAGTGAGTGTTGCCTTTGTGTTTGTACAAAATAGAGCCATTGAAACGGCTCTATTTCCATACGCCGTACTATTACAAGTGACGCCTATTGTCGCCATTGCACCTTTGATTATTATTTGGATTCAAAATACTACGTTAGCCTTAGTCGTGTGTTCTACATTAGTGGCAATATTTCCGATTATCTCCAATACCACGCTTGGTTTACGCAGTGTTTCTCCTAATTTATTAGCTTATTTTAAACTACGTCGTGCCAGTCGTTTACAAATTCTATTTCGCTTACGCGTACCTTCTGCGATGCCCTATTTCTTTGCGGCACTGCAAATTGCCAGTGGTTTGTCATTAGTTGGTGCGGTTGTCGCAGAATTTGTGGCAGGTACTGGTGGTGCAAATACTGGCTTGGCGTATCAAATTCTGCAGTCAGGTTATCAGTTGAACATTCCTCGTATGTTTGCTGCTCTTACCTTGATATCTCTAACGGGAGTGGTGTTGTTTGCTGCAATGTCCATGATATCTAAGCTAGTGATAGGGCATTGGCATGAAAGCGAAGTGTAGCGAAAATTTAATCAGTAATAAGGAACAAGTTATGGCAGTTAGTGAAGCAATACAGACATTACAAACAAGGTTGCCTTTATTGGATTGGGTAACGTCCCCCATTCAAGTAAAGCGACTATCAAAGGATTTTCATTGGTTTAGCCCTATTTTATTTGCGCAATTAAACACCAAAAAAGCCGATATAGTGGTTCGTCCTAAAAATGAGAAGGAATTAAAAGAGGTTGTTGCTCAATGTGCTGCACTGAAATTACCCATGACGGTAAGAGGCGGTGGAACAGGTAATTATGGTCAGTCAGTACCTTTACAGGGTGGAGTGACAATTGATACTTCTCATTATAACCAGATAAATTGGTTATCTCCGGATGATGGTATTGTCTCTGTGCAATCTGGTATTAAGTTAGGGGCTCTCGAAGACGCTGCAAGAGAGCAAGGCTGGGAACTTCGTTGTATGCCTTCTACCTATAAAATGGCGTCGATAGGTGGGTTATTCTCTGGCGGCTTTGGAGGCGTTGGTTCAATAAACTATGGGCCGGTTGCTGCTGAAGGAACTATTTTATCTGTCAGAGTGATGACCATTTCTGAAACACCTGACATTTTTGAGGTTGGTGGTGATGAGTTAACGAGTTTCCATCATACCTATGGGACGAATGGTATCATTTTAGATATTGAATTAGCATTAGCACCCGCTAGAGTATGGGATGAGTATTTACTTTCCTTTAAACAGCTTGATGATGCCATTCAATTCTCTAAACAAGTTGCTAACAGTACTGGTATAGATAAACGCAATATCGCGGTTTTTGATGCTTACAGTGCTAGCCATTTTGAGCAAACACCAAAAGAGTTAGCTGCATCGGATTATGTTGTAATAGCGGTGATTGCATCTAATGCAAAACGGCCTATGCTGAAATTAATGGAAAATGCGCAGGGTAAGATTGAATGGAGCCAAACCTTTCAAGAAGCGTTACAAAGTAAGTCTACATTGATGGAATGCTGCTGGAATCATTCAACTTTACACGCATTAAAAAATAATAAAGCGCTTACTTATCTTCAAACTAATTATGATGTCGATAATGTTGTTGAACAATTAACTCAAATTGATGAGGCAAGTAACTCTCAAGCTCAAGTGCATCTTGAGGTGATTAGAATGGCTGATAGTGAATTAGCGATTGTGGGATTACCACTGATTCATTTTCAGAGTGCAGAGCAACTACAAAACATCGTTGATATACATACAAAGTTTGGAGTGAGCATTAATGATCCACATGTTTACACACTTGAAGACGGTAAGCATAAAGGTTGTTTCAGTCATTCTATTTTAGACAGTAAGCGCAAGAACGATCCATTAAATCTTTTAAATGTTGGGAAGTTAAGAAGCCTTTAATAAGTTGTTCATAGAAAAATACCAATTTATTGGCTTAGATTGGTATTTTTACAGTGATGTTATCTCTTAAAGAGCGACTGTATTTTGCGGCATTATAAGTATATTTCAGTGGGATTATTATCTATTTTTTCTTGATAGTATTTCATTGAAGAGCGTGTTTATCTTTCATTTGTTGACTATTACTATGACCTGATTAAATGACTTATTCATCTTTTATTAGGAACATAACATGCCTGCATTAACTATTATTGCCAATATCGTTGTAAAGCCTGAGCACCTAGAATTTGTTAGATCTGAACTATTAACATTAGTTGAAATAACAAAAACGGAAACGGGGTGTATTAATTACGATCTTCATCAAGATAAAGAAAACCCTAACCATTTTATCATGTTTGAAAAATGGCAAAACCGTGCGTTATGGAAAAAACATGGTACTGCTGATCATTTTACTGCTTATGTGCAAGCTGCTGAAGGTAAAATTGATAGCTTTACAGTTAATGAAATGAATTTGTTAACTGCTTAATTTTACAATCACGGGCGTTATTCATCTGCTATTAATGGGTAATACTTGTATGCAAACATTGAACAAAGTCTCATATTATGAGGCTTTGTCATTTTAACTTATAGTACCCAAACTAGAATAATTCTAAAGTCACGACCTGGTGACATATTGCCCGCATCACCGTATATGGTTTCACCAAAGGTAGATTGAACTCGGTGTTCTTTATCAAATAAGTTACTAACAGAGAGGGTGAGTTTTAACGCATCATCATTTAGTGGCAAGTATTGAAGGTAAAGATCGTGAACACCATAACCAAGCTTGTCTAAGAGATCGTCATTCGTTTTAGTTAAGTGTGTTGTTACAAAGTTACTAGCCCAACTAAACTCTAGAGCATCAGATAACTGATTATTAACGTTAGTATTAATATGATCACCTGCAGAAATACCAAGATCAGTATCCTCATATAGTCATTTTATTTTCAATTCTGTTTTCATTTTTTATCTGTGATCCATCTTCAAAAAAATTATAAATAAAAATAAATAGCCTAATTATTGATAGGAAAATGAGTTAAATCACATAAATGTAACCGCTTTCTGTAACCGGTTACATTTATGCGTTACATTAAATTCGAATACAAGATCTGTTGGATTTTAAATTATCAATGCAATAAAAGGGAAATATTATGACTAAGATTCTACTTTGCTGTGCCGCTGGTATGTCGACCAGTATGGTGGTTAAAAAAATGCGTGAATCTGCTTCTAATAAAGGTATTGAGGTACAAATTGATGCTGTTGGTTTAGAAGAGTTTGATTCACATTTAGCAGAATATGACTGTTTTTTATTGGGCCCTCAAATCAAATATAAATTGAATGATTTTAAGGTTAAGGCTGATCAAGTAGGCAAGCCTATTACGGTCATTAATCAAATGGATTACGGAATGATGAAAGGCGAGAAAATATTAGCTGATGCGTTGGCGCTGATTAATTAAAGAGGGTCGCAGTATGTCTAGTAAATTTTTTGAGTTTTTAGAAAATACGTTGACGCCGATTGCAGGTAAGTTCGCTGCGCAAAGGCATATTTGTGCTATTCGTGATGGATTTATTGGCGCAATGCCTTTTATGATTGTAGGTTCATTTCTCCTCGTATTTGCTTTCCCACCATTTTCACCTGAAACCACTTTTGGTTTTGGTCAATGGTGGCTAGGGTTATCTAAGCAGTACTTTGGTGAGATCATGACACCTTTCCATATGACGATGGGCATTATGTCCTGTTATATCTGTACTTGTATCGCTTACAACTTAGCAAAAACTTATAAACTCGATGGTTTATCTATAAGTATGTTAGCGTTAATGACGTTTTTATTAATTTCTGCACCAATGGAAGAGGGGGGACTGCCAGCCTCATATTTGGGAGGTACTGGGATATTTACAGCGATTATCATCTCTATTTTAGTCACAGAGTTAGCTTATTTTCTTAACCGAAAAAACATTGGCTTTAAAATGCCAGAGCAAGTGCCAGATAAGATTCGTGAATCATTTAATTTATTAATTCCTGCGTTAATTATTATTTTGACCATTTATCCAATTAACTTATTAGTACAGCATGAATTTAATTTAATTATCCCTGGCGCAATCATGGCTGTGTTCCAACCTTTAATATCAGCATCTGACACGCTTCCAGCTATTTTATTAGCGGTATTAGTCGCACATGTTCTTTGGTTCGCTGGTATTCATGGTGCAGCGATTGTTGGTGGTATTATGGCTCCGTTCTTCCTTTCTAACTTAGGTGCAAATCAAGAAGCATTAGCGGCTGGTATGGAGTTACCACATATTTTTATTGAATCATTCTGGTCTTTCTTTGTGACCTTAGGTGGCTCTGGTGCAACATTTGCTTTGGTCTTGATGTATTTACGTAGTAAATCAGCTCACCTAAAAGCGATTGGTAAATTAAGCTTAGTACCTTCCATATTTAACATTAATGAACCGATTATATTTGGTACGCCATTTGTTATGAATCCAACTATGTTTATTCCCTTTGTTTGTATCCCTATGGTGAATGCGACTATCGCTTATTGCGCGGCAAGTTGGGATTTAATTGGTAAAACTATTTCATTAGTACCTTGGACTGCACCTGCGCCAATTGGTGCTGCATGGGGAGCTGGTTGGCAGATCAATAATGCCATCTTAGTGTTCATTCTTATCGGTATCAATATGGTGCTTTACTACCCATTCTTCAAAATTTACGAGAAACAGCTTATTGCTGAAGAAACAACAGAAAGTCAAAGAAACACATAAGCGTTAATCGTATATTTTCAATTTTACATTGGTCAGGAGCTACTTGCTGTAGCTCCCTAGTAAGTCGCGGGGTTTTATGATGGATTTAGAAATGACGGTAATGGAGTTAATCATCAATGCTGGTGAGTCAAAAAGTTTAGCAATGCAGGCTTTAGTGTCAGCAAAGAAGGGCGAATGGCACGAAGTTGATAGTTTACTTTCGCAGTCTACAGAGGCATCAAAGCGTGCACATAAAGTGCAAACAGAGTTAATCGGTTTAGATGAAGGCGAAGGCAAAGTACCAATGAATTTGATCATGGTGCATGCACAGGACCATATTATGACGGCGATGTTAGCGCGTGAATTAATTGAAGAAATTATAGATATTCATCGCAAACTAACATGATTGTCTACGTCGTTGGTTACAGCATAGTTATTTATTAAGAGTTAAGTATTAAATGATGAGGAGTGAACATGCAAAGTAAACATCTTAACGGTTTTCCAAATGATTTTTTCTGGGGTGGTTCTACTTCAGCATATCAGGTTGAAGGCGCATGGGACGAAGATGGCAAAGGTCCATCTGTGATCGATATGGGTAGAGTTGTGGAGGGCACGACAGATTTCAAAGTCGCCAGTGATCATTACCATCGTTATAAAGAAGATATCGCTTTATTCGCAGAGTTGGGCTTGAAAGCGTATCGGTTTTCTATCGCTTGGACAAGAATATTTCCGAGCGGCGAAGGTGAAGTAAACTCAAAAGGTATTGATTTTTATAATAATTTAATTGATGAATTAATTGCGAATGGCATTGAGCCTATTGCCACTATGTATCATTTTGATTTGCCTTATGCACTGCAAGAAAAAGGGGGATGGTCGAATCGAACGACAGTGGAAGCGTTTGCAACTTACAGTAGAACTTTGTTTGAAGCCTTTGGAGACCGTGTTAAATACTGGCTAACAATTAACGAACAAAACATGATGATTTTGCATGGCGATGCATTAGGTACTAAGCATGTTGATGCGAGTAATCCGATGAAAGACCTGTATCAACAAAACCATCATATGCTGGTGGCTCAGGCAAAAGCTATGTCGCTTTGTCATCAATTATTGCCACAAGCCAAAATTGGTCCAGCGCCTAATATCTCAGTTATCTATCCTGCTTCATGTAAGCCTGAAGATATATTAGCAGCGAATACTTTTTCTGCTTTACGTAATTGGTTGTATTTGGATATGGCTGTTTATGGTCGTTATAACTCAACGGCATGGCGCTTTCTAGAAGATCGAGGTGCGACACCAACTATTGCATCTGGTGATATGGAAATACTGGCTAAGGCAAAACCTGACTTTATTGCTTTTAATTATTACAACTCGCAAACCGTTGCAAAAAGCGCAGGTGATGAAAGTGATATCAATTCTACGGGTGATCAACAAATCACTATTGGAGAGATTGGAGCATATAAAGGCGTTGAAAATAAACATCTAGCGAAAAATGAATTTGGATGGGAAATTGATCCAGTGGGCTTTCGTACCACCATGCGTGAAATTTATGAACGTTACGCATTGCCATTAATCATTACTGAAAATGGTTTAGGGGCTTTCGATAAAGTAGAAGCAAGCGGTGAGATCAATGACGATTATCGTATTACCTATTTACAGCAACATATTGAGCAAGTGCAGTTAGCGATTAGTGATGGTGTTGAAGTCTTTGGTTATAGCCCTTGGTCAGCAATTGATTTAATCAGTACGCATCAAGGTTGTTCAAAACGTTACGGTTTTATTCATGTTGACCGCGAAGAGTTTGATCTTAAAGCCTTAAAGCGTAGCAAGAAAAAAAGCTTTTATTGGTATCAATCATTGATTGAAAAGAATGGCTTATAAGTAAGTCATGCAGATTAATCGACACGGTGAGCGTTTATAACTGCATTGTTTCTCACTGTTTACTGAATATTTAATACCAATAGCAGTCAGTTTGTTACATCTACTTTATGTTAAGTAAGTTTTTAAGCAATAAAGTAGTGTAATAGCTGGTTGTGATTGGTATCACTAGGAATCTATTATGAAGTTTGCACATGATTTTTTATTTGGCGCTGCCACTGCTTCTTATCAAATTGAAGGGGCATGGGATCAAGATGGTAAAGGTCCAACTAATTGGGATGAATTTACCAAAATACCAGGGAAAACCTTTGAAGGCACGAATGGTGACGTAGCTATTGACCATTATAACCGCTACCAAGAAGATATCGCTTTAATGGCTGAAATGGGGGTAGAGTCGTACCGTTTTTCTATCTCTTGGGCGCGAATTTTACCAACAGGTACTGGTGAAGTTAATCAAAAAGGAATTGATTTTTATAATAATATTATTGATGAATGTTTAAAATATGGCATTGTGCCTTTTGTGACGCTTTACCACTGGGATTTACCCTTACCTCTAGAGAAAAAAGGTGCATGGTTAAACAGAGAAACTGGCGAAGCTTATCTTAAATTTGCTCAAATTTGTTTCGAAGCGTTTGGTGACCGTGTTAAAAACTTTATCACTTTTAATGAAACCTTTGTATTTTGTAATTTAGGGTATTTAGCGGGAGCGCATCCTCCGGGTATTCACAATGATCCTAAAAAGTACTTTCAAGCCATTCATAACGTCTTTTATACCCACGCAAAAACCGTGATTGAATATAAAAAGCTAAATCAGCATGGAGAGATTGGTTTAAGCCATGTGTTCAGCCCTGCTTTTAGTGTGGACGACAGTGAGGAAAATATCGCTGCTACTGAGCATGCTAACCAATTTAATTTAAACTGGTTCTATGATCCGATTTTACTAGGTAAGTATCCTGAATATGTTGTGAACCAATTAACCACAGAAGGTAACCTACCTGATTGGACGGAAGTCGAATTAGCAGTGATAGCCGAAGCAGCACCTCTTAATGACTTTATGGGCCTAAATTACTATCAGCCAATGCGCATTGAAAAGATTCAAGGTGAAGTTAAAGACCATGTTATGACACGTGAAAACTCAACAGGATCACCGGGCAACCCTAGTTATGATGGTGTTTATCGCTCTGTAAAAATGGCTGATAAAAAATATACAAAATGGAATTGGGAAATCTCATCTGAAGGTTTTATCGATGGTTTAGCAATGATTAAAACACTGTATGGTGATATAAAATTGTACATTACTGAAAATGGTTTGGGTGATGAAGATCCAATTATTGAAGGCGCAGTCTGCGATATTCCACGTATCCGTTACATTGAAGAGCACTTAAGCGCAGTGAAAACGGCAATAAGCCGTGGCATACACATTAAAGGTTATTATGCGTGGTCTGCTATTGATTTATTAAGTTGGTTAAACGGCTATAAAAAACAATATGGCTTTATTTATGTGGATCATAAAAACGATTTAAAACGCGAGAAAAAAGCGTCATTTTATTGGTATAAAAGTGTGATTGCTCATCGTGGAGAAGATATTTAAACAGCGACTTTTATGTTCTTAAGCCTATTATCAGTGAAGATAGTAGGCTTTTTTATTTATTGAAATCTACTTAACAGGCATGACCGATTCTCTTTCAATGAGCTGCCCCTTATATTGGTAAGAATGCGTTGCTTTAGTTTCATCACACAGGGTAATGGCTAACTCTACGGCTTGTTTGGTCATATCTGCGATAGGTAATTTTACTGTCGTCAATCTTGGGGTGAAAAACTCTGATACAGGATCATCGTCTATACCAATAATAGATATTTGCTCTGGCACTTTTATGCCTACTTCAGTCAGAGCTCTTAATGCACCTAGTGCCATACAGTCATTAAAAGCAATGATTGCCGTAAACGAAATACCATCATGAATGAGCTCTTTACAGGCTTGATAACCACTTTTCATATGGTAATCACCATTTCTTACTAATTTTTCATTAAACTCGACACCGAGTTCTGCTAAAGAGTGTTTGTACCCATTAAGCCGAGCTACGCCGGTTGGGTTCATCATATGACCTGTAATACAAGCTATTTGACGATGTCCATTATCCAATAGATGCCCCATCATTAATTTAACTGCATCTTCCTGTTGAAAGGAAACAGAATGGAAAAGTTGCTCAGGTAAGTCTCGATTAATAACAACAATAGGAATGGTTAATTGTTGATGTAAACGCTGAATATGATCATCTGTTAAGGTGCGACTATAAAGTATTACTGCATCGCACTGCGCTTCTAATTGCATGATCATCTCATATTCATAATTAGGATCGTTATGGCCATCGGTAACAATCAATTGCTTTTTAGCAAATTCAGCACTGGCTGCGGCTTGTTTGAGTAATGACCCGAAATGAATGCCATCAAAATCAGAGACCACTAAGCCAATGGTATGGGTTTTATTGGTTGCTAGAGCTTGTGCTAATCGGTTTGGTCTATAACCTAAAGATTGCATTGCTGAAAACACTTTTTCTCGAGTTGATTCTTTAACTTGTCCTGTGCCATTTACAACGCGAGAAACAGTTGCTTTTGATACACCTGCGAGCTTACATACATCTAGAATCGTACTCATTTACCGTCCTACTTCATCAAATAAAAATAGGCATTATTTATGCCGGAAAGGAAATAATACAGTATAAGTATTTTCAATGTAACCGGTTACTTAAGTGCTTGAAATTATGTTTTATCGAATATAACAAGGATAGGGTATTGGAGCATGTTGATTAATGCATACTCCAGAAATAAACTTAAAGGCCTAATTTTACTTGTTGGGTAAGGACACTTGGTTGGCGGCAAGTTAATACCTTACCTTCTCGAATCGACCATAACACCTCACCTTGGCGTTGTATTACATTAGCGTCATCGTAACCTTCAAGAATGATAAAGTTAGCTGGCTTATCTGTTTCAATACCATAGCGATCGGTGACATTAAGTGTTTTAGCTCCATTATCGGTAATAAGGTCTAAGGCTGTTGATAAGTCTTCGTAACCCATCATATGGCACGCATGAATACCTGAGTCTAATACCCGTAAAAGTTTACCGTTACCTAATGTGTACCAAGGATCTTGTATAGAATCTTCGGCGAAACAAATATTCATACCAGCATCACGAATTTCTTTTACACGTGTAATACCTCGAATTTTCGGATAAGAGTCAAATCTACCATTAAGGTGCAGGCTTTCCGTAGGGCAAGATACAAAGTTGATTTTAGATTTTTTAAGTAAACGGAATAGCTTGCTACAGTAAGCATTATTATAAGAGTGCATTGCTGTAGTATGGCTTGCAGTAACTCTTGAACCAATGCCTTTCTCTAAAGCTTCTGTAGCTAATACTTCTAAAAATCGTGATGCACCATCATCAATTTCATCGCAGTGTACATCGACTAGTTTGTTGTGTTTTTGTGCCAGTTCGATAACCCATTTCATAGACTCTACACCGTATTCTCGTGTGTATTCAAAATGAGGAATACCACCAATAACATCAACGTATTGCAAAGACTTTTCCATTAATACTTTGCCATTTGGGAAAGACATTATGCCTTCTTGTGGAAAAGCAACAATTTGTAGTTCAAGGTAAGGTGATAATTTTTCTCGTAAATCATGAATCGCTTTCAAAGCCACTAAATCTGGATCTGTGACATCGACATGAGTTCGGATATATTGCACGCCATTAGCGAGTAATAATTCTACGGATTTTAATACGCGCTTTTGAACATCTTCGTGACTCAACATCGATTTACGTTCACTCCAACGTTCAATTCCTTCAAATAACGTACCACTCATATTCCAATTCGGCTGGCCTGCAGTTAATACTGCATCTAAGTGGATATGAGGTTCAACAAAGGGGGCACATAACAAGTTACCTTTAGCGTCAATATCTGCTTGTGTATCTGTTACCGTGTCTGCTTGTTGGACAATTTTTTTGAATTTACCTTTTTCGCAGCTAAGGGTGAACAGTTCTGATTTTCCACGTAAGCGAGCATTAACTATTTTCATATATTTTCCTAATTACTATTTTTAATTCTACTTAAATAGGCTTGGTTAAAATTAACCTTTCCATTGCTAATGCGTTTTGTAAGCATAGGCGTTGTTGTACATCACTAAGGTTGTTGCCTGTCAGTATTTCAATGCGTTTTAAACGGTGAGTTAATGTGTTGCGATGAATTTTGAGGGCGGCCGCGGTTTGTCTTGCTGATCCAAGGTTTTTAAAATAACAGCTTAGTGTATTTTTTAAGAGGTCTGATTGTTTATCAAAACGGTTATAGAGATCCCCTAAGTTGTTTTGGCAAAAAAGGTTTAATTGCGCATAGTCTTCTATCCCAGAAAATAATTGAAGAATACCTAGATCTTGGTAATGGAATACATGATTAGTTTCCTGGTAGAGTGCAAAGTCTGCTGTCTGTATTGCTTGTAGTGCTGCTCTGCGTAATTGCTGTAATCCCTGACCCTCGCTAACACCAATGTTACAACTAACCCCTTGTTGATTAAGTATTTTGTATAGTGCCTTCCATTTCGTGAGGCTTTGTTCTTGCTGTTCTAGCTGTGACGGAAGTGATAATAACCAACCTTGATGATATTCTAATAATGGAAATTCACTTTGATGATCGGATAAAAATTTATTTAACAAAAATTGACAGTGGCTGAGGTCGCCTTTTTGAAGGCGCTTAGGAACGACCATTGCAATAGAGAAAGCTCCAGTAGTATTGATACCAAACTCTACAGCTTTTATAAGTGTCATTTCAGCTGGGCTAGAGCTTGTTAATAAATGTTCCATTAAGGCCCGTGTTGACTGGTGTGCAAGGTCTGACTTAATAATGGAATTAGAGAGTAGTTCAGTCACTTTGACCATGGGTAACGAGTAAGGTTGTTCAAAGACAGGGAAGCTGAGTTGATTGGCTAATGTTAGGACTTGTTCGGGTATGCTTTTTATATAAGGTGAATTGGTTAAAATAACTAATCCACTAGCTTGTTTTTGTTTCCCGAGATTAATTAGCTGAATAAAATCTTCTGTTTGCCATTGCCAATTTAAGCCAGTAACAAAAATCAGTTCACCGCCACTTATCCAGTCTCCAATATCGTTATTTTCTGCAACGTAGGGCCAACGAATTACGTTCTCCCCCCCTTGCTCGCCTGCTCGTAACGTTATTTCTTCAAGTCCTGGTATAAGTGAAAGTGACTGAGCTTTGATCATCTAGTGGGCGCCTTGTACTGTTTTTGATTTTGTTGAATTTATATACAATAAAAGACAGTAGGCCAATGAGGCAACGACGATACCTACTAATGGTGCAATCCATGGTGAAAAATAAGCTGCTGCCGAACCGATAATATAGGCAAATATACCCTGCATATTATATTGTGGTAGATTGATTTCTGAGAGCCCTGGCATATTTCCACGAAAGCGAACCCAAAAATCGGTCATGATGATAGCGCCGATAGGTGGGATAAAAGTGCCTAGTAAGATAAGAAATGGGATCAGCATGTTATACATTCCCATAATCGCCATCACTGTACCTATTGCAGCACCGATAATGGTAATGAGTTTACGTTTTTCTGTACGTAGTAAGTTACAACCAGCCGCTGCAAAATTGTAGATAGTGTTATCTTGAGTCGTCCAAATATTAGTAAATAACATGATAACTGCCGCTATCATAAAGCCTTGTGATACTAGTACGTCAACGATATCTGATTGTTGGTAAACTAGCGCGCCAAATGCACCCACAAAAACCATTAAACCATTACCGATAAAGAAAGCTGCTAAAGTTGCTAAAACGGCTATTTTTCCTGATTTTGCAAAGCGACTCCAGTTTGTTGCTTGTGTACCGCCACTAACAAAAGTACCAAATACTACTGTAATTGCTGCACCTATTGTCATACTTTCGGTGGGCTGTTTAGCGATTAATTCACCAATGCCTCCAACATCAATTAAACCTTTATAAAAGCATAGTCCGATAAGGAACAACATGAGAGGAACAGATACTTTAGATAATATTTCTAGCGCTTTATAGCCAATTGAGGCGCTAATACAGAAACCAAATCCAAATAGGATCATTAAAGGCGTCGACCATGCACTAGGTAAATCCAGTAGTTTAACTAAAATAATAGCAATGGTTGCTGTGCCCCATGCATACCAACCAATTTGTGTAAAGCCGAGCACAAAATCAGATAATTTGCTGCCCTGAAGTCCAAAGCTATATCGTCCCAGTAAAACCGTATTTAAACCGGTTTTAAAGGCAACATATGCCAGGCCTGCTGCGTAACTGCCCAATAAAAGGTTGCCGATGAAAACAATCCCTAAAATTTCACTAAAATTAAATGCTGTTCCTAAGCTACCTCCCGCCCACATCGTAGCGGTAAAAAAGGTGAAACCAAGTAATACTGACATCATTGACCATAGCCCTTTACGTTGGTCAGCTGGCACAGCACTTAGTGGGAAATCATTTTTACTATCCATAGTCTTTTTCCTTTTGTTGAGGTTGATGCTTTGAGATGTTTACAACATTTGTGCCAATCTAAAAAAGGAATTGAGGGGATAAATTAACTGTGCATGAAGTGTACAAATTAACCTTTGTTTTGTACCAAGTGCACTTTTTTGGTATCTGTGATCTTGTTACTCAAGAGGGGCACTAAATGAAATTGCACCAAGCAAGCGCTTAATGCAATTTTATTGTGCATTATTGAAAGTGTGAAAAGAAGAAATAGGGGATTGAATCCACCTAGTATAAAGTTAATCTGCAAGCATATTTGCACCAACAGTGTTGCAAATTTTTGCAAAATCTTCGTGGTTATTTTTGATAGTTTCTCTTACTGTATTTTGCTCTTCGATTGATAAGTTTTTACGCCACTTATCTGCTGAAGATTTATTAAGTTGAGTTGGTAAAGAGCATAACTCTGGGGCATCGTATCCTGCAAAGGTGAGCATTTTGCTCACTACTCCTTTGGTATCATCGACTAAGTCATTATAGACAATAGTCATCCAGCGAGAGTTATCTAATGCTTTAAGTTGGTTTATTGCATTAAGGTTCAATGTTATCCAAGACTCTGGAATTCTATGGAAACCATCACCAGGGTAATAACGTGTTTTATCTGGATGAGATTGGAAGAATTCACTTAATTTTTGGTGTGGTAACACCTTTCCAGGCTCATTTAATGATTTGTTTTTTAAATTAACAATCACTCTTTTAATCATTGCTTTGACGGTAAGTAAAAAGTTAGGTTTAGTAAGTTGATGCTGTTTGTCATCACATTTTACATAACTCCAACAGGGTAACTTGGTATCTGGCCAATAATGCACATAAGGAGGGGTGTCTTCATCACCTTGGTAGGCATCATTAAACCCTACTTTTTCACTGGCTACGACACCCATAATATCACGGACGATTAAAATAAATTTTGCATCTGGTAAAACGTTAGCTACATAACTAATTTTATTTAGTAGATGAGGGTTTTTTGTAATAATCCCACCTTGCGCATGACGTGAAGAAACATAGTGTTGAATTGCTTCTTTTGAAACCGAGTCGATATCCTCTTCAGTGGCGCATTCACAAAGTGTCCCTGTTCTTCGAGAACCTATGGTTAAGCCAAATGCTTGCCAAAAATTACGGCACTCAAAATCATCATCAGATGTTAAATCCACGGCATCAGGACAAGCTTGCATCACCATATCATGTGAGATAGTTGTTCCTGAACGAGTAATGCCAACAATAAACAGTGGTGACTTTTTACTTTCCATATAAATATAAAACCTCTTTGATTACACCATGGCTACACGAAATAAAATTAATTTTACTCATCATACCTGATTAAAAATTGGTAATTAAATAATAAGTCGTTAATGCAAGTTAGGAGCTTTATACCAATCATACTAATTAACAGATCTATTTTACTTATTAAAATAATTTATTTCTTCGTTGTAAGTTCCATGGATAGATTATTAACGAAGTTAATCTTCGAAAGGCACCAGGTAACGGCTTAAACTAAGTCATTTTTCTTATTAGCAAACTCGATAAGGTGAGTACTTCTAATAAATGAGTTGGGTGACTTATTTATTAGAAGTTTTGTGTTTTAGTTATCTAGAGTAGAAATAGCAAAGGTTAACGAGTCCAGTTGGTTTTACTAAGCTCTATGATTTCATTGCCTTTGCCATTAATTAAGGCTTTCATCATGTATAAACTAAAGCCTTTGGCTTGCTCTAATTTAATTTGTGGCGGCATCGCAAGTTCTTGCTTGGCGGTTTCTACTTCTAATACCACGGGGCCTTTATGTGCCATCATATCGGACATTGCTTGTGGTAGTTTTTCAGGGGTATCCACATGAATACCTTTGATACCACAAGCTTCGGCTATATTGGCAAAACTTGGATTATCTAAGTCAGTATCATCAGAGAGGTAGCCACTGGCTTTCATCTCCATCGCCACAAAGCCTAGTGAGCGGTTATTATAAACGATGATTTTAATGGGTAGATTCAGTTGTTTAAGTGATAGTAAGTCACCCATCAACATGGAAAAACCACCATCTCCGCACATTGCAATAATTTGACGGTTTCGGTCTAGTGACTGTGCGCCCATTGCTTGCGACAATGCGTTCGCCATCGAACCATGATTGAATGATCCTATAATGCGGCGTTTGCCGTTCATGGTGAGGTAACGCGCAGCCCATACTGTTGGTGTGCCCACATCACAGGTAAAAATAGCATCTTCATTGGCTTGTTCATCGAGTAAACGGGTTAAATATTGTGGATGAATCAAGCCATGGGAGGTTTTACCATTGGCTAGTAAGTCTAAATCGGCACGTGACGATTTGTAGTGTTTGAGGCATTTTTCAAGATGCTGGCTGTTTCGAGCACCTTTCAACTTTGTGAGTAACGCACTGACGGTAGTTTTGGCATCACCTAATACGCTGTGATCAACCTGTACATGTCGACCCAATGAAGCGGGCTGATTATCAATTTGTAAGATGGTGCTGTTGTTAGGATAAAAAGCTTTATAGGGGAAACTAGTACCAATCATTAATAATGTATCTGCTTCACCCATCGCATGATAACCCGATGAGAAACCAATTAAACCAGTCATGCCAACATCATAAGGGTTATTATATTCAAGGAACTCTTTACCGCGCATAGCATGTACTATTGGGGCTTGTAGTTTTTCAGCTAGGGCAACTACTTCGTCGTGTGCATCTTTACAACCTGCGCCACATAATAATGTTATATTTTTACTGTTGTTGAGTTGATCTGCCATTATATTAATATCTGATGTATCTGGCATATAAGTGGCTGGTTTTGGATGATTCCATTTTGCAGAAGTACCTTCAGGCATTGCTTTTAATGCTACATCACCAGGTAACACTAATACGCTGACATCATTATGTAAAATAGCTTGGCGCATGGCTGTTTCTAATAGGTAAGGCATCTGTTCTGGGTTAGATACCATTTCACAGAATACGCTGCACTCTTTAAATAGCTCTTGCGGGTGGGTTTCTTGAAAGTATTGACTACCAATTTCTGATGAAGGAATGTGTGCCGCAATCGCTAACACAGGCACTTTATTACGATGGCAATCAAATAAGCCGTTAATTAAGTGTAGATTACCCGGACCACAGGACCCTGCGCAAACCGCTAGTTTTCCTGAGATATGTGCTTCAGCTCCAGCGGCAAAAGCGGCAGCTTCTTCATGACGTGTACCCAGCCATTCGATATTGCCCATTTTTCGTAAACTGTCACTAATTCCATTGAGTGAATCGCCAGTTACTCCCCATATTCGTTGTACACCTGCTTGGTCTAGGGTTTGAGTGATAAAACTTGCGATACTTTGGCTCATATTAAGGTTCTCCTTACTAGTAAGTTGATATATGACCTTCAATGGTTATTGTTTGCTACTGCTCCGTGTATTGCGTGTATTGATTGTTTGATGTCGTCGTTTAATTTTGGTGAAACGATTAAAGATTAATGAACATGCCATTACATTGATGATGGTATAGATAAAACGTTTTAATATAGTTGTCTATTTTATGATCATCCTCTTCAATGTCGTTTTTTTCAAGTGATAATTTTTATCGCTGTTCTTCACTTTAGCTGGAAGTAGTAAACTAGAGTGGTTAGGGCGATCTACATTAATGCTGATTCTGGTGAGGCTGAATATGATTTGATGTTTATTATTTTTCCTTTATATTCACTATTTCACTAATGAAATACAAAATTGGTGGACTTTTGCTTACCCTAAATGAGTTGGACTCGATTCTTATTAGGTAAATCTAACACTACTACCAATAGAGAGTTACTCAGTGATAACAACGATTAAACCCCTATTTTTACTGCTAATGAGCTGTTTTTTGTTAATGACAGGTTATGGGCTAAGCAATATTTTACTGCCTGTACGTATGCAAAATGATGGCATCAGTATTGATAATATTGGTTTGGTATTGTCGATGTTATCAGTGGGGTTTTTGATCGGCTCTTATTACAGCCGTAAACTACTGCAGCGCGTTGGACATATTCGTATTTTCGCTATGTGCGGTAGTCTAACTTCCGTTGCTATTTTGTTATCTGGATTATTTCCTGATCCAATTATGCTCGCTGTAATGCGTGTCGTCACCGGATTTTGTATGGCTTGTACTAATGCCACGTTAGATAGTTGGTTAAGCTTTAGTGCAACGGAGAAAAATAGAGGACGTATTCTTTCTATCAATCAAATGGTGATTATGAGTGCACAGTTTTTAGGACAATTTTTATTAAATGTTGCACCAATTGATACCATGACATTGTTTGTTATTTCCGGCATTTTATTAAGTTTAGCAATCACGCCAATTGTAATTAGCAAACAACAAGGGCCAGTGATCGAAGATAGTGAGTCGATGTCATTAATGACCATTATTAAATTGTCCCCATTAGGTGTTGTGAGTTGTTTTTATTGCGGGGTGTTTTATTCAGCGCTGTTAAATATGTTGCCTATTGTGGCAAATGCTAATGGAATTAAAGGTTTTAGTTTATCTATTTTTATGGGTTCAGCAATTATTGGTGCCATTTTATTACAGTTCCCTGTCGCTTATCTTTCTGACAACTTTGACCGACGTAAAATTATGTTAGGTATGATCTTAACGATTATTGCCGCTGCGATATTAATACCTCTCTTAATTTCATTGAATCTCTTCTATTTTAGTTTATTAGCGATTGCCGTGATCACTGGGGTGGTAGCTTGTTTATATCCTATGAGTATGTCTGAAACTTTTGATAAAGTGGTTAAAGAGCAAATTTTAGCTGCGATGGCATCACTATTATTCATTTATGCTTTGGGCAGTATTACAGGGCCTTATTTGGCAGCTAAAGCGATGAAGTGGTTCGGTAATGATGCACTGTTTATGTTTATCATTGTGATGGCAACTAGTTTGTTAGCTTTTATTTTATTGCGCATGAAACAACGTGCCGCGTTGCCGCAAGAAGAACAAGAAAACTTTGTTATGCAAACGCCTTCTGGTGTAGTGTCTGAGCTTGATCCTCGAACTGATTATGTTGAGCCTGCCTTTGAGCAAAGTGCTGAAGTTGATGTCGCAGTGAGTTTAGCGACTAAAAATCCTGGTATTGCGGTTAATATGGCCATTGCTATTGCAGCTAAAGATCCAGAAAACGCCACTCATTTAGCTGCTGCATTAAGTACTATCGAAGAGATCAATATTGCTAAATTATACGCTGCGATAACCAACGCTGCGCCCGAGATGTCTATTCATATTGCTGAAGCATTGACCACGGCTTCACCTGAACAAGCCGATGAGCTGGTGGATTGGATCACTAATGATCACCCTGACCAGTTAGCTGACATCATTGTTGCCATTGCTAACGCGATGCCTGATAACGGTTTGAGCGTCATGGAGCATGCCGCAGAAAACATGTTTGATGAAGATCCAAGTGTGTTATTAGAAATGACAGAGCAATATATGACAGAATTTTCTGATTCATTGGATGAGATGCGTCCTGTGGATAGGAGTGCGGCTGCATCGGAACAAACAGCTGCAGATTTATACACTCGTTTAAGTGATATTTCTCCTGAGCATTCTGCTGAAATTGCTTTAACCGTATCGGAAGCATTACCTGAGTCATCAAATGCGGTTGCTGAGGCATATGTCAGCAATCTTGTGGACAACGACAATGAGCAAGCGTCCGATGCAGAAACAACGGATAACATTGAAGAAGCAGTAAGTGATTACTTATCTCACGTGGTAGATAACATACCAGAGTATGCGGTAGATGTAGCAAGTACAATTATCGATTCAGTACCTGATGTTGCATCAGATATGGTAGAAATATTACAAGAGGCAGATTCGTTAGATGAAGGTGAGTTAACCGCTTCTATTGATGATAAACCAGAAGAAAACACCATTGAAGAGCAGTTATTGGATGCGGTACAAGTGCAAACAATAGAGCCTATCAACGATAAATAGATCCATTCTTAAATAATAAAGAAAAGCCAACTTATATTAAGTTGGCTTCAATCGAATAATAAAGATTAGTTAATAGATAGTAAGTACTAACTTTTATTTATTTACCGTTAAGTTTAAGTGCAGAGAAGGTTACACTGTTGTAATCACCATTCTTTTTATCAACAGCAAAGTCACCTGTACCAGCACATCCTGGCCCCCAAATTGGGTGCGTGTCATTAACACTACATTGACCGTACGCTCCTGCTTTAAAGTAGAAAGCATCTTGTGCATAGCCTGTTGGAGAATCTTTTTCATCTACACCCTTACTTAGGTCAATACTGTAAGTGACGTCTTTATGGCGAGCTGTTGTAAAGGTCAGATGCATTATGTTGCCTTTAACATCAACTACATAACTAAACTCTTCACCCATTTTAATACCTGACTCACCAGGCTCTTCTAGGTTTTCCCAAGTGTTACCCCATACTGGGTAAGCAATATCTGCACGGTTTGGATCTTTTTTCGCTAGGTTACGTTCATAATTCCAAAATACTGAACCATATTCATGTTCTGGAAATTTTTTGAAGAAGATTTTTAGGGGCTCGTTACCATGACCAAAGCCTGTTTTCGCTTTAATTTGATCATCATATTTTTTAGCATGGATTTGCCCAACTACCACTGAATGTGCTGCTGGTCTTTCAGGGAACTTAGCATGCTCTGATACATGGTTTACTTTCAATGTTGCTTCTAATGTGCCACCCACTTTACTGTAATCTGCAGCGTGAGTATTACTTTCAAGAGCAAAATTATTTAATGGTGCGGCGGTATCAATATCGAATTTTGCACCACGTGGCATTTGGCGTAATTCAGAACGGGCATTTTTAGAGTTTTTAGTAGTGACGGCTTTATTTTGTACTTCAAACACCATGTTGCCATCTTTATCCAAGAAGAAAAAATCTTCATGGGAGTAGCTCATCATTGCTACACCTTCGATTTCATCAACTTTACCATCTTTATTGATATCTGCAGGAATTGTTATTTTCCAGTTAGTCATATCAAATTTATCAGCTGGAACCGGGTAGGATACACCATTACCTGCCACATCAGCTAACGCGATAGTAGGTAGAGTCAGTAAGATAGATCCAGCAATTATTAGTTTGTTTTTCATTTTTTATCACCTCATTATGTAATATTGTCACACATAATAGTGAGCTAAAAAATGAACAAAAGCTCAATTGCTTGGATGTGCTTAGTTGATCACATAGCAATAAGCAGATCTTATGATGAGATCAAATATTTTAACTCGGGCCGTTAATATTTTGAGAGTTTGATCTCACTCTAATCTTATGCCAATCATGCTAATTAACTGATCTATTTTACTTGTTGAGGTAACTTATTTCTTCGTTGTAATTTTCACAAATAGAATAACTATTAAAGAAGTTAATCGTCGAAAGGTTTAAATTACACTTTGAACTCAATCATTTTTCCTACGCAAAATTTAGAGCACTTATTTAATATAATTGGTATTAGTCATACATCAATTTTTGTGCTTTTTCTGCATTAAATTCTTTCAGGGATTTTCTCGCTAGTTGTCTAAAGGGTAATGCTTTTACGACCTCTTCAAAAGGTTGTATTGCAAAGGCCCAAAATATAGAAGCATCTAATCCTAAAATAAGAAAAGCACACAAAGGAATAGATATAAGCCATTGACCTGTAAAGTTAATTTTAAAAACTGCTGTGGTTTGTCCTACTGCACGCAGAATGTTGCCGTGTACAGTGTTGTACCCACGTACTATTGGCAAAAAGATATAAAGCGGTGCGATAATTGCCAAAGCTTGATAGGTCGTTTCATCTAGGTTTGGGTAGATCTGACTCATAAACAGGCTCATTACACCAAATAAAGCGGCACACAAGATAGATATGATCACTGCAATATCAATGCTGGTATCAACATTTTTGACTAAATCATCCATCTTTTTCGAGCCTATAGCTTGGCTCACGGTGATGGCAGATGAATGAGACCAAGCGGCTATAAATTGTGTTCCCGCACGGATCCATGGCATCACTAAAGTAATTGCTACATAGGCATTAATCGCTAATTGTGAGTAGAGTAATTGATAAATAGTTGCGCCAATTAGTAAGATAGTTACATTGGCTGCAATAGGGAATATCTCGATAAAATGTGCACGCATATTAACCAACATATTACTGCCGGTCTTCGGTGGAGAGAAAATAAAATCAGGTTCAAGATGCATGTATAAACCTAGGTATACCATACGTATGGTAATGGCAATTACACTGCCGATTGCCGCGCCCTGAACCCCTAAACCATGGTAACTTAGGCCCTCTGAAATATGGTAACCATGAATCAGTAGATAAGATAAAATGGCATTCACTGGGAGTTCAATGAGGTAGCCTTTAAAGGGGATTTTAGTTTTACCAAGGCCGTTAAATAGTGCAATCATTACCTGAGTGACAGCGGTAAATAGGATAATATATTTTGATATGTTCAGGTAATCTGCAATCTCTTGATGCAAATTAATTTTATCAGTTAATAGCGCAATTAAAGGGCGATCAAAGATAGTTAATATTATCCAAAATAACACTGCTACAGCGGCATTGATGAAAAAACCTGACCATAAAGCTTTACTGAGTGAATTTTGGTTTTTTGCTCCCACCGCTCGACTTAATACCAATTGTGTACCGTTAGCTAATGCCATTTGAATACCTAATACTGCGGCTACAATGGTAGTTGCAATACCGATCGCTGCTAATGGGATCTCACCTAGAGGGGATACTAATAAGGTATCTATCATTAACATGGATTGCATTAATAGGCCGTTTAGGGCGAGAGGCCAAGCAAGTGAAAAATTCTTTTTTACATAGGATTGGGAAGACACTTATAAACCTTAACTTAACTCTTATGTTGTCATAATGAGCTAATGTAATCGATGAAAATAGATGGTTGATGGCATATATTTCGATTATTACAAAGGTGATTTTATGTTGATAAAGAAAGTGAGACAATCAAAACTTATGCTTGTTAAGTAGTATTGTACTATTTTATATGCGAGTTGTTCAATTTGATTGTTTTGACATTGTGAAGCTATAGCTTATTAAGTAACTTCAGCTTAAATGATCAAAAGGAAATAATACCGCTATTTCTGCAGATTTCTGCGTAAAATCACCTACCAATAACTAACTATTGTTATGAGTTGCTGAACTACGAAAAACGACCTGCACCATATAATGAGATAAAAATAAGTGATAGATTTAACATTGGATCACGCTTTCACTATCCCGAGTGGAGATTAAATATTTATTTTTAGATTAATTTGAACGATCGTTCTTATATGGTTATAGTGTGGTAATATAAAGAATGTAAAGTACTTGTATGTTGAGTTTATTGACTGCAAAAGGGGTAATGATGAGTAAGAAGATTCAATTAGATGTCGTATCAGATGTTGTTTGTCCGTGGTGTATTATTGGCTACAAAAATTTACAAAAAGCCATTGAAGAATTAGGTGTTGAAAAGCAAATTGAGTTGCAATGGCAACCTTTTGAGCTAAATCCTAACATGCCTGCAGAAGGACAAAATTTACGTGAGCACGTTGCTGAAAAATACGGTTCGTCATTAGAAGAAAGCAATCAAGCTCGTATTAATATCGCTCAACGTGGTGCAGAGGTTGGTTTTACCTTTAACTTTTTTGAAGATATGAAAATTGTTAATACACGTGATGCACATATTTTATTGGAATATGCCTATGAAAAAGGTAAGCAAACAGAGCTTAAATTGGCGCTGTTTAGTGCTGCATTTACCGATCAAAAAGATGTCTCTAATCGTGAAATATTATTAGCTGAAATAGCTAAAATAGGCTTAGATAGCGGGGAAGCATCTGCTCGTTTAACAACACAAGGTTACGTAGATCAAGTGGTTGATCATGAGAGGTATTGGCAAGGCTTAGGTATTTCAGCTGTACCAACCGTTGTATTTAACCGTCAAAGTGCGTTATCTGGTGCGCAACCTGTAGAAGCATATAAACAGGTCATAACAGAGTTGCTAACTGAAGGCTAATTTTAGATAAAATAGGCTGTAGGCAAAAATAACGGCTTGTAGCCTATCGTTATCCATTAAGTAATTTTTGTATTGCTCTTGGGTCTTTTAGCAGTGCTTCGAACTGCTCGGCTGGTAGTGGTTTGCTAAATAGGTAACCTTGGCCAAACTCACAATCTATTTTATTGAGAAACTGCATTTGTTGTTCAGTTTCGATCCCTTCGCCTACGACTTTTAAGTTTAACGCTTTAGCCATTGCAACAATCGCCATCACAAGTGATTTATCAGAGTCGTTTTCTGATAGGTTCATGATGAACCCGCGATCTATTTTTAGTTTGGTAAAGGCAAATTTTTGTAGGTAACTTAAGGCTGAATAGCCAGTGCCAAAATCATCAATGCTTAGCTCAACACCCATGCCACGCAGAGCTTGTAACATATCAAATAACTCACCTTCTTGATTAATAATGAGGCTTTCTGTTACTTCTACATCTAAGCGTTCTGGGGGCAGTTGAGAAGTAACTAGTACATCTTTTATCTCATTAAATAACTTTGTACAGTTTCTAAATTGTACACTGGAAAAGTTGACTGCAATTTGCATCGGCGCGATGCTTTGCCATTTTGCAGCTTGATGTACTGCTGTATTTAAAGCAAAACTGCCAAGTTGCTCTATTAAGTTATTTTTTTCAGCGATAGCGATAAATTCATCCGGTGGTACAAACCCTAATTCGCTATCAGTCCAACGCATTAATGCTTCTGCACCGACTATTTTTTGGGTTTTCAGATTAATTAATGGCTGGTAGTACATCTCTAAGTTATTTTCTTTAATAGCCACATGTAATCGTAAGTTGACAGCTACTTTGCGGTTCACTTCATCATTCATCTTAGACTCAAAGAAACTAAAGTTTTTACGACCATTTCCTTTTACTTTATAAAGAGCCATATCGGCACATTTCAAAAGTGTTTCTGCATCATCAGCATCGTCTGGGTATATGGCTAGTCCGATACTGCTTGAAGTATGAAATAGGTGTTTATCGATTTGGAAGGGCTGTTCAAATAGGTGATGAATTTTAAATGCAATCTCAGTGGCTTGTTCAAGATCCTCTAAGTCATTAATCACCACCATAAATTCATCACCGCTTAATCGTGCGACTGTGTCTGTTTTACGCAAAGCCGAACGTAGGCGTTGACTTGTTTCGATCAGTATTTTATCACCTGCAGCATGACCTAAAGTATCATTAATTTGCTTAAAATTATCGAGGTCTATGTACATCAGTAGTACTTTTTTATGTGTTCGTTGTGAATAATCAATCGCATGGTTGAGTTTTTCTAAACTATAACTTCTATTCGGGAGCCCCGTTAATGAGTCATGGGTTGCTTGATAAGCGAGTTTTTGTTCTGATACTTGGCGTTTTTTTATCTCGTTTTCTAGTTCTGAATTGTATTGTGAGAGCTCTTTTCGGCGTTTTTGTGAATCATTAATTTGATGATGGAGTTGAGCGTTTTTGTGCTCAATATAGAACAAGTAATACAACGTTAAAAAGACAGGAATGGCTAATAAAGAGATAACCACAACAAACCATTTAGAAGTAAATAAATCATTGTTATTAATATTTTCATACCAAGCTTCAATAACAAAAGGTGCGCCTATTATTTCTTTTTTTAAATGGAAACTATGCATTAAATTTTCATGTTGATGAGAGTGTGTTATCTCTGCATGAGAAGCTGCTTTTAAGGAGTCCCATATAAATAGGTTGCCTTGGGTACTACGAAGTGTGATATGGCTTCCACTGCCTTCATATTCTAAAGCAGTGAGTAAAGAAATGACTTGTTCTCTGTTGAATTCAGCAATGAGTAAAGCAATAGGACTATTATGGAAATAAACGGTTGTGGATAAGCGTATGACTAAATTACCGTTTATTTCATTCACAAATAACGATTGTTTGGATTTTTTTAATTCGGAAATATTGAGCCCTTGATAGTTAAATGCAGTCGTACTATTACTATCAGCAATAATATCTTTATTTAACTCAATTAGGGTAACACGAGAAAATATAGGAGTTAGTTTGTCCTGTGGGGAAATCAATTGTTTTTCGATTAACTCTCGAAGATTAAAAAGGCTTGCACCTAATCCATAAGTCATCGACATACCTGCGCTTTTATTAGCAAAGAATGTCATGAGAACTTTATCTTCAGCCGCAAGGATTGAATTATGTTTGGCTAGTTTAAAATAATTACTTAATAACTCCCCATAATGACTGATTCTTAAGTGCAACTCATTATCTCTTGATTCTTCAAGTTTATTTTGGCCTAGGTTGGTCACTGTTAAAATAAGTAAAAGGTATCCTGCAAGCATAACACTTGCAATAAAGAGGGTATTTTTTTGAGTAAACCAACGAGGCATAAAAGTCCCTATTGTGATTTAACGTTAAAAAAATCAGGGTAAAAATGAAAAACAGAAGGGTAATATTTTTTAACTAATACATTATATTCGCCACTGTCTTGTATCTCTTTAAAGTACAGATTAAATGCTTTTCGGAGATTTGGTGAGTCTTTTCGGAAAACCACACCCATCTTTTGATTCTCAGAGATTGGTCCAATAACTTTAGTCTTACCTGGCCATTTTTCTAATGCGATTAATATAACTGGTACGTCTAGTAATGTTAGCTCAGCATCGTTATTTAATATAGCGGGAATCATCTCATTTAGCTTTCTTTCTGTGACAGGTAGTATAATTTTAGCCTCTGTATTGTATAAGTCATAAAGTTCGGGATCTAAACAGGTCTGTTTCATTGCTAATACTTCATGGCCTTTGAATAAGGACTTTACTGTTTTAATATCTTCAGTGACTGAGCCGGATGGGGTTATTGGTGAAAGTGCTGAGTCAGATCTCGCCATTAACCAAACAGCGGAAGGGAAATAAGGTATAGAAAAATCAACGACTTCTTGTCTCCAAGGTAAGATAGTCGCACCAGTGGCGAGAATATCTCCCTGTATTTCATGCTGAATATGGCCTTTTACCACTACACCATTAACATAGTTTGCATTGCGACCGGTGAGCAAGGTCATTGAGTTATGCCAGGTTGCTTCAATAAATTGATACTTTAAACCTAAGTGCTTGGCAAACCCCTGCATTAATTCAACGTCTAACCCGCTAGCTAGGGTATGCTCGCCCTCTTTATAAATATTAATGAAATTAGCATAGGGGATACCGATATGGCGTAACACACCATCCGCTTTGATTTCAGCTAAATCACGAGCAGAACTCCAACTACTGTAAAAGCATAGTAGCAGAAGAGATACGATAAGGTATCTTAACTTGATGTTCGCCATAAAAAGACCTTTAGAGGTAAAATAATTATATATACTGTTTATTTATTATACCTCTAAAGTATAGGTACTAAAAGCCACGATTAAGTGGCTTAATTTTTTAAAGCATATCGTTAAATACTTTTTTCATCGCTTTTATTAAGTTATCTACGTCATCTTCATCGTGGAATAGATGGGTCGATATTCTTAATGCGTAAGTATTCGTCGTATCATTTTGTGTAATTTTAAAATCAGTGGTGCGAATAATGAATCCTGTTTGTTCTCGTAATGTATCTCTGAATTCAGTTAAGGTATCTGAATCACTAACGTCTGTAAAAGGGTTGAAAGTGGTAATGGCACTTGCTAACTCATCGATATCTGGAGAGTAGATAGCTGCATCAGGGAATGCCAATTTAAGTTGTTGTTTACAACGTTTGCTAAGTGTTAAAACGCGCTCTTCAATCACATCTCTACCTATTTCATCCCACATTGCGCAGGCATCTGCAAGTGCTTGTTTAGCTGGGTAGTTATCATTACCAATGTATTGTAGTTGCAATTGTGTACCAAGGTAATCTGCGTGGCCTAATGATGAATTGATAAACCATAATGAGGTATCTCTATCTGACCAATACTGATCTAGACGTTCCGCGCTATTTAAAACAAATAATATACCCGTTGCACCTGCTCCACATTGCCATTTATGTCCTGAGCCAGCATAAAAGTCACAACCAATATCATGAAAATCAAGGTCCAGCATACCAATGGCATGAGCACCATCAATTAACGTTGGAATTTCATTCGGTATTGCCACTTCTTGACAGATACGCTTCGCAGGCAGGCGAGTACCGGTTTTGTAAGTGATGTGCGAAAAAGTAATTAAACGTACTCGGCCTGAATATTCATTTACAGCGTTGCTAAAGAGATCAACAAATTGTTGCTCAGTGATGCTTTCATCTCCAGTATCTACCGGAATATCTAAGTAGATCACTTCTACTCCATAACGCTCTGAAACAACATGTAATGGAGACTCTGCTGCAACGTGTTCATGGTGGGTTGTTAATATTACATCGCCTGATTCAAATTGCAGACCATTTAAAATCGAGCACATGCCGTCAGTTGTATTTCGGCTAAGAATTATCTCGTCTGCGTTTGCTCCCATGCCGGCAGCAATGCTTGTACTCATTTCAGTGGTATAAGGCCATTCGCCAAACTTTTCCTGCATATCCCATGGGTTTTCGGCAACGCTCAGGTTATTTGCATAGTAATTTTTTAAAACACTGCTTGGCATCGAACCGGTTGTTCCAACATTCATATAAGTAGTGTTTTTATCTAATATAAATTCCTTTTTAACTTTACTCCAAATGGATTTATTGTTGCGAGAAGAGCGATATTGGTGGGTGTTTTTAGCGTTTGCAGTGGTGGGCAGCAAGCTAGCGCTTATTCCTGCTGCCGCTAAACCAGATGTAACTTTTAAGAAATGTCGTCGGTCTTGTGAGGTACTTTTATCTTCAATCATGTTAAATCCCTTCAGTTAGATGAAAATATAAGCATAGAGGAATTAATATGAAAAGCGATGGGATTTTATAATATTTAACTATAAAACACTGAAATATATATAGTTAATTTCGGTTCTCCGCGTATGTCTGCTTTTGTCATGTAACAAGTGACTTGATGTGCTGTTGGAATAAGCACATTCTATTTACAGGATTTGTAAAATATCGTAGTGATGAATTTTATTATTAATCGTCATACTGACCTCTGCATCAATTTTTTGACCTAGTAACATTGCGCCAATCGGCGACTCTGGCGTCACTACTAATACAGTATGTTGTTGCCATTGTAATTTTACTCCGCCAGCAACGGGACAAATAAATAAATACTTAGCTTGCTCATGTTGGTCAACTAATACGACTAACGAACCTATTGCACCTTCCAGTGAACTTCTTAATGGTAAACTAACACAAGCATCGATATCTGCTTGGCATTTTAAAGCACGTTGTGACTGCCCATGGGCGAGGTAGGCTGCTTCTAATGCCAGCGTATCGTATTTGTTTTCGGCAATATTTTCTTCATTAGTTGCTGTTTCATGAGCACTTTTAGCTGCGACTTGTGCGTTGTTTAATTGCTTTTGTAAGTGTGTCATTAGTTGCTGATGCAGCTGTATTTTATTCATTTTATTGGGTTACAACATAAGCTAGGTTTACGATATTTGGATTATACCTAGCCTGATGACTAAAGGGTGGTTAATTATTTTATTTTCCAGTCGTAATTAGCCACATAATCTAAGTCGGTAATAAACATAATTGAAATAACGCTAGTATGAATAGTCTAGATATTGATTAATATTTACTGTATCAATTTGCGAGGGATGCAAATATTGTTGTGCATATTGTTGGTAGATCCCACTGGTTAAAAACAACTTAAAAGTTGCTGGTTCTAGATGTTTATCTATGGTGATTTGATACAAGACATCAATCGCCTCACTCAAGGATAATGTAGATTTAATTGAGCTGTTAATTGATGTTAAAGCAACAAATATATCGCTGAGTAACATAATATGTTCAGTGATTGATAAGTCCGTGTGTGTGGCGTCGTTCGGATAAGGCACCGCATGTAAGCTGCTGTGGTACATGGACAAGTCGATCACATTGTGGCTATATTTTTTATTTGATAGTTCATTTAACATGGTTTTGATGGAGTTTAGTTGTTGTTGTGCTTGTTGCTGTTGTTCTTCAGTTGCAGTGCCTTGTTCAATTGATAGGTTATGCAATTCAGCTATATTTGTATCTGCGTTTGCTAGAGTACCTTCTATATCTATATCCCCCATCAAGTCTGTTGGTACTTGGCTTAATAACACTTCAGTTGCAGGCAATCTTTGTTTTTTCGGGGAAATGTGCAGCATTTCAATAGCCGATAATCCCATGCTCTTATCAAAATAACGTAACCATGTTTTTTCACTTAATTGTTGTAAGCGAAGCTGATCTTGATAAGTTAACTTATGGTGACCTTGATTCACTTTCGCTATAAACTCAAAATCTCGCATTAATTGTAACTGCTCTTTAATTAACTTTTCTTTTAATGGCTTATTGAGCTCAGGGTTTGCGCGACTCTGTTGGTAATAGTTAATTTCAGCATCTCGCCACAATACTTCAAAGCGCATTCTTATTTCGTGTATTCGATTGTAAGGTATCGCCAACTTACTGCCTTTATTGACTATCTCTTCTGTGGTTAAACCGTGATATAAATTTTTCCAAGCTTTTGTTTTAAGTAAGTTAAGTTCTGTTTGGTCTGAAAGTGTTAAACAGGAAAACTCTGGTAAATTGGAATCGCTGGCAGCAATACCTAACATCTCCGTTAATGCTGGAGAGCGGCTGATTTGGTTGTTGTTATAGAGCGCTTTATTATCGATTATTTGGGCATTAAGTGATGCAAACAATGCTGCTCGCTCCGTATGCTTAATATTTTGTTGCGCAATGAGATCTGTCATATCTGTCAAAGCAGCATTGATATGGTTTAACTCAGAAAATCGTGTTGGTTGAGTTTGGAATCTTTTATATTCTTCGGATTTTGCAATTGCTAGAGCATTAATTAATCTGCTCAACGCTTTACCGATAGGTGAAGAGAATCTCCATGATAATAGGATTGATAACACTAAGCAGATTAATGATATTTCGATGGATGCTTTGATACTAGGCAATAAGACTGATTGCTTAGGAGCTAATAGGGCTAAATAGCTAGGGGCACCTGTTGCACCTATCATGCTTGTTAAATAAACATAATAAGTTTGTGTATCAGCTTCAATTTCGCGTAATTCGTTAGTAACTTGTGAGTCAACGAGTTCCATTAATAAAGGGTAGGGAGAACGTTCAGGGCTCTTCCATTTATCTGTATCAGAGGTCGCTAATAAATGCCCTTTATTAGTAAAGAGGTACATCTCCCTCAATAGGGAAGGGGTGTTGATATGACTTAGTATATCAGTATAGTCATTTAATCTACTCTCGATCGCGATAACCGCTCTGTCTGTATTGAGCTTCCTAGAATAAATGATGGTTTTCTCTGTTTGTGAAGTGATGGCTGTTATTTCAGATAGTGCCGCTTTATACCAAGCACTGGTAGTGATATCTCCAGTGGTTGTTTCTTTAAATTTATTTAAAAAGTGAAAATTAGCATCAAAATAAAACTCTTCTCTAATTGTATCTGTATTGTTTTTTTGAATTGAAACAAGTAACCATTTTGCTCCTTTTACTTGCTGGATGTATTGAGCACTTTCAGGCTTATCCAATGCAACTAGTTTTTGTAAATTGCCGTTTTTAAAGCCCACTGAAATAGATTGGTAACTTTCATGCTGATTGAGTATCTGCGCAAATCGATTAATACTATAGGTGGTTAGCTTATTATGACGAGTAAGATCTTGTGAGCTAGTTAAGGCAGTTAATTGATCCGATATTTGTTGTTTATTTTGTTCTGTGCGATAGCGAATTTGATCTGCAGCTGTTTGATAAATTTGTAGTACTGCATCTTTAGCCTGCTTTTGGCTATGATAATAATGTAAAGACGCCGCTATGGTGCTAATTAATAAGCTGGTAAATAGAAATGCACTAAACAATCGAACACCAATGGACAAGGTTGCTTTTTCAGCAGATTTAGACATGACTTTTCCTGATTTTAAAACGGTTAAACCGATAACACTAATAGAGTGTCTCGGGTTTGACGGGTTATTTGCTTAATCTTTTATCAGACCAGTAATATCTGTTTTTGTTCGCATTGATTTTATTAATTTTTGCTATCGGGAAACGCTGAAGGTAAGGGAAGCTAAAAGGTTAAAGAAGTAAAAAAATAGAAGGTCAAATCAAGCACTATTAGCTATCTCAAATAAGTAATAGTGCTGATAGTATAGGTGTTTATTGATGCTTGTTTTGCCAGTCTTTTGCTTTATTAATGAGCGGCACAATACTAGAACCTTGTATTAAGATTGAGAACAATACGACACCATAAGTCATTACCAGTATGATTTCGCGTACATCAATATTTTTTTCAGGAACAACCCAAATACCTGCTGGAACAGCCATTGCCATCGCAAGTGCTAGACCACCTCGTAATCCACCCCAAGTTAAAATGCGAACAGAGTAAGGGTTATAGTTGCGGAAACGTTTAAAGCCAACATAGGATAGGCGAATGCTTAAGTAGCGGGCCACTAATACCACTGGTATAGCAATTAGCATAATAATCCAGTCTTCCTGGTAGAAGCTAAATTGCAACATACTTAAACCGATCAACAGGAATAAAAGACCATTTAAGAATTCATCAACTAATTCCCAGAAATGGTCTAGTTGCGCTTTACTCTCTTCTGAAAATCCAGTTTTTCTTGTCCAGTTACCAATCATGATACCTGCAACAACCATTGCTAAAGGTGCTGAAACACCAATTAATTCACCGAATACATAACCAGCTGTAGGTACGCCAATGGTAAATAACAGTTCCATTGCATGGTCATTGGTTGCACTAATTAAGTAGTGGAACAATAAACCTAATGCAAAGCCGTACACAATACCTCCAATCGCTTCATGTAAGAACAACATAGAAACATTACTTACCGTTAATGGCTCTCCAGAGAAAGCGATATTGAAGATAGTGACAAAAATAACTAAACCAAAACCATCATTAAAGAGTGACTCGCCTTCTATTTGAGTAGAAATACGTTTTGGAGCATTTAACTTTTTAACAATGGCAAGAACTGCGATTGGATCCGTCGGAGAAATAAGCGCACCAAATAATAAACAGTATATAAGGTCAAGCGGGAGACCAATTAACTGACAAATGTAATACAGTACAAAACCTACAAAGAAGGTGGAAAAGAGAGTCGCGCCTAATGCAAGTACTGTAATTTCCCACTTTTGATCTTTTAAACTTTCTAACTTAATACCTAAGCCGCCTGCAAATAAGAGAAAGCCTAATAATCCATCTAATAGGAAGTGTTCGAAATCTATCTCGGTTAATTGAGTAACAGCGACTTCTCTTAATTGAGTAAAGCCATTTTTACCGGCGATGATAATAGTAAGAGATAATAATAGGGATCCTGCTGTTATGGCGATGGTACTTTGCCATTTTCCTAATTTACTATTAATTAGAGTGATCAGCATTGCTGCTGCAGCGAGGAAGCATAAAGTGGCGTAAACGGACATAGTGATAACCTGAGGTGTAAAGGAAATGTAAATATAATGCTAATTAGTAGTAAATACTATGGCTTGTTGATTATTACAGCGATTGTTTGATTGTTTTTTATACAAAATGGACGATAAATGTTGCTGACAGAGATCTCATTAATCTTTTTTTGTACTTATTAATTGTGATTGTGATCACTAAAATTAGTGAACTTTTATCTACCTCACTGTATTCACTGTTTTATGCTTGTGAGAGATCGACCATTGCTTATGTGCTAGATCCTTACTTTAAATAAAGATTTTTAGGTGTTTTTTCAATATTGTTTTTAGTTAAGTTGTTGATATTTAATGTTTGTCCTGTTTTTTGTTCATTGCTTTCGTAATTTATTTTTTTTCTAAGTGGTCTTATTAGCTCGATGCGTCGTACTATTTCTCCCGCAAACAAGGACGTAGACGATTAATAGGATGTTAATCAGCAAACGGAAAGCAGGAAACAACAGGATGTTGTTATTAGGTAAATAAGGAATATTTATCTAGTCAGGATGACAAAAGGACACTTCAGGATTGAAGTTAGATAAGCAGGAAGTTTATCGTTAAGGAAAAGCAAGGACGAATTACAGGATGTACAAGGACACCTTCCAAGGATAGGGAGCAGTTAATAAGCAGGATGTTTATTAAATAAGGATGTGTCACGGAAGAAACCAGCAGGATGTTGGATTGATAAGCAGGATGTTTATCGTATAAGGATGTAATACAAGGAAGGCGCCCAAAGGATTTGGGAAGGGGATGCCTAGTATGGCAATAGTCAAAAGGATGTTTTGCATGGAGCAACTTCTATCACGGACTAGATAGTGAGACTAAATTAGGGCAGCTTCGGCTGCCCTTTCCTATTTCTGAACCTAAAATATTTTGCTAAATTCCTAGCATTTTAATTAAGCTATTTAATTGCTAACTCTGCCATTGATTATTACCTTATCAAAACGTACCCTGAATTATTTTTTATAGGTGCGTATTATGGCTACTTTCTATGCTGTCGAGATCCCTTTTAATTATCGTCATACTTGCTGGTTTTGTGGTGAGCCTAGTGATAAAAAAGTAAAATTTCCAGCCTATGAATATGAAACTAATATTTTAGATCATTTACCTTTAACTTTACCTAGCTGTAAAGAATGCTCAAGTATTGTTAAGCGATCCGCTTTTACCTCTATTTACCATTATCGAGATGCGATTAAAAAAGCATTAACTAAAAAACATCAAAAAGTTTTAAGTATTGGCTCTAATTGGACCAAGAAAGAGTTAGAAGAGTCTGAATTAGAGGGCAGTGCTTTTGAAGGTTTTAAGCGCAGTGCTTGGCCCATGTTTGAATTGATGCAAGGCAGAATAAACTATCAAGGTTGGCCGTTAGTTATAAATAATGAATTGTTGGTTATAGATAGTGAAAATGATAGTTTTGAATTCGATGGTGTTATTTATGTATCATTAGATGATGCTGTCTCACATGTAGTGAAAACCTTTTTCTTAGATGAAGCACTATTTACCCGCGTATTGAGTGTGTTAGGGAAAAATAAATTTAGTCAGGCGATACGTTTATGTCGTTTATATCCAAACTTAACAGCAAGTAGCCGAGAAGAGGTATTTTTAGAGATTCTAGATAGCATTGGGCTGTAATATTCATCATGTTAAGTAACAGATCTATTTTTTGCGTAACATTTAGTTCTGTTATGTAATCAAATAATTAGGTTAAGCTTGTTTTTAGAAATTAAGGGAAGTAAATGACTGAAATAAAAGATAAATCAGAATCTGATAAAAAGAATACTGAAGAAGAAAAGCAAGCATGGTTAGATTCGGTACATTTTGGCAGTTGCTGTAGTGACCCGTTGCCAAGCGATGATGAGTCTAAACAATTTAAGTCTTGCTCTACTGATACTAATAAAGCCAAGCAAGATAATAATTAACGCTATAAAACTATTTAAATGGATGAGCAATAATATTAAAAAGCCTAATAATCGCATGATTATTAGGCTTTAATTATTCTAGTTTTTAAAAATACTAGTTAGTTTTTTTGTTACGACGAGCGAAACCAAAACCTAATAAGCATAAACCTAGTAATGCTGCTCCAGCTGGTGCTGGTACCGCTGTTGAAGAGAAAGAAACTCCACCGTTAATGTACTGTCCTGTAATACTCCATGCGCCAGCAGTTAGGTCTAATGATGGGTCACTGCTTTCAATGTAACCTGTTCCTGAAATTGCGCCTATCAACATATTATTAACATCTAGTAAAAGGTCAATCGTAAAGTCCGTTACTGTGAATGTAAAGCTTCCTGCGGTCCATAAAGTATAAGGTAGTGTGTTATTGGTTGCTGAGTAATCATAGAATGTTGCTGCAGCATCTTCTAAACCATCAAAACTGCCTGTCACTAATTCATCAAGTCCACTTACTTCTACACCCGAAAATACGATGCCAGTAATAAGAGGGTATGAACCATCTACTGCTGCATTACCTTCAAAGCTGATTGTACCTTCAATGGTTGTTGCATTTGCTGAGCCAATACTTAACATAAGCAGTATTGTGCTAGTGAGTAATGCTAAAAATTTATTCATTTTATTCTCCTTTTTATTGATGGATAATCCCACGAATAAAGATAGAGCATATTTTATTCCACAAATTAAATGTCATTTAAAATCAATTATTTATATTATTTAAATGATCTTTATTTTATTTATATTTTTTGTTTTGTAAGGTATTTCAACATTTTGTATTTCGAATAGTATTTGAGGTGCCAAGTTACTTAATTTTGTTATATGTAAATAGTTTGCTTTTTTATTTTTAAGTGATTGTTTTTATTACATGAACCGTTCTTAACTAAGTATGGCTTTTATAATTACTTACTAATTTGTAAGTAATTGTTTCCATATAGATATATTGTAAATTTTATCGATATCCCATTATAGATATATTGAACAAGTTACTATTACTATGGCATCGATTGGCTATTCGTAGTGATAGCCTCAATTTAATCAAACCGGACGGTAATTAGTATAAAATGCGCAGGTATAAATAAAGAGAAATACTGGAATAGGCAATGCTCAGCGATCGGTTTGATAAAATAGATAAGTATTTAGCACAATTAAAGGGCTACTGGCATTACAGTGCTTTCTCATTAGATGGCTACCCTGCGTTTAATGATAATAACGAGCTCATTGATTTTTTGGAGTCGATTAACCAAGAAGAATTATTGCTATACCAAAACAATCCGGGTTTATTACACCCTTTTTTAAAGGCGTTTATTCCTGACTTATTGGATATCAATGATCCTTTATTCCAAGTTGAGGATATTACGACTAAATTGCTTAGCAGTAATATTCCATTTTGGTTTCAAAAGGGAATAAAAGGTAGGAAATGGACACAAATAGATCAATTTTCTGAACACATAGATGATCAATTACCAGTATTGGAGTGGTGCGCAGGTAAAGGGCATTTAGGGCGTTTGATTCATTATAAACAGCATAGCTCTATTAGTGCCGTGGAATGGAATATTGACCTTTGTATACAGGGGAGAGATATTGCGAAACAGTATGCCATCCCACAAACATTCCATCATGCAAATGTATTATTGGGTGAAGCTGATTCGTTGCTTAAACCTGCTCAACATGTTGTTGCACTTCATGCCTGTGGAGATTTACATAGCCATTTAATTAACGTTGCAGGGCAATGCGGAACAGCAAAGCTAACTATTAGTCCTTGCTGTTATCATTTAATGGAAGATCAGTATTATCAAGCTCATTCTCATCATGCTTTACACACTAGTCACTTATTATCTGAGGTTAAGTTATCTAAGCAAGACTTAAAACTGGCCGTTTCTCAACAAAGTACGTCCGGATCTCGACAAACACAATTAAATGACCAAGAGGTTTGGTGGCGATTAAGTTTCGACTGTTTACAAAAAACTATGGGTAATACTCAACAATATATGAATGTACCTAGCTTTCCTAAAACTTTGCTTTCGCAAAATTTTGCTGAGTTTGTTAAATGGGTGATGCTATGCAAAAACTTATCTTTTCATTTGCCTGAAGACCTTTCTGGGTTTTTAATACAAGGAAGAGAGCGTTTTGAAAAGTTACGTCGTGGTGAGTTAGTCTCGCAATATTTCCGTCGGCCATTAGAATTATGGCTAGTTTATGACAGGGCATTGCGTTTACAGGAACTGGGCTATCAAGTGCAGGTTTCGACCTTTTGCCAAGCACAGGTCACACCACGTAACCTGTTGATTCAAGCAAGTCGTTAATCTTTTGCTTTTATTTTAAGTTGGCTGATAAATAAAACTAATAAACCGCCAATGACACCCCAGATTACTGAGCTGAGACCCCATAATGTAATAGGTGAAGCGGTGATCAATAAAGTGATCACTGCAGCTTCATTGATATGTTTTGATTCACTATTAACACTCTGCTGCAAGCTGTGGGTAATGGTGCCAAATAGTGCAATGCCTGCAAGTGCTAAGATCAATGAGGAGGGTAAAAGTGCAAACCAAGCCATGATATAAGCAGCCAACACCCCTAATATTAAGTAGAAAATACCAGCCCAAATACTGGCCCAATAACGCTTTTTCGGATTTTCGTGTACATCTTCAGACATACAAATAGAGGCACTAATCGCTGCAAGGTTTAGTGCATAACCACCAAATGCTGCGGTAAATAAATTAGTAAACCCTGTAATAGATAAGACTTTTTTAATAGGTATTTGATAGCCAAAGCTGTGCAGCATGGCAATTCCTGGGATATTTTGTGCCGCTGTAGTAACGATAAATAGTGGTAAGCTGATCCCTAGAATAACTGACCATGAAAAATCTGGTTGAATGAAATGGAGTTCGCTCCATTGCCAATCAATATGTTTACTTTCAATCAGCTGTAAATGCCAAGCCAGCATAACAGAGACAATGATGACAATTAATAGAGCCCATTGTGGTGCGAAACGTTTAGCTATTAAGTAACTGATAAACATACTAATAATTAAAATTGGCTGTAGATCCATTTGAGTGAAAACAGAGAAACCAAAGTTTAGTAATATGCCTGCTAACATTGCAGATGCTAACTGTTGGGGCAACCATTTAAACAGTTTATCTAAGGGCATTAAGAGAGGGAAAATAAATAATAAAAATGCGGCAATAATAAAGCCACCTGCAGCTTGGTTAAGGGTAAAACCTTGTACATTAGCTACCATTAAGGCTGCGCCCGGTGTTGACCAAGCAATTAAAATAGGAATACGGTAACAATATGATAGTAGGATACTTAAAAGTCCCATGCTGATGCCAAGTGCTAAAAACCAACTAGCCACCATTTGACTATCGCCACCGAGATTAATCACTAATTGATAGATTAGGGCGACTGAGCTAGAAAAGCCAACGATAACAGCGACTAAGCCAGCACTCATTGCTGCAATAATAAAGTTGACCCGATGCCAAACAGTTTTCATAATACCTTCCGTGCGTTTTAACGTACAATGCACATAAACTAACATTGACTGTTATAACGCACAAGGTAAATATGTCAGATTTAATCAATGAAACAGTAGCGATTCAACTTAAAAAAATTCGCACAGAAAAAGGTTGGAGTTTAGATACCGCGAGCCAGTATTGTGGGGTGTCAAAAGCAATGTTAGGACAGATTGAACGTGGTGAGTCTAGCCCGACTATCGCCAAACTATGGAAAATAGCGACGGGGTTTAATTTACCTTTATCCGCTTTTTTAGGGGCTAAAAATGAAGAAACCTTCCAGGCCGATGATCTTTCTAAAAATAAAAAGATTAGCATTAATACTGTTTTTGAGTTTGATAAAAAGACTGGAATTGAAATGTTTGAGTTATGTTTTTCTATTGGTCATGAACAGCACTCAGAGGCCCATCAAACAGGTGTTATTGAACATATTGTAGTAAAGAGTGGTGAAATGGAATATTTTTCTGAATCGCAGTGGCATAGACTAGCGACTGGTGAAAGTGCTAAATTTAATGCAGATCAAGCACATCGATATCGTAATGTAGGTAATGGGTTATTACGTTTCTTCAATATTATCCATTACCCTTAGTATTAAATAACTTCAGTTTTTGATAAGCAAAAAGATACGTACGGTATAATATAAATAATTTAACTTTATGATTTTTAATATAAAGACGCTTTTATTATTTAGAATTTAAGTTAAATAGTTTGTTTATTCACAGGGAAAAATAATGAACATCAGAAAATTACTTTCACTATTGATCGCTAGTTTACTGTTTTATCCTTTATCTTCTGTCGCGGATCAAGCGCAACGAGTGAGCAAAAAAGAAGCGACATTAGCGTTACAGTTATTAGAAAGTGAAAATATCCAAGTGCTTAAAAAATATTGTGAAGCTTGCGGTATTACTACACCTGAAAATATAGTGATTGAAACAAGTAAAATTCAGGACAGTCACTATAAAGGCTTATGGGAAGTGGTGGTTAATGGGGAAGCCATTGATCTTGCGTATTATTATTTACCGATTAATGGGCGCTGGAAAAATATTGCTCGTTCGGTAGATATTTATGTTGATAATGTGCCTAAGTATTTAGATGAAACGACTTTACAAGATAAAATAGAAAGTCATCCTGGGTGGTATGTAAATGATCCACAGAAAGTGATTATCACTAAGGAGGTGGATAAAAAACCTATTGTTGCCTTGTTAGGCAGAGGCAGTTATGAAAAGTTAAGCATCTTCTTTCAAGCTAAGCAACCACAAGGCTGTGCAGCAGGACAAAGTGAGCAACCAGAATCCACCCCTATGTATGTCAATCAAGAGTTGGTCCGCTTTTCAGTGATGTGCAAAGGTGAATTAATGGTTTTTTATGCCGATACCGAGTCTGGCAATGATTTTGTACTAACGCAGTTTTTAGACCATTCATTAGTGAAAGTGAAAGCTTACTCTGGTGGTGATGGTTTTATGTTTAGTACTAAACACTTTAAAACATTATATGAAAAAGCCACGGGTAATTAAAAACAGGTAAGGAATATAAATAAAGCAATGACTGATACCACCATTTATTATCTACAGATGCTAGCAGAAAGTGAATTAAATGCGAAACCGAGCGTAGCGGGGTTAACTATTACCGAAGCTAAAATTAAAGAGTATCGATTTAACCGTTTTCTTTACTCCTTAGTGGGAGAGCAATGGCAGTGGTGTGATAAATTAAAAGAGACAGATGAAAGTTGGAAAGCGTATAGCGAACGCGATAATTTGAGAACTTGGGTGGCTTATTATGAAGGTGCAATTGCTGGTTATTTTGAATTAGAGGTTGACCAACAACAAGAAGTAGAGATTAAGTACTTTGGTTTAAGTCCTGCCTTTATTGGTAAAGGTTTGGGTGGTTACTTATTAAGTTATGCAATTCAACAAGCTTGGCAAACTTGTCAAGCTAAACGTCTTTGGGTGCATACTTGCAGCTTAGACCATCCGAGTGCTTTAGCGAACTATCAAGCACGCGGTTTTACCTTGTATCATCAAGAAATAGAGAAATAAAAAGTCTCATCTATTAAGCAACTTATTATAACAATAGACTTAATCTGGTGGTAGGATACTCACATTTTTAGAGTAAAAAATATGCCAGCAGTATTGTGTTTTTTAATCGCTACTTTTTTATGGGGAAGCTCTTTCATTACCTTAAAAGTTGCTATCGATTTTTATCCTCCTAATTTTGTGATTTTCCTACGCATGCTTATTACTTTGTTGATTTGCTTATGTTTATGGCGATGGGTGAAGCGTTTTAAATATCAGCAGGGCGATTGGAAATGGTTATTGATTATGTCCTTCGCTGAGCCTTGTCTATATTACCTTTTTGAAGGGCATGCTATGCAATATACATCGGCCTCTCAGGCTGGTGTGATTGTCTCTTGTTTACCACTTTTAGTGGCATTCTTTGCATACTTTTTACTACAAGAGAAGCTCAGTAAAAACATCGTTATAGGCTTTTCTTTATGTATTACGGGCGGCATTTTATTGAGTGTTGTTTCGCCTCATACTGACCATGCTCCAAACCCTCTATTAGGGAATAGTTTAGAGGCGTTAGCAATGGTTTGTGCTGCTATTTATGTAGTGGCAATGAAGCATCTGTTAAATCGTTATTCTGCTTTATCATTAATCGCCTTACAGGGGTTATCTGGCACATTATTTTTTGCCCCATTTCTTATATTTATGGAATGGCCACAGCAACATGATTTTTATGCGCTGATGAATATTGTTTACTTGGGCTCTGCGGTGACACTAGGGGCCTATGGCATGTATAACTATGGATTACAGCGTTCATCGGTATTAACTGCTGCAGCTTATTCTAATTTAGTGCCTGTTTTTGCTCTATTATTATCGGCAATATTGCTCAATGAAGTATTAACATATTGGCAATGGCTGAGTATTTTTGTCGTGTTTATCGGGATCATGGTCAGTAAGCGTCATGAGCAAAGTGTTGTTGAAGCTGATTTAAATCGAGCTTGATAGCGCATCATAAGTTGATAGCCTAGTAGCATAAAATGCCCCTTATTCGACGTTGAGGTTAATTAAGTATTATGAATTATCTTGCTCATTTACATATTGCAGACACTACCAATACAAGCTTCAGCGGCAACTTTTTAGGGGATTTTGTGAAAGGTAATCCTGATACTAAATTCCCAAAACAAATAGTACAAGGGATCCGTCTACATCGCTTTGTTGATAGTTTTACTGATAAACATCCTCAAGTATTAACAGCCAAACAGCTTTTCCCAATACACCTGCGTCGTTATGCACCGATTGCTTTGGATATGTTTTGGGATCATTGTCTCGCCGCAAATTGGTCTGAATTTCATCGTTTAAGTTTGGTTGATTTTTGTTATCTTGCTGAACAAAAAATTGCTCAGGAAACAGCAATAGATAGTGTACTTTTACCAGAAAGGTTTGAGCGTATTAATGGTTTAGTATGGCGCGATAAATGGATCGAGTCTTATCAAAAAATCAGTAATATTGAATACGCATTACAAAGGATGTCATCACGTAGTTCAAGAATGGCACCGCTTGCTGATACAGGAAAAGTATTGATTGAGCACTATCAAGTGTTTGCTAATATCTTTACGGATCTCTATACGGATGTATTAGTGGCTAGTAAACAGTTTAGCGCTAAATAAAAAGCAAAAAGGAGACACAATGGTCTCCTTTGATGACAATACTTAGTATTGAAATTAGTCTTCTTTAGTGAATAAGTGAGCGATGTTTTTAAAGTCACTTTTTCCTTCAGTAATCTCTTCTACTGATAAACCTGATGCCTCATGTGGGAATACTAACCACTCATCTGATTCATGGATGTAGTAATCAGGTACCATATCTACTGCTTTGTTTTTTGGCTTGTAGTAAGGTGTCGCAATACGCACGTCACGTGGCATATTTAAACGCATTACTTCTGTTAGCTTTTCAGTTAACGCAACAACACTTCGGCCTGAGTCAAATACATCATCAACAATCAGTAAACCATCGTCTGCATTTGCATTTTCGATGATGTAATGTAAACCATGTACTTTGATGGTTTTACTTTGCTTACCAATACCATAGTAAGAAGATGTACGTACTGCGATATGATCTGTTTCTACTTTTTTGTAGTCAAAGAATTCTTGAACTGCAATACCGATTGGTGCACCGCCACGCCAAATGCCAACTATAAATTGTGGGCGGAAGCCACTATCGTAAACTTGTGATGCAAGACGAAATGAGTCTTCAAGTAATTGTTGTGCAGTGATAAAGACTTTATCAGACATATCATTTTCCTCTGGAATTAATTTAGTCGCGCAGTTTAAACTAAAAAAGATAGTTCTGCACAATTTGTATGCTAAAAAACATATAAAAAAGTCTTTTATCGCGTAAATTATATAATTTTAAGATCTCCTTAAGAGATCCCCATCATATTGGGCTAATAGGCAGATCTAAATCTACAGATATTTTGGTTCTATTCTTTGATAAGAGGCAAGTTATGTTACGAATTTTACGATATCCACCGGTTGTTACTCTGTTATTTATGTTGATGATGCTGTTAATTAGTTGTGTATTTAATATGCTTCGTATTCAACTACCTATTTTCAATTGGCTTGCTGTGCTTATTTTTATTCTCTCTATCCTGGTCATTTTATCTGCCGGTTGGGCGTTTAAAAAAGCTAAAACAACCGTCGATCCAACTACTCCATATAAAACCACCGAGCTAGTGACAACGGGAATTTATCAATATTCACGAAACCCTATGTATGTGGGGTTATTTGGTTTTTTGCTTGCTGAAGCGAGTTTGCTAGGGAATCCGTTATGTTTAATAGTAATACCTTTTTATATTTACACTATTAATATGCGCTTTATTAAGCCTGAAGAAAAAGCTTTGAAGACAATCTTTGGCGAACAATTTGTTACCTATAGTAAACAGGTCAGGATGTGGTTATAAATCAATACACTAGAAACGCTTAATATCTTTTCAAGCGCTTCTAGTAGAGTGTTATTTTCTTGTGAGATAATTATTCACTAACTTGGTTATCACACTGCTTGCCATCTTTCAGCTGTTTTAAATTATCTAGCGTTGTTTGAGCAATGCTGGTTAATGCTTCTTTAGTCAAGAAAGCTTGATGACCAGTAAAGATAACGTTGTGACAAGCTGATAAACGTCGGAAGGTATCATCAGTAATAATTTCACTAGAATGATCATTAAAGAACAGATGCTCTTCTTCTTCATAAACATCTAGACCTAATCCACCAATTCGCCCTGATTTTAGTGCTTCAATAGCATCATGTGCATTTAATAAACCACCTCGACTAGTGTTCACAATAACCACACCTTTTTTCATTAAGTCGAAGGTGTTTTTATTTAATAGGTGTTTGTTATCGCTAGTTAATGGGCAATGTAAACTGATCACATCACTGTTTTGGAATAGGGTAGGGAAATCAACATATTCTGCGCCTAATGCTTTCGCATGAGGTGAAGGGTATGGGTCTGCGGCTAGAATGTTACAACCAAAGCCTTTAAAGATAGCCATGGTCGCAATACCAATCTTACCTGTACCAATAATCCCAACGGTTTTACCGTGCAGATTAAATCCTACTAGACCTTCTAATGAAAAGTTAGCATCACGCGTACGTTGGTAGGCTTTATGAGTACGACGGTTTAATGTCATCAATAACGCAATCGTGTGCTCTGCGACAGCTTCAGGTGAATAAGCGGGAACTCGGACAATGGTCAAACCTAGCTTTTTAGCACAAGGGAGATCGATATTATTAAAACCAGCACAACGCATCGCTATATACTTGATCCCTAATTCATGCAGCTGTATTAATACTTGTTCGCTTAAATCATCATTTACGAAAGCGCAAACTGCATCATAACCAGAGGCTAACGCAGCAGTTTGTACATTAAGTTGAGTATCAAAAAAATTAATACTCATGGGCGCTGAAATTAATGGTTCAAAATGTTGAATATCATAACTACGAGAACTGAACATAGCGACTTTCATAAAAGGTAACTCCATGTTTTAAGATAAAAATACTGTAATTTGATCGTTGATTTGGCAAAAATGTTAATTGGCTTTTTTACTCTATCTCGATTGTACACTTTATACGTTATAACTTAACTATAAGGATGACTTTGTTACAGGATAAATTTGTTTCATAATGACTTAAATAAGCTGCAATAAATTAAGGTGATTGACGGTCAAGTACTCAGTGTAATTAGAACCTTTTGAATCTTATTGAGTCACAGCTATGCTTGCGGTGTTGTGTTTATCATATTCATCACTTTATTTTGTATTGTTTTCGGAGTCATCATGTCCACGTTAAGACAGTTCGGTTTATCATTTTTATTGCTCTTTGGGTTGATCAATAGTGCATTTGCACAAGCACCTGAAACAGGGTGGATCACCAACTTTAATCATTTACCTGTTAAAGTGAATCTACAATTAACAGGTCAAGCTGAACAAAATACAGTGAATGCTATTTTGAATGTGAGTTTAGCATCTGGTTGGAAAACATATTGGCGCTCGCCTGGTGAAGGCGGCGTTGCTCCGACTTTTGATTGGTCTGTTCAATCATCTAATATTTCAGATGTTGATTGGTCATGGCCAACGCCTAAACGTTATCCTGTATTAGGTGTTGAAACCGTTGGCTATAAAGATCAAATTCATTTTCCGATGCAGATTTTTGTGGATGATCCTACCCAAATCAGTCGTTTAAAAGGTACGTTAACCTTAGCTTCTTGTACGACTATCTGCGTATTAACCGATTACGACATTAATTTAACCTTCGACCCACAACAACTCTCAATTAATGATGATGTCGCTTTTGCTTACGCTCAGGCAGTGAGTAGCGTACCTATTTTAGTTGACCAGTCGGCGATTGAAGCACAAAAAAATAACGCTAATATTACTGAGATAAAAAGTGCATGGGATCAGAAAAATCAACAAGTGGTAGTAAAATTATCACATCAATTAGATTGGCAGCAGCCTGATTTATTTATCGATAGTAGTGAGGCGACGTTGGAAAATGTCTTCTTCTCCAAACCTGTTATTGAAGTGGCAGGTAAACAGTTAACAGCGACTTTTGAAGCTACTAGCTGGGGAGGCGAGGTTGATTTAAGTGATGCTCAAGTAAATGTCACTGCCGTTGATACTGATGTAGCGGTGGAGATCGCAACGACATTAGGTAATCAGCCTATTGCAAGTGCAGGAGAGTCTCTCCTGTCAATCTTCTTTATTGCATTACTAGGTGGTTTAATTCTAAATATCATGCCTTGTGTTTTACCTGTTTTAGGCATGAAGTTGAGCTCTGTCTTAGGCGTTGATGGTACGCAACGAGCTCAGGTACGTAAGCAATTTATCGCTTCTAGTATTGGTATTATCAGTTCATTTTGGTTGCTGGCTTTATTCCTTTTAATATTAAAGTTTTCTGGCGAAGCACTAGGGTGGGGAATTCAGTTCCAAAACCCTTATTTTATCGGATTTATGGTGATTGTGACTGCTTTGTTCACTGCTAATATGTTGGGCTTATTTGAAATTCAATTACCATCGTCCATGCAAACTTGGCTAGCAACGAAAGGTGGACATAGCTATCTAGGACATTATCTACAAGGAATGTTTGCTACCTTATTGGCAACCCCCTGTAGCGCACCATTCTTAGGCACCGCTGTCGCTTTTGCTTTAGGTGCTTCAGCTTGGCAGTTATTTGCGGTATTCACAGCTTTAGGTATAGGCATGGCTTTACCTTGGTTATTGATTGCTGTATTCCCAAGTATTGCTACATTAATGCCTAAACCAGGTAAATGGATGGGCACAGTCAAATTGATATTTGCACTGCTTATTTTACTCACCTGTTTGTGGTTAATTAGCCTATTAAGTAGCTTTATCGGAGTAATTTATACCGCGGTTATTGCTTTATTGATGGTAGTTATCTTTGCTGTTTTAATTTGGAAAAAGCACGGGAAACGTGTTTTTCTTATTAGCGTATTAAGTTTGTTAGCTGTGGTTTCGTTAGCTTTTGTAACAAACCATTTAACCACTAAACATTGGGTTGACCCGCTTCATGATGAAACACAGTGGGTTCCTTTGGATACACAATTGATTAAACAAGAAGTAGCCAAAGGGCATGTAGTGTTTGTTGATGTAACAGCCAAATGGTGTGTCACTTGTAAGGCGAATAAAATAGGGGTGTTACTACAAGATCCTGTTTCTAGCGAATTACAAAAACAGGATGTGATAGCCATGAGTGGTGATTGGACGGTACGCTCTGATGATGTCACAGCTTATCTACAATCTTTTGGTCGTTACGGTGTACCATTTAATATTGTTTATGGGCCAGCAGCGCCAAACGGTATCGAGTTATCAACTATTCTAAATAGTGATGATGTGATGAATGCGATTGAACAAGCAAAAGGCCAATAACATGACTGAAAAAAAAGTTAAAAAAGGTTGGAGCAGTCGTCTTAAGTCCGGAGCTATTTATCTGTTGTTAGCTTTAGCATTAGGTTGGGGTGTTGATTTATGGCGTGCTCAATCGATAGCCTCAGGCAAAGCGCCCGCATTAGTTGCAACCAGTGTAGAGGGCGAAAATATTGATTTGATTGCGATGAGTCATGAAAAGCCTGTACTTGTTTATTTCTGGGCGACTTGGTGTAGTGTTTGCTCTACTGTATCACCCTCAGTTAATTTTGTGAGTGATGGTATGCAAGTGGTGAGTATTGCTTTGAGTTCAGGAGGTGAAAAGCGTGTTCAACAATACCTCAATGCAAAAGAATATGATTTCACGGTATTAAATGATCCTCAAGGTCATATCAGTAGAGCTTGGGGGATTAGCTTAACACCTACTTTAATTGTGGTAGATAAAGGTGAAATTACCGCGGTTACCACTGGGTTCACTAGCCCATTTGGAATGTGGGCAAGAATGTTATTAAGCTAACTAACTTCTAACCATAACTGAGGTTAAGTAAGGAGGTAGCAATTAAAATTACCTTCTTACTTTTCCATATTTTATTGTAATGGTTTAGCTAATACCTGTGTCCAATAGTACCGGTAATCAGCATCGTTGTTTACAGCGCAGGCTAAGCCCATTTCCTGTGCATTTTCACTCATAATATTAATACAATGCCCTTCACTTTCTATCCAGCCATCAACAGCAGCTTGTACTGAGGTTTGTCCAGCAGCGATATTTTCTGACACATAACTCCACTCGTATCCTTGCGCTGATACACGGTTTCCTACAGTGCTGTCATCTAAACCGGTATGGCTAAAAAAGTTATAGTTGGCCATGTTTGAAGAATGTGCTTCTGCAGCTAAAGTTAATGTTGAACTCCAAGTAACGGCATCAACGGCTGGATAGGTAGTTGAACCACAGGTTTGTGATTCCGCACGAAGCTGATTAATGAGGGTTAATGCTTCAATTAAATCATCTTCACAGCTCATTGCACTGTAATCTGTACTGTCTGTTGTTTCTGATACTTCAGACGAACTTATTTGCTCATCACTGATGCTTGAGTCGGACTCAATACTGGTATCGGCCACATTTGTATTTGTTGACGAAGAGTTACTACTACTGCCGCACGCTGTGAGCGATAAGCTACCGCATAACAATACTAACCAAAATTTCATGATAATTTCCCTTTTCATATAATTGTTTATCACGCAGCTGTAGACCGCAACTGTAGGTTGATAGTTCCGAGATATTCAAATCAAAAGGAGAAGTATTGCATTACCTGCTAGTTAACACACTCATAATAAGCACTATAAGTGTGTTATTAGTTAAGGTGGATTAGTTGGTAAATCTAGGCCCTGCTGACAGTAATATTTTACCTTCCTCTTTATCCGTGTAACGTGCGAAGTTATCGATAAATAGGTGAGCTAGTTTTTCAGCTTTATCGTTCCATTGTGCAGTATCAGCATAAGTATCTCGTGGATCTAAGATACTACTGTCTACATTAGGTAAGTTAGTAGGTACCTGTAAGTTAAATAAAGGAATCGTTTTAACTTCTGCTTTTTCAATGGATCCATCTAAAATAGCATCAATAATGCCACGTGTATCTTGAATTGATATACGTTTTCCTGAGCCATTCCACCCAGTATTCACTAAGTAAGCCTCAGCGCCGCAAGCTTCCATTCTTTTCACTAACTGCTGCGCATATTGCGTTGGATGTAAACTTAAAAAAGCCGCACCAAAGCAAGCTGAGAATGTAGGCGTTGGTTCAGTAATACCACGCTCTGTTCCTGCTAGCTTAGCAGTAAACCCTGAGAGAAAGTGGTATTGCGTTTGTGCTTTTGTTAATTTAGAAACTGGCGGTAATACACCAAAGGCATCAGCGGTTAGAAAGATTACTTTCTGGGCATGACCACCTTTAGAAACCGGTTTTACAATATTTTCTATATGATCAATAGGGTAAGAGACTCGTCCATTCTCTGTTTTACTCGCATCATCATAATCCACTTTACCCTGTGCATCGATCATGACGTTTTCTAACAAGGCGTTGCGTTTAATCGCACCAAAAATATCTGGTTCAGCTTCTTCGCTCAAACGAATCGTTTTAGCGTAGCAACCACCCTCAAAGTTAAATACACCTTGATCGTCCCATCCATGTTCATCATCGCCAATTAAGGCGCGTTTAGGGTCAGTTGATAATGTCGTTTTACCAGTACCAGATAAGCCGAAGAAAATAGCGGTGTCTCCTGCTTTTCCAATATTGGCAGAGCAATGCATTGATGCCATACCGTTTAATGGTAAAAGGTAGTTCATTACTGAGAATAACCCTTTTTTCATTTCACCGCCGTACCAAGTGCCACCGATAATTTGCACTTTCTCAGATAGATTAAAGGCAACAAAATTTTCAGAGTTAAGCCCTTGTTGTTGCCAATTTGGGTTATTAGTTTTAGATCCATTCATCACTACAAAGTCAGGTTCAAAATCCACTAACTCCTCCTCTGTAGGGCGAATAAACATGTTTTTTACAAAGTGCGCTTGCCACGCTACTTCCATAATAAAGCGAACTTTTAAACGAGAATTAGCATTCGCGCCGCAGTAAGCATCTACCACAAATAGCTTTTTATTAGAGAGTTGCTCTGTTACAACTTGCTTGAGTGCATTCCAAGTACTTTGATCAATAGCTTTATTATCGTTCTTCCCCTGGTCACTCCACCAAACTGTGTCACGAGTGGTATCGTCTTTGACAATGTACTTGTCTTTAGGTGAACGTCCGGTAAATATGCCCGTATCAACAGCCACAGTTCCATTGCTTGTAATAATGCCTTTTTCATAGCCACTTAAAGACTCCGCAGTTTCTTCCGTAAACAGTGTTTCATAACTTGGATTGTAAAATATTTCCGAGATATTTGTGATGCCGTATTCTTTCAGTTTTGCAGTCGATAGTGGTGCTTGGGCCATGGTTTTTTCCCCTTTATAGCCAGTATTAATTTTGTTAAAAAAATGTAATGTAGCCATTTGGAGAGTAAGGGAATTATTGAGAGATAAGTGGGATCAGCGTCTAATTATTAGGCAAAAAAATGCCACAGAAAAATCTCCATGGCAACTTTGTGAGCTCGCACTTTTGTATGATAAATCAGTGCTTTTGATTTGTAGAAGTGAAAAGAATTTGTAAATCTTTCTCTTTGAATGAATAAGTTGTTGCACAATACTCACAACGCATATCAATACTCTCTTGTTCTTCTAAAATATCTTTGATCTCTTCTTCATCTAACGATGCTAACGAAGATAAACAACGCTCTTCTGAACAACCACATACAAAGCTAATTGGCTGTACTTCAAATAGGCGGACTTTTTCCTGATGATATAAGCGGAATAACAGGTCATCATTTTGTAGTGTGTAGATCTCTTCAGCTTTAATCGTGTTTGCTAATGCACATACGTGAGCAAAATCTTCTTCATGGCTTTCACTGTGTGCAGGTAAAGTTTGGATTAATAAACCGGCTGCTTGTACAGGTGTACTAGTGCTATCAGCAAAAAGGCTGATTTTAGTTGCTAATTGTTCAGACTGGACAAAGTAGTCTTCTAAACAAGCAGCTAATGACCCTTTTTCTAAAGCTACAATGCCTTGGTAACGTTCGCCATTATCAGGAGTGATAGTTATCATTAGGTTGCCTTTACCAATTAATTCAGAAAAAGATAAACCAGTAGTATCACCTTGATAACGTGCTGTACCACGTACTTCTAAATTTTGGTTAGCATTAATAACTGCCATGCTTAATGGACCATCGCCCTGAATTTGAACTGCAATTTTACCTTTAAACTTTAATGTTGCAGTAAGCAGACTAGTTGCTATTAACAACTCTCCGATTGTATTCGCTACTTCTACTGGGTAATCGTGATTACTTACGCATTCTTCAAAAGCGGTATGTGCCTGTGCGATTTCACCACGAATTTCGAAGTCATCAAATAGGAAGCGTTGTAGTTGGTCTGTCATAAATTCTCTCAATATGTATTTGTTCAGCTATTAATCGAAATTAGCTGTATTACGTTGTGTTTTTGCGTGTATTAATTCACGGCGTTCTTTTTTATTTGGTTTTCGATCAGGGTGCGGCGCATTTTGTAAACTTAACTTGCGCAACATCTGGTGTTGTTCTCGTTTGGCAACACTTTTTTCTGTTTCTTGATAAAGCGTTTGTGCTATCGGAGCACCTTGACGGTGTTCAGATAATGCTTCCACAGTCACTTCGAATAATTGTTCGCCTTGGCGAATAGATAATGTAGCCCCGACCTCGACCGTTTTACTGGCCTTGCATCGTTGTCCATTATAGTGAACCTTGCCACCTTGCACCATATCTCGCGCTAAGCTGCGGGTTTTATAAAAACGTGCCGCCCATAACCACTTATCTAGTCTAACCGTTAATGTTGTCATAAATTTTTAACTCAAAAAGCGTATTTTAGTATAGTAAAAGTCGATGTTATGCTAAATCATTATCTAATAATGCACTGTTATACTCATTATATTAAGTAACTGGTTTGTATTCTGTTTTAAAATCATCTCATATTTGATATTTTTTATGCTAAATAGTTGTTCTATTTGCATAAGTTGCATCGAGCCAAGATGTTATTTTAATCATTAAAAGAGAACACTTAATTAATGTGACTAATATCACTTAACAAGTGGGGGCAAAACTTGATAAGTCAAGGTCAACCTATGACATAATATTTGTTATAAACTTGTGACATAAAAATTGTCATAAAAGTGTTATCTTATCGACAGCTAAGCTTTAAACTTACAGCCTAAGTCTCATGAATATTGAAATTTTCTGCTAATTGTTATTTTATAAAGCGCTTCGTTAGCATTAATATGATATCAATGTTTTTTGATATTCAATGATTCAGTAATAGGATGAGAAGATAGGCTATGATTTCCATACTACCCCAAATATTGTTGGCAGTGATCTGTGGTTCAATCGCTTACCAATCTGCCTTATTGACTCTATCTGTTTATCCAGAGCCTGAAAGTAGCCACAATTGGACTCCTACAGCTGAAAGAAAGATTAATGAAACAAATAGATTAAGCACTCAAAAATTACAAGATCAAGCAATATTTGGTCGTTATCAAGGCGAAAGAATCGCTTATCAACAAGAACAAATTGATGCGCCTAAAACCCGTTTAAAACTCACCCTCGTTGGTATAGTTGCCGCCACTGACCCTAGACTTTCCAGTGTTATCATCGAATATAAACGTTCCCAAGATAGTTATTTTATAGAGTCTGAAATCCCAGGAACAGATGCAATTGTCACTGAAATTTACCATGATCGTATTATTATTAGTGTTAATGGCGAAGAGCAAACTTTAATCCTAGATGGTTTAGAAGAGGAAGAGGAGCGCTTAGCTAAATTGGAGAAAGGGGAAGAAGTTAAAGAAAAAAAATCGACTAATACCAGTAAGCGTAGTAGCCGTTCTTCAAAAAGAAAAGAGATCCCACTGGATAGAGATGAACTTGTGGAAGATCCTGGTAAGTTGCTAGATTACGTGCGTATCTCTCCAGTACGAGAAGGTGACCAAATTAAAGGGTATCGAGTCAACCCGGGTAAAAACCCAGAGTTATTTGAAGAAGCAGGATTAAAAGCTGGTGATTTAGCGGTGGAGTTAAACGGAGTCGATTTAACCGACATCACTCAAGCAGTGAGTTTAATGAAAGAATTTCCAACTATGACTGAGATGAGTTTAACAATTGACCGTGATGGTGAATTAAATGAATTGTATTTTAGTATCCCATAATAATAAATAAAAGTTTTAGTCGCTAAACTATTAATTGTCATAATATATTAATAGTTAGATTATAAGCAGAAGTAGCAAGCAATGAGGTTGTAATGATGTTAGGAATAAAGAAAAGACTGGTTAGCTTTTTGGGGGCTAGTGTTTTTGTTTTGTTTTCACAGTCTGCTGTAGTAGAAGCTGCTGAGTATTCTGCTAGTTTTAAAAACGCTGATTTGAATGAGTTTATTAATATTGTTGGTAAAAACTTACAAAAAACCATCATATTAGACCCATCAGTACGTGGAAAAATTAATGTACGTAGTTACGACCTACTTAATGAAAGTCAATATTACCAGTTCTTCTTAAATGTACTAGAAGTGTATGGATTTGCGATTGTTGAAATGGACAATGGCATCATTAAAGTCATCAAATCTAAAGATGCAAAGGTCGCTGCTATTCCTGTTATCGACGATGATACGGAATACAAAGGCGATGAGATGGTGACACGTGTTGTACCTGTGATTAACGTATCTGTTAGAGAACTTGCTCCTTTATTACGTCAGCTAAATGATAGTGCTGGTGGCGGTAACGTTGTGCATTATGACCCATCAAATGTCATTATGATTACAGGCCGTGCGGCTGTCGTAAATCGTTTGGTGAAAATTATTCATCGTGTGGATAAAGCCGGCGACCAAGAAGTTGATATTGTTAAATTACAATTTGCCAGTGCTTTAGATATGGTGAATATGATCAACTCTATTCAAGAAACATCAACGAGCTCTAAAAGTAGTTCAACCAGTGTACTTAAACCGCGTTTAGTCGCTGATGAAAGAACTAACTCAGTGATTGTCAGTGGTGAACCAAGTACGCGTAGCCGTGTAATTAAGCTGATTAAATCATTAGATAGCGAACTTAAAAATAACGGCAATACACGTGTTTTTTACCTTAAATACGCAGATGCAAAAGAGGTCGCACAAGTTCTAACGGGCGTTAGTAAAGGCCTTGAAGATACGTCTGGTAAAAAATCTAGTAGTGGTAATAACGATTCTAACTTAAATATTCAAGCTCATGAGCCAACCAATTCGATCATCATCTCTGCACAACCTGCCTTGATGTCCTCATTGAGTAGCATCATTCACCAACTTGATATTCGTCGTGCGCAAGTATTAGTTGAGGCAATTATTGTCGAAGTATCTGAAGGTGATGGTGTTCGTTTAAACGTTCAGTGGGGAACCACCAACGGTTTAGGTACGCAGTTTAACGATAATGGCGCATCATTAACGGACTTAGCTACGGGTGTTTATGCTATCGATAATGATGAAGATGATTATGAAGACTTAGCTTCTGCATTATCTTCAATTTCAGGTGGTGTAGCCGGTTATGTTAATAGTGATTGGGCTGTAATTATTCAGGCATTAAGTTCAACAAGTACCTCTAATATTTTAGCAACACCGAGCATTACAACGCTTGATAATCAAGAAGCAAGCTTTATCGTTGGTGACGAAGTACCGGTATTAACTGGCTCAACATCAAGTAGTGATAACGACAATCCATTCCAAACCATTGAGCGTAAAGAGGTTGGCATTAAGTTGAAAGTGACGCCTCAAATTAATGAAGGTGACTCTGTACAAATGGTGATTGAGCAAGAAGTTTCAAGTATTCAAGGTCAAACATCGGTGGATGTGGTCTTTGCGACGCGTTCAGTGAAAACGACGGTTTTAGCTAAATCAGGTGAAACTATTGTTATTGGTGGTTTAATCGATGAAGAAGTTAATGAAACTGTCGATAAAGTGCCGTGGTTAGGTGATATTCCATACCTAGGTGTGTTGTTCCGTTCTACCCAAAGTAGTACTGAAAAACGTAACCTAATGGTGTTCTTACGTGCAACGATTATTCGTGACGATGAGACCATGATGCAGTTAAGCCAACGTAAATATGGTCTAATGCGTCAAATACAGTTGAGTCAAGGTGTTGATGGCGTTGCGTTAATGCCTGAAACTGATGTGCCGCTATTACCGCATTGGGGTGAGTCCGTTGAAATTGATCCAAGAACTTTTTTAAAGTCAGATCGTGAAAGTAATTACGAAATTGATTCAGAAAAAGCGGACAAAGCAATATGAGCAATGTAAGTGACGTTGATAATTTACTGGAACCGGAGGTTGTAGAATTTACCCCTTCGGGACAGCTGCCGTTTACTTTCTCTAAGAAGCATGAACTAGTTATGTCTCATGATGGCCCAAAGAGTACCTTGTGTTTTAAACAGGTGCCCTCAGTTGAGTTATTAGTGGAAGCAAGACGAGTTATTGGACATCCGTTTAATACGCTGCAAGTGGATAATGAAACCTTTGATAGGTTAGTTGCACGTGCTTACCAATCTTCTTCATTGGAAGCGCAACAATTGATGGAAGATCTCGGTGCTGACGATTTCTTCACACTCGCTGAAGAATTACCTGCCGATGATGATTTATTAGAAGCCGAAGATGATGCGCCGATCATTAAGTTGATTAACGCCATGTTAGGTGAAGCGATTAAAGAAGAAGCATCGGATATTCATATTGAAACTTTTGAGCAAACATTGGTTATCCGTTTCCGTATAGATGGTGTTTTACGTGAAATACTTAAACCACAACGCAAGTTAGCGGCGTTATTAGTATCACGTATTAAAGTGATGGCTAAATTGGATATTGCAGAAAAACGAATTCCACAAGATGGCCGTATTTCATTGCGTATCGGTGGTCGTGCTGTCGATGTACGTGTATCGACCATGCCAGCCAGTCATGGTGAACGTGTGGTATTACGTTTATTAGATAAAAATGCAGTGAAACTGGATTTGTCTACCTTAGGGATGACCCCTACCAATCATAAATTATTACAAGCCTTAATCCACAAGCCACATGGTATTATTTTGGTAACAGGACCGACTGGTTCTGGTAAAAGTACTACGCTTTATGCTGGGTTGTTGGAGATTAATTCGAGAGATAGAAATATCTTAACGGTAGAAGATCCTATCGAATATGCTATCGACGGCATTGGCCAAACTCAAGTTAACACTAAAGTAGATATGACCTTTGCTCGTGGTTTACGTGCAATTTTACGTCAAGATCCTGATGTGGTGATGATTGGTGAAATTCGTGATTTAGAAACCGCTGAAATAGCCGTTCAAGCCAGTTTAACCGGTCACTTAGTATTGTCTACTTTACATACTAATACGGCGGTAGGTGCAGTGACACGTTTACATGATATGGGTGTTGAACCTTTCCTTTTATCATCAAGTATTTTAGGTGTGCTTGCGCAGCGTTTAGTACGTCGTTTATGTCCTCATTGTAAAATAGCTCATCCAGCGACAGCCTCTGAAAAAGTCATTTTAGGTAAAGCTGAAGATGAACAAGCAATTATTTACCGCCCAGACGGTTGTGTGCAATGTAACCACACAGGATATCGTGGACGTACTGGTATTCATGAATTATTAGTAGTTAATGAAGTTGTTCGTGAATTAGTCCATACGGGAGCTGGAGAGCAAGCTATCGAACGTGAAATTCGTAAAACATCTGACAGTATTCGTGATGATGGTATCCAGAAAGTTTTAGCTGGATTGACCACGTTAGAAGAGATTTTACGTGTAACAAGAGAGGACTAGTGTGGCTACTTTTTCTTATAAAGCGATAGACGCAAAAGGTAAACAGAAAAAAGGCACGCAAGAAGCTGATTCTGCACGTATGTTACGTCAGCAATTACGCAATGCAGGCATGATGCCGCTTGAAGTAGAAGCCGTGGCAGCAAAGCGTAAAAAAGCAGGTAAAAGTTTTATTCAAACTAAAATAAACACCACTGACCTCGCATTGATTACACGACAGCTTTCTACTTTAGTTGCTTCCTCTATCCCAATCGAAGAATCACTACAAGCAGTAGCAGATCAGTGTGATAAACCAAAAATCAAAGATATGATTTCGGCAGTTCGAGGTGGGGTTATTGAAGGTTATAGCTTAGCTGATAGCATGCGTAATTACCCAATGATCTTTGATAACTTATTTTGTGCAATGGTTGCGGCAGGTGAGAAATCTGGGCACTTAGAAAAAGTATTAGATAGATTAGCTGACTACGAGGAACAACGCCAAGAGATGAAAAGCAAAATGATGCAGGCGTTGATTTATCCAATTGTATTAACGCTTGTTGCTATTTCTGTAGTGGCTATCCTATTAACCTCTGTTGTGCCACAAGTTGTTGGGCAATTCCAGCACATGGGGGCAGACCTACCGGCTTCGACTAAATTTTTAATTGCTACCAGTGATGCGTTAAGTGCTTATGGCTTATATTTTGTTGGAGCGTGCATTATTGTTTTCTTATTGTTTAAACAATACTTACGCAAAGCTAAAAATCAATTACGATTTGATCATGCTTTACTTAATTTCCCTGTGGTTGGTAAAGTGGTAAATGAACTTAATACCGCACGTTTTGCCAGAACATTAAGCATCTTAAATAGTAGTGCGGTGCCATTACTTGAAGCGATGAGCATTGCTGGTAATGTATTAACTAATCAATATATTCGTTTAAAAGTAGGGGAGGCAGCTGAACGAGTAAGAGAAGGGACAAGTTTGGGGCGTGCATTAGCGAGTACTAAACTCTTTCCTCCTATGATGTTACATATGATTGCCAGTGGTGAGCGCAGTGGTGAGTTAGGTAATATGTTAGAACGTTCAGCAGATAATCAAGATAAACAATTCTCGGCACAAGTGGCATTAGCATTAGGTTTGTTTGAACCTGCACTGGTTATTTCTATGGCGGGTGTAGTGCTCTTTATTGTTGCTGCAATTTTACAGCCTATATTAGCACTTAATAATTTGGTATCAGGTTAGCTGAGCCATTTCTTAGAAAATTAAAAGGACGAAAAAGTGAAAAAATCAACTATGCAACAAAAAGGTTTTACTCTATTAGAGATCATGGTGGTTATCGTGATCTTAGGTGTACTTGCAGCAATGGTCGTACCAAATTTAATCGGCAATAAAGATAAAGCAGATATACAAAAAGTGAAATCGGATATTGTTGCTTTGGAAAACGCTTTAGATATGTATAAGTTAGATAATAGTGTTTACCCAACAACTGACCAAGGTTTAGAAGCATTAGTTTCTGAGCCAAGTATTTCACCAACGCCACGTAATTATCGTGAAGATGGCTATATTAAGCGTCTCCCTCAAGACCCTTGGGGTAATGATTATGTGCTAAACAGTCCTGGTGAAAACGGTAAAATCGATATTTTATCTGTTGGTTTAGATGGCGAAGAAGGCACTGATGATGATATCGGTAACTGGAATTTACTTGATAAATAGTATCAGCTGTTAAATGCGCATGCTGCGACATATTAATAGAGGCTTCACGCTATTAGAGGTCATGCTGGTATTGTTATTATTAGGCATGATTTCTGTTGGCGTGGTCATGACGTTACCAAGTAGCGGAACTACTACAGAAGGTACTGAGTGGCATGCTCAGCGGTTTAGTACATTATTGCAGCTCGCTCAAGATCAAGCATTAATTCTAAATACAGAGTTTGGGATTCAGTTTAATGAACAGGGTTATACCTTTACTTCTTATGATGCCATGAATAAACAATGGATACCGATTGTTGATGATCGTATTCATGGTGATGTGACTTTTCCTGATGATATGCTCGCTGAATATGATCTATCAGGTAGTGTTTGGGGGGAATTGGAAGCGGTACAAAATAGTGCAACCGATGATTCATTTTTAAGTGACTCAGATCGAGTAAATATTGGTGAAGAAGAGCAAAGTGTACTTCAACCTGTGATTTACATCATGGCAAGTGGAGAAGTGACGCCTTTTAGTTATACCTTCTTCAATACTGGTGATAATAGTCATGATGTTACCGTTAAAGTGTCCATGACTGGCGTTATTGAAGTGATAAAAGAGTAATGGCAGTGATCAAGTCTAACCTTAAAAAAACTAATCAAGGTCAAGCTGGAATGACACTGCTGGAAGTGATGTTAGCGTTAGTTATTCTAGCTACTGCAGGGTTAGCGGTCATGCAAGCAGCATCCGAGTCATTGCGCAATCAAGATTATTTACAACAAAAGACCTTTGCGACTTGGGTTGCCAGCAATCGCCTTGCTGAATTAAAAATAGAAGAAGAATGGCCAGGTTTGAACTGGGAAGAAGAAGAGATCGAATTTGCAGGTGTCACATGGTATTTACGTTACAAAGGCGTGAAAACGAGTAATAACAGTTTTAGAGCATTGGATGTAGAAGTTAGTGATACAAAAGATGGTCAAGCTCTTGGATATATAAGGACTTATGTTGCGCAATAAACAAGGTCGCGGTATCGCAAAGAGCCAAGGTTTTACATTAGTTGAAATTCTAGTCGCCATTGCCATTTTTGCCATGCTCAGTTTTGCTGCTTATCAGATTTTACAAGGTGTATTACGCAGCGGTGAAATTAGTCGAGAGCATGATCAAAATTTAAAAGAGATCCAGCGAGGTATGTTACTGATAGAGCGGGATTTTGTACAAATGGTTGCAAGAACCTCGCGTATCGAAGGCACTGATGATGAAGACTTACAAGTGCTGTACGCTGGTGATGACGTTTTAGATTCAGAATATGAAGGGATCGAATTTAATCGCTTAGGCTGGTTTAATCCACTTAACCTATTACCACGCTCTAATGTATTGCGTGTCGGTTATCGTGTACAAGATGGTCAGTTACAGCGCTTATATTATTTACATCCAGATACTATTTCTGGAGCAGAGCCTGAACAGCAAGTAATTTTGCACGATATAGAAGGGTTATCCTTCAGATTTTGGGATGACACTTGGGTTACCTCTTGGTCATCGACTTCGGCATTACCAACCGGTATTGAAATTACTATTAACAGCAAGCACTACGGTGAATTAAGACGTGTGTTTGTGTTAGCGGCTAGTGAGGTAGGAGATTGATGTTAAAGCCACATAAGCAGCGGGGCATTGCATTAATTACCGTCTTGATGATTTTAGCTATTATGGTCACGGTAGCCTCAACAATGACAGGAAGAATGACCTCAAGCTTATTGCGTACTGAGGGAGTTAACTACTCAGAAAAAATCTATTGGTACGGGCAAGCAACGGTTGAATTCAGCCGAATGATTTTAGAAGATGATTTTGAAGACAGTGAAATAGTTAGTTTAGATCAAACATGGGCTACACCGGATTTAGTGTTTCCGGTCGATGAGGGTCAAATCACTGGCAATATGGTTGATTTTAGAAGTTGTTTTAATATCAATGCATTGGCGACTCAAGAAGACGATGATGAAGACGACGAACCATTAGCGGTTAGCCAATTAAAACGCTTATTAGAAGAGTTAGATGTCGAAGAAGGCACCGCTGATACGATTGTTGAGTCAGCGCGAGATTGGGTTGATAGTGATGATACTGCCGATGAATCTGAAGGGGCTGAAGATCGTTATTATGAATCTTTACAAGTGCCTCATTTAACAGCCAACAACCTCATGGTGGATATTTCAGAGTTGCGTTCGGTACAAGGAGTAACGGCTGAGATTTACGATAATATTAAAGATTATCTGTGTGCTTTACCTACTTCTGAACAGTTGATTAATGTAAATACAGTTAGGATGGATAAAGCTGCTTTATTATATTCATTGTTTTCAGAAGACCTAGATTTTACTGTCGAAGATTTTGAAGAGTTGATTGATGATAGACCCACTAGCGGATGGGAGTCGGTAGAAGAATTTTTATCGGAAGACCTATTGGATGGGCAATCTATTTCCGATGAAGAAGAAGCACAATTAAGTGTAACAAGTGATTATTTTCAATTTTATGGTGCAGCTGAATTTGATCAACGTGTAATAGTATTGAAGCTATTATTTAATGTAGAGAGTGAAGAAGCCACCGAAGTTCGCTTCCAATATGCGGGAGTGGATGAGCTGGTAGGTACTGGAGAGGCTCAGTGAGTGAACAATTAATTATTCGCCTAGCAAGTGAAGCAAATCAGACAATTCATTGGTTAATATGGTCTGAGAAAGAACAAGAGATTATTGCTTCTGGTGAATTAGATAATGCAGAAGCCTTAACGCTATTAACTGAAAAAGCACAAACACGTAAAGTTATCTGTTTAGCACCTAGTGTGGACATTACCTTAAAGTCTGTAACCATTAAAGGTGGCTTTACACGACAAATGCAGCAAGCTTTACCTTATATGCTGGAAGATGAACTGGCTAGTGATGTGGATAAATTGCATTTTTCTGTGCTATCTAAAAAAGTTGATCAAATAGAAGTCGCAATCTGTTTTAAAACAAAATTACAACTTTGGTTGGATTGGTTAGAAGCAGCTGAAATATTTTGTCAGCGTATGATTCCTGAGGCATTAGCCTTACCAACAGCTGACGAAACACAATGGCAAGCTTTGCAACAGGGTAAGCAATGGTTGATTCGTGAAGGCGATTTCCAAGCTTGGAGTTGTGAAGATGAAATGCTGGGTGATGTATTAGCGTTACGGTTACAGCAAAATACTCAGCAAGTGATTCAAAGCTACAGTCCCTTACCTGATATTCCTGTTGGACAGTGGATAGCTGCAACACCTGTTTTACCAATGCAGTTATTAACTGAAGGCTCTATCCATAATAGCCTCAACTTATTAACAGGTGAGTTTGCGATACAAAAAGAAAGCCATTTACAACTACATAAATGGAAAGGTGTGGCAATGGCTGCTGGTATCTTGTTTGTAGTGTTAGTGATTAATTTATTTGTGAAAATAGAGCAGACTGAAAAACAGATTTCAATCGTAAAATCACAAGTAGAAGATGTCTATCAAGAGGCTTTTCCAGATCAAGGTCGCCTTCGATATAGTCGTATTAAAAAACGTTTAAAAACGTTATTGGCTAGCACGGATGTAGATAAAGAAGAGACTGGACTACTGATTATTTTAAATGAATTATTACCTGCATTAAAAGCGGTGCCTAGTATTGAAATCTCCAATCTAAAATACGTGAGTCGAAATCAAGAGCTGAGTTTAACTATCAGTGCCGACAGTTTCGAAGCTTTTGAACAATTCGCTGCAAAAGTACCAACACGCTACGCTTTTGAACAAGGCACATTAGGTAATAGTGCCGATCGTATTGCGGGTACCGTGACTGTGAGGGTTAAATAATGTTGGAACAAATTAAAGATTGGTGGGAAAGCATTAGCCAAAGAGAACAGCAACTTACCTTTGTTTCTATGGTTATTTTATTTATTGCTTTTATCTACTTCATTGTATGGCAACCCTTAGCTAATAATTTAGCGGCCAGTGAAACGCAACTTAAGAACGCACAACAAAGCCTGGAATGGGTAAAAGTGAATGCGAATAAAGTCATTAGTGCGGGTGTTGTAAATAAAGATACTGCTAAAAGACAAACACTGTCACAACTTGTTAATAGTAGTGCTAAGCGTAATCAAATCAATATAACGCGTATTCAAAGTCGTAATGACACAGTAGATGTATGGATAAATCAAATTGAATTTAACCAGTTCATCGATTGGATAACCAGCTTACAAAATCAACACCAAGTTAAAATTAACAGTGCAGATTTAAGCCAAGATAAAGTGCAAGGTTTGGTGAAAGTTAATCGTTTAACATTAAGTTATTAATATATTAAAGGCATTCAATGAAAGTTAAAATTGCAATCTTGGTCGTCTTGGTTTATCTCATGACCCTAATAGTCAAATTACCCGCGGCAGTGGTGGTGGATTGGTTACCGTTAAATGGTATTAAAATCCAAAATGCCAGCGGAACTATTTGGCAAGGGCAAGCAAAACAAATAGAAGTGAATCGCAAATTGAGTTTTGAGAACGTAAAATGGGACGTTAGCTTAATGGACTTATTCACGTTAAATCTAGCTGGCGATGTCTCGTTTTATAATGGATCTGACGCGATGTCTGGTAAAGGTTTTGTCAGTTATGGTTCAGCAGGAATTAAAGCGACAAATGTTATTTTAGATTTAAGCTCTAGAGAATTACTTACGTTTATTCCAATGCGTCTACCGGTTAAAATTGAAGGTCAATTTTCCGCCGTGATCAAAGAGTTTGTGCAAGGTCAGCCTTATTGTCAGCAATTGCAAGGAAATGTCTTGTGGCAAAATGCTGTTGTGAATAGCCAGTTAGGCAGAGTAAATCTTGACTCTCCAACTGTTGAATTGGGTTGTGATGATGGCGACATTACTGCCTTTGTCAGTCAAAAATCAGATGAGTTAACAACCGCGCTAGATATCACTTTAAGTGAGGGCGGGGTGTATAAACTAAACGGTGAGATTGAAGGTACTGATAAGTTAGCACCTTCAGTGGCTAAATCATTAAATTGGATAGGGCCTAAAAATACCAGCGGAGCAACCACAGTGACTTTCAGTGGTCAGCTATAAAGCCTTAACACAGGTTATTGAATAAAAATAACGTCTTAACTGGTATTTAACCATGTATGAATATACACTGTGTATGTTTACAGTTTATTAATGCGTGGAGATCCTAATGAAAGAGCTAACTAAACGCCAAGGCGAAGTTTTAGATGTAATTAAAGATCAAATAGCGAAGACAGGTATGCCACCAACGCGCGTGGAACTGGCAAAGATTCTTGGTTTTAAAAGTGCGAATGCAGCTGAAGAGCATTTAAAAGCATTGGCACGTAAAGGTGCAATAGAAATTCTATCAGGCACTTCGCGTGGTATTCGAGTTGTGACGGAACACAAAGATAACGAAGTCGCAGTAGAAGGTTTACCATTAATTGGTAAAGTAGCAGCTGGTGAGCCTATTTTGGCGCAAGAGCATGTTGAAACGCATTACGACGTTGACCCTACTTTGTTTCACCCCGCCGCCGATTTTTTATTGCGCGTGCAAGGCGAAAGCATGAAAGATATTGGTATTATGGATGGCGATTTATTAGCGGTGCATAAAACGCAAAATATTAATAATGGCCAAGTGGTTGTTGCTCGTGTTGAAGAAGATGTCACCGTAAAACGTTTTTATCGTGATGGAAAACAAGTGACTTTAAAAGCAGAAAATAACTTGTTTGATCCGATTAAAGTGGACTTAGAGTATCAATCATTTGATATCGAAGGTATCGCTGTAGGGGTTATTAGAACTGCAGATTGGATGTAATTAGGACAGTCATTTTTACTAAAAATGACCATATAATCTAGTCATAGAGAGAGATAAATGAAACCTTTAATTATTGTATTAACGTGCATCATGATGGGGTTTTGTTTGTTGTTTGGTGTCCTACAAGCAAATGCATTAAACTTCAGTAGTCGTTTACCTTTTATTACTCATAATAAAGCTTTAGTCATACATCAACCTAGCCGTGCATTGCCAGACTTCTCTTTTGAAAAAGCAGGTAAAGTCGCGTTTACTAATGCATCCTTAAAGGGGAAATGGACTTTATTTTTTGTGGGCTATACCTTTTGCCCAGATGTTTGCCCTTCGACCTTAGCTGATTTAGATCGTGTGTATCCAAACTTACAAAATGATCAAAATACGCGTACTCAAGTTGTATTTGTATCTGTCGATCCTAATCGTGATAAAGCAGAGCAACTAGCTGATTACGTTAGTTATTTTAATCCTAACTTTATTGGTGTTACCAGTACACATAAGCAATTGTGGCCTTTTGTTACGAAGTTAGGGTTGATTTATAGTATTGTTGAAAAGAGTGAAAAAGAAGAATATTACTTGGTAGATCACAGTGCTTCTATAGTACTGATTAATCCAGATGGTAAATTTCATGCAACCTTCAAAGCATCCCGTAATGAACAAGGTATTAATCACGTTAATATGGATTTAATGGTTGAAGATATTAAAAACATTCAAGCTAGCTATAAGCAAGATCAAACGATTAAATAACTGCTATATAGCCAGTAACCATTAACATTCACTAATGGTTACTGATCGAAATTTATAGTGTCTTTGTCCAAAATAAAGCACTGCCAAATTCTGGGTCTAATTGATAATCCGAAAATCCTAATGCTTCATAGGCTTTACAAGCGACTTCATTGCCACTCAATACCTCTAGCGTTATTTTACAACACTCTCGAAATTTAGCTAACTCTTCAATTCTTTCAAATAAGTGCTTAGTTAATCCATTGCCTCTGTAGTCAGAATGAACTACTACATCATGTATGTTAAACAACGGTTTACAAGCAAAAGTAGAAAAACCTTCAATGGCTGTTAATAAAGCAGCAGGTGTATCCCCATCAAAAATCAATACAATATACACATCCGTTCGCTTCATTAAGCTAGGTACTAAATTTTGTTTAGCATAGTCACTAATATCTTTACCGCCACCCATAGGATCGCTAGCATAGTGAGACATCAAACTAAGGTATGCTTTAGCATGTTGAGGGTTGTTTAAATCTGCAATAAGCGTTTTAGTTTCTAGCATAGTCATTCCTTTCATATTATTGATTGATGTGAGCAGTCTAACGAAAGCATTAAGTAGATACTAGAATAGTCGCTCAATAAAGGGAGTTGATTCACTGGATTTGCTTAGCATGGTATTGGTTTTTATTTAAACCTATTGTTTTCTATGACCAAAGAGGGAAAGACTTTCTACGTGATTAGTAGAAATTAGAATTAATGGTGTCTAAATTTTATTATAGTGTTAGACTTCTAGACATCTAAACGTTTATTTGTAGAGGAAGCTATTATGCCAATTCGTATTCCAGATGATTTGCCCGCATCGAGCATTTTAAAATCTGAGAACATCTTTACGATGTCTGAGACACGCGCAAGTCATCAAAATATCCGTCCACTACGTGTATTAATTTTAAATTTAATGCCGAAAAAAATTGAAACAGAAACACAGTTGATGCGCTTACTGTCGAATACTCCTTTGCAAGTTGATATTGAGTTATTACGTGTGGATGCACGAGCAAGCCGTAATACGCCACAAAAACATTTAGATAAGTTCTATGGTGACTTTGAACGTATTAAAGAACAAAAGTGGGATGGCTTTATTATCACTGGTGCACCGCTAGGCACAATTCCTTTTGAAAATGTTTACTATTGGGAAAAATTCACTGAAATCGTCGAGTGGTCTCGTCATCATGTTACTTCAACATTGTTTTTATGTTGGGCAGCACAAGCAGCTTTAAAAATATTTTATGGTCTAGATAAAGTAACACGTGATGATAAGTTATCAGGCATTTATCCGCATAAAACACATCACCATCAACACCCTTTAGTACGCGGCTTTGATGATGAGTTTTGGGCTCCTTTATCACGTTATGCTGAGTTTGATAGTGTCGAAATTCAAGAGAAAACCGATCTCACCGTATTTGCAGATGAAAAAGAAGCTGGGGTGTATTTAGCTGCTAGTCCGGATTGCCGTCAAGTCTATATCACAGGCCACCCTGAATATGATGCGACGACTTTACATAACGAGTACTTGAGAGACTTAGAAGAAGATTTAGAGCCTGAATTACCAATTAATTACTATCCTAAGGATGATGCGAGTTTAGCTCCTCGTGCTATTTGGCGCAGTCATGGTAACTTGTTATATAGCAATTGGTTAAATTATTGTGTTTATCAGGTAACACCTTATGATCTTACTGATTTAACCTAGTGATAGTGCTATAAAATTAACATCAAAGAGAGTTTTTTAAATTTTTTATTAAAAACTAGCGAAATTGAAAACCTTTCCTATACTTATTTATGAGTAAGGTAATTAAGGGATAAATTACTCTGTAGCAACAATGGTTGTTACAAAATTAGTTCGCAAAAATAGTTTTATATAGAAGGTTTGTTTATTACAACGGGCTTTCTAAATGTTTTTAGTAAATAAGTTTTATAAATTAATCAAGATATTATGGAGGTACAGCTATTTATTCTTATTACTCGTACCGGTGCATGAACAGACAACTATTATTGAGTTATTAATATAAATACTCACATGCTCGCAGAGCTACTAAGTTGGATTTGACTTGATTGATGCCGGTTGTACTCATTAACACTGGAGGTTTGGTTATTATTAGTTTTTATAGTTTACTTAAAAGCGGGTATCAGTGTTAGGCGCTTCATTAATTTTTAAGCGCATTGCCAACGGGCGTTACTAATATTTGCTTTTAACATATAGATTGTGAGCTTTAGTTTAAATACAATTAACTACATAATTGTTAAACAGTCACAATTAAACCGTTCTTTATTACACAAAAGCGAGCTACTTAATGGCTCGCTTTTTTATTCATTTTATATTTCATTTTTCTCCAGAAAGTTTACCGCCTTGCTTCGATGCTGAGCTATATCAATCGTATTAAATAAGTTATTTTGATAAGTAAAATTGCTCAGTTAATTAGTGAGGGGGATATTAATGTGCCTTACTTATTACTCGTTATGATTTATCGATTAATACCTGCCACAACATGAAAAATATTCATTAATATTGATTTTCTTTGTTTTTTTCAGTCAACAACTATCAAAAAATTCATAATTTATAACAGAATATTTCAAGATAGAAATGTCTTTGAAAGATTATGAGCTTAACTTTTATGCTATTATTTGCTCTCATTTTTTTATTCTAAGTTAAGCAGCAGGGAACTTTATGTCGGTAAGTGATCGTAGTGCGATAATAAAAGCGCAATTAGAAAAGCATATTCTTCTGATAGATGGTGGTATGGGCACCATGATCCAGGATCAGAAATTTGAAGAGTCTGATTTTCGTGGCGAACGCTTTAAACAATGGAGTTGCGATTTAAAAGGTAATAATGATTTATTAGTGCTTACTCAGCCTGAAGTGATTGCTAATATTCATCGTGAATATTTAGATGCTGGTGCGGATATTCTTGAAACCAATACCTTTAATGCAACGACCATCGCCATGGCCGATTATGAAATGGAATCTATCTCTGCTGAAATCAACTATGAAGCTGCCCGTATTGCTCGTCGCGTTGCCGATGAGAAAACCGATGAGACTCCTGATCGCCCTCGTTTTGTTGCAGGTGTTTTAGGCCCAACTAATCGTACTTGTTCTATCTCTCCTGATGTAAATGATCCTGCTTTTCGTAATGTTACCTTTGATGAGTTAGTCATTGCTTATATTGAGTCAACAAAAGCATTGATTAAGGGTGGAAGTGACTTAATTTTGATTGAAACTATCTTTGATACGTTAAATGCTAAAGCAGCGGTTTTTGCGGTGGAGACGGTATTTGAAGAATTGGGGTATAAACTCCCTGTTATGATTTCAGGGACAATTACCGATGCATCAGGTCGTACCTTATCAGGGCAGACAACAGAAGCTTTTTACAACTCATTACGCCATGCAGAACCACTGACTTTTGGTTTGAACTGTGCATTAGGTCCTGATGAACTTCGTCAATATGTACAAGAGATGTCACGCATATCAGAAACGTATGTGTCTGCCCACCCTAATGCCGGTTTACCTAATGCTTTTGGTGAATATGATTTAGAAGCGGATGAAATGGCTACTCACATAAAAGAGTGGGCTGAAAGTGGGTTCCTTAATTTAGTAGGTGGTTGTTGTGGTACTACTCCTGCACATATCAAAGCGATGGCTGATGCTGTTGCCGGTGTTAAACCACGCGAGTTACCTGAGATAGAAGTCGCTTGTCGTTTAAGCGGTTTAGAAGCCTTAACGATTCGCGCTGACTCTCTTTTCCAAAATGTTGGTGAACGAACCAACGTTACTGGTTCGGCACGTTTTAAGCGTTTAATTAAAGATGAATTATACGATGAGGCCCTTGAGGTAGCATTGCATCAAGTTGAAGCTGGTGCTGATATTATCGATATCAATATGGATGAAGCGATGCTTGATTCCCTATTTGCTATGAAACGCTTCTTGAATTTATGTGCCTCTGAACCAGATATTTCGCGTGTACCAATCATGGTCGATTCTTCTAAATGGGAAATTTTAGAAGAGGGGCTTAAGTGTGTACAAGGTAAAGGTATTGTTAACTCTATCAGTATGAAAGAAGGGGTTGATAACTTTATTCATCAAGCAAAACTAATTCGTCGTTACGGCTTTGCTGTGATTGTTATGGCTTTTGACGAAGTTGGTCAAGCAGATACGCGTGAACGTAAGTATGAAATATGTAAACGTTCATACGATATCCTTGTTAATCAAGTGGGCTTCCCACCTGAAGATATCATCTTTGACCCTAATATTTTTGCGGTTGCAACAGGTATTGAAGAGCATAACAATTACGCAGTTGATTTTATCGATGCGGTAAAAGACATTAAAGATAATCTGCCTCATGCGATGATCTCTGGTGGTGTTTCTAATGTATCTTTCTCGTTCCGCGGTAATAATCCAGTACGTGAAGCGATTCATGCCGTGTTCTTATATTACTGTTTCCAAAATGGTATGGACATGGGGATTGTTAACGCAGCTCAACTAGCAATTTATGATGATATTCCAAAAGAATTAAAAGATGCAGTAGAGGACGTCGTATTAAATCGTAATCCTAATGCCACTGATGCACTACTCGATATTGCTGAAAAATACCGTGGTGATGGCGCAGCAAAAGTTGATGATAGTAAAGCTCTTGAGTGGCGTAACCTACCTGTGAATGAACGTATTGCTCATGCTCTTGTTAAAGGTATTACTGAATTTATTGAAGAAGACACCGAATTAGCTCGTCAAGGCTTTGATATGCCCATTGAAGTGATTGAAGGGCCGTTAATGGACGGCATGAATATCGTAGGTGATTTATTCGGTGAAGGTAAAATGTTCTTACCACAAGTGGTTAAATCAGCACGGGTAATGAAACAAGCTGTTGCTTATTTGAATCCATTTATTGAAGCCACTAAAGCTGTTGGAGCGACCAATGGTAAGGTGGTGATGGCGACGGTAAAAGGCGATGTTCACGATATTGGTAAAAATATTGTAGGGGTTATTTTACAATGTAATAACTATGAAATCATTGACCTCGGTGTAATGGTGCCTACAGAAAAAATCATTAAAACCGCCATTGCTGAAAAGGCTGATCTAATTGGTTTGTCAGGCCTTATCACTCCCTCATTAGATGAGATGGTGTATGTTGCTAAAGAGATGCAACGTCAAGGCCTGAAATTACCATTATTGATTGGTGGTGCAACAACTTCTAAAGCACACACTGCTGTAAAAATAGAACAAAACTACGATGAGCCTGTTGTTTATGTGTCTAATGCTTCCCGTGCAGTGGGAGTTTGCCAGAAATTATTAAACCCAAAACATAAACCAGAGTTCGTTGAGAAATTGAATCAAGACTATCAACGTGTACGTGAGCAACATGCTAATAAACGTCCGCGCAGTGCGCCTATCGGATTGGCACAAGCACGTGCTAATGCGGCGAAATTAGATTGGGATAATTACCAACCAAAAGTACCTAATCAGTTAGGTGTACAAGTTATAAAAAATATGTCGATTAATGTGTTACGTGAATATATAGATTGGACACCATTTTTTATGACTTGGGGATTAGCAGGTAAATATCCTCGTATCCTTAAGGATGAAGTTGTTGGTGAAGAGGCAACTCGTTTATTTGCTGATGCATTGAAAATGTTAGATACAGTAGAAGCGGCTGGCGAGATCAGTGCATCAGGCATAGTAGGGATTTTTCCGGCTAACAGTGTTGGTGATGATATTGAAATCTACAGTGATGAAACACGTTCAAAGGTGTTGCAAGTTAGTAATCAATTACGCCAACAAACAGAGAAAAAAGCACCTTTTGTTAACCATTCATTAGCGGATTACGTTGCACCTAAATCAACGGGGGTAGCTGATTATATTGCTGCTTTTGCTGTAACGGGAGGAATTGGTGAGCGAGAAGTTGCGGATCGTTACAAAGCAGAGAATGATGATTATAATGCGATTTTAGTACAAGCAGTATGTGATCGTTTAGCGGAAGCCTTTGCCGAGTATTTACATCAAAAAACACGTAAAGAGTACTGGGGCTTTGCAGCAGATGAAACCTTAGATAATGACGATTTAATTCGTGAGAAATATCAAGGAATTCGTCCAGCTCCTGGCTATCCAGCTTGTCCTGAACATAGTGAAAAAGCGGTTATTTGGGACTTGATGAATGTAGAACAAGAGATTGGCATGCAATTAACATCAAGCTATGCCATGTATCCAGGTGCTGCTGTATCGGGTTGGATTTTCTCTCACCCTGAAAGTCGTTACTTTGCCATTGCGGGTATTCAAGCAGATCAAGTAGAAGATTATGCTCAACGTAAAGGCTGGGATATGCAAACTGCAGAGCGTTGGTTAGGTCCTAATATTGCTTAAAAGTATGTGATTTGATATTAATAAACTTCTTTTCAATCGCTTTTTATTAAATTAAGGCCTTAGGCTTAAAATTTTCTTACAAATCAAAAATAGTTTACACAACAGTAAAAAGTATTACTTATTTACTGTTGTGTAATTCATCTAATTTATATCAATCTACTTTGCTTCTTTACAAAGGCCAATTAGCTCTACTTATAGCTATAGCAAACTCAGAACCCTAAATGACGCTATTTTTGTGTTCGAGTTAAAGATTAACTAATAATCAAATTTACTATTTCCCAATATTTAACTATTGTTATTACTTTTGAGGTGTAAATTTTTAGTTTTATTATTGATCCTATTGCCCAGCATGCCGTACATAATTATTAAATTTAAAGTGGGAAAATCATCATGGCCGAACAAAACAGTCCAGAAAATATAAATAATGCCTCTGAAGTTGCGTTAACTGAGGAGAAGCTAGTTCAAACTGAAGAGCAGTTAAATTCGACTGGGGAGCCATTAGATGTATCTGAACTGTTACTACCTGAGTTAGACGGCAATGAGATATTACAAGCTGAAGTAGAAAATACTAATACGCTTGAGTCTAATCAGCAAACTGAAATTGACATCAATGACCTTGAGGCGATACTTGCACTTGGTGAAGAAGTCTTAGATTTAGATATTGAAACGGCAGCTGGTGAAGAGTCTGATGGTGGTTTTACATTGGTGGATTTTGATCGAGACGGTGAAGAAACTATTGCAACAACTGATTTTGAAACTGCAGGCTTTGATGATGATATAGAATCAACAATTTATACCGATGAAAACTCCAATGCAGAGACGATCAATACACCTCCTACTTTAACAATAACTAATACTAATGATTTTACTGAAGATGACGGTAGTGCTGTAGAAGGTGCTGTTGTTTCAACTTTTGATACAGCAGATGATGATGGCGACGAAGTTACAATTATATTAAGCGATACGGTTAATTATGAGATTGTTGATAATACCGTTGTTTTAACTGAAGCTGGTGCAGCACTGGTCAACAGCGGTGAAGAGTTGCCTGCTTACACTTTAACGCCAAGTGATGGTTTAACCGATGGTGATCCAGTATCTGTTGCTCCAAACGTAATCACTGTCAACGATGCCCCTAGCTTAATAATTACCAATTTAAATGATTTTACTGAAGATGACGGTAGTGCTGTAGAAGGCGCTGTGGTTTCAACTTTTGAAACCAGTGATGAAGAAGGCGATGAGGTTACGGTAACCTTAAGCGATACCGTTAACTACGAAATCGTAGATGGTACGGTTGTCCTAACTGAAGCCGGCGCTGACTTAGTCAACAGTGGTCAAGAGTTACCAGCGTTCACCTTAACGCCAAACGACGGCACGGTTGATGGCGACGCAGTAAGCGTTGATCCAAGTGTGACCACCGTGAATGATGCTCCAGAAATTACCATCTTAACCAGCAATGACTTTACCGAAGATGATGGTAGTGCGG
>NZ_JAPNXS010000010.1:156227-178081 GCF_030397575.1 Psychromonas sp. 14N.309.X.WAT.B.A12 | reverse complement strand
TAGCTAGGGGCGAATGATACGCCAGTATCGGTTTATGAGCGGGCTAAGCTCCGCGACGACGCGCCTCATTAAACGAATCCTGTTGATTTACATCGAGAAGGTACTCTTATGTCTAAAATTCGACTATATCTGAGTCTATCGTTATTTATATATCAATTGACGACACATCTTTTAAGGGGCGCTGGCTTCAGCCTGCAGTTGTTTGTGTTGGTTTTTAGGGATTTATCGAGTATTGATTGGTTAATCGCAGTTAATCATCGTATTCGACGATTAGTCTCTAGGAATAAACGTTCCAATATTGAATTGCATAGATTAAAAAGCGAAACCTGCGAATTATTGTTTGAATCTTGTCATCTTCTTAATTGTGCCCGATAGTTTCAGCATCAACATTTCTTGATTAGTATTGATATCAGATAATTAGAAAATGTCTATTTGGTAATAGCAACTTAAGCATTTAAACAATGTCTTATTATTCATTACTTCGTTAATACGTTATTAAACATAGGCTTATTTTGCTAATTTTTAAATTTTTAGTAGATAGTATTAGGCTTTATAGAATGATCAAGGTATTAATGTATTGGTATTAAAGGGTACTTATATTGATAAGGAAATAGTTATGAAATCACTCATGCTCAGTCTAGTGGTTGTTTTATGTTTATTGATTACAATGACTTTTTTTGAGCCTCTTAATCAAAATACTGATACACATGCTGTTTCTCAAAGTATTAGTAACCAAACTATTATTGGCAATGCATTTAAACAAGATGCTGCTTTGATCCGCAATACCTATGAATCTCAGTTATATACCTTATCTGCTTTCAAATCTGGCCACTATGGGCTGAGAATGTACCGTCAAAGCTTAAATGACAAGTATGCTGCTGCGATATGGTCTGACATGGCACGTGTAGCAAGTCGCTTAAATTACTTTAGCAGTGAAGTGCATACACCTGAGCAAATAATTGACTATTCAGCAAAGCGTATTAATAACTACTTAACCGATGTAAGTGAACGAAGCGTATTACGTTATCAGGTTACAAAAGCGATACCTGAATATTTGTACCTTGGTGTTGATTTATTAGGGTCTATGGCGCGCGCAAACGAATATGGTTTAAAGCATCAACAGGATGCTAAGTTAAGAGACATTATACGTCGTTATAACTTTACTACCTATGCGACCAATCCAGAGATGATAAAAGCTTGGGCTGCACAGTTAGCTAATCAAGTATACTGGTTAAAGCAACTAGGTGAGCAGGATGTAACTGAAGAATTTATAGAGGCATTCAGAGAAACCTATCCAGATCATCAAGATCAGCAATTATCTGAACAACAGTTAATTAACAAAGTGTATGGTTTAACACATATTATCTTCGCCGCTTCGGCATATTACCAACATCCAATTAAAGAAACTGACTTTCAATGGATCTATGATTATTATCGAAACAATATCGACATGATTATTAAGCGTACCAAAGAGGATGTAATTGCAGAAGTTGGTATTAATTTTTTACTCGCCGGTTTGGCTGATGATCCTGTGGTGCTTCAAACACAAAGTGTTATCCAAAAAGCATTAGATAGAGAGCATGGTTTAGTGCCTTCTGTAGATGGAGAGTTTGATCTTAAAAAAGGAGAGCACCGTAATGTGTTAGCGATTATGTTATTGGATTGGAGGGGCGTACATCAAGCTCCAACTGTAAGTGCGCAGCCAGATCTGTTTAACTCTGTTCCTTATGGCCTTGTGCCTAAGTAGCCTCCGTAACGACTATTTTTAATAAAGGTTTATATGAAATACAGTTTTAATGTGGAAGATGCAGGGCAAATATTTGTAGGTGCATTTGCATTAGCAGTTCCGGTTTCTTTTTCAGAAGAGGCATGGCACCTTGGCGAGACATTACCTACAGGTAACTTGTTAATGTTATTGTCGTTATCAATTTTATTTTTAAGTCTATATACCTACCATAGTGTTTTTCAAACCAATATTCAGCATAGACGCTTTGTTTTTGTCTTTCGTATTGTGATCGCTTATTTAATGACTGCGTTTGTAGTTGCACTCGTATTGCTATGCCTCAATAAATTGCCATTCATTGATTCCCCTTGGACTGCCATCAAACGTATTATCGTTATCAGTATGCCTGCATCGATGGGGGCAATCGTCGTAGATAGCTTTGATAAAGAGTAAGGAGCTTTTATCACCCTTACTCTGTTGATTTTTTACCAGGGGATACTTTCTCCTTTCCAATCTAGGAAGCTAGCTTCACCATCTAGTTGGGTGTTCGCTACGATATCAAATAATTGAGATGCAACAAATTCACTAGTAAACAATTTACCTGCCGGCACATTTTTCTGAAATGGTTTGGATAAAGGACTGTCAGTTGTACCCGGATGAAACGAAATAAGTTTGATATTTTTAGCGGTTCTAGCAAGTTCAATAGCTGCTGATTTTAACAACATATTAGTCGCAGCTTTAGAAGCGCGATAGCTATACCATCCACCGATTTTATTATCAGAAATACTAGCTACTCTTGCAGAAAAAATAACAATTTTACAGGTTTGCTTTCCAGATAAATATGGGACCAGGTTTTTCAGCCATAACATAGGCGTGATGGTATTGGCATTGATAACCTCTGTAAAACTATCCACATCAAATGCCTGTAAGCGTTTCTCAGGGGTAATATGTTTGTTGTGTAATAATCCATGACAGATAAAGACATTGGTAATCAGTGTTTCTGCATCTTCCTTAATGTTATCAATGGCCTCATTAATAGAATGCTCTTGATAATCGACTAAAGCGATGACTTTACTGTTATGGAATAGAGGCTGTTGATAAAAGCTAGGATCTCGAGTGATAACAATCAGTGCGTTGTCATTTTCATGTACTGTTTGCAACGCTAATGCTTTCGCTATTTCACTATTTGCTCCGATGATTAATGTCGTTGGGTTTGCCATAACAGGTTCCTTGTTCACAGTGTTTAATACCTATACCAAAACGTTGGTAAATAAAGTTGGAAATGGGCTGACGATATCTAGCGACTAACAGATAAACTTGATGCGAAAGTGGCCTAATAATTGGCCATTGTAGTGGGGCAACTAACCAGCCTTTACCTACTAGTGTCCATGCTCTGTGCGTGACATCTAAACCTAGTAGTATTTTTCCTTTATATTGCCCATGTAAAATAGCTAACCCTTGTTCAATGTTGATCTCAGGGTATATTGTTTTAAAATCTTCTTGGTGCAGATCTACAAGTAGGATTTGATTATCTTTGTCCTGCTCCTTTAACCTTTGCATCTCTAAGGTGCATAGCGGGCATTGCCCATCAAAGAAAATAGTGAGTTGTTTTGTATTCATTTTGAAGACTCTATTTCATGGAGTGGAATATCTGGTTTTGCATAACTTAACCGGCTTAATCGTTGGCTACTGTGGTAACTATCTAACCCTGAAATAGTGACCGTTTGTAATGCTTCTATATCAATATAACCATCTTTTTCAATCACACTTTCTTCGCATAATACATCGGTAATTTCACCAATCACCATTTGCGTATTGTTAAGTGGAATAGGCATTATCTCTTTTAATTTAACCACATATTTTAAATTGCTTTGTTTAACAAAAGGGACGTTATCAATATAACCGCACTCTAGCCCTGTCATATCAAACTCACTGTCATCTATCGAGTAACGTGCTGATGTTTGATGTGCTTGTTGGTAAAAAGCCTCAGAGACTTGATTAATTGTATAAGTCTGAGTTTCAATAATATTATCTAGGGTATGTCGTTGACCAGTGTCAGGACGCATAATGAATCCAACCAATGCAGGAGATGCACCCAAATGCACTATTGAACTGAAGATAGCAACGTTCGTGTTACCTTGATTGTCTTGTGTAGCAATTAAGTTGGCACTTTTAAAGCCCGATAAGCTATTAATAAATCGAGCTCGATACCGTGAAGGCATCTGTTTCATGTGCTGTTGATTAAAATGTTGAATAGCGATACCAAGCTCCTAACCTCTGTTTTAATAATTAAAGATACGTTTTTGACTCAACTTAAGATCTACTGCTTATAAAATTAACACAATGTTATGCTACCGTGAGGATTGTTCATGGAGTGAAGTAGGTAGAATAATGAAAAAATTTTATACGGTTATAGTGCTCTCATTATTAATCGCAGTGCCTTTGGCACAAGGAAAGGCGGTTACCACAAGCCCGTTAGACTTTGCCCAAGTGACTTATGTTAAAGCACTTCAAAGTGAACAAGGTAGTTGGTGTTTTACTACTCAGGTGCAACATAATGATCAAGGCTGGGAGCATTATGCTGATGCGTGGCAGGTAGTGGATATGGAAGGTAACGTATTAGCGGAAAGAAAGCTGGCTCATCCTCATGATAACGAGCAACCTTTTACACGCAGTTTGTGTGAAATTAACATTAAGACTAATGTGCATAAAGTAATGGTACGGGCAAAATGTAACGTACATGGTTGGGGTGGGAAAACGGTAACAGTGAATTTATTAAATGATGTAGGCAAAGATTTTAAGGTTCAAAGAAGTCAATAATTAACCCTATAGCTAACAATTTAGCTATAGGGTTAATTAAATTATCTAATGTGTGGCTATAAAAGGCTCTACAATTGCATTGTCTAAACTGTAAGACATAGTGATTTTTTTTGTGCCATCTACAAGGTATAGATCTTTCACCTCTGGTGTAATTCGTAAAGTGCCTGTTATTTTGATTGGCATGTAAGGCGAGCCTGCCGCAACGGGGGTTTTGGCTTTGACAAATATTAATTGGTTTGCTGGCGGTACCGGTTTGTGCGAGCAGGCACCAATCGTCGGTACCAATAAAAACTCAGAAACTGTCCCTTCATCAAACTCAAGCGCTAGCATATAACCGGCCATTTCAATTTCTCTATCTGCTAATAGATCATTGGTGATTAATGCTGCCTTCTCGCGTTTTTTTATAATGATTTCGCGTTGTTCAAACATATAATCAATATCGACATTCTCGGCTATTAATTGCGCCTTGGCATTTTCTGCTTCTTGTAACATCTCCTCAGTTAATTCGTAATCTGGGTAGAGACGTTGCATTTCTGAAATACGTCCATACACGGATAAATTATATAACTGATCATCGGTTAGCTCTGCAAAAGGGTCTTGATAAGGTTCTACTTTACCTTCTAAATCCTGCCAACCAATTTTCATTGGCTGAGCTTGAACCATTGAGGTCAAGCTCAGCAATAAGGTGATTAATAATAGCTTCTTCATAATTTCCTAAAATTTAATACTCATCCCATCTGACAATGAATATTTATAAATCAACCATCCCGGAATAAATGCGATAATCAATGCACTTAATTGAATGATGGCTAAAATAAACAAATCGTTAGACGTTAGCATATTGATCTCTAAATAGAACCCGTAATAGCTTGCTAAGGGGGCCTGTAGCGTAAACAGCAGTAGATACAGTAATGCAACACCTAGTAAAATACCAGCAAAACAAACAAAGCCAGCTTCTCCAATAATTAAACCAAAGATGTGGCTAGGTCTTGCACCTACAGAGCGTAATATTGCCATTTCTCTTCGGCGCTCATTTAGACTCATTAAGATAATACTCAGCATACCTAATAGTCCAACTAGGACAACAAAAGCTGTGACTATATTCAATGCCACTTCAGCAAGACTAAAGAATTGCCATAGTTCTTGTAGCGCGACAGCTGGAATAATCGCAGATAATGGTTCTGCTTGGTAGTTATTGACGTAACTTTGCATACCTAAAATAGCTTGGGGTGAAGTTAAGCCAATAAAAATAGCATTAATCTTTTCTGGTTTTATTTTTAATAAACGTGCAATACGTTGGTCTTGTGTATCTTGATGACTGTGCTCGGCATGTTCCTCATGAGCTACTTCATCATGATGTTGGTGTGCGTCATGGTCGGCATGTTTCTCATGATCTACTTCGTCATGATGTTGGTGTGCGTCATGGTCGGCATGTTCCTCATGAGCTATTTCGTCATGATGTTGGTGTGCGTCATGGTCTTGATGGTTATCACTTGGTAGAATCTGTTCACCTGGTAGAGCGCCAAAGTGACCGTGATTATCCGTGTGCATCGCTTCCATTGCTTCTAATGAAATAATTAAAGTTTGGTCAATTGCAGTAAAAGAGGGCGCAAGGATGGCACTAATATAAAAGGGAATATTGTCATGATGATGACCTTCTATTTCACCGCCACCATGTGTCACGATAACTTGATCCCCAATCTTGTAATTTAGTTTTTCAGCAACTTCAGAGCCAATAACAACAGCAAACATATCATCATCAATTGCCCCTCGCTCTACACTTAAATGTTGTTTATTGGCAAAGCTAAAGTAGTCATAAAAAGTTAAATCAGTGGCCATCACTGTATAACCTTTGTGAGAATCTCCCATCGAAATTGGTACAGCCCACTCAACGGCTGGTGATTGACTGATCTTTTTGTAAGTACTGTATTTAATTGTATTAGGGGTATTACCGATATGAAACACAGAGCTTAATAATAATTGAGAGGATGCACCTCTAGAACCGATGATTAAATCAGTGCCTGAGATACTTTTCATAAAACTGCTATTAGTTTCTGTCTTTAACGTTTGTACGCCTAATAACAAGGTAACACTGATCGCAATTGAAAAGAGAGTAATGAAAAAAGTCAGTTTACGGTTAAGTAAACTTTTAAAAGCTAATGATAAAATAGCCATTACAAAGCCTCCTTATTGCTAACCTGATTGAGCTCTTGAAGATTCATATGATGAGAAAAATGGTGTTTTAATGTGGCATCGTGGCTAACAAAAATTAACGTGATGTTTTCTTTTTCACATTCTTCAAATAATATTTTAATGAATGCTTGGCGGTGGTCATTATCAAGCGCAGAAGTTGGTTCATCAGCAATAATAATATCAGGGCTACCTAGCATTGCTCTTGCTGCAGCTACACGTTGCTGTTGCCCTACACTTAACTCATTCACGCTGCGTTGTATTAGTTTTGTATCATTAATCCCTAGTGCAGACAGCAAACGTATTGCTTCTTTTTGTAAACTACCGCTATGACTTAATGCTTTTTGTTTACGGTCTGGAGAGAAGGTGCAAGGTAAGGTAATATTTTCTAAGACACTTAAGTAAGGGATAAGATTAAATTGCTGAAATATAAATCCAATATGATTTGCTCTAAAACTATCTTTTTGACTTGAAGACATCTGGTTTAATGATTGTCCAAGTATTTCAACATCGCCACTTTGAGGAGTGATAACACCGCCGAGTAAATTTAATAATGTACTTTTACCGCTGCCACTAGGACCTTCAATAAAAAGGTGTTGTCCTTGTTCAATGCTAAGTGCATCGATACTAATAATCGGCTCTTTTTGCCAAGCAAAGCGTAAGTTATTTATATTGATCATATTTTTCTCGTTTGTTTTGAAGATAGTCAAATATCACTTTGTTACAATATAACAGTTATCTTGTTATAACATAACAAAATTTAAAATTCCTCAAGGATACTGCTATAAGCAAGGGGGAGGTTAAATAGAAAGCGAAGATAATTGGTGATTCTCTATGTTAAATAATCTGAAATTTACAATATTTTTTGAGTAAGTAATTGAATAATAGATCTTAGTCAAAATCATTAAGTAATACAAAATAATCACTTTGTTTGAACTTATAGGACGTTTATACTGAATTTAATCGCACAAGTATTAACCCACTTGTCGCTAATAACCCATAAATTTATCAAACCATTGTGAGAGTATTTTATGTCAACTACAGCATTAACGAGTGAACAAATTAGTGAACTAGCTCAAGCACTATCAAGTGCACGTAAAGAGATTCGTATTGTAGACGGTTTTCCTGGACCAATTCCAAGTACGCTAAAAGAAGCTTACCAAGTACAAGACGCCTCTATTGAAGCTTTAGATCAAGAAATTGTTGGCTGGAAAGTAGGCATGATTCCACCTGATTTACGCGATACATTAGGTGATGTACGTGTATTGGGCCCTGTTTTTAAAGAAGTACATATTGAATTAACTGAAAAACAAGCGACGGGTGAAGCGTTTGACTTGCCTGTCTTTGCTGGTGGGTTTATTGCCATTGAACCTGAGTTAGTGGTAGAAATAAACCAAGAGATCAAACCTGGTAGTATCAATACTGCTGATGGTGTTACTCATTTAGTGAAAGCAGTTTATGCCGGTATCGAAATGGCAAGCAGCCCTGTGATTGATTTAAATAGCTATGGTCCAACGGCTATTATTTCAGATATCGGTAACCAATATGGTGTGATCGTGGGTACTGAGATCGAAAACTGGGAGAATGCTATTACTACTATGGAAACAAGCACTAGCATCAATGGTGAGTTAATTAATACAGCGCCGACCGATGGCATTCTAAATGGTCCAATGGCTGCATTAGCCTTTATGATTGACTGTTGTGCTGAGCGTGGAATTACACTTCCTGCTGGTTCAATCTGTAGTACTGGTGCAATTACTGGTGTACACGAAGCATTAGTGGGCGCAACGTCTACGGTGAAGTTTGGTGATGTATGTGAAATGAATTTCACATTAGTAGATAACAGCAAAAGCTAAAACACTAACCGAATAAAGAAACTAGTAAAGCGATCTTATTAGATCGCTTTTTTTATGTCTTGATCATGGACTATTAATCATTACCTAACAAATACTGCCACTTTCAAAATCAATATCTTGCTTATTTTTTACAATAGCCTGTGCTGCCGCTGCTAAGCCTTCAACAATCAAGTCTAAAGATAAAGTTGGTTTAGATCCGTCAATTGCTTGCTCAGACATGAGAGGGATATGCACAAAACCATGGCCAATATTAGAGTTGCGTAGATAATGTTGCACACCATAAAAAAGATGGTTACATACATAAGTACCTGCAGTGCTTGAGACCTGTGCGGGAATACCTTTATCTTGGATTGCTTTTGTCATTGCTTTAATCGGCAAAGTTGAAAAGTACGCCGCCGGTCCATCTATCACTACCGGTTGATCGGTCACTTGATTACCTTCATTATCTGGAATTCGATAATCATCAAGATTAATCGCGATACGTTCGGGAGTAATTGCAGCGCGACCGCCTGCTTGACCTACAGTCATTACAAAGTCTGGTTTATGTTGTTCAATGGCTGCAATCACAGTATCAATGGATTTTTGATGAACAACTGGCACTGAACAGGTAATAATCTTTGCCCCTTCAATCGGTGTGTTTTCCAATCGTGTAATGGCTTCCAATGCTGGATTGATTTTATCTCCACCAAAAGGTTCAAATCCTGTAATAAGTATGGTTTTCATAATTAACCTTAGAATGCTAAAAAGTAGATAAGGAGGGTATTAATGGCAAGCATTAATAGTGCAGGGAAAAACTGCATATAGATCACTTGGTTTTTGTTTTTTAATTCTAATAATGCAGCAGGGACAATATTAAAGTTAGCCGCCATAGGCGTCATTAATGTACCGCAGTAACCAGATAGCATACCAATGACACCAATGATGATTGGGTCGCCAGATTGTTCAATCATTAATAATGGGACCGCAACACCAGTAGTAATCACCGCAAAAGCTGCAAATGCATTACCCATAATGATAGTGAAGAGAGCCATACCGAAGGTATAACAAAGTACATAAGCGAATAAGTTACTGTCAGGCACAATCTCTTTCACTATTTGTGACACAGTATTACCAACACCTGCCTCACCAAATAAATAGCCTAATGCGGCTAAAAATTGCGATAAAATAGCTGCCCAGCCAATTGCATCAATAAGACGGCGACCTTCATGTACACTTTGTTGTGCTTTGCCTTTAGTGATCATTAATGCAACTATCAATGCAAGTAAGGCGCTGATCCCTAAACCAATTAAAGCACTGGTTCCGGTCAATTTAGACCACATGATCGTACCAATAGGCACGATTAACGCAGGAATGAACATTTTATTTTTTAATTTATCTGCGCTGGATTTTCGAAATGCAGGATCAGAGTGGCGATAGTGCCCAATTCCCATAAATCCGCCTGCTGCAATAAGCGTTAAAGCCAATACCATTAAACCGATAAACCAATCAGGCAAAATAGTACCTAAAATAAAGGATAAGCCGTAAATTAACCAAAATAATCCAGTACCTATACGTTTACTGTTACTGGTATCAACGAAGGTTTGTAGTGAAAAGGCAATTAAGAGTAAGCCTGTTGCTTGATATACATATTCTAACATTGCTCTTTCTCCACTGTTGTACGGGTATTCTCGATTTGACCTTGCTGCAACTTAGCAAATATAAAGAAGATAAATATGGAGGCAAAGGTGGTAGGCAGGGCCCAGTAATACATATCATCTAATTCCATTGCATAACCGCTTTCATTTAATACACCTTTAATAAGTAATAAACCGCCACTACCAATAAACAATAATTGGCTAAAGAAATTAGCAAAGTTTTCACTCATTGCACTAAATGCCCTAACGCGTAAGCGATCTTTAACAGGTAAGTCTGGAGCATCTGTTACAGCTGCAGCCTCCGCCATCGGTGCGATTAATGGACGAACCATAGTTGGGTGCCCACCTAAACTTAATCCAATAGCATTAGTGAATTTACGTAGTAACAGGTAACTCAATGTGACTTTACTGACAGATGAGTTTTTCATGGAGGAGATCAGTGCTTCAGCTCGCTCTTTTAAGCCGTAATGCTCTAATAAACCAATCATAGGTAAAATAAGTATAAATAATGACATGTATCTATTCTTAGTAAATGATGCGCCTAATATAGATAGAATCTCGATAAGGTCTAAATGAGCAACTAAGCCTGTCACCACGCCCGCCACTAAAATCACCAATAAAGTATTAAGCCTTAAAGCAAAGCCTATTGTAATAATAGCAATGCCTATCAATGGCCAGAAGTCGATCATAATATTGTCCCTAATATAAAGTATTTGTCGGTATTCAAAGTTCAAGTTTGAATTAGGTTTTAATTTGAATTCATTTTAAACGCAAAGTGAATGCAAATTGTATTCTGCATATACTGAGCCAATATTATTATTTGTCATAGATCTTTTTTTGATCACGATAAATAGATGCTTGAGTGGTCACAAACTTGTTATTTAAAGAAAATCATTGATCAAAGAAACTTATTGGCTGCACTAATTTGGGACTTTATGCACTATTTTGGTTTGTTTTTAAGTCGCGGAGGGAACCATTAATTTAATATTTATTTTTTTAAAAAAACGATCAAGAAAAATAAAAAAGTAAATTTAATTATTTATAAACAATAGTTTATGTTTTTTGGTTGAAGGAGAAAGTCAAGGTCAAGTATCAATTGTTGAAAATGGTACGAACCATGCATTTTACGAATCATAGGATATATTGAATGTAATTTACACGTAATATGTATTTACATTAATTTTGTAAGTTAATAAAGGATAAGGATGATCTATGAAGCAATTTATTAAAGTGGCCGCATTAACGTTGGCGGTATGTACTTCTGCAACAGTAAACGCAGCAACACGTTGGGATATGGCAACTCCTTATGTTGATGCAACACATCACACACAAAATATCCGCCAATTTGCTGAAGAGGTAAAAGCCGCAACAGATGGTGAGTTCGAAATTATCGTACATGCTGGTGCTTCTTTAATTAAACATAAAGAGATAGCAAGAGCTGTACGTACACAGCAAGTACCGATTGGTGAAGTATTTATCGGTATATTAGGTAATGAAGACCCTATTTATAAATTGGACAACCTACCATTTTTAGCCACAAACTTTACACAAGCTAAAAAGCTATATGAAGTTTCTAAATCAGCGCTACAAGCTAAATTAGATAAAAAAGGGATGATGCTTTTGTATTCAGTACCTTGGCCTCCACAAGGCTTATATAGTAAAGAGCCGATCAATAACATCGACGATTTTAAAGGTGCGAAACTACGTGCTTATAGTTCTACATTATCGCGTTTAGCTATTTTATTAAATGCTTCGCCAACGACTGTACAAACTGTTGAAATTCCACAAGCTTTCTCGACAGGCATTATTGATATGATGATCACTTCACCAACAACGGGCGTGAGCAGCCAATCTTGGGATTATGTTAATAACTACACGGACGTGCAGGCGTGGATCCCTAAAAATATGGTGATTGTTAATAAACGTGCATTTAAACGTTTAGACAAATCTTTCCAACAAGCATTATTAACTGCGGCGGCAACTGCTGAGCAACGTGGTTGGGAGATGGCTATTAATGAAACGACTAGCAAAACCCAAGAGCTAGCAGCTAAAGGAATGAAGGTAGTTGAGCCAACACCTGAACTAATGGGATCACTAAAAGCAATTGGTGATGATATGGCCAAAGAGTGGGCTGAAGAAGCTGGAGAAGAAGGTAAAGCACTATTAAGTGAGTACCACTAAGAAGTCACTTTTATGATGATAACTATCCAGTTATCTTCTTAGCTAGGGATTAGCGAACCTAACCCTAGCTGTATTATTAAGATCATAGGAGTTAGCGCTATGCGTTCCTTTTTAGATAAACTTTATCTCTGTGCCGGTGCATTATCAGGTATATGTATTATTGCCATCTGTTGTATTATTTTGGCCCGCGTTATAGGTCGCTGGCTTGGTATTGAAGCTCCTTCTAGCGATGATTTTGCTGGATTTTTATTAGCGGCAGCCACTTTTTTAGGGTTAGCTTACACCTTTCGTGAAGGTGGACATATCCGCGTAAGCCTTTTTACTTCTCGCTTGCCTGCAGTAGTTAATAAACTTATTGAAAGGGTCATTTTAAGCTTAGGCTGCGGATTAATTTTGTATTTATGCTGGCAACTGATCTACTTAGTATATGAATCATATATCTTCGATGAGCTTTCTTCTGGCTATATTGCTGTGCCACTCTGGTTAGTACAATTACCATTAGCTGTAGGAATGGTTCTTTTTAGTATTGCTATTATTGACCAAACTATTTGTCATCTGTTGTTTGATCAGCCTCTTCCAAAGTCTGAAGAAGAAGCGCTCAGTGAAAGTGCGCCTATCGACCTTAATGAATCATCAGTCGCGGAGAGTAAGTCATGAACGAGATAACTATTGGATTCATATTATTAGGTGTTTTATTTGCGTTGCTGGCGAGTGGCTTTTGGATTGCCTTTACTTTAATTGCCGTTTCATTTGCAGGATTAATGTTACTAGGTAATGACAATTTTGGTTTGTTATATAGCACTTCAACCTGGGGGGCTGTCTCTGATTGGTCATTGGCTGCATTACCCTTGTTTATTTGGATGGGAGAAATCCTATTTAGAACACGCTTATCAAAAGATTTATTTGAAGGATTAACTCCTTGGTTAAGCCGAGTACCGGGCCGATTACTACATGTTAATATTTTAAGTTGTGGCATTTTTGCTGCGGTATCTGGTTCATCAGCTGCAACAGCGGCTACTATCGGGAAAATGACCTTACCTGAATTAAAACGTCAAGGTTATGATGATAAAATGGCAATCGCGACATTAGCCGGATCTGGTACCTTAGGCTTGTTAATTCCACCTTCAATTATTTTAATTGTTTATGGTGTCGCTGCTGAAGTGTCTATTGGTCGTTTATTTATGGCTGGTGCGTTACCCGGCATTATGCTGGTTATTATGTTTATGGGTTATACCGCGTTTTGGGCTATGCGCCAAAAAAGTGATAAAGTTCAGCAAACAATACACTACTCATGGGCACAAAAGCTGCGTTCATTAGCGCGTTTAATTCCCGTTAGCGCATTAGTTATTTTCATCATTGGCTCTATTTATGGAGGCTTAACCACACCAACAGAAGCTGCTGCTTTTGGTGTACTTGGCTCCCTAGTCCTAGCGCTTAGTAGTCGATCATTAAGCTTAAACAGTTTTATTGATAGTTTAATGGGAGCAGTTAAAACCTCTTGTATGATCATCTTTATTCTTGCTGGAGCCGCTTTCTTAACCATGGCAATGGGCTTTATTGGTTTGCCTAGAATGCTAGCCGAGAATATTGCATTATTAGATCTCTCACCTTATATGCTGTTATTTTTAATGACTATTATGTTCGTCATTCTTGGATGTTTCCTAGATGGTATATCTGTAGTGGTATTAACTACGTCAGTGGTGCTCCCTATGGTGATTGAAGCAGGTATTGACCCTTTATGGTTTGGTATTTATATCGTATTAGTGGTGGAAATGTCTCAAATTACCCCGCCAGTTGGTTTTAACCTATTTGTTATTCAAAGTTTAACCGGACGAAATATTTTCTTTGTTGCTAAAGCGGCATTACCTTTCTTCCTATTATTAGTTGCCGCAGTGTTTATAGTCACTGTTTTTCCTGAGATTGTTACTTGGTTACCAAACTCAATGTCGAGAGGATAAAAAATGAATAAAAAACCAGAATATGTCCCTATTTTATCATCCGCTCACTTAGTGGGTAAAAATGGACAAGCCCTCAGTGAGTTTGAATATGGTTTAACCATGGTCAACAATGCTTTCCAACGTTGGATGCAGTCATGTAGTAATGCTTGTGAGCAACATAACTTAAGCCCGTTAGATAATTTAGTTATCCATAATATATTTCATAGAGAGAGAGCAAAGCGTATTACCGATGTTGCATTTACTTTAAATATAGATGACACACATAACGTCTCTTATTCTGTGAGAAAGTTGGTAAAAAGTGGCATGTTGACTCATAAAAAGTGTGGTAAAGAAACCTTCTACAGTGTGACAGAGGCAGGTAAAAAGTATTGCTTAGAATATGCAGCAGTGAGAGAGAAGTGTCTTATTCAAGCATTAGAGCATCTTTCTATTGATGACTCGTTAGGTGAAGTGGCAAAACTAATGAGAACCTTGTCTGGTGTCTATGCACAAGCCTCAAGATCGGCTAGTTCTCTTTAAGGCTAGATAAGGAGTCAGTGATGCTTATAAATTGTGATATGGGTGAAAGCTTTGGTATATGGGAGTTAGGTCAAGATCAAGTGATTATGCCTTTTATCGATATGGCGAATATTGCTTGTGGAATGCATGCTTCTGATCCCAGTGTTATGTTGCAGACAGTTCGCAATGCTAAAGCACAAAATGTGCAAATTGGTGCTCACCCTGGGTATAACGATTTACAAGGTTTTGGCCGTCGCTTTATTGAAATGCCATTGGATGAATTACAAGCTTTATTTATTTACCAGCTTGGTGCATTACAGGGCATTTGCCAAAGTGAAGGTGTACAGCTTAGTTATGTGAAAGCGCATGGCGCTTTATATAATGCGATGATGAAATCCGATGCTATCTTTAAGGCATTAATTGAAGCGTTAGCTAAATACGATGCGACTTTACCTTTTATGGTCATGGCGGTCCCTGATTATCAACGTTATCAAGAGATGGCTAGGCAGCATAAAGTGACTCTTTTATTTGAAGCCTTTGTTGACCGTACTTATCAGCAGGATGGTCGTTTGACACCAAGAAGTCAGCCAGGTGCTTGCCATCGTGATTTACAGTCTATCTGTAAACAGGCGATACGTTTGGTCGAACAACAAAGTGTGTTGAGTATTGATAATGTCGAAGTGCCTATTAAAGCTGATACATTATGCATACATGGCGATGGAGCACTCGCTGTTGATGTAGCGAAAGCGTTATATCAACAACTTAAAACTACAAGTGAAAGCCGTGAGAATGTTTCATGAAAATTAATTTGGTCAATGAAAACAGTGTGATCATTTATTTTTCAGATACCGTCAGTATAGAAACAGCTGATCGTATTGCTTACGCTTGTCACTTGTTACGAAATGGCCTTGCGACAATGTTATCGGATATTGTCCCTTCCTATACGTCTATCTTATTAAGTTGTAATTTACGTAAAACAGGGCTGCAGGGGTTTGTATTAGCAGTGAAAAGAGTGCTTGAACAAATAGAGGCGCATAACGTTGACACTCCTGCTGCAAAGCAAATCACCTTACCCGTTTATTATGGGGAAGAGGTCGCACTAGACTATGCAGAGATCAGCGAACATGCTGGTTTGCCTTTTTCAGAAGTGGTAAAGCTACACACCTCTGAATGTTATCGTGTATTTGCCATTGGTTTTGCCCCTGGTTTTGCTTATTTAGGTAATACACCTGAATCAATTACTATGCCTCGTAAAATGACACCGAGAGCAAAGGTACCGAAGGGGAGTGTTGCTATTGCAGATCAACAAACCGCAGTATACCCACGCTCATCGCCCGGTGGTTGGCAAGTTATTGGACGCACTCCAGTGAACTTATTAGACTTTTCTCAAGATAATTTAAGCCAGTTCTCGGTTGGCGAACATGTGCGTTTTGAAGCGATTGACCGTGTTACTTTTCTCGCAATGGGTGGCGAGCTGTAACGTGAATAAAATGGAAAGAGTATGACATTACATATTAAACAGGCTGGTGTGCTGAGCTTGTTACAGGATCTTGGTCGTTATGGTCATCAAGATGTTGGTGTAACACCAGGCGGCCCGATGGACAGCCATGCATTTCATTGGGCAAATAAATTATTAGATAACGCTGCCAATGATGCACAAATAGAGATAACCATGGGGCCTTTTCAAGCCTATTTTCAAGCAGAAACTACTTTCAGTGTTTGTGGTGCAGATGTTGAGGCAAAGCTTAATGGACAGGTCATTTTTCCTTGGCATTCATGGCAAGCAAGTCCGGGAGATTTTTTAGAGTTAAGTTATCCGAGTAAAGGATTACGTAGTTATCTTGCGGTTGCTGGTGGATTTCAAATCACCGAAACACTGGGAAGTATGAGTAGTGTCATGCGTGATCAGCTAGGTGGTTTAGATCAGCAGGGCCATAAACTGAGTGATGGTGATGTTGTTCCGTATCAAAGCATAAAACGTCATTACACTCGTACTGTACCGAAACAATTTACTCCTGATTTTAATAACGTCATTAGATTGGGAGTATTACCAACTTACCAATTTCATGAGTTTAGTGAGTCTGCTAGAACAACGCTTTTTAATGAGTTATATACCGTCACCCCTGAGATGGATAGAATGGGGTATCGTCTTAAGGGAAAAGCTGTTGAGGTTAAACAACAAAATTTCATTTCAGAAGGTATTGCACTTGGCGCAATTCAAATCCCCGCAAATGGACAACCTATAGTATTAATGCGAGATAGGCAAACCATAGGCGGCTACCCGAAAATAGGTTGTATCTGCCAACGCGATTTAAATTTATTAAGCCAGGCAACACCAGGCACTAAGGTGCAATTCTTCGAACAAGACCTATATCAAGCCGAAGCCGAACTACAGCAAGTACAACAATACTTTTTTGAGGGGGATTAAAAGCGTAAAAGTAAAAAGAAGTAGATCGTTATATATTCTTGATAAAAGCGATTAATTTGCACAGGTTAGTCTCATGAGTGGGTAAGCTCTGTGCATACTGCCAGTATGAGAGTCATCGCACACGAGTATCGGCTTAGATGAGCGACACGAAGTAAAATATCCCACACCAGCAAACGTTAATAATTAAAATGAATAAAAGAGGCTGGAAGAAATCAAAAAAAATAATTTATATTCCTTTTGGAGTAATATGAATGCGTTATAATGAACCTTAATTTAAGCGTCATTATTAGCGGTATTAAACGCTTTATTAAGAAAATATTATTATTTGATATGAACTTACTAGAGAAGATAGGGTCTTTTATTGGCCATAGATTATTTGATTAAAAGTCAAATTCGATTACAATCTAAATTAAGAGTTAATCTTTTAGTTATATTAAAATCATTTTAAAAATAGTGACTTATAAAATTATTTTGTAAACTTTAATATACACATCGATTATGAACAATAAGTGAACAAACAATAAAGGTGTCAGTAATGTTAAGTTCAATGATAATAACATCGCTTATGTCTTTTGCTGTTTCTGCCTTTCTATTTTATTTCTTCCATCCTAAAGCAATTCAATTTGGGCTTGTTGATAGAGCTGACCATCGTAAATTACATAAAGGTAATATCCCGGTTATTGGCGGACCTGCGATTTACATTGCGTTAGTGTTTGCTTTGTTCATGAATCAAAATTTCACGCCAGAAATACTCGCTTTTGTTTGTTGTGCAGGTTTTTTAATGCTGCTAGGGGTTATTGACGACAAAGTTAATTTGAAAGTTTCATTGCGCCTCTTGTCCATGATGTCGATTACTGCTTTTCTTTACTATTTTGCAGATTTACAAATCTTATCCCTCGGTAATTTATTTGCGTTAGGAGAGGTTGAATTAAGTAGCTTTGGATTACTATTTACTATCATAGTGGTGATTGGCGTGATCACTGCTTTTAATATGGTTGATGGGGTAGACGGTTTATTAGGGTGCTTAAGTATTATCAGTTTTTCAGCGATGGCGTTGCTATTTGCGGTTAATGGACAGTTTCACCTTTCTTCTACTTGTGTTTGTTTTATTGCCGCGTTAATTCCTTTTCTAATGTGTAATCTATCCTTATTACCGGGTAATCGCTACAAAGTATTTATGGGCGACTCGGGTAGTTTCTTTATTGGCTTTACCATGATTTGTTTGCTGGTGGCTGGTAGTCAAGAAGCTATGCATATTGATGATAATACCCCCAAAGCCATTGCATTTATCGCTTTTAAACCAGTTATTGCATTATGGTTAATGGCTGTTCCAGTGATGGATATGATTGCTAATATTATTAGACGACTCAAGAATGGTCAGTCTCCATTTCAAGCCGACCGAGGCCACCTACACCATAAATTGCAAGATATAGGTTTATCGGACACTCAAGTACTGATATTTATTTCTTTATTAGCGCTGCTGACCGCTAGCATTGGTGTTATTGGTGAAGTCACCAATGCCCCAGAAGTGGTTATGTCGGTATCTTTAATTATTTTATTTGCGACATACTTTCATTTCTATTCTCATAGTCATAAAGTGAGCCGCATAATTCATGGTTTATTTGGTAATAAGGCAAATAGCGTCAACTAAATTCGGTTCACACATGTTATCGGCTTAGGTTACCCACTTCATAAGAAAGGTTTTGTTATGCATTATGATATTTTTAACGGTGATGCCGACGGTATTATCTCGTTAATTCAACTTCGTTTATCCACTCCATTAAATTCCCAGCTTGTTACTGGCGTAAAACGTAATATTCAATTATTAAAAAACGTTTCAGCTGAAGCGCAAGATAGTTTTACTGTTTTAGATATTTCAATGGAAAAAAATACTCAGCCTTTACTGGACGTTCTAGATAAAGGAGCGGAAGTATTTTATGCCGATCATCACCGTGCTGGTGATATTCCTGAACATAGTAACCTAACAGCTTTAATCGATCTTGATGCCAATATGTGTACCGCATTGATTATTGATCAGCACTTAAATGGCCAATTTCACGACTGGGCTATTTGTGCGGCTTATGGCGATAACTTAATTGCAAAGGCGGATCAGTTATCAGCCGCTGCAGGTTACAGCAAAGAGCAGGCAGAACAGTTAAAAGAGTTAGGTACGTTAATTAACTATAATGGTTATGGTGCTGATTTAACGGATTTGCACTTTGATCCAGCTGAGCTTTTTCAAGCCTTGTTAAAATACCAAAGCCCATTTGATGTATTTGCAGATAAAACATCACCCTATTACGCATTACAAGCTGCATATCAAGATGATTTAGAACAGGCATTAGCGATTCCTGCTATGCATAGTAGCGATACATTAAGCGTGTTTGAGTTACCAGACCAAAAATGGTCTCGCCGAATCAGCGGTGTATATGGCAACTTGTTAGCTAATAAAGGCCCTAGTAGTGCATTTGCAGTATTAACTAAGAATGCGCAGGGCGGATATTTAGTTTCATTACGCGCACCTTTAGAGAATAAACAAGGTGCTGGTGATATCTGTAGTCAATTTGAAACGGGTGGTGGGCGTGCTGCCGCTGCCGGTATAAACCATTTACCACTTGAGTCGCTATCTGTATTCATTAATACAGTCGAAGATTATTACCGTTAAATATGTCGTGGATACAGCAATATCGGACCTTGGCTACTCCTTATGAGGTGGCTTTAGCTATAAAATCGCGGAGTTTGTTGATTTGTGTCTACTTTTATTTAAAAGTAACGGTATAGTCCATATTGATATAATAATTATAATTTGATGTTTGTTAAATTTTGAGTATAGAGAGAATATAAAATGAGAAGAATAGCGGTAGCAGGGACAGGATACGTTGGCCTTTCTAACTCAGTTTTACTTGCTCAACATAACCAAGTGATCGCGGTAGATGTTGTAGCAGAAAAAGTTGCGTTATTAAACGAGAAAAAATCACCTATTGTTGATGTTGAAATTGAAGATTTCTTAGCAAACAAAACACTTAATTTTACTGCAACCTTAGATAAAGAACTGGCTTATAAAGATGCTGAGTTCGTTATTATTGCAACGCCAACAGATTACGATCCAGAGACGAATTATTTTAATACGTCTTCCGTGGAATCTGTGATTAAAGATGTTATGGCGATTAACCCAGACGCAGTCATGGTCATTAAGTCAACAGTGCCTGTTGGCTACACTAAAAGTATTAAAGAAGAGCTAGGTTGTGAGAATTTAATCTTTTCACCTGAGTTCTTAAGAGAAGGGCGTGCATTATACGACAACTTGCACCCATCACGTATTGTTGTCGGTGAGCGATCTGAGCGAGCAGAAACGTTTGCGGGTTTATTAGTAGAAGGTGCAATCAAAGAAGATATTGATGTACTTTTCACTGATTCAACGGAAGCGGAAGCTGTTAAGCTATTCTCTAATACTTACCTAGCACTCCGTGTAGCTTACTTCAATGAGTTAGATAGCTATGCAGAAGCGCATGGTTTAAATAGCCGTCAAATTATTGAAGGTGTTAGTTTAGACCCGCGTATAGGCAGTCATTACAATAATCCATCTTTTGGTTACGGCGGTTATTGTTTACCTAAAGATACTAAACAGTTACGTGCTAACTACGCAGATGTACCTAATAACATTATTGGTGCAATTGTTGATGCTAACTCAACACGTAAAGACTTTGTTGCAGACTCTATTATTGCTAAACAACCTAAGGTAGTGGGGATTTACCGTCTTATTATGAAAGCGGGATCTGATAACTTTAGAGCATCAAGTATTCAAGGCATCATGAAGCGTATCAAAGCCAAAGGCATTGAAGTCGTTATATATGAACCTGTATTTGAAGGCGATGACTTCTTTAACTCAAAAGTGGTCAAATCCTTGGAAGAGTTTAAAGCAATGTCAGATGTAATCGTATCTAACCGTATGGTAGACGAGATCAAAGACGTCTCTGATAAAGTATATACGCGTGACTTGTTTGGTAGTGATTAAGCTTAATTAGAATACAAGTAACTATTTTAAAAGCCGTTGTTGAATAAACAACGGCTTTTTTATTGGTGGAAAAAACTATTAATGAACACTACAACACGTCTTTTAAGGGGCGCTTGGCGAATTAGGCGATAGCCTAGTGCAATGAGCGGATGAGCTCTGCGATTCCTTTTTTTAGCCTGCAGTGTTTTGTTTTATGTGTTGACTTTGGGCTTACTGCTTCGTAAAAGTGATTTAGGAAACTTTAAATCACAACACAAAAAAGATCTGCAGGCTAAAGCCAGCGCCCCTTATATTAGACTTCGTCTAATCGCTGTCGCTGCTTTTTTGCATTTATCTACGGATATTACGAAGTATGTTTAGAGGTTTATTGTTTACCTAACACCCACTAAAATTACAACACATTTTTTAAGGCGCTGTGACAATTAGCCGGTAGCCTAGGGCAATGAGCGTATGAGCTCTGCGATGCCTTTTTTAGCCTGCAGTGTTTTGTTTTATGTGTGTTGACTTTGGGCTTACTGCTTCGTAAAAGTGATTTAGGAAACTTTAAATCA
>NZ_JAPNXS010000010.1:35500-156083 GCF_030397575.1 Psychromonas sp. 14N.309.X.WAT.B.A12 | reverse complement strand
GGATATTACGAAGTATGTTTAGAGGTTTATTGTTTACCTAACACCCACTAAAATTACAAAACATCTTTTAAGGCGCAGTGCCAATTAGCCGGTAGCCTAGGGCAATGAGCGTATGAGCTCTGCGATGCCTTTTTTTAGCCTGCAGTGTTTTGTTTTATGTGTGTTGACTTTGGGCTTACTGCTTTGTAAAAGTGATTTAGGAAAATTTAAATCACAACACAAAAAGATCTGCAGGCTAAAGCCAGCGCCCTTATATTAGACTTCGTCTAATCGCTGTCGCTGCTTTTTTGAGTTTATCTACGTATATTACGAAGTATGTTTAGAGGTTTATTGTTTACCTAACACCCACTAAAATTACAACACATTTTTTAAGGCGCTGAGTGAATTAGGCGACAGGCAATGAGCAGAAGCGCTCTACGTTTCTCTTGCAGCTTACTTGTTTTGAGGGTGAGTGTGATACATTAAGTATCTATTCGTACTGAGAGTAGCAATATGAACCCTAGCTGAGTGTTATTCTTACCCATGAGTATTTATCAACAAAGGTTATTAGGTATCTTTTGAGCCTGATGGGTAGGGTTTATCATACTTGTTTTGAATTTAATCAATAAGAATTGAAATTTTTGTATCTTTTCTGGTTACAAAAGAGAGAAAAATCCTTATACTTACGTGCTTTATTTTTAGGTGGCGACTTAGCTTAATATAAAAAGTGGTCTTTCATCTATTAAACAATGGCTAAATAAAAAGTTGTTGTTTTACCTCTTAGCAATTGCGCTGAGATTGGTATTATTAATTTTAACAGTGGATACAAAGCGTTATGAGTACAGTAAATTCTGAAAACAGCAAAAGCTCACTTGATGGGTTGAAATGGACTATTACCGTTTTATTATTAGCGGCAGTGATCGTTGGTAATTATTTATACGGTGAAGAAACACATGTTGTATTACGTGTAGCTGTACTGCTAGTACTAGCTGCTTTAGCGGTTCTTTCTGCTGCATTTACTGAAAAAGGCAAAACCTTCATTGGCTTTGCTAAGGATGCACGCCTTGAAGTACGTAAAGTTGTTTGGCCTACGCGTCAAGAAACCGTACAAACTACATTAATCATCTTAGCAGTATCAACTATTGTTGGTTTAGTGCTATGGGGTCTTGATGGCATTTTTGTTCGTGTCGTATCGTTTATCACTACCTCAATTTAAGGGTTTATTATGACTGAAGAAGTTCAAAAAAAGAGATGGTATGTCGTACAAGCCTTTTCTGGTTACGAAGGCCGTGTACAAAAAACATTATTAGAGCATATCCGTCTAAATGAGATGGAAGAGCACTTCGGACAAATTTTAGTCCCTACTGAAGAAGTTGTTGAAATGCGTGCTGGTCAAAAACGTAAGAGTGAGCGTAAGTTCTTCCCTGGTTACGTTTTAGTAGAAATGGCAATGAACGACGATAGCTGGCACTTAGTGAAAAGCATCGACCGTGTTATGGGCTTTATTGGTGGTACTGCAGAACGTCCTGCACCTATCTCTAAGAAAGAAGTAGATAACATCTTGAATCGTTTACAAGAGTCTCATGACGCACCACGTCCACGTACCTTGTTTGAAGCAGGTGAAGTGGTTCGTGTTACTGACGGCCCATTTGCTGACTTCTCTGGTACAGTTGAAGAAGTTGATTACGATAAGAGCCGTTTAAAAGTATCGGTTTCTATTTTTGGTCGTGCAACGCCAGTTGAACTTGAATTTTCTCAGGTTGAAAAGAACTAATTAAGCATTTTAAAATGCGATTTTGAAAAGCCAATAAGGTCATTCTTATTGGCTTTTTTGTTTTCTGAAGTTTAATTAAATAAAACGCTCAAAAAAACGCCAAAAGATCTTGTGGAAAAGGTGTTGATGACGTTATAATTCGCCGCCCAATTTATTTGCTGTTTTTAATGCATTTTAAAATAGTAAACAGGTTAGGGTTCGAGTTGGCTGCAATAAGGCAGTCACTTACGTTTTTACGGGAAGCTGATTATTTCAGCGTTATACCCAAATAAAGGTAATATATCATGGCTAAGAAAGTAACCGCATATATCAAGCTGCAAGTTTCAGCTGGTATGGCAAACCCGTCACCACCAGTTGGTCCAGCTCTAGGTCAACACGGTGTTAACATCATGGAATTCTGTAAAGCATTCAATGCAAAAACAGAAGCTCAAGAAAAAGGCGCTCCAGTTCCTGTAGTAATTACAGTATATGCTGACCGTTCTTTTACATTCGAAACTAAGACTCCACCTGCATCTTACTTACTTAAGAAAGCTGCTGGCATCAAATCTGGTTCTGCTGTACCTAACAAAGATAAAGTAGGTAAAGTAACAGTTGCTCAACTTGAAGAAATCGCTAAAGCGAAAGAAGTTGATTTAACGGGTGCCGATCTTGAAGCGATGGTACGTTGTATTGCGGGTTCTGCTCGTTCTATGGGTCTGGAAGTAGAGGGTTAATACAATGGCTAAATTATCTAAACGCATGACAGCTATCCGTGCAGAAGTTGACGGAACTAAAGAATACGAAATCAATGAAGCAGTAGCACTTTTACAAAAGTTCGCTACAGCTAAATTCAGCGAAAGCATTGATGTTGCAGTTAACCTAGGTGTTGATCCTCGTCGTAGTGATCAAAACGTACGTGGCGCAACTGTATTACCACACGGTACTGGACGTGAAGTTCGTGTTGCTGTATTCACACAAGGCGCTAACGCAGAAGCTGCTAAAGCTGCTGGTGCGGATATCGTTGGTATGGACGACCTTGCTGCTCAAGTTAAAGCTGGCGAAATGGATTTTGACGTAGTAATTGCATCACCAGACGCTATGCGTGTTGTTGGTCAATTAGGTCAAATCTTAGGTCCACGTGGCCTAATGCCTAACCCGAAAGTTGGTACAGTTACACCTAACGTTGCAGAAGCAGTTAAAAATGCTAAAGCTGGTCAGGTTCGTTACCGTAACGACAAGAATGGTATTATCCATTCTACAATCGGTAAAGCGACATTCTCTGCTGAACAGATCAAAGAAAACCTAGAAGCTCTAATCGTTGCGCTTAAAAAAGCAAAACCATCAGGCGCTAAAGGTCAATTCATCAAGAAAGTTTCTCTATCTACAACTATGGGTGCTGGCGTTAAAGTTGACCAAGCAACTCTAGTAACTGTAGTAGCGTAATTTTTTTATAGTCACTGAGTGATTAATCATTTAGTGACTATACAAGGACGCGTATTGCTTGTATAATATGCGACCTTACTTTGGAGGGCCTTAGGTCCCTTCTTAGACCGCAGGTGTGAATTCTTAGAGTCCACTTAATTTCCTGCGTAGATGGTACCGGACCCCAGAAAGATTATTCTACTGGATCCGAAACCAAAATAGTGCCTCACCATCAGGTGGGGGTGTTTATCTAGGGTAAAACCTAGTGGAATCCAGGAGTAAAACCAAATGGCATTAAGACTCGAAGACAAACAAGCTATTGTTGCTGAAGTCAACGAAGCTGCTAAAGGCGCTCTGTCTGCTGTAACTGCCGATTCACGCGGTGTAACAGTAGGTGCAATGACTGAACTTCGTGCAGCAGCACGTGCAAACGGTGTATTTTTACGAGTTATTCGTAACACACTAGCACGTCGTGCAGTTGAAGGTACTGACTTTGCATGTCTGGCAGAAACGTTTACCGGTCCTACTATCCTTGCATTTTCAAACGAACATCCGGGTGCAGCAGCACGTCTTTTAAAAGACTTCGCTAAAGCAAACGAAAAGTTTGAAGTTAAAGGATTAGCATTTGAGGGTGAATTCATTGAAGCCGCTCAAATCGACCGTCTAGCGACATTACCAACATACGACGAAGCAATTGCGAAACTGATGGCTACTATGAAAGAAGCTGCAGCTGGCAAACTTGTACGTACTCTGGCTGCATTACGCGACCAGAAAGAAGAATCTGCAGCATAATAGCTGTAATACCATTTTATAATCTATATATAGGAATTGACTCATGTCTCTTACTAAAGACCAAATCATTGATGCTGTTGCAGAACTATCTGTAATGGAAGTTGTTGAACTAATCGAAGCAATGGAAGAAAAATTCGGTGTATCTGCTGCTGCTGTTGCTGCAGGTCCTGCTGCTGCTGGCGAAGCTGCTGCTGAGCAAACTGAATTCAACCTAGTACTTACTGCATTCGGTGAGAACAAAGTTAAAGCAATCAAAGCTGTACGTGGTATCACAGGTTTAGGCCTGAAAGAAGCTAAAGAAGCTGTTGAATCTTGCCCAGCTGTATTGAAAGAAGGCATCTCGAAAGACGAAGCTGAAGCATTCAAGAAAGAGCTAGAAGAAATCGGTGCTACTGCTGAACTTAAATAAGTTAGACTTTCTAACTTATTAGCCATGAAAATGGCATTGGCTGGTGATTATTTAATCACCGGCCTTTTTGCGCTATAGGATACCGTGATTTATCATTATTTTTTACGGTCATCGGACGCTTAAGGTGATGTTATAGAACGCATCATTAACACCAAAATAATGTGCCGCCGTTGTCTAATTAAAGATCCAAACCAAGCCAGACAACTATGACCAATTTTATCAGCGAGCAAAGGAACCACATGGGTTACTCTTATACTGAGAAAAAACGTATTCGTAAGGATTTTGGGAAACGTCCACAAGTAATGGAAAAACCATACTTGTTGGAAATTCAACTAGATTCATTCAAACGATTCATTGAAGTCGATCTAACTGGAGAAGTGGGCCTAGAAGCTGCTTTTAACAGCATCTTCCCTATCGCTAGTTACTCAGGTACGTCGGAGCTACAATATGTTAGTTACCGTTTAGGCGATCCCGTATTTGATGTAAAAGAATGTCAAATCCGCGGAGTAACATACTCTGCTTCTTTACGTGTAAAATTACGTCTTGTTATTTATGACCGCGATGCACCAGCAGGTACGGTTAAAGATATCCGTGAACAAGAAGTTTACATGGGCGAAATGCCACTCATGACAGAAAATGGTACCTTTGTAATCAATGGTACAGAGCGTGTTATTGTTTCACAATTACATCGTTCTCCTGGCGTTTTCTTTGACCATGATAAAGGTAAAACACACAGTTCGGGTAAAGTGTTATATAACGCACGTGTTATCCCTTACCGTGGTTCTTGGTTAGATTTTGAATTTGACCCGAAAGACAACTTATTTGTTCGTATTGACCGTCGTCGTAAATTACCTGCAACGATCATGCTACGTGCACTTGAGTACACAACAGAACAAATCCTAGACATCTTCTTTGATACAACAGAGTTTGCAATTAAAGATGGTGTAATCACAATGGCACTAATTGCAGACCGTTTACGTGGTGAACAGTTTACATTTGACATCGTGAGCAACGGCACAACGTACGTTGAAGGTGGCAAGCGTATTACAGCTCGTCATATTCGTCAGCTTGAAAAAGATGGCGTTAAACACATCGAAGTACCGTTTGAACATCTAGAAGGCAAAGTATCTGCTAAAGATTACATCAGCAGCGAAACTGGCGAAATCATCGTTAATGCAAATGATGTATTCACCCTAGAGCTATTAGCTGAACTTGCTCAATCAGGTATCAAAAACTTCGAAGCTATCTACACTAATGAATTAGATTGTGGTGCTTTCATCTCTGACACTTTACGTGTTGATTCTTCAACTAACCGTTTAGAAGCGTTAGTAGAAATCTACCGTATGATGCGTCCTGGTGAGCCACCAACAAAAGATGCTGCTGAAGGCCTATTCCAAAACTTATTCTTTGCTGAAGAACGTTATGACTTATCTAAAGTAGGTCGTATGAAGTTCAACCGTCGTGTTGGTATCGAAGGCGATGAAGGTCCTGGTATCCTATCTAACGAAGATATCTTAAGTGTAATGAAAACACTGATCGATATCCGTAACGGTAATGGCGAAGTGGATGATATCGATCACCTTGGTAACCGTCGTATTCGTTGTGTAGGTGAAATGGCAGAAAACCAATTCCGTGTTGGTTTAGTACGTGTTGAACGTGCTGTTAAAGAGCGTCTATCTTTAGGCGACCTTGATGCAACTATGCCGCAAGATCTGATCAATGCAAAACCTATTTCAGCTGCTGTTAAAGAGTTCTTTGGTTCTTCACAACTGTCTCAGTTCATGGACCAAAATAACCCGTTATCAGAAGTAACACATAAGCGTCGTATCTCTGCATTAGGTCCTGGTGGTCTAACACGTGAACGTGCTGGTTTTGAAGTACGTGACGTTCACGCAACTCACTACGGTCGTTTATGTCCAATCGAAACGCCAGAGGGACCAAACATCGGTCTTATCAACTCGTTAGCTACGTTCTCACGTACTAACAGCTACGGTTTCTTAGAAACACCTTACCGTAAAGTAGTTGATGGAAAACCTTCTGATCAAGTTGAATATTTATCAGCTATCGAAGAGGGTACTTTCGTTATCGCACAGGCATCTGCTAACGTTAATGAAAATGGCTTACTAGATGAAGAGATGATTCCGTGTCGTCATAAAGGTGAAACTACCTTCATGGGACCGAATGACATCGATTATATGGATGTGTCACCACAACAGATCATCTCTGTTGCTGCGTCACTTATCCCGTTCTTAGAACATGATGATGCTAACCGTGCCTTAATGGGTGCGAACATGCAACGTCAAGCTGTACCAACACTACGTGCTGATAAGCCATTAGTAGGTACAGGTATCGAACGTCGTCTTGCTATCGACTCTGGTGTTACTATCATCGCTAAGCGCGGTGGTGTAATCGATTACGTTGATGCATCTCGTATCGTTGTTAAAGTTGCAGATGATGAGTTACTAGCTGGTGAAGCAGGTATCGATATCTACAACTTAACTAAATACACTCGTTCGAATCAGAATACTTGTATTAACCAAAAACCAACGTGTAAACCTGGCGAGCCGATTGTTCGCGGTGACGTATTAGCCGATGGTCCATCGACTGATATGGGTGATTTAGCACTTGGCCAAAACATGAAGATTGCCTTCATGCCTTGGAACGGTTACAACTTTGAGGATTCAATCCTTATTTCTGAGCGTGTATCTCAAGAAGATCGTTTCACAACGATCCATATCCAAGAGTTCTCATGTATTGCACGTGAAACTAAATTGGGTACTGAAGAGATCACTGCGGATATCCCTAACGTTGGTGAATCTGCATTAAGCAAACTAGATGAATCTGGTATTGTTTATGTTGGTGCTGAAGTTAAACCAGGTGATATCTTAGTAGGTAAAGTAACACCTAAAGGTGAAACACAGCTTACGCCAGAAGAGAAACTATTACGTGCAATCTTCGGTGAGAAAGCGTCTGACGTTAAAGACAGCTCACTACGTGTATCTAACTCTACATACGCAACAGTAATTGACGTTCAAGTCTTTACTCGTGACGGCGTTGAGAAAGATAAGCGTGCATTAGAAATCGAAGAGATGCAATTACGTGCTGCGAAGAAAGACTTAACTGAGAAGTTTAAGATCTTAGAAAACGCAATCCACGAAAAAGCATTGAAACTATTAGTGTCTGCTGGACAAGAAGAAGCGCGTCTACTACAAATGCCTAAGGCACAGTGGTTCGACATCGTGCTTTCTGACAACGAAAAGCAAACGCACTTAGACCAAATCAATGCACAATACGACGAAGTGAAAGCAGACTACGATAAAGAGTTTGATCTGAAACGTCGTAAAATTACACAAGGTGATGATTTAGCACCGGGTGTACAAAAAATTGTTAAGGTTTACCTTGCGGTACGTCGTCGCCTACAACCAGGTGATAAAATGGCTGGTCGTCACGGTAACAAAGGTGTTATCTCAAACATCGTTCCTGTTGAAGATATGCCTCACGATGAGTTTGGTGTTCCAGTTGATATCGTACTTAACCCATTGGGTGTACCATCACGAATGAACATCGGTCAGATTCTTGAAACGCATCTTGGTCTAGCTTGTAAAGGTGTGGGTGAGAAACTAGAGCGTATGATCAAAGATCAGCGTGAAGTTGAGATCGGTAAAGTACGTGAATACGTACAAAAACTATACTCATTTGGCGATGCACCTTGTCACGTAGACTTAAATGACTTCGATGATGATGCAGTATTACGTCTTGCTAAAAACCTATACAAAGGTTTACCAGTAGCAACACCTGCATTTGATGGCGCACATGAGAGTGAAATCCGTGAACTATTACGTTTAGCTGATTTACCAGAATCTGGTCAATTACAACTAACTGATGGCCGTACGGGGATCCCATTTGAGCGTCCAGTAACCGTTGGTTACATGTACATGTTAAAACTTAACCACTTGGTTGATGATAAAATGCATGCACGTTCAACAGGTTCTTACAGCTTGGTTACTCAGCAGCCACTTGGTGGTAAAGCTCAGTTCGGTGGCCAGCGTTTCGGTGAGATGGAAGTATGGGCACTAGAAGCTTACGGTGCTGCTTACACTCTTCAAGAAATGCTAACGGTTAAATCGGATGATGTGAATGGTCGTACTAAGATGTATAAAAACATCGTTGACGGTGACCATAGAATGGAACCAGGCATGCCTGAGTCATTCAACGTATTGTTGAAAGAGATCCGTTCATTAAGCATCAACATCGAGTTAGATGAAGAAAACGGCTAAGCATTAGCAGTCGGCTGAAGTACATATGTGGTGCCTTGTTTGTTGAGGCACCTAGTTTTAACTCCTAATGGGAGAGTAGCGTGAAAGACTTACTCAAGTTTTTAAAGCAACAAAATAAAACCAAAGAATTCGATGGTATTAAAATCGGTTTAGCATCACCAGAAATGATCCGTTCATGGTCTTTTGGTGAAGTTAAAAAACCTGAAACAATTAACTACCGTACCTTTAAACCAGAACGTGAAGGTTTATTCTGTGCGCGTATCTTTGGTCCAATCAAAGATTACGAATGTTTATGTGGTAAATACAAACGCCTTAAACATCGTGGTGTTATTTGTGAAAAATGTGGTGTTGAGGTTACTCAAGCTAAAGTTCGTCGTGACCGTATGGGACACATCGAATTAGCATCACCTGTTGCACACATTTGGTTCCTTAAATCACTTCCGTCTCGTATCGGCTTAATGCTAGATATGACGTTACGTGATATCGAACGTATCTTATATTTTGAATCATTCGTGGTTGTTGAACCAGGTATGACTGATCTTGAGCGTGGTCAAATCCTGCTTGAAGAAGAATACCTAGATAACCTAGAGCAATGGGGCGATGAGTTTGACGCAATGATGGGCGCTGAAGCCGTATTTGCACTACTTAAAGACCTTGACCTTGAGCATGAAATCAAAGGTATGCGTGAAGAATTAGAATCGACTAATTCAGAAACACGTCGTAAGAAACTGACTAAACGTCTGAAATTGGTTGAATCTTTCCACCAGTCTTCAAACAAACCAGAGTGGATGATCTTAACAGTACTTCCAGTACTTCCACCTGATTTACGTCCTCTAGTACCACTAGATGGCGGACGTTTCGCTACTTCTGATCTAAATGACCTATACCGTCGTGTTATTAACCGTAATAACCGTCTAAAACGTCTTTTAGAACTAGCTGCACCGGATATCATCGTACGTAACGAAAAACGTATGTTACAAGAATCTGTTGATGCGTTATTAGATAATGGTCGTCGTGGCCGAGCTATCACTGGCTCTAACAAACGTCCTCTAAAATCGCTTGCAGATATGATCAAAGGTAAGCAAGGTCGTTTCCGTCAAAACTTACTAGGTAAACGTGTAGATTACTCTGGCCGTTCTGTAATCACAGTTGGTCCATCTCTACGTTTACACCAATGTGGTCTTCCGAAGAAGATGGCATTAGAGCTATTCAAACCATTCGTATACGGTAAGTTAGAAGCATTAGGTCTTGCTACTACTATCAAAGCGGCTAAGAAATTAGTTGACCGTGAAGGTGGTGAAGTTTGGGACATCCTAGAAGGTGTTATCCGTGAACATCCAGTGCTACTTAACCGTGCACCAACACTTCACAGACTAGGTATCCAAGCGTTTGAACCTGTATTAATTGAAGGTAAAGCAATTCAATTACACCCATTAGTTTGTGCGGCATACAACGCCGACTTCGATGGTGACCAAATGGCGGTACACGTACCGTTAACAATTGAAGCGCAGCTTGAAGCTCGTACCTTGATGATGTCTACGAATAACATCCTATCACCTGCAAATGGTGAGCCGATTATCGTACCTTCTCAAGACGTTGTACTTGGTTTGTACTACATGACTCGTACGCGCATTAATGCACGTGGTGAAGGTATGTACTTCCAAAACGCAAAAGAAGCTGAAAAAGCATACCGTGCTGGTGTTGTAGACTTACAAGCAATTGTTAAAGTTCGTATGACGCAAGTACACATTGCTGAAGACAAATCTCGTACATCAACTACTGGTTTAGTTGAAACAACGATTGGTCGTGCCATCTTATCGTTAATCATGCCTGAAGGTTTACCATTCGAGCATGTTGATTTGAACATGGGCAAAAAAGCAATCTCTAACGTATTGAATGCTTGTTACCGTCTACTAGGTATTAAAGATACAGTTATCTTTGCAGACCAATTAATGTACACAGGTTTTGAGTACGCAACACTATCTGGTGCCTCTGTTGGTATCAACGATATGGTTATTCCAGACGCTAAGAAAACATTAGTTGAAGAAGCTGAAGCGGAAGTACTAGAAATCCAAGAGCAATTCCAAGCTGGTCTTGTTACTGCGGGTGAGCGTTACAACAAAGTTATCGATATCTGGGCAAGTGCTAATGAGCAAGTTGCTAAAGCGATGATGGAAAACCTTTCTAAAGACACAGTCTTAACAGCGAAAGGTGAAGAAGTTCAGCAAGATTCGTTTAACAGCGTTTATATGATGGCCGACTCGGGCGCACGTGGTAGTGCCGCTCAGATTCGTCAGCTAGCTGGTATGCGTGGTCTGATGGCTAAACCGGATGGTTCAATCATCGAAACACCTATCGTAGCTAACTTCCGTGAAGGTCTAAACGTACTTCAGTACTTTATCTCGACGCATGGTGCACGTAAAGGTCTAGCCGATACCGCACTTAAAACAGCAAACTCGGGTTACCTAACTCGTCGTCTTGTTGATATTGCACAAGATTTAGTTATCACAGAAGAAGATTGTGGTAGTGAAGAAGGTCTATTAGTAACGCCGTTAATCCAAGGTGGTGACGTTGTTGAACCACTTCGTGAACGTGTACTAGGTCGTGTTGTTGCTCGTGACATCATCAAACCAGGTACAGATAACGAAGTATTAATCGCACGTAACGTATTACTAGACGAAAAATACTGTGACTTAATCGAAGAAGCATCTGTTGACCAAGTATGGGTTCGCTCAGTAATTACTTGTAACACTGACTTCGGTGCTTGTGCACAATGTTATGGCCGTGACTTGGCTCGTGGACACATGGTTGGTCAAGGTGAAGCTGTTGGTGTTATGGCTGCACAATCAATCGGTGAACCGGGTACACAGTTAACGATGCGTACGTTCCATATCGGTGGTGCCGCATCTCGAGCTGCATCTGAAAACAGTATTCAAGTTAAGAACACAGGTAAAGTTAAATTACATAACGCTAAGTTTGTAACTAACTCAGATAACAAAGTCGTTATCACATCTCGTTCTACTGAATTAACAGTAATCGATGAACTAGGTCGTACGAAAGAAAACCATCGTCTTCCTTACGGTGCTGTACTTGAAAAAGCAGATGGCGAAGCTATCACAGCTGGCGAAATCATCGCTAACTGGGACCCGCATACGCATCCAATCATCACTGAGGTGGAAGGTACTATCGAGTTCCTAGACTTCATTGAAGGCGTAACAATTGACAAACAAACAGATGAACTAACTGGTCTATCTAGTATTGTTGTTATTGACCCTGCACAACGTCCAAGTGCTGGTAAAGAAATGCGTCCAATGACTAAACTTGTTGATGCTAAAGGTAATGATTTATTCATTCCTGGTACTGATGTTGCTGCGCAATACGCATTACCTGCAAAAGCGATCGTTAGTCTAGAAGATGGTGCTAAAGTACGAGTTGGTGACGCGGTTGCACGTATCCCACAAGAAAGCTCGAAAACTCGTGATATCACGGGTGGTCTACCTCGCGTAGCCGATTTATTCGAAGCACGTACGCCTAAAGATGCTGCTATCTTAGCGGAAGTATCTGGTACATTATCATTTGGTAAAGAAACCAAAGGTAAACGTCGTTTAGTGATTACTAAACCTGACGGTGATGTATACGAAGAGATGATCCCTAAATGGCGTCACCTAAACATCTTCGAAGGTGAGAAGATTGAAAAAGGTGAGGTTATTTCTGATGGTCCTGAGTCTCCTCATGACATTCTTCGTCTACGTGGTATTAGCCCAGTGGCTAACTACATCACAAACGAAGTACAAGAAGTATACCGTTTACAAGGCGTAAAAATTAATGATAAGCACATCGAAGTTATCGTTAACCAAATGCTACGTAAATGTATCATCACCGATGCTGGTGACACTCAGTTCCTAGTGGGTGAGCAAGCGGAAGTTGCACGCGTTATCATTGAAAACCGTAAACTTGAAGCTGAAGGTAAAATCGTTGCTAAGTTTGAATACCAGTTACTAGGTATTACTAAAGCATCACTAGCAACTGAATCATTTATTTCAGCTGCATCTTTCCAAGAAACAACACGTGTTCTTACGGAAGCTGCTGTTGCAGGTAAATGTGACCAATTACATGGCTTGAAAGAGAATGTAATCGTAGGTCGCTTGATTCCAGCTGGTACTGGTTTTGCACATCACCGTACTCGTGCTGCTGCTAAAGCGAAAGAGCTTGAGCCAGTAGTAGAAGAGCCAATCATTGATGTTGAAGCAGCTGAGCAAAACTTAGCTGACTTACTAAACGCCGTTGATTTTGGTGAGTAATCAGTCAATATAATTTATTATATTGTTTAAAAAAGGTGCTTCGGCACCTTTTTTTATGCCTAAAATTTGAGTAGAAAACGCAACACATATAAGTCAAAACCCTGCAGACTAAAAAAGGAATCGCAGAGCTCATCCGCTCAATACCCTAGCCTGTCGGCTAATTCGCTCAGCGCCCCAAGGTCAAGACATGTTTCGTAATATTCATAGATAACATAAGTAACGAAGTCAGAAAATGCTTCGTAAAACCAATAAATAACAATAAGCAAGTAGCGACAGCTGTCAAGCGTAGCTTGATATTAGGGGCGCAAGCTTTAGCCTGCCAGTATGCGAGCCATCGCATACGAGTGTTATCTTCGATGAGCGAAGCGAACTAACTCACAACATCAAAACACTAAAATTCAAGGTCAAAAGAAGCAGGCTGAAGCCAGCGCCCCAAGGTTAAGACATGTTTCGTAATATTCATAGATAACATAAGGAACGAAGTCAGAAGATGCTTCGTAAAACCAATAAATAACCATAAGCAAGTAGCGACAGCGATTAGACGAAGTCTAATTTAAGGGGCGCTGGCTTTAGCCTGCCAGTATGCGAGTCATCGCATACGAGTGTTATCTTCGATGAGCGAAGCGAACTAACTCACAACATCAAAACACTAAAATTCAAGGTCAAAAGAAGCAGGCTGAAGCCAGCGCCCCAAGGTCAAACAATGTTTCGTAATATTGATAGATAACATAAGGAACGAAGTCAGAAGATGCTTCGTAAAACCAATAAATAACCATAAGCAAGTAGCGATAGCTGTCAAGCGTAGCTTGATATTAGGGGCGTTGGCTTTAGCCTGCCAGTATGCGAGCCATCGCATACGAGTGTTAGCTTCGATTGGTGATGGTGTGTATTATTTTGTAGATAAATACAATTACGTTGCGGTAGGTGGTAAGTATAGCTTGATATTAGGGGCGCATGGCGAATCAACCGTCAGGTTGGTCTCATGAGCGGGTAAGCTCTGTGCACCCTTTTTTCAGCTTGCAGGGCTTTTTTGTGTTGATTTTTAAGTTTCTATACTGCTTTTACAAAACAATAAACCAAATCCAACACATTACCCCACTGCAGACTAAAGTCAGCGCCCCATAAAAGATGCTTTGCAACTTTAATAGATTATTCGTTATAGCGAGGTCAAAAGATATTTCGAACTTTAATAGATTCTTCGTGATAACAAAGTCAAAACATGACGTAGCTTCGATAGATAAAGCTACGTCATGTTTTACTGCATATCATTGCTTAATGGTGATGAATAGCGTCAGTGATTAAGCTCACCAAAACCTTATGCCACAAACTCTTCTATATCAATACGTTGTGTAATGGTTTCTTGTTTCTCATCCAAAATGCTTTGTACTTCCGGTAAACAGCTGCCACAGCCGGTGCCGGCGCTGGTGCATTCTTTGATACTATCCAGGGTCAAACAACCTTGCTCGACAATCGCATCAGTAATGGTATTGATGCCCACTTGTTTACAGGCGCAAATAATCTTACCTTGAGCGAGTTTACCTTCAACCACACCAGAAATAAGCGTTTGTTCGATACTGCCATCTAAAGGCATATCTAATACGCTCTGTAACCAATCTAAAGAGTGGTTAGTTAGCTTATCTGACACTATGTAAGCATTGTTTAATTGATTCCCTTGAATGAAAGCATAGCGGTATAACATCTGCTGTGTGCTATCTGTACTAGCAAACTGCAAGGTTTTACCTGATTCATTACATAATAATGCTTCAAGTGAGGCAGCCAGTTCAGAAGGGATACATTCATCTGCAATACGATATAAATAACCTTGCTCAACTTTTTGCTTCACCCAATAATCAAACTGGTCCAAATCAAGCTGTGTACGAGTCAGTAACATCGCTTCACTTTGATATTGCCAATGTTTAATATTTGCCTGTGTTGATTTCAAAGCAGGCTGACCAGAAACTGGGTCGGTATCATCATTAACTAAGTTACAAACATTAGCTGTTTTAGCCGTTTGTCTATTCCAGTGGATCGGCGTGAAAATTTGACCAACTTTCTGTTGCTTAGTTATTAATGCTCTAACTAACATCGCACCTTGCGGACTATTTATCGCCACTAAATTATTATCTTCAATAGATAAGGGAGCTGCATCGTCAGGGTGGATTGCAACAAAAGGCTCAGTAATATGCGCAGCTAATCGACTCGATAATCCTGTTCGCGTCATGGTATGCCACTGGTCACGAATACGCCCACTATTCACAATTAACGGGTATTTAATCAATGATTGGGTTGTAGTCGCAAGTTTAGGTTTTGATGAAACAGCAATAAACTGCGCTTTTTTAGAGGCCGTAAAGAACTGTTTATCTGCAAATAAGCGCTGTTGAACAATCTCTGTTTGTAGCTCTGTAACCGGCCATTGCTGCGGTGTTAACTGGCTGTAACCTTTAGCATCAAGTTGTGTTAAGCCAATCAAGTTTAAATCTCGGGTACGGCCATCTTCATTATCTAAAGTGGTCATTTTTGCAAATTCAGCAAACACTTCACCTTCATGTAAAAAGTTAAAGGCCTCAGTAAATCCCATACGCTTTGCGACTTCGCTCATGATCCACCAATCTGGCTTCGCGACACCAGGGCTAGATAATAAACGTCTTTGTCTTGAGATACGTCGTTCTGAGTTGGTCACAGTACCTGATTTTTCGCTCCAGCCTTGCGCCGGTAAAAGCACATCAGCATATTCAGTAGTTGCGGTGTCCGCAATACAGTCAGAAACCACCACAAAAGGACACTTCTCTAAGGCCTCTCTCACTTTATTACTATTAGGAATACTCACTACAGGGTTAGTTGCCATGATCCAAACTGCTTTAATCTTGCCTTGGTGCATCGCATCAAATAGATCAACGGCTTTTAAACCAGGTTGTGTCGCTAGGGTATCAGTTTGCCAGAAGTTACTAATCATCTGATTAGCATGATCGTCACCAAATTCCATATGCGCAGCAAGTGTATTGGATAAACCACCGACTTCACGTCCACCCATAGCATTCGGTTGTCCAGTGACAGAGAAAGGGCCCATGCCAGGCTTACCAATACGGCCAGTTGCAATATGGCAATTAATAATACTGTTTACCTTATTACTGCCTTGTGTTGATTGATTTACACCCTGTGAAAAGATAGTGATCGCTTTTTCTGTGTTTGCAAATTGCTCAAAAAATAGCGAAATATGTTGCTCATTAACTTCTAATGTTTCAGCTAATACTTGGATGCATTGTGCATCTTGCTGAGCACTACTTAATGCAGCCTCAAAACCCTCACTGTAATTATCAATATACTCTTTATCTATTTTATTATGAGTAACTAGATAAGAGAGTAGCCCATTAAATAATGCAACATCTGTCTCTGGCTGAATTGCTAAATGTAAATCTGCAATGGAACAAGTATCTGTCTCACGAGGGTCAATCACCACAATAAACAGGTTATCGCGCTGTGCTTTCTGTTTTTTCAAACGTTGAAATAAAACTGGATGACACCAAGCTAAGTTAGAGCCTGTAATTACCACTAACTCTGCAGTATCAAGATCTTCATAACAACCTGGTACCGTATCACTACCAAAACCACGTTTGTGTCCCGCTACGGTAGAAGACATGCATAAGCGTGAATTAGTATCAATATTACCGCTACCGATAAAGCCCTTCATCAGCTTATTTGCCACGTAATAATCTTCTGTTAACAACTGTCCTGATACATAAAATGCTACTGAATCTGGCCCATGTTCGGCAATAGTTTGTGAAAACTGATCGGCGACATGTTGTAAAGCGGTTGGCCAATCGCTTTCGGCTCCATCGATGGAAGGGTGCAGCAAACGTCCTTCATGGGTAACCGTTTCACCTAATGCTAATCCTTTAGAGCATAGGTCACCGTAATTGGCGGGGTGAGATTTATCCCCACGTATTGTTAATTCTCCTGAAGCTTGTAATTGCGCTTCAATACCACATCCTACTCCACAATACGCACAGGTTGATTTAGTCCATAAATCTTTACTTTGAGTCATTTTGTCTCTCTTTGATAACAATTACACACGAATTCAATTGTTATGAATGTCCAGTTAATAGCTATTTAAAATAGTTACAGTACTTTTACAGCAAAGAGCAGACCAAATAGTGAGGGTTTTTGCTTATATTGAAAAAGAATCTAAAATATCTTTTAAAATCAATAGCTAAACTTCAACTTAAAACAGCTACATAAAGAAGAGAAAAATTAAATGAATTAATAATAAAAGAAATATCGCACCATATTGGTGCCTAGTGCACCTCTATTTTACATTTATTTAACAAAATAATGCAGAGGTGTGCATCTTGATATTAGTCCTGTTCAAGTGGTCAGCTCTAAAGTGTTGAATATTATAAGTTATTATTTTTGTTGTGTTTTAATGTTTTTTTGGCGTTTTCTTTGCAACGTTATTTTTAAGGCGCTTATTCGGGCAAATAAGCGAAAGTAACAATATAATGTTAAAAGGATGTAAAAAGCTATGAGCAAGCAACGTGTTATTGTCGTCGGTAACGGCATGGTAGGACATAAGTTTATCGATACTATTATTGGTAGTGATAACCATAACTTTGAGGTGATCACTTTCTCTGAAGAATCCCGCCTAGCTTACGATCGAGTACAATTAAGTTACTTCTTTTCAGGTAAAACAGCAGATGATCTCGCATTAACAGATGCTGCGTATTACGAAGAAAATGGAATTAAATTTGTTTTAAATGACAAAGTAGTTGATTTAGATTTCCCAAACAAAAACGTTATTACTGCAAGCGGCCGCGTAGAAAGCTACGACAAACTGGTGCTTGCAACGGGCTCTTTCCCTTTTGTTCCCCCAATTCCAGGTAACGACCAAGAACATTGCCATGTTTACCGTACCATTGACGATCTAGAAAAAATCACAGAATCAGGCAAATCAAGTAAAGTCGGTGTCGTGATCGGTGGTGGTTTATTAGGCCTAGAGGCAGGTAATGCGCTGGTTAATTTAGGAGTAGAAACGCATATTGTCGAGTTCGCTCCACGCTTAATGGCTGTGCAGTTAGATGATGGCGGCGGTGCGTTACTAAAACGTAAAATAGAAGAACTAGGTGTGCAAGTACACACACAAAAAGCAACCACTGAAATAGTGGCGGGTGAGCAATGTCGTTACCGCATGAACTTTGCAGATGGCTCATTCTTAGAAACCGATATGATCATCTTCTCTGCAGGTATTCGTCCTCAAGATGAATTAGCACGTACCAGTGGTATCGCGATTGGTGAGCGTGGCGGTATTGTCATTAATAACCACTGTCAAACTAACATTGATGACGTTTATGCGATTGGTGAATGTGCATTGTGGGAAAACTTCATCTTTGGTTTAGTTGCTCCTGGTTATCAAATGGCGAAAGTCGCAGCGGCACATATGCAAGGTGATAAAGAAACAGAGTTTACTGGTGCTGATATGAGTACTAAGTTGAAACTACTGGGTGTAGATGTAGCGAGTATTGGAGAAGTTCACGGGCAAACTCCAGGTGCGCAATCTTACACTTACCATGATGAAATTGAACAAGTTTATAAACGTTTAATCGTATCGGCTGATGGCAAAAAAATGGTCGGTGCAGTACTCGTTGGTGATGTAGAAGCTTACGGTACATTACTGCAATTAAAATTAAACGATATGGATTTACCTGCGAATCCAAGTGTATTAATTCTACCATCTGCTGATGGTGAAGAAGCGGCCGGAATGGGCGTGGATGCCTTACCTGATACTGCTGCTATTTGTTCATGTTTTGATGTATCAAAAGGTGATATCAAGGAAGCTGTTGCTGCAGGTTGTTGTAGCATGGGAGACCTTAAAGAGTCGACTAAAGCCGCAACCGGTTGTGGTGGTTGTTCTGCATTAGCAAAACAAGTATTAGACAGTGAATTAGCAAGTCTTGGTTTTGAAGTAAACACAGATATTTGTGAACATTTTGCTTACTCTCGTCAAGAGCTAGCAGATATCGTTCGAGTGAAGAAAATTAAAACGTTTTCTGCATTACTAAGTGAATGTGGTTCGGGTTTAGGTTGTGAAATTTGTAAGCCAGCCGTTGCTAATATTCTTGCTGCTTACTGGAACGAATATGTACTAGAAGATGAGCATGTTGGGCTACAAGACACCAATGACAATTACCTAGGCAACATGCAAAAAGATGGTACTTATTCAGTGGTTCCTCGTATGCCTGGTGGTGAAGTTACTCCTGATGGTTTAATTGTTATCGGTCAAGTAGCTAAAGAATTTAACCTTTATACCAAGGTAACGGGCGGAGCTCGTGTGGATCTTTTTGGTGCACAGTTACATCAACTACCGGCGATTTGGAAAAAGCTAGTTGATGCTGGCTTTGAAACGGGACACGCCTACGGAAAATCACTGCGTACCGTTAAATCTTGTGTTGGTGATACTTGGTGCCGTTACGGGGTTAAAAACAGTATTGGTTTCGCAATAGAGCTTGAGAACCGTTACAAAGGTTTACGTTCACCACATAAAGTGAAATTTGGTGTATCTGGATGTACGCGTGAATGTGCAGAAGCACAAGGTAAAGACTTTGGCTTAATCGCGACAGATGGTGGATGGAATTTATACTTTGGTGGCAATGGTGGTATGCGTCCTCGCCATGGTGATTTATTTGCTTCTGATTTAACTGATGAACAAGTGCGTACTTATATTGACCGTATTTACATGTTTTATATCCGCACTGCAGATCGTTTACAACGTACATCAGTGTGGTTAGAGAATTTAGAAGGTGGTATTGAGTACTTACGTAAAGTAGTAATAGACGACTCGCTGAATATTAATGCAGAGTTAGAATCAGAAATGGAAAATAATATTGCAAATTATCAATGTGAATGGAAAACAACCATTGAAAATCCTGAAAAACTGAAACGCTTCAACCACTTTATTAATAGTAAAGAAGAAGATTCTGGTCTTGCCTTCAAAGTGGTAAGGGGACAACGCTTCCCTTTAGCAAAAGAAATTGAAATAACAGAATTAGTTTAATAGGGATACAAAATGAACACAACGGCTAACACAACTTGGACAGATATCTGTCCAGCAAGCGACTTAACACCTAATGCAGGTATTTGTGCACTATACAATGAGCAACAAGTTGCTATTTTCTTATGCAAACAAAGTAACAGCGTTTACGCAATTGCTAATTACGACCCATTCGGAAAAGCAAATGTATTGTCACGCGGTATTATTGGCTCTACACAAGATATTACCTACGTTGCCTCTCCTCTGTACAAGCAGCGTTTTAATTTATCAACTGGTGAGTGTTTAGATTCAGCAGAGCATAAATTGAAAACCTTCAACGTACGCATTGAAAATGATCAAGTTCAGTTAAAAGAAGCATCTTAATTAGATCATTAAATCAACCTATACCTAACCCGTTATTTTAATGAAGCGTTTAGCTTCTCATAAAAATAACGGGTTGGTTTAGCCTATGACTCTGAAAGTGAATCTACATTTTAAACAGTGAAATTGGCATTAACTCCCAAAATTAATAGACAGGATATCTATGAGTAACAGTTCATTTAATATATTTTCCTTCCAAGGAAAAATGAAAACATTACACCTAAGCTGGATGGCATTTTTTATTACCTTTGCTGTGTGGTTTAACTTTGCGCCATTATTACAATCAGTAAAAGAAACTCTAGGCTTAACGACCGAAGAAGTTAAAACCCTATTAATTCTAAATGTTGCCATTACCATTCCTGCACGTGTCATTATCGGCTCGCTAACAGACAAATATGGCCCGCGATTAGTTTACTCTGCACTATTGGTCCTATGTTCAATTCCTTGTTTCACGTTTGCTTTTTCAGATAACTTTATGCAAGCGGCTATTTCGCGTTTTGCACTAGGTTTCATTGGTGCTGGTTTTGTTATCGGTATTCGTTTGGTATCTGAATGGTTCCCGCATAATGAACTAGGAACAGCCGAAGGTATTTACGGCGGTTGGGGTAACTTTGGTAGTGCTGCAGCGGCATTCACTTTACCAACAGTAGCACTGATGTTCGGTGGAGATGATGGCTGGCGCTACGCTATGGTAGTAACGGGTCTACTGAGTTTAGTCTTTGGTTTTATCTTCTACACAAACATTACAGATACACCAAAAGGCGCGACTTATTTTAAGCCGAAAAACCTAACAGCGATGGAAGTCACATCAAAAGGTGATTTCTTCTTACTATTAATAATGAAAGTGCCAATGTATGCGGCATTAGCCTTGTTAGCATGGAAACTATCGCCAGATAATGTTGGTATGATTTCCGATGGTGTTTGTTATGCGATTTATGCATTCCTATTTGCTTTATACTTATACGAATGGTCACAAGTCTGGAAAGTGAATAAATCAATCTTCACAACACCCGTACCTGAAATTCATCAGTACAAATTTAAGCAAGTGGCAGTATTAAACATTCTTTACTTTGCAACTTTTGGTTCAGAGTTAGCGGTAGTATCAATGCTGCCGTTATTCTTCCTAGAAACCTTTGAATTAACGCCGGTTATCGCTGGTATGGTTGCGTCGGCTTACGCCTTTATGAATTTAGCATCACGTCCAGGTGGCGGTTGGTTGTCTGATAAATTTGGTCGTAAATCTACGTTGATTATCTTAACAGCAGGGTTAGCATTAGGTTACTTACTAATGGCACAAATTGAATCTAGCTGGACACTATGGATTGCCGTTGCAGCAGCAATGTTATGTTCTTTCTTCGTGCAAGCGGGTGAAGGTGCAGTATTTGCGACAGTACCATTAATCAAACGTCGTATGACAGGTCAAATTGCAGGTATGACAGGTGCTTATGGTAATGTTGGTGCAGTAGTTTACTTAACTGTGTTATCGTTTGTAAGTTACCAAACCTTCTTCTATGTGATTGCTTGTACAGCCTTTGTTGGCTTAATCACGCTATTATTTATGGCTGAACCAAAAGGTAAAATCGCCGAAGTAAATGAAGATGGTAGTGTGACTATGATTGACGTAAGTAGCCACTAATAGAAGGTAGTAAACTGAATGGATAAGCGTCCTAAAGCTAAGCTAACAGTATCAATGGGTGGTTACTCCACAGCGGGTAATCGAGAAGTTAACCAAGATGCTTTTGCGCTAAAGGACCCTTATTCAGATTCAGAAAAACGTATTAAAGGTATCGTTGCCTGTGTTGCTGATGGCGTAAGCTGCAGTGATAATGGGCAACAAGCCAGTCATACTAGTGTCACTCAATTCATTGCAGATTATTACAGTACTAACAACAGTTGGGACGTTAAGCAATCCGCAAGCAAAGTATTAAACTCCCTTAATACTTGGTTATATCAACATAACCAAAACGACCTACGACATAATGGTCTAATCACGACCTTTAGTAGTGTTATTTTTAAATCTACTACAGCGCATCTTATACACATCGGTGACAGTCGTATCTATCGTTACCGCGAACAAACATTAACGCAACTTTCCCATGATCACAGTCGTACAACGCACACTAAAAACTCAGTATTAACACGTGCATTAGGTATGGATTGTCATCTCGATATTGATTATCAGACCGTTTCACTGCAAATGGATGATCTGTTCATGTTAACCAGTGATGGCGTGCATGATTACCTAGATAAAACCGAAATCACCGAGCATTTACAGACGCTAACTGAAAAAGCAACAACACAGCAATACGAGCAAGTCGCTAAAGCAATTTGTGATCAAGCACTAGCTCAGGGAAGTAGTGATAACATCAGTTGTTTAATCGTTAAAATTAATAGCCTGCCTAAAGCTGATCTATCTGAGTTATTTACGCATTTAAGTACATTAGTCATTCCACCTGCATTACAAGCAGGCAATGAAATTGATTGTTTTAGAATAGAAAAAGTCTTACATGAAGGTGCAAGAAGCCATGTTTATCTTGCCACAGACAAAAGCAACCAAAACAAAGTGGTATTAAAAATGCCATCCTTGAACTTTGAAGAAGACTTAAACTATCTGCTGGGTTTTTACAAAGAGCAGTGGGTAGGGCAATCGATTAATAACCCAAGTATTATGTCGATAGCTAATAATATTAAAAACTCAGTATTTTTATATCATATTTGTGAGTACGTAGAAGGCATCTCGCTGCGACAATGGATGCTAGACAATCCTCATCCTGAACTACAACAAGTTAATAGCATCATCAACAAAGTCGTTAATGCAGTAAGAGTCTTACAGCGCGCGGGTATGGTGCACAGAGACCTGAAACCAGAAAATATCATGCTTACCCCAGGTGGAAACATAAAAATATTAGACTTCGGAACTGTTAGAGTTAACGGGTTTGAAGAAATAGTAAAAGAGCAGCAAGAAGAGCCTTTAGGCGCAGTCGACTATATTGCACCAGAATACCTAAACGAAGGTGAAAGCAGCGTGTTGTCTGATCTATTCTCCATCGCTGTGATCACCTATGAAATGTTAACAGGACAGTTACCGTACCCTGATAACCAAGCACAATCATTAGACAGAGCAAGGCAATACACCTGGGAATATGCACCTATTTCGCCTTTACGACCTGAGCTATCATCTCGCTTAGACAAGGTGTTACAAAAAGCACTCAACGCAAAACCAAGTCAACGCTACAGCAGCATGAGCGAATTCGTCGGCGATCTCACCAAAGTACAACAAAGACAAATAGCCAAAGCCCCGAAAAAGTCGCTCCTAGAAAGAGACCCAGTAAAATTCTGGCAATGGCTAGCCTTCATCTTCATGGGCATCAGCGCAACACAACTCTTCATCATGTTAAGAGATAGTTTTTAATAGCGAGAAGTCTACTTAATTGTAGTGAACAGCGATAGCTTGATACTCGGGCGCATGGCGAATCAACCGACAGGTTGGTCTCATGAGCGGTAAGCTCTGCGCACCCTGTTTTCAGCTTGCAGATTTTTTTGTGTTAGTTTTATTGTTTTTACAAAGTAGTAAATCAAAGTCAAAGCCTACCAAAGTCAACACATAACCCCACTGCAGACTGAAGTCCGCGCCCCAAGGTCGAAATATGTGTCGTCACTTTTGGTGATTTTTGATATCAATAATAAAAAAATTGAGCTGCGACAGCGATTAGACGAAGTCTAATATTCGGGGCGCTGGCTTCAGCCTGCAGATCTTTTGTGTGTTGGTTTTTAAATACATAAATTTAATTACTCTTCATTTACACAAAAATTTGATTGCAAACTAAACTTCAACTTCTAAAGTTAAGCGCTGTTGTGATTAAGAGGTGAAAATGGGAACTAATTTATTTCATATCAATCAAAAAAATGCTGTTCAATTCGTTACATTCCGAACACATGAAAGTGTTGCTTATTATCTTAAAAAACATAATAAGCAAATAATCGAAAGCAAGCCTCAGCAACAGCATGAATTAGATCAATTTTTAGATGTAAGCAGGGCAGGTTCGGTATTAAATAGTGAAATTATTTCATTATTGATTTCATTCATTAAGTCTAAAGATAAAACTTATTACCATTTATACGCAGTATCTATTATGCCTAACCATGTTCATCTACTTTTTCAACAATTGCAGCCATTAAGTATCATTATGCAAAGCCTTAAAGGGGGCAGTGCATTTATAATTAATAAATATAGATCTGATTCCAAAAGTCTATGGGAAAAAAGTTATTATGATAAAGTTATTCGTAGTGAAAAGCAGTTTCAAATGACTTATCAATACATTAAAAATAATGCATACAAAGCAAATTTAAAAGATGCAAGTAAACGGTTTTACGGTCTTTATGAAAGTGAATGATTAGGCCTTGAAGTAAATACTTCTTCGAAAATATTTCATAGTTTTCGTTAGTAAATAAACACCTAACCAAAGTCAACATACAACCCCACTGCAGACTAAAGTCAGCGCCCCAGGGGCAAAATCAAAAAGATGTTTTGTAATATCACGATGGCAAAAAATTATTGAGTAGCGACAGCGATTAGACGAAGTCTAATATTCGGGGAGCATGCTTCAGCTTGCAGATTTTTTTGTGTTAGTTTTTATTGTTTTTTTTACAAAGCAGTAAATCAAAGTCAAAGCCTACCAAAGTCAACACACAACCCCACTGCAGACTAAAGTCAGCGCCCCAAGGTCAAAACATGTTTCGTAATTTTACTAGTTCCTTGAAAAGGGGTATCTAAAAAGATGTGTCGTAATATTACGATGATAAACATAATTGTGTAGCAACAGCTATCAAGCAAAGCTTGATATTAGGGGCGCTGGCTTCAGCCTGCCAGTATGCGAGTCATCGCATGCGAGTATTAGCCTCGATGAGCGTAGCGAACCAATAAGCAATTCAATCTTTTAAAGCACTAAAATCAAAAAAGGCAGGCTAAAGCCAGCGCCCCAGAAAGATGTGTCGTAGCTTTTGATATGAGGGGCGCATGCTTCAGCTTGCAGATCTTTTCTGTGTTGATCTTTAAATACATAAATTTAATTACTCTTCATTTACACAAAAATTTGATTGCAAACTAAACTTCAAATTCTAAAGTTAAGCGCTGTTGTGATTAAGAGGTGAAAATGGGAACTAATTTATTTCATATCAATCAAAAAAATGCTGTTCAATTCGTTACATTCCGAACATATGAAAGTGTTGCTTATTACCTCAAAAAACATAACAAGGAAGTAATCGAAAATAAGCCCAAACAACAATATGAATTAGATCAGTTTTTAGATGTGAATAGAGCTGGTGCGGTATTGAATAATGAAATTATTTCATTATTGATTTCATTGTTTAAGTCTAAAAATGGAATTTACTATCATTTATTTGCTGTATCCATTATGCCTAATCATGTTCATTTACTTTTTCAACAGTTGCAGCCATTAAGTACTATCATGCAGAACCTTAAAGGAGGTAGTGCGTTTATTATTAATAAATATCGAGCCGACCCCAAAAGGTTATGGGAGAAAAGCTATTACGATAAAGTTATTCGTAGTGAAAAGCAGTTTCAAATGACTTATCAATACATTAAAAATAATGCATACAAAGCAAATATAAAAGATGCAAGTAAACGGTTTTATGGGATGTATGAAAGTGAATGATTAGTGGCTAAAGTCAGTGTCTCATTGAAGATATGTCATAGTTTTAGTTAGTAAATAATGAAATTATTAGTACATAAGTAAAATCGACACATAAACCCACTGCAGACTAAAGTCAGCGCCCAAGGTCAAAAGATGTTTCGTAATATTATGGTTATAAACAAATTTGAGCAGCGACGGCGATTAGACGAAGTCTAATGTTCGGGGCGCATGCTTCAGCTTGCAGATCTTTTTTGTGTTTTTTTAAAGTTTTTATCGTTTTCTTAAAAAGTAGTAAACCAAAATCAACACATAAACCCACTGCAGACTAAAGTCAGCGCCCCAAGATCAAAACACTACAAGCTAAAAAAGGAATCGCAGAGCTCTTCCGCTTATAGCTATAGCCTGTCGGCTAATTCGCCCAGCGCCCCAAAGTCAAAAAATGCTTCGTAGGTTTTGGTGATTTTAGGTATCAATAATAAAACTACCCAGTAATAACCGTTCTCAGTCCATAGTCCAAAATCTTTCCGGTGCGGGTTTTTACACTTAGCGTGGTGACTTGTACTTTCTCGTTAGTGCATAGTTCGCTGGTTATTTGGCGGATGCGTTCTGCATCTAAACGTGGTGAGTAAGTATTCGCGATGATAAAGCCACCTTTGGCGCGCAGAGCTAATGCTGCTTCAATCAACTCTGGAAACTTATTTTCAATCTTCCAACGTTCTTTCTTTGCGCCAATACCAAAAGCAGGGGGATCCATAATCAGCCCCTGATATTGCTTGCCGCGTTTAATCTCACGTTGAGCAAATTTCAATGCATCTTCTAATACCCAGTGCACATCGGTTAGGCCAGAAGACTCCATATTGTCTTTGCCCCATTTGATGATTTGCTTCACTGAATCACAATGCAATACCTCAGCACCCTGAGCGCGTGCAACTAATGACGCAACCCCTGTATAAGCAAATAAATTAAGAAAGCGATCGCCTGCTTTCAGGTTATCAGCAATAAAATCCCAATTTGCACGCTGTTCAGGAAATAACCCAACATGCTTAAACTTAGTCAGGTGCAAATTAATAGTGATGTTATTGAACTTTATTTGCCAATCATGCTCCAAATCACCTTGTAGCGAACGCCATTCTCCGGCATTACTGCTGCTTTCAATAAATTCGAAGTGAGCTTTAGCTAACCACTCTTTTTTAGATAAAACGGGTTCAAAGTAAGCATTCATCTCTGGGCGAATAGTATAAACATCTCCCCAGCGTTCGAGTTTTTGGTTATTACCAGCATCGATTAATTCATAGTCATCCCAAGGGGAAGTAAAAGTGCGTTTAATCATAGAAAGTTAGCTTTTTGAAAGTGAATAGAAATGACAAAATAAGCATTTTATAGTGTTTGCTAACATTTTCTTAGCAAAACCTGTTAATACTAAAACTTATTTTATAGTAATGGCCTCAGCCTGTCACAGAGTTTAATGTTAAGCGCTTATGTGCGAAGTAGGTATTTACAAACATTAATCGTTATAATAGACGAGCATAAATGTTGCTTTTGTTATAAAGTTACTTGATATGAATTTGATTATGAAAAAGTTGATGTATAAATCAATAGCTTATAGATTGCTCTAAATTTTTGTTTTTGCTATTGTAACTTAGTTTTTTTATCAAAAATTTCTTTGGTTAGATTTACCTAAAGTAGGTGCTATGATTAATTTTTTATCTTTACAACACAGTCGGTTTCTACTGGTCCCAATGGTGCTAACACTCGCTGCTTGTACCAGCAAACCAAGAGAAGTTTACGCGACTATTCCGTTAGTAACCGCTAGTGATGTAAAACCAAACAAACAAGCACTACCACCTACTTTTGTTTCTGCGCTAAATAACCCTGCTTCAACCGCATTAACTTACAAACAATACAGCATTACCATCGCCCCAACTTATGTTTCAGCATTAAGTTACTCATGCCGTCAAATGATATTTAACGAATCAAACCAAGCATCGAAAACAAGGATCGCCTGCGAAATCCCTTACAAAGAGAACGATAAGCTGATGAAATCTTGGTTTTTAGAGCACGCAATTACCGAAGCTGATAATAATATCGACTTATAGCATGAAACACTTATTAATGACGTTGAGCCTAATATGAATATTCTTAAAAAAATCACAGTTTGGTTACTTAGCAGTGCGTTGATCATGCCAAACGCCTATGCAGCCTTTGAGCCAAGTTCTATTGATCTACAAAACAGCACAAGTTCAGGTATTCCACAAGTAGAAGCCAATGACGATGCAGCAAGCAACAGTATTGGCTCTTATCAAAGCCAAGCTCGTTCAGGTATCTTGCTCCCGGGTGAAGTTGATGTACGTGAGCTATTACCTTCATCGGGCGAAGACAATCCACCACCCTATGGCGCTAACTTATTTGCCGGTGGTTATGAAACAGAACGTGTTGATGGCTTAAATGAAAACTATTTGATAGCAGCAGGCGACCAAATTAATATCTGGATATGGGGCGCAGTTTCCTATAGCAGTGTAGTAACCGTCGACAACCAAGGTAACATCTTCATACCTAATATCGGGCCAATCAATGTATTAGACGTACCAGCCAGTGATGTTAACCAACTAGTACAATCAAAAATCAAAGAAACTTATACCAATAACGTTGAAGTCTACGTTAACTTGTTAACGGCAACCCCTGTGAGTATTTACCTTTCTGGTGCGATTGTTCGACCAGGGCAATATGCAGGTATGGCTTCAGACAGCGTCTTGTATTACTTGAAACGAGCAGGTGGAATAGACACAGAACGTGGTAGTTACCGCAGCATCCAAATTATTCGAGATAATAAAATTTTACAAGAGGTCGACCTGTATTACTTCGTGCAAACTGGTCAATTACCAAGCATCACCTTTAAAGATAAAGATGTCATATTAGTTAAACCACAAAAATCCGCAGTGAATGTTTCTGGTGGTGTTAAAAACCCATTCCGCTTCGAGCTAAAGAAAAAACAAACTAAAGGCAGTGAACTAGCTGAATACGCGAAACCACTCGTGAAAATAAGTCATGTTGGAGTATTTGGTACACGTGCAAGTGGGCCGTTCTCTGTTTACTTGACTTACAAAGACTTCTTAAACTACACACTGCAAGATGGCGATAGTTTAGTATTTAACGACGATAATCACGCACAAGTTATTGATGTACAAGTATCAGGCAGCTACCTAGGCCCATCTTATTTTGCCGTGAAGAAAAGCACCCATCTACATGACGTACTGAATGCGATTCCAATTGTGCCTGAACTAACAGACAACCAATCTATCTATATTCTAAGAAAGAGCGTTGCCGAACGTCAAAAGCAAATATTAGATGACTCATTAGATAAACTTGAGCGAAGCGTATTTACAGCACCAGCCTCATCCGACGGTGAAGCATCAATTCGTGCAAAAGAAGCCGAGCTAGTGATGCAGTTTGTTGAAAAAGCACGACAAGTTAAACCACTCGGTAAAGTTGTTGTATCTGATAACGGTATAACCGCCAACATCTTATTAGAGCAGGGCGACCAAATTGTTATTCCTAACTACACCGATTTAATCAATGTGGGTGGCGAAGTATTGATCCCACAAGCGATAGTATTTAACCCCGAGGCAACACTAGACGATTACGTAGCGTGGGCTGGTGGGTTTACCGATAGAGCTGACGACGAACGTGTATCGATTGTCCGCGCTAATGGCATGGTAGTTTTTGCAAAAGACGCAAAAATCCAACGCGGTGACCAAATTCTAGTCTTACCGAAAGTAGATACCAAAGTCGTACAAGCGGTGAAAGACATCACGCAAATCATCTATCAAATTGCTGTTGCAGCGAATGTGGCTATTAACTAATGTACCGCTTTAATACGCCAATATTCACAGCACAGATAGGGCTAAGCTAATGGCTTTAGTTCAAAAACGTTCAACCCTAAAAATTTGGGGTGACGTTATATTTGCGATTTTTTTACGTGAAATTAAAAGCCAATCGACCGATAAAATCGGTTTGATTTGGACTGTCGTGTCTCCTTTGATCATGATTGCAGGTATGACTGCAATGCGTACTTTACTGTCTGGCGGTGGTGATACGCATGGCATGCCAACTATGTTTTTTATGGTTTACGGCATGATTTTGATTCAGTTCTTTTTAAGTGTGCTAAGTAAAGCCAGTGGTGCAGTCCAAAAAAACAAACCTTTATATGCTTTTAGACAAGTGCAACCCATTAGCTCAATTATCGCTATTGGTGTTTTTGAGTTGCTAATCAAAATAGCCGTTGTATTTGTCATTGTATTACTTTGCTTTGTTTTACATATAGATATTGTCGTACACGATGCTATTTCAGTGATTACCAACTTCTTTAAAGTTTGGTTAATGGCGATAAGTCTAGGCACCGTCTTTGGCTTATCATATTGCTTTATTCCGGAACTTAAAAAAGTACAACAGTTACTCACCCGCCCACTATTTTTTATCTCTGGTATCTTTTTTAGTTTGCAAGATATCCCAAGAGAATATTGGCACTACCTAGATTGGAACCCCTTATTACATGCCGTAGAGCTAACCCGTTATGCGGCTTATCCAAGCTATGGCCATGAAGGGGTGAGTTATTTCTTTTTAGACATGTGTGTGTTAATCAGTGTGTTTTTTGCGTTAGCCTGTTACCACGTAGGTTGGAAACAAGCGATAAGCCGTTAATCTAATAATAAACAGATAACGGCTCATTTTTCAGGCTTTAAGGATTAAATTTAAAGCTTTTATTAATTTTCAAGCCTTTAGGTGTTATCACCTATAGCCTTTATAGTTATTTATGTTAGAAAAACGATTTAATGAGTTTAAAGATTCAATCAAACCAGCAGAGTTTAATAACATTGAATTTTTACAAAAAAAAGCTGAGTCATTAAAAGCAACAGATCCTGAATTATCAGATCGTATTTTAATTCGTGTGAAAAAGTTAAAATCACAGGTTAAAAAGCAAGAGAAGTCAAAACAGAATGCTCCTGTTCAAAAAATGAAAGTCACTGCTAAACCCCAATCAAAACGAGATAAACTAAAGCGTTCGCCTTTTCTTGTTTTTGTGGTGTTACCAACACTCATTTTTGCCGCATATCAACTACTTTGGGCTACAGAACGTTACGAAAGCCAAGCCAAAGTGATCGTCCAACAGCCTGACAGTGCCTCAACAATGGATTCAAGTATGGCGTTGTTAACCGGCTTAACGGGATCAAGTGGCGGTAATGACGCGGAACTAGTCAAAGCCTATATCTACTCTAACGACATGATTGAGTATTTAAATAACAAAATAGCCTTAAGAGAGCATTACTCGCAATCTAACATAGACTTCTTTAGCCGTATTCACGGCGATGACTCTAAAGAAACATTAAATCAATACTACCAAGAGCATGTTGATGTTGTCTTAGATGATGCTTCTGGAGTCATTACCATTGCTGCACAAGGCTTCGATAGTGAATACGCACAGTTACTCACCAACACCATAGTAGAAAGAGCAGAATGGTTTATCAACTCTATAGGGCATCAACTCGCCAATGCACAGCTTAGCTTTATGCAAGGTGAACATAAACGCATTGAAGAGCGCTTTACTGCTGCACAGAAAGACTTACTGGTTTTTCAGCAAAAATATAATCTACTCGATCCAACGGCAGAAGGCACAGCAAAACAAACTATTACCAATACCATTGAAAGCCAAATCGCCACTAAGCAAACCGAGATAAAAACCCTAAAAGCGATCATGAGCGACAGCTCACCACAAGTGCAAGGCTTAAAAAATGAATTATCCGCATTAAATGCACAGTTAGAAGTAGAAAGAGATAAGTTGTCACAAACTGGGTTAGATGAAGTGCCAGTCAGTGAACTTCTCTCTCGATTCACTGACTATAAAATCAAAATGGATTTAGCGTTGCAAGCTTATACGTCATCGCAAATTTCATTAGAGAAGTCTCGCATAGAGGCTTATCGCCAATTGAAATACTTAATTACCGTTGAAAAAGCAACTTTGAGTGAGGACAGTAAATATCCTGATGTGATTTATAATATCTCATTGTTTTTACTGTTGTTAAGCCTTGCATTTGGTATCGGTAAAATAATTATTAGCACAATTAAAGAATTGAAATAGTTTTTATTATTTCAATTCTCAAACAAACGGAAAGGAATGAAAATGAATAATAACCCATTAAACCGCAAAGGGATTATCTTAGCTGGTGGTTCAGGTACACGACTTTACCCACTGACTAAAGTGGTGAGTAAACAACTAATGCCTGTTTATGATAAACCAATGATCTACTATCCGTTATCAAACTTATTTATGGCTGGGATTACTGAAATATTAATCATCTCTACGCCATTAGAACTACCACGTTTTCAAGAATTGTTAAAAGATGGTTCACAATGGGGCGTGAGTATTGAATATGTAGTGCAACCTAGTCCAGATGGTTTAGCACAGGCCTTCCTACTAGCAGAAGAATTTTTAGATGGCTCTCCAGCTGCATTGATCCTGGGTGATAACCTATTCTACGGACATGATTTAGCTAAATCGCTGCAAAAAGCTAACAAACAAGAGAAAGGGGCAACAGTTTTCGGTTACTACGTTGCAAACCCAACTTCTTACGGCGTAGTTGAATTTGATGAAGCAGGCCAAGCAATTTCAATTGAAGAAAAACCAGAAAAACCGAAATCATCTTACGCGGTCCCTGGGTTATATTTCTTCGATGCAGACGTTGTTGAATTCGCAAAAAATGTTAAACCGTCACCGCGTGGCGAGTTAGAAATAACAGATGTTATTTCACAATACCTTGATAATAAAACATTAAAAGTAGAAGTAATGGGCCGCGGTACCGCATGGTTAGATACAGGCACATTAGATGACTTACTAGATGCAGCACTATACATCCGTGCCATCGAAAAGCGTCAAGGCTTAAAAGTATGCTGCCCAGGCGAAATAGCATTCCGCATGGGATACATAGACGCAGACGGCATCAAAGAACTAGCCGCGCCATTAAAGAAGTCAGGTTACGGTGAATATTTACTAAGCCTACTAGAAGTAAGAATACTGCCAAGCACGTAACATCTTTAAGGCCGCTGAGCGGAAGAGCTCTGCGATTCCTTTTTTCAGGCTTTGGTTTTAGTGTGTTGACTTTGATCTTAGCCTTTTGACTTTGGTTTTAGTGTGTTGATGTGACGTAAGTTACGAAACATCTTCAGGGGTGCTGGCTTCAGCCTGCAGTGTTTTGTTTTTTGTGTGTTGACTTTGACCTTAGTGTGTTGATGTGACGTAAGTGACGAAACATCTTTAGGGGCGCTGGCTTCAGCCTGCAGTGTTTTTTTGTGTGTTGACTTTGACTTTGGTTTTAGTGTGTTGATGTGACGTAAGTGACGAAACATCTTCAGGGGCGCTGGCTTCAGCCTGCAGTGTTTTTTTTTGTGTGTTGACTGTGACCTTAGTGTGTTGATTTTGATTTAGTACTTTGTAATAAAACGATATAAAAACTTCAAAAGCCAACACAAAAGATCTGCAGGCTAAAGCCAGCGCCCCAAGTATCAAGTTTTGCTTGATAGCTATCGCACTGTTATGCGATGAGCGAAAGTGTTGAGCTTTGATGCAATAAAATTGACGAATAATATAGTAAGTTACGAAACATCTTTAAGGGGCGCTGGCTTCAGCCTGCAGTGTTTTTTGTGTGTTGACTTTGATCTTAGTGTGTTGATTTTGACTGTTAACTTTTAACTTTAGCCTTTTAACTTGTAACTTATAACTTATAACTTATAACTTATAACTTGTAACTTTCAACTTATAACTGAGTGTATTTATGAAATTTATTGAAACGAATATTCCTGATGTGAAAATTATTGAACCACAAGTATTTGGTGATGAACGTGGTTTCTTTATGGAAACATTCCGTACATCATTATTTAACGAACACTGTGCTGAGCGTGAGTTTGTACAAGAAAACCACAGCAAATCTAGTCACGGTATCCTACGTGGTTTGCATTACCAAACTGAAAACACTCAAGGTAAGTTAGTGCGTGTCACCAAAGGTGAAGTATTTGATGTTGCCGTTGATATGCGTAAAGACTCTCCAACATTCGGCCAATGGGCTGGTGTATTACTCTCAGCTGAAAACAAACGTCAACTGTGGGTGCCAGAAGGCTTTGCACACGGGTTTTACGTCACAACTGACGAAGCTGAATTCGTTTACAAATGCACGGATATTTACAACCCAAATGCAGAAGTCTCCCTAAAATGGGACGATCCATCACTTAACATTGATTGGCCAATCGCGGCAGATAAAAAACCATTACTCTCTGCCAAAGATGAAGCAGGTTTAAGTTTTACTGATGCACCAAAGTTTTAATTAATGCGCATTTTCATCTCAATAGTGTCTCACCGCCATCATGATGTGATCATTAACCTAGGCACTATTAAAGCTCTCTCGAAATACGATGAAATAACCGTCGTATGTCGAGACAATGATCCCGTTGGCAAGCTAAAAAGGTACTGTGATAAATACAATGCTCATTACTTAGCCAATGGTCATGAACAAGGCTTCTCTGCTAACAACAATGCTAATTACATGTATTGTAAGTTTGAGCTAGGCATGACAGAAGATGATTATTTTCTACTACTCAACCCAGATGTCTTCATTACCAAACGAAACATACTGCAGTTAATCGCTGCCTTAAAGCATGGTGATATTAACCTAGGTGTTGCGAACCTGTACTTAGATAGAGAAGAGATGGTGCATGACGACAACATTCGCCTTTATCCTAAATTCTCTAGCTTCGTTAAAACCTATTTACTTAACGACCGGTCAACCATGGTGAATCGTCGTAAAGGGTTAGCTAAGAATAAACAGTATTGGGCAAGCTGTGCCTTTCTAGTGGTAAAAGCAGATGTTTACAATCAACTCAACGGCTTAGACGAACGTTATTACATGTATTGTGAAGATATCGACTTTAGCTTCAGAGCCAATAAAGCAGGTTATCCATTACAATACTTAGAGCAAGTTAAAGCCGTGCATTTTAGACGCTGTGCTAGCAAACAATTTATGAGCAAGTATTTCTTTTGGCATGTACAAAGCGTTTTCAAATACTCCTTCTCTAAAAAACAAGAAACCGCATTAACTTCGCGTCTTGAATATCAAAACAGATATAAAAAATGATTGATATTGTATTAGCGACCTACAACGGTGAGCGATTTTTAGAAGAGCAGGTGCGATCAATTCAAGCCTGTGTCGACTATCATGCTTTAGTCTCTCGTTTAATTATTGTGGATGATGGCTCAACGGATAATACCATTTGTCTTATTCAAGACCTTGCTAAACAAGATCATCGAATAGAGCTACACCTCAACGAAAGTGGTTTACACGGGCCGAGTCATAATTTTGCTTACGGGTTAACTAAAACCTCGGCGAACTACCTCATGCTGTGCGACCAAGATGATATTTGGTTCCCTGAAAAAATCAGCCTTTCGATACAGCACTTAAAACAAGCAGAAAGTAGGTTCTCACCTCAAACGCCAATATTAGTCTTCAGCGATAAACAAATTGTAGATGAAGAGCTGCAACTCATTTGCCATAGCTACTTTAGCTTAAAGAACATCAGCAAAGATTGGCATCGCACATTTAAACAACTATGCCAACAGAACGTAGTCTCTGGCTGCACCACCTTATTTAATCGCGCATTAATGGAAAAAGCCTTACCAATACCAGAGCAAGCTTACATGCACGATTGGTGGTTAGCACTGGTGGCGCATCGTTGTGGAGAGATAGTGTTTATAGACAAAGCATTGATCCAATATCGTCAACACCATCACAACACCATTGGTGCACGTGAACGTAGTGTGTGCTCTTTGTTTTTTAAATTTACTCACCATTTACGCCAATTTAAAAAAAGCCAACAAGGCATTATTAATCAAGCTATTGCCTTTAAACAGTTCGAACAAAAAAATAAATTAAGTGAGAATGAAACCCTCGCTATTTTAAGTAGTCTCAATGACGCGACTTTGTGCAAAAAAATGTCTTATTTTTGTAAAGGGAAAGTGACTCGATCTCATTTTTTCGGTAAAGTAGCGCTTTTAGTATCACTTTTGGATAGTAAAAAACAAACGTAACAAAAACAAACAATTGAAAACAAGTAAGGTTGCTATGAAAGTATTAATTACAGGGAAGGGCGGTCAGCTCGCGTGGGAATTAGAAAAGCTCGCGCCACAAGGCATACAATTACTTAGTTGCTCAGTAGAAGAGCTCGATATCACCAATGCAGAGCAAGTGGATCAAACCATCACGCAATTTCAACCTGACGTTGTTATTAATGCTGCTGCTTATACAGCCGTCGATAAAGCTGAAAGTGATACAGAAACCGCTTACGCAGTTAATGATTTAGGTAGCGAATATATCGCTAACGCTTGTAAAAAAGTGTCGGCAAAGCTGATCCACGTTTCTACCGATTTTGTGTTCGATGGTACCAAAACCACTCCTTATCAAACTAATGATATTACTAATCCTATCAATGTTTATGGTGCATCAAAGCTAGCTGGCGATATAAAAATCAACGAGATTCTTCGCGAGCAAGCCACCATCATTCGCACCGCTTGGGTCTATTCCGTCAATGGCAATAACTTCGTAAAAACCATGCTACGCTTAATGGCTGAAAAAGATCAGTTAGGTATCGTTTATGACCAAGTAGGCACGCCAACCTGGGCAAAAGGTTTAGCAGAAATGATTTGGGCGTTAATCGCCAGCGACCAAAACCCACCAATAGGTGATGCACTAAAATTACATTGGACTGATGCCGGCGTGTGTTCATGGTATGACTTCGCGGTAGCCATTCAAGAATTAGCAATTGAGAAAGGGATGTTAGAAAAGGCAATCCCAGTACGTCCAATTCCTGCGAGCGCTTACCCAACACCAGCGACAAGACCCAGCTTTAGTGTGATTGATAAAAGCACTGCTGAACAAGCAAGCGGTGTTGAAACTATTCATTGGCGTAAACAATTATCGGCAATGATGGATGAACTCGCCGAAGGCGAGAGGTAGAAGGTTTAAGGAGCGAGGTTCAAGGCTCAAGGTTAAAGATTCAAAGGACAAGGTTAAAGGTGCAAGGTTAGAGGTGCGAGGGTAAAGGGGCAAGGTACAGGAGGGCTTATGCGATTTGAAGATTTAGATGTGTGGAAACGTTCTGCAAGGTTATCTGCTGAAATATATAAATACTTCCAAACTTCAAGAGACTTTGGCTTTAAAGATCAAATTACACGCTCCTCACTTTCAGTTCCATCTAATGTTGCAGAGGGCTATGAGAGAAAAAGTAATAAAGAGTTTATTAACTTTCTGTCGTATGCCAAAGGTTCATGCGGTGAGCTAAGAACTCAAATTTATATTGGCATTGAAATTAACTATATAGAAAAAGAAACAGGTATGCTTTGGGTAAAAGAAGCAGAAGAAATATCAAGAATGATAGCTAGTTTAATGGCAGTAAGAAAAGGGATGTGAAGGTAAAAGGTTCAGGTTAAAGGTTAAAGGTACAAGGAACAAGGTTAAAGCGGCAAGGGTGCTTTGCTTCAAGGTACGAGGTTAAAGCGACAGAGCGCTTTGCTTCAAGGAACAAGGTTAAAGGTACAAGCTAAAAGGGTGCTTTGCTTTAAGGTACAAGATTAGAGCTACAAGGGTGATTCGCTTCAAGGCAAGAACAGTTTATCTTGCCTCTGAGGCTTTCATCTTGCTCCTTGAGCCTTTCCTCTTGTCCCTTAAGGCTGCCCCCTTAGCCTTCACACAAAGAACATAATTTTAAGTTTAAAAGGTAGTAACAATATATGGAAAAACGAAACTTATTAGTAACAGGCGGCGCCGGTTTTATTGGCGCAAACTACGTTTTATATTGGTTAGCAAACAACCCTCAAGATAAAGTAGTGGTGTTAGATGCCTTAACCTACGCGGGAAATCGTGAGAGCTTAGCCTCTGTTGAAGATAATCCAAATTTTGTATTTGCTCATGGTGATATTTGCGATACTGCGTTAGTGGAAAGCTTACTAAAAGAACATAGCATTGATACTTTAGTTCACTTTGCAGCAGAGTCTCACGTTGACCGTTCAATCACTGGGCCAGATGCGTTTATTGAAACTAATATTATTGGTACATACAGCCTATTAAAAGCAGCCAAAAAAGTATGGATTGATGAACCTAAAGCGAAAGGCGAAGCTCCACTTAAACACCGTTTCCATCATGTATCAACCGATGAAGTATACGGTGAATTAGGTCCTCATGATCCAGCCTTCACTGAAGACACTGCGTACGCACCAAACTCACCTTACTCAGCATCAAAAGCAGCAAGTGACCACTTAGTACGCGCTTACCACCATACTTATGGGTTAGAAGTGACTACTTCAAACTGTTCAAATAACTATGGCCCGTATCACTTCCCAGAAAAACTGATCCCGTTAATCATTACCAATATTTTACATGATAAACCACTACCTGTTTACGGTGATGGTCAGCAAATTCGTGATTGGTTATACGTAGAAGATCACGCGCGTGGTATCGAGCTAGTATTAAACAAGGGCCGTTTAGGTGAAAACTACAATATCGGCGGGCATAACGAATGGGCGAATATCGATATTGTAAAATTAGTTTGTAAGCTTATGGATGAGTTTTTTGCTAATGATCCGGATCTCACATCTCGCTTCCCGAAGGCGAAAGCCGTGCTAGTAGGCGAAGCCGCTTCACTTATCACCTTTGTAGAAGATCGCGCTGGTCATGATTGGCGTTATGCGATTGATGCAACGAAAACCAATAATGAATTAGGTTACAAGCCAGTTGAGTCCTTTGAAACAGGGATTAAAAAAACGGTTGAATGGTACTTAGGAAAAGAAGATTGGTGGACTCCTTTGTTGGAAGGGAAGTAATAATGGCTAAAAATAAAATGGAAAATGCAGCAGTAACAAAAAAAATGACTGCGTCAGAAAAAGGAATTGTGCCAGATAATACATCTGAAGCTAATAACAATGTAATGAACCCAGCATCTATTCAAACGTCTGTAAAAATTCCAGATACCTTTATTGATGGTTTAGTCGGAGACTCTATTCAGGGGTGGGCAAAACAAGCCGATACAGTTGTTATATTCATTGAAGCCAACAAAATTGTAGAAATCTCATGTAAAGAATATAGAGCCGATCTCAGCACAATTTTAACTAACCCTAATGCAAGTTTCTCTTACGCTCTAAGTAAGAAAGATATTAAAAAAGAGTGGTTAGAATTACCTCTGTTAAGCATCAAAATTAATTTCTTCTCTGATGACAAGAAGTTAATAGAATCAGCAACGTTTGATGTGAATATTGAGCAGTTAAAAGAGGCTGTTGTTTATAAAGATATTGATACTCAGTTAGATATTGAGTTTTATAAAAGCCATTACCCTGACTTAGCGAAATTAACATCAGAGCAATTAAAACAGCATTGGTTAAACAATGGCAAAGAAGAAAATCGTTACCAAAACAAAGCTGCGTTCGTGGCTAAATCCTTAGAAATGCAGTTTGACTTTGATTATGTATTTTATCAACATTTCTATCCAGACTTATTAATTGCGGGTATAGATAATGAAATAGATGCTAAGTTTCATTGGTATGCTCATGGTAAGCAGGAAGGTCGTATTAAGCAATTAGAAGACTGGGTGGAAAAACAAATTCACACAGGCCTTCTATTTAACCCTTTAGATTATGGTTTTGTCGATGTTTTAGAAAGAAATGTTGAATTATCGGTAACACTTCAAGATTATTTAGATTTAGCGCAAGGGTCAATGAGTAAACCTATTAAGGTTGGAAGTACTAAAGAAAGTAATGCGCGTTTCTATCGTGGGCTAGGGCTAGGATTATATAATCAATTTAAAAGCTCAAACGATCATGCCAAGCTTCATAATGCGAGAAGTGCATGGCGCATTTCTTGTTATTTCCTACCTTCAAATGAAATAATGGAAATTATTGCGGGTACTTTTTTTGAACAAAGTGATTTTAGAACGGCCCAAAAGGCCTATGAAAATGGTTATAAACTTAATAATAAAATTAGCTTTGGTGCACTGGGGTCTTTATTGCAGTGTTACGAAAAACTCGCTGACATTACAGGAGCCTTAACACTATTAACGCAATACAATAGAGATAATCCAGAGCAAACTATTGTTTTAGAGTCGATAGATCATTTTAGTCAAAAACTATATGAAGATAACCTAGGTGAGATACAAGTATTAAGTAACCTAGATAAACGGAAAGAATTGATAGCTTGTGCGGAAAGATACACAGATAATATTTATAACGCTTATTATCAATATTATTCAACAGATAATACAACAACACTTAAATCAAACTTAAATACAGAAAAAGTATTGATTGTTGGTGATTACCATATTCCTCAATGTATTCGTTACCGTATTGACCAAAAAGTAGAGCAATTAGAGTCACAAGGCAAAACTGTTAAAACAGTGGACTGGACTGAATTAACTCTACACTCAAATGAAATTTCGTTACATGATATTGTTATTTTCTACCGAGTCCCTTCAGTGCCAACGGTTATCAAAGCGTTAGCGCAAGTTAATGCAAATGGTAAAGCCTCGTTCTTTGAAATTGATGATTTACTGTTTGAAGAGTCTTATCCAGCGCCAATTGAAAGCTTTGGAGGTTATGTTGATATCAATACACATATTGAACTTCGCAAAGCACCGGGTAACTTCTCTGCATTAGCCAAAAAATGTCGTTTCGGTATCGCATCAACAGAATTGTTACGAGATAAGTTAGCAAAATTAGTAAAATCGAGTATTTGTTTATTACATCGAAATGGATTAGATAGCTTAAATTACTTCTCAGGTAACAAAAAAATAGACAAGCCAACCATTGATATATTTTACGGCAGTGGTACACAAGCCCATAATAGCGACTTTATTGAGTTAGCATTGCCTGCTCTTGAAAAAGTATTAAGTAAATATTCAAACACGCGCTTAATTATCGCCGGTTATCTAGAGCTTCCTAATCACTTTAAAACCATGTTTGCTTCTCAGCTATCTATGATGCCACCGGTAAAAAGCGTGAGAGCTTATTGGAACCTTCTTGAGCAAGCTGATATTAACTTAGCTATTTTAGTTGATGATGAAACTAATGGCTGTAAGAGTGAATTAAAATGGTTTGAAGCGGCTTGTTTGAATGTACCTTCTGTATTGAGTAGCACAGCCAATTATAGAGATGTTATTAATGATGGCGAAGATGCTCTTTTAGCTTCAACTCCAAGCGAATGGACTGCGGCACTCAGCTCATTAGTCGACGATGCTGCGTTGCGTCATAAAATTTCAGATAAGGCATTACAACGGGTAAAAACAGAATATAGTTTAGAAACGCTTGGCAAAAAATTAGTGGATGATATTCAACAAGTGGTTAAACCTGTTGAAAATGAAACTCAAAAAATAAAGAAAAAAATTGCCATTGTTAATGTGTTTTTTCCTCCACAGTCAATTGGCGGTGCAACTCGTGTTGTGTCTGATAACTTTGATGTCCTGCAAAAGAAATACGGTGATGACTATGAGTTAGTGGTATTCACTTCTGATGAACGTTGTACTACACCTTATAAGTTAGAGACATATCAACATCAAGGAGTGACGGTTTACCGCTCTACTATTCTGTTTAGAGAGAATATGGATTGGCATCCTAAAGATGACAATATGTACGACCTGTTTAAGCAGTTTTTAGATCTTGAAAAACCTGATTTAGTGCACTTTCATTGTGTGCAACGTTTAACGGCCTCCATCGTTGAAGCAACAAAAGACAATAACGTACCTTATATTATTACCGCACATGATGCGTGGTGGATTTCGGATCATCAGTTTCTTATTGATCAAAATGATACGGTATATCCTGATGGACATCCTGATATGTTTGCTCCTAGGGTGCTGCCTAACAACGTATCCTTGAGCGATTCTATTGAACGTATTAATTATTATCAATCGCTTTTATATGGAGCGAAAGAGCTTCTTACTGTATCACAAAGTTTTGCTGATATTTACAGTAAAAATGGTTACCCAGATATTCAAGTGAACAAAAACGGTATCAGCTCAACAGTAGAATGGTTACCTAAGAACACAGACTTTACTGATAAAATTGTATGTGCGCATATTGGTGGTATGGCAAATCATAAAGGTTACTTCTTGCTCAAAGAGGCGATCGAAAAAGAGCAACCTAAAAACATTGAAATGCTGATTGTTGATCATTCAAAGCCCGAAGGTTACGAAAATAAAACCTATTGGGGTAAAGTACCAGTTACTTTTATCGGACGTGTTAGTCAAATAGGGGTTACCTCGCTTTACCAACAGTTAGATGTCTTGTTTGCACCATCTATGTGGCCAGAAAGTTATGGTCTAGTGACTAGAGAAGCTGCTGCTTGTGGTTGTTGGGTGGTTGCAAGTAATCTAGGTGGTATAGGAGAGGATGTCGTTGATGATAAAACAGGCTTAATAATAGAGCCTAATGTATTAAATCTTTCTCAAGCGATTAGAGTAATCGATAACACTCCAAAAAAGTTTAAAGCTAAAGTAGAGCAAGTTAATATACGTATGGTATGTGAGCAGGTATTAGAATTAAAAGGCCTATACAAATGAATGAATTAGAAATAAATACAATTAAGTTTTTAGCACAAGAAGAGCCTCGAAATCTGAAGGATTTAGGTATGCCACTGGGTGTTTTGATACCAAGAATTGATTACTTCTTATCAATGTTAAGAGATATTAGTAACACCTCTATTAACTCGATTATTAGAGATAAATATAAGGATGGTTTGAAGTCTTATTTATTAAAAGTGGACGAGTTAGGAGGGTTGGGCTTTTATGGTCGTAGCGTTAATCCTATATCATATCTGTGTAGATTTAATTCAATAGGGATTGATTACCATTGGATTCCTAAAAATGCTTGTACATTCCTTAAAAAGAATTTTGCGTCACTGAATGAACAAGAAATATTTAGTTATGATAAAAATAAGTTTCATGAAACGATACAGGATTCATATGGGATGAATATGTCTCAATATATTGATTCTGCAAAAAGTTCAAATTTGAAATTTGCAGTCTTAAGGAACCCTATAGATAGGTTAGTTAGTTGCTACATAGATAAGTTTTATCTACCGTGTGTTAATGATAAGGATTACGAACCTTATATTCTCAACATAATAAAGAACATTTACTGTTATTTTGATATAAAAGGGGATTATCAAAAAAGATCTGTAAGCTTTTCTGAGTTCTTAAATTATATAACTAATAACCCTCATTTCTCTTCAAACGAACATTGGAGACCTCAAATTGATTTTCTTCGTGGTGTCGATTTAGATTTTAAAGTTAAGCAAGAAAATGTCGCATCCTTTTTAATGGGAAAAGAGTTGTTATTCGCTAAAAAGCCAAAGAAAGAAAATTCATCAGTTGGACTAACATACAACGAGGCTACTTATGTTGGTGAGTTATCAGAAAAAACACCTTTAGAAGTCAATGACGAATTATTAGATTACAGTCAATTTGTCACGCCCTCTCAGCACTTATTAATTAAAACCTTATATGCTGAAGATTTTTCTCTATACACTGAATCAATTTAAAGGTTTTATATGAGTAAATATTTTATTAATAACTCTTGTGATATTTATAAAAATGGTGAGTTAATGCCTCCTTCTTATACCAGAATAAGGGATGGTAAAGAAGACTTTATTGAAAAAGACATTAAAGCAATTCAGTCTCGAATGACTGGTGAAGTAAAGTCTATAAGTGAGCCTTGTTTTTATGCAGGAGTCAAGTATGACCATTTTGGGCATTTTTTGTTAGAAAGTTTATCTAGGCTTTATAAATATAAGGGAGATAAACCCATAGTTTGGTTAGGAGGGGGGCCTCAATTTACTCAATACCAAAAAGAAATTCTAAGTATTTTTGGCTTGCTAGAAAAAAAACATATATTTTTGAATAGCGATACTACTTTTACTGATTTAGAAGTTATCGAACGTGGTTACATCATATGGGATACTTTCCTCAAAGAACATTCAAAATTCCTAAGAGTAGTGAAGAAGAATGTAGAATCACCGTTTTTTAATAAAAAAATTTGGATCTCTAGAGCTGGCTTTAAAACTTTTTCTAATGAATGGCTTATAGAATGTACTCTAAAGAATCATGGGTGGTTAATAATAGACCCAACCTTATTGTCTATTCAGGAGCAAGCAGAAATGTTTGCATCGGCTAAAAAAATTGCTGGTATAGAAGGTTCAGCTTTCCATACAATAATTTTATGCTCTGATGTCTGTATAGATGTTACTATTTTTTCTAGAAACTCTTTAGGTTTAAATGGAAATTATCTAAAAATAGATGAAGTAATGGAAACTAAACATAGTTTAATTACTTCAGTATTAGATAGTTCTATGATAATTAACTTTGATTTTATTTTTAAGCATTTAAACATCGATTTAAACTTATTTGAGTTAAACCTTCAATATGAGTGGAAACGAAGTGTTAGCAGTGAGTTGGGTAGAAAACTTTCTAAGCATGAAGTGATCGATAAGCTACGAGAGACTGCAATATCACATGAAGGAAGTGATATATATTTTGCATTAGATTTAATGCAGTTAGCTGCAAAGCATAGGCCTGATGGAGTTGTAATTAAGAGTAAAGTTAATCAATATCAAAGAGAAATTAAAAAAATAACTCCTAAGTGACTGATTTTTATAATTGTAATGTGAGTTTTTTAATTAGCCTCGGAAAAGAAATCTATTATTATTGTTCATAGATTTCTTTTGTTTTGCGTAAACTCAGAGAGTTAAGGTTTGTCATTATTTTCATACTGTAAAAGCTTTTTCTTGATTACTGTTCCATTTGGTCGTAATAAATTAGCCATATACATCAAGTTTTTTGCTAACTTTAAATCCTCCTTCTCAAATGAAACAGCGATATCAATTAGCTTATCTAAGGATTTAGGGGATATTTGCATGTCTATATTTGAATTGTGATCCTTAGTATTTATTCTTCTTGCAATGCTTATAAAATCATTTACTTGTATCTTTCTATTCTCTTTTTTAATTGAAGGTGTTACATCGATGTTTGTATTATGATTATAAAAAACTAATTCCGAGATATAGCAATAATTAAAATTACCTTTAGATATGCCTCTACCCATAAGGTTCGGTACAGTTTTATGGCCAGATATAGGAGATAGTGTAACGTTTCCCTTTATCTCATTATCAATAGTTTCCATATAATAGCCTGGTCCGCTAAAAGCATATTCATATTCATTAATTGTAACACCTGAACGACCGCTGATTCGTTTATCTGACAAATATCCAATACAAATTAATGAGTCATTTTCGTTTCTTTGTAAAGTTATCGTTTTTTGAAACTTTAAAAAAGTTAATGAAATCAATGAATTGCTGAAATTTGATAGCCCATTATCAGTATTTGCTATATCTTTTGCTGTTAATATGGAAAATGGATTTGAGTTACAAGTACCCCCGTAGGGTTTTTCCCAATTGATTTCTGATAAAGCTTTTCTTAATGATAACCCTAGAGCATACGATACATTATGATTTAAATGAATGTGGTCTTTAAAAAAATTACGAGGAATTTCTTCTTTGTTTAAATCCAATAGGGATATATTAAATTGGTTTGAGTATTCAACAATTTTTTCATAAAATTATAGGCTTTTCTGGATTTTAGCCCTAATATCGGAAACATTAAATTTAAAACATTAACGTTCAGCGAAGAAAGATATATGTAAAAATCTTTTACCATTTTTATATAATCAGGACCCTTTTCTAAAACGTAAAAGTTAATATCATTGATGTAATGGTCTATTATTAATATATCACTACTTTCAATAAGTTTTTGATTAAGCATGATTGTTTTTAATGTGCATAGAAATGGCGTCCTTCCTGATGATAATTGTATGACTTCATTATCAATCCTCAAAGACTCAATAAAACCTTTATTTCCCATTACAGAATTTGATGTTCCAACAATAATAATTTTCATATTTTATACTTTTTTGATTAGTTTATCGGGTTAAGGTATTGTCCAGATAGATATTATTAATTAACTTTCAGCCTTTGTAATGTTTTTCTTAAAAATATTAAATGAATCAAGGATATTATAAAAAAGTTATGTAACAGAATATAAAATACCACTAATAATGATTTATGTTTAAGCTAAATCAAACGATTTCTTATTTAGTGTGTCTATAACAATATAATTTATAATGCGAAATATAATGTATATTCTGTATTTTTTATAAAACTATTTTTATTATTAATATCATCTATTTATTAAAGAGTAGTCAAATGTCCATTACATCTTTGCAGCAATTAGGGGCGACGCTTATTTCGCCCATGTTCACCTTTTACAATCAAACGTTAGTTAAAAATGTGAATGAAAAAGAAGGGATCTTTTTCTTAGCAAGAGAAGGGTACTGGTTGAGCCGTGCTTATTCTGAATATTGTGAGACGGTTGGTCGTGTTGATAATAGCCAGTATATGTTGGTTTCTAGGGCGTTTCTTTTCAAAATTGGTTTAACTGAATCTAACACCTTTCCACTTTCCTTAAACTTTAAGTTTGAAGGGAGCTTATATGAATTGATGTGTTCTCGCTTTATGTTAAGCGATACTAGTTTAAAAAAGGTGTTTAGTGATAAGCAACTTCAGCAAACCTTTTCATTGCCGGATGACCTTAAAACCGTTTCCTCCCTCCTAGTTCAAAAACAAGCAAAATTAAAACCTATCATCGAACCGTCAAGCTCTGCTTATCATCAATATTTAACTTCTATTGGTTTCTTTGATGTAGAAACAGTCAACCTGGTTGATCTTGGTTATAGCGGTACGATTCAAACGCTGTTAACTATTTTGTTTAAGAAAGACACAAAAGGGCATTATTTGATCGCTTCAAACCCAGGCAAGAAAAGGGTTGAGAAGCAGACAATGGAAATGGTGGGTTATTTAAAAGGAGGCGTGAAAATGGGCGGCGGTTATACGCCGTTAGATCGTTCGATGTTTTTAGAGTCTTTATTAACCGCACCGGTTGGCCAATTCCAAGATATTCGACTAAGTCCATTGCCAGATGAAACATTTGATACTTATTATGGTCGTAAAGTCACTTCTCAGCATCAGTTCCATTTGTTAGCGCAGGTATGCCAAGGTGCATTGAAACAAATGAATCAATATATTAAAGCTGGTGTGAGCTTTTCTGCTGAAGAGGTGGAAACGCTTTATACCACGTATGTCACAAAGAAAGGCATGTTACCAACGCATAGCTGGCCGCTATTTACTATTGATGATGATATTGCTAGCGAAGGTACAGTGAACGGATTAGACTTTTTTGGATTAAAAATATGAATTACAGAGCCATTGTTAAACGTATTCCTATCATAAACAGTATTATTAGAAATAATCCTAAATTGATGCAAGCAGCTATACGTATCGAAGGTAAATTATTGAGAAGAACTGATCCTCGTCATAGGGTTAGTGTTCCCGCGGCTATAGGGCATAATCCTGCTTTACTAGCAGAAGCGAAGCAGCATGGTTTGTTTGATTTTACTTGGTATTGTGATGTACAAGATAAATCATTCGATTCAGAAACCTCTGCGTTTAACGATTACCTAATGAAAAGTCGCTTCTCAAGTGTTAGCCCAAGTCCTGCATTTAATAACTGGAACTACCATAAAAATAATTTAGATGTTTACCACTTTGGGCAAAGTCCTCTTGAGCATTATATTTCAGCAGGTATTAAAGAAGGCCGTATTAATACCCCTTTTGCACCGCGCTGGGAACCAAGTGATAAATTAGCCACTGACATTGATGAAGCATTGAATAAAACACAGAAAGTGGCGGTTTGTTTACATGTGTTTTATGCGGATTTTTTAGATTATTACCGTCAATGTTTAGAGCACTTCCCTGTGAATGTAGATGTGTTTGTATCGGTAAGTGATGTTGCTTTAAAAGCCGTGGCCATTGAGAAATTAGGCGATTTGAGTACCGTGAATAATATTGAAGTGGTTGCTGTCCCTAATCGCGGTCGAAACTTTGGGCCTATGTTAGTGGAGTATGGTCAAAAATTATTAGATTATGATTTGTTCTGCCACCTGCATTCTAAGAAGTCTTTATATTCAGGTCGTCCGCAAACACAATGGGCTGATTACCTTGGCGAGTTTTTATTGAATGATGCCAATGTGATTGCGAAAGCGATTACGCACATGGCTAAAGATGATGAATGCGGCGTGTATTACCCCACTTCGTTTATGATGATGCCGGACTGGGTAAACCATTGGTTGAAGAACAAACCCTTTAAAAGCAAGTTTTTTGATGAGTGGAATATCACAGACCACTCTGACTTTATTGCTTATCCTGTTGGCGGTATGTTTTGGGCTAAACCAGCGGCATTAAAGCAGTTGCTTGATAAAGAGTATAAATATGAAGACTTTCCTGCAGAGCCTTTACCTAATGATGGCTCTGAGTTACATGCTTTAGAGCGATGTATTGGACTATTAGCTGAACGTAATGGTTATAAGCAGCTATTTTATTACCCTGAATTAGGACGTTTTACTCAAGATAAAAGTCATATCTTTGCAAATTATGTGAGTAGCCAAGAGCAGTTGCTTCATAAAATTCAACCCTTCGATATTATCTCCTTTGATGTATTTGATACTTTAGTGCGTCGTACTCATTTTGTCCCTGATTATGCCAAGCTTAAATTAGGGCAATATTTGGTTGAGCAAGGTGAAGTAAAGGATGCACATGATTTTGTTAAGTTAAGAAATAATGCAGAATTTACTGTGCGTAAGCAGAAGCAATTTAAAGGAGATGTTAGCTTAGTTGAGAGTTACCAACAGTTAGGGAAGGAGTTAGGATGGGATCAAGCCAAGTCGCTTCATTATGCTGATATGGAGTTTGCTTATGATCTCGATATGATCGAAAGCAAAGATGAAGTCGTTGATATTCTGAATGCTTTAATTGGTCAAAGAAAGACGGTTTATATTATTTCCGATACTTACTATTCTGAGCATCAAATTGTATTGATGTTAAGAAAAGCTGGTGTGACAAATGGCTATCAATTATTTGTTTCCTCTGAGTTAGGCTTGCGTAAAGATAGTGGTACTATGTGGGCCTTTATGAAAGAGCATTTAGCGGATAAGGGATCGTTTGTGCATGTTGGAGACAACGCTGTTGCCGATGCTCAAATCCCTGGCGATTTTGGCTTAGCTAACTTGCATATTTTAAACCCAATGGATAAATGGCAAGCCGCAGGATGGGATAACCCATTTGCAGGTGGCAATGAATTAAACGAACAACACATTTTAAAATGGGGGCCATTGATCAGTAAATTCGGTCGTTTCCCATTCTTAGGCGAGTAATTAAACAGTATGGATATTAATTTAAATCAACCTAAAACTCTTATATTTCATCCTGGTATCGGTAAAACGGCTACCAGCGCTATTCAAAATATTGGTTTTAAACTGCCTTCAAATAAAAGTGAAGAAGCTTGCTTTTCACCTTACGGTTTTTTTGGTGGTGCAAGTAACTACTTTGCATCAAACCACCCTGAGTTTTCAATGACGAAGTTCACAGAGCAATGGGATGCGCTGTTAACTTTTGCGGCCAGCAGAGAAAGTAGCACTGTGATTTCGAGTGAATTTTTAATTCGAGATAATCCTAAACATATTGCTTTGATGCTGACACAAGCTAAAGAGAAAGGGCTTAATGTAAAGGTGATTGTTGCTGTTAGGAATTATACTGATTACCTTATTTCTGCTTTTTTACAAGCCGTAAAAGTAAATTGGGGGATTCCTGATAACGAAAATATTTTTATGTTTTGTGAAAGAGAATTAGCACAAGTGAGAATGCCTCTTTTAGTGGATTATTGGGCTAAGCACATCGGTGATGAGAATGTCTTTTTAATGGATTACGATAAAGATAAAAAAGGCTTTGTTAATCTGTTTTTCAAAACTATTGATCTAGACGTTGATTCTGGCGATAAGAAAGAGAATAAGGTCAATGAATCAATCAGACTTGAAATAGCCCCTATGTTGCGTCACTTTGACCGCGTCACTTCAAACAAGCAGCAGCGCCCTGATTTTATTAAATTCTTAAATTCGCTTGATTATAAAGAGCAACATTCAAAAAATGTTAAGCAGCGAATAGATAATAAAATAGTACGCAATGCTTTTACGCATGACAAAGAGCGCCTTTCAGCTAGATACACATGGATTTAATGTATGAAGAATAACTCTTATTGGGATCCTGTTAAAAAACGTATTAACGAGCGTATGGAATATAGCTTGCCATTAAAGAAACATATTAAATTTATATGTGGATCTAATATTTCAGATACTCGTTTATATCGTTCAGAGTTTACCAAGTTCAAGCCAACTTATTGTATTGAAGATGGCGCACTGCTTTTACCTTATAAAGAAACGCATCACATTCCTAAAAGCTATTTCTTTGAACATTGGGCCTATGATAAACATTTAAATCCAATTTTAATTGCTGATCATTATAAACCGGTATTAAAAGGGTACAGAGACCATTCTGAGTTACCTGTTTATCCGTTCCGAGCAAACTTACCTGCTGAGTATATGAAGGGTGAGTATTATTATATGGGGATGTTAAATCCTCATTACGGGCACTTTATTCAAGAAGGTGTAACACGTTTTTGGTTGGCATTAAACAAACCGAACTTAATTAATAAAAAAACTAAGTTTGTTTACCATGTGTTTGAGAATTTTAATAAAGAGCAGGAAAATAAATTCTTAAACTCTAATATGATGGAATATCTTGCGGTATTGGGTATTACCAAAAACAATATTGTATTTGTGAAAAAACCAACCACTTTTGAGCATCTTATTGTGCCTGAATCTGTTATCTCTATTAGTGATGGAAATTGTTATTTTGCTGATGAATCTCGTCAAGTTTGGTTACATTTAAATAAACTTATGGCGGGTTATGATAATAAAAACGATTTGGTTAATGATAAACGTATTTATTTAAGTAGACGTGCTGTTAAAGCTCCTATTCAAGGACGTGTATTACTTAATGAAGAAGAAGTTGAGGCGTACTTCCGTTCATCTGGTTTTGATATTGTTGTACCAGAGGATCTCTCTCAAGTTGAAATGCAAAAAGTGCTTTCTACTACTAACTTTATTGCTGGAAACCCTGGTTCTGGTTTGCAAAACTCATTTTTTATTCCTAACCCTGCCAAGACATTAGGTATAACTTGTTTGCCAATAATGAAGATTAATCCTGGTATTAATCACCAGGTTAATACTGATTTAATTTGTGGTCATCAAACCTTCGGTTACAACACTTCTGCTAATAATATAGTTCAAAAAAGTAATTCAATTGAGTGGAAAGTATCCATTGATAATTTGAATAAACGCTTAGCTGCTATTTTGTAAAGTTTTGAATTTATTATTTAAGTCCTTTGGGATGAAAGGTTTTGGAGAAAATACAATGCGGGAATTAACGCTACATATAGGCGCGCATAAAACGGGTACATCTACTATTCAAAATTGGATGTACAACCACAGACATTTTCTTAAAAAGAATGGCGTAACTCCATTTTTTATTGAAAATGGTAAAAACACAGTTCAAGTGAATCAAACCTATTATTTTAATCATTCAAAAATTAAACAAGGTATTGTTACTATTGACCCAAACCTTGCAGTTAATTTAAAGAAATGCAATGACAAGCATGTTGTTATGTCTTCTGAATGTTTTTCATGGATTCATGATAGTGATGAGTTAGTTAAGCTAAAGGCGGCGCTACAACCACATTTCTCAAGTATTAAAATTCTTATTTATATTCGCCGACAAGATCGTCAAGCTTTGTCTCACTATCAACAGCGAGCAAAAAGTTGGGAAGCTGAAGGTTTGTATTTTAGTGGTGATAACAAGTCTTTTCCTACGTTAGATAATAATGCTCAGTCATATTTGGATTATTATAATCACTTTGCTATGTGGGGTGATGTGTTCGGCGATGATAGTGTTACTTTTAAGGTGTTTGATAGAGCGTTACTTAAAAATAACTGTGCCGTTAGTGATTTTCTGGACTTCTTAGCTGTTCCTTTTACGAAGAAAAATGTAAATGTTAAAGATGCAAATACTAGCCTTGGTTTGTTAAATGTTAAAGTGGCACATATTCTCCGAGATATGGGGATAAAGCGACATGACCCAGTCTTTCAAGAGATTATAAAGGAGTTAGGTGAGTCACACGTTATGTTGCCTTCTCGTCAAGAGGCCGTTAACTTTTATTCTAAATTTAAAGACTCCAATATAGCGCTTAACCGACGATTCAATATTAGTGATGAAAATGAAGATATATTTGCTAATGACTTTAGTGTCTATCAAGAAAATTCTTCTGATGAATGGACTGAGGAATTAGCTAATCATGCTATTACTACAATCCTTAAAGTCTTATTAAAGAAGTGAGTGATTTATGATAAGTAAGAAGTTAAGTGAAGGTGTAAGTATGGTTAGTAACGCTCTTCAGTCTAATTCATGCCAAGATGTTGCTGTTATTGCAGTGATTAAAGATGAATCAGCTTATATACATGAATGGATCCATCATTACCTTTATTTTGGTTTTAAGCATATTTATTTAGGCATTAATAGAACGACTGATAGAACGACCGAGGTTTTGGATTTAATCTGTTCTCAATATAGTAATGTAAAATACTTTGTGATGGATTGGATTGATAAGGATGCGGATAAAAGCGGTATTAACCCTAGTATGCAGAGATTATCTTTTAGTTTTCTTGCTAATGAGGCTTTTAGGGATCCGAATGTTTCTCATTGTTTGAGTGTTGATGCTGATGAGTTTTTTTATCCAACCGACTTCAAGCAGGATGTTTCTCACTTTATTAACTCTATGCCCTACAACAGCAGGCTTTCAATTCACTGGGCTTGCCAAGAAGTTGATGGACGTGCTTTTTCAGCCCCTTTTGAGAATAAGAAATATTATACGACCCCTCAAGTTAAAACAATAATGTCTAGAGAGGCTTTTGATAACCTTAGAAAATTTACACTTCATGTACCTTTATTGAAGATAAGTGATAAATCACGGCATATCGATGCAAGCGGTAATATATTTAAAAAAGGCAAACATAGAGAAATTTCTGAGTCTAACTTCAATAAAGATCAAAAGGCTTTTATTCTGCATAGAATGATTCGTTCAGAAACGGAGTATTTAGCATTACTGTTAAGGAAAAGACCTAGTTCGACATTAAGAGTGAAAGATAATAGAGATGGCATTATTCAGAGAACTAAGTTGTTTGCACTCGAAGTAAATACTGAAGATTTAGATGCTTATTATAGAAGCCTCGATAATTTTATAGTGAATTGTGCATTGACAGATACCCTTACAGGTATAAGAAATGAGATAGTAAGTAACTCCCAAGAAATACTTAATATTAGTGATGAAGATCTTTTAAAAGATGTAGATGTTTACTATAAGGTACTTAAAGGTACTTCTGTTTTTCCTACTTTGCATAATAGGATCACAAGTATGAAAATAACTACTTTAAAGAAGGCCTCTATCGATAAATTAAGGGATACTGCGCTCATGTTAGAGTCGTATAATATGTTAATTTCTTTAGAGTTAATGCAGTTGGCTTTACAATTTAGACCTAATGGTTTGTATATTAAACACAAGGTTTCAGCTTACCAAGGTAAATTAAAGCAGGAATAACTTTTTGTATATTCGTAACTTTAAGTTTTGACATTTTGTGGTCTATCAATGGATATTGAAAATGCTTATGAAGCAGATTTAAATTGATTGTTAACTAAGTAATTATGAATATCCAGCTTCTTATTATTTTTAAGGTCACTGATGTTAAAACTGTTTTTCACAAAACTTCGTAATCAAGCTAAAAAAAGTAAAGTGTTAACGAGTGTGTATCGTCGTTATTTTATGACCTTTCCTGTTGATGCTGACTATACTGAAGTGGCTAAAGTGCAAGGGAAGCTACTTTCAAAGTTAAAAGTACGTTCAAATTTAGTGTCTTTTTCTATCTTAGTGCCTGTCTATAAACCTGATCTTGAATTATTTAAAGGGATGGTTTCTTCTGTATTAACGCAAACTTACTCACATTGGCAGTTGATTCTGGTTGATGATGCATCTGAGGATCAGGCTCTGTCTGTTTATTTGTCTGGGTTAGCGGCGCTAGATACGAGAGTAACTGTAGTTAGGAGTAAAGATAATGTTCATATTTCTGCTGCATCAAACCTTGGATTAGCGGTTGCTAATGGTAACTATATTGTCTTGTTGGATCATGATGATCTATTGCATAAAGAAGCATTGAAAACCGTTGCTCATTATATTGAAAAGAACCCTGATGCGACTATTTTATATAGTGATGAAGATAAGCTTACTGCGAAAGGTGAACGTGCCGCGCCACACTTTAAACCTCAATGGAACAGAGATTTACTTTATTCGATGAATTATATCTCTCATTTAGGGGTTTATAAAAAGTCGACGGTTGATACTATTGGTGGTTTTAAGTTAGGGGTTGAAGGTAGTCAAGATTACGATTTGTTGTTGCGTTGTGTTGAGCAATGTAGTGATGCTCAAATTATCCATATACCTTATGTGTTATACCATTGGCGTGCAATAAGAGGCTCTACTGCTTTAGCTGAATCTGAGAAAGGTTATTCTTTGGAAGCGGGCTTAGCAGCGTTACAGGAGCATTTGGTTGATTGTAAGGTTGAGCTTGGTAAGTTACCTAATACTTATAAAGTAAATTGGCCTGTTCCTGAATCTGCTCCTCTAGTTTCTATTATTATTCCTACCAAAAATGCTAAGCAGCTCGTTAAGCAGTGTATTGATTCAATTTATAAGAAAACCAGTTATTCACATTTTGAGATTTTGCTGGTGGATAATCAATCTGATGAATCTGATGCTATTGATTATTTTAAGCAGCTTGAAGCAGCAGGAAAAGTTAGGGTGATCACCTATGATGCGCCTTTTAACTATTCAGCAATTAACAATTATGCGGTAACACAAGCAAAGGGTGATTTTTTGGTGTTCATGAATAATGACATTGAGATTTTGTCTGAGTCTTGGCTAACGGATATGGTTGCTAATGTCAGTCGACCTGATATTGGTTGTGTAGGCGCTAAGTTATATTACCCTAATGGGAGAATACAACATGCTGGCGTTATTACCGGGTTAGGTGGCGTAGCAGGGCATTCTCATAAGCATTTTTATAAAGAAGATTCTGGGTATTTTAAGCGTTTACAAGTGACGCAAAATTTATCAGCTGTGACAGCTGCCTGTTTAGCGGTACGCAAAGCCGTATTTGAACAAGTCGGTGGCTTAAATGAGCAGGATTTAACCATTGCTTTTAATGATGTAGATTTTTGCTTAAAAGTACAAAAAGCTGGTTACAGAAATCTATGGTCGCCCCATATTGAAATGGTTCATCATGAGTCGATTAGCCGTGGTGCTGAAGATACACCTGAGAAAAAAGCTCGCTTTGCTAGTGAGGTTCACTATATGCAAAAGACATGGGGAAAACAGTTATTAAATGACCCGTGTTATAGTGAATGGCTAACTTTAGATAGAGAAGATTTCAGTTTAAGATGAGTATTAAAATTTTCCAAATTGGTTTTAATAAGTGTGGCACATTAAGTATCCATGACTTTTTAGTAGAAAATGGTATTCGCTCTGTGCACTATCTAAAGGGCGAGTTAGCTAATATTATTTTTGAGAACCATGAAAATGGATGTGACTTATTAACGGGATTAGATGAGTACGATGCTTTTTCTGATATGGAGTCATTAACTGCCGATGGTTTTCAATATGTTGCTAATGATCTGTTCAAAGCATTACATCGCTCTTATCCTGATGCTATTTTTATTTTAAATACTCGCCCTGTTGATGTTTGGATAAACAGTCGATTAATGCACGGCGGAGGGAGTTATTTAGATCGCTATCGTTGTATTTTAGATAAACCTAAAGCAGATATTATTGAAGTTTGGCGTAAGCAATACCAGGAACATGTCGCTAATGTGCTGAGTTATTTTTCAGAGCATCCTGATGCACATTTTATTCATTTAGATTTAGCAACTTCTCAGCCTGATGAGTTAGGCCTTTTTTTACAAAAGTCGGGTGTTCCATTAACTAAGTTAAGCCTACCCCATGTACATAAATCGCCGAGTAAAAAATTACCTAAAACAAAGGAGCATTTAAGTCACATACTAGATGCTGCCTGGTATTTTAAAAATGATGAGAGTAGTGTCTGCGAATCTTTGTTATTAGCGGCGTTAAAAATTGATCCTACTAATGTTTATGCTAAATCAGAGTTAAATAAGAAGACTTCTATAGTGAAATATTGGACTAGAAAAATTAAATTTATTTTTGGTGATAATCAATCATGTTAAGAAAAATTGTAGATAAAATACAGAGCAGTGTACAAGGGATTAGTACGCCTAAGGTGTTTAGTGATTATCAAACCAAGGGGTATATTGATTCAGACAAAATATCATTGGAAAGTGTGAAAGAAAATTTAGTCTGGTTTAGACGCTGTTCTGACTTAACCACTGAGCAAGCAGAGTATCTGCAAGCTTTAGTACAGGCTATTGAGTCTAATTACCCTGTACAAGCTTATCAATTGTTTACTTTATATCGTTATTTTCAGCCTTCTACATCTATTGATTTTATTGACCTATCTGCATTAGAAGAATCGGTGTTAGCTAGTGTTAAAATTGGTGTGGCGGTTATTACTTATAATCGTCTCAAACGGCTGCAAGGTAATATTAAGAATATTCACGCTTTTTCTAATAAAAACACTTTAGTAGTGGTTGCTGATGATGGTAGCCAAGACGGCACTAAAGATTGGTGTGATGAAAATTCAGTTGCTTGTATTAGTCATGATAACGCAGGGGTTGTCGCTAATAAAAATCGTGCCTTGTATTACCTACATGAAATTGAACAGTGTGATGTGAGTATTTTACTGGAAGATGATTGTAGACCCATTGAGCAATATTGGGATGCTAAGTGGGCGTTAACAGCCTTGGCTTGGGGACATGTTAATTTTGCTCATAAACGGGTTATTGATACGTCTAAATTGATTAAAGGGCGGGGGGAAATCTATTCTCCTTTTATCTCTAAGGCGGTTACTGGGCAGTGTACTGCGACGAGCTTAGAAGCTTTTAAAAAGGTAGGGTATTTAAATCCTATTTTTCAAGGTTATGGGTGTGGCCATGTAGAGTGGACTCAACGCTTTATTGCTCAAGGATTTAATGGTTTAACACATAACGATGCTAGTTTTCCTTGTATCAATATTGGTTTACTTTCAGAAGATGCACCTACACATAAAAGTGAAGATGATATCCAGCGTAATCAGGCGCTTAAAAAATCTTTAAAATCTAAGCAAGGTTATATCTATCCATGGCAAACTGAGCAAGATAAAGCGCCTTTTATTGATGCTATTAATAGTGTTTTTAAGGGGAAAAAGCTTAATCGATTTTCAATATCACAAGCACGAGACTTTAGCGATGTAGAGTTAAATAAAAATTTTTTCTTCATTCATATTCCTAAAACGGCAGGCACTAGTTTTAGAAAAGCATTGGAAGACAAGTTTACTGTACTTGGTGATTATGGTGAAAATACTAAGCATACGGCATCACTGATAAAACAGGTGATTTATCAAGAGAAGTCGCCTTTAGCATTGAAAAAGCAAATGAAGTCGATACAGAATACTTGGATATCAGGGCATGTTGGCTCTATAAAGTATTCGGATTTAGTCTCTGTTCGTCATATTGTTACTTTTGTTCGAGAGCCTGTTGAGCAGGTCATTTCACATTTTAATCACGCAGTTACACATCATGGTTTTAAAGGAACCATAGAACAATTTTTAAAACGTCCATCTGCTTCTAACTTTCAGCGTAATAATTTAAAACCAATACCGATTAGCTTGATTGGTTATGTCGGTTTAACAGATCGTTATGATGAGAGTCTTGCTTTGATCAATGGTTATTATTGCATTGATCTTGATATTAAAAGCGTTAACGTTAATCGCAAAAAAACGATTAAGAAAGAGGGCATATCAGCCTCTTTGAAAAAGCAGATTATTGAGCAGAATAAACAAGATATTGAGTGTGTGAAAGAGGTTAATTTTCTACATAAACAACGTATTGCTTTAACTCAAGAAAATAAACAGTGGGTGTATAGTCACTTTAAGGTTAACCCTAATAATGTGTTAATCGGCTGTGCTTATTATAGTCACTCTGAAAAACCTGTTGAGATCGAAGTTATGCTTAATGGTGAAGTGATTGAAACTATTGTTGCTGATAGGTTTTATGATGCCTTTGCTAAAGTAAACTTCCCGCGGGAACGTTATATAGGTATACGTCGTTCTCTAGCTAAGCATTGTAAAAAAGGCGATAAGGTTGAGGTGTTTGCCAAGGAAACTGGTCAGCAATTGACCTTTAAGCCTTTGGTGATTAAAAAGTAGCTTCTTTATTATCTGGCTTTATTTTCACAATCTATTTTAACCGTCTATTTTAACAATCAGCCTTACCTTTATGGGGCTGGTTGTTGACCTCCTTTGTTTAACTTCTCATTTTATTACCTCTTTTTTTGTCTTTATGTTGTCTTCGACCATACTTTTTAGCTGGACTAGCTAAGTGAGGAAGGGATATGCAGATACGTCATCATGGTGCGGTAAATAGTGTAACGGGGTCTTGTCATCAGTTGATGATTGACGAACGTAATAGTGTGTTGGTGGATTGTGGTTTGTTCCAAGGTGCTGAAACCTCCGGGCGAGGTGACGATGACCTTTTATCTATTGAGTTTGATATTAGTACGGTGCAAGCTTTGTTGGTGACGCATTGCCATATTGACCATGTTGGACGTTTGCCTTATTTGCTAGCGGCTGGTTTTAGTGGGCCTATTGTTGCCACGGAAGCGACGGCTGCGTTGTTGCCTATGGTGATTGAAGATGCATTGAAAGTAGGTGTGACGCGTAATCAATCGATCATTAAGGCTTGTTTGTCGCGTTTGCAAGCTCAGTTGGTTGCAGTGCCTTATAAACAGTGGTTTGTGTTGGGGTTGCAAGGGGATTCTCGGGCTAAAGTAAAGTTTCAACCTGCGGGGCATATTCTTGGCTCTGCTTATATCGAAGTGGATGTTAAACCTGTCGCTGAAGTATCTAGTCGTGTTGTTTTTTCTGGAGATTTAGGGGCAACTTATTCGCCTTTGTTAGCGTCTCCTAGAAGTCCTTATAAAGCGGATCTTGTGGTGATTGAAAGTACTTATGGTGATAAAAATCATCAAGGGCGTCGAGATCGTGCTAAGAGTTTAGAGAAGGTGTTAATTAAGGCGATTAGTGATAATGGAGTGGTGATTATTCCTGCTTTTAGTATTGGTCGTACTCAAGAGTTGCTTTATGAATTAGAGCAGATTACGGCTAGGGCTAAGTTTAAGAAGCTAGCGGATATTGAGGTGATCGTGGATTCGCCGATGGCAGCTAGGTTCACTGAGCATTATAAAGCTTTTCAAACGTTGTGGGATGCAGAAGCGAAAAGACGAGTGAAGCAGGGAAGGCAACCGCTTAATTTTGATGCTTTGTATACGGTGGATTCGCACCAAGAGCATATGCAAGTGGTTGAGTATTTGGCAAATCGTAATAAACCAGCAATAGTGATTGCGGCTAGTGGTATGTGTAGCGGTGGCAGGGTGGTAAATTATTTGAAACGCTTTATTGGTGAGCCAACCGCCGATGTGTTGTTTGTAGGGTATCAAGCACAAGGAACGTTAGGGCGTCAGATTCAGCAATACGGACCAAGAGGTGGTTATGCGTTTATTGATGGCGATAAGCGAGATATAAAAGCAGGCGTGCATACGATATCAGGCTATTCAGCACACGCAGATCAATCTAACCTTGTTAATTTCATTAAACGTATACGTAAAGGCCCTGCAAAAGTAGTAATAGTGCATGGTGATGATGAAGCAAAGCAGGCATTGAAAGCCAAGTTGCATGAGTTAGATGATGAGATGGTTGTGGTTATTCCGTGATGGGGGGGGCTATGCATCTTTCGGGGCGCTGACTTTAGTCTGCAGTGTTTTGTGTGTGTTGGTTTTGACCCTGGAGTGGTGACTTTAGTCTGCAGTGTTTTGTGTGTGTTGGTTTTGACCCTGGGGCGCTGACTTTAGTCTGCAGTGTTTTATTTTGTGTGTTGATCTTGGTTTATTGTTTTATAGGAAAGCGATATAGAAACTTTAACCATTAACACAAAAGATCTGCAAGCTAAAGCATGCGCCCCGAAATCAAGTTTTGCTTGATAGCTGCCGCTTCTCATTTGTGTTTGTTTTTTAATTCAACGAAACAATTGTAGCTTTATTATTTATGTTATCTATAAAAGTGACTAAACATGTATTGACCCTGGGGCGCTGATTTTAGTCTGCAGTGTTTTATTTTGTGTGTTGATCTTGGTTTATTGTTTTATAGGAAAGCGATATAGAAACTTTAACCATTAACACAAAAAGATCTGCAGGCTGAAGCCAGCGCCCCGAAATCAAGCTTTGCTTGATAGCTGCCGCTTCTCATTTGTGTTTATTTCTTAATTCAACGAAACAATTGTAGCTTTATTATTTATGTTATCTATAAAAGTGACTAAACATGTATTGACCCTGGGGCGCTGGCTTTAGCCTGCAGTGTTTTGATTTTAATGTTTTATGTTGTGAAATGCATGTTGGTTGGCTTTGCTCATTGTGCTTAATCGTTGTATGCGATGACTCGCATATGGCAGGCTAAAGCCACCGGCCCGGATATCAGACTTCGTACGATAGCTATAGCTACTTTCCTGTGTTTTTTGTGGTTATTGCGGGACATCTTTTGAGGACTATCGATATCAATGAAAACTACGACACATCTTTTCGGGGCGCTGACTTTAGTCTGCAGTGTTTTATTTTGCGTGTGTTGAATTTGGGGTTATTGCTTTGTAATTGAAAAGATAGAAAAAACCTAAAAACCAACACAAAAAGATCTGCAGGCTAAAGCCAGCGCCCCGAAATCAAGCTTTGCTTGATAGCTGCCGCTTCTCATTTGTGTTTGTTTTTTAATTCAACGAAACAATTGTAGCTTTATTATTTATGTTATCTATAAAAGTGACTAAACATGTATTGACCCTGGGGCGCTGGCTTTAGCCTGCTTGTTTTGACTTTAATGTTTTATGTTGTGAAATGCATGTTGGTTCGCTTTGCTCATTGTGCTTAATCGTTGTATGCGATGACTCGCATACTGGCAGGCTAAAGCCAGCGGCCCGGATATCAGACTTCGTATGATAGCTATCGCTTCTCATTTGTGTTTATTTCTTAATTCAACGAAACAATTGTAGTTTTATTATTTATGTTATCTATAAAAGTGACTAAACATGTATTGACCCTGGGGCGCTGGCTTTAGCCTGCTTGTTTTGATTTTAATGTTTTATGTTGTGAAATGCATGTTGGTTCGCTTTGCTCATTGTGCTTAATCGTTGTATGCGATGACTCGCATACTGGCAGGCTAAAGCCAGCGCCGCTAATATCAGACATCGTCTAATAGCTGTCGCTGCTTGCTTGTGTTTATTTGTGGGTATTACGAAGTGTTTTTACTAATAGTTTAGTTGTTTTCAAGTGTGGTTGTGTGAAAAGCATGGTGTTGTATTTGACGCCATGCTTTCTGATTGTTGCTGGTGGTTAGTAGCCGGCTCGGCGCATTTCGCGTAGGGCGATTTTTTGGCTGCTGTCTAGAGCTTGTTCTACGCTGATTTTGCCTTGTAGTGCTTCGGTGATTTTTTGTCCGGCGAAACCTGCTATCGATACAAACTCAGGGATAGGTACAAATTGTACGCTTGAGTATGGTGATGGGTAGAGGGTGTTGTTGTTCGGGTCGATGCCGTTTAATGCGGCTAACTCGGCTTTAGCAAAATCGCCAACGGCGTTAATGTAACTTGAGTTCTTGTAGGTTGAAGAACGGGTGCCAGTTGGGATGTTTGCCCAGCCATTTTTATCTGCAACTTTCTTAATATATTCTTTAGAAGTTGCCCAGCTAATAAACTTCTTCGCGGCATCAACGTTGTTAGAGGCTTTAGGGATTGCTAATGACCAAGACCATAACCAGCTAGCTCCACGAGTAGTCACTTGGTATGGCGCTTCGGTATAAGACCATAACTCAGAGTATTTACTTTGTTTTTCGTCCATTAAAAAAGAGGCTGCAATTGATGCATCTACCCACATGGCACATTTACCATCGCGAGATAATGAGAGTATTTCAGTAAAGCTATTTTGATCTGGATTCGGTGGCCCGTAGTTGTTAAGTAAATCAACATAGAAGCTCACTGCTCTGTTCCACGCTGGGCTGTTAATTTCTGGTTGCCAATCCATGTCAAACCAACGTCCACCAAAACTATTAGCGATGGTCGAGACTAAGGCCATATTATCGCCCCATCCTGGTTTACCTCGTAAACAGATTCCATACATGTCGTTATCTGGATCGTGTACGGCTTTGGCTGCTTTTTCAATGTCAGTCCAATTTGGTCTGCTTTTAAATTCAATATTCGCTTTTTTCAGAATGTCTTTACGGTACATCAACATTGAGCTTTCGCCGTAGAACGGGGCTGCGTAAAGTTCGCCTTGATAAGATAGGCCAGATTTGATTGCAGGTAGTAGATCGTTCTCATCGTAACTTGCTTCTGGTTTTAGCGGAATTAACCAGTTACGTTGTGCCCAAATGGGTGCTTCGTATAGACCGATAGTTACTACATCATAATGGCCGCCAGCCGACGCGATATCGGCAATGGCACGCATGCGTAAACTACCTTCATTGTAGATATGCCATTTTAGTTTGATGTCTGGGTTATTTTTTTCAAACTCTGGAGTGAGGGCTTTCATCTCCATCATATGGGCGTTATTTACCGTAGCGATATTTAGGTCGACTGATAATACATTGGCACTGAACCCCATGGCTAAAAGGCTAAGTATAAAGGTAGAGGTTTTTTTCATTATGTTTCCATCCTGGAAGTGTTATGCACAAACTAAGGTGGATAGTTTGTTCAATTAACAAAATAATAGCACTGCTATTGTAAATTCAAAGCTTAAAAATAGCGCAACGTGTGTTTATTCACAGCTTCTTATTCAGAGTTTTAGTATAATACCCACGATTACATATACTAATCAATTGGTTATAGTTTTGTGATGTTTGAATTTACAAAATGTAAAAAATGTAGTCCAATAGTATCATTAAAAAGTGTCTATAATGGAAATGGATACTACTAGCAGGTGAAACGGATTTATGAAAATTTTTAATATTAACCTCTCCACTAAAATCATTTTAAGCTTTACATTAATTGGTGTGCTTTTTATTGGTATGGTGTTGTTTAGCTTTATTAATGGTAAGCAAGTTATCGCAGGTTTAACCCTGATTAACAACGAATCTGCTCCTGTTATTAATTACTCCTCAAAGACCAATGAGTTAGTGAATGCGACTGAACCATTGATCCTCAAGTTACTATCTAGCCATACGCCAAATGAATATAAAGAAACGGCTAGTCAGCTAAGTGCAAATAATCAGTTGATTGCAACAACGCTTAAAGAGTTTGGTGAGCTGCAATTAAGCAGTGAATTTTCTGGCATTGTTGACGATGCCTTGTCGCAACTTAATAGCAATATGCAAACCGTTAATACGCAATCTACTTTACTCATTGATAAACAAGCCAAAGTAGTTGATGCCATTGAAAAGGCTCATGATATAACGATGACGCTTGATGCATTGTTAGAGAAAATCGCTCCCCTTTTATCAGATACGTTAATTGAGCTTGAAGATGAAGCGACGATTTCTATTGTGAATGAAGTTAATGGGTCGGTGATTGCTGGGATCTTGATTATTGAAAAAACTGCCAATGCGACCTCATTAGAAGATTTAACGGTTAGCCGAGGACAGTTTGTCGGCTGGCAGAATCAACATTCAACGCTACTACCTTCTCTGATTTTTGCGTCAAATGATGCTTTTTATCAAAGCTTTGTTCGCCAATTATCTGAGTTAACGCTGTCTTTATTGGATGCCATTGAAGGTGATACTGGGTTGTTAGCTATTCAAGAGCAACGACTTGCTTTGATAAAACAGCAGCAAGCAGATTTTGCGACGTTACAGGCAGAAACAAATAATGCCAGTATATTAACGGGCTTATTGTTAGATAAGTCTTTTGCTCAAAACCGTAAGTTAGCGAGTGAGATTAACAGCAGTACGGAAAGCCAAAACAACTTAAGTATTATTGTGGGGATTTCCATTTTAATCGGTATTGTTTTGTTATCTATTGCGATGACACGTTTGATTCGCCAATCAATTAAACAGTTCATGGGCGAACTTGATGCGTTATCACAAGGTGTATTACGCAATATCCCTCCGTCTAAATCTAATGATGAATTTGGACAGCTTAATAATTATTTGAGTAAGGTGATTAATAACTTAAAACAAACTGTGTTGAATATTGAAGATTCTTCTAAACAAGTGGAAGCCTCTGTTGATTCTGTTGTTGATAGTTCAACGGGCACTTTAGAAATTGTTAATCAGCAAAAAGATGAATTAAACATGGTCGCGACGGCGCTGGTAGAGATGAGTTCAACTGCCAATGAAGTAGCTCAGCATACTGAGAAAACGCACGAAGCGGTTATTAATGCGGTTGAGTTATCTAAGAGTGGTCGTCAACGTGTATTAGATAACCATAAGAGTATTGAGCAAGTTGCTTCGCAAACTAAAGTGACGTTATCTGCGATTAATGATTTGCACAATGGCGTAAAAAGCATTGAAGATATTGTTGATACTATTACTGAAATTGCCGATCAAACTAACTTGTTAGCTTTGAATGCAGCAATTGAAGCTGCGCGTGCCGGAGAGCAGGGTAGAGGTTTCTCTGTCGTGGCGGATGAGGTGCGTACGTTAGCAACACGTACTCAGGTGTCGACTTTAGAGATTCAACAAAAAATATCAGCAATGACTTTAGATTCTAAGTTAACCGTTGAAGCGACTACTAAGAGTGAAGGACTGGTTAATGAGAGTCTTAAGCAAGCTAAATTAGCTGATGAAATTATTGCTAGCTTTGAAAGTAAAATGTCTGAAGTACAGGATTTGAGTTATTTAATCTCTACTGCAACTGAAGAGCAAGCAGTGACTGTCGCCGAGTTAGATAAAAATATTAATAAGATTGCAATGTTAGCGAATGAGACGAACAGTAAAGCGGAATCTGCGAAACATGAGGCTATTTCGCAAATTACTATTGCTAAAAAACTGCAAGAGAATGTCTCTAAATTCGTGTTTGAACGTTAGACTTGTTGGTTAGCGTGGTGCGCTGGTTTAGTGCATGCTTTTAATATGATTGTTGTGTTTTGCTTATCGTTATCTTGCCCCTGTTTGTTAATAACGATAAGCTAACCATCCACTTTATAACAAAGTTTTATGCCAACCTATGATTAAATTACACAACCTCACTAAGTATTATCCTTCCGATTTAGGCCCTCAATATATTTTTAAGAATATTAATTTTACTATTCCTGATGGTCACAATATTGGGATCTTAGGGTCGAATGGTGCGGGTAAGTCAACTCTGTTCCGCATTCTAGCGGGGAGTGAGTATCCTAATAAAGGCAAGGTGGTAACTGATAAGGCTATTTCATGGCCGGTGGCGTTAGCATCTGGTATTCATCCTCAAATGACAGGACGTGAAAATACTCGTTTTATTGGCCGTGTAAATGGTGTTGAGAATTTAGATGAATATGAAGAGAAGGTAAAACAGTTCGCTGAGTTAGGTATTAAATACGATTTACCTGTGAAAAGTTATTCAAGCGGTATGCGTTCTCGTTTAGCTTTTGGTTGTTGTATTGCCATTGACTTTGAAGTGTATCTTATCGATGAAGCTACTTCTGTAGGCGATCAAAAATTCCGTAAAAAAGCCCGCCAAGCGTTGTTAGATAAACGTAAAACCGCCAATGTGATTATGGTTAGCCACGATCTCAAAGAGATAGAAGAGTTCTGCGATAGCGCCATTATTTTACATCAAGGCGAACTGGTTTTTTATGATAATCTGCAAGAAGCTATTACAGTATACGAGGGGTTGTAAAGCTTTGGTTTTATCGTGATTAATGAAAGCTACGACACATCTTTTAAGGGGCGCTGGGCGAGTTAGGTGACAGCCTAGTATTATGAGCGGAAGAGCTCTGCGATTCCTTTTTTTAGCCTGCAGTGTTTTGGTTTTATCGTTATTAATGAAAGCCAGCGCCCCTAATATCAAGCTTCGCTTGATAGTTATCGCTACTTTTTTCGTTTATCCAACACATAAAGATCTGCAAGCTGAAGCATGCGCCCCTAATATCAGACTTTGTCTGATAGCTGCCGCTTCTCATTTGTGTTTTTTGTAGATATGACAAAATATATTTTGGCTTTGTTATTAACTCTATGAAAACTACGATACATCTTTTCGGGGCGCTGGCTTTAGCCTGCAGTGTTTTGTGTGTTGAATTTTAGCGTTTTGAATTGTGCATTAGTTCGCTTCGCTCAACGTGGCTAATAGTTGTATGCGATAACTCGCATACTGGCAGGCTAAAGCATGCGCCCCTAATATCAGGCTTCGCTTGATAGATAAACGCTACTAATTAGCGTTTATCTATGAATCATACGCAACACCTTCTGGCTTTTTATCGACATCAATGAAAGCTACGACACATCTTTTAAGGGGCGCTGGCTTCAGCCTGCGGTGTTTGTGTGTTGATTTGGTTTATTGGTTTGTAAGAAACCGGTATAGAAACTTTAATCATTAACACAAAAGATCTGCAAGCTGAAGCATGCGCCCCTCATATCAAGCTTCGTCTAATCGCTGTCGCTTCTCATTTGTGTTTGTTTCTTAATTTAACGAAACAATTGTAGTTTTATTATTTATATTATCTATAAAAGTTACGAAGCATGTTTTGACCTTGGGGCGCTGGCTTCAGCCTGCTTCTTTTGGTTTTATATGTAGGTGTTAATTGATTTCTCTAATTGGCATTAGAATGATGATAAATAGCGGTCCTTTTGTCTTGTTTTTATTGTGCTTCTACTTCAATATACTGGCACGAAATTTCATTCATAAAGGAAGTATCCCATGACAACTAAAACAATTATTAATACTGAAAAAGCGCCTGCAGCAATTGGTCCTTATTCACAAGCTAATCAATTAGGTAATTTAGTCTTCACTTCTGGTCAAATCCCATTAGATCCTGTTTCAATGGAAGTGGTTGCTGGTGGTGTTGCTGAGCAAGCTGAGCAAGTAATGCAAAACTTAATGGCTGTATTGGAAGAAGCTGGTGCTTCTGCAAGTACTGTTGTTAAAACGACTTGTTTCATTAAAGATATGAATGACTTTGTTGCATTTAATGAAGTGTACGCTAAATACTTTGCTGAATTAGCGCCTGCTCGTTCATGTGTTGAAGTAGCACGTTTACCAAAAGATGTATTAGTTGAAGTTGAAGCTGTTGCTTACACGGCTTAAAGGCTAATTATGTCTGATTCTCAGGTGATTAAATTTTCTTTGTTGGTAACGGGTAATCCGGCGAGCGATCAAAGTGCATCGACGGCGTTACAGTTTTGCGAGGCGGCTTTGGCTGCCGGACATCACATCTCAGGTGTGTTTTTCTATCTTGATGGTGTGTTAACAGCAAGTCATTTAATTAGTCCTGCCAGCGATGAGGTGAATTTACCTGATCGCTGGGCTGCTTTAGCAATTCAACATCACTTTCCTTTAGAGGTTTGTGTCTCTGCGTCTTTACGTCGTGGTATCGTTAATGAAATAGAAGCGAAGCATTTAGATTTACAGCATTACAACCTTAAAACACCGTTTGTATTGAGTGGATTAGGGCAGTTGGCCGAATTATCTGCTCGTTGTGACCGATTAATACAGTTTTAAGGGGAGTTTCATGGAAAAGAAAATTGGTATTGTTAATCGACAAGCACCACATGGCCGCAGCGATGCCCGTGAAGCGTTGGATTTAACCTTAGCATTATCGGCCTATAATGAGTCGCTTAGTGTTTTTTTTATAGGTGATGGGGTTTATCAGTTATTAAAAAAGCATCAAGCAGACAGTATTTTACAAAAAGATTTTCAGCCTATGTTGAAGATGTTTGACCTATACGATATTGAACAGGTTTATGTTTGTGCTAGTTCGCTTGCTCTACGTAATATTTCAGTAGAACAATTGGTTATTAAAACTGAGTTGCTAAGTACTGATGAGATTAAGCAGCATCTCGCTGAACAAGATCAATTAATGAGTTTTTAAATGATATTACATACGGTTAGTCGTTCACCCTTCAGTTCTTTTGCATTATCTGACTGTGTTAAGCAGTTAGGAGATGATGACCTTGTGTTGCTGCTTAACGATGCGGTGATTGCGAGTGCTGCCAATACAGATATACAGGGTGAATTGTTACAACTGCATGAAAGTAAACGTTTATTTTTGTTAAAGCCTGATGTCGATGCGCGTGCTATTGAAGCAAAATGCGGTAAACTAATCGATTACAGTGAATTTGTTGCATTAACGGTGCAATGTAAAAGCCAATTAAGTTGGTCTTGAATTTACCTAAAACCTTAGTTATCTTGTTGATTTACTAATGCTTTATTCGCTAATTATAGATTTTTTCTTTTATACCTTCTTATTTTTTTATTGTGTGAGCAAAAACACAATTGCCTAATTATTGACTCGCCATTCTATTCAGCGTAAACTCTTGCGACCCTAATTTATAGGGCTTGATTTTTCACACACACTTAGGAGCTATTTAACAATGGCAACAATTTCACAATTGGTACGCAAACCGCGTAAGGACAAAGTTCAAAAAACTAACGTTCCTGCGCTAGAAGCGTGTCCACAAAAACGTGGTGTATGTACTCGTGTATATACTACTACACCAAAAAAACCTAACTCGGCAATGCGTAAAGTTGCTCGTGTACGTCTAACTAACGGTTTCGAAGTAACTTCGTACATCGGTGGTGAAGGCCATAACTTGCAAGAGCATAGTGTAATCTTGATCCGCGGCGGTCGTGTAAAAGATTTACCGGGTGTTCGTTACCATACAATTCGTGGTGCACTTGATACTTCAGGTGTTGCAGCACGTCGTAACGGTCGTTCTAAATACGGTGCTAAAAAGCCTAAATCTTAATACTTTCCGTAAGTAAGGCCAAACAAACACTATTTAATTTTAATATGTTTTGGGTAAAATCCTGAAGCGCACGGAGATAATAAGATGCCAAGAAGACGCGTCGTAGCTACTCGTAAAGTACTACCAGATCCTAAGTTTGGATCAGAAATCCTAACAAAATTCGTTAACGTAGTAATGGTTGACGGAAAAAAATCTATTTCAGAAAAAATCGTTTACGGTGCATTGGAAACTGCAGCTGAAAAAAGCAGCAAAGATCCAATGGAACTTTTTGAAGTAGCTCTAGAAAACATCCGCCCAAGCGTAGAGGTTAAATCTCGTCGTGTTGGTGGTTCAACATACCAAGTTCCTGTAGAAGTTCGTCCTTCTCGTCGTAATGCTCTTGCAATGCGTTGGTTAGTTGAAGCTTCTCGTAAGCGTGGTGAAAAATCAATGGCATTACGTCTAGCTGGTGAGCTAGTAGATGCAGCAGATAACAAAGGTTCTGCGGTTAAGAAACGTGAAGACGTTCACCGTATGGCTGATGCAAACAAAGCGTTTGCTCACTACCGTTGGTAGAAAGTATTTAGCACAGGCTTTAGCCTGTGCTTTTTCGTTTCTATTTGCACAAAGCTTTATTTAAAAAGGACATTGCATTGTCACGTACTACTCCAATTGAGCGTTACCGTAATATCGGTATTGTAGCTCATGTTGATGCAGGTAAAACTACTACTACAGAGCGTGTATTGTTCTACACTGGCGTATCTCACCGTATTGGTGAAGTTCACGACGGTGCAGCAACAATGGACTGGATGGAGCAAGAGCAGGAGCGTGGTATCACTATCACATCTGCTGCCACTACTACTTTCTGGCAGGGCATGCAAAACCAGTATGAACAGCACCGCATTAATATCATCGATACACCTGGGCATGTTGACTTCACTATTGAAGTTGAACGTTCTTTACGTGTGTTAGATGGCGCTGTAGTTGTATTCTGTGGCACATCAGGTGTAGAACCACAATCAGAGACTGTTTGGCGTCAAGCTAATAAATACCACGTTCCACGTGTTGTATTTGTTAACAAGATGGACAGAACAGGGGCTGACTTTGAGGCTGTGCTTGAGCAAATTCGTAATCGCCTTGGCGCTACTTGTGTACCTATTCATTTGAATATTGGTGCAGAAGAAGAGTTCGAAGGGGTTATTGACCTCATTAAAATGAAAGCAATTAATTGGAACGATGCAGATCAAGGGATGACATTTGAATATAATGATATCCCTGCTGATCTACTAGAGCACGCGCAAGCTTTGCACGAAGAGCTAGTAGATACAGCTGCAGAAGCAAATGATGAACTGATGGAAAAATACCTTGAAGAAGGTGAGCTTTCAGAAGAAGAAATCAAAGCAGGTTTACGTATTCGTACGTTAAATAATGAAATTGTATTAGCGACTTGTGGCAGCGCCTTTAAAAATAAAGGTGTTCAAGCAGTACTTGATGCGGTTGTTGATTATTTACCTTCTCCAGTGGAAGTTGAAGCGATTAAAGCTATCAATGCCCACAATGATAAAGAGATTGAATGTCCTGCTTCTGATGACGCACCATTTGCCGCACTCGCATTTAAAATTGCAACAGACCCATTTGTGGGAACGTTAACGTTTATGCGTGTGTACTCAGGCGTAGTTAAGTCTGGTGACCAAGTTTATAATCCTATTAAAGGCAAGAAAGAGCGTTTAGGGCGTATCGTACAGATGCACGCTAACGAACGTAAGGAAGTCAAAGAGGTTCGCGCTGGTGATATCGCCGCTGCGGTTGGCCTTAAAGACGTCACTACGGGAGACACGCTTTGTGTTGCTGGACAGAATATTATACTTGAGCGTATGGATTTCCCTGAACCGGTGATTCAAATTGCGGTTGAGCCTAAAACTAAGGCTGACCAAGATAAATTAACGCTAGCATTAGATAAACTTTCTGCTGAGGATCCTTCATTCCGTGTTGAAACGAATGAAGAGTCTGGACAAATACTGATCTCTGGTATGGGTGAGCTTCACCTTGATATCATTGTTGACCGTATGCGTCGCGAGTTCTCCGTGAACTGTAACGTGGGTAACCCACAAGTAGCTTACCGTGAAACCATCCGTAAATCGGTTGAAATCGAAGGTAAATTTATTCGTCAAGGCGAAGGACCGAGCCACTATGGCCACGTCCAATTAAAATTAGAACCACTTGATAGTGGTGCTGGTTTTGAATTTGTGAACAAAATGGCTGACAATGTAATTCCTAAAGAATACATTCCAGCAGTGAGCAAAGGCTGTGAAGAACAAATGAACCAAGGTGTACTTGCTGGCTTCCCAATGCTTGACGTTCGAGTAACTTTATTAAATGGTTCTTACCATGAGGTTGACTCTAGCGAAATGGCCTTTAAAATTGCTGCCATGATGGGTTTCAGAGATGGGGCATTAAAAGCTGATGCTACAATCCTTGAGCCTCTGATGAAAGTGGAAGTAACTACTCCAGAAGAATGGATGGGCACTGTAGTCGGGGATCTTAATGGTCGTCGAGGTATTATTGAAGGAATGGACGATGGCCCTGGTGGCGTTAAAATCGTTCATGCTAAGGTACCGCTGTCTGAAATGTTCGGTTATGCTACCGCAGTTCGCTCAGCAACGCAGGGTCGTGCATCTTATTCGATGGAATTTTTAGAATATGCCGATGCGCCTAAAAAAATTGCTAACGCAATTATTGAAGCGAAATAAAAAATAAATTAAACTAACGCCTTTCCATGTGATGGCATGTGGAGAGGTATTTACTGATAAAGAAGGTACACACTGTGTCTAAAGAAAAATTTGAACGTAATAAACCACATGTAAACGTAGGTACAATCGGCCACGTTGACCATGGTAAAACTACTTTAACAGCTGCAATCTCTGCTGTATTAACTAAGAAATTTGGTGGCGACACTAAAGATTTCTCTTCTATCGATAATGCTCCAGAAGAGCGTGAACGTGGTATTACAATCAATACTTCTCACATCGAATACGATACAGAAACTCGTCACTACGCACACGTAGACTGTCCTGGACACGCCGATTACGTTAAAAACATGATCACTGGTGCTGCTCAAATGGATGGTGGTATCTTAGTTGTTGCTGCTACAGATGGTCCTATGCCACAAACTCGTGAGCACATCCTACTTTCTCGTCAAGTTGGTGTTCCACACTTAGTTGTTTTCTTAAACAAATGTGACATGGTTGATGATGAAGAGCTACTAGAATTAGTAGAAATGGAAGTTCGTGAACTTCTTTCTGAATACGACTTCCCAGGTGATGACCTACCAGTTATCCTTGGTTCTGCTCTTAAAGCTCTTGAAGGTGAAGCTGAGTGGGAAGACAAGATCGTTGAACTTGCTGACGCACTAGATTCTTACATCCCTGAGCCAGAGCGTGACATCGATAAGCCATTCATCCTTCCTATTGAAGATGTATTCTCAATCGCTGGTCGTGGTACTGTTGTTACTGGTCGTGTTGAGCGCGGTATCATCAAAGTTGGTGAGTCTGTAGAAATCGTTGGTCTTAAAGATACTGTTACTACTACATGTACTGGTGTTGAGATGTTCCGTAAACTTCTTGACGAAGGTCGTGCTGGTGAGAACGTTGGTGTTCTTCTACGTGGTACTAAGCGTGAAGACGTTGAACGTGGTCAAGTACTAGCTAAGCCTGGTTCTATCAAGCCACACACTAAGTTCGAATCTGAAGTATACGTACTAAGTAAAGATGAAGGTGGTCGTCACACTCCATTCTTCAAAGGTTACCGTCCACAGTTCTACTTCCGTACAACTGACATCACTGGTGCTGTTGAGCTTCCAGAAGGTGTAGAAATGGTAATGCCTGGTGATAACCTTAAGTTCGTTGTTGAACTAATTGGTCCAATCGCTATGGATGAAGGTCTACGTTTCGCTATCCGTGAAGGTGGCCGTACTGTAGGTGCTGGTGTTGTTTCTACTATCATCGAGTAATAATTACTCTTTATAGTTTTTAAACTACATTTAAAAAAGAGAGCTTAGGCTCTCTTTTTTTATGGGTTAAAGAAAGTGTTATTTATTAAAATCTTTTAGGTATCATGTTTCGCTATACGTGAAAGTGGCGCTATACCTGTAAAGACGTAGGTGCTTGTTTCTATAATCATCGAGTAATAATTACTCTTTATAGTTTTTAAACTACATTTAAAAAAGAGAGCTTAGGCTCTCTTTTTTTATGGGTTAAATAAAGTGTTATTTATTAAAATCTTTTACGTATCATGTTTCGCTATACGTGAAAGTGGCGCTATACCTGTAAAGACGTAGGTGCTTGTTTCTATAATCATCGAGTAATAATTACTCTTTATAGTTTTTAAACTACATTTAAAAAAGAGAGCTTAGGCTCTCTTTTTTTATACGCGAAAGAAAATATTTGTACGATGCTAAAAGATAGAGAAAACTACAGAATGTTCCGTACTTTATCGTTAATAACGACACATTTTTTCATTTTATAATTATCGAAGCTCTACCAAAGTTGTGATACATCTTTTAAGGGGCGCTGGCTTTAGCCTGCAGGGGTTTGTGTGTTGAGTTTGGTCTTTGATAGATAGGTGAATTAGGTTTCTAAGTGGCAGTGTTAAGGCGTTCTGCGGTATGTTTTTATTTACTGCTTTGTAAAAAAAGCGATATAGAAACTTTAAAATCGACACAAAAAGATCTGCAGGCTAAAGCCAGCGCCCCTAATATTAGACTATCGCTTGATAGCATTCGTTTATCCAACACACAAAGATCTGCAGGCTGAAGCCTGCGCCCCGAATATCAAGCTTTGCTTGATAGCTGCTGCTAGTCGCTTGGTTTTGTTTGTGGATATAACGAAGCATTCTTGGCTTTGTGATTTATGTTATCAATGAATATTACGATACATCTTTTGATGTTTTACGGTTATCAATGCAAGTTACGGCACATCTTGTACGGGGCGCTGGCTTTAGCCTGCAGTGTTTTGTGTGTTGACTTTGGTCTTTGATAGATATGCGAATTAGACACCTAAGGATAAGAGTTAAGGTGTTCTCGGATTATGCTTTGATTTACTATTTTGTAAGAAAAGCGATATAAAAACTTTAAAATTGAGATACAAAGATCTGCAGGCTAAAGCATGCGCCCCTAATATTAGACTTCGCTTGATAGAATTCGTTTATCCAACACACAAAGATCTGCAGGCAGAAGCCTGCGCACCTAATATTAGACTTCGCTTGATAAGCTTTCGTTTATCCAACACACAAAGATCTGCAGGCTGAAGCCTGCGCCCCGAATATCAAGCTTTGCTTGATAGCTGCTGCTAGTCGCTTGGTTTTTTTTGTGGATATAACGAAGCATTCTTGGCTTTGTGATTTATGTTATCAATGAATATTACGATACATCTTTTGATGTTTTACGGTTATCAATGCAAGTTACGGCACATCTTGTACGGGGCGCTGGCTTTAGCCTGCAGTGTTTTGTGTGTTGACTTTGGTCTTTGATAGATATGAGAATTAGACACCTAAGGATAAGAGTTAAGGTGTTCTCGGGTTATGCTTTGATTTACTATTTTGTAAGAAAAACGATACAAAAAACTTTAAAATTGAGATAAAAATATCTGCAAGCGAAAGCCTGCGCCCCGAATATCAAGCTTCGCTTGATAAGCTTTCGTTTATCCAACACACAAAGATCTGCAAGCTAAAGCCAGCGCCCCTAATATTAGACTTCGCTTGATAGCATTCGTTTATCCAACACACAAATATCTGCAAGCTGATGCCTGCGCCGCGAATATCAAGCTTCGCTTGATAGCTGCTGCTAGTCGCTTGGTTTTTTTTGTGGATATAACGAAGCATTCTTGGCTTTGTGATTTATGTTATCAATGAATATTACGGTACATCTTTTGATGCTTTACGGTTATCAATGCAAGTTACGGCACATCTTGTACGGGGCGCTGGCTTTAGCCTGCAGTGTTTTGTGTGTTGACTTTGGTCTTTGATAGATATGAGAATTAGACACCTAAGGATAAGAGTTAAGGTGTTCTCGGGTTATGCTTTGATTTACTATTTTGTAAGAAAAACGATACAAAAAACTTTAAAATTGAGATAAAAATATCTGCAGGCTGATGCATGCACCCCGAATATTAGACTTCGCTTGATAGCATTCGTTTATCCAAACACAAATATCTGCAAGCTGAAGCCTGCGCCCCGAATATCAAGCTTTGCTTGATAGCTGTCGCTACTAATTAGGTTTTATTTATGAATAGTATGAGCATATTTGGGTTTTATGTGAATGGCGTATTAGTTCGCTTCGCTCAGCGCTCCCTGATACCAAGATTCGTCTAATGGCTGTTGCCATTGACTAGTATTTTTTGAATATTAACCTGTATCTTTTATTTGTTTTATTTTAGCGAATAGCCGGTTAAAACTGTTCACTGCGTTGGGCGCTTTTGATGGCATATTCTGGCATTTTTGTGGCTAGTTTTGCCAGTTGTTGCTTGGCATCTGCTTTGACCTTTTTGTTTTCGAATACTGTGTTATATAGCGCATGGTAGGCTTCTTCGTAATCGTATGGGCTGCCGTAACCTTGGTTGAGTAATTTGATGTAGTTTATTTTTGCGTTTAGGTGGCCCAGTAAGGCTGCCTCTCTGAAGTAACGGATAGCTTTCTCTTTGTCTTGGATAACTAAGGTACCATTGTTGTAGTAACGGCCTAATTGTTCAATCGCGGCTAGTAAGCCTTTATTGGCTGCTTCATGTATATAGTACATGCCTAATATGGCATCACGGTCAACACAGACGCCCCAGGCGAGCATATCGCCCCATAGGTATACGTATGATGGTTCTTGTATTTTTAAGGCGTGAGCTTCAATATCCTGCACTAATTGGCAATCGTCAGCTTTGACCCGTTGCAGGTGTTTATTTTCTCTGACTAAGGCATTTAATTCATCTTGTGTATAAACTTGAATCACCTCATAGTCTTGCGCACTGGAAAGGTGGCTAGAAAATAAGCTGAATATGAGTAACGACCTTGCGACTGTTTTTATCATAAAATATTTATACCAAGTAAATTATCAACGTGAATATTAACTTATCGGCAGGTTTTATTTTTTCTGTAGCATAAAAAAACCTCTAAGCTAAGTAGAGGTTTTTTAGAGTAAAGATAGAAAGAGGGGAGTTAAATCCCACTGCCTTGTTCTTCGATAGGATCTTCGTGTAATCCACATTCTCGTTTTAGGCCAAAGAAGCGTGTTTCTTCTTCTGTCATGCCTAGTTCTAGTGGACGAGATGTTTGTACGTCACCTACTGATACATAACCTTGTTCCCATAACGGGTGGTAGCTTAGGTTATTCTCTTGTAGATAATAATGAACCTCTTTATTTGTCCAATCGATAATCGGTAAAAACTTAAAGCAATTATTCTGAATGCTTAGTACTGCTAAATCTTCGCGGCTTGAAGATTGTGAGCGACGTAAGCCTGAGAACCAAGTTTTAGCGTTGAGCTCTTTCAAGGCCCGCTTCATTGGTTCTACTTTGTTGATCTGGTTGTATTTGGTTAACCCATCAATACCTTGATCCCAAAGTTTTCCATAACGTGCTTCTTGCCACGCTGGACCATGCTCAGCTTTATATATCTTTAAATTTAAGTTTAGCTTTTCTGTTAAATCATCAATAAATCGATAAGTTTCAGGAAATAAGTAGCCTGTATCAGTCAATATAATTGGTGTGTCGGCTTTTACGCTGGTTACCATGTGTAAACAGACGGCTGCTTGTATACCAAAGCTTGATGATAAAACAAATTCACTTTCTAAATTGTCGATCGCCCATTGAACGCGCTGTTGAGCGGTCTGTTTTTCTAATAACTGATTAACTTCAGCCAGAGCAGTGGTCTGCTCGGCTTTAGATAATGTTAGTAGATGGGCAAGATCTAACGTATTAGGCATGGAAATCCCTAGCTGAAATGACGACTTCAGCGACAATACCTGCGCGGATAACAAAATCACCGAAAGCTTCACCTTCGTTGCGCTCTGCAGACCAACGAGCACTTAATGCATCTATTTCAGCTAATATTGTTGCTTCATCAACATTTTCTTTATAGATTTTAGGCACTCGAGTACCTGCTAAATCTGCACCTAGGTACATGTTGTATTTACCCGGACCTTTACCGACTAAACCGATTTCAGCAAGCATTGCACGACCACAACCGTTTGGACAACCAGTAACACGTAGGATGATGCTTTCGCCTGCTAAGTTGTTCTTTTCTAGAATCGCTTCAACATCATCAACAAGACCAGGTAAGTAACGCTCTGCTTCAGCCATTGCTAATGGGCAAGTAGGAAAAGCAACACAAGCCATTGAGCTCATACGTTGGTTTGATACTTTATCGCTGATTAAACCATGTTCACGTGCGATTTTTTCTATCTTCGCTTTGTTCTTAGGATCAACGCCAGCAATAATTAAGTTTTGGTTTGCTGTTAAACGGAAATCACCTTCGTGAATTTTAGCGATTTCTCGCATACCTGTTTTTAACTGCTTACCTTCAAATTGATCTGCTGGGAAGTCAAGAATACGGCCGTTTTCGATAAATAAAGTTAAGTGTTCTTTACCATCAATCCCTTTTACCCAACCAAAGCTATCACCACGGTGTGTAAATTTATACGGACGAGAATCTTCAAATTTAATACCTGCACGCGCTTCAACTTCTTCTCGGAATGCATGCGCTCCTACACGGTCTAATGTGTATTTAGTTTTAGCATTTTTACGGTTAACACGGTTACCCCAGTCACGTTGTGTGGTTACAACAGCGGCAGCAATATCTAATGCTTTTTCTTTTGGAATAAATCCAAAATCATCAGCACAACGAGGGTATGTTGAGTTGTCGCCATGTGTCATGGCTAAGCCACCACCCACAAGCACGTTAAAGCCAATTAATTTACCGTCTTCACTAATTGCAACAAAGTTTAAGTCATTTGCATGAACATCGATGTCGTTATTAGGTGGAATAACAACCGTTGTTTTAAATTTACGTGGTAAGTAATTACTACCTAAAATTGGCTCAATAACGTCATCTTCTGTTGTTTCAACGCGTTCTTCATCTAACCAAATTTCAGCGTAAGCACGAGTCTTTGGTAGCAAATGTTCACTCAGTTTAGTCGCCCACTCGTAAGCTTCTTGATGTAGCTCAGACTCAACTGGGTTAGAGGTACAAAGTACGTTACGGTTAACATCGCCAGCCGTTGCAATTGAATCAAGACCTACACTATTAAGTGTTTGGTGCATTAATTTAATGTTTGGCTTTAGTACGCCGTGAAATTGAAACGTTTGACGCGTCGTTAAACGAATGCTGCCGTAAGATGTATAATCATCAGCAAATTTATCAATGGCTAACCATTGCTCAGTATTAATAATACCGCCAGGTAAACGTGCTCTAAGCATTACGTTGTGTAATGGCTCAAGTTTTTGCTTTTGACGCTCAGCACGAATATCGCGATCATCTTGTTGATACATACCGTGGGTACGTATCAATTGGAAATTATCTGGAGTAAAACCACCGGTCATGCGATCTTGAAGATCTTCTAAGATAGTACCGCGAAGAAAATCACTCTCAGCTTTTAAACGTTCATTGTCGGCGTGTTTACCTTCAACAATCAGTACAGGGTTTTCAACTTTTGGTAAATCGTTGCTCATTAGTAAACATCCTTCTGGTAACGCTTGTTAGATCTAAGTGATTTTAAGTAATCTTCTGCTTGTTCAATGCTTAATTGGCCGTGCTCTGCAATGATGTCTAACAAGGTTTGGTGAACATCTTTTGCCATGCGGTTAGCATCGCCACATATGTATAAGTGTGCGCCGCGTTCTAACCATGCGAATACTTCGCTAGCGTTTTCTTTTAAACGGTCTTGTACGTAAATTTTTTCAGCTTGGTCGCGAGAGAAAGCAACGTCCATTTTCGTTAACAAACCCGATTTTAAGTAATTCTGCCATTCAACTTGATATAAGAAGTCTTGTGTGAAGGTTTGATCACCAAAGAACATCCAGTTATCACCTGTTGCATCACGTGCTTCACGCTCTTGCATGAACGCTCTAAATGGCGCAACACCTGTACCTGGGCCGATCATAATAACAGGAGTATCATCTGATGCAGGTAGGCGGAAGTTATCGTTATGCTCAACAAAAACGCGTACTTTTTGGCCTTCTTCTAAGCGATTCGCTAAGAAACCAGAAGCGCCACCTGTACGTGTTTTATCGTTAGCATCATAGCTCACCACACCTACAGTTAAGTGAACTTCTTCTTCTACTTCAGCTTGTGCAGAAGCGATAGAGTATAGACGAGGTGTGATTTTACGTAATGCGTCAACGAAAGTTTGTGCATCAACATCTGCTTTAGCTTGATTCACAACATCGATAATTTGATGGTTACCTGAAAACTCACGCGCAGCGTTTTTATCATTTGCGATAGCTTTTAGTTTGTCGTCACCAGACTTCTCGGCCCAAAACTCAATAAATGAAGGTGCTGTTTGGGTGATTTCTAGTTGCGTTAATAGCGCTTCTTTTACGCTAAACTCTGTATCCTCACCAGAAATGGTTAAACTTACTTTGTCATCAGCGCTGTAACCTAATTCAGTAATTAGCTCGTCAACCAGTGCTTCATCGTTTTCAAACCAGACACCTAAAGCATCACCTGTTTGATAAGTTAAACCAGACTCACCTAAATCAATCTCTATGTGGCGAACGTCTTTTGCTGAATCGCGGCCGGTAATTTTTTGGCTTAACGCAAATTCCGCAGCATATGGGTTCTGTTTAGAGTACTGACTCACTGTGCTTGCTGTTGCAATACCTGTAACTGGTACCGCTGTTGTTACTTGTGCCATTTCACCTTTTAAGGTTGTCACGACATTTGAGATCCAAGCTTCACTTTCGCTCTCATAATCGACATCACAGTCAACACGAGGTGCTAATTGACTAGCGCCTAACGCTTTTAAGCGTTCATCAAAGTCTTTACCTGTTTGACAGAAAAATTCGTAACTGCTGTCACCCAATGCTAATACGCTGTATTTTAGTTCAGGTAATTTAGGTGCTTTTTTACCTAATAAGAATTCGTGGAACTCAATCGCATCATCTGGCGCTTCACCTTCACCATTAGTACTAGCAACAATTAATAAATGAGTTTCATTTTTTAATGCTTTTGCTTTGTAGTCAGCAGTGTTTTTAAGGACCACAGTAAGGCCCGCTGCTTTTGCGCTTTCAGCAAGTTGACTCGCTACACCTTTCGCATTACCCGTTTGTGATGCGTAAAGGATAGTTAGCGTTTGACCTGCACTTTGTGTAGGAGCTGAAGCAGTTACTGGACCTTGGCTTACGCCTGCTAGGTAACCACTAACCCATGCAGTTTGTACTGCATCTAAGCCTGCTGTTGCTTGTTGCAACTGAGTCAATTGTGACTCAGATAAAGGCGATGTTAAAGCCGATAAATTGTTAAGTGCCATGAAGTAATTTCCACTATTACATTAAGATAAGCGGAGTTTACGCGAGGTTATTGAGAGGACAAAAGAATAAAAGTTACTCTTTTATAACTAAATGGCATTTAAAGTGTAGGGTTAATAATCATTATCATTTAAAGGCTTTTTTAAGCGGGAATAATATAATTAAGGGAGTAAGTTAAGAAGGGGAGAGTTTAGGTCTCGCTTTGTAGAGATAATTAAAAAGCCACTAAAAGAAACAGTTAGTGGCTTTAACAAAACCTAAATAGAGTAGTGTAAGCGAGTCATTAGAAGTGTATTTCTACACCTGCAAATAAACCTTTTACCTCTTGTGTACTGTTAGTGTGGTTAAGGTCTAACTCTTGTAGTTTGTAACCGGCACGTGCTGATACATTAATAAATGGTGAGTTTGGGTTAAATGTATAAGCCAAGCCAATTTCAGTATCTAAGTAATCATCGCTAGTTACTGAGCCTGCAATTACTTCAGCAAAGGCATGCATGCTGACACCTGGTACGTGTAATTTAGCAGCACCGTAAGCTTGTGCAATTGAAGCGCTTTCATTAAAACCATCTGCATCTGTGTAAGCGACACCTAAGTCAACTTCTACTAGGTCATTATCTAAAATTTCGTAGTATAAGATCGCATTTTTTGCTTGGCTATCTTCAGTGGTAAAGTCATCGTTTTGTAAATCAGAAAACTTAATTTTACCGTTTGGGATAAGTGGAATGAAATGTTCAAATGCAATGTAACCAGAGATGTTATTTGAACGGTCCGATTGGCCTTGGTATGTTGTTTCGTTAGTATTGTAATCAATACCTGCATAAACACCTAAGAAATCAGCCATTGCTGGCATGCTCATTGTAGCTGCTACCGCAGCGGCTAAAATTTGTTTTTTCATAATAGGAAATTCCTTTGTGATCTCAATTATTATTGGTGCTTAGTATCTGATTTTTTGTGAGACATTGTAATTTTTTGTATTGGTGAAGTGGTTTCGATTACATCTCCATTATCAAAATAGAGTGTAATATCAACACTGTCACCGGCAACCAAATCATTCTTTAAACCTAAAAACATGACATGGTAACCACCAGGTTGTAACTGTACGCTATTATGCCCCTTTATGAGTATAGACTCAACTTGGCGCATTTTCATCAAACCATCTTCACTAATGTGTGTATGTAGCTCAACACGATCTGCTATATCACTACTGACAGAGACTAATTTAACAGTTTCTTCGCTTTGGTTTTCTATTGTAAGAAAAGCGGCGCTATTTTTAACATGTGGTGGAGTCGCTCTAACATATTGCTCACTTACCATTAACGCTGCTGCAAAGCTATTTAGTGAAAACAAGAGTGAGCAAGCAACTAAAACGAAACGACTCATGGTTTTTCCTTGTCATGTTTAAAGAAGTAATAATAAATAAGATAGCCGAGTAGTATCCAAATACCAAATTTAAATAAGAAAGAAAGTGCGCCAACTAATATAAAGCAGGCAATCATAATAACCGCAATGACGGCTAAGCTTAGTACAGATATGCCAAACATAAAAAGTACAAATGCGGACATGAGTAGTGCAAAAAGCTCAAACATTTGAATCTCCTATAATAGTGAATAGACCATTTCATATATTGCTGTTGATTGATTTAGCTCGGCATATACAAAAAATGCAAAGTACAGTGACTGTACTTTGCATTAATTATACTGATATTAACTTAAATTACTTAGCGAGTTTATCTAAGCTAATCTGTTGTATTAAGCTCGTAAAGACTTATCGCCACGAGCAATACCACACACACCTGAACGAACCATTTCAACTATTTCGCTTGATTCATCCATTGTTGCTACAAATGCATCTAGTTTTGCACCTGCACCAGTTAACTGAATCGTGTATAAGTTTTGTGTAATATCAACTATTTGACCACGATAAATATCACTTGTGCGTTTCACTTCTTCACGCGCTTCACTACCAAGGGTACGTACTTTAAGTAGTAACAATTCACGTTCAACATGCGGTGTTTGTGTCAACTCTGAAACGCGTAATACATCAACTAATTTGTGTAATTGTTTCATCATTTGCTCAAGCGTTGCGTTATCAACCACATCAGTGGTGATAGTCATACGTGACAAAGTATTATCGTTGGTTGGGGATACGGTTAATGACTCAATGTTATAACCACGTTGTGCGAATAAACCTACAACACGTGCAAGTGAGCCTGATTCATTCTCAATTAATACAGAAATAATTCTACGCATCAGTTTGCTCCGTTTTGCTTAGGTACATGTCTTCCATGCTGCCGAATTTAACTTGCATTGGATAAACGTGCTCTTCAGGGTCAATTGCAACATCGACAAACACCACACGATCTTTCAATTCAAATGCACGTGTGAGTGCAGGCTCAAGCTCATCAATGGTATCTACTTTAATACCAATATGGTTATAAGCTTCTGATAATTTAACGAAATCAGGCACACTATCCATGTAAGAGTGAGATTGACGGCCACCGTAAAACATTTTTTGCCACTGTTTTACCATACCTAATGAACGGTTATTTAATAATAAGATAACAACTGGAATATTGTATTGCATACAAGTAGATAACTCTTGAATATTCATTTGAATAGAGCCATCGCCTGTAACACAAACTACCGGACGATCTGGGAATGCAATTTTACAACCCATTGCTGCTGGTAAACCGAAACCCATTGTGCCTGCACCACCAGAGTTGATCCATTGGCGAGGTTCTTTGAATGGGTAATATTGTGCTGCAACCATTTGATGTTGACCAACATCCGATGTCACAATGGCATCACCTTTTGTTACCTTGTATAAACATTCAATCACTTGTTGTGGTTTGATATGTGTATCTGACGTTTGGTAAGCAAGGCAGTCTTTAGCGCGCCATTCATTGATTTGATCCCACCAAGCTGCAATGTCTTTGCTGTCATTAGATGCTTTAGTTTCATCAATCAGATCTAACATCTGTTGTAATACCACTTCAACACTACCTACAATCGGTAAGTCAGCATGGATATTTTTTGAAATAGATGTTGGGTCGATATCAATGTGCATGATCTTTGCGTTTGGACAGAATTTATCTACGTTATTAGTTACTCGGTCATCAAAGCGTGCACCACATGCAAAGATTAAATCTGCATTATGCATTGAACGGTTCGCTTCATAAGTACCGTGCATACCTAACATACCGATAAATTGCTCGTGCTCACCAGGGAATGCGCCAAGGCCCATTAGGGTATTGGTAACTGGTAAGTTTAGTTTTTCAGCAAGTTGTAATACTTGTTTTGAGGCATTGGCAATGATTGCACCACCACCTACGTATAAAACAGGTTTTTTAGCACTTACTAATGCTGCAACAGCACGTTTGATTTGTCCTTTATGGCCGCTTAGTGTTGGGTTGTATGAGCGTAAGCTAACACTTTCAGGATATTCATAAGGGAATTTGTTAAGTGGGTTTTGTACATCTTTTGGTAGGTCAATAACTACCGGGCCAGGTCGGCCTGTCGATGCAATATAAAACGCTTTTTTGATCGCCTTTGGAATATCTTCCGCAGTACGACAAGAGAAACTGTGTTTTACAACTGGGCGAGAAACACCAATCATATCTGTTTCTTGGAAGGCATCATCACCAATCCAAAAAGTCGGTACTTGACCTGATAAAACAACTAATGGAATAGAGTCCATATAAGCGGTTGCAATACCGGTAATACAGTTTGTAGCGCCTGGTCCTGCTGTTACTAATACACAGCCAACTTTACCAGTTGAGCGTGAATAAGCATCTGCCATGTGTACAGCAGCTTGTTCATGACGTACTAAAAAGTGTTCGATTTCATCAGATTGAAAGATTGCGTCGTATATATCTAATACTGAACCGCCAGGGTAGCCAAAGATATGTTCTATACCTTCATCCTGTAAAGAGCGCACTACCATTTCTGCGCCTGAGAGCATTTCCATGAGTTGTATCCTTATACAATCGGTTAATTGCGTCGTTTTCTACCTGTATCGGGTAGAAGCGAACCTTGTGTAAATGAATCACTAACGTGACGTTAATGAAGCTCTAACTTTACGTTAATCAAATTAAAATGCATCCTATAATTGCTATTTATTAGCCTTTTTTATTGACTTATTTGTGGTCTATCCAGTTTTTATTAATAAATTTTAGGATTGATATATTTTTCGCTTACTGATTGTTTTGCTAGGTTGATGTTTTTTTGTAATCTAATTCACTGTTTTAAGCGTATTACTGCAACAGACTAAGGCTTTATATTGGCTTTATTGGTTGTTAATAAAAATTGTTGTCGTGAACTCCTTACAAATTCTCATTGTTCTCTATTTATTTACGTAATAATTGGTTAAAATTCGGCTCTTTTTATTAATAAAACAAATAGCGAGTATTGATGTTTGAAGTAAACCCAATTCTTAATCAACTTAAAGACCTAACTGAGCGTGCTGAAATGCTTAGGGGGTACCTTTGACTACGACGCTAAACTAGAGCGTTTAGAAGAAGTAAGTCGCGAGTTAGAATCATCTGAAGTATGGAATGATCCAGATTATGCTCAAGCTTTAGGTAAAGAGCGTAGTAGTCTTGAGTTAGTGGTTAAAACCATTGATGCCTTAACTGCCGGCACTGACGACATTGAAATGTTAGTTGAGATGGCTGTTGAGGAAAATGATCAAGATACTTTTGATGAAGCAATTAAAGAAGCAAACGACCTAGAAAAGCAATTAGAAGTACTTGAGTTTCGTCGTATGTTCTCTGGCAAGCAGGATGCGTGCTCTTGTTACCTTGATATTCAATCAGGCTCTGGCGGTACAGAAGCACAGGATTGGGCAAACATGTTACTGCGTATGTATTTACGTTGGGGCGAAGCTAACGGGTATAAAACTGAGTTAATGGAAGCTACGCCTGGTGATGTTGCTGGTATTAAAGGTGCGACGATCCGTTTTAGCGGTGAATATGCATATGGTTGGTTACGTACTGAAACCGGCGTTCATCGTTTAGTACGAAAATCACCTTTTGATTCATCTGGCAAACGTCATACTTCATTTGCTTCTGCTTTTATCTACCCTGAAATTGACGATAATATTGATATTCAGATTAACCCAGCAGATCTACGTATTGATGTATATCGAGCGTCGGGAGCGGGTGGTCAGCACGTTAATACAACAGAATCAGCGGTGCGTATTACCCATACGCCAACGAATATTGTTGTACAATGTCAAAATGACCGCTCACAACATAAAAATAAAGATCAAGCGATGAAGCAGCTTCGCGCTAAACTCTATGAGCATGAGTTGCAGTTGCAGAACGCAGAAAAACAGATTAACGAAGATGGTAAGTCAGATATCGGATGGGGAAGTCAAATTCGTTCTTACGTATTAGATGATTCTCGTATCAAAGATTTACGTACTGGTGTTGAAAACCGTAATACGCAAGTGGTGTTAGACGGTGATTTAAATAAATTTATTGAAGCCAGCTTAAAATCAGGTTTGTGATTTTAAGTCAGGTTTGCAATAACAATCATTTTAAAAATTGAAGTAAAAGATAGGAACTATCATGTCAGAGCAAAACAAAGCAGAAGCACCACAGGTCGAGTTAAGCGAAATTCTTGCGCAACGTCTAACTAAATTAGATGCAATGCGTGAAAAGGGACAAGCTTTCCCAAATGATTTCCGTCGTGAAAATATCTCTGACGATCTACATAAGCTATATGATGCAAAAAGTAAAGAAGAGTTAGAAGAGCTAGCAGTTGAAGTAAGTGTTGCTGGACGTATGATGACACGTCGTATTATGGGTAAAGCAAGTTTTGCGACTATCCAAGATATGGGCGGTCAAGTACAAGTTTATGTTGCACGTGATAACTTGGCAGAAGGTTTTTACAATACTGAATTCAAAAAATGGGATTTAGGCGATATCGTGGGTGCGAAAGGTGTTTTATTTAAAACACAAACAGATGAATTAAGTATTAAAGTGTCTGAAATTCGTATCCTAACTAAAGCGTTACGTCCACTACCAGACAAGTTCCACGGTTTGTCAGATACTGAAGCGTGTTACCGTCAGCGTTACCTTGACTTAATTGCTAATGAAGAATCTCGTAAAACATTTATTTTACGTAATAAGATAGTTAATGCGATTCGTACTTACCTAAACGACCGTCAGTTTATGGAAGTAGAAACACCTATGCTACAAGCGATTCCTGGTGGAGCAACGGCACGTCCATTTGAAACATTCCACAATGCGTTAGACTTACCTATGTACTTACGTATTGCACCAGAATTAAATCTTAAGCGTTTAGTGGTTGGTGGTTTTGAGCGTGTATTTGAAATTAATCGTAGCTTCCGTAATGAAGGTGTTTCAACACGTCATAATCCAGAATTCACAATGATCGAGTTCTACCAAGCATACGCTGATTACATTGACCTAATGAACTTAACTGAAGATATGTTACGTACTATTACTGAAAACGTATTAGGTTCAAGTATCGTTAAATACGGTGAAGAAGAGTTTGATTTTGGCAAGCCATTTGTACGTTTAACCATGAAAGAGTCAATCTTAGAATATAACGAAGGGATTGAAGCTGCTGAGTTAGATAGCATGGAAGGCTTAAAAGCATTAGCGAAACGCTTAGATATTCATATCAAAGATAGCTGGGGCGAAGGTAAAGTCTTAACAGAGATCTTTGAAGAGACGGCTGAGCACAAATTAATGCAGCCTACTTTCATTACTGCTTACCCTGCAGAGGTTTCACCGTTAGCACGTCGTAACGATGATAACCCAGATGTAACAGACCGCTTTGAATTTTTCGTCGGCGGTCGTGAACTAGCAAATGGTTTCTCTGAGCTAAATGATGCACAAGATCAAGCACAGCGTTTCATGGATCAAGTTGCACAAAAAGAATCAGGTGATGATGAAGCGATGTTCTACGATGCTGATTACATTACTGCTCTAGAGCATGGTTTACCACCAACAGCGGGTGAAGGTATTGGTATCGACCGTTTAGTGATGCTGTTTACAGATAGCCATACCATCCGTGATGTATTGCTATTCCCACATATGCGTCCACAAGCTAAATAATATAAGCGTTAATCGCTTTTATTGAGTATTTAAGCCTCGTTGATACGGGGCTTTTTTGTGCCTATGATAATTGTATTAGTTACGTATCGATTGTTATATCAGTTCTGTTAATTATCTACTCATCTAATTCACGGAGTTGGTATTATTTTAGCGTTGTCTGAGTTTCCTTTTGGCTATTAGCGATTGGGCTATCTATTAATACTTATTTATCAATACAAGCTCCCCTGTTTTCTCCCCACCATAACTGATTTATATCAGATGGCCATTATTCGCAATAAAGTTAAAAATAATGTCTATTTATTTGCAATGAAAATTAGTTGTGACCTAAGTCACTATATTTATGGCTCATCAATTACTTTAACTTTTTACTATGATCATTTATTGATATTTATGTAGTTAGTCTAGCGCTATTGTATTGATTTAATGAAGTTGAAAAGCTCAAATGAAAAATATTAGTAATATTGTTTATAAATCAACTACATTTGTTTTTTGTATGTGATATCTAAAGTATTTGATAACAACTTGATAAGTTTGAATTTGTGATGACTTTTTCTGAAATTTTTAAATATAGCCATAGGTCTTTTAGAGGACAATAACGCATACCAGCAAGGTGCGGCAGTTATTGTGAATAATTTTTAAATTAACTCTAAGGATATTAAAAATGAAAAAGATACTAAAAAATAAACCTGCTGTTATCGCTGCTGGTATTGTAGGCGCTGTTTTATCTATTAACCCTGCTGTAGCTTCATGCGGTGCTTCTTGTGATGTGTTTTGCTCTCCATGTAAAGCTAAATCCACAAAAGTCGTTAACCCATGTGCCGCAGCTAATCCTTGCGCAGCGAAAAACCCGTGTGCCGCAGCTAATCCTTGCACAGCGAAAAACCCGTGTGCCGCAACTAACCCTTGCGCAGCGAAAAATCCATGTGCAGCAAAATAAGCGTTATGCGTTGTAACGATTGGTAAGCGGTATTAAATAATGGTGTATTACTTTTACACCATTATATTTTTATTTATAAGGTGAGGCCTATATGTCAAATACGCTAAGTTGTTTTACCTGTGAAGCAGATATCCCACTTGAGATGCCTTTACTTGAGCATATTGATAATGTAGATGAGATGCTCAATGCTGCTCAAACCATAAAAGAGTGCCAGCGTTTATTAGATAAAGCAGGCATTAATGTAGTAAGTGAATTACTTAAAGGGCAGGGCACTTTTTATCAGTTAAATCACTACCCTGAACAAGATGTTTATGATGATGAATCTCATTGTCAGTATTATTATCATAATCATAGAGGCGTAGAAGGGGAACACGGTCATTTTCATACCTTTATACGCTCTCCTGGTATTCCTGAGTCGATAAAACCAATGAGTGGGTTGATGCAATCTGAGCCTTGGCCATCGGGTGAGAATGCGCTTGCTCATTTTGTTTGTATTTCAATGGATGATGAAGGTTTACCAATAGGTTTATTTGCTATCAACCGTTGGGTCTGTGCACAAACATGGTATTCAGCTGAAGATACGATTGCGCTATTAGATCGGTTTTATATTGATCATGCTTACCCTAACTTGGTGGTGAACCAATGGTTAACGGCTATGTTTGTATTATTCAGGCCTTATATTGTGGCGTTATTAAGACACAGAGATAAAGTCATTGCATTAAGGCAAGTAAACAATCCTGATGTTGATGTATTGGAAGACCGTGAGTTAGATGTAACAGGTTCATTTACTATTACAGTTGAGCAGTGGGTAGCACAATTAAATACGCTATTAGAGTATAAAGAGGGATAAATACCTTCCATTAAAAAGAGCATAAAGTGATGCCTTCATGCTCGTGTCTGTTAATTTTCTTAAAATATAAGTTTATCTTGTATTTGCTCTACAAAATGAATTAACCCTGCTTCATCGACTTCGTTAAAACGGTCTGTTACAGGGCTATCAATGTCTAATACAGCGATTGTTTTACCTTGGTTGTTAATCGGCACTACAATTTCAGATTGGCTTGCTGCGTCACAGGCAATATGCCCTGGAAATTCATGCACATCTGCTATGCGCTGTGTGGTATTAGTGCTGAATGCTTTACCACAAACTCCTTTATCTAATTCAATACGTACACAAGCTACATTCCCCTGAAAAGGGCCTAGTACGAGTTGTTGCTCTTTGTAGAGGTAAAACCCTACCCAGTTAATATTGTCTAAGCTGCTGTTCAGTAGCGCACTTAAATTAGATAGATTGGCGATCAGATCTTTTTCATCTTCAATTAGCGCAACGGCTTGTTTTGTTAATGAATGGTAATCAGCTAATGTTTTCATTTATACCTGCTATATCGGTTGAGATTATTTACTCAGTATCAGGCTTTATTCTCTTAAATAAAATAGATAGTTAAGAGAATTTACTGTTTTTTTAAATTATTTTATTTTTTGCACAGTATTTGCACATTCTGTTGTTATTGTTCTGACGAAATTTAAACCTTATAGGATTTTTTGAAATGAAAAATAGTTCAAACATATTACTGGCTTTAGTAATGTCTGTGGGTGTTATGAGTCAAAGTTACGCTGCCGATTCTGATCAAGGTCGACCTGAAGGCGGTCCTCAAGGTGGTCCGCCACAATTTTCTTCTGTTGATACTAATGGTGATGGTGAGCTTACTTTTGAAGAGTTTTCTGCTCAAGAAATTCCCCATGGTGATCACCAAACTGTATTTGATGACATGGATTCAGATGGTAACGGCGTAGTGAGTGAAAATGAGTTTACTAGTTTTAAACCACCTCGTCAGTAAGCTTAAAATAAATGATATAGCGAGCATTCTATTTATGACGTTAGTGCATATCGATTCGTTATCTCAGCAACAGTTTTTCTAAACATAGATTTTTCTAAGCTTAGGAATAAAGGTACTTTCCATTTCGACCTTAACGGAAAGCAATAATAATAATAACCCATTTATGTGGCCAAGGGACATAAGATCCTCGTCATGTAAAGTAAGCTAGTCGTAAATATTTATATTAGCTTATATAAATGGGATTTAAAGTGGGTAATTTGATCTATATTATTTTGATACAGGTAGTATAAATCATTCTATAAACCCGTTAGTGTATCAATAAGCTAACGGGTTTAGTTTTTTGTACAATAGGTAACATCGACTCTAGTTTCTCTCGCCCTCTGCTCTATCATTCTGTATGTTATTAAAATATTGGTCCTATTTGTTATTAACGCAATGAATTTAATACCTGTTACACAAGCATGAGATACCTCCATGAAAATACATAATAAATTATTCCTCGTTTTTTTCGGCTTTAGTCTTGTGCTGGTAACTGCGTTAGTTTTATTAATACAATGGAGTATTGGTAAGGGGATTGTTGAGTATGTTAATAGCAAGGAGGTTGAGTCATTAAAGCCCTTGATTACTGAGCTTCAAAATGAATATCAAAAAAATAATAATTGGAATGGCATACAGGGCAGAAATAGATATTTTGGACATCTATTATTTTTATATTCTCAAGGGCTAGAGCCACAAATTCAACCTCCTCTTTATGAACCAAAAAACAATACCAGATTACCAAGAGCAGATAAGTTTGTGTCTCCTTCAGAAAGAAGGCGTCCCCCTCCAGTCGATTTGAATGAAGGTTATGCACTGTTCGATGCTAATGACGTTATTATTGTTGGGCACTATATTGAAGGCATAGATTACAATCGAATGGCTATTGTTGTTGACCAGGTTAATATTGGTTGGTTAATGATCCCTAAACGTAAACAGCTAACTGATGGCTTCGAATTAGACTTTTTCGAGCAACAGCAAAGTTATTTATGGTTGATTGCATTAATTACCATGGTATTGGTTATTTTGATTACGCAGCCATTAGCGAGGCATTTAGCTGAGCCTATCAAAAAAATTATTTTAGGTATGCATAAACTTACCCAAGGTAATTATCAGCAGAATATCGATGTCAAAAGAAAAGATGAGCTAGGTGAACTGGGCCGAGATTTTAATGAACTAGCACTCACACTTTATGAAAATGAAAGTGCTCGTAAGCGTTGGCTAGCAAATATTTCACATGAATTACGCACACCTGTTGCTATTTTAAGAGGTGAGTTAGAAGCGATCTTAGATGGGGTGAGAGCGTTAGAAAAACAAAATATAGAATCAGCAAATGATGAGGTAAAACACTTACAGCATTTGATTGATGACCTACACCTGTTAACCAGCGCTGACATCGGCGGTATGCATTACCGTAAACAAAGCCTCGATATTGGTCTTTGGTTAGAATCTGAAGTGCCTAAATATACCAGTTATCTTGCAGATGCCAATATTAAACTAGAAGTCGAGAAACAGTCTGGAGAGTACTTAGCGTTTGTGGATACCACTCGTTTATGCCAACTGTTTGAAAATATCATGTGCAATTGTATTAAGTACTCGATGGCTAGTTTAGTCAGGTTATCATGGGAGGTGATAACTGATGAACAACAAAATCATATGCGTATCAAAGTCGAAGATAATGGTGTTGGTGTAGCTGAACATCACTTAATGCATCTTTTTGAATCTTTATACCGTGTTGAAAATTCGAGAAACCGACAAACGGGTGGATCTGGATTAGGTTTATCGATTTGTGCGCATATTGTTAGTGCACATCAGGGGAGAATTAAGGCCGCTAAAGCAAAACTAGGTGGTTTGGCTGTTATTATCGAGTTGCCCTTGGAATAATATAAGAGGAAGAATACTTGTTTGGCACTCAGGTTAATCTTGTATTATTTGATATCTATTTCTACTTATTTAACCCTAATTTTACTTACTTAGAGTTAGGGTTATATTAGATTGAGGTTATTTAAAGGAGTTACCAGTGGCAAGTTCAATTTTGATTGTGGAAGATGAAATAAAGTTAGCTAATTTACTCGGTGACTACTTTAAATTGACTGAGTATGTACCACATCTTATTCACGATGGTAATCAAGTTGTTGAGTGGGTCAAAGCCCATCAGCCTAGCGTTATCTTATTAGATCTTATGTTACCCGGAACAGACGGAATCACACTATGTAAAGCGATCAGAGCTTTCTCTGATGTGCCAATTTTAATGGTGACGGCGAAAGTGGATGAATTGGATCGACTGCTCGGTTTAGAGTTAGGTGCCGATGATTATATCTGTAAGCCTTTCAGTCCAAGGGAAGTAGTGGCTCGAGTTAAAACGGTCATGAGAAGAGTACAAAGTCATCATACGCTTGCTTCTCCTGGCTTCTCTCTTGATGAAAACCGTCTTGTTGCTGTTTTTAATGGCATAGAAACGTCGTTAACCTCTGTTGAATTTCAATTAATTAAACGTTTGGCAAATAAACCGAATCGCATTTTTACTCGTGAGCAGTTAATGCAGAATATGTATTCAGATGATCGTATTGTAAATAACCGTACAATCGATAGCCATATTAAGAAATTAAGAAAGAAGTTGATTGATATTACTCTGGGTGAGGATTTGATTCAGTCGGTGTATGGAGCAGGGTACCGTTTAGTTTTACCTGACTAACAGGCAAGAAAAGCGAGCCGACACCGCTATTTATACAGGTTTATGCGTTAACCTGAATTGATATTAACTAATTATAAATATCATAAGATAAAAAAATACCCGCACGAAGGCGGGTATTTTTATAACATTAAAGTGTTTTTACTGATTACTCAGCTTCAACAACTTCAAGGTTGATAACTGCAGTTACGTCAGAGTGTACTGTAACAGTAATCTCGTAAGAACCAGTTAAACGTAAAGCGCCTTCAGGAAGACGAACTTCACTTTTAGCAACTTCTACACCAGCAGCAGTGATTGCATCAGCAATATCACGTGTACCGATTGAACCGAACAGTTTACCAGCATCACCAGCTTTAGAAGTGATAACAACCGCTTCTAATGCAGTAAGTGCTTCACCACGTGCTTGAGCAGCAGCTAGGTTAGCAGCTTGCTTAGCTTCTAGATCAGCACGACGTGCTTCAAAAGCTTCTAAGTTAGCTTTGTTTGCTGGTACAGCTTTTTGCTGTGGGAAAAGGAAGTTACGTGCGTAACCTGCTTTAACATTTACTTTATCGCCAAGTTTACCAAGGTTAGCAACTGTATCTTGTAGGATAATTTCCATAATCTATAGCTCCTATTTACTTGTGTAAATCTGTGTATGGTAAAAGTGACAAGTAACGTGCACGTTTGATTGCGCGCGCTAATTGGCGTTGGTATTTTGCACTTGTGCCAGTAATACGGCTAGGTACGATTTTACCACTTTCAGTGATGTAGTTTTTTAATGTAACAACGTCTTTGTAATCAATCTCAACAACATTTTCTGCTGTGAATCGACAGAATTTACGACGGCGGAAGTAACGAGCCATGGTAGTTCCTTAAATTTGTTCTATGTACTGAGCATGTAATACCAATTTACCAAGATTGCTCTTGTTTTGGTGGTAAGTAATAAAACCACTTACTTTAATTTTCATGCCTTTCGATAATTTATTTTTCAACTGACTTGCTAATGGTCCACTTGTGACAATCGGCATATAGCACATTGCATTTCGTGGCAATCCAGCTTCTTCTTGCACTGAACGATGTTCTATCGTCAGATTACAGTGTTCCACGCCACTTGGGCTTGTTTTGTGTATCGGACTTTCGGTCACAATACCTGTAAGTTGCAAAAAGTTATCAGTCACTCAGTTTCTTATGCTTCAGCTTCAGCTGGTGCAGCTTCTGCTTCTGGGCGCGGAGCACGAGGAGCACGTTCAACACGTTCTTCTTTTGCTTTTGCTACTACAGATGCTTCAGTTACAGCAGTTTTAGTACGCATGATCATGTTGCGGATCACAGCATCGTTGAAACGGAAAGCAGTTTCCAAATCGTCGATTACTTTTTGCTCAGCTTCAATGTTCATAAGAACGTAGTGTGCTTTGTGTAGTTTGTTGATTGGGTAAGCCAGTTGACGACGGCCCCAGTCTTCTAGACGATGAACAGTACCAGCTGCTTCTGTGATAGAAGTAGTGTAACGCTCGATCATACCATTAACTTGTTCACTCTGATCTGGGTGAACCATAAATACGATTTCATAATGACGCATATAAAAATCGCTCCTTACGGGTTAGTAGCTTCATAAGTTGGCTCAGCCGTACCAAATAGAAGCAAGGAACAAAAAGGGTGGCTGATTTAAGGCGGCAAATTGTACATTCTGCAATCAAACTGCGCAAGCAATAAAGCTAATATATTTTAATCTTTATCGCTGAACTTTTCGTATTCGTTTGTATCTATAGCTAAGCAAGCTAAAATAACAACTTCTATACTTATCAAAGAGTCGATTTATTTGAATTCTCTACCTATTTACATATTAATCGCTAGCTTAATGGCAGTAAGTGCCGATGCGTGGTTTTCATTGGACTCGGAACAAGAAGATGACACCGAGCCCAATACCGAAGAGCTAGTAGAAAAACAGCCTGTTTCTGCTGAGCCTGAGGTGGTTGTGTTACAACAAACGCCCCTTCCCCCAAGTGAGCCTGAATCTTTATTATTAACCGCTGCGCAAGCGCAAGCTAAAAAGGAGATTGATGCATTAAAAGCTCAATTACAAGCTGAAAAATTAAAAAATCAACAGGCGTTAGAAGCACAACAAATTCAACAAAATAAACTAAGTTATCTACAATCTGAAAATGAGCGTCTGTTTGATAAAATCTCTACCTTAGACAATCAAGTTAACATTCAAGAATCTCATCTTGCTGAAAGTTTAAAACGAGAGCAGCGTTTAAATGATCAATTACAAAAACAGTTATTGCAGAAAGCCAGTATTACCAGTTCACCTATTGATAATATTAAAACTTCAATTGATCAACAGCCTGATCTATTAAAAACTAAAAAGATGGCTAATGGTAAAGATGCGATATCCGATGCCGAATATATTGATGTAGCGATACAAACCAATAAAATTAAAACCGATGTTGTTGATGGTAATGAACCTGAGACTGAAGAGGAAAAACGTTTTAGTGGTGCGGTGGAGTTTGGTTTCAATTATGAACAAGAGAACGATGTCACTAAAAGTGCGGAAGGGCGATTAATTTTAGATTATAACGTGACTGATGATTACAACATCAATAATGATATTCAATTTGAGTTCGAAGATGAAGAAGATGAAGATACTGATAACGATTGGCGTTGGCAGCTACAAGGAAACTATAGTTTAGATCCGGTTAATTCTTTGTTCTTACGTAGTGATATTCAGCGTAGTCAATCTGCTTCTTATCAAAAAGAGGATACTTTTACAGTTGGCCATGGTCATGTTTTCTTTAATGAAAATAATCATAAATTTAACACAGAGATTGGTCCTGGTTACAAGCAGGCCGAGCCAAACGACGGTGAAGATGCAGTCTCTTATAATGAATTCATTGTCCGAACTAAATTAAATTATGAAAGGATCGTCACTGAAAACTTACAAGTAACCTTAGAAGGGACCTTTGAGCTAGGCCATAAAAATAGTGTGTATGAAAGTGAGTTTAAAGTACAAAATAGAATCTATCAGGAATTGTATTTAATCTTTGATATTAACTATAAATATAATCAAAACGTACCCGATGATACTGAAAATGACGAGTTATCCACCGGTTTTAACTTACAATATGCGTTCTAAGAGGCTGTAATAAAAAAGGCCTAGTAATATCAAGTAACAATATTACTAGGCCTTTTTAGTTTATTTCAATGCAGATGATTAGCGGCGTTGACGGACCACTTCAAATAAACAGATGCCTGTCGCTACCGATACGTTTAGGCTCGATACAGCACCTGCCATGGGTAGTTTTATTAACTCATCACAATGTTCACGAGTTAGACGGCGTAAGCCTTTACCTTCTGCACCCATTGCTAAGGCCATTCCACTTTCTAATTTGCAATCGTAAAGGCTTTGCTCAGCTTCACCAGCCGTCCCATAGATCCAAATACCTTTATCTTGCAAGTTACGCATTGCACGGGCTAGGTTAGTTACGTGGATTAATGGGATTGATTCTGCTGCACCACAAGCGACTTTACGTACAACAGGCGTTAAGCTGGCTGAGTTATCTTTAGGTATTATTACGGCATGCACACCAGCGGCTTCTGCACTTCGTAAACAAGCACCTAGATTATGAGGGTCGGTGACACCATCTAAAATTAATAGAAATGGTGGCACATCCAAGTTCGCTAAAATAGGCTCTAAATCGTTATCTGTTAGCACTTTCATCGCTTTTACTCTAGCCATGATACCTTGGTGTTGCTCTCCATCAGATTTTTCATCTAATGCTTTACGTTGCATGAATTGAACAGACACTCCCCACTCTTTCGCTTTATTAAGTACATCATTTAAACGTTCATCATCACGTCCTTTTAATGCGTAAATCTCAATAACACGCTCTGGTTGCTTTTCTAATAAGGCATCAACGGCATGCATACCGTAAATAATTTCACTTTTACTCATTTGCTTTCTCTAATATTTAATATGTTTGATCACGGATTAGGTCTTAAAAGTCTAATCGGATTTTTTAGCTTTGTTACGTGCACGTTCTGCGCGACCAGGGCGACTTTTTTTAGTGCTAGTCGTTTTTTTCTTTTTAGAAGATAACGTATTTTTTACACCTTGCTTCACAGGGCGTTTCTTTTTAGGCGTTGTTTTTTTAGCGGCAGGTTTCTTAGTGTCTATCGCTCCCTCTTGTAGCTTTTCACGTTCACTAAGTGGCGGTGTTTTCTTACCACTAGAAGGTGCTGCTTTGCTGCGCGCTCTTTTATCAATAGGGCGGTCTGATGATTTTTTTGTTGAAGGTTTACGTCCACGCGTACGTTGGCCCGCTAACGCTTCATCGGCTAGTTCAAAATCAATCTTTTTATCATCAAGGTTAACTGATAATACTTTAACTTCTAATACATCACCGATACGGTAGACTCTGCCGGTACGTTCACCGGTTAAGGTTTGTTTGCCTGCATCAAATTGGTAGTAATCGGAAATTAACCCTGTGACATGTACTAGTCCGTCAATGTGGATATCATTTAAGCGAACAAAGAAACCAAAGTTAGTAACGGCGGCAATGGTACCTACCATCTTATCGCCAATATGGTCTTGCATGTATTCACATTTCAATGCGTCGGCTACATCACGTGTTGCATCATCAGCGCGACGTTCTGTCATCGAACAATGTTCACCTAGTTGGCTTACTTCATCATATTGATAGTTGTAACCACCGGTTTCAGTCCATTTTGCTTTTAATTGATTATTTTCTTGGTGTGCCACTAAGTATTTGATCGCACGGTGTAGGATAAGGTCAGGGTAACGACGAATAGGAGAGGTGAAATGCGCGTACTCTTCTAATGCTAAACCAAAGTGCCCTAAATTATCGCCTTGGTAGACAGCTTGTTTCATTGAACGAAGTAACATCGTCTGCAGTAATTCTTTATCATCACGCTCGGCAAAGCTCTCTGCTAAGTTGGCATAATCACGTGGAGCAGGTTTTTCACCGCCTTGTAAGGTTAAGCCTAATTCACCTAAAAATGAACGAAAGTTAGCTAGCTTTTCTTCGCTTGGTGTTTCATGAACACGGAATAAAGCAGCAGCATCGGCAGAACCAATGAAACGAGCTGAAGCAACGTTAGCTTGAATCATACATTCTTCAATGATTTTATGTGCATCGTTACGGACTAACGGTACAATTGAATCAATTTTACGCGCTTCGTTGAATAAAAAGCGTACTTCTAATGTTTCAAACTCCATACCACCACGTATATGGCGCGCTTTTTTAAAGGCTTTATATAGGTTCTCAAGCTCTTCTAAGTGTGGCACTAATGGTTTGTACTGCTCACGTAAGTCTTGATCACCTTCTAAAATAGAAGCGACTTTAGTATAGGTGAAACGTGCATGTGAATTCATCACTGCTTCATAGAATTTATAGTCTGTTAAATGCCCATCTTTAGAGATAACCATTTCACTGACCATACACAGGCGATCTACTTTTGGGTTTAGGGAACATAAGCCGTTAGACAATACTTCCGGTAACATTGGGATCACTTGGTCTGGGAAGTAAACTGAGTTACCACGATTAACCGCTTCTTTATCTAATATAGTGTCTTTACGAACGTAATAACTTACATCGGCAATTGCAACCCATAAGCGCCAGCCGCCATTAGGCTCTTTTTGACAAAATACAGCATCATCGAAGTCGCGAGCATCTTCACCATCAATGGTGACTAAAGGTAAATCTCGTAAGTCTACACGTCCTTTCTTAGCTTCTTCAGGGACAAATTCACCATAGTGAGCAATTTCTTTATCTAACCCAGCTGGCCATTCGTGTGGAATATCATGAGTGCGTAGTGCAATTTCAACTTCCATCCCTGGTTCCATATCTTGACCAAGTACTTCAGTGATTTTACCTGTTGCTAAAAAGCGAGCTTTAGGGCGTTGTACTATTTCAACAACAACTATTTGCCCGTGTCTTGCTCCGCCATTGTTTTCTTTGCTGATTAAGATCTCTTGATTAATACGAGAATCGTCAGGTACCACTGACCCCATACCATCTTCAACAAAATAGCGGCCAACGATAGTTTCTTTGCGAGCTTCTAGTAAACGTACAAAGCGTGCTTCAGTGCGGCCACGTGAATCTACTTTGACAGGCTGCGCTAAAATAGTATCTCCGTGGAATAAAAAACGCATTTGGTGATTAGGTAAAAACAGGTCTTTGCCGTCATCTGCGGTTTTTAGAAAACCGAAGCCATCTTTATGGCCAATAACGACTCCTGTTGACAGGTCTAATTTGTCCGGTAACCCATAGGTCGCATTTCGACACCAAACTAACTGGCCATCTCGTTCCATTGCTTTTAAGCGGCGACGTAATCCTTCCGCTTCTTCATCACTTGATAATGAGAATGCTTTGAATAAAGCATCACGTGTGATTGGTTTTCCATGTTTTTCGATAAATTGTAAAATGAATTCACGGCTAGGTACGGGATGTTCGTAAGTTTGTGATTCGCGATCTAAATTTGGGTCTAATGTCATATATGAAACTCTTTGTAAGGCAATTAGTGAAAGTATATCTGAAAATTGATAAAAGCTTTGAATTAATGAAGAAAAGGCTGATTTTTTTGTTTTTCAAACGAATTGTACATCTATTGAGCAAGTAAACCTATTTTATTAAAAAAACTATAAAAAAGACTAGACAGCTTTTGTTGGGTTCAGTATTATCCGCGCCACGCTAAAGACGTGAGCATCCGTAGCTCAGCTGGATAGAGCGTTGCCCTCCGGAGGCAAAGGCCACAGGTTCGACTCCTGTCGGGTGCGCCATTACTTCGAGAGCAATTGTTTTAAAAGAAAGCTCGGAAGTAAATAAAGTCTTTAGGTTATTAGTGGCGGATGTAGCTCAGTTGGTAGAGCCCCGGATTGTGATTCCGGTTGTCGCGGGTTCAAACCCCGTCATTCGCCCCATCTTTTCTTGATGTAAAACAGATACTCGGTGATTAGCGCAGCTTGGTAGCGCATCTGGTTTGGGACCAGAGGGTCAGAGGTTCGAATCCTCTATCACCGACCACACTAGAAAAGCCTGTAATACTTGATTGTGTTACAGGCTTTTTGCATTTTAGGGATATAAGGTTTCTATCAATGGTTTGACCTTAAACGATCGCTCAGTCCCCAAGCTGCCGCTTGTTCGCTCCTCTATCGCCGACCACATTAGAAAAGCCTGTAATACATGATTGTGTTACAGGCTTTTTGCATTTTAGGGATATAAGGTTTCTATCAATGGTTTGACCTTAAACGATCGCTCAGTCCCCAAGCTGTCGCTTGTTCGCTCCTCTATCGCCGACCACATTAGAAAAGCCTGTAATACTTGATTGTGTTACAGGCTTTTTGCATTTTAGGGATATAAGGTTTCTATCAATGGTTTGACCTTAAAGGATCGCTCTGACACTAAGCTGCCGGCAAACAGACTGCTCAGGCATAAAGCCTCGCTTTTTTGCTGCTCCATCTATTACCAACCATATTAGAAAGTTCGTCATATTGGATAAATATTTAATAGGCAAGATAATTTCAAACGCGCTAGATTTTAAGCCACTTTACTTAGTCTTTCTTCCATCACAAACGTTTTAGCTTTTATTTTCAATGAACTATTTTGATTAGAAGGTATCTATATAAGTCTTGATAGATGTAAATGAAGGAAATGCTAAATTAGTATTCATTCATTGAGATATTACTTTTAAAAAAATTGATCAATATAAGAAATAATTAAGGTAAAAAAATGAATAAAACAGCTAAAACGTTCGCCGGTTCCCTGTTAATTGCAACTTTATTTAGCCCTGCATTAGCGGCCCCTGGAAGTATCAAAGCTGGTGTCGCTTTTGATCAAGGTTTCGGTGTGACGGCGCAATTTAATAACACAATTAATGCCTTCATAGGTAATGATGGGGTGTCTGCAGATTATCTCTTGAAGCAAGGAACATTTAACTCCGATGTTCCTGTTAATTGGTATGTTGGTGTCGGTGGTGCCATTAACTGGGATGATCATCATCATGATTATGACAACTCTTATGCTGTTCGAGTGCCGCTAGGTGCATCAATTCCTTTTGCAAAAAATTGGGATGTTTATGGTCAAGTTGCACCTGACCTCGCTTTTCAAGATAAACATAATAACGATGACGATTTTGAATTTGGTGTCGATGTCGCTTTAGGCGTGCGCTACGGTTTTTAATTATTATTAAATATTTATTGTATAAATTGGGATTAGATAATAGATATTTCTTTTCCCGATAACCCTTCACTGTATAGTTTCATTTTTATAATTCCATCTTCATTTTTAAATCGACCACTCCCTTTACTCCCACCTGCTAAATAAAAAGAGGATAATACTTAGTAAGTACGTTTGATTAATTAGAAAATTTTACTACTGCCAAAGATTGTGTCGTCGATTTATTCTTGTTTTGACGGTTCAATACCAACACAAGGTTAATACTAAATTAGTCTAAACGAATAAACTCGAGGTGCGATTTGGTTTTACTTAACCCTGTGAATACTTTTAATATTATTTATGATTGAGCGCTGATTAGGTGAAAAGCTGAGTTAAGTTTTACTTATTTGCTTTGATTTAAAAAACAGAGATATTAAAAATCTTAAAAAGTTCAATATTTAATCTGTTTTTTTTTGTAAAAAACGGAAAAATGAAGGATTTAACACTTATTTAGCATTTCAATTTTGTAAATTTATGAGATCTTCATCACATTAACTTTCTTTTTTATCAATTTATTTGTGACGTCTCGTCATATAAGTGTGTTTGCTATTTCAGCCTTGAGAATTGTGTGGTAATTTTATTTTGCGCTTAAAGAACTGTAATACGTTGTTAACATTACACGACTTAAGTATTCAAAGGACTCAATTAAATTAATAGCCACAAGGTGATGGAAAATGAAAAAAACAATCTTAGCAACAATGCTGACTTCTCTATTCGCAGCAACAGCAGCACACAGTGCAACAGTTTATGAAGCTGACGGCGTAACTTTAGATCTTTTTGGTGATGTAGAAATTCAGGCTAACAAAGGTACTGAAGATGACGCACCTAAAATGATTCATCTTGATGATGCAGATTTCGGTGTTCAAGCTGGTTACGTACTTAGCGATAGTTTATCTGCGATTGCTAAAATCTCTGTAACTGGTGAAGATGAAACTGGATCTACAAACAACATCGATCTTGATGAAGCGTTTGTTGGTTTAAGCTTTACACAGTTTGGTACAGTAACTATCGGTCAACAATACACTATTGCTGATGATATCGGTATTGCTAACGATTACGCATTTGGTATCAACAGCGGTTACGCTGGTGTTGCAACAGATGGTAAGCAAGTAGTGAAATACGTTGTTGATAACGGTAATTACTACTTTGGTATTTCTTACCTATTAAATGAGAATGCAGCTTCTGATGATGTAGAGTCTATTGATGCTCGATTAGGCGTACGTATTGACGAATTAGACTTAACTGCTTACTTAGGTAAAGCTGATGATGCTGATGCAAGCGCTACTTCTGTTCTTTTAGAAGCACGTTACACAATGGATGATTTAGCACTTGCAGCATCTGTAAGTAGCCTTGATGGGTACACTTCTGCTGAAGACAGCACTGCATTCGGTTTAGCTGCTGCATACACAGTTGACAAAGTAACATACTCTGGTGGTTATTCTCTTCTAGATGTTGACGGTGATGAAGATAAATTAAATACATACTTTGTAAATGCTGCATACGCATTTAACAGCAATGTAACTGTTTACGCTGAACTTGGTGGCGATGATTCTGACGATTCAGAATTAGGTTACGGTGCTGGTATGGCTGTAACATTCTAATTTAGCTTTATTAAATACAGTCCTCTTTTTGTTATAGACAAAATTAATACTGGTATTTTAATAAACAATAAAACTGCTTATTTGTGAAAACAGGTAAGCAGTTTTTTTATGCCTTATGATTATATAAATACCAACAACCCATTATTGGATTCAGCTTTAAGCTAGCATTAGCAATATTAATTAACTGGTCTATGTATTTGTTAAAATAGCTTACTTTTTCATTGTAAATTTTGTAAAAAGAACAACTAGTAAAGAATTAATATTCTTTGGTTAATACTAGAAAAGATGATTACCCCTTCTTTTCTTTTTATGTGTATAAAGCCCTCACTTTTAACATTTAGCTCCCTACTCAATTAGATATACTTTGAAGAACGTGATATAAATATTTTTATTAAAATATGATAATTAAATGCTTATTTTGTAGTTCTCACTTTTTCATTTTAAAAACCTTGGATAGATCAATTTGATCGGATATCCCTTTAAAGGGATTCAACCATATTAGTAACGGAGTATTTTATGAGTTTCGTAGAAAAGGTAGTGATGGCACCGGAAGGACCTTCTTTTTCTAAGTTAATACAAGGATATTGGCGTTTAGACAGTTGGGGAATGTCAAAACAAGCTCGTTTAACGTTTATGAAGCAACATGTTGAGCTTGGTATTACTACAATAGATACGGCAGCTATATATAAAAATAGTGAAACGTTGCTTGGTGAGGCTCTCAAGTTAGATCCAGGAATACGAGATAAAATTCAGATAATTTCTAAATTTGGCATTAATAGTATCCCTGACTCTCCGTCTGAAAAGCGTGTTTCACATTATGATTCTAGTAAGTCTGCAATACTGACTTCTGTTGATAATTCTTTACGTCAATTAGGCGTGGAGCAATTAGATGCATTGTTAATACATAGACCTGATTTTTTAATGGTGGCCGACCAAGTTCAAGCAGCTTTTACTGAGCTTGAAAATTCTGGAAAAGTAGCTCATTTTGGTGTTTCAAATTTCACACCTATGCAATTTGATTTATTGCAATCTCGTTTGAGTCGCCCTTTAATTACTAATCAAGTTGAGCTCAATCCAATCAATCTTGATAGCCTTGAGAATGGTGTATTGGAGCAATTGCAAAAAGATAGGGTTAGACCTATGGCTTGGTCATGTTTAGCTGGCGGTGCTGTATTTAATAAAACTAATGTGCGTATTGCCCGCTTACGAACTACCTTAGAAGAAGTTGCGAAGGAGATTGGTGCAACTTCTATTACTCAGGTTATTTTTGCTTGGATTTTAAAACATCCTTCTAAACCCGTTGCTTTAATTGGTTCAGGAAAAATTAAGCGAGTACAAGATCCTGTGGCTGCCTTAAGACTAAATATGAATACTGAACAATGGTACCGTATTTTAGTGGCGTCTAAAGGGCAACCTGTTCCTTAATTGTTAAGTGGTTTATTTATACTCAGTAAAGTTAAGTGTAGATGGCTTTACTGAGTAAATTGCTAACGACATATTCTTTATATGAGGCTTAGGAATAACTTTCCTGCAAAGATTAATAAAATCCCTCCCATTGCTCTCTCAAACCAATGTCCTTGCTTTACGAAGCGTTGACGGACGCTCTCTTTAGAAAATAGAAAAGAAACTAAGCTAAACCACGCTGCTGTTGTTACTACAATCCATACTCCATATATTGATTGAATAGCAATTGGCGTGTGAGGGTTAACTATCGTGCTGAAAATAGCCAGGAAAAATAATGTTGCTTTAGGATTAAATACATTGGTCATGAACCCAATCATAAATGCTTTCTTTTGATCTTCTTTATTGTTGTCTGCTTCGACTAAGCTGGATTGGTTTGTTGCTGCTTTACTACTTAACAGGTTAATACCTAGGTAGGTTAGGTAGAGTGCTCCTAGTACTTTGGCTGATAACATTAAATAGGTTGATTGTGATATGAGTAAACCTATGCCTAATAAAGTGTAAATAACATGAATTGCAATACCGGCCCCTATCCCTAAACTTGTAATAACAGCGGTTTTTCTGCCAAAGCTAATACTTTGTCTCAGTACAATAGCAAAATCAGGCCCTGGGCTGATTACAGCGAGAAAATGAATGAGCGTTAACATTAAAAATTCATGTAAGTAGTTCATAGAATCCTTTCTTGTTGGGTATAAAGAGATAATAGAATGAGAGGGTTAAGGGGTAAAAAACACCTCACTAGACGCAAGTGGTGGTTATGTTAATTCATTTAATGCTAATGACAAGAGTGTCTGCTGATTATTCTCTGGAAGTGGTTGGCGGCTTTTCCCTAATAAATAGTTTTCTTTAAACGCATTAAATAACAGGTGCATGATTTTAGCGTTATTAGTTTCACCTAGGCTTTCCAAGACCAACCCTGCTACTTCAGCTGTGGCTAATTGATTATCTTTCGTTGCTTTGCGTACTAAATATTCAGACAGTTTTTCTGGTGCAAAAGATAATACTGGGAAATTATTCAAGTAAGGGCTTTTACGAAACATTTTCTTCGCTTGTGCCCAAGTCCCGTCTAATAAAATAAAGAGAGGGCGCTTGTCTTGTATGAGGTTTGGTAAAGTATGTTGCTTTATTACTTCTCTTTCCACTTGTGCATATTCCGATGGGAATACAACAATAGGGTACCAACGAGTGTCTTGTAATACCTTTAACATTGCTGAGTTTGGTTCTGTGCGAGACCAAATATAGGCATGAGTATCAATAATTAGATCAGCAATTAGTCGGCCTGTGTTACTAGGCTTTAATATTTCATCATCGTACATTAATAGCAAAAAGCCACTGTTGCTAAGTACTGGTTGTTTAATACTGCAAAGGCAAAGATAGGGCAATAACATGCAATGTTTGCAGCGATTAATACTTCCTCCTCTTGCAAGAAAAGGGCGTGTACTTTGGCTTAATCGAAAGTCGTATAATTTGTGAATAGCATGGATACGCATAATTGGCTCTTTAATGATTGAGTTATGATTATACCAATTCCGCTAATTATCTACTCATTTATACTTGTTAAAATGAATATTAGTTTGGTTATTGATTTTGCAATTAGAGTTACTGGTTACTGTAATCAATGCCTTGCTTTCATCCATTTTATCTATACTTAAATAGATCATTTAATTAACGGGGGAGGTATTATACGTAAATAAGTGAAGCGCTAGAATAGAGGAAGGTTAGGTGTGTGCTACTTTGAGTAAAATATTGATATGAAAAGGGGGGAGTTACCGCCCCTTCTCATTTTATATTATGATTAATAGATTATCGTTGATGTGATGGTAAATTGTTGTTTTCAAATGAATCAGCAAACTCATGGTTACGGTCGCGATGTTTTGCTTCATCATCGCGTATACACAGTACTACGTCACGTAATAACGCTTCTTCTGGTAAATTATAATAATCTTTAGCGATGCGAGGTGCAGGTACATTTTCAACAACACCTTCGTCTATTTTCTCTAAAAACTCTGTATAGCTTTTGCATGCTTCTTCCTCAAAGTAGCCCACTACTCTATGAGCTGTTTTAGAGGATAAAAGGTATAAGAAGGTGTACACAAATAAGAAAGCCCCTTGCCCTAATAAGACCAAGGTACGCTCAATCCAAGTAGGTTTGGCAATATCTAAAAAAATCATTAAATGCATACGTTCATTCTCAGCTTCGTCTAATAACTCTCGAACCCAGCCTTGATCATCGCGCATACGACGAAGTGCTTTTAAGTGATTAAACATGCCTGCTACCATACCCGGTACTGCGGCAATCGTTTCTAATATAACGGCTCTTTTTGCATATTTAGTGCCGTAAAAAAGGTTAAGTGTGAATTTCAATATCTGAGTTATTTTGTAAGCGATAGATTCAGACAATTTACTAGGCTTTTGGTGTAGCAATTCAAAGTTTGACATGGCATCTCTCTCAGTAGGTTAAAAGTCATTCTATAAACAAATTAATACTAAATGTGATCTTGGTCAATGCATTCAAAATGCTTGAAAATGTTGAATTTTTATCATGTAAATAAGTATTAACAAGTCTGGAAATATCCCATTAACAATTGTGAATAATTTTTACTTCAAACTCATTGAAAAAAGCCTTATTGATCACTTTTTGTTAGTTTTTTGTAATTCAACAATTTTTAAAACCTTTCATAATATTGACTAAAATTTGACCTGTTATTTCTTTTTTCATCGCTAATAGCTTTTACATTAGTTAAGTAAGTTTCTAAATATATTTTAAGTCAGTGTTGGGTAGCAGGGTAATTAGTCGTACTATTTTTCGGTTAACCTATTGCAAAGGCTGGGGTGTTTGACAAAATATGTGTATCTTGTAGCCCTGAGTGCTATTCCTTTATCTATTTTTATTTTTATTATCAGGTCACTGATTAATTCTGTTGAGTTTATGAGTAAATTCCGGTGTTATTAACTGTGTCGTTATCGCGTATATAATGAGGTTAAAAATAAGTAGTATGCTACTCAGGTGTTGAATTCATCCTTAGTATTGATTGTTAGTAGGTATTATTGGATGGTTATTTTTTATGAAACAAAAATGAGAAGTTAATGGCTGAGAAAAAACGTATTTACATTGCTTACACTGGTGGCACGATCGGTATGAAACCATCAAAAAATGGCTATATTCCAGTGGCTGGTTATTTATCGGAAACGATTAAAAATATGCCTGAATTTTTCCATGAGGATATGCCAGACTTTGAAATTCACGAATACGATCCATTAATTGATTCTGCCGATATATCCCCGCAAGCATGGCAAATACTGGCCAATGATATCCAGCAGAAGTACCATGATTTTGATGGGTTTATTATTTTGCATGGCACCGACACTATGTCTTACACGGCATCTGCACTATCATTTATTTTTGAAAGTTTAAGTAAACCTGTGATCATTACTGGTTCACAAATTCCATTATCTCAGTTACGTTCAGATGCGCGAGCTAATTTACTGAACTCATTATATATTGCTGCACATCACCCGATTAATGAAGTGTGTTTATTTTTTAATAATCAATTGTTTCGAGGTAACAGAACGACTAAACAACATGCAGATGGTTTTAGCGCATTTGTGTCACCGAATTACCCTGTTTTATTGGAAGCGGGTATTGATATTAAGAATATCGCAGGTAAAAAACAACGCACCGTTAATACGCGCTTAACGATTGGCCAGATTGAGAAACAATCGATTGCTATATTGCATCTATTTCCTGGTTTAGATTGGCAAGTTTTGGATAATTTATTAAAAAGTCCATTGCAAGCGTTAGTATTATTAACCTATGGCGTAGGTAATGCACAGCAAGATCCTGAGTTGCTAAAGACATTAAAAGAAGCAAGCGAGCGCGGTATTTTGATTGTTAACTGTAGCCAATGCTTAAAAGGCAGTGTGAACATGGACGGTTATGCAACGGGGCACGCGTTGAGCGAAGCAGGCGTGATTGGCGGTATTGATATGACTACTGAGGCGGTTATTGCTAAATTGCATTATTTATTAAGCCAAGATCTGAGCCATAAAGTGGTAAAAGAGTTATTAACTACAGACCTACGTGGTGAGTTAACGACTTCAACTTGATAAAAGGTTGTGAGAAAGGCCTCATTGATTATCTAATTAATGAGGCCTTGTTTTATAGAGCTTACTCTGTTGCTAAAACCAATGTTGGGTTATTAGCTAAACTACTTGCCACGGTTGAGCGATCCGTTAGTTCTTGGTATTGGTCTGATAAAATGGTATCAACAAAGTGCCATTCACTTTCTACCTTATCTTGAGTAAAGGTAAGTGTTAAGAAACCACGATCCTTAACGTTAACGTACTCTAGCCCGTCAACCAGTGAAACAAAGCCATCTTCAGTTGCTTCAACAACGGTATCATTAATGCCTAGATAATACTCAAGGCCTGGAGATGAAATTGATGATACTGCGAACTCTACACCTACGATAGTGCCATCTGCATTAGACAAATTATTCGCCCAAGCATTATGTGTGTCGCCTGCCACCACGACTAAGTTTTTATTATTGTTATTAAAAATATCTAATACTTTATCGCGCTCTGTTGCATAACCATCCCAAGCATCTAAATTGTAGGGAAGTGTTGGGAAAGAGAGTTGACTTAACACTTCTGTTGTTAATTTATCTGCATTTTCTGCATAATAAGTTTGCTCTGCGGTTGTTAAGCTAGGGTCGTTAGCTTCGATGCGAGCGGCAAGTAGTGCTAATCCACCTAGCTCTTCATAATCACTGGTACTCATAGTATTTAATGCAATTGCACCAGGTAGTTTCATCTCTCCCATTAAGACCTGTTGACCCAGGAGTTGCCATCGTCCAGTATTGACTGTGACACTATCTTCAAGCCATTGTAATTGCTCTGTTCCTAGCATGTTCCGTTCAGTTTCATATAAATCTTGATTAAATGTCTCTTCATCAAAGAAGATGCTACCATCAAAATAATCAGCATAATCTAGCTGTTGATCACGAGCTAATACACGGGTGTCTAGCATATAAAGATCCACTAGATCACCAAAAGCAAAGTGGCGATAAATTTCCTCATTATTGCCTTCGCTCCATGGACGAATCGGAAGCCATTCAAAATACGCTTGTAAGGCTGCTAGTTTTCGTTCTTCGAAGCTGCCTTCTCCATCGTTATGATTTCCTGCGCCATCTTGCCAAGTATCATCTGCAATTTCATGATCATCCCAGACAGTAATGAAAGGCACTTTACTGTGTAATAATTGTAAGTCAGGATCACTATGATATTGAGCGTATCGAGTACGATAATCACTTAGACTAAATAGCTCTGTGGCAGGTAATACTTCACGATCGAGTGCTTCAGCATTTTCACTTGCGTATTCATCTCGTGCATATTCATAGATATAATCGCCTAGGTGTAATACCGCATCTAAGTCTTCTTGTTGGGCTGCTAAGTTATAGACATTAAAATATCCTGCTGGGTAGTTAGCACAAGACATTACAGCTAATTTAACTGAATTGGGTGAGCCATTACTTATGGTTTTAGTCGTTCCAATAGTTGAAGTAACACCATGACTAATAAAGCGATAATAATATGTGGTATCTGCCTCTAAACCGACTACATCTACTTTTATTGTATAATCTTTTGAGGTACTGGTGGTGCTATTACCTGTACTAACTAGCTCTGTAAAAGTTTGATCTTTTGATACTTCCCATGAAACAGTTAGCTCTGCGTCAGTGTCTGGGGTGATGCGTGTCCATAGAATAATTGAATTAGCTAAGGGGTCACCACTGGCAATACCATGATTAAAACTAACGCTGCTAACTACTTCTTCATCTTCATCTGTTGCACACCCCATTAAACCGTATGAAACAACTGCTGCACCTGCTCCTCTAGCGGTTAATATTAGGAAATCACGGCGAGAAATAGAACCTTTCATTAAACTATCCTTATTTTAAAATTAACAGTGTATGGTGTTAATGTGACAACTTAGTTGTTAAATGATTGGTTTTTATTTGATGAATAATTCAAAAATTTTGGAAGTGGCTTCAACGATGGCGCTTTAGTCATTGTTAATTTAAATTAACCATACGTGTATGGAATAGGGGATCACGCTGTAGGATAGCCTTTCGAGAAGGCGAGATGTAAAACGTGGTTTACGCGCTTTACATCTTTATGTATTTCAATTACTCAGTTACACAATTAATTAATGATTTAATTCAATGTTTTCTGCTTTATGAAATGCACTGTGAGTTGCCAGTTGCTTCGCGTAGGTTTGAATATGTGGAAAGTTAGCGAGTTGACCGCTATTTGCCACTAATTCCACGATAAAAGACATCATGATATCGGCTCCAGTTAACTTATCTGCCACTAAATAACGCTTACCAGCTAGTGAATTATTAAAGTAACTGAGCACTTTGAAGGTTTCTGTATCAGCATAGTCACCTAGAAAGTTTGTTTCACAGCCATCCTTGTTAACAAACATCTTTAATAATAAAGGTAAAATAGCAGAGCTTTCGGCAAAATGAATCCATTGGCTGTACTCTATGTCATCTGTTGTATCTTTTTTCGGTGCTAGACGCCCATTAGAATATTTATTAATGAGATATTCTGTAATTGCGCCTGATTCAGTAATCACTACACCTGCATCTTCAATTACTGGTGATTTCCCTAATGGATGAATGGCCTTTAATTCTGGTGGTGCAAGGAAGGTTTGGCTGTCTCTTTGATAAGCAATAATACTGTAGTCAACGCCCAGTTCTTCAAGTAACCAAATAATACGTTTGGAGCGAGATTTATTTAGGTGGTGAAGTTTAATCATCTTATATTCCTTGTTGTTCATTTTGTTTAAAATGGTTACTCATCTTGTAAGTTGTCACACATTTTGTCGCAGCTTTCTTTTAATGTTAACAGCTCTTCTACGGGTAATTTTGATTTGCATAACATTTGATTTGGTATCGTTTCTGCTAAGTTTTTTAACTGAATTCCTTGCTCTGTTAAAAAAATTTCACGTACTCGTTCGTCTTCTAAACCACGTTGTCGAGTTAATAACTCCTTACCTTCAAGGCGCTTTAATAATGGTGTCAAGGTACCTGAATCTAAATGCAGTTTATGGCCTAATTCCTTAACGTTAATCCCATCATCATTCCAAAGCACAATCATTACTAGGTATTGCGGGTAGGTGAGATCTAAGGCTTTTAGCATAGGTCGATAAGCTCTAATAATGGCGTTAGCGGCACTATATAATGAGAAGCAAACTTGCTTTTCTATTACTAGATCGGAGGTTTGATTATCTACTTCCTGATCAATTTTATTATTAGACATATTCAATCCTTTAAATAGTGGTGTTAATTAGATTGTGCACAATATACTTGCGTTATAGTTTTAATGCGAGATATAATTGCTGGCAATTAGGTTGCGCGCAATTTATTTTTAATGAAGGTGATCGTAATTAAAATATTGGTCGTATTGCTTGTCCTGTTAATTGTTACGGTTAATGTGTGCAACACAAAAGTAATCGATTAAATCTGAATAAATGTAATTAAAAATAACTTTGTTTTAAGTTGTTAAATAGGAGTGATAGATGAACAATTTCAGTTACCAAAACACCACAGAGATTCATTTTGGTCAAGGTCAAATCGCAGCAATTACTAATAGTATTCCTAAAGATAAAAAAATATTAGTAACTTATGGTGGTGGTTCTATCAAGGGTAATGGTGTTTATGATCAAGTTGTTGCTGCACTTGCTGAACATAATTGGGATGAGTTTTCAGGTATTGAGCCAAATCCACAGTACGACACGCTTATGAAGGCTGTTGAACGCATTCGTGCAGAAGGCTTTGATTATTTATTAGCAGTAGGCGGTGGTTCTGTTGTTGACGGAACTAAATTTATTGCTGCAGCTGTTGATTTTAAAGGTGAAGAAGCTTGGGATATCCTTGCAAAACAAGGGAAAATAGAGAGTGCATTACCATTGGGCTGTATTTTAACCTTACCAGCAACAGGTTCTGAAACGAATGTTGGTGCTGTAGTGACTCGTGGTAAAAATAAGTTAGCATTCCAAAATCCACTAGTGCGTCCGCAATTTGCAATTCTTGATCCTCAAACTACGTTAAGCCTTTCTGAGCGTCAAACATCAAATGGTGTAGTTGATGCTTTTGTTCATGTTATGGAGCAATATCTAACGTATCCAGTTAATGCCAAAATTCAAGATCGTTTTGCAGAAGGTATTCTGTTAACACTAGTTGAAGAAGGGCCAAAACTAATTGTTGATTTACAAGATATGGAAGCGCGTACTAATGTCATGTGGGCCGCGACTCAAGCATTAAGTGGTTTAATTGGGGTAGGTGTTCCTCAAGATTGGGCTACACATATGATAGGTCATGAGTTAACTGGTAATTTTGGTGTTGATCATGGCCGTAGTTTAACCATTGTTCTGCCTGCTATTATGCAAGTTTGCCGTGAAGAGAAAAAAGCAAAATTACTACAATATGCTGAGCGTATCTGGAATATCACTGAAGGTACTGATGATGCTCGTATTGATGCTGCGATTGAGAAAACAAAAGCATTCTTCTCTGCAATGAATACACCTGTCTCTTTAAGTGAAATCGACTTAACGCAAACTGATGTCGACACCGCGATGGAAAGTTTAGAAGCTCACGGGATGACTAAACTAGGCGAAAACGGCACAATTGATTTGGCACGTTCACGTACAATTTTAGAAACCGCTTTATAAGTTTATAAGCATAAAAGTATTGCAATAAAAAGGGGACTGCTTAGCAGTCCCCTTTTTGTTTTAAGGGCGTTTGAAGTTAAGAGGTTAACTCTAGGCTCAACCCTAAAACGGAATATCGTCGTCAAAGTCCATTGATGGTTCGTTAAAACTTGCTGGAGCAGTGGGTGCTGGTTTTGCCGCCGGTGCCGGAGCAGCAGGACGAGGTGCTGGTGGTGGCGTCGGTTGAGGTGGCTGTTGCGGTTGGTAAGCAGGGGCCATTTGTGGTGGAGCAGACTGCGCTGGTGGCTGTTGAGGTTGATTACCCCAAGCTTGTTGAGGTGCAGCTTGTTGTGGCGCTTGGTTTGAGTAACCGCCTGCTTGTTGACCACCTTGATAAGGTTGACCTTGACCTGGTGCTTGATTACGTGCGTCTAACATTTGGATATCGTTAGCAATGATCTCTGTTTTGTAGCGATCTTGGCCATCTTGACCTTGCCATTTGTTAGTCTGTAATTTACCTTCAACATATACTTTTGCACCTTTTTTAAGGTACTGACCTACCATTTCGCCGAATTTACCGAAAACAACAATGTTGTGCCACTCAGATTTATTTTCGTATTCACCTGTTTGTTTATTTTTCCAACTTTCAGTGGTTGCAATTGAAAAGTTAGCTACTGCGCCACCGTTTTGGGTATAACGCATTTCAGGATCTTTACCTAGGTTTCCCACTAGGACTACTTTGTTTACACTACGGTTAAACATGTTTTTGCTCCGCTATTTCGACTTTACTTAAAATATTGTTAGCGCTTAATGAATACCATGAAGCGCTATAATTGGTTGTGCTCATTGCTGTTCAAAAACCTGTGCGTTTCCCTGGCTATTAACAGCTTTATTTCTGACTTAACGCTGGTTCGAAGGTTCGAAAAGAGCGATGATTTAATTCAAATGTTCTGCTGTTTTTTATTTCACTTTTTTATCATTATTAAAAAGCGAAAATAGTCAGTTCACTGCGGTTGTAGATACCAAGAGAAAATAAAAACCATAATTAGTATCAATTCTGCTAGGCATAAAAAACAAGCTACTACTAGCGTCTAGTTTATAGGAAAAAGCCCCTGTAATACTACCGAAAATTCACCTAAAAGGTGAAGTGCCCCATAAAACTTAGCTATAGGGCTTGAGCCACCTAGTGTGATCAATACAAACAATAAAATGCCCTTAAGCAGAATGACAAATAATACCTTGCTGAGAGTATATAAACTAAATTAGCAGATTGATTCTGACACTATTTAATCACTTTGTTGAGTGAGTTAATTAAGGTGCTAAGTAATCCATTGCGTTTATTCTCTTTCAGTACATGTTTTTAGCGCAATCACTAGGTAAACTATTTATACTAGCTGGGTTATTTTATTTATATTTTGGAGTTTTTTGTGCTCAGTTATCGTCATTCATACCATGCAGGGAATTATGCAGATGTGCTAAAACATACTGTAGTCGTTTCTATCCTTGATTACCTATTACAAAAAGATAAGCCATTTTGTTATCTAGATACCCACTCTGGATGTGGTGCTTATCAATTAAACTCGGAACAGTCATTAAAAACAGGTGAGTTTAAAGATGGGATTGCTAAGTTATGGGGACAAAAAAATCTGCCTGCTCCTTTGTCTCGTTATATGGAACAAGTAATTGCATTTAATGGTATGGATAAATTAAATTCATACCCTGGATCGCCAATGATCTGTAACCAAATGCGTCGCGATGATGACCGTATGTTCTTATTTGAATTACACCCTAATGAATTTACTAATATGCGTGGTAATTTCTCTGGTGATCGTCGTATAAAAATGGCTAATACTGATGGTTTACAAGGTTTAATCGCTAATATGCCGCCTAAAGAGCGCCGTGGTTTGGTGTTGATTGATCCCTCTTATGAAATTAAAACTGAATATGAAGAAGTGGTTGAAAGCTTAATTGCTGCACATCGTCGTTTTGCTACTGGCACTTATGCCTTGTGGTACCCAGTAGTAAAACGTGCCGTTATCAATAAAATGGAACGTGCGCTAAAAGCTTCTGGAATTAAAAATATTCAATTATTTGAATTGGGTATTACAGCAGATTCTGAAGAGCATGGCATGACGGCTAGCGGTATGATTGTGATTAATCCTCCTTGGACTCTTTTAAGAGAGATGCAACAAAGTTTGCCTTTCTTAGCTGAAACCTTAGGCCTTGATGCTCAAGGTCATTATCGGGTAGAGACTTTAGTCGCAGAATAATATTAATATAATCAATAATCTAGCCTTATACTGTTGAGGTTAGATTATGCTTTTAATTATTACTCGTAATACAGTTTAGTTATTCCGTTTATACAGACTCTTTGCCTCTTGATAATGGGATAAGCGACTTAGCCATTTCCTCATTTATTCAAAAACTCCCAGTTGATTAAAAAATTATTGTTATCTCTGCATTTATAGCTACTTTCACCTCACTCAGTGCCGTGATATATTAGCCTCCATTTATTTTTGATCTGTTTAGGGCTTAAATCCTCCTTGTTTTAAGAAAGCCTAAATCGACACTTTTACACGGAATATATCATGACTAAATCGACATCTGATATTCGCCAAGGATTTATGGACTTCTTTGGTAAAAAAGGGCATCAGACAGTGAGCAGTAGCTCGCTTGTTCCTGATAATGACCCGACACTGCTATTTACAAATGCAGGGATGAACCAATTTAAAGATACTTTTTTAGGTTCTGAAACAAGAGCTTATACGCGTGCTACGTCAAGCCAACGCTGTGTACGTGCTGGTGGTAAACATAACGATTTAGATAACGTGGGTTACACAGCTCGCCATCATACTTTCTTTGAAATGTTGGGTAATTTTAGTTTTGGTGATTATTTTAAAGAAGAAGCCATCGCATTTTCATGGGAATACCTTACTGAAGTTTTAAATATTCCAAAAGAAAAATTACTTGTGACGGTTTATGAAAGCGACGATGAAGCATTTTCATTATGGGCCAATAAAATTGGCGTACCAGAAGAAAAAATTATTCGTATCGGTGATAAATCTCCTGAGAAAAAATTTGAATCAGATAATTTCTGGTCAATGGGGGATACTGGTCCTTGTGGTCCTTGTTCAGAGATTTTTTATGATCATGGTGAACATATTTGGGGTGGTCCTCCAGGTTCACCTGAAGAAGATGGCGACCGTTTCATTGAAATTTGGAACCTAGTATTCATGCAATACAACCGTCTTGCCGATGGTACGATGGAAAACTTGCCAAAGCAGTCTGTTGATACAGGTATGGGCCTTGAGCGTATTTCTGCGATTATTCAAAACGGCCATTCAAACTACGATATCGATCTTTTCCAAGGTCTAATCAAGAAAGTAGCGGAAGTGACGGGTGCAAAAGATCTTGAAGATAAATCTTTACGCGTAGTTGCTGATCATATTCGTTCATGTGGTTTCTTAATCTGTGACGGTGTTATGCCTTCTAACGAAGGTCGTGGTTATGTATTACGTCGTATTATTCGTCGTGCTGTTCGCCATGGACATAAGCTAGGCGCTCAAGGTGTATTCTTCTACAAAGTGTACGAAGAGTTGATTAATCAAATGGGCAAAGCTTACCCAGAGCTTGAAAAACAACGTGAATTTGTAGAAAAGATATTACGCTTAGAAGAAGAGCAATTCGGTAAAACACTGGAGCGAGGCCTACAAATTTTAGATAATGAGTTAGAAGCATTAACTGGCTCTGTGATCCCTGGTGATATCGTGTTTAAGCTTTATGATACTTACGGTTTCCCTGCTGATTTAACCGCTGATATTGCACGTGAGCGTGAATTAACTATCGACCAAGATGGCTTTGATGCAGCGATGACTGAGCAACGTACTCGCGCTCAACAAGCTAACAACTTCGGGAAAGATTATAACGATGTTTTAAAAGTTGAAGATAAAACAGAATTCCTGGGTTATCAAACTTTAGAAGCTGAAGGCACTGTGGTTTCGTTAATTAAACAAGGTGAGTTTGTACAAACCTTAGGTGAAGGTGATAACGCTCAAGTTATTTTATCGCAAACACCATTCTACGCTGAATCTGGCGGTCAAGTAGGTGATGCTGGTGTACTAACATTCGGCGAAGTGAAGTTTGTTGTAACCGATACTAAAAAATCAGGTGATGCATTCCTACATGTCGGTTACTTAAGCGCTGGTACATTAACAGTTGGCGATACAGTAAAAGCAGAAGTAGAAGCAGATCGTCGTAAAGCAATTGCCTTACACCACTCTGCAACGCATCTATTACACGCAGCCTTACGTGAAACTTTGGGTGATCATGTTACGCAAAAAGGTTCATTATGTGATGCTGAAAAGTTACGTTTTGATTTCTCGCACTTTGAAGCCTTGTCTAATGACACATTAAATAAAGTCACTTATTTAGTTAACCAAGCAATTCGTAACAACTTTGAAGTTGTGACGCAATTGATGGACATTGAGCAAGCGAAAGAAAGCGGGGCAATGGCACTGTTTGGTGAAAAGTACGATGACATGGTACGCGTAGTGACAATGGGCGACTTTTCAGTTGAACTTTGTGGCGGTACGCATGCTAAACGTACCGGTGATATGGGGTTATTCTTAATCACATCTGAAGCGGGCACTGCTGCTGGTGTACGTCGTATTGAAGCCGCTGTCGGTGAAGCGGCGAGTGTTGTGCTACAAAACCTTCGCGAGCAATTCTCCAAAGCATGTGACCTAGTAAAAGGTGATAGTTTCACGCTAGGTGAAAAAATCATGGGCACTTTAGATCGTAATAAAGCACTAGAAAAAGAGTTAGCACAATTAAAAGCAAAAATTGCTAGTGAAGCTGGTTCTAATTTAACAGACCAAGCTGTTGAAGTTAACGGTGTAAAAGTCGTTGTTGCTCATATGGAAGGGGTGGACCCTAAATCATTACGCACTAGCGTAGATGAGATGAAGAACAAGTTACAATCGGGTGTTGTTGTCCTAGCTACCACCGTAGGCGACGATAAAGTTAGTCTAGTGGTTGGTGTGACTAAAGACCTAATTGGTAAAGTAAAAGCAGGTGAATTAGTTAATGTTGTTGCTGTTCCTGTTGGTGGTAAAGGTGGCGGTCGTCCTGATATGGCGATGGCTGGCGGAAATAACCCAGCTGCTTTAAAAGATGCATTAGCGTTAGTTAACCCTTGGTTAACCGAACGTTTGTAAGAATTAAGGGTCTATACCCGAGAGTATAGCAAGGAAATGAGATGGCACTGATAGTTCAAAAATATGGCGGTACTTCAGTTGGTACTGTTGAGCGTATTAAAGTGGTTGCAGATAAAGTCAAAGCAACAAGAGAAGCGGGTCATGATGTAGTGGTTGTTTTATCTGCAATGTCAGGTGAAACAAACCGTTTAATTGCCTTAGCAAAAGAGTTTATTGAGAAACCAAGTGCACGCGAAATGGACGTGCTATTAACAACAGGTGAGCAAACGACGATTGCATTATTGTCAATGGCGTTGCATAACCTAGATGTTGAAGCAGTGTCGATGACGGGCGACCAAATTCGCATGAAAACTGATGCGAGTCACTCTAAAGCACGTATTTTAAATGTTGAAACTGAGAACCTTCAGAAGCATTTAAAAGCGGGTAGGGTGGTTGTGGTTGCTGGTTTCCAAGGCCGTAGTGAAGATAACAACATCACAACATTAGGTCGTGGGGGTAGTGATACTTCAGCCGTGGCAATTGCAGCAGCATTAAAAGCCGATGAATGTCAGATCTATACTGATGTTGATGGTGTATATACTACTGACCCTCGTGTTGAGCCAAATGCACGTCGTCTTGATAGCATCACTTTCGAAGAGATGTTAGAAATGGCGAGTCTAGGTGCTAAGGTATTACAGATTCGTTCTGTAGAATTTGCAGGAAAATACAACGTGCCACTACGTGTACTTTCTAGTTTTAAAGATGGTGGTGGTACGTTAATTAGTTATGAGGAAAATAAAATGGAATCTCCTGTTATCTCTGGCATCGCATTCAACCGTGATGAAGCGCGTTTAACTTTATCTGGTGTGCCTGATCAACCAACCATTGCTGCTCAAATCCTTTCACCTATTGGTGCTGCTAATATCGATATCGATATGATTGTGCAAAATACATTAGGTGATGGTAAAACTGATTTTACTTTTACTGTACATCGTGATGATTATGCTGAAGCAACTAAGCTATTAAATGAAGTTTGTACTAAGTTAAGTGCCGATTCAGTACAAGGTAATAACGAGATTGCCAAAGTGTCTATTGTTGGTGTGGGTATGTGGAACCACCCTGGTGTAGCACAAAAAATGTTTGAAACATTGGGTGCTGAAGGAATCAATATGCATCAAATTGCTACTTCTGAAATTAAAATCTCAGTATTAGTAGATAGTAAATACTTAGAATTGGCTGTACGTGCTTTACACAAAGCATTTGAGCTTGAGAGTGAACCAAAGCAAGAAAAATAAAACTATGCGATAACACAGTAAATAAATAGCGTTTTTACTGTGTTATGAGCCATACTGATTAATCATTATATTCAATCGAATAATTTAGGAGCTTAAATATGCTAATTTTGACCCGCCGTGTTGGCGAAACACTAATGATCGGTGACAACGTGACTGTGACTGTATTAGGCGTTAAAGGTAACCAAGTACGCGTTGGTGTTAATGCGCCAAAAGATGTATCTGTACATCGTGAAGAGATCTACATGCGTATTCAAGCAGAAAAGAACGCAACCGCAAGTTAACTTGTTAGTTGTTAATTTTTTGTATAGAGGCTAATAGCCGCTATTAACAGTAATAAACATGATGTTGAAAAGAAGAGCTAATTAGCTCTTTTTTTATGCCTGTTGGTTTTTTTAGGTTTGTTTGTGTATTGCTTTTAATGTTGTGAATATTTGCCACTTCGTTCAGTCTAATACGACTTGTTTACGTTTGTAGGTGGATAATACGAAAGCTATTTTGACTTAATACTTTTATCGATATTTAAAAAGTTACGACACATTTTTTAAGATATGTGGGCTTTTGCCTGCAGTATTTTGGTTTTATGTTTTATGTTTTATCGATATTTACGAAAGTTACGATACATCTTTTAAGGGGCGCTGGCTTTAGCCTGCAGTGTTTTGCTTTTGTGTTTTTTAGTATTTTGATTCTGTAAATACTTGTCGCTTCGTTAACTCTAAAGCCATTAATATCCGCATGCGATGACGCGCACATTGGCTTTATGCTTTATCGATATTTACGAAAGTTACGACACATCTTTTAAGGGGCGCTGGCTTTAGCCTGCAGTATTTTGGTTTTTGTGTTTTTTAG
>NZ_JAPNXS010000010.1:0-34801 GCF_030397575.1 Psychromonas sp. 14N.309.X.WAT.B.A12 | reverse complement strand
CGGCGGGTGTAGCTCAGCTGGATAGAGTACCTGGCTACGAACCAGGCGGTCAGGGGTTCGAATCCCTTCACCCGCACCATTCTTTAAAGGCTTACCTTAGGTAAGTTTTTTTGTTTTTAGAGCTTTATTAATATTATTCCCAATAATATTAAACACCAATGCGGGTGTAGCTCAGCTGGATAGAGTACCTGGCTACGAACCAGGCGGTCAGGGGTTCGAATCCCTTCACCCGCACCATTTCTTTGATTATGTTGTTATCCCTAATACCTATCATTATATTTATTCAATAACCTTGAATTATAATTCATTTGTTCTTTATGATTAAACTGCCTGTCTTTATTTATATTATTTATACTTTTTGATGTTTTTAATAAATTATTTAAGTTCTTTTATGCCGTTTATTTTTCTGTCTATTTTTTATTTAGTGATGCTGCATGTTTATTTAGTTTAATTGCAAATTAAGTCATGTTTTGTATAGGAAATTGAAAGCACAAAATGGATAGAAATAACATTAAATAGTGGGTTTTAAATCTCAACTCTGCCTAGTTGGTCAACTTCGCTCACTTTCATTTTATAGGTCAAACCAGTACAATAAACTGCTGCCAGATAATATTTTATTAATAGTGATATATATTAATAAGTTAATTCAATTAAATAACTTATTGTTGATTCATTATTACTAAATCGGAACACTTTCTGGCAGGTATTCAAAGTCCACTTTATTGCAACATGAAAAATACATTTATTGAATAAATATTCACTTTTGTAGTTGTTAGCAGTTAAGTTGGATATTTATAAAAGGATAAGGATACGTCTATGGATATTTCAGGCTCTTTAGTTACTGCTTTAATGTTACTGGGTCTTGGTATGGCATTTGTTTATTTGTTTTTAGGGTTATTATTTATTTGTATTACGTTAATGGCGAAATACATCCCTGCAGATAAACCTGTTGCAACTCCGCAAAGAAAAGCACCAGCTGTTCCTACAGCGAGTGACACTCAGGTTAACCCACAAGTCATTGCTGCTATTACTTCAGCAGTGCAACAATACCGTAAAGCACAATCAGCATAATGGACAAGAAATTAATAAAGGAGCAAGTGAATATGTCTAAGCCTCTAGCAATCACAGAAGTTGTGTTACGTGATGCACACCAATCATTATTTGCAACACGCATGCGCATTGACGATATGCTACCCATTGCAGAGAAACTAGATAAAGTAGGTTACTGGTCTTTAGAGACGTGGGGTGGCGCTACTTTTGATTCATGTATTCGTTATTTAGGTGAAGATCCTTGGGATCGTATTCGCGCACTCAAAGCTGCGATGCCTAATACACCACAACAAATGTTATTAAGAGCACAAAACTTATTAGGTTACCGTCACTATGCTGACGATGTTGTGCAAAAATTTGTTGAGCGCGCACATACTAATGGTGTAGATGTTTTCCGTATTTTTGATGCGATGAACGATCTTCGTAACTTTGATACTGCGATTAAATCTGCAATTGAAGTTGGTGCACATGCACAAGGTACTCTGTCATATACTACTAGCCCTGTGCATACTATCGATGGTTGGGTGGACATGGCAAAACGCCTTGAGGATATGGGCTCCCACTCTATCTGTATTAAAGATATGGCTGGTTTATTAAAGCCTTATGTTGCAGAAGAGCTAGTAACAAAAATTAAAGCCTGTACTGACATTCCATTAGCATTACATTGTCACGCAACCACTGGTCTAAGTGTTGCAACACAACAAAAAGCGATCGATTCTGGTGTTGATATTATCGATACGGCTATCTCATCAATGAGTATGACTTACGGCCATTCACCAACAGAAACATTAGTTTCAATTGTGGAAGGAACTGCACGTGATACAGGCTTAGATCTGCATCAATTAGAAGATATCTCATCTTACTTCCGTGAAGTACGTAAAAAATACGTTAAATTTGAAGGTGAATTAAAAGGGGTTGATCCTCGTATTTTATTGGCGCAAGTACCGGGTGGCATGTTAACCAACATGGAAAGCCAGCTTAAACAGCAAGGTGCTGGTGATAAAATGGATGAAGTATTAAAAGAGATTCCACGTGTTCGTGAAGATCTTGGTTTTATTCCATTAGTAACACCTACTTCGCAAATTGTAGGTACGCAGTCAGTCATTAACGTATTAATGGGTGAACGCTACAAAAACATCACTAAAGAAACGGCTGGTGTATTAAAAGGTGAGTATGGTTCAACACCTGCCCCTGTTAATACTGAACTGCAAGCGAAAGTATTAGATGGGGCAAGTGCAATCACTTGTCGCCCTGCTGATAATATCGCACCAGAAATGGCCTCTATTGAAGCGGAATTCAAAAAGTTAGCGGCAGAGAAAGGCATTAAAATTGCTGAAAATGAAGTAGATGATGCATTGATCTTTGCGCTATTTCCTGAGATTGGCTTAAAATTCCTAGAAAACCGTAATAATCCAGATGCCTTTGAACCTGTACCAAGTGCTGATGATATGGTGGTTGCATCGGCTGCTAAAGAGCCTGAAGCTTATTCTGTTTCTGTTGATGGTCAATTATACACAGTACAAGTTGGCCCTGAGGGGAGTATTGATGGTATTGCGCCAGTTAAAGCTAATGGTGCAGCACTTCAAGCAACAACATCAGGTGCGGCTCCAGTAGCCCCTGTTGCTACAACTGGAGAAGGCGAAGATGTACCGGCACCTTTAGCGGGTAATATTTTTAAAGTATTGTCGAAGGTCGGTGATCAGGTTAATGAAGGTGACGTTTTATTAATCATGGAAGCGATGAAAATGGAAACCGAGATACGTGCGCCTAAATCAGGCACAGTACAAGCAGTGAATATCCGTGAAGGTGATGCGGTTACTGTAGGCGAATCATTGTTCTTAATAGGTTAAGGAAGATAACGTGAATGGATTAATGACACTATGGGCAGATACTGGGATAGCGAACTTCCAGTGGCCTGAGTTAGTGATGATGGCTGTAGGGGCTTTGTTATTGTACCTAGCCATTGCTCGTAAATTTGAACCTTTATTATTATTACCTATTGGGTTTGGCGCTATTTTAGCGAATATCCCTAATGCTGGTTTTAATGATGAAGGTGGCATGCTTTATTACATTTACCATATTGGGATTGAAACAGGGATTTTCCCATTAATCATCTTCATGGGTGTAGGGGCTTTAACTGATTTTGGAGCGCTAATTGCGAATCCTAAGACTTTGTTCTTAGGGGCTGCGGCGCAGTTTGGTATTTTTGCGACATTATTTGGCGCTATTTTATTAAACTTGGTGCCTGGATTCGAGTTTAGCTTAGCGGATGCATCGGCGATTGCCATTATTGGTGGGGCTGATGGACCAACGGCTATTTTCTTAGCTTCTAAACTTGCACCTGATCTATTGGGCGCAATCGCGGTAGCAGCTTATTCATACATGGCATTGGTTCCTATTATCCAACCGCCAATTATGCGTGCGCTAACAACACCTGCAGAGCGTGAGATTAAAATGGAACAGTTACGTCCAGTGAGTAAGAAGGAAAAAATTATTTTTCCGCTGGCCGTATTGTTTATGACCATTCTATTTTTACCTGCGGCTACGCCTCTAGTAGGCATGTTTTGTTTAGGTAATTTGATGCGTGAATCTGGTGTGGTTGATCGTTTAAGTTCTACGGCACAAAACGAGCTGATTAACATTGTGACTATTTTCTTAGGCTTAGGCGTTGGCTCTAAACTGTCTGCAGATAAGTTCTTAAATTTAGAAACATTGGGTATTTTAGGCTTGGGCGCAATTGCCTTTTCAATCGGTACTGCATCAGGAGTCTTAATGGCAAAAGGGATGGGGCGTTTCTCGAAAAGTCCAATCAATCCTCTAATTGGTGCGGCCGGTGTTTCTGCGGTTCCAATGGCTGCTCGTGTAGCGAATAAAGTAGGGTTAGAAGCTAATCCTCATAATTTCCTATTAATGCATGCCATGGGACCCAATGTTGCAGGTGTACTAGGTAGTGCTGTTGCAGCAGGTGTGTTGTTAGCGATTGTTGGTTAACACATTCTCTTAATATAGTTTAATCTCTAAGGCCACTTCATCATAGTGGCCTTTTTTGTTGCTTAATCAATTGGAGTTATCAAGGTTAATGAATGATTACTGGCTGCTATTTAGTAGTGGTTTTATCTCTTCGACGTTATTTCCCGGTGGCTCAGAAGTTTTGTTTGTTTATTATCTGAAACAAACATTGAGTGTAAAGTGGGGATATTTCTTCGCCGTTACACTTGGTAATAGCCTAGGCGCAGTAACCACTTACTTTTTGGGCTATTATTTTTCGTTTGGGCAAGATAAAGCCGCGTTAAAGTATCCTCAAACCTTCGCTTTTTGTAAAAAGTGGGGAAATGCTGCTTTACTGTTAAGCTGGTTACCGGTTATTGGTGACGTTATTTGTTTATTCGCAGGGTGGTTAAAGTTACCACGTGCAACCGCTTTCTTAAATATTGTATTGAGTAAAAGTGTTCGCTATCTATTTTTGATGTGGTTGTTTATTTTTTAATATTGAATAGTTAAGGTCTCGCTTCCGTTAATCAGAACCGAGGTTAGATAATGTTAATTATACTCTTTAGCATTAGAAATACTTTTTTCGGTAGATAAAATAATATAAAGAAGGCCATAAATAGCGGCTTTATTGGAACAAATGTTCATGTTCTGAATTTTACTGGTTAGTTTAAGAAAATCCTTATTTAGTTCAATGAAGTTCAGTGGTAAAGTTAGCGCTCTAAAAATTACTCAGGGGCTTACTTTTGGCTAACAATTTTCAACAGCGTATCACTATCCTCAGCAAATACTCTACAAGTCTCACTGAATTTGGTCGCGGTATAGAGCGCGAAACATTACGTGTTAATGCAGACGGAAAGTTATCTCAGGAGAAGCACCCAAGTGCTTATGGTTGTGCATTAACGCATGACTCGATCACTACTGACTTTGCAGAAAGTTTATTAGAGTTCATTACACCCGTTGCAAAAGGTGTAGATCAACTCTTTGATTATTTAAATGATATTCATCACCACGTGGCTGTTAATTTACCAAGTGAGCAATACTTATGGCCAATGAGTATGCCTTGTTATGTACAAACTGAAGATCACGTTGAATTAGCACAGTTCGGTACTTCTAATATTGGTCGAATGAAAACAACTTATCGTCAAGGTTTGAAAAATCGTTACGGTAGTATGATGCAGATTATCTCAGGCGTGCATTATAACTTTTCACTCCCTGCTGATTTTTGGGATGTTTGGGCTAAACTCCACAACTCTCCTTTAACAGGCCAAGCTGCACAATCAGCAGGTTATATGGGCTTGATTCGTAACTACTTACGTTATGGTTGGGTCATCCCTTATTTATTTGGTGCTTCGCCTGCAATTTGTAAATCTTTTCTACAAGGTAAAGAGACTAAGTTATCTTTCGAAACAACGGGTAAGGGGACTATCTATTTACCTTACGGTACCTCATTACGATTAAGTGATTTAGGCTATACCAACAGTTCTCAGTCAGGCTTAAACATTTGTTATAATAGTTTAGATGATTACTTAAGCAGTGTGCGTAAGGCTTTGTCAATGAAAGATCCTAGCTTCACTGAAATGGGAATTGTAAAAGAAGGTGAGTACTTACAGCTTAATGACAATGTGTTACAAATTGAAAATGAATTATACGCATCGATTCGTGCAAAGCGCGTACAAACTGCAAATGAAACGCCATCTCAAGCACTAAAAGCACGTGGTATTGAGTATATTGAGATCCGTTCGTTGGATGTTAATCCATTTTGTAAGTTAGGCATTACTAAAGAGCAAGTACATTTCTTAGACTTATTCCTAACTTGGTGTGCAAGCATTGATTCTCCTGAATTATCTCAGCAAGAATATAAAGCCTGCGCAAGCAACTTTAATGAAGTCGTTACACGTGGTCGTGATCCACAGTTAACGTTGGAGATTGCACAGCAAACTTTAGATATTGCAGGTTGGGGAGAATGGTTAAATTCTCAGCTGATGGAAATGGCGGTTTTATTAGATAAAAACAACAGTGATGACTGCTACCAAAATGCAATGCGACATATTAGCCCTCGTTTCAGTCACCCTGAAAATACCAGTTCAGCACGTATTTTAGAGCGTATTAAACAGACGCAAGGGGATAATGGTTCATTAGCGTTACAGTTGAGTAAACAGTATAAAGCTGAATTGACTGAGCAATCTTATACTATTTGGTCTGACCAAGAGTTTGCAGAGCAAAAACAACAGTCTATTGTTAAACAAAAGCAGATTGAAGATGCAGATACATTGTCTTTCCCTGATTTCTTAGCAAACTATTTTGCTAATGCCAATAAACAGTAGCCAAGATTAAAGAAGTAGATAAAGCCACTTATTTACTTCTTTTTTAAACATAGTGTTATGGCGATTAACCTCGTTGTTACTTAGTTTGTAAAGTTAGTGAACTGGCGCAATAACTCTACTCTTTTGATGAGCGAAAAAACTGTAAAGTGGGGAATAAAATCAAATGTATTTAGTTAAAAAATTAAGTATTTTACTTGTCCCTATATCGTTAATGGCTTGCTCTACAGCTCCTCCTGAAAACCCAGAAAATATTTGTGATATCTTTTTTGAATATCGTGACTGGTACTCCGCCTCTAAAGAGATGAATGAACGTTGGGGTACGCCTATTCATGTGCCTATGGCTATGATGTATCAAGAAAGTAGCTTTAAACATGATGCCGCTCCACCAATGGAGTACTTTTGGTTTATTCCGATTGGACGAGTGAGTGATGCCTATGGTTATGCTCAAGCACGTGACGCTGCGTGGGGGGATTACCAAAAAGAATCTGGTAACAGTTGGTCGGATCGAGACGACTTTGGTGATGCTATCGATTTTATGGGATGGTTTACTAATAAAACCCATAAAATAAACGGTATATCGAAGTGGGATGCATATAACCAATATTTGAATTATCATGAAGGCTGGACCGGTTATAAGAATAAAACCTATAACCAAAAAGCTTGGTTGATTAATGTATCGAAAAAAGTTGATGCTCGTTCCAAGCGTTATGCAACACAGTTAAGAGGTTGCCAAGAAAATTTAGATTCAAGCTGGTTATGGCGTTTATTCTTCACATAACAGGCTTAAATTAAACTTATTAAATAAAACACGTCACTTAGTAAAAAGGAAAGACCATGCCATTATTAGATAGCTTTACCGTTGATCATACGATCATGAAAGCACCTGCTGTGCGTATTGCTAAAACAATGCAAACGCCAAGCAAAGATACTATTACTGTCTTTGACCTACGCTTTACCGCTCCTAATAAGGATATTTTATCAGAGAAGGGGATTCATACACTTGAGCACCTTTATGCTGGGTTTATGCGTGATCACTTAAATAGCGATACAGTAGAGATCATTGATATTTCACCAATGGGTTGTCGCACAGGTTTTTACATGAGCCTGATCGGCGCACCAAGTGAAGATCAAGTAGGTAAAGCTTGGTTGGCAGCGATGCAAGACGTATTAAACGTTGCCGATCAAAATGAGATACCTGAGTTGAATGAATACCAATGTGGTACCTATGCAATGCACTCACTTGAAGAAGCAAAAGATATTGCACAAGCAATCATTGATGCGGGTGTTGGTGTAAACAAAAATGACGATATCTCTTTATCAGAAGCACAATTACAAGCATTGTAATTCAACTGATTAACCATTCATCATCTAAAAGGCTGCTTTGCAGCCTTTTTTATTTTTAGTAAAAAACAATTGGTATAACTTGTTTCATATCAAGTATCAAAATAATTGATAGTTTACATTGATAGCAAATCAATCATCAATGAAAGATTATGAAATATACATTGAAACAACTGCAAGTTTTTAACGCTATTGCTAGTAACGAAGGGGTTAGTAGAGCTGCCGATGAGTTATGCATGACACAATCTGCTGTTAGCATGTCTTTAGCACAACTTGAAAACTTATTAGATAGACCTTTATTTATTCGTCATGGCAATCGCTTAACCTTAAGCCACTGGGGACGTTGGTTGAGACCACAAGCCAGAAAACTCATTCAAAACGCACAACAAATTGAACAGGGGTTAAAAGATCAGAATCTGATTAGCGGCTCTCTATCATTATGTGCAAGTCAAACTCCTGCTAAACATCTTTTACCGCGTTTAATCAGTAATATTGATAGTGATTTCCCTGAGTTACGTATTGAATTGAGCATTAAGAATAGTGAAGAAGTGATTCGAGGGCTATTAAATCATGAATTTGAATTAGGTATTATTGAAGCGAGAAATGATGATAGCAGAGTCATGCAAGAAGCAATTGTTGATGATCATCTTGTGGTCTTCACAAATCCTTACCATCCTTATGCTAATGATCAAAAAGTGAACTTGGCTCGTTTAGAGCAAGCTCGATGGATACTGCGAGAGCATGGTTCAGGAACCAGAAGAATTTTTGAAAGTGCAGTTTATGGACTAATTGAACAACTGGATGTGTGGAAAGAGTATGAAAGTGTTGCTGTGATTAAAGAGCTAGTAAAAAATGGTGTTTACTTAGGTTGCTTGCCTTTACTAGATGTTCATCAAGAGGTGGCAAATGGAGAATTAGTTATTCTAGACACCCCTGATTTGAATATGCATCGTAGCTTATCCTTTGTTTGGTTAAATGAGTTAGGTGAAAACCCTTTAAAAGAGTGTGTGATGACCGAAGCAAAACGCTTGGTTCGAGATGCTAAAAAAAATAAAGTTAACCATTTTTATGATTAACTTTATAGTTTTAGCTATCAAGCGACCTTTCAACTAAGCCGCTTGATTATCGTTTTCATTATTAGATTGAGTGCTGTTGACTTGATTCGTTTCAGGTGAAAAATCACGTAACAAATAATCGGTAATATGTTGACGACTGATTGTGGCAACGACTTGCCCATTGTCTATCACCGGATAAATAGAGGGGCGTTTAGCCGCTGCTTTGTTGAGGCGTTGTTTATAATCTAAATATTGACTAGACAGTAACACTCCTGAGTCACTGACAGGGTAAAGAACCGTTTTATCCACAGTCATAAACTCAATGAGTTCAGACACGCTTTGTTCGGGGGTGACACTAAGCACTTCAGTTTGCATGACATCGTTTACCGTTAATTCACTGTCTAGTTCGAAATCGTTAGCCCACCATGAGCGTAATAAATCCTGTTCTGAGACAAACCCTATTAAATTATTTTCTGTATTAACGACCACCGCGCCACGTACCTTGTGTGTTGATAATTGTAGTAAAGCTGATGCCGCGCTTTGTTTCGCCGTTAACTTTAGTGCTTGTGTATCCATAATTTGAGCTACGGTTAATTGTGTAAGTGATGAATTGTTCATGATTGAAACTCCTTGTGCTGGAAGGTGGATAGCTGCTGAAGTAGCTGTATATGTGTTTACTTGATGCTGTTCGATCGAAGTGTCTGTTTTGATTAAAGTTTGTGGTGCTGAGTCATAAATAAACCAATAACCTAAGCCAACCATGACACCTCCTCCTACGATATTGCCAAGTGTTACTGGAATGAGGTTGCTGGTAACAAAGTGACTCACGGTTAGGTCGGCGAAACTATTGACGTTATACCCCAGTGATAGAAGGTATTCAGGGGAGACGGTGTTTTGTAAAACAATACCTAAAGGCACCATGAATAAATTTGCAATGCTATGTTCAAAACCACTGCTAACAAACATTGCAACGGGCAGGATCAGTAGTAGTGATTTAGTTAACATATCTTTGCTGCTGAATGTCATCCAAATCCCTAGGCAAACTAATAGGTTACATAACACTCCTAATGAGAAGGCCTCTAACCAAGTATGATGAATTTTATGTTGTGCAAGCTTGAGTACACTTAATCCCCATTGGCCACTATCAAGTAGGTACATTTTGCCACCGACGACTAATAGCAGAATTAACATTGCCCCTACAAAGTTACCGATATAAACACGCCCCCAACAAGCTAATAGCTGTTTACTATTGAGTTTACCTTGTGCCCAAGCAACACTACTTAATAAGGTACTAGTAAAGAGTTCTGCGCCGCAGACAACGACTAATATAAGGCCAAGGCTAAAAGCAATACCGCCTGCTAGTCTGGTTAATCCCCAGGATGAGGTGTCTGATCCGGTTGTAACGGTAACGTAAAAAACAAAAGCAATGGCGATGAATATCCCGGCAAACACTGATAGACCAAAAGAGTGCCGTATGCTTTTATTAATTTTATGTAATCCATATTGACTCACCTCTAATAAAGGCGAGGCTAATGGCATTTGTTTGATCGTATTTTCATTTATGCTGCTAGTGGGTTGATTCATATTCAATCACTAAGCCTCCGAAGTATGTGTGAATAAAATGTTTAAATAGCGTTGTTGATTCGCTATAAAAACAATACGACGATTAGCTAAAGAAGAATATTTGATAGTTTTTATTATCACTATCAAGAATATTGATAGTGATTTTTGAAGATGTCTTATTAAGAATTGAACGTTTGATATTACTAATATGGATTGTTTAATGTTTTAAAGGAGTCGTATTAATATCATTGGTTAGTGTTTAAGTAATAAATATTACCGTAGAGGACTTGATGTTTGAATTGTGGATAATTGTCATAGCTAACCGCAACTAAAGTGGTTAGCTATGATGTAATGGATTTTTGAGGCGTTTGATTTATCTATTTATGGGTTTTCTTCCGTATACAGTGCAGGCAGAATTTTAACTAACTTAACCATGTTATTTTCCACTTCCATTATTTCCATTGGGTAACCACAAATTCGAGTACTCACGGCTGAAGTTGGAATGGTCTCTAAGTGCTCTAGAATTAATCCATTTAATGTACGCGGACCATCGGTAGGTAATGACCAGCCCATCTCTTTATTGAGGTCTCGTATGCCAATACTACCTTCAATAATGTAACTATCATCTTGCTGTTTGTGTATCTCTTCAGAACTATGTGGTTCATGCGTTGTAGTGAAGTCACCTACAATCTCTTCAAGAATATCAGCTAAGGTTACTAGGCCTTGAATATCACCGTATTCATCAACTACTAAACCCATACGTTCTTTATTTTGTTGGAATTTTATTAATTGGGTATTGAGTGGAGTACCTTCAGGAATGAAGTACAACTCACGTACACTTCGTAATAAAGTTGTTTTTGAGAAATCTTCTTTCAAAAAATTAAGCAAAGAGTCTCGTGCATGTAAAAAACCAATGGCATCATCAATCGTATCTCGATAAAGCAGAGTCATGGTATGAGTACGATGTTTTAGTTGCTTTAATATGGTTTCCCAATCTTGATTAATGTCGATTGCGGCAATTTCATTACGCGGCACCATAATTTCATCAACAGTGACTTTTTCTAATTCTAAAATACTTAGTAGCATTTGTTGGTGATGCTCTGGGATCATTGAACCTGCTTCATTCACCACTGACCTTAATTCATCACTTGAAAGGGCGTTATCACTTTGTTCATTAACATTAATACCAAATATTCTTAAAAGACCATTAGATATACCATTAATACACCAAACAAACGGACTGAGCAGTTTTTGTAATGGTGCAAGCAATACTGAACTTGGGAAAGCTATTTTTTCAGGGTATAAAACAGCTAGTGTTTTTGGTGTGACTTCTGCAAAAATTAGTATCACAAAGGTTAATACACCCGTTGCGATAGCAATACCGGCATCGCCAAATAAACGTTGTCCGATAATGGTGGCAATCGCTGATGCTAAAATGTTCACTAAGTTATTACCAATCAAAATTAACCCGATGAGTTTATCTGGTTTATTTAATAACTTTTCAACACGTAGAGCAGTTTTATTTTTATCTTCAGCTAAGTGGCGTAAGCGGTAGCGATTCAAAGACATCATACTGGTTTCAGAGCTTGAAAAATAAGCCGAAATGATGATTAAAATGACTAAGCTAATAAATAGTGCACTTGTAGGTATATCGTTCAAAAGTTGTCTCTATGGTTGCTTTAAAAAAATTACATTAATAACCTCGATATTAGCGAAGAAACTCCGATATAACAAAGTAGATTTTCGAAAAATGAATATTAATAATTAATTTTTGATAGAAACCATAAAAGCCTTGAATAAGTTTCATCAAAGAAGATGATTTGGTTGATTTTTATATTTAAAAACGACCGTTATTTTTATCTACTTTGACTATGCTGAATGCTGTTCATTATAATTTAATTAATTCTTTTTTATTCCTCTTAATTGCTTGTTTTTCATGCATATTACAGTAGATAATAGGCCCTTTTTTATAAGGGAATATAATTATCAAATCACTTCTTATTTTATCCATGTTGCCACTCTCTTTATCACTTCACGCAGCAAATACACAAATACAGTCTTTTTCCAGCGCAAAGAAGAAACTGGAAAAAGAGATTTATTTAACTTCTCAAGATCGTCACACCTTATATTGTGAAGCTGAGTTTGATAGTAAGAAAAACATTATTCCACCTAATGGTTTTGAAAGTGACAAGTATCAAAAAAGAGCAAAACGCGTCGAGTGGGAACATGTCGTACCTGCAGAGAACTTTGGTCGTAACTTTAGCGAATGGCGTACTGGTAACCCAATTTGTGTGACCAGTAAGGGGGAGGCTTATAAAGGACGACGTTGTGCTGAAAAAGCCAATGAAGAGTATCGTTATATGCAAGCAGATATGTATAACTTATACCCAGCTATTGGCTCCGTTAACGCTAGTCGCCGTAATTATAATTTTGTGATGTTAGGCGATATTAAAAACAGTTTTGGTAGCTGTGCCATGAAAATTGAAAACAGTAAAGCGGAGCCCCCAGTAGCAAGTCGTGGTGTTATTGCGCGTACTTACTTATACATGGATAGTTTTTATGACCATTATAAAATGAGTAAGCAGCAGCGCCAATTAATGAATGCTTGGAATAAAACTTATCCTGTGAGTGCTTGGGAATGTGAGCGAGCTAAGCGTATTAGTAAAATTCAGGGAAGTAATAATGAGATTCTTGAACAAAGCTGCCAAGCGGCTGGTTTTAATTAGGAAAATAAAGGACGTTAGATAATAAAGAAAGCAGCATATTATAGTGATGCTGCTTTCTTTATAAATACCATTTTATCTATAAAAATATTATAGAATTATTTCTCGTACTACTCGGCTACCGAAGTAAGCCAGCGTTAATAGTGATGAGCCTGCTATGGTAATGTAAATAACTAAACGCCCACGCCAACCATTCTTGTAATGGCCCCACAATAACACGGCATACACCACCCAAGCGATCATGGTTAATATTGCTTTATGTGCATTCTCAGATTCAAACATATCCTCTAAGAAAATAAAGCCAGTTACTAAGGTTCCAGTTAATAAAATAAAACCAATAAAGATCAGTTGAAATAGGCTTTTTTCTAAGGTCATTAGTGGCGGTAGATTAACTTTACCCAGCAGCATTTTATGCTTCTTTAAACGGTGGTCTACATAAGCAAGTTGCATCGCAAATAGACTAGCAATGGTCATCAATGCATAGGCGAGAATGGCTAAAATAATATGTAAACCAAGCTGTGGATGATTTTCTAAATGGGTAATGTAATGGCTCGGTAAAAACATAAGTGCAATAAAGTTGATTGCATTAAACCCGTAAACAATTGGTAATAGTACGCCTGTGTTAATTTTTTTACTCATCGCAAAAGAGAGTAGCGCAATCACAAAAGTCGCTAATGACAAAACATTTAAGATAGGGAGGTTTTGACCGTTAATCAGAAATATATGTTGATATAACCAAAATGCATGCGTTAATAAAGCAATACTTGATAGGCTTATCAATGGAAAAGTAAGAGTCTGATTACGTGAAAAAAGCTGACGACTAGCATGAACGCCACTTAGTACATAAAATACAATGCTGATAATGGCCAGTAGATCCATATGTTGTTACCTATTGTCATAAAATGAGTCTGTTTAGGGCTCACATTATAAGCTTTATTAGGCAGATGAGAAGTTAATAGTATTTTTCATTGGTCACAAAAGCAATTATAACTATTATCATTTAGATTTTTTATATTATGGTTACAATCAAAATAGTTAAATGTGAGAATTAGTAGAAGGTAATGGCATTAACGATGAGGTGGCACTAAACAATCACAATTGCTGTTGTATTTTGCACCTTGGGTGATAACGGGTATAATAGCAGAATCCTAATAATTTATAGCAATGAGTCATAAACATGTTTGAGAACTTAACGGACAGATTGTCGAAAACGCTGAAAAATATCAGCGGCAAAGGTCGATTAACAGAAGATAATATCAAAGGTACATTACGCGAAGTGCGTATGGCACTGTTAGAAGCGGATGTAGCATTACCTGTTGTTCGTGATTTTATTCAAGCAGTTAAAAAGCGTGCTATCGGTAGAGAAGTGACTAAAACACTAAATCCAGGGCAAGCGTTTATCAAGATCGTACAAAGCGAGCTTGAATTAGCAATGGGTGAAGTAAATGAAAACTTAAATCTAGCAACCCAGCCGCCAGCTGTATTATTGATGGCTGGTTTGCAAGGTGCGGGTAAAACCACCTCTGTTGCTAAACTTTCATTACTATTAAAAAACAAAGAGAAAAAGTCTGTTCTAGTCGTGAGTGCGGATATTTACCGTCCAGCGGCAATCAAACAATTAGAAACCTTAGCATCTGAGGTTGATGTTGAGTTCTTTCCAAGTGATATCACGCAAAAGCCAATCGATATTGCTAATGCAGCTATTGCGCATGCAAAAAAGAAATTCATTGATGTAGTTATTGTCGATACTGCCGGTCGTTTACACGTTGATGGCGAAATGATGAATGAGATTAAAGATCTTCATCAAGCGATTAACCCAGTTGAAACACTGTTTGTTGTTGATGCAATGACTGGTCAAGATGCCGCTAATACAGCACAAGCGTTTAACGAAGCTTTACCATTAACCGGTGTTATCCTAACTAAAGCCGATGGTGATGCACGTGGTGGTGCAGCGTTATCTATTCGCCATATTACTGGTAAACCGATTAAGTTTATCGGTATGGGGGAGAAAATTGATGCGCTAGAGCCATTCTACCCAGATCGTATTGCCTCTCGTATCTTAGGCATGGGTGATGTGCTTTCATTAATTGAAGAGCTTGAAACCAAAGTCGATAAAGATAAAGCGGCAAAATTAGCGAGCAAAGTACAAAAAGGTAAAGGTTTTGATCTGGAAGACTTCCGTGACCAGTTAGTGCAAATGAAAAGCATGGGTGGCATGATGGGGATGATGGATAAATTACCGGGTATGTCGAATGTGCCTGAGGCGATGAAAAGCCAAGTTAACGATAAAGCAACCAATCAAATGGAAGCGATCATTAATTCTATGACCAAAAAAGAGCGTGCTAAACCTGAAATTATTAAAGGCGGACGTAAGCGTCGTATTGCGATGGGCTCTGGTACTCAAATACAAGATGTGAACAAACTACTTAAACAGTTTACGCAAATGCAGAAGATGATGAAAAAAATGTCTGGTAAAGGCGGTATGCGTAAGATGATGGGTGGAATGCAAGGCATGATGGGTGGTGGTATGCCTGGAATGGGTGGCGGCATGCCTGGTGGGATGAAAATGCCTCCTGGTTTAGGTGGTTTCCGTAAAAAATAAGCGTCCATAAAGCTTAGCTAAATTGGTTCTAAAGCCCCGTTGAAAGCGATTCGACGGGGCTTTTTGCTTTTTTAGTCTTAAGTACCCTTTGTAAATTGTGATTTTGATTGTTCTTTTCTCAAATAAGAGTATAATTTTGCGGCTTTCTACAGAAGCAGGTGGTCAGAATTCACTGACTTTCGACGTTTAACAATATAAAGAGGACGATATGGTAACTATTCGTTTAGCTCGTGGTGGCGCTAAAAAACGCCCATTCTACCAAGTGGTAGTAACTGATAGCCGTAGCCCACGTGACGGCCGTTTCCTTGAAAAAGTTGGTTTCTTTAACCCAACAGCACAAGGTCAATCAGAAAAATTACGTTTAGATACAGATCGCATCAACCATTGGGTTGGTCTTGGCGCACAGCTAAGTGATCGTGTAGCTAAATTAGTAAAAGATAACGCAGTAGCTGCTTAATTGCAGTTAGGTGAAGGGGATATTCGGTGAGCGATAAAGCACAACCAATAGAGATAGGCAAGTTTGGTGCGGTATATGGCATCAAAGGCTGGTTAAAAGTCCACTCCTACACCGATGATCCGGAAAGTATTTTTCAATACAAACCATTGTTAATGAAATCTGCTGGTGGAGTTCAAGAAGTTATTATTACTGATTGGAAACGCCACAATAAAGGTTTTGTTGCAAAAGTAGATGGTTATGATGTTCGTGAAGAAGTACAAGCCTTAGTGGGTATTGAGCTTTTAGTGAATCCATCAAGTCTTCCTGAATTGGAAGCTGACTTTTACTGGCGAGATTTGGTCGGGTGTCAGGTTAAAACTGACAAAGGTTATCATCTTGGTGTTGTCACCGATTTGATGGAAACAGGTTCAAATGATGTACTTGTTGTAAAAGCCAACTCGAATGATGCTTTTGGGCAAAAAGAACGGTTAATTCCGTTCATCGAAGAGCAAGTAATATCAAATGTTGATATTGCAAGCCAACTAATTACTGTTAATTGGGAACCTGATTTCTAATTACCCTAGGAGAAAAGTTATGTGGTTAGGGGTTATTAGCCTCTTCCCGGACATGTTTCGGGCCATTAGCGAAAATGGGGTAACAGGTCGAGCGATTAATAATAACCTGATCTCTATCGAATGTTGGAATCCTCGTGATTTTACATTAGATAAACATAGAACGGTCGATGATCGTCCCTATGGTGGTGGGCCTGGTATGTTGATGATGGTGCAACCTTTGCGGGATGCAATCAACGCAGCAAAACAGAGCGCAAGAGAAGCAGGGCATGAGGCAAAGGTGATTTACCTTTCTCCTCAAGGTCGACGTTTAGACCATCAAGGTGCACAGTCACTATCAAGCTCTGATGCTTTGATATTAGTGGCAGGGCGCTATGAAGGGATAGACGAACGCATAATCGAAAGCTTAATAGATGAAGAATGGTCTGTTGGTGATTATGTGCTAAGTGGTGGTGAGCTACCGGCAATGATTTTAATGGATGCTGTGGTACGTTTTGTACCGGGTGTACTAGGTCATAGTCAGTCAGCTGAGCAAGACTCCTTTGCGGATGGCTTGTTAGACTGTCCTCACTACACAAGACCTGAGGTGTTAGATGGGAAACAAGTGCCAAGTGTTTTATTGAGTGGTGATCACGAGAAAATTCGTCAATGGCGATTAACTCAATCATTACAACGCACGAAACAAAGAAGACCCGATTTATTACAAAACCTAGCTCTGACTGACGAGCAAGCAAAATTGCTTGCTGCTCTGGACAGTAGCTCCAACTAGACAGCGATGTTATTAGTTAACTAGGCATAAAAAGGTATAAAAATGAGCAAGATTATAGAAGCAATTGAAAACGAACAACTTCGTACAGATATCCCTGAGTTTTCTCAAGGTGATACTGTTGTTGTACGTGTTCGCGTAAAAGAAGGTGAAAAAGAGCGTCTTCAAGCATTTGAAGGTGTTGTTATTGCTAAGCGTAACCGTGGTTTACATTCAGCATTCACAGTTCGTAAAATCTCGAGCGGTGAAGGTGTTGAGCGTGTATTCCAAACTCACAGCCCACTTGTAGGAAGCGTTGAAGTTAAACGTCGCGGTCTGGTTCGCCAAGCTAAACTTTACTACTTACGTGAACTTACTGGTAAAGCTGCTCGTATTAAAGAGAAGCTAGGTAAGTAATTTCATTATTTTAGCTTAATAAAATAAGCTAAAATATGTAAGTTGCAAATTGCTATAATAAAAAGGTCTGCTGATGCAGGCCTTTTTTTTACTTATATTTTTACTTATGTAAGTAAAATTAATAGATAAAAATAATTTTTGGTTAGACAACATTCTATAATTTAAATTAAGGTATGTTTCTCTGCAAAAAATTATAACTCTTAATGGATATGTTTAGAGTTGTGTAACTTGCAACTAATTGTTTTTAGTCTATTATTTTTTAATAATCATGAAGGTTAAAAGTGCCCTTGGTTAAATACTGCTAGTATCAATGCAAAATAAGTTACGAGCCCAGTAATACTTAATTTCATTAAGTATGTGTTTAAATTTTTCAGAAAAAACTAAATTCAGGTATAAATTGATGCCATTTGAAGATTAATGTCGTTAATCACCTGTTTGAGAATTGACCAAAATATGTCAATTCATTAATGATTATTTTCTTTATCAAACTTACCATACATAAGTGAGTTGTTTGGACTAAGTAAATCAATCTGCTAGATAGTGAATGGGTATAAATATGATCACCTACTGGGAGTGCGAATGAGAGCACTGTTATTAAAATATACTTTATTTAGTATCGGTTTAATATCGACTATATTAGGTGCTTTAGGCGTTATTCTACCGCTATTGCCAGCTACCCCTTTCTTTATTCTTGCGTTATTTTGTTTTTCAAAAAGTTCTCCTCAATTTCAACAATGGCTATTAAACTTACCGGGTATCGGTAATGACTTGAGAAATTGGCAAGCACATAAAAAAATCCATAAAGAACGTAAACCAGCAATTTACTTAAGTGTTGTGATTAGTTTTTTAATCTCTATCTCTCTGTTAATTGGAAAGCCATATTTACAATTAATGTTGATCACCATGATGTGTATATTACTTTTATTTATTAGACGCCTACCTGAGTATTAATCTTTATTTGTCTGCAAATTTGATGTTTGAAAATGTGATTTGATTATGTCTGTGATAATCTAAGCCGATATATGGTTTAGAGATAAATAAAATGAAAATAACCCTACCTGAATATGAAAAAGCGAATGTATTAGTCATTGGTGATGTAATGTTAGATCGCTATTGGCACGGCCCTGCAGCGCGAATTTCTCCAGAAGCTCCTGTTCCTGTTGTTAATGTTAAACAGATTGAAGAACGCCCTGGCGGTGCTGCCAATGTTGCCCTAAATATTGCCGCTTTAGGCGCTAAGTCAAATATCATTGGTTTAGTTGGTGAAGATGAAGCCGCTCAAGCAATTAAAGATAGCTTAAACTCTGTAAACGTTGAAACTGATTTTGTTGCTGTAAGCAGTGCACCAACTATTACTAAATTGCGTGTATTAAGTCGTCATCAACAATTGATTCGTCTAGATTTTGAAACCTCTTTTAGCGATGTTGATAGTGCGCCAATGATCGCTAATATGAACAAAGCATTGAGCGGTAAAAGTCCTGTTGTTGTTTTTTCTGATTACAATAAAGGCTCACTTGCTGACGTGCAAAATATGATTCAAATTGCTAAGCAACAAGGTGCAAGAATATTAGTGGATCCAAAAGGGACTGATTTTGAAAAGTATCGAGGTGCAACTTTATTAACACCTAACTTATCTGAATTTGAAGCTGTCGTTGGGCATTGTGAAAATGATCAAATATTATTTGAACGTGCCGCTCAATTGGTCAAAGAGTTAGATTTGGAGGCGATGTTAGTAACTCGAAGTGAGCATGGTATGACTTTGATTCGTGAGAACCAAGCTCCTTTCCATCTACCTACACAAGCACAGGAAGTTTTTGATGTTACTGGTGCTGGTGATACGGTTATTGCTGTCTTAGCCGCTTCTATTGCTGCTGGTAGTAGTTTTGAAGATGCTTGTGCATTAGCGAATGCAGGGGCGGGAGTTGTTGTCGGTAAAATTGGTACTTCAACGGTTAATACTATTGAATTAGCAAATGCAGTATTTAGCCAGCAAGAGATTGGTTTTGGTGTGTTATCGGAAGAACAGTTAAAGTTAGCGGTAAAATTAGCGCAGCATCGTGGTGAAAAAGTCGTGATGACAAATGGTTGCTTTGATATTTTACATGCTGGACATGTGTCATATCTAAATACCGCAAGAGAGCAGGGGGAACGCCTTATCGTTGCAGTTAATAGCGATCAATCTGTCCGTCGTTTAAAAGGCGATGGCCGACCTGTTAATCCAGTGGATCGTCGAATGGCCGTATTAGCGGGTTTAGGTGCTGTGGATTGGGTTGTAGAGTTCACCGAAGATACACCACAACGTCTGATTGCAGGTGTATTGCCTGACTTATTGGTAAAAGGTGGTGACTATAAACCGGAAGAGATTGCTGGCGGTGAAGAAGTGATTGCTAATGGTGGCGAAGTACGTGTTTTACAATTCAAAGATGGCTGTTCTACTTCTGAAATAATCAACACTATTCGAAGTAATGCCAATCATACTAAATAACTCGTTCATTTAACCCATAAAAAAGGGAAGCTGCTGCTTCCCTTTTATTCATCTTTTAAACAACTTCAATTAAGAGCTAGTGTTACTTTTTTGACTTTCGTTGCTTTGCTTTGATAGCCCTGCAGAAATATCAAATAGATCCTGCTCAGTTAATGTTCCTGCCGACAATTTCAGTTGTAGCATGTTGATGATGTAATCATAACGTGCATTGGCTAATAGGTTCTCAGACTCGTATAAGCTACGTGTTGCATCCAATACATCAACAATCGTACGTGTACCTACTTCAAAGCTTGCTTCAGCTGCATCTAATGCACTTTGTGATGAAATAACGGTTTGCTCATAAGCTCGTACAGAACTAACAGAAGCTTGTACGTTGTTGTAACCACTACTAATACTTACTTCTGCACTACGGAAGGTTTCTACTAAGTCTTGGCTAGCCATTACATAGCTGTACTGTGCTTGTTTTACCTGTGAAGTGATTGAACCGCCAGTGTAAATTGGTACATCTAAACTTAATCCTGCCGTTGCTGATTTAGCTGCATAAGAACTTGAAGTTGAGTCGTCATAATTATAGTCGTCATAATCTAGGTCTAATGTGAAATCAATCGTTGGACCATGACCAGCTTCCGCTAAATCGATATTCATTTTAGCTAGCTCTTTAGCGATACGTTTGGAGTGCAGTTCCAAATTATGTTCAATCGCTTTATTGCGCCACACATTTACATCTCCTTCCAATGCAACTGGTTGAAAGTTTTCTGTATCAAGATAAGTGACTTTTTTAACATCTTCGCCGGTTAACTGGCGTAATAGATAATAATTGTTTGCTAGCGTATTTTTTGCTGTGATTAAATCTGCCACCGTTCTATCGTACTCAGCCTGTGCTTCGTGTACGTCTGTGATGGCAATTAAACCAACATCAAAACGTTGTTTAGTTTGCTCTAATTGACGTTCAACCGCACGTTTATTTGCTTCAACTGACTTTACTGACTCATCGGCACGTAATACATCAAAATAAGCAACGGCTACACGGTATATTAAATTTTGCGCAGCATAACCATAAATAGTGCCAAACTGTACTGCTTGTTTTTCAGCAATATCTGCATTTTGCCAATAAGCGCCATTATAGATTGATTGCGTTAGATCGAAGCCTGCGCCAAAATAATTGTAACGGCTAGTATCGCGGCTTGATTGTACTCTATTCGCATCTAATCCAAATCCAATTTGTGGTAATAGATCAGCTTTAGATTCGTTTATTTGTTCTTTGTATAGGTCATATTCGGCTTTACTTTTTAAAATTACCGGATCTTTATATTTAGCTGTTTCATATACTTGTTTTAAAGTATCTGCATTAACAGCTAGACTTGATAAACCTAATAAGGTCGCGATATAAATGCGTTTTAGCGTCATGGTAAAGAGATCCTGTTGAATGTATTTTTGTTCGTGTGAAGAAAGACTAATACTTGTTATTGTAGGGTATTATAAAAACCTATTATTAACTATTATTTGTTGCTTAGAAATACAATGAAAATATAAATAGACTCGTATTTTTTCCAACTTAGTTATGATGTTTTTACGCTATCCAAATGATTTTTAAAGGTTATTTTTTAAATTATATAGACCTGTAATTATTAATTTTAATCAATTAATTATTACGATTATCCTATAACTTTTTAAAAAACGAGTAAATCGTTTATTAGTGCGTTTTATGCATTTATGAGTTTCATTTAATCTATCAATAATAACCGAGTAAAGTAATATTTTTTAAAGCGATTAGAGTGCTATTAAGTCTAATGCTTAGATACCTTAAATAAAAAATAATGGATGAAAAAATGTACGATAAAAATGATGTTGAAATAATATCTAATGAACCACTTTATAAAGGTTTTTTTAAATGTAATAAATGGACTATTCGCCATAAACTGTTTTCGGGTGAATGGAATCAGCCTATCGAAAGAGAGTGTTTTGAGCGAGGTAAAGCAGCTGCCTTATTAGCCTATGATAAAGCTCAGGATAAGGTGATATTAGTTGAGCAATTTCGCTTAGGTGCAATAGATTCTGACCGCTCCCCTTGGTTATTAGAATTGATTGCCGGTATGATTGATGAAGGGCAAAGCGCGGAACAAACTGTGATAAGAGAAGCTTATGAAGAAGCTGGTTTAGTGGTTGAAAACTGCCAATTCATGTTGAGTTACTTTGTTAGCCCTGGTGGCTCTACTGAAACGGTTGATTTATTTATTGCGAATGTGGACAGCACTAATGTGCAAGGTGTATTCGGTTTAGCCGATGAAGGTGAAGACATTCGTGTACATGTGGTATCAAGGGCAGAAGCTTATAAATGGGTACAAACAGGTAAGATTAATAATGGCATTACTATTATTGGTTTGCAGTGGTTGGAGCTTAACCACAAAGAGGGGTTAAATATCTAACTCAATATACAATTTTTGTCTTTCATTTATCGGAAATGTGGCGCTGTCGACATTTTTAACGATTAAATCATTTTCATTTTTATGACGATGGTAAAATAATTAGCTTAAATTTCATTAAAGCTACTGTAGTTAGTAGCCTTTTTCATTACAGCAGAGCGAAACAGATAATAGATGAATGGTGTAAATCAGACAATTGTAAACCTAGTGCCTGACCCCGAAGGGGATATAAAGCTATTACAAATTACCGATACTCACCTTTTTGCTGATAGTGAAAAAGATCTGTTGGGTATTAAAACCGTTACCAGTTACGATGCCATTATCAAACATGCTGCAAAGTATGCGGGGCAGTGTGCCGCGGTATTATGTACCGGTGATTTATCTCAAGATCACTCTGCTCAATCTTACGTGGATTTTAGTGACCGTATCAAAACATTGCAGATGCCTTGTTATTGGTTGCCGGGTAATCATGATATGCAAGAAATCATGTTGCCATCGTTGTTGGCTGAAGGGTTAGCACAAACCAAGCAAATTATTAGCGAACATTGGCAAATTATCTTATTAGATTCCCAAGTCTCAGGGGTGCCATACGGCCATTTAAGCGATTCACAGTTATCATTTCTTGAACAAAAGCTACAACAACATCCTGATAAACATACTTTGATTGCGGTACACCATCATGTTTTACCGGTTGGAGCAGCATGGTTAGATCAGCATATTCTTAAAAACAATGACCAATTTATCGCACTGATTAGTAAATTTAATAACGTAAATGCGGTGTTATCTGGTCATGTTCATCAATCATTTGATACTGTCAAAAATAAAGTACGTTATATAACGAGCCCGTCAACCTGTGTTCAGTTTAAACCTCAAAGTGATGATTTCGCACTTGATGATAAACCGCCTGGATATCGCTATTTAGTATTAACAAAGTCAGGTAAAATAGAAACTCAAGTAGAGCGACTCAAAGCTGGTGAATTTACAACAGATGAAAACGCAACAGGCTATTAATATTATATAAAGAGGTAAAATGAGAGACCCTAATATAACTAAAGTTTTACTTTCGTTACACGGTTTTCACAGTTCTCCTGGTTCATTAAAAGCGCAACAAATGCGTGAATACCTAGCTTCAGAACATCCCGATATCCATTTTGTTTGTCCACAACTTCCCGTTTTTCCTCAACAAATGTGGGAAACGATTAAATCTATTTTTAATCAATATACCGGTTGTGAAATTACTGTGATGGGTAGCTCTTTAGGCGGATTTTTAGCAACTAAAGTCGCACAACAATATACGGCGAAGGTGATTTTGATTAATCCAGCGGTGACGCCTGATTTATTATTGACACGCTATCAAGGTAAGCAAACTCATCCGCATTTATTGGAAGATTACTTTATTGATCAAGATTATGTTCAGCAACTCGTTGCTTTGAACGTTGACAATATAAGTCACCCTGAAAATATTTGGGTGTTGTTACAAGAAGACGATGAAGTGTTGGATTATCGCGATGCTTTACAAAAGTACTCTCAGTGTAAAATAACTTGTGAGAAGGGAGGCGATCATAGTTTTGTTGGTTTCGAACGCTACTTAGCAGAAATAATTCACTTTCTTTATTAAATACATACAATCAATATATTTGTTCTGTGTTAACTTAAGCACAGAAAAATAACCCAAGATCAACACTACATAATAGACGTCAAATAGGTGCATGCATGAGCGAACAGTATAATTCGGATTCCATTGAAGTATTAAACGGACTAGATCCCGTTCGCCATCGACCAGGTATGTATACAGAGACTAATCGTCCTAACCATTTAGGTCAGGAAGTTATTGATAACTCTGTAGATGAAGCATTAGCCGGCCACGCAAGTTCAATTCAAGTTATTTTGCATGAAGATCAATCTTTAGAAGTCATAGATGATGGTCGAGGTATGCCTATTGATATTCACCCAGAAGAGAAAATAACAGGTGTCGAGCTAATCTTTTGTAAGCTACATGCTGGGGGCAAATTTTCTGGTAAAAACTATGAAATATCAGGTGGTTTACATGGGGTAGGTATCTCAGTAGTAAATGCCTTATCAACGCGAGTGGATGTACAGATTCGTCGCGATGCAAAAGTGTTTCATATCGCCTTTGAAAATGGCGATAAAGTTGAAGAACTAAGTGAAATAGGTGTTTGTGGTAAACGTAATACCGGTACGAGCGTTCACTTTAGACCTGATCCTAAATACTTTGATAGCTTTAAATTTTCCGTGTCTCGTTTATTGCACTTGTTAAAAGCAAAAGCTGTTTTATGCCCGGGTTTAAGCATTAAATTTAAAGATCGTGTAAATAAAAATAATTATGAATGGTGCTATCAAGATGGTCTTAATGACTATTTATTAGAAGCTGTTGCTGAAAATGAGTTACTACCTTCTGCACCCTTTGTTGGTAAGTTCTCTGCTAACAATGAAATGGCCGATTGGGCTGTGGTCTGGTTACCTGAAGGTGGCGACTCAATTACTGAGAGTTATGTAAACCTTATTCCGACAGCGCAAGGCGGGACCCATGTAAATGGTTTCCGTCAGGGGTTATTGGATGCTATGCGTGAGTTTTGTGATATTCGTAATTTACTACCGCGTGGCTTGAAGTTAAGCCCAGAGGATATTTGGGATAAATGTAGTTATATCTTATCAGTTAAAATTAAAGAGCCTCAATTTGCAGGGCAAACGAAAGAACGTTTATCGTCTCGCCAATGTGCTGTGTTTGTTTCCGGTGTTGTGAAAGATGCATTTAGTTTGTGGTTAAACGCCAATGTGACTGAAGCTGAAATACTTGCTGACTTTTGTATTAACAACGCTCAAACACGAAATCGTAAAAGTAAAAAAGTGGCACGTAAAAAGGTTACTCAAGGGCCTGCTTTACCAGGTAAGTTGACGGATTGTTCGACACAAGACCCGGAGCGCGGGGAGTTATTTTTAGTGGAAGGTGACTCGGCGGGAGGGAGTGCAAAACAAGCCAGAGATCGAGAGTTTCAAGCGATTATGCCACTACGCGGAAAGATCAAGAATACATGGGAAGACGAGTCGGATATCATTCTAAATTCTGAAGAGATCCATAATATCTCAGTTGCTATTGGTATTGACCCAGCTTCTAGTGATTTATCAGCGTTACGTTATGGAAAAATATGCATCTTAGCCGATGCCGATTCAGATGGACTACATATCGCCACACTGATTTGTGCGCTATTTGTAAAGCACTTTAGAGCGGTTGTAGATGCAGGTCATTTTTATGTTGCTATGCCTCCTTTATACCGAATTGATATTGGTAAAGAGGTCTATTATGCCCTTGATGAAGCTGAAAAGAATGGCATTTTAGATCGCATTGAAGCTGAGAAAAAGCGTGGCAAAGTAAATGTGCAGCGATTTAAAGGTTTGGGTGAAATGAACCCATTACAACTGCGTGAAACCACCATGGATCCAAATACCCGTCGTTTAGTGCAACTAACCATCGAAGACGCAGATAAAATGTTAGAAATGATGGATATGTTATTAGCTAAAAAGCGTGCAGGTGACCGTAAAACTTGGTTAGAAGAAAGTGGTGATATGGCTGCGATTGACTAATATCAATCGTCAATGGCCTCGTTAGTCGATTAGTGTAGTATTAACAGTTATTGTTATTATTGTGATAGCTGGCTAATGAATCACTTATTAAATGCCAGTACACGGGTAAAACACTGTTGGGAAAATATCGCGGTTTTCGCTACATTTTTGTGAGATGACTTTTTTGGAGTGAGTAGAAGAAGAAGTCCCTTGGTGTTCTCAGAGCGTCTTCCTTTCTTTCTGATAAATGTGTGCAGACATTAAATTGAGTGATAAAAAAGGGTCTTGGCAATATTGTTACTTTCAAAAAGTTATCCGCTAGCCAGAGTGCCTTTATAGCTTATAACAAGTATGTACTTGTAAGCTTTTTGAGGGGCTATTTGTTTTCCTCCAATGATATCTAAACAAGAATCATTTTGATAACTATCTAGCTTGTCCTTAATGCTATCTCTACGCTTTCGGCATCCAAATTTACCGCTGCTGACAATGTCAGTAACTCTGTTAATCCTATCATTAAATATTTCATATCATCGCTCCTCGGGAGTATGTCTGCATAACAGTGTAGTTTATCGTTGTTATAGCGATAGCTGCTTAGTTAATATGAGCAGCTTATACTTTAGTGGCGATGAATTATTCATAACTGAATGAGAATACCTGTTTGCTAGATACTTTATCCTGTCCTTGTAAACTAGGCATAAAACGCTCCTGTACGATAAACTCTATAACAGCCTGATCTAACTCTTTAGACCCACTGGATTTTAGAATTTCTGCCTCCTTGGTGCTGCCTGTTGGTAATACTGTCATAGACGCGACAACTTGTCCTTTTTTGTTTAGTTTCGCTGCAACCTCTGGGTAGCTGGGTTTTTTACCTGATATGGCAACGGCTTCCGGTAATTTAATGGTGTCGCTTAGGCTAAGTAATTCAGTATCGACTTTAGGCTTAAAGGTCGGTTTAGCGGTTTTAGCTGTTGTCTTAATTGTTGTTTTAGCTATTGCTTTGTCGTTGATTACACTTTCATGCATCGTGTTAGCAGTTGTTAAGTTATTACTTATTGGTTTTGGTGTTTTTATTGGCGATGTTGTAGAACTCACCAACACCTTCTTTTTAACACTTCTTTTCTTAGGTAACTTAGGTAAATTCACTATTTCTTGTTCAAATAGGTCTGCTTTTAATAAAGCGGCTTCAGTTGCTTTATGTGTTTTAAGGTTAACTGAATAACCTGCATTACTGAGTTTTAGCGGCTCTTTACTTAGGTCATCGCCATCGCTTTGAACTGTCGAAGTTATAATAAGCTCTGGTTGCGTCACAATCGCTTGTTGGGCTGCCAATGCTTCCTCTTCAATGTGTTTTTGCTTTGCTTGTTCGTCTTGAGTCCGTTGCGTCTGCAATGTGTTGAGACTTTTACTATTGAGTGCTGGTGTGTAAACTGCTTCTATCTTCGTTTGCTGCTCTGAAAGCGTTTGATTTTTAACATCTATTTCAGCTGCTTTATGCGTGGTCATTATATTGTCAGCGCTGATTGTCGTTGCATCTATACTTTGTTCTGCTTCATCTATCTGTGTGTCTAACTTTGATTCATCTAAATTAGTGGCAGCGTTAGGTATTTTGTTAGTTTGAGCTGTAATAGTTCGCACTGCAATAGGCTGAGTGTTGACAAGTTGAGTATTGCTAAGTGCTTGCTCACTCTCTGAGTTAATATCTATTAAATAAAAGAATAAATAGTGCAACAACAGACTAATAATAATAAATGTAAAATAATGATATGACGTTTTCATGGAATATTTTTACTCTATCTAGATTACTTAAGCGAGTGCCTATTGAAGTTTATTAGTATGTTCGTAAGATTTTGTTTTTCCTAAGGCTAGTTCCTGATTATACATTTTTGCAATGGCTGAATGAGGAACCTGCTTAATTGCTTCTGTTTGTTCATGAATCGCTACGTGCACCTCACCTGTTTCATCTGAGAACTCATAGTGGTATGGCATTTCTTGTTGCTCTGATACCGGTTTATTTTCTTGTTTAACGACTTCTTCTTTAGGGGAGGGAGCTTCTTCTGAAGTTTGAACTAGGTGATGTTGCATACAAATATGATGGAACTGATGTCTGATATTTTCTAGATGTAATGTTTGCTTTATCAATAGAGAACGAAATAGTTGATGTGGTACTAAAATAAGTAGCAGTATCGCAACACTACAAGTAAGGGGAATAAGTGCCTGAGCAATACTAGGAATAATTACTGCTGCATCTTGTATTGTTTGATGGCTAAACATATCAAAGGATTGAGTCAATATTAACAGCGCACCAGATAAGCCTAATATAGGGGTGATAAACATAGCTGAACGTAATAACTTTTGACCTCGTGACATTTGACTTATCTGTATTTTTTGAGCATAAGTCATGCGCTCTTTAGGTGATAAAGGTAATAGATTGATGCCTTCTTGAAGCATAGTTAACGCAGGACTTTTAAGAGCTTGGCAAGCAAGTAAAGCTTCGGTTTTTTGTTGTCTTGTTAGGGCGGCAAAGCATTCTTGTACGATGTAGCGTTCTTTTTGTAAACTGTAAATAAACCAAAAGAATAATCGCTCTAAAATAACGACGTTAGTAATAATCGACAGTAATAGCAATAACCACATAATAGAGCCACCTTGTTGAAACCAAGTTGGCATATATTGTGTTATGGGATCTAACCACGTTAAAAAGTGTGAGGGAGACATACCTGTACTCATTATCTACTGCATCCTAGCATTCTAAAGTTAATAATACTTAGAATAATAGAAATTAGAAGAACTTCCCACTTTATTCGGCTTACTTGTTATTTATTTGATCTCTTTCCAATTTATATCATTTTCATCAAGGCGTTCATGGGCAATATAATGCAGGTAAAAACCGCTATTCACCAAGCTGTTACTATTTGGGTTTAAGTTCATCTCTTGACCATTTTTATGTTTACTGAAACCAATTAAAATCATGTCATAATGGTGTTTAAAAGTGTCAAATAGCTCGCCAAAAGTAATGCTTTTTTCAAGGCTCGGTACTAAAAAACTGTATAACGTTGCGCCATCTAGCGTTGATAAAAGCTTTTCAGTAACCTTACTTGAGCCTGGATCTTGCATGCTTCTGACCATCATTTGTGCACTGTTATCAATGCTACATTCAATATTAGGGCAGTGAATTTTTAATAGTTGAGCTTTCGTTTCATCAAAAAAATGTGCAGTAATATTGGCATTTTTATCGGCAAAAGTGGCAATACTTAGGGCGATAGATAAGGTTTCGTCATCAGACTTACCATCTATAATAATTCGTTGTGCTTTTCGTAATGCGATACGATCTAATTCTTTGGTATCAGAGAAAGCACCTAATTTCGCAAAAGAGACCTCTTCAACATCAGGTAGAGGGTTTTTCATATCTTGTGTAACACACAACAAAATGCGGCGTTGTTGGCGCTTTTTATCACCTAAAATTAGCTGCACAATTTGGTTTGTTGAATGCTCATCCCAACATAACAGTAGAATATGGTCAGTTAAGTGTGAGTAGTCATTACTACCGTTCATATTTTTTCTCGCTATATCAATGAATAGTTGTGTTGTTTTACCGATAAATGAAGCAAATACAATCAAACCCGATGGGATTTGCCAGAGTGCGACTATTGCTTTACCTAAATCCGTTGTGGGACTGAAATCGCCAAAGCCGACTGTTGATACTACAACCATATTATAATAAAAGAACCTGACAGGATCTGAGATTAACTCTGATTCTTGTGCAAGCACAAATAAAAAATAGGTAATGGCTGCTTGCATTAATAATAAGGCCAACATCGCTGGCCACGTTAATCTGCGAGTCAGCTTTTGTAAAATTCTAGCTAATTCTGATGACGATAAATAAGTACGCATGTGACTATCTTAGTTATTGTTAGCATGTGATAAAAAGTATCGATATGCAGGGTTAAGGGTTTCGTCTTTATAACTATAACCCAGTGCATCTAAATGTTGACTAAATTCAGCTGTTTGTGTGTCATCTACCTCAAATCCTGCGAGTACTTGCCCGTAGGCGGCACCGTGATTACGATAGTGAAATAAAGTGATGTTTGCGTGCATGCCGAGTAGATTTAAAAACTTTAATAGGGCGTTAGGATGCTCAGGAAATTCAAAGCTATACAAGCGCTCTGTGAGTTGCTGAGAAGGGACTCCGCCGACCATATAACGAACATGTAACTTAGCCGTTTCATCATGACTTAAATCTGTCACTGGGTAACCTGCATCGATTAACCCTTCGGTTAAGCTGGTTAATTCATCGAATCCTTGCGGTGTTCTTACACCAACAAAAATATTCGCGGACTGGCTATCGCTATAACGATAGTTAAATTCTGTGATAGCACGTCCATCTAATTGATTACAGAAAGCTAAAAATGCACCTTGTTTTTCGGGGATAGTCACGGCTAAGATACTTTCGTTTTGCTCGCCTAATTCACAGCGTTCTGAAACATAACGTAAGCTATGAAAGTTAACGTTAGCACCACTTAAAATAGCCGTTAAGCGTTGACCTTTTAATTGATGTTGATGAGCGTACTTCTTTAACCCTGCAAGTGATAGTGCGCCAGCGGGTTCTGCAATGGCACGAGTATCATCAAAGATATCTTTAACCGAAGCACAAATTTCATCACTGTTTACAGTAATCACTTCGTCGATATATTGTTGGCATAAACGGAAGGTTTCTTTACCGATGGTTTTTACTGCAACACCATCAGCAAATAATCCTACTTTAGGTAGGGTAACGGGCTCGCCAGCAGCTAATGCTGCTTGCAAGCAGGCTGCATCTTCTGGTTCAACGGCAATAATTTTAATATGTGGTAGCAATTGCTTAATATATACCGCAATACCAGCTGCTAAACCGCCGCCGCCCACAGGTACAAATATTTTATCAATATGTGCATCTTGTTGAAGTAGTTCTTTACCCACAGTGCCTTGACCAGCAATAATATCTGGGTCATCAAAAGGGTGGATTAGGGTATAACCATGTTGCTCTGCCAACGCTAATGAATGAGCGTTGGCCGCGTCAAAACTTTCTCCGATAAGTACCACGGTTGCACCAAAACTACGCACAGAGTTAACTTTAATATCTGGCGTTGTTTTTGGCATTACGATAGTGGCTTTTACACCCATCCTTTGTGCTGATAAAGCAAGGCCTTGCGCATGGTTACCGGCAGAAGCAGCAATGACACCGTTTGCCTTTTGAGCGTCAGTTAAGCTGGCTAATTTATTATAAGCACCACGTAGTTTAAAAGAATGAACTGGCTGTAAGTCTTCTCGTTTCAGTAAAATATGGTTATCTAAACGCTTAGATAATTTATTTAAAGGTTGTAGCTTTGTCTCAATAGCAGCTTCATAGATAGGTGCTAATAAGATGTTTTTTAAATATTGTTCACTGGTGATGTTTGACATTACAGGCCTTGTTATTATTATTTTTGTCTTTTACTGCTGTGGAGCAAATCGTTTATTTTACTGTTGCAAATAGCTTACCTAAACGCGTCACACTAGAGGGTTCAAGTTGCTCGTCAAACTCTATACTATCTTTAGGGAATAGGGCAACAATAGTACTACCTAGTTTAAAGCGGCCCATCTCTTGGCCTTTTTCGATCACTATCTCTTGATCTTGGTAATCCCAGTATTGTAGTTCTTTGTTTTTTGGTGCTTTTAAAGTACCTTCCCATACGGTTTCAATGCTACCCACAATAGTCGCACCGACTAATACCATTGCCATTGGTCCAATTGCCGTTGAGAAAATGGCCACAGCACGTTCATTACGAGCAAATAAATTAGGTACATTTTGTGCCGTTAATGGGTTTACTGAGAATAGGTCACCAGGGATAAAAATGAGCTTCTCTAATTTACCGGTAATAGGCATATGGATGCGGTGGTAATCTTTAGGTGCCAAATAAATAGTAGAAAATAGACCATCATCGAATGGTGCTGCAACATCATCTCTTCCCCCTAACAATTCACGTAAGCTAAAGTCATGGCCTTTAGCTTGGAAAATGCGACCTTGTTTAATCTCTCCCTGTTGACTAATACAGCCATCGACTGGAATAGCCAGGTTTTCATCACCTTCAACAATAGGGCGTAAACCACTTTTTAGTTCACGGGTAAAAAAGTCGTTAAAGGTATCAAAATCTTCTGCTTCAGAGTGTTTTGCTTCACTCATATCGATATTGAACTGCTTAATGAATTTTTTAATTAAGAAGGTGGTGAATGCCCCCATCTTAGCTTCTGCTAATTTACCGGCAATAAAGGTGAATAAATGTTTCGGCAGAATATATTGAAAAACGATTTTCATTTGGTCGTTCATATTAAAACTCTCTGTTTTTAATGTAATTAAAGTATAAAGCTCACTAATATGTAGTCGTTAGTACACATTAGGATCGCGATGACGCGCATTTTTTGCATCATCCATTGTTTCTAAAATACGCAGGAAACTATTGAATCGAGCACTATCAATATGTCCATCTTCAACGGCAGCTACAAGTGCACAACCAGGATCTGCTTGGTGTTTACAGTCTCTAAAGCGACAACCGCCTAAAAACTCTCTAAATTCTATGAATCCACTGGCAATACGTTCTGCTTCCAAGTGCCAAAGCGAGAACTCGCGAATCCCTGGGCTATCAATTAAGTCACCCCCTTCTGTAAAATGATACAGGCGAGCTGTGGTGGTGGTATGTTTACCTAATCCTGAACCTTCTGATATTTCACCAGTTAACGCTTCAACTTCAGGTAATAGCATATTAAGCAGTGATGTTTTACCTACACCAGATTGCCCTACAAAGATATTCACCTTATCTTTCATCACTGATTTTAGGTGGTCTAAACCATCACCTAATTTAGAGCTATAAATAACCTGATAACCAATATCTCGGTAGCTTTGTAACTCTTTATCAATAAGTTTTGCTGATTCTTCATCTAGTAAATCGACTTTATTCAATACGATGATTGGAGTAATACCAATATCTTCACAAGCGACAAGGTAGCGGTCGATAATGTTACGAGAAAACTCAGGAGCAATAGAGCTAACAATAATGATGTGATCGATATTCGCTGCAATCGGCTTGATGCCATCATAATAATCTGGACGAGTTAATACGGTTTTACGAGGGTGAACGGCTTCAATCACACCGCTGATCCCTTGATGGGACTCTTTGCCTGCACGCCATACTACGCGATCGCCAGTCACTAAAGATCGGATTGAGCGGCGCAATGTACAACGTTCTACTTTACCTTGGTCATCTTCAATATCTGCATGTTGCCCAAATCGACTAACCACTAACCCTTCGAGTTGCGGACCGAGTTCAGCTTCATCCCATTGCGTGTCGCTTTTAGGTGTTAAGCGTTTGTTATGATTGCTTTGAACACGACGGATTTGGTTTTTACTGAGTTTTTTCTTCTTAGCCACAGACTTCCTTTGCTACCACTGGTGATTTTAATCGAGTATTATACTCTATTCTTATATTAAATAGCGATTCATCAATATAAAAGGGTGTTAGGAAAATGAATAAAGATAATTTGGTGTGGATTGACTTAGAGATGACCGGGTTGAACCCTGATACCGATAAAATTATTGAGATTGCCACTATTGTTACTGATAGCGATTTAAATATTTTAGCGGAAGGCCCACAGTTTGTAATTCATCAAAGCGATGCTGCATTAGATGCAATGGATGATTGGTGTACTGAACATCATGGTAATTCAGGGTTAACTGCGCGTGTAAAAGCCAGTGATATTAGTTGTGCTCAAGCAGAACAGGCGACGCTTGATTTTCTTAAAGAATGGGTACCAGCAGGTGCGGCACCATTGTGTGGAAATAGCATCGGTCAAGATCGTCGTTTTATGGTGAAACATATGCCAACCTTGGAAGCTTTTTTCCATTACCGTAGTATTGATGTGAGTACTATTAAGGAATTAGGTCGTCGTTGGGCTCCGGAGATGGTAGCTGCACATAAAAAGTCTGGTACCCATCTAGCGTTACAAGATATTAAAGAATCAATTTCTGAATTACAGCATTACCAGAAGCACTTTTTTACTTATTAACTTCAACTCGGTGCGATTAGTACGTAATTCAATTTCTTATTTTATCTCATTATTTAATGCCGTTAGTTTTGCATGGTCAAGGCGAATTATCGTAGTAATCGCTGGCTATTGGTCGGTGATTTAACGCTGAAACCTGCGGGAATAGCGGTATTATATGGTTTGGCGTATCCTGAGTTGAGATTTATTCGGTCGCTTTTTAGACAAGTCATTAGGCCGTTGCTCAAAAACTCTGCAAGCAAACTAAGTTAAGTAGAAAATAGCTAAAAAAAGCTTGCAATCATTACCGCCATCTCTATAATTCGCACCTCGTAACGGACAGGCATCACCAAATGCTTTACTAGCCGCTACAGGAAAATGTGATGCGGTACTAGCTCAGTTGGTAGAGCACAACCTTGCCAAGGTTGGGGTCACGAGTT
>NZ_JAPNXS010000001.1 GCF_030397575.1 Psychromonas sp. 14N.309.X.WAT.B.A12 | reverse complement strand
TAACTCGCACCACACCGTGGCGTTTGATAACTTTGCAGTTACGACAGATTTTTTTTACGGATGCACGAACTTTCATTTTACAACTCCGAAATATTAATTAATAAAACGACTATTTATTATTAATAAAATTTTATAAGCGCTTAAATCATAAGATAAAAGGACCTATAGAAATCCGTGTAAAACCGATAAATATTCGTTAGCCGCGTAATATAGCAAATAATGAGTATTTATTCGACTTATTAATTAATGTAACAATCGCTAGTAAAACAGATTACACCGTTTTTTATATAGAAGAATTATTCCTATCTAGACATTATTAAATTCGGAATAATAAAGTTTAAAAAGAGGGCTAGTTATTTAATCTAATTATTATAGTTAGAACAAAGTAGGAATACAGAAAAATATTCCTTAGATTATAAATAAAGTAAGGCTTTCCATAAGGACAAAACCTTACTTTATAAACTAGTACATGATTAGAGTTAAACTGCCGCCTGCGCGATGTTTTGAATGCGACCTACGATTGAGCGTAAACCATTGCCGCGAGTAGGGCTGAGGTGTTTTTCTAGGTCTAGGGCTTGGAAGTAAGCTGAGATATCGAAATCTACAATCTCTTGGGGCGTTTTATGATCAAATGCTGCTAGTACTAGTCCAAGTAATCCACGTACGATAATGGCATCACTGTCTACTGAGAAGGTGAGTAGTTCGCCTTCGGTACCAGGTTGGATCCAAACATTGCTTTGGCAACCTTTTACAAGGCGTTCAGAGGTGTGCCACTTATCATCAAAAGCGGGGAGTTGTTTCCCTAAATCAATAATATACTTATATTTATCTTCCCAGTCGTCGAAAAATGTTAAATCTTCAATGATCTCTTCTGTTGTTGGTAATGACATGATACCTCTAATATTTATACTTTATAGACAGCGTAAAAAAAATCGCAGTTAACTTGTTTATAAAACAACTAGCTAAGTGCGATTTATTATATTGGATTATGTGCAGTGGTGAAAGAGGTTAGAAGAACATACCAGATTCTAATTGGGCTTCTTCACTCATCATTTCTCTTGACCAAGGTGGATCAAAGAGTAATTCAACTTTCACATTGTCAACATTGGGTACTTTTGCTACACGATATTCAACGTCGCTAACAAGTACTGGGCCCATGCCACATCCAGGTGCGGTTAAAGTCATGTCGATCGAGACAGTTTTGTTACTTTGTTCTACTGATACTTTGTAGATTAGACCTAAAGAAACTAAACTAATTGGGATTTCTGGATCGTATATGCCATCTAGTGCTTGCCATACCTGATCTTCATCAATCTCATCTTTGCCAAGGTCTTCAAACTCCAAGACTTCAGATTGCTGGCCAATTGCTGATGCATCGGTACCATCGATGCGCAACATGTTACCCATCCAAGTCACTGTATAGTTACCACCAAGGCTCTGATTAATGGAGATAAACTCTCCTTCAGGAATAATGGTTGGTTCGCCAGTTGGGACTCTACGCGCTGCACAAGCGCGTTGTGTTACTACCATCTTTTGCATCAGTTAGCTCACATTAAAGCTTTCGCCACAGCCACATTCAGCTACAACGTTAGGGTTGTTATATTTAACAACTTGATTAATACCTTCGGTAACAAGATCTATCTCTGTGCCGGCTATCATCATCATTGATTTAGCTGCGACAGCGATATCAAAATCATAAAATTTGATAATAATATCGTCTTCAGCAGGTTGGTCTTCGATTTCTAGTACGTAAGCAAAGCCGGTACAACCGCTCACTTTGGTACTGAGTCGTATAACACTGTCTGGCTTGTTAGCCATTTGTGCTGAGAAGTATTTTTCTGCTGCTTCAGTTAATAAAATATTAGCAGTTGGATCAAATACAGATACGGTCATTAATAACTCCTAAGACAACATTGTTTTTGCTTTGTTGAGTGCAACAAATAAAGCATCAATATCATCAAATGTATTGTAAATAGAGAATGAAGCACGTGCAGTGCCTGGCACATTAAAGCGCGTCATTAAAGGTTGTGCACATAGGTCGCCCGTTCTGATTGCGATACCTTGCTGATCAAGTAAGAACCCAAGGTCAGCAGGGTGGCCTTGTTCAAGTACAAAACTTAATACACCAATTTTATTTTTAGCGTTACCTATGATGGTTAGGCCTTCAAATGCTTGTGCTTTTTCAGTGGCATAGGCAAGTAATGCATGTTCGTGTGCTAATACTGCATCTTGATCTAATGCACTAAACCAACGTACTGCTTCACCCATGGCAATGGCACCGCCTACATTTGGTGTTCCTGCTTCAAAGCGGTATGGCAATACATTCCAGGTAGCATCTTGCAAGGTCACTGTGGCAATCATTTCACCACCAGTACGCCATACAGGCCAACTTTCAAGGACAGATTCTCTCCCCCAAAGTATACCTATGCCCATTGGGCCATAGATTTTATGTGCAGAAAAAGCGTAAAAGTCACAACCAATATCTTGTACATCAGCCCAACCATGTGCAGCACCTTGTGCGCCATCAACTAATACTAAGGCATCTACTTTTTTAGCCTTTTCTGTCATTGATTTAACGGGATTGATTGTACCGAGTACGTTTGAAACATGCGGGAAAGCAACGAATTTTGTGTTTTCATTGAGCAAGCTTTCATAAGCGACTTGATCTAGTTCACCAGCATCGTTCACAGGTACGGTACGCAACGTTGCGCCTGCTTCTTTACAAGCATGTTGCCATGTTACTAGGTTTGCATGGTGATCCATTTCCGTTGCAATGACTTCATCACCCGGTGAAAGTAGGGTACGTAAACCATTTGCTACGATGTTTATACTTTCGGTGGTGCCGGTTGTCCAAATCACTTCTTCACGTTTTGGCGCATTTAGAAATTGCTGGATAATATCACGCGCATTTTCAAAGCCACGTGTTGCTTGATCCGCAAGGAAGTGTGCACCTCGGTGCACATTGGAATTACTGTTCGAGTAATAATCAACCATTGCATCAATCACACATTGTGGTTTCTGTGTGGTTGCTGCGTTATCTAAGTACACCAAGGGTTTACCATTGACTTGACGCTTTAGAATTGGAAATTGTTCGCGGATAGCTAATACATCAAAACTCATTAGACTCTCACTTAGTTTACTTTCATGGCAGAGAAGCGTGCACGAATTATTGGACGAATCCATTCAGCGAGTACTTTATTTGGCATTAAATCAATTAATTCATTGATGAAACCAAAGTTTAAGATCACATTCGCTTGTGCGCGGTTTATGCCTCTTGTTTGCAAGTAATACAAAGCTTGTTTATCAACTTCTGCAGACGTTGCACCATGGGCACAACGTACATCATCGGCATAAATTTCTAGTTCTGGTTTAGTGTTGATTTCAGCTGTTTTTGATACCAATAAGTTACGGTTGTTTAATTCAGCTAAGGTTTTTTGTGCGTCACGGTGAATATGAATTCGACCGTTGAATACTGCTTTAGCACGACCGCCTACAATACAACGTACGTTTTCTTCTGTAGTGCCGTTTGGCATTGCGTGTTCAACGGTTGCATGAAGATCAAATAGCTCGTTATTATCTAACAGGTAGATAGCGTTTAATTTTGCATCTACAAATTCACCTGAGTGAATGATGTCAGTATCTAAGCGTGATAAGTCACTACCAAATGCTACGATAGTACTGTGCATAGTTGAATGATCTAACATGTTGAAGTGACAACCACCTACAGAGACATTAGTTCCTGTTTGTAATGCAAAACGGTAGTGCTCTAAGTGTGCTTTAGGTGATACAAAGTATTCAACGAAAGCGGTATTCAATGTTTCGCCTTCTGCTTGTACATCTTCAATCACTGCTAGTTCAGCACCTTCGCCTAGTGACACTTGTACACGAGTATGAGATTCAGCACCTTGGCTTAATAGTGAACTAATACGTAAAGGTTGTTCAACTTTAACACCTGCTTCAACATTCACGATCACGACATCTTGTGCTAATGCATCATTCACCAAACCAAATAAATGACGGTCAGGTTTTACTTCAGAGAAGTCAGCAATTGCTTGCAATTGTTGTTGAGCTGCTAACTCACTACCTAAAGAGACAGTTAATCCTGTTGGAAGTGTGTCGCTTAATGCGCTTTTATCTAACTTGCCATTTTTAAATACTAATTCAATAGCAGATAGGTCGGCAATTGCTAATGGCGTTAATTCACTTACTACTTCAAGCTGTGTTGCTTTAGTGCTTTGAATTGCACGCAGTGGTGTGTAACGCCATGCTTCTGTTTTACGAGTAGGCCATTTAGTTGTTGATAAAAGTTCAAGTGCACGGCTACGTTTTGGGTTTAACCAATCGTCTATTTTTTGCCCTCGTGAGATGGCATTTTCTAACCATTCGCTCATCTATTAACCCTCAATGTTGTCTTCGTCTTTGTGAGTTTCTAACCAAGCGTAACCTTGAGATTCTAATTCTAGTGCTAGCGAAGCGTCACCACTTTTCACGATTTTACCGTCAGCTAATACATGAACAAAATCAGGTTTGATGTAATCAAGTAGACGTTGGTAATGCGTTACAACAATGAAGCTACGCTCAGGAGAACGTTGGCTGTTAACACCAGCTGCGACCATTTGTAATGCATCGATATCTAAACCAGAGTCTGTTTCATCTAAAATACATAGTTTTGGTTTAAGCAGTAACATTTGCATTAATTCGTTACGTTTCTTTTCACCACCAGAGAAACCTTCGTTAACGCCACGCTTTAAGAATGCAAGCGGTAAGTCAACTTGTTTACAAGCTTCTTTTGCTTGCTTTAATAGTTCAGATGAAGTGATTGGCTCTTCACCATTTGCTTCACGAATTGCATCAACAGAGGCTTTTAAAAATTCTAAGTTGCTTACACCTGGGATTTCAACAGGGTATTGGAATGCTAAGAATAGGCCTGCCGCAGCACGCTCTTCAATTTCCATCTCTAGTAGGTCTTTACCATTGAAAGTGATCGTACCGCTATTTACTTCGTAACCTTCACGGCCTGATAAAACATAGCCCATAGTACTTTTACCAGCACCATTTGGTCCCATGATCGCGTGTACTTCACCTGGTTTAATATCTAGATTAAAACCTTTGATGATTTGCTTTTCTTCAATGCTTGCGTATACGTCTTTAATTGTTAATAAACTTTTGTTGTCTGACATCTTAATAATCCTTAACCTACAGAGCCTTCAAGGCTAATCTCTAATAATTTACTTGCTTCAACGGCAAATTCCATTGGCAGCTCTTTGAATACTTCTTTACAGAAACCATTAACGATCATCGATACTGCTTTTTCAGGATCAAGACCACGTTGGCGACATAGGAACATTTGCTCGTCACTTACTTTTGACGTTGTCGCTTCGTGCTCAACGATGGCAGAAGGGTTACGGCTTTCAATGTAAGGGAAAGTATGTGCACCACATTTATCACCGATTAACAGTGAATCACACTCGGTAAAGTTACGTGCGCCATCGGCAGTCGCTGCCATTTTTACTAGACCACGGTAACTGTTATTACTGCGACCTGCTGAGATACCTTTGGTAATGATGGTTGACTTGGTATTTTTACCAAGGTGGATCATTTTTGTACCTGTATCTGCTTGTTGTCTACCACGTGTTAATGCAACTGAGTAGAATTCGCCAACACTGTCATCGCCTTTTAGGATACAGCTTGGGTATTTCCAAGTAACCGCTGACCCTGTTTCAACTTGTGTCCAAGAGATTTTAGCTTTGGTATGGCAAATACCACGTTTAGTAACGAAGTTGTAAATACCACCTTTGCCATTTTCATCGCCTGGGTACCAGTTTTGTACTGTTGAGTATTTGATTTCTGCATTGTCTAGCGCGATTAATTCAACGACCGCTGCGTGTAATTGATTTTCATCACGCTGTGGAGCAGTACAACCTTCAAGGTAGCTAACGTGACTGCCTTCATCGGCAATGATAAGCGTACGCTCAAACTGACCTGTATTTTGTTCGTTAATACGGAAGTAAGTTGATAACTCCATTGGGCAACGTGTGCCTTTTGGAATGTATACAAATGAACCATCAGTAAATACTGCACAGTTTAATGCTGAGTAGTAGTTATCTTTACGGCCAACAACACTGCCAAGGTATTTTTTAACCAGTTCAGGGTATTCAACAATCGCTTCAGAGATAGGGCAGAAAATAACGCCTGCTTCCTGTAGTTTTTCTCTGAATGTTGTCACAACTGATACTGAATCAAAAACCGCATCAACAGCGATACCTGCGAGCATTTGTTGCTCGATTAGAGGAATACCTAGTTTTTCATAAGTACGCAGTAATTCAGGGTCAACCTCATCCAATGACTTTGGTTTATCTTTCATACTTTTAGGTGCAGAGTAGTAAGAGATAGCTTGAAAATCTATTTTAGGATAATCGACTAAGGCCCAATCAGGCTCTTCCATCTTCAGCCATTCTCTAAATGCACCTAGTCGCCATTCTAGCATCCACTCTGGTTCATTTTTCATTTTAGAAATTCGCGTAATAACACTTTCATCTAAACCTGGTTCAAAGGTTTCTGACTCGATATCAGAAATAAAACCAGCTTCATATTCTCTTCCTAGTGCTTCATCTATTTCTACTTGCACTGTCATATAAAACTCACTCTTTGTCGGGGGGAGGATGGTAATAATCGTTTTATCTTTTTTGCCAACTAACCAATCATTTCGCTAGTTTGAATAGTAAATAATTGACTATCAATTCTTTGTTCAGCCACGTTGTTTTGAGCATCATGTTGGCGCATCAAATCACCTAAGCTAATTTTACTTAAAAAGCCGTGTATTTGGTCACTTAAGTCACACCATAAATAGTGTGTTAAGCAAGTGACGCCATTTTTACAATCTGCGCTTTTTTTACATCCGGTTGCATCAATGACTTCATTAACTGCATCCATAATTTGTGCTACAAAAATATCGTCAATTGAACGACCCAATTGATAGCCTCCACCAGGACCTCTAACACTTTTTACTAAAGAGACTCGGCGAAGTTTAGAAAATAACTGCTCAAGATAAGATAATGAGATACCTTGTCGTTCTGAAATATCTGATAATGACACAGGACCTTGTTCTGGGTGTAATGCAAGATCAAGCATTGCAGTCACCGCATAACGGCCTTTTGTTGTTAAACGCATAAGCTATCCAATTCAGTCAATTATTCTTGAGTAGTAATGATACATAAAACCTACTGTTTTAATCAAGTATTTACTTGACTATTTTAGTCGGATATCTGGAAATTAAGGGAGTTGACCTCTTAAATACTGTCTAAGCTGTTGAATGATAGTCATTAATGCCTTTTAACCCCATTCAAAGGTTGAATATTGCTGCTGCATTATCAGTTATTTTATTTCAAGTCTGTTCATATTGTTCGCGCGCAGATTTTAGCTAATTATGCTGTTTATATAAAGGGAATTAATAGAATACTGGCTATAAATGATGAAGTTAACTTACAAGGTGGTCGTTGAGAATAGGGGAGTGATTAACTTAGAGTCATAAAGAAAGTTTGGTTTATTGGATGCCTAAACGAATAAAGGTGGCTCATTACTGACCCACCTTTGGTTATTTAATTATATTGTATAAGGAAGGTCACTTACATACGGTAAGTTAAATTTAAACCTACAGTACGGCTTTGGCCAACTGAAGCACGGTAACCACCGTTAATTAAGTAGACTACGTCTTCATCGGTTAAGTTAGTGATGTAACCACTGATTAATAGATCGCCGATAGTATAATCAACATTGGCTCCTACGATTGCATATTCACCCGCTTTATAATCATCAGTATTATCAAGGTCAGAGTAGTATTCACTTACGTAAGTCACATCTGCACCTAATGTTAGGTTTTCACCGACATATTGCGTTAATGCAAGTGACGCATTGAAGTCTGGTGCATTTGATAATTCATTGCCACCAAAGCTATCGTCGTTATCAACTTTGGTTTTTAATAAACCAATTGCTGGACGAACTTCTAAGCTATCCGTTAACCAATGTGCTAATTCAACTTCTAAACCCATAGTGTGAGATTCATCTACGTTAGTAATTTTGTAGTCTGAAATGCCTTGGTAATCCCTGTAGTCATTGTAGAAAACTGCCGTGTTGATTGTGGTGCTGTTATTAAAGGCTGTTTTAGCACTTAACTCATAGGCTGTTACTGATTCACTCTCATAAGTATAAACTTCAGAAGCGCCACCGTAGTTATAGTAACCAAGACCCCCTGAGTTATAACCTTGACGGACAGAAATACCAAAGGTCGTGTCTTCAACTGGACTGTAGGTAAAGGCTAATTTAGGTAAAAGGTAAGTGTCTTGTATGTCATTATCTACTTCATTAGTCACATACGTGGCAGAGAATTCTCTATGCTGCTTTTCACGTTGAACACGTGCGCCAGCAGTAACAGTGAATTGCTCATCAATGTAATAGTTCATTTCACCAAATACACCTACACGTGTTTCATCGGTTTTACCTTGTGTAGAATAACTTTCACTGGCAACTGTATTTTCGCGGTCTGCCGCCATGATGCCGACGAAACCATCGATTTTTGAATCAGTTGGTGTGAAGGTTAATTGGCTTTCAATTTTAGCTGTTTTGTCTTTGAAGTTATAAGTTTGTTCAGTTGGGTATTGATCAAAAATATTTCTTTGGCTGTTGTATGATATTAGGGTTTTACTGCTTACTTGACTGTTAATTTTGTAGTTGATTTCAGAAGAAACATTATATACATCAGAGTCTTGAATACGGGTATTGTAACTGTAATCACGACCAAGGTATTCGTTGTAATTAGTACCTAGTGTTAGTGTTTCGTCTTCATAACCTGTTCCACCATCCCAGTTTGCCCAGTTTAAATAATTACCATCGGCTTTGCGGTAGTTGGTTGTTAGTTTGATTGAAAGGTCTTCATTGAATGCTGGCTCCCACAATAATTTACCGCGGAAGTTTAAATTTTGTGAGTCTTCAGGATCAACAGGGATACTATCCCCATCATAAGTAATATAACTTTGACCATCGGTACCATCAAAGGCAAAGCGGTAAGCTAACTCGTCATTGATTGGGCCTGACGCCATTAATGCAACGTTTTTCATTACATTACCGTTTTCATAAATTTCTGCACCACCACGAATTGCATATTCAGGTGCAAAAGTAGGATCGTTAGTTTTAACGGTTACAGCGCCACCGATAGAGTTCTCACCCTGTGTGGTTGATTGCGGACCACGTAAAACTTCTACCTGCTGCACATCCCATACACCAGAACCACTGAAGTTATAGCCTGTAAATGCATCAGAAACGCCATCAACATTAGTATCGACACGTTGACGAGCACCACTTCGAATTGCATAGAATCCGGTTGCTGCGCCACTACCGTTAACACCACGGATATTGACACTACCAAAGCCAGAAGTAACGACATTGGGTGCTTTGATAACGACGTCATTTACTGTTTTTGCACCGGTTTTGTCGATATCTTCACCGTGTATTACTGTTACTGCTGTCGTGGTATCTTTAATATCTCGATCCATTTTTTCACCTGTCACAATCATAACTTCTGTGTGTGAAGGTTCTTCTGCCATGACTTGACCGCTTAACGCGAGCATAATGCCTGCATATACTTTGCAATGCTTCATATTTCCTAATTCCATTATTGTGTTGTTATAATATTTATTGGTAATGATATTTATTCGTATTAATGATAAGGTAAATATTCTCAAGTTCACAGCATAATAGGTTATGCAAAATGGCTATTTGGTTATGGAAAAAAATAATATGAAGTTTCAAGGAAAGTTAAAACAAGCTTTACCTAAAGGCACTTTTATCCGCACCATTGGGGATTTAAAGCAAAAAACTATCTTTTCAGACAGTCATTCTAACGCGAGTAATACGGCCAGTAACAAGCAAAGTTTAGCGCTAATAGAAGGTGACCTTATTTCATATCAAGCAGACAATAGCTTTATTCTGCATGGTGGAAAAACCAAAGAATTAGTGGATTTTCAAGTTCTTGCTACAGCCAAAAAGTCACTTTGCATTACCATTTTGTTAGAGGGGAAATTAGATTTTGGTTATGATGATTTAAACTTCTTATATGATGCGATAGAGCAGCCGCGTGCTGTGATTGTTAGTCTGACGAGATCGGTGAGCTTTCGTCGTACTCTCTATAAAAATAATCAAGTCACTAAGCTCAATCTTATTTTGCCACATGAATGGATCGCGCAACGTATTGTATCAAATGACAACTTTAGCGAATTAGTTAACCAACACTTAGCGCATTTTGAACTTAATGTTGATGAAGAAATAGTCTCTTTGACAAGCAACATAATAAAATCCAGTGAGCCAACGTCGATCATTGAACAGATGAACCTTGAATCCTTAACACAACAATTATTGATTCAAGTGCTTATGCAACTTAATGATGCCACTAGTGATATAAAACAGTTTGCGAGTAACAATTTTGCAAATGAATCATTGGGCTATGATCCTGTCTTAGATAAATTAGTGTCATATATAGAAGCAAATTTAGATCAGGATATGTCGGTTAGTCACTTAGCTAAGTTTTCAGCAATGAGTATTTCTAGTTTGCAACATAAATTTAAAAATTCATTAGGTATTAGTGTGTTAAGTTATATTCGTCGTCGTCGTTTAAATATTGCCAAACAGCAGTTGGAGTCAGGTTTAATGACGATTTCTGAAGCTGCTTACAACGCTGGGTATCGTCATCCATCTAATTTTACCAGCGCATTTAAAAAGGTATTTGGCATACCGCCGCAGGATCTCATGCTTAAAACAGATCAGGTTTAGTTATCTCAATAGCCAGTTTTCATACTCTTAATTAACATTTCTGTTAAAAATCAAAAAAGGTTATTAATGAACAACGTATTATCATTAGACAGTTTATTAACATATTTTAATCTCTCAAGTAATGCCATCGGCTCTTCACGGTGGTGGAAAAATCTTGCTAAAAGTGAAGCTCCTTTTATCAAAGTACAACAAGATGGTTTTTGTAAGGTGCTGTTTATATGGCAAGATCCTGAAGGCGATCAGCATTTATCATCTACAACTTCAGTTATCTTAAATGTTAATGGGCTAACTAATCATAATACCTGGCAACCTAGCTGCTTAGAAAGACACCCGGAGACTAATCTCTGGTTTGCTTGTTTGACTATTAATGATCAATGGCGCGGTAGTTATTCTTTTATTCCAATTCACGATAATCAATCTCCTCAGCTTGTTCAACAACAGAGTGATGGGAGCCGAGAAGCACAACGTCGCTGGTGGTTAGAGGTAGTTAAACAGCAGCGGGTGGATCCATTAAATTCAGGTCCGTCAATTGCCTCCGGTTGGGGATTGAATTCGCCATTACATTTACCGAATGCACCATCAGAATTAGGCTGGCATGAATGGGATCAAGGTAAACTTAACAACTTACCTATTGCTGAAAATATTACCGTTACATGGTCTGCTGAAAAGCTCAAGAATAAACGACAATGCACCATTTTCTCAACAGCAACGAGCAGTGCTCCTTTGGTTATCTTGTTGGATGGAGAGAAATGGGGAGCGGATACTGGCACCTTATCTGTGCTGCAATATTTAACTAATATTAATAAACTCAGGGCTGCTCATTATTTATTAATTCCATCGCTGAACAATAAAACACGCTGGAGGGAGTTAAGTTGTTATCAACCTTTTTGGCAGTCGGTCACTGAACATTTGTTACCTCAAGTTGAAAAGCAGTTATTAGAATCTGAACAATCAATCACTGAATATCTTGTGGCCGGCCAGAGTTTAGGTGGGTTATCTGCTGTGTTCGCAGGTGCCTATTTTCGGGACTATTTTAGCAAAGTTATTTCATTATCAGGCTCGTTTTGGTGGCCAGAAATTGAGAGGATGCAAGATCCCGATGCATTTAAATTAAACAATGAAAAATGGGATACAAGATTACCTAAAAACAGTTTAGCTGACCGGGTATCAAATAATGAGATAACTGTCTCTGGTTTAGATATTTACCAAACGGTAGGCAATGCTGAAAAGCAATTATGCGTTTATAACGATATGCATTATGCCGTGTTTGAGGAAAAGGGCGCGAATATAATCTATCAAAAAGTGGAGGGTGGCCATGATTGGTTATCATGGCGATCATCTTTGATGAATGGTTTAATAACCTTGTTACCCGCACAAACTTAATTTACTTGATTGAAGGTTAATTCGCCGTTTTCCTCCCTCGAGGAATAATTAACGGCGTATTAGAAATAGGATCAGATAAGATTAAACAGGATAACCCAAAGACTTGTTCAATTAGTGCTTCTGTGACTATTTCATTGGGCGAACCTGTCGCAATGATTTCACCAGCTTTTATCATGATTAAATGATCAGCATAGCGACAAGCATGATTAAGGTCGTGTAAGACTGCGACTAGAGTATGTCCTTGAATCTGATTAAGATCTTGAAATAGATCCATTAACTCGATTTGGTGAGCAATATCTAAATAGGTGGTGGGCTCGTCCAACAGCAATAGTGATGTTTCTTGTGCCAATGCCATTGCTACCCATACCCGTTGTCGTTGGCCACCGGACAATTGATCTACATTGAATTCTGCAAAATCGATGACTCCGGTTGCTTGCATTGCTAGTTCAACGGCTTGTTGATCTGCTTCAGACCATGGTTGAAACCACTTTTGATGAGGGAATCGACCACGGGAGACTAAGTCAATAACTTTAATTCCATCGGGGGCAATGGCTGATTGAGGTAATAAGCCTAACTTTTTAGCCACTTCTCTCGTTGATTGGTGGTGAATGTTCTCTCCATTCAATAAAATTTCACCAGATTGCGGCACTAATAAACGACTTAATGATCGTAATAGAGTCGATTTACCACATCCATTGGGGCCAACAATAACGGTAAATTTACCCTGTGGAATATCAACGGTGAGGTCTTTGGCTATCACATTATCTTCATAGGCTAGCGTGACTGATTTTGTAGATAGCGCAGCTTTTGCAGTATGTGTCTCTGCTGTGTTTACAGCGCTTAGCTGAGAGGATTGTTGTGTCATTATTTACCTTCTCGAATAATCAAATAAACCAGGTATAGGCCACCTAAACTGATGGTGACAAGGCCGACAGGCAGTGTCGCGTTTTGCAAACCATGTTGAGCAATAAAGTCTGCACTCATGAGTAATAAAGCACCGACTAAAGCAGAGCCAACTAGGGTGATATGTCGTTGAGGATGTAATCGACGTGCTATTTGTGGAGCTGCGAGTGAAATAAAAGAGATTGGGCCTGTAATCGCTGTGGCAACTGCTGTTAAAGAGACACCGATTAACATAATGATTAATCGAGTTTTATTCACTGAAATACCCAGTGCAGCGGCTGTATCATCGCCCATCTCTAACAATTTCATTCGGGTATTAAGTAATAAGGCTAAGCCCACTAAAGCGACAATTAATAGCGTTGCCGGCATGATGCGTAACCAAGTCATGCCATTAAGTGATCCCGCACTCCAAAGTGCTGCCGTCATTGCTGTTTCTAATGACACGGTTAGCGATAGCCATTGATTAAAAGCGGTCAAGGTTGCACTGATGGCAATACCTACGATAATCAGTCTAAAACCTGAATGCCCATCTCGATATGCAAATAGATATACTAAAATCGCGGCACCTAAGCCACCAATTATTGCACCAATCACACTATACCAGTAAAGGTTTCCGAATAGGGCGATAGAGATAAGCACACCTGTAAAGGCCCCCACATTAAAGCCTGTAATATCTGGACTACCGAGTGGATTTCTAACTAATGATTGGAATACGGCACCACTAATGCCAAGTGCTGCACCAATGATCATCGCTGAGAATAATCTTGAAGCGCGCCATTGCCACACCACAATCGATTGATATTTATCTGCTTCACCGCTGATTAACTGCCAAATACCTTGCAGGTTATGAGCGATATCATCACCGATAAACAGCGTAAAATAGACTAAGATTAGCACAACAACGAGTCCTAAAATCTTAGTTAAAAAGTTGCCTACATTGGAGGTCATAAACTACTCGCTCCTTTTCGACGAACTAAATAAATAAGAATAGGTGCACCGATAAAAGCGGTGACAATAGATACTCTAAGCTCACCAACTACCAGTAAACGACCGATAATATCTGCAATAAGTAATAAACAAGGCGTTAGGATAAAGCTAAATGGGATAATCCAGCGTTGATCTGGGCCAACCATCCAACGCGCAATATGAGGCATCATTAAACTCACAAATCCTATTGGGCCAGCTGCAGCGGTGGCTGCACCGCATAATAAAGTAATGGTAATTAATCCAACAATTTGTACTCGAATAGGGTTGCTTCCAAGAGTAGCAGCTAAAGCGTCACCTAAACCAAATGCGTTTAATGCAGGTGTAATAGTTAAGGCTAATAAACATCCGACGATAACAACCGGAGCAATATATAAAGGCACAGATAGGGTGCGGATATCTAGACTTCCTACACTCCAAAATCGTATTTGATCGAAAGCTAGTGGATTAAATAAGGTTAAAGCAGAGCTAAGTCCGGCAAATACCGCGCCTAAGGCGATACCCGCTAAGGTTAATTTTAGTGGGTCAACTTTACCGGCGCTGAGGCTTCCAATAGCAAATATTAATAAACTCGCTATTAACGACCCCAGTGCAGCATAAATGAAAAACTCGCTAAATTGTGTCGCCCCTAAAAAGACGACGGCGATAGCGACTGCTAAACTCGCGCCTAGGCTAATGCCGAGAATGCCTGGGTCAGCCAATGGGTTTCGTGTAATTGCTTGTATCAATGCGCCTGAAGTACCCAAGGCCATTCCTACAAATAATCCGTTCAAGGTTCTGGGTAAACGGCCTTCAAAGATAATCGTGCTGGTTAATCCTGATTGATTGGAAAATAGTACATGATAAATTTCACTAACGGATATGGGCTTAGCGCCAATACACAGACTCGCAATCATGATCAGGCCTAATAGCATGATGCAAAAGATTAACCATTGGTAACGACTTGCCGTACTTTTTTTGATTTGGCAATTAGTCATTGTTGCTACCAAATAGCGATTGTAGGCGAGTTAATAAATTGCTTGCACTGTAATAGTCCAGTCTAAAAGTATCGCTACCCACTGCGTATACCTGTTTATTTTCAACTGCTTGATTAGATTGTAGAAAAGGATTGTCTAATACTTGTTGTTCTATTGCTTTTTCCGCTGCAAATAACAGAATGGATTTTCCTGTTACGGCATCTGGGAATCGCTCTCCTTTGGCAATAATAATATCATTGCGAACACCCATACTAATGTCTCCTTTGATTGATTCAGGGACAGTGGCAAGGGTAAATCCTAAGGTTTCAAGTAAACGGCCTTGCGCTGATTGGCTTGTCCAAATACTCGCGCCACTGTCATCTAGGGTATACACCATGGCAGTAGTGGGTTGTTCAGGCAGTGTAATATTTTGTTTCGTTTGTTCTACTTGTTGTTGAAATGAATTGATCACTGACTCGGCCTGAGTTTCTAATCCAAAGAGGTTTCCGAAGGTTTGTGCCAGTTGGATCCAGCTTTTATCGTCGTAACGAATGACTAATGTTGGCGCGATATCTTTAAGTTGATCATATAAACGCATCGCAGAATCAGCACCAGTAGCAGAAATTATAATAACATCGGGTTGCGCTTTAATGATGGCTTCGGCATTGGGCTCACTTTGATATAAAGCTTTTACACCACGTTGCTCAGCAATCGTGTCCCATTGACGCATAAATCCTTTTTCTGAAGCGACGTTGGTGTTAGGCATAGTTGCACCAGAAGCAACTAAAGGCGCATCTATTGCGAGCAAAGTACCTGATAGGGTGACACTGGTAGAGACAATACGTTGCGGTGGTTTAGCCAGCGTGATTAGCCCCTGTGATGTCATGATACTTCTTGGCCACCCAGAAGGATCTTTTTCTATTTGATCGATTGCTAATGTTGAACTGGTTTCCTGTGGATCACCGCAACTTGCTAATACAAGTCCTGTAAACACTATTAAAAAAGGGCGGACAAGCAATCGAATCATGTGTAACACCTTGAAAAAATAAAATGATTATATAGATTAATTCTTCTCTTTTATACTAATGAGAATCATTAATATTAATGAATTTACCTAATCACTTATTAAGGTGGTAACTAATTGTTCGGACAGTTTAAACTGGCAAATAAATTGACGACCTATATGCATCGCTTCCGATAGGTTTTGGCATAACGTTAAGGTCAGTTGTTTTGTTGTGAAATCTAACTCTGTCACCATAGCAACATCGAAATCAACATAGTGACTAAACGCTTTAAATATCGCTTTATATAAACTCTCTTTTGCTGAAAAAATCAAGGTAATTGCCTGTTCAAAGCTAATATGAGGGAGCATGATTTGGTATTCGCTCTGATCAACAACAATGTTATTCACTAAGCTATTAGCATCGCTTGTAGATAACCAATGTTCAATATCTATACCAATAAAATTATGGTTTTGCGACTTAGTGATAACACATAGCGCTGTATTTTTTGAGTGAGAAATGGAACCCAGTAAACCCGCGGGCCATGCAGGTGCTTTGTGCTCATCAATAGGAATATTTAAGCCTTCAACTCCTAGATGTTTCATGGCTATTTTAGCTAAGTAACGACCTGCCAAAAATTCGCTTTTACGCTTAGCGACGGCATTGTCTAATGAGCAGGGTAGCGGAATCTCTAGGGTGTTGAATTGGTCATTATTAAATCGGTTTGATGAAAAAGTACAACTTGCGATGACGATATGGCCAACATCTTGTATCGATACAGAGTCTGTATCGATACAAGTTGGGTTATCTATCAAAATGTTATTGGGACATTTTATATTTAACACTGAAAACCTTATTTTCCTAAGGTTGCACCGCCATCAATAACAATATCTTGTAATGTTATATGGTTGGCTTGTGAGGAGCATAGAAATACAATTGTCTCGGCAATATCGTCTGGCGTCGCTAACTTACCGAGTGGAATACCTGGTTTAAACTGTTCAGGAAATCCATTAATGGTATTCGCTTCACCGGTTTTATCTTGCCATAATGACCATTGCATCGGGGTTTGTGTCGAGCCTGGAGATACAACGTTACATCGAATTCCATATTCAGCAAGTTCAATACCCGCCACCATAGTTAAATTGGTTAATGCTGACTTAGAGGCGCTGTAAGCGGCCATTGCCATACGAGGCATGTGATTTGCATTTGACGAGACACTGACAATTGCGCCGGCATTAGCAGCCTTCATCACTGGAATCACTTGTTGCATTATATAAAATGCACCAGACACGTTAACATCAAAAGTACGTTGCCATTGTTTACTGCTTAACTCAGTTATTTGTCCCATTTGTAAGATACCAGCAACATTCACTAATGCATCAATTTTGTTTTCTGGTGTTAATAGCGATTGGCAAGCTTCTTTCACTGCTTGCTCATTACTAATATCTAGGGTGATTTGCGTTATTTTATTGTGTGTTTGATCGAAATGTTGATCAAAAGCAACTACATCAGCACCCAATTCCAGAAACATTTCAGCTGTTGCAGCACCAATACCTTGATTCGCACCTGTCACCCATACTTTTTTATTGTGCCATTGTTGAGAATTAGCCAATTGTTCTGCCATTTAAGCTTGTCCTTCTTGACCTGATGATTGGGATATAACTTGCCAGAAACCATCAACACTAGGTGTTTTAGCTAGGTCTACAAAGTTGGCATTGATACCTTGTTGCTGCCATTTAGAAATTAACGTCATTACTGCAACAGAATCTAATCCAAAATCCATCAGATTATCGTCATCTTGTAGCTCATCAGCATCTTCAATAAAGGGCGCTATCTGAGCGCGCAAACTTGATTTAGTGAATGCAATATTAGGTTCTGTATTCACAGGCGTATTGATAAGGTGATCTTTACTGACCACTCTTCCGGCATTTCTAGCAATATAGTTGAGCGCTAATAAGTGGTCTTCTCGACTGAAATCGGCAATACCATCAGCGACTAAAAATGGTTTTATATCATTCATAAAGGCATCAACACCTGTTTGCATTACCCCGATATGACCATAAATACCACAGATAAGCAGTTGATCGCGCGATGAGTTATCCATCATCTCTTTGAGCGGAGAACGATAAAATGCACTGTAACGCCACTTGGTTAATACAATATCGTCTTGGTCTGGATATAAAGCATCAATAATAGGTTGTTTTTCTGGATGCTCTGGTAAACCTTTTCCCCACATATCATTGAGTAAAGCACGATCCCCTTCTGGTTGTTGTTGTGGTTGTGCGGTGTAATATACTGGGATATTGTTAGCCTTACAGTATTGCTTCAGCTCGGCAATATGCTTTACGACTTGGTCGATTAAGGCATTGTCTTGGCCATAAAACTCAACAAAATATTGTTGCATATCATGAATTAACAAGGCTGATTTGTGTGGTTCAAAAGGCCAAGATACTTTATTGCTTGGGATCTCTTCTGACGTTGGTAATGTATAAGCGGCAAGTGATTTAATAGACATAATTATCCTGTTATTCAGTGAGTTGTAGAGAAGTTAGTTCGCGTAAAGCACGTTTGTCGATTTTACCTACGGCGGTTTTGGGTAAATTATCAACAAAGGTAATACGATCTGGAATTTTGTAAGATGCAACACCTTGCTCTCTTAAGAAGCGGCGAACATCTCTGGCTTTTATTGCTGATTTGTTAATGATGTAAGCGCAACTGCGTTCACCTAATACGGGATCTTCCATGGCGACTAATGCAACATCTGAAATAGCTGGAAGCTGTAACATCAGTTCCTCTACTTCTTGCGCATCAATTTTTTCGCCGCCACGGTTTATTTGATCTTTATTACGACCCATTACAATTAAATAGCCGGTTTCAGTTTGTTGAACTAAGTCTCCGCTGCAATAAAAACCGTGCTCATCAAAAGCTCGGCTATTCGCGATAGGGGCGTTGTAATAACCTCTGAAGGTATAAGGGCCACGTGTCCATAACGCGCCGACTTCACCTTGTTTGACTGGGTTTCCTGATTCATCGAGTATTTTAATTTCGTCACAAGGGGACATAGGTTTACCTTGTGTATGAGTGATATGCCATTGGTTGTCAGTAAAGTGGGTGTAATTGACTAATCCTTCAGCCATGCCAAACACTTGTTGTAATTTACATCCCAAAACAACACTGACTTTTTCTGCAATGGTGACGCTTAGTTTTGAACCACCAACTTGAATCAAATTTAGGGAAGCCAGTGCTTGGCTGCTGTGAGTATCGGTCACTGCATTTATCCAAAGATGTAACGCTGGTGGTACCAATGAAGTCATGTTTACTTGATGCTGTTTGATTAAAGCAAAACAAGTCGTTGGACTTGGATCTGGTGCCGTGACAACCGTACCGCCAGCAAAAAATACCCCCAGCGCTCCTGGTGAACTCAGTGTAAAGTTATGTGGTGCAGGTAGTGCGCATAAATAGATACAATCAGATGAAAGTTGGCAGACTACTGCACTTTGTCTGATGCTGTAATAATAATCATTGTGTGTGCGAGGGATCAATTTCGGGGTGCCGGTACTCCCGCCTGACAATTGAAAGAAAGCCACTTGATCGGCTGCAGTATGCTGATTAATTTTATCTGCGTGTTTTCCGTTCAATAATAATGCAGGTTGTTCATCAAGCCAGCGCATATCAGCAGTTACACTGTTATTTGAACTCGCCGCTATTACGGGTGAAACTAATAAAGCTTCACAGTTTTCTGTTCCGTATTGCGCTAATTTAGCGAGTAATGTGGTTTGTTGATCTTGGCTCTCTAATAAAGGATGCTCTGTTGATAAGATATATAAAGCTGGATTAAGTTGTTGAGCAAATGCCATTAATTCATGGGAGCTATGATTGAACAATGCATTAACTGCTGCGATGCCGCATTTTAATAGCGCAAAATACACAATATAAAATTCAGCACTGTTTGGCAATTGAACCAATGCCGTTGATCCTGCTGGGATACCTCTTAAGGCTATTTCTGCTGCGAGTTGATTACTTAATGCTTCAACTTGGTGGTAAGTGAAGGATCTATTGTTACAAATAATCGCTGTTTTATGCCCATTATCTGTCAGATTTCCCTCGATGATATGGGTTAATGGTTGGTGATTCCAATAACCTTTCTTAACATAGTCATTGGCAAATTTTTCAGGCCATGCAGTAAATTGAATTGTCATTAGAGTGCCATCGCCTGTGTAGATTGTTGAGGTTCATTAGCTGCATTAAAACCAAGGGCGGTCAGCATGGTATTTAATTTTGCTTCTGTTTCATTAAATTCAGCAGCGGGGTCTGAGCCTTGTACTATGCCTGCTCCAGCGTAAAGTCGAATTGAGTTTTGTTGAATCACACCACAACGAATAGTCACTACCCACTCTCCATTACCATCGGCATCCATCCAGCCAACAGCACCACAAAATTGTGCTCGTTCATAGCCTTCTAAGTGTTGAATAGTGGCTTTAGCTAGATGAGCAGGTGTCCCGCAAATAGCAGGCGTAGGATGAAGTGCATAGGCAAGATCAAGCGCTGAAGTATTTTCTGATGTTAGGGTGCCATCAATTTTCGTCGACAAGTGAATCATTGCCGATGTTTCGATGATTGAAGGGGCTTTGGGGTTATTTAGTTGATCGCAAAATGGTTTAAGGTTTTGATATACCGCCTCAGCGACTAATTTATGCTCAAAACGATCTTTTGTACATGACCATAGTTCTTCAGAAAGCTGCTCATTTTGTTTTGTTATGGCTGTGCGTTTTCTGGAACCTGCTAATGGGTTGCTACTGACTTGATTACCTTGTTTTTTAACTAATAGTTCTGGACTCGCACCGACTAAGATACTGCCATTAGATTGTGGAATTGAAAAAACATAGGCAGAAGGGTTTTGCTGATATAAAACTCGCGCCATGCTTTGCGCATTTAAAGTTTCTGAAGTTTGTACATCAATGGCTCTAGATAAAACTACTTTATCCAATTGTGTATTTTCAGATAGAGATAGGGCTTTATTCACGGCACCTTTAAAATGTTGTTCTCCGGTTACTTGCGATAATGAAATTAGTTTTGTTGCATTACTTTCTGAGTTCTCTGAACTCGAGTCAAAATTGTCAGAATATACACTGTTATTTGGGATAAAAAATTCTGTTTTCTGAGTAATATCAAATGGGATTGAACCGATAGCGATAGGGTTGTCATGACCCATTTTTTTTAATTCTTTTAAATGACTTTTAACAGATGTTATGAATTCAGAAGTGTTTAATCCTTCATTTGAAAGTGTTTTTTTGATACCTGTAGCAGTTAATATTTTATGTTGAGAAGTGAAAATGAACTGTACTTCAGACTGGTTGCTTTGCTGCGTAACATTTTTTTGATCAAGGTTTTCAGTATTCATTAGTAGGTTCCCCTTTAAACTGAATGCTTATTTTTTAAAATCAATGAAAGCTCATAAGTTATTAATTAATATAAATAAAATTGAACTTAGTTATTTACTGTATTACTAAGTTTCAATATTTACTTTAATTTTAAAAATGATGAGTGCATTAAAATGCTAGCATTATTTTTAACAATAGATCAATCGAATTAATAATTATTATCATTTGCGATCGAAATTGTTTTGTGTGTACAATCCACTTCTTTTTTGCGAATGGTTAAAAATATATTTCGCATATTTATTTGATTTTTTATCTCAGGATGAGTCTATGACTTTAGAAAATAGTGCAGCAAAGCCAACCAGTAATTGGGTCGTAAGGTTAGCTTTTTTGATAAATATAATATCGCTTGGCGGTTTTATGATGGTGGTGCCTTTAGGGCCTGATTTAGTGAAGAGTATTGATCTGAATCCTGCGCATATTGGTTACTTAATCGGTGGAGCGATGTTTGGATCTGCGTTATTAACTTGGTTATTGGCTGATCAGCTTGATAAATATGATCGAAAATCAATATTGGTACTATTTTTATTATTAAGAGGCCTGTGTTTAATCGCCTGTGGATTTGCCTCCTCTCCCTTAGCATTGATTATTTTGTTTACTTTATCGGGTAGTTTTACTGGACCTGCTTCATCGGTACTAATGGCTGCTGTGATTGATGTGACACCACCGCCAAACCGCGGACGAGTGATGGCCTTTATCGGTAGTGCTTTTTCTATCGCTGCGATCTTAATGGTGCCATTATCCTTGCTAGTTTCTTTGTATTTTTCATGGCAAATTAACTTTTGGATATTTGGTGGGTTAGGTATATTACTGGCTTTGTTGTGTGTAATAGTTTTTCCTTCAATGACTGCGCATATTCAATCAGGGAATACCGCAAAACAGAAAGCTGTTTCGCTATTATTGTCACAATCAAAAGTTAAAATAGCGCTATTAGTTGTTGCAATTCAGATACTTGCTCACTTCTTGATCATCAGTAATTTCTCTGCTTATTTTCAGTTTAATCTTGCATTTCCTCGAGAGGATATGTCTGCATTATATTTTGGAGGTGGTATTGCTAGTTTTATTATTTTGCAGTTCACTGGCAAATTATTTGATAAAGGCATTCGTCACCAGTTACATATCGTTAGTGCATTAATGGTTGCGTTATCTCTGTACCTTATTTTTATCGCAACACCACAAGTGAATGAATTGTTTGTGCTTTTTGCATTAATGATGACGGTTAGTACAGTGAGAATGAGTGCTACAACAAGTATCATCAGCCATCTACCTGCACCACCACAACGTGCCGCTTTTATGTCCATTAATAATAGTGTTAGCAATGTTGCTTCTGGGGCTGCAGGGTTTTTATCTGCAGCGTTATTGACTACTACTGTAGATAATAAAATTGTCGGTATGGATTGGGTTGCTATGATTAGTATTCTATTAACTATTGCTGCGCCAATTATTTTGTGGCGATGGGTAAATCATGACTCTCTAGTAACCGATTCTCATCATCAAGCCACACCGCTAGCTAAAAATTAATTATATATGATAAGAGGAAAATTTTTTCTCTTATCAATCAACACAATGTCGATCTAATACCTCACTAATATTGATAAATGCTTATGCCGATATAGGGATAATTGTATTTAAATATCAGTTGATAGTGATAATCATTAAGTTTTTTGGTGTTTGTGACATTTAACCATAACCATTAATGATTGATGTTAATGGTTTAACAACTCAGCCTGTTAAGGTTTTAAGGATAAAAAATGCAAAATGAATATATCAATCCATTTGATAATACTGACCATCAATTCTTTGTATTAATTAATGATAAACAACAACAGAGTCTATGGCCAACCTTCACTGATGTGCCAAAGGGCTGGCACGTATTGTTTGGGCCTGAGCAGCGAGAGAAGTGTATGGCATTTCTATTATCGGCGTCGTCTTAATAGGTCGTTTTTGAAAATAGCGTTAAACAATCACTATGAAAAATAGGCCTGATAAACGAGTGTGCCTTGCTTATCATCATTTTTAACATCACTAAATAAAAGGATGTCATTTTGCCAAATACTACTTCAACTGAAATTTCTATTGCTCATTCCTTGCCAATTGTAGGCCCTCAATTAGGAATTTGGGTAGCAGATCAATTAGCCGCTAAGGATAATACTTTTGCTGTTGCTCAATATGTTGAGTTATTAGGAGATATCAATGTTGAGCGACTTAATGAAGCTATCAAACTTGGGCTGATAGAAGCGGATACAGTACATACTCTATATCAAGAGCATGCGGATGAGAGTGTGCAAATACTACAATCAGCTGACGGTAAAGCGCGGCTTGTTGCTGATTTTGTTGACTTAACAAATGCCAATAATTGTGCAGTTGATGATGCTATTAGCATCATGCGAGATGATATTGCACAGGCTCCAAGAGCGAATGCAGAAGATAATCGCTTTCGACATATTGTGTTTAAGTTACCGACTGAAAAAGGTAAACCGAAATGGCTTTGGTATCAGCGATACCATCATTTAATGTTAGATGGATTTAGTTTTACTGCATTGACACAACGCATCAGTAATATTTATTCAGCTCTGCTGTCTGGAGAAGAGATAGGAGGTTCACCATTTACCCCCTATGACGCAGTTGTTAAAGAATATATTGCTTATGATAAAAGTGATAAAAAAAATAGAGATAAACAGTTTTGGCAAGATTATTGTGAGCAGGATATTGCGCCTAGCTCATTGTCTTATCGTCAGTCAGCGAGTACTGATGGACTTAATATAGATGTGATCAGAGAGCAGTTTGTACTGTCGGGTGAGATTGCCGAATCACTAGGGCGTCATGTTGATTATTCTTTATCAGATATTGCTAGCACTGCTGTGTTTATTTATTTGGCTAATCTCACAGGCCAACAGACTCAATGCGTAGGTTACCCATTAATGAGACGGATGGGCTCTCAGGCTTTAACAACATTGGGTACTTCAGTTAATGTACTCCCGTTAATCATGACATTAAAACCTGAATTTACCTTTGAAGATTGCATTAAAGCTTTGATGCAACAAATTAAAAAAATTAGACGCCATCAGCAATACGAAGCAGAGCAAATACAACGAGACTTAGGGGCGGCTGGCAACAAAGAAAGACTTTATAGTGCTACGTTAAACTGTAAATTATTTGATTACCAGCTAGATTTAGCAGGTGTAAAAGGTAAAACACATCAAATGGCTACCGGGCCGATTGAAGATATCGAGTTTGGTATTTATCTACTTCAAGGTAAATTATCAATAGAATTATCTGCCAATGCAACACGCTACAACCAAGCTGAATTACAGTTACATGGCCATCGTTTATTAAATTTATTAGCCCAGTATGCACATAATGTAGCGTTTAATTTACATCCTGCTTTAGATAGTTATTCAATGGTCACTTCTGAAGAGAAACTACAATTAGTTGAGTGGTCAAATGGCCCCAAAGTTGATACAAGCCCTTATGGTGAAACTATCGTTTCGTTGTTGGTAAAACAAGCTAATACAGCAGGGCATAAAACTGCGCTGGTTCATGAAGGGGATTCATTAAGTTTTGAAGATTTATACAAACGTGTTAATCAATTAAGCCGCTTGTTACTCTCTCACGATGTGAAAGCAGGTGATTTGGTTGCGGTTGCTGTGCCACGCAGTATTGATTCTATTATTTCTATTTTTGCCATCATGAATATAGGTGCGGTGTACCTGCCGCTAGATCTAGGACATCCAGCAGATCGTTTAGCCATGATGTGTGAAGATAAAATCCCCAGTCTTGCATTAAGCACCATCGACAATAAACACCTGTTACCTGACACAGTATTAACCCTTTGTTTAGATGATAAGCCAACGTTAACCGTACTTGAAGCTTGTTATGATACGCCTTTATCGGAAGATAAAACGGATGTTAGAAAACAGCAGCTTGCCTATGTGTTTTATACTTCTGGTTCTACTGGAAGACCGAAAGGGGTAATTGTCTCGCATGGTGCATTAATCAACCTTATTAGTGCTTTACAGGCGAAAGTTTATCCAAGTGTTGACTGTAATAAGCAACAATTAAGTGTTGCATTAACTGGATCCTTGTCCTTTGATACCTCTTGGGATCCTATTATTTTAATGGCTTTAGGCCATAAACTTCACCTTTATTCTGATAATGTAAAACAAGATGTTTTCTCGTTATTAGCCTCGATTGAATCAGATAAAATAGATACTTTAGCCGTTGCTCCTTCTTTGGCGACACAACTAGTGCAAGCCGGTTTATGTGAAGAGGGCAGACATCAACCTCAATTAATGGATATTTGTGGTGAGCCAGTACCACCTTCGCTTTGGCAAACCTTGCGTAATAGCACTATTGCTTCACATAACATCTATGGGCCAACGGAATTTACCGTTTATGCAACTAGTGAGCAGATAACTGATAAAACGCCTGATGTTGAAATTGGTAAACCCTTTGCCAATACTTCAGTGTATATACTCGATGAACAGCTAAAACCTGTTCCCATTGGCGTTAATGGTGAGTTGTATCTCGCTGGTGATAATATGTCTTCTGGGTATTTGAATAGACCTGATATTACAGCCAGTCGATTTGTAGCCAATCCATTTATGGATGGGGATGTCATGTACATGACGGGGGATATTGTACGTTGGTCAGCACAGGGACAATTAATATTTGTTGGGCGCTGTGATAATCAGGTAAAAATTCGTGGCTATCGTATTGAGTTAGGAGATGTAGAAGCTGCACTGTCATGTTTAACGGTAACCAAAGAAGTAGCTGTTATTGTTGAACAAAATGATAATAGTCAACGTTTATTGGCTTACTGTACTTTGAATAAGCATCAACTAGGCGATGAGTCAGAAGTTGTTGCTCGTATTTTAAAACAACTGAATGCGGTATTACCAAGTTATATGGTGCCTTCTGTAGTCTCGATTTTAAATGAAATGCCATTAACCGTGAGTGGTAAAATTAATAAAAAAGCATTACCTAAACCGATTATGTTAAGTCAGGGGGCCTTAATACCTAAGACGGTGAAAGAAGTGTTGTTATGTCAGCAAATGGCTTCTGTATTGGATATTGATAGCGTGGCGTTAGATGATGACTTTTTCAAAATGGCTGGAGACAGTATCAGTGCTATGCGGTTAAGTATTGCATTACATAAACAAGGTTATGAGTTAAGGCCACAGAGCATTTTCCAAGCGAGAACCGCAGAAAAAATGCTGGGCACGATGAAAGAAATTCAAGCCACCTCGAAAACCACACAGCAAATAGTTGATGATCAGCTGGATAAAAGTCGCGCTAGAACTAAAGTGTTAAATACTCTATTTAATCAACAAGAGTATCAATTACTACGTCAGCATTATGGTGAACAAGCGGATATTCTACCTACTCTGCCTTTGCAAGCCGGATTATTATTTCATGCGCAAATAGCAGGAGAAGATAGTCAATATAGTTTTACCACCAAACTAAGTATCGCTGGAGAAGTTGATACTGAACAGTTGCAACAGGCGATCGCTAAATTGATCGTACAACACCCTCAATTAGCGGCACAATTCGATGTGCAATTAACAGGCAAAGCCTTGCAAATTATCCCGGAAATTTCATTATCTAGTGCAAAACAATACGCACCTCTGCATACATTGGATTTCAGCACTTTAAATGAATCAGATAAACAAAGCGCTTTATATTCTTTAGAAATGGATGAAGCCTACAGAGTGTTTGAACTTGATAACAATAATGGCCAAGGTGAAATATTGCCATCATTACTGTTTTTTAATCTAATTAAACTGGCCGATAAACAATATGAACTGTTAATTACGGCACATCATCTCATTATTGATGGTTGGTCTACCCCAATTTTATTGAGGGACCTATTTGTGCATTATGTTGGTAGCTATGTTGATGACTCTGCGCAGGTGGATACTTTAAATGCGCGTTATCAAGATGTCGTAATAGAGATGGCGAGTAGTTCAACTGAAACGGCAAAACAAGCTTGGAGAACAGCATTAAATGACGTAACACCGACACTGCTTTATGCACAATCGACTTCAGATGTACAAGAATTAAAAACCAGTTTAGATACACGGTTAAGTGCCCAAATACACCAATATTGTCAACACCATGGAGTGACGCTAAATACCTTAATACAAGGAGTTTGGGGCCTACAGCTAGGTGCTATGTGTGGACGAGATAAAGTGGTATTCGGTAGCCCAGTTTCTGGTCGATTCAGTGATGTAGTTGGTATTGATCAGCAAATTGGTTTATTCAGTAATACCTTACCAGTCGCTATTGACTTTAATAGCTACCAAACGGTGTTAACTCAGTTATTGGCGTTACAGAAACAGCAAATCACTTTAATGTCTCATGATAACTTAGGATTAGGTGAAATCCAGCGGATTGCTAATCTCGATAATCTATTTGATACTTTATTGGTGGTGGAGAACTATCCAGCTGATCAGGACTTCCTAAGCCAGTCATACCGTGGACTAGAAGTTAAACAAGTTGAAAATAGAGGATATACACATTATCCACTGACTATATTAGTACTACCTGGTGATAATATACGTATTTTGTTTGAATACAGAGATGTGGTTAAAGCACCTGAACAGTTAGTACAACGCTTTATCCAAATATTAACGCAACTAGTTAATAACTCAGAAATTTCAGTACCCGAATTAATATTTCAAACTGAGCAAGATCAGGAAGTGATATGCAAAGCGAACCAGACTGATGTTGTTGTAAAAGAACATTCTTTGCGTAATTTACTACAGCAGCAAGCACATCTAACGCCGACTAAAATCGCATTAAAAGATGCGCAACAATCATTTACCTACCAACAAATGCGTCATCAAGTAGAAAACGTAGCAACAGGTTTGTTACAGGAAAATAATAGCGATAATTCCGGTACAGACTTCATTGCCATTGCAGTCCCTAGGAGTTGTGAATTAAGTATTGCTCTGCAAGCAGTTATTGAGATAGGGGCTGCATACCTACCCCTGGACAGCAGTTATCCTGATGAACGATTAGCTTTTATGTTATCAGATGCAAAAGTCACCACTTTAGTCACAACCAAAGAGCAACTGCCAAGGTTTGCTAAGCCTGCTTTTAGTGGTCTATCACTTAACATTATTTTAATCGATCGCTTATTAATACAGCAAAAAACGGATAATTCATTTTCTGAGCATGCTGTAAAAACAATTAAAGCTGACGATCCTGCTTATGTTATTTATACGTCTGGCTCTACGGGTAAACCAAAAGGTGTGGTGGTCTCGCATCAAGCTATTGTTAATCGACTGTTATGGATGCAAGCTGCGTATCAACTCACTAGCGAGGATGTTATTTTACAAAAAACACCTTCAAGTTTTGATGTATCAGTGTGGGAGTTTTTCTGGCCATTAATTGAGGGCGCATGCTTATTTATGGCTGAGCCTGAGGCACACCGAGACCCTCAAGCCATATTAGATACTATTATTTCAGAAAACATTACAACCTTGCATTTTGTTCCTTCGATGTTAGCGACCTTTGTTGAGCATGCATCAGGAACTAACCAACTATCTGCATTAAATAGTAGATTAAAGCGAGTATTTTGTAGTGGTGAAGCGCTACCAATTGGTTTGGTTGAACAGTTTGAAGCAATCAGTGATAAGCCATTACATAATCTTTATGGGCCAACCGAAGCTGCTGTTGATGTTACTTATTTTCCGGCTAATGAAGCAACTAAAAATCAACTAACTGAAGTGCCAATTGGTTTGCCTGTTTGGAATACTCAGCTACGAATTTTAGATCATCAACTTCGCCCTGTTGGTGTTGATTGTATTGGAGAACTGTACTTAACAGGACAACAACTCGCCAATGGATATTTAAATAGGCCCGATATTACTGCAGATAGGTTTGTTGCAGATCCTCAAGCGGACGGTCAACGCATGTATCGCACCGGCGATATTGCTAAATGGTCAAATGATGGCAATGTGATTTATTTGGGGCGCACTGATGACCAATTAAAAATTCGTGGCTTACGTGTAGAGATAGGAGAGATAGAGCAAGCGTTACTAAGTTTTGATGAGATTAAAAAAGTGACGGTTGATGCACGAGCTTTACAACGCTCAATACCAACACAACCACTTCAAGATAATCGTCAGCTGGTGGCCTATTATATTGCTAACAATCAGGTGAACCAAGGGCTGCATTTAAACGCTTCGCAAATGTTAAGTAGACTCTCTGAGAGCTTACCTACGCACATGATTCCCATTGCTTTAATTGAAGTAAACGAGTTTCCACTGAGTGCAAATGGTAAGTTAAATAAAAAGGCATTACCTGACCCAGAACAAAGTCAATCTAGCACAGGCAGGAAACCAACAGCAGGTGTTGAACAAACTATTGCTCAAGCCTTTAAGAAGTTATTAAATGTAAATGATATTTCAGCACAAGATAGCTTCTTTAATTTAGGTGGTCATTCGTTAATGGCCATGAAGTTAGCCGTTGAATTAAGAGCGAGTTTAGGATTGCCTGTGTCAGTTGGACAGATAATGGTTTCACCTACTATTGAAGAGTTGGCTTCAGTGTTAGTTGATGAAACATTACGTAATGATCCTGAAAAAGCAGGTTTTGGACATATCTTACCTATTCGACAAGGGCAAGGTACACCGCTTATCTGTATCAATCCGGGCTCAGGCTTTTCATGGCAGTACACTGGACTTCCAAAATACCTTGAAGGGAATTACCCAATAGTTGGTTTACAGTCACCTCGACCTAATGGTGCTGTTGCTGTCAGTGAGGATATGGAAGCTGCCGTTGAGCATTATTTTAGGGCATTGAAGGGTGTACAGCCACAAGGACCTTATCATTTCTTAGGGTATTCGTTTGGTGGAACTGTCGCGATTGCCTTAGCGGCTAAACTTGAGAGGTTGGGTGAGCAGGTCTCTTTTGTTGGATTATTAGATACCTATCCACCGGAAGGACAAGAATGGAAACGTCCTACTGAAGCAGAAGCAAGAGAGGAAGTGGAACGTGAAAAACGTCAATTCTTTGCTGCTGCCGAAAATGATATTTCAGACAAAGCAGGACTCGCAGAACAAGACAAAATGTTTAATGATATTGTGGCTAACTATGATGATACGGTGCGCTTATTGTCCAAAGCAACTACGCAAAGTTACTCAGGAAAAGTACATCTATTTGTCGCTGAAAAAACCTTACCTGAAGGTTGGGATGAAGTTAAGTCCTGGGCACCTTTTGTTAATGACTTGACAAAATATAGGCTGCCATTTTCGCATGATGATATTTTATCAAGCGAAGCGTTACTGAGCATTGGAACTAGGCTATCTAGATTAGTAAAATCAAGTTTAAATTAGTAACAAATAAAACCTCATTACCTACGAAATTTGTATGTAATGAGGTTGTTCGATTCACTTTGCTTCTTCTACTGATTTGTAATCTGAGTTAAATTTCCTCTATCAAAGCATAAATAATCTTCTTTTTGCTTATAATTATTAATTATAAAGCATCCATATTTAATTAAGATCACTTTGAAATATATTTATTTACGTTAAGTGATTTATTTCCCATTTGAATGCTATTTATATGAAATCATTAGTTATTTCGTAATGTCCACTTGATATTTTTTTGTTTTTTTACTATATACTACTAAGGTGATATTTAATGGACTATGTTGTTAAAAGGAGATTTACATGAGCAAGGGGTATTACGAGCTAGAACCTAGGATTTTACTGGACGCTGCTGCCTTAGTAACGGCTAGTGAAGTCAATGATAGCCAATCAGACTCAGCAGATGTTGCAGCAAAAAAACAAGTTGATAACGAAGAAAAGTCAGAGGCAAAATTAGCTGAGATTGAATCACTTTCTGCGAGCCTAGTATCCCTTAATTCATCTGCTGACAACATAGACCAGATTGTGTTTATTGATAGCCGAGTTACTGATAGCGGTTATACTGTAGATGCAGATGAAAATACGCTAGTCATTATTTTAGATGCTAATGAAAATGGCATCGATCAAATTACAGAAACCCTTTCTCAATATGACTCTTTAAGCTCAATTCAAATAGTCAGCCACGGTGATGATGGCGAATTACTTCTTGGTAGTACCAACCTAAACTCTGATACCTTAGCAGACTACAATGATTTGATTGCAACCTGGCAGGATGCCACGGAAGAGGGGGCAGACTTATTATTGTTTGGTTGTAATGTTGCTGAAACTGAAACAGGTCAAGAATTTGTACAAGAATTCGCTTTATTAACAGGACTGGATGTAGCGGCTTCTGTTGATGATACTGGTTCTGATGCATTGGGAGGAGACTGGGATTTAGAATACACAGTGGGTGATATAGAAGCTGAATCTATTACTTTACTCAAAACAGATGCCTCTGCTCACGATTTATTACTGAGCGCAGGAGCGAATGATGACTCTGCTAGCACAGAAGAGAACACTAGCCTGAGTGGAAATGTTTTAGATAACGACACCGCTACGGGTGATAAAGTAGTCACGGCGGTGAATGGTGGAGATGCTCTTAATACCGATGTTGAAGGCTCCGACGGTGGTATTTTTACAGTAGACGGCGATGGTAATTATAGTTTTGAACCTGGCACTGATTTTGATTACTTAGCAGACGGTGAACCACAAACAACTTCTATTACTTACACATTGACAGATGTTAGTGATAATACAACTGAAACGGCTACTTTAACCATAACCGTAACTGGCACAGATGATACTGCTGAGATCACTGACAGTAGTGCAACCTTTGATGAAGAAAGTAATCTTAATAATCCCACACAACAAATCATTACAAACACTGAATTAAATACAACGGACCCTGAGTCAGAAGCAAGTGAGATTGTTTATACCCTGCTTTCAGAGCCAAGCGCTGGACAGTTAAATCTTGATGGTACCGTATTATATCTTGGTGATACCTTCACTCAGGATGAGATCGACAACGGTTTATTGAGTTATGTTAACGATGGCAGCGAAGTGACTGCTGATAATTTTACTTATGAAGTTGTAGATAGAACGGGTAATACATTAAACAATCAAGTATTTGACATCACTATAACCGCTTACAATGACCCACTTGAAGCAGACAGTAGTTTAGATCCTGATGAAGATGGGGCTGTTGTGGTTGAAGTCTCAATAGGTGAAGGTGAAAGTCTAACCTTTAGTGATACTGAGCTTTTATATAATGATGCTGATAATTCAGCGTCACAAATTGTATTTACAATAGAGACATTAGATAACGACGAAGGTGTATTTTCATTGGACGGTGTCACACTCAGTGTTGGTGATACCTTTACCCAAGCAGATATTACTGCGGGCTTAATTATTTACCAACACAACGGTGAAGAGACAACTGGTTCTGAGGGTTTTACTTATTCTGTAACAGATGGGGATATCAGTTTAACAGGATCTGTGGTTATCAGTGTTACCCCAATTAATATGGAAACGAAACATTAGATAAAATCAGATAGTTAAACAGAAATCCGTATAAACCGGGGTATTAACTCGTTTTCTTAACCAGCATTGAGGTTGATCACTATTATATGAGTTAGATTACCTTACTAATTGATTTATATGAAACTGAACACCTTTATTTTCATGTATTATAAAGGCCTTAAGTACTGTTAATTTATTTTCTACCTTATCCTCAAATACACAGGCGAATTAGTTATTATGCGAGTTAAAAAGTTTGACCGAATAGAACCCGATGAACGTAAATCTCTGATGGTACAAGGCGTTATAAGAAGTTTAATCGCTGATGGTTATGCTGGTTTATCGGTACGTAAAATAACTAAAGAAGCGAATGTTTCACAAGGGTTAGTTAACCACCATTTTGGTTCAATGAATGCTTTAATTATTTATGCTTATCAATCTGTTTCTGATGAATTTATGGTTAATATAGAAAGCATGCTTGAAGCTTGTGAAGGCGATGCTTCAGCACAGTTAGATGCATTTTTTCGTATTCATTTTGATGTTGAATCTTTTGACCAAAGCCTATTAAAGCCCTGGTTAGTCTTTTGGAGTTTAATCAGAGACTCGGAAGGAATGGCTGACGCTTATGAAACAGCAAATGGACGGATAGAAGTTATTTTAAAAGCATTGCTAAATGAAATAAAACAAGATGAAAATTTACAGGGTACCAATGTGTCACTAGCTACTCAGGGATTAATGGCATTGTTAGATGGTCTTTGGGTTAGACAATGTTTAGCGCCTCAACATATTTCACTGCAAGATTCATTAAGTGTATGTAGAAACTGGACTATAGGGTTTAAAGCAGGTTTATATAATTAATTTGCAGCCTGTTCTTAATAAAAAGCAGAAAGTGTTGAATAACTACTTTCTGCTTAAACCAATTAATATTAATAGTATTCACTAAGGAGCGATATTAGTACCAAAGTATTTGATTGAGAGCTCATTGTAATGATCTCTACTAACAACTTTTTTAATTGCAGTACTTAATTTACTTTCAAGTTCACTATCTTCTAAACGGACGCCTGCTGCAACCCCTTTACCTAGCATCTCTTCGTATTCCACTGCACCATAATATTTTAGACCATCTTTATTTTTATTAAAAAAGTCAGTGGCTGGAATATCATCGGCTATCATGAAGTCAATACGTCCTGCTAAAAGGTCTGAGTTAACTGCATCTTGCGTATCGTAATAACGTATACTGGTAAACTTTCCTGCTTTTTCTTTAATGTAAAAAGCGGCAATTGTAGAGGTTTGAACACCGATTATTTTTCTTTTTAGCGTGTCTTTATCAAGTGCAAATTCCTGCCCATCAAGACCAACAATCGCTGGAAGTGTGTTGTAATATGGTGCAGTGAAACGTACCTTTTTTGCGCGTTCATCTGTGACTGTCATTGACGCAAAGATAACGTCTATTTTTTTACTTTCTAAGGATGGAATAATACCATCCCATGCAACTTCTTTGACCTCACAATCTAATGCTGCTTCTTTACATATATCTGCTATTAAATCTATTTCAAAGCCTTGCCAAGTGCCATCCGATGACTTTGTTGCAAAGGGCGGGTAAGGTTCTGCTGCTACACCAAATTTAATTGTATCTGCAGCTTGTGCTGAAATAGCAGTAAATGCCATAGAGAGTGCTAATAATGCTTTTTTCATTTTCTTCTTCCTTGTTGTGAGTAATAAAATTAAGTTTCTGCGTGTAATTTAAGTGTTTTATTTTTATTATTATTGGCTAGTACTGAGACAAAACCACTAACTGCAATCATGAACGCTCCGATGATTAAATAGTTGTTGGGTTCACTTCCCCAAATTAGATAAGAGAAAATAAATGCCCAAATAAGACCAGTGTATTCAATGGGCGCGAGTACAGTGGCTTCAACATGCTCAAAACTGGCAAACAAGAAGTATTGTCCTGCTGCGCCGATCACTCCAGTGATCATCATTACTAAAATAGCTGTGCTATCCAATGAGGTAAATGTCCAAGGTAAACTGACACCTGTGATCACGATAAACATAAAGTTAGCTGCCACCATCTGTACAAGGATACTTGCTTTACCTGATAACCTTCTTAATAAGATGTAGGTATAAGCCCATAACAGCGCTGAAAAGAGTGCGTAAAATACTGATAAAGCTTGGCTAGTGAATCCAGGGCGTGAAGCGATTAATACGCCAATAAATCCAATAAAAACACTTGTCCATTGCAGTTTGGTGGGTTTTTCATTGAGTAATAGTACTGCTAATACCACTACAATTATTGGTGCAGAGTAATAGATGGTTGTCATCTGCGCTAAACTTAGTTCTTTTGCTGATAAGTAATAAAATACCCAAGCTAAAGCGGCGATTAAACTACGCCACATTAATGGTTTGATAACAGGGGATTGTATTGTTTGTTTAATAATTGTCGAACGACCAATGACTAAGCAGATGAAGAGCGCTGCAAGACTCCGCCAGAATAATAATTCTGCGACACCAAAGTCGGCAACCATCCATTTCATGACTGCATCTTGAATAGAAAAAATAGCGTATGCAGCAAAGCAAAGTAAAATACCTTTGTTAACTGATTTATTGTTTATTAACATCAATCTATTCCTTATTGTTTCATTGGGATGCGTTTTTCGAATTGTGCAAATATGAATTCAATTAGATAGGTTGCAATAATGTAAATTGCAGCCACTAATAACAGCGGTTTATACACTTCAAAGGTAATAGAGCGGATCTGATTAGCGGCGCCTAATAGATCAACGACTGCAATGGTTGATGCTAATGCAGTAGATTTTAATAACAGAACGGTTTCACCGGCTAAAGTCGGTGCTAATTGATACAATGCTCTTGGTAATCGAACTCGTAATAAGGCCTTAGTTTCAGTCATTCCATAGGCTCTTGCGGCTTCTACCTCTCCTTTAGGTACAGCTAATAAACCGCCACGAATAACTTCACTTAAATAAGCGGCTGTCGATATAATTAGGGCAAAAGCAACGTACCAAAAGCCATCACGTAGATAGGGCCATAAAAAGTGTCCTCGAATCCATGGTACATGGGAAAATAGGGTGCCAAGCCCATAATAATAGATATAAATTTGTACCAGTAATGGAGTACCTCTTATCACACTAGTAAAGAGAAAAGCAGGGTAAGCAATCACCCTGTATTTTGATAATCGTGCCAGTGCAACACCAATAGCAAAGATAAAACCAAAAATTAAACCAATGATTAATAACGCTAAGGTAACTTGTAACCCTTCATAAATAAGATTCGAATAGTCAATTAAGACGTCCATGTTTACTCCTAGTGTTTTGGTTGCCAGCGGCGTAAATGAATTTCAAGTTTGCGTAAAAGATAACTAGAAATAAGGGTGATTAAATAATAGATAACTGCAACTGAAACAAAGAACAGCAGATATTCACGAGTAGAACCACCAGCTTGTTTAGCTGTGTATAACAGCTCGTTAGTACCAATTACACTGATTAAGGCACTGTCTTTAATTAAATTAACCCATAAGTTAGATAATCCAGCTAATGCATGTGGCGCCATAATTGGTAAGGTAATTCTAAAAAACACTTTACGTTGGTTCATACCATAAGCTGAACCTGCTTCAGCTTGACCTGAGTGAACTGCTAAAATAGATCCTCGAAATATTTCAGATGCGTAAGCGCCTTGTACTAATCCCAATACGATAATGGCAACGGGTAAACCAGCAATTTCAACGTAGCCATATCCTAAATAATCTAATAGCATGTTGAGTAAGCTACTGCCTCCATAAAAAAATAGCAGTATTAGTAATAATTCAGGTACAGCGCGACATATAGTGGTATAACCACGGGCAAAGGATTGGCAAAAAGGGTTGCCATATAGCTTAGCTAATGCCGTTAATAACCCGATCAAAATACCGACAATGAACGCGCCAATAGATATTTGTAGGGTTACCCAGGTACCACTTAATAATGCTGGTCCCCATCCTCCTTCACCGAATCCGAGTAGTTGCATTGCTTCATTCATAAAAACTTCCCCTATTAGCGATTATGTTGAGCATTGATAAATTGACAGAACCGCTCACTTTGTGGGTTGGTAAATATGTCACTTGGTTTACCTTGCTCTTCAATAACACCTTGATGTAAGAAAGCTATATGAGAAGAAACGTCACGCGCGAATGCCATTTCATGTGTCACTAAGATCATAGTGCGACCTTCATCAGCTAAAGAGCGGATGACTTTCAATACTTCTCCTACCAGTTCTGGATCTAAAGCGGAGGTCGGCTCATCAAATAACATGGCTTTTGGCTCAACAGCGAGAGCTCTTGCAATAGCGACACGTTGTTGTTGGCCACCGGATAAAAACCCTGGATATTGATCTCGCTTATGTGCCATTCCAACACGTTCCAATAAAGCTTCGGCTCGTTCAGTCGCTACAGCTTTAGATTCACCAAATACGTGAATAGGTGCTTCGATTAAATTTTCTAACACAGTGCGGTGTGGCCAAAGGTTAAAGTTTTGGAATACCATCCCGAGACGAGAACGAATATCTAACAGTTGTTTTTGGTTGGTAACAAATGGACGACCTTTATGGTCAATATCGGTATTGATACCTTCACCGTTGACGTAGATAAGGCCTTTATTAGGTACCTCTAACATATTAATACAGCGTAATAGGGTACTTTTACCTGACCCTGAACCGCCAATTAATGAGATAACTTCACCTTCACGAGCACATAAAGAAACACCTTTTAATACTTCGTGATCTCCAAAGCTTTTATGTAAGTTAACTACTTCTATGACTTTTTTAGGCAGAATAATTTTGGGTTCAACTGCACTTTCTATTGTTGAAGTTTGTTCAGCTTGTTGGCTTGCTATGGTAATAGTGCCTTCAACTAGTTCGGTGACAAACTTTTTGATACGAGAGCAAGCTTCTGTTAATTCGGACTCACTGACAGAGAAAGATAAGCGAACAAATCCTTTCGTACAGCTACCAAAAGCTTCTGCATCTAAAGTTGCTACGCCTGTGTGCCTATATAAACTCCAAGTAAACTCCTTTGCGGATATATTTAATTGACGAATGTCGACTAGTACAAACATACCTGCATCTGGTGTGATCAATTTAACTGCAGGGCAATCTTTCAGCATGTCCATTACTAGATAACGGCGATGTTTATACACTTCAAGCATTGAACTACTAATAGATTGGTAATGCTCTAAAGCAGTAATAGCAGCTTGTTGTACAAAACCTGGCAGCCCATAAAACATGTTTAAAGTGAGATTTTCAATATGTCCGATCATGGTTGGATTGGCTATCATCCAACCTGAACGCCAACCCGTCATGGCATGAGATTTAGAAAGGCTAGATAGGGTAATAGTACGTTCTTGCATACCTTCTAATTCACGAATCGAAATAACTTCTTTGCTGAAACTTAGTGATTGATAAACTTCATCAGAAACGACCCAAAGGTCAAACTCTTTAGCGACTGCTGCTATCTCTTCCAGTTCATCGCGATCCATCACTCGGCCAGTTGGGTTATTAGGGTTGGCGAAAAATATTGCTTTAGTTTTTTCTGTTACTAGTTTCCGCAATGCTGTGTGACTGAGTCGGAAATGCTCTTCTTTTAATGTGGGTACTGGCACTATGGTTGCACCAGTTGATTTGAGTGTTGCTTCATAGGTGACATAAGAAGGGTCGATAACGAGTACTTCATCACCCGCGGTTAATAAACAAGTTGCAGCACAGTACAAGCCATTTTGTGTGCCCGGCAGTACAACCACATTTTCTACACCAACAGCATGTTTAGCTGTTTGATTATGCACCTCTGCTATTTTCTCACGTAAAGCCATATGACCGCAGGTATCGGTATAATGAGTATCGCCTTCTTTGATCGCTCTAATTGCACTATCACAAATAACATCTGGTGTATTAAAATCAGGATCACCGACACTCAATATGATTGTATCTTCACCTTTTCGTTGCGCATTTAAGGCTTCAAAATGGATATTCCAAACATCGCCACCTTGGCTTTTTATACGGTCTACAAACGGTGAATAATTCAAATCCTTCTCCTTATAAATGCACTCTTTTTTATCGTTTTTATTCATTTAGCATTTTTAGATTACCCTTAAATATACGATCGTTCAATAGTGTTTTTTTGCTAAAAGAGTGCGTTTATTTAGCTTCACAATAAAGGTGCAAAAAAGAGGTGATAGGTACATTTTGGTGCGAGGTTAAATGTATTGATAATGCTTATAACTAACTAAATATTAGTGGTTAGCTTCTATTTATATGAACCACAAGGGTGCATGAAAAAATATTTAATTATTATTCAGGTAAATCGTAATTTGGTCGATATAGTCTTTAGATCAATCTTTGGAATTAAATAGAAGACGTATAGAAATGTTCAATTGCTCTCTATTTAATCGGTGCAATCTAGCCCACACAATAGTCACAAACTGTCCTATTAAGTATCTTTTGTATTACTTTAGTAATATATTTATTGAGTGCATAAGCAATTCAAATGGAATGAAGGATGTACTAAGCAACTAATAATCCAGATCGATGATTACCAGAAAATGGGTACGGATAACCAATAATTTAATTTTATAAAATAAGATGGAGTTTAAAATATGTTACGTTCGCTTAAAGTGCAAATATACCTACTGGTCTTTATTCCCTTTGTGATAATGGCCGGTCTTGGTTTGTACAGTGAAATTCGTAGTACGACTGTCATTGAAGATAAAGTGTCAGAGATGACCTTAAACAACACTTTAGCAATAGAGAAAAAACGTTTAAAAACTGTCGTGGACTCAGCTTATTCTATGATACAGGATTACATTCAATTACCCGGTGATAGTGGTTTAAAAGAAGCGTTATCTGTTATCGATAAGCTACGTTATGACAATGGTACGGGATATATTTTTACTTATGACTTAAAAGGTGTTCGTTTACAAAGTGGTTCTGGTAAGGGTATTGGTAAAAACTTTTATAATAACCAAGATAAAAAAGGTAATTATATTACTCAGAATGTTATTAGCGCTGCAAAAGATGGAACGGGTTATAGCACTTATTACTTTGTTAAGCCTGGTGCAACGGAACCTTCTCCAAAATATTCATACTCTTTATTAGTACCAAAATGGAACATAGTCATTTCAACGGGCTTTTACATCGACGATGTAGAGAAAGCACAAAAAGAAGTCGATGCAGCGATTGTTGAAGTTGCTACAGAGGCAATCAATGATGCAATTTTTCTGTTCTTGATCGCTTTTATAATAGTGGCAGTTGCCGTCTTTATTGCTATTAATAAATTATACTTGCCACTTAATAACTTAAGTGTCTCAGTGAATGGATTAGCCGCAGGAGAAGGAGACTTAACGGCTACCTTACCAGCTAGTTATATATCTCTACTCGATAAATTAGCAGCAGATTTCAATAAATTTTTGGCTGCGATGGGATTAGATATTAAGAATTTAAAAGGCACCAGTGAAGAGCTTAACAATATTGCTAGTCAGTCAAGTCAGCAGCAAGCTCGTTTAGAGGCATTATCAAATCAACAGAAAGAAGAAACGGTACAAGTGGCTGCAGCTATTGACCAAATGTCTTCAACATCAAATGAAATAGCAAATACAGCAGAACAAACACGTGCTTCAGCTACTGCTGTGGAAACAGAAATAAGAGGTGTACTACAACAAGTAGAAGTGTCCAATGAGCAGCTTGAAGATTTAAATAGTTTAATGAAAGGAGTAGAAGGTTCAATCAACGAGTTGGGTGATAACGTGACATTGATCCATTCTGTATTAAGCGTTATTCAAGGTATTTCAGAACAAACTAACTTGTTAGCATTAAATGCAGCTATTGAAGCTGCACGAGCAGGTGAACAGGGGAGAGGGTTTGCGGTAGTTGCTGATGAAGTGAGGAATCTTGCTAAACGAAGCCAGGATAGTACAGTTGAAATCAAAGGGATTCTAGATAAGTTACAAGATAGTGCAGAGAAAACAGTACAAGATATGGCGCGTTCAGATGAACAAAGACAAGTTGTGACCGATGCCATGGCAAAAATAAGAGAGTTTATTCACAGCAGTAATCAAGGTATTCAACAATTATCAGAGATGAATGTACAAGTAGCAACAGCAGCTAGTGAACAATCAACAGTGTCCTCTGAGATAGCGGAACGAATTAACGGCATTGCTTCATTGGCTGAAGATATTGGTAATAGCTCGACAGAAGCAAGGTCACAGTTTGCAAGTTTAGAACTACAATCTAAATTAATCGCTGAGATGACTAATAAGTTTACTGTTTAGCAGATAATAAAAACGATATAAGCAATATGCCGATTGTTTATATCAATGGTTATTTAAAGACATTAAGGCTACGTACAAAGAATTTGTCGTAGCCTTTTTTATTGTTTAATTTTGGACTTTAATTATATCGTTGATGACAATAATCATACTGCGACTAGAGAAGAGTAGTGGCTCTCCATAACTAACTACTTAAATTCCTGAATAAGGAAGTTGGCCTTCTCTGGTCTAAATAATCTAAATTAATTGATCTGTTAGTAAAACAGATCAATTAATTGACGCTACAATTGTATAACCTTTGCAATTTAATAATACAATATGTCGAGGTTTATTTAAAAAAGTTAGTCTTTAGTGCTCTGTATATTTAGTTTTAAATAGCTTTTGAAATAAAATTTTATAGCATCGTTTTTTTAAAATATTCGAGTAAAATTTCTTTTATTATTTTAGTGAAAATAACCATTTCATGTACTTCTTTCTACCTGTTTAAAACTCACCAAATTTTCCTATCTTAAGTTAATAAAAGAAAATTAAGACGTTTGTGCCAGTGTATATAGGGCTTATGTTTTTTTTATTAATCTGTTTACAGATCTAACTTCTTAGCGATTTTATGCTGAAACTGAGATCTAGTTAAGACTTTCTAACAATCTTGAATACGTCTATTTAAAACTTGAGGTAGGCTTATTAGCAACAAAAAAAGAACTGTATGCACAGGGTAAGCGTGAATAAATAGTTACTTTTTACACGCAGACTATTTTGCATTTGTCATATTATTAAATATTATAAATAAGGGTTCCAATGAAACACGGAAAATTAAATTTATTACTAAGCACTTCAGTTGCTATCGCTTTATCTGGTTGTGCAACAACAGATGAGCCTGTTGGTCCAATTAACTTAGCAGGTACTTCAGCACCGCTAGTAGTGGTTGAAGCAATATCAAGTACGCATGATGGTAATGGCCCTGATCGTCTAATTGATGGTGATACGTCAACGCGTTGGTCTGCAAGTGGTGATAACTCTTATGCAGTGTTAGATTATGGTCAAGTTGCTGAATTTGATGCAGTACGTATCGCCTTTTCTAAAGGCAATGAGCGCGCTAGTACATTTGATATCTTAGTGAGTGAAGACGGAAATACTTGGACAGCTGTACTTGAAGGTGAAAAGTCATCTGGCAAGATCACGTCGATAGAACGCTTTCCATTTACTGCGGTAAAAGCGCGTTATATTAAATATGTTGGACATGGTAACACTAAAAATATGTGGAACAGTTTAACTGAATTTTACGCAGTGAATTGTGCTATTAATACTTGTCTTGCTAATGAGTTTGTAACTAGTGATGTTATTGCCGCTAATGAAGCAGCTAACAAAGCTGCTAAAGCTAAACAAGCTGAAGAAAAAGCAAGAATGGCTGCATTACGTAAAGGTGACTTCGGTACTTACGTTCCATTGAAATGTGATTCAGCAGTCTCTGATTGTACTAAGAAAACATGGTGGGATGTGCCACTTAAATCGCCAGTAATTCCTGCAGTACCAAAAGCAGGTAATAAGCCAGGTGAAAACTTTGACTTAACAACTTGGTACCTATCACAACCTTTTGACCATGATAAAAATGGTAAGCCTGATGATGTTAACGAATGGTATTTAAATCAAGGCTATGAGCAACCAGAGCTTTTCTATACTGGTGACGACGGTGGTCTAGTTATTAAAACCTTCATCAAAGGTACACGTACTTCTAAAAATACTAAATATACACGTACAGAAATGCGTGAAATGTTACGTCGTGGTGATAAATCAATTCCAACGAAAGGCGTTAACAAAAATAACTGGGTATTCGGTAGTGCTCCTGAAGCTGATTTGAAAGCTGCTGGTGGTGTAGATGGTGTAATGGATGTAACAATGAAAGTTGACCACACTACAACAACGGGTGAATTAGGCCAAGTAGGTCGTTTCATTATTGGTCAAATTCATGATCAAGATGATGAGCCGATTCGTCTTTACTACCGTAAATTACCAAACAGAGACACAGGTTCAGTTTACTTTGCACATGAAAACACACTGGAAGGTTCAGACAACTACTTTAGTTTAGTAGGTGATTTAAGTGGTGAAGTTGAAGATGGTATTGCACTTGGTGAAGTATTCTCATACCAAATCAAAGTTGAAGGTAACACAATGACGGTTACATTAAAACGTGACGGTAAAGATGATGCTGTGCAAGTGGTTGATATGAGTAAGAGTGGTTATGACCAAGGCGGTCGTTACATGTACTTTAAAGTGGGTGCGTATAACCAAAATAACACTGGTGATGCCGAGGATTATGTACAAGCAACTTTCTACAAAATCAAAACATCACACGATCAATACAATAAATAATATAAACATTATTTAAACGTCATTAAAGCCAGCTTTTGCTGGCTTTTTAGTTTCTGCCACTCGTTAGTTGTTTTCAACTCATCTATAATGAAATGATTAATAAACAAATCTATTTGTTTATCTTCGGTTTTATTCTGTTTTGTAATATTAGATTAGACTTTTTGTCATATAGTTCCTATGTCTTTATCAAAGCAGCATGCTTTTTAGCCTCAGTACAAATTAACGATGGAATCAATTTATGAGCAAAGGAAAGTTTGTTAGCGGTAATATTTTTAACCATATTATTGTAATGTCTTCCACCAATGCTATTGGTTTAACTGCATTGTTTTTAGTTGACTTAGCAGATTTATTTTTTATTAGTTTATTAGGACAAACTGAGCTCGCTGCAGCGGTTGGTTATGCCGGGACTATCGCATTTTTTACTACCTCCATCAGCATTGGTTTATCAATAGCAATGACGGCGTTGGTGTCAAGGTCTATTGGTCAACAGGATCGAGATAAAGCTCGTCGATATGTCATTAATATACTGGTGTCAGGCTTCATTATCAGTTCTATTATCGCCGCCATTATTTGGTATTTTACGCCCGAATTAGTGACACTCATTGGTGCGCGCGATGAAACACACGATCTTGCAGTGGAATATCTAAGAATTCTGTTACCTTCGTTACCTATCTTGTGTATAGCGATGAGTGCAGGTGCTTCATTACGCTCTGTTGGTGATGCGAAATTAGCGATGTACTCTACATTAGCTGGTGGGGCAGTTAATGCCATTTTAGATCCTATTTTTATCTTTGTCTTTGATATGGGTTTACACGGTGCAGCATTGGCATCAGTTATTTCTCGCTTTGCAGTAGCCTGGTTGGCTTTATATGGAGTGACTCGCATCCATCAATTAATGGGACGTTTTGATTACAAGTCATGGTTGGCGGATCAACGAGATATCCTTAAGGTTGCGATACCTGCTATTAGTACTAATATTGCAACCCCATTAGGTAATGCTTATGTCACTTTAATGATTGCTTCTTTTGGCGATGCTTATGTTGCTGGTTGGGCTATTGTTGCTCGATTAATGCCTGTTTCTTTCAGTATGATCTTTGCTATGTCTGGAGCTGTAGGGCCTATCATTGGCCAAAACTTCGGTGCTTTATTGTATGATAGAGTTCGCTTAACCAGTAAAAGAGCCTTACAATTTACTGTGGGTTATGTGCTTGTTGTATCGTTAATTATTTACTGTTTGCAAAATCAAGTTATTTTATTGTTTAGTGCGCATAGTGAAGCTGCTGACATGGTTGCATTCTATTGTACTTGGTTATCTGTCACTTTTATTTTTAATGGTGTTATTTTTATAGCAAATGGTACTTTTAATAACTTAGGGTATCCAAGTACCTCTACCATTATGAATATAGGTAAAGCTACGATCGGAACCGTACCATTTGTGTATTTTGGCGGTATGTGGTTTGGTGCATTTGGGGTTGTTGCTGGGCAAGCTGTAGGCGCTATTTTGTTTGGTATTATTGCTTGGTATTGGTCACAATATATTCTCAATCGCCTCGGTAAACATGACGCTGTAGAATTAATGCACCAAGATCAAGGTGAGGTCAATTTAACGCCAAGTTTACCTTTACCTCCATTTAGTTCTAATCGAGGTTATATATACTCCGAACAGGATGATGTTGATAATGAATCGGCTAATAGCCTTGATAACAGTCAGCTTAAAAGTAAATGAACTAAATTAATTTCTATTCAATTCATATTAAACCTCATTATTGGTGATTGTTTATAACGATTATTATTTCGATATTAATCGGGAGCAGCCACCAATTGATATTTTATTCTCAATTTTTCTAAATTAATCAACCTATATGCTTAAAAAAAAGACTAAAAAATAATTAATATCAGTACTTTATAATGTTTAGTTAATTAGTTTATTTGGCATAGCTAAATTTGACTTTTGGCCTCTATTGATTGTTATTCATTTAGTATAGACTGAATTTAATAACTAATTCGTATTACTATCTTATATTAATTGGTATTTATTCGCTGAAAATTATTGAGTAAGCTTTTTTGCATATTTATTACTTTTTGCATGTTAGATAAGCGAACAAACATTGATGTTATTTAGTTATTTAACAATACAAACAATCCAATTAATCATGCATATGCATATGCATAACGCTAAGTTAGCGCTAAGCCATGAAGAACATGGATTAAAAGTCACAAAGATGACTTAACCATAAAGAAATGCTCTAAAAAATGGAAATTATGAAATGAAGAGCCTCAAATATAAAATATTTTTATTATTTGTTTCGATACTGCTGATAGTACAAGGGATTACTTTTTATGCACTTTACACCACGAATAAAAGCCAAGAAGCAACTGAAGTAAATAGTCGACTCACTTCCGCTAAAACCATTTTTACAGAATTATTTAAACGCCGTATTGAATATTTATCTGCATTTACAGCTATTACAGCAAAAGAAAATAATATTATAAAAGTGTTTGTAGATGGAAGTATCCATCATTTATTAATTGCTTTAAATAATCAAAGACAAGAGATTGATACAGATTTAGCGATGTCTATTACTTCTGATGGTTTGATTACAGGGCAATTACAACGAGAGTTAGTTAGTAATATTGATAACTCAATCGAAGATAGTAATTTTTATAATAAGATTAACCGTGGGGTAGAGGTTGGCGAGCAATTTCGTTATCCGAACTGGTTTGAATCGACGCAAACATCACATATCTATGTTATTGATGGTTTGTATTACCAAGCGAGTATTTCCCCCGTCGTTTATAGAGGAAAAAAAATTGGCTGGCTTGTGTTTGGCTTTGAAATAAACCAACGCTTAGCTAATGAATTTAAGTCCGTCACAGGTTTACAAACCGAGTTTGTATTAAAAGAAGGCCAGCAATCATTCTTAACAGCTTCTTCTGAACAACATATCCAAAATTTTAGCCTACAAAAAAAGCTAAACTTGACAAGTGCAATTGATGAACAACGCCTACCTGATGATTTTATTGGGACTTCGGCGGTATTGACACGTTTCGAAGACCGTGAACTTGTTGTTTACATGTATAGCCTAAAAGAAAATATTATTTCTATGATTGAAGAGCAGTGGTGGCCACTGTTGATGTTGGCTATCTTAACGCTTATTGCTTCTTTAACCAGTGCCTATTTTATTGCTGCTTCAATAAGTCGACCAATCAACCGGCTTGTTAAGCATGCAAAGGTCATTGCAAGTGGACACTTTCAACAAAATATTACCTTTAAAGAAAAAAATGAAATAGGCCAGTTAGCTAATGAATTCAATCATATGCAGGTTGCTTTGTTACAACGAGAAGAAGCAATAACGCGTTTAGCTAACCATGATCTGCTCACTGATTTACCAAATAGGCATCGCCTTAATGAGTTTTTAGTCGGTTTAAAAGACGATCACTTTATGATGTTGCATTTGAATTTAAGTCGGCTGAAAGATGTGAATGCGACATTAGGTTATGACGTAGGGGATTTAGTTATTCAAGCACTTGCGAGTCGATTACAAAAGATCTCAGAACAGCAACATGTTCAGTTTTTAGTGCACCTAGGGGCAGATGAATTCATTTTAATTGTCGATACCATGGAAGTCAGCGAGGTAAGCGCTCAAGTCAATAAAGAACTAGAAGAGATATTTAGTTTCCAAGGTATTAGTTTGCAGCTGCAAGTACGAATGGGTATCGCCTTATATCCTGAACATACCACTGATGTTACTAAGCTTGTGCAAATGGCGGATACTGCTTTACACCACACTCGTAACACAGGTAGCTTAGTACAAATGTATCAGCCTGAATTAGATGTAAATACAGTAGAAAGGTTAAGTTTAATCAATGACTTAGTGAAAGCTATTCCAGCGAACCAATTTGAGTTATATTTTCAACCTAAACTGTGTATGACGTCTAGGAAAGTTAAACACGTTGAAGCTTTAGTACGTTGGAAGCATCCTACCTTAGGAATGATCCCACCAGATAACTTCATCTCCATTGCAGAAAAAACTGGTCAGATAGAAGCACTAACTCGGTGGGTTTTTACTGCGGCTTTAATACAATGCAAAAAGTGGAATGAGCTAGGGTTAGAGATCAACATGGCTATTAATATTTCAGCTGAGAATTTAAAAGAACCTGATTTCTATGATTTTGTTTGTTATACCATGCATGAGCAAAATATCAGTCATAGTCAAGTTACTTTAGAAGTGACTGAAAGTTCTGTCGTAGGGGACACGGCCGCAGCAATACAACTGTTAAGTAAATTCAAAGACTATGGTTTAAAAATCTCGATTGATGATTATGGTACTGGTTATTCATCGCTAGCACAGCTGAAACAATTACCTGTACATGAGCTTAAAATAGATAAATCCTTTATTCAACGACTTGAAAAAGATGTTGATGATCAAATTATTGTGCGATCTACTATAGATTTAGCGCATAACATGGGCTTAAAAGTGGTCGCGGAAGGGATAGAAGACGAATATTCTTTATCTTGGTTATCTGATTATGCTTGTAATTATGTACAAGGTTATTTTATTAGTAGGCCAAAACCTGCTTCAGAGTTAACGCCTTGGTTACTTAATCCTCCTTCTTTCGAAAAGACAGATTACCAAATCTGATCTCTTAAATTCAGTTGCTCGAAAACACCTTATATAAGAATAAAAACCACGCTCCTTTCAATAAAGCAGCGTGGTTAGTTTTATGTTTATTACCTATTTTTTAATTTTTTATTTAAAAAATGAAGTTAAATTAATCGTTTGATCATACGACTTTGTGAATAATGGAGAAGTAATTTCAAAGTGTAAAGGTAATTCAGGGCTGGTTAATAGTGAAAAAACATTACTGAACATATCACTTGGTTTAATGCTTAACGGCAGTTGAATACTATTGCTTCCTTCACTGATTTTTTGATTGTTTACTGCACCAGTGAATAGTTCGCTACCTTTCGAAGAAACTGAGTAATTAACATCATCTAGCGGTAAACTAAACTCATTTTGGTTATCAACTTCTAAACTAAGAATAATATCTAACTGACTAAAGCTTGCATTCACCACCTCTAAATCAGCGATAGAAACCGTCGGTACATATAAGGTTGCTGATTTTTCAAATGGGATAGATAAGCCAAGTGCGCTAACACTTCCTTTTACTTGATAATCTAGTTTGTTTTCTTTAAATAAAAGCTGTTGTAAAGAGGTTAGAGTTTCTTGAGTTAGTGCTAATGATAATGCCACATCTTTATTACTATTGGCTGCGAGTGTACCAATAGAATCTGTTTCACCCTCTAACATTTTACTGTCGTTTAAAGATAACTCGTAGCTCACATTATTAATTGGCAGTGAGAAAGCGTTATTATTGGCAATATTAAAGGTTGGGTTTAACTCGATGCGATCCATTGAAACTTCACCCACTGAAATTGATTTGTAATTAACTTCGGGTTGCTGCACATAGTCTTTAATACTTTCTTGTAGAGTGGTACAGGCTGTTAATACGCTAACTGCTGCGACAAAGGTGAGTTTTTTAAACATGGATTGATCCTGTAAGTTATTTTAGATTTAATGGATTATATCAGATTGGTATCTATCTCATACTAAAGCGATAATATTTAGAGTTTAAATTTTAGGTCAATAAACTAGAGGTGAATAGATCATGCGTGGGGGATTAAAACGGGGATTACTAGATTATAGCCAGCAATCTCCGTCTTAATGTTGATAACAATTCTAATCATTATTTGCTGATTTATGCTTAAATAGATCTGCTATAAGATTTATTTTATTGTTTTAAAATCACCTATAAAAGTGCTTATTCGTTGAGCGTTAACACCACGATCGCTGCGACCAATACGTGAGACACTTCGAATATCTATTTTACTACCATTTTCTTGTTCACTGACTCGTATGATCACATCGTCAGCAAAATGGAAAAAGGCAGTATAAGCTGTTGCTTCAAGAAACCCCTTTTCCGGATCTTCATAGACTATTTCCCAGCCCATTTTGTCTGCCAAAAGAAGAGATTTCTGGTAGGCATTTTTTGTAGAAAGGCTTGTCAGAAGCGGTTTAACATTCGGGTAAGCTTGCTCTTGTTGTTCTGCTATTTGTTGTCCACTATATTGCAACGTGTTTTTCGCCCCAGGTCTATCATCACCTAAGAAAACAAATTTAGGTGGGTTAGTTGTATCTGTTGAAATATCGTGAATAGGAGGATAGCGAACTGGCTCGCGCACCAAGCTAATGATACTTGGTGTTAATATCGCGATCCCAAGAATGAATGCGGTGATTGGTTTTACATTGAATACTTTTTGCTTGTTATAGCCGTTAATTATAAAAGTTATTACTGCCACTGTTAATGCGGTATAGCCAAGGGTATCGTTATATTGTCGACTTGCAGAAAACCCGACGATAGGTTCCCATAAATTAAGTGAAGCGCCGAATACCATTATCACTGCAATACTTATACAAACAATTGATAGGGTTAAGCAAAGGGTATTAATTTTTGACATGATGACCTCATTTTTAATTAGGTAATTATTAAGTTAAGCATCTTCTTCCCACACTTGCAGTATTCTATTTAATAAGTGATTCAATTGTGCCTTTTCCTCTGTGTTTAATACATTAAATTTTTGTTGCTCAGTATTATGTAATTTTACAATGACTTCACCGATCAATGATTGGCCTGATTCACTTAGCTGAACTAATTTCCCGCGTTTATCATTAGGGTTATCCATCCGTTGAATTAATCCAGCAGTATGCATTCTATTAAGTACTTTGGTTAAGCCACCAGAGCTAAATAACATAGCACTGGATAATTCAGTTGGAGTAAGGCAATAGGGAGGCTTTTCTTTTCTTAAGGTTTCTAATACCGAAAATTCAGCAACTTGTAACCCATAAGGTTCAAGTACCAATGATAAATTCTGTTGGCAATAAGCACTAACACGATGAATACGCAATATTTCAGGTGATATTTGGTTATTTGATTCTGGCCAGTTTGCTTTTGTTTTCGCTAGTACATTAGCAATGGAGCTTTGTTTACTCATATTACTTCCTTCAATTAATATAATGTAAATATACCTTGCTAGAAAGCTAAATTGCAATTATTATCTTTCTAGAAAGCTAAATAACGAGGGTTTTATGAGCAAACACATATCTACATCACTATTATTGTTACTTGCAGGCATCTCTGCATTAACACCATTCGCCACTGACGGCTATTTATCAGCAATTCCAATCATGGCAAAAGATCTTAATACGGATATTTCCATGGTTGCTGTTACCGTTAGTCTTTATATTTTTGGTTTGGCTATTGGACAATTGGTAGGAGGACCGTTATCCGATAAATTCGGCCGTAAATCTATTATTGTTGTTGGTCTCATTATATTTACTTTAGGTAGTTTCGCTATTCCGTATGCACATTCTTTAGAAATGTTATGGACAGTGAGAATGATACAAGCCTTGGGTGGCGGTATTGCCGTGGTAGGCGTACCTGCAATTATTCGAGATAATGCACAAGGTAAAGATGCTGCACGTCTATTTTCATTAATCATGTTAATCACCATGCTAGCCCCCTCAATTGCGCCATCTGTTGGTACGCTTATATTAAAGTTATCGAACTGGGGATGGATATTCACTTCATTAGCTATTGTTGGTGCGATTGTGGCGGTAGCAACATTATTAGTAATGCCTACTGAAATAAAAGTTAAACAAGCGAACAAAAGTGGTGGTTATTTAAGTGTATTCAAAGAAAAGAGAGCGTTAGGGTTCTTATTGGCGCAGGGCTTTTCTTTTTCAGTGTTAATGACATTTTTGACAAACGCTCCATTTGCTTATATTGCACATTTTGGTGTGAGTGAAACCTTTTTCTCTGTGTTGCTTATACTTAATGTAGCAGGGGTTTCAATTGTTAATCGTGTTAATACTTATCTTTTACATAAGTACGAGCCGAATCAATTATTGAAGTCATTTTTAATAGTGCAATTAACTGGTGCGGTTATTTTGATTGTGGCCACAGCTTTCTTCCCTGAATCTTTATGGTTAACAGTATTAGGTTTTGTGGCTATTACAGCAACAATGGGAGGAGTTATTCCAAACTCCAGTGCATGTTTTATGAATTATTTCGGAAAAAATGCAGGGGTTGCAGCTGCAACATTAGGTGCTACTCAGTATATGTTAGGTGCTGCTATTAGTGCATTAGCTGCGCTTTTAAGTTATGACTCATTGTGGCCTATTGTTTGCGTTATGACGGTAGCAACAGTGATTGCGTATTTAGGTGGAGCGATTAAACAACCATTATCATCAATAGACGTTGATGCAAAAAAATCTGAAATATAAGTCGGATAAACTGGCCTATTAATAAGCATAATATTGAGGTGGCAGGGATTATACTCTGCCAACCTTTTTTATTTACTAGGTTAAGCGTTAAGTTTTTCTATTTGATGTTTACTTTCATTGTAAATGTAAATCGAGTTACCTTTGATTTTTTTAGCCATGGATTTAGCGTGTGTGGTTAATACGGCAACATCATGGTGACTCTTACAATAAGGAGGAGGAAGACAAACACAACCAATTGATATGCTTAATAAGGGATAGAACTGTTTTTCACCCATTCTATCTTCACCTGAAATACCGCCATTAGCTAGATCTTCTGGTCGGTACCGATAACCTACCCAATCTGAAAATTTATTTAAAATACGTTCGCACTGTTGCTTCCAATCGATAGATGATGAGATAAGAATAAAGTCATCTCCACCAATATGGCCAATGAAATCATCAGTTCCATTCACTTTTGCTCTAAGAATATCTGCCAAACCCAAAATAATTTGATCACCTTTTTCATAACCATAATAATCGTTATAGGGTTTAAAATTATCTAAATCTATATAACACACAGTGAAAGGGGTTGATGTTGATAGAATATAATCGAGCTTTTTACTAATAGGGACATTACCGGGTAACAAAGTAAGTGGGTTCGCATAACGTGCGTTATTAATTTGTAAGCTTGTTATCTCTTTTAACAAGTCAATGATCAAGCCAATGCCTTTATATTGACCTTGTTTAACAATGATAAACTCTAACACCTTCTTATTATTGATTTTTTCACTAATCATTAAACTAGCTTGCTCTATGGCTAAGTCCTCCTCTAAGAGCAATACGTCTTGATCAATTAACCTGGATAATTCAAACTTATTCGATAGATCGTGCCCATATTTAGAAAATAATAGATTGGTTAATCCACTTCTCCGTACTACACCCACAGGTTGGTTATCTTTAACAATAGGAATGCAATCTAAATCTGGGTATTGATTAAATAGGTCGGTACAGGTTTGTACATTGGATGAAATGTCTATCGCCTGAAAGGGTAATAAAAGATCACCAATCGTCGCGCTAGATAAAATTCTGTTACTAGTTGCATTGATTAAATTCCTATCCTGAAAAAAGTGTGATGATAATTTAACAATGGGCGACTCTTCAGGACGGCTAAAATAATAACCTTGGCAAAAAGGGGCACCAATTTTTTCAATAAATTGAAATTCATCAGCTGTTTCAATTCCTTCGGCTATCACTTTACAATTAAGTTCTTCTGCAATGTTTTTAATGGAACGAACGAATTGCTGCTTGACCTTATCGGTATCAATGTCGCATATAAAATGGCGGTCTATTTTTACAAAATCTGGACGCAGTTCATACCACATTCTTAAACCAGAGTAGCCAGAGCCTAAATCGTCCATGGCAATTTCAAAGCCCATCTCTTTATAATGCTTAAGTGCATCTCTAACTAGCTCGTAATTCTCTAAAGGGCTGTGCTCGGTTAACTCTATGACCACCTGAGAGGGTGATAAACCACTATTTTGTAATAGTTTTAGAGTTTCACCTGATTTAAAATTTGGCTCAAATAAGGTTTCAGGGCTGGCATTAAGAAACAGTTTCCCGGGTAATTTACTTTGTTTAAAGGCTGATATCGATAACTCACGGCATAACAATTCTAATGCAACCAAACAACCTTGTTGTTTGGCTGCTTCAAATAAAGCAATCGGTGAATGGAAATCTGTACCTACGGGACCTCGTGTTAGCGCTTCGTAACCAAAAATAGCTTGTTGGCCATTCTCAATGATAGGTTGGAATACGATAGATAAGTTTCTATCGTGAATAATTGATTGAATCGTTAACGTCTTTAAATTGGGCATAATTTCACTGTCATTAGTTAAACATTATTCATAATAATCACTTTAATAAAGGGCAATAAATTTACTTTATGTCGTTATGCCAACTGTCCTAAATAGATAGGGTAAATATTAAAATAAATAACAACTATTCAAGTGTCGTAATTTACATATTTACTCAGTTTTTAAAAGAACAAAGTCGTTAAGTTAAGCAGCTTGACGGGTATTACGTAAAAAATAGAAATTAAAGTGCATCCATGTGCCTAGGCTACAAATAAAATATGTCACTTTTATGACTGTGATATCTATTAAAAATCAAGTGTTTATAGATAAACCATAAACACGAGAAGTAAACACTAGCGGAGAGGGACAAAGAGGGGGATGTTAGCGCCCGATAATTTTTTTAAAGATGGATCCTAAAATTGATAGAAAACTCACAGTTTCTGCATCAGCGGCACTTTCAGCACACTGTTTTTTAAGTTCTTCTTTATTATTTGGAATAGATCTTACTAATTCTACCATCTCTTTTTCATCAAAGATAAATCCTTCAGCCGGACTGTTTTGAGATTGATATCGATCGATTAATAAATCTAACAAGTTAATGATAATACTGGTTTTATTGAGGGAACCAATATTATCGAAAATAGCTCCATTACCTAACTCTACAGTGCGTCGACGGGCACGAAATTGTTCTTTTTGCTGACTTAATTCATTCCATGTTAATTTATTAACACTGGTTATAACTTTATGATCATTGCGCCAATAAATAGCATCTCTTCCGATCACTATGCCTCGATGAAATTGAGTAAATGACGTTCGCATCGCAGCAAGAATATATTCATCATCGGGTATATCTAATACAGCCCGGGCATAATGCTCCACATCTTTAGGTACAAGTGGGTTCATATTGAAGTTATTTTCACCGTGGTAATAGGTTAATACTTTCATTACCTCATCCAACATACTCATTTGTAACTCCTTGATATTTTTAGTATCAGTTATATTAACTAAATTTAGCTTTTATTTGTAGTACAAATGAGCTTAACTTATTTGAAATAGTTGCATCAACTAACAGTTTTACACAAATTGTGAGTGATATGCCAAGCTGGTGTGTATTAGCTGTCCTATGTTTGTGAGCTGTCATAGTATAGAATTCACCGGTGAAGTGGTTTTTATATGATGGTAGTGTAAAAACACGCAAACTATTTCTTATCTCAAATAAAATGAATCGAAAAATATGACACAAATTACAATCGCGACACATAACGGTAACTTTCATGCAGATGATGTTTTCAGCATTGCAGCTCTAAAATCTATCTTTCCTTCATTTAAATTGGTGAGAACCAGAGACCTAGAGGTGATCCGTCAAGCGGACTTAGTTATCGATGTAGGGGGTATTTATGACTCAGAAACAGGGCGCTTTGATCATCACCAACGAGGTGGTGCGGGGGCACGTGAAAATGGTATACCTTACTCTTCATTTGGCTTAATTTGGCAAAAATATGGAGTACAAATTTGTGCGGGTGATGAAGATGTTGCTACGTCTATCGATGCAGGGTTAGTCTCAACCATAGATGCTATTGATTGTGGGCATGTAGAGGGGGTTGCACAGGGTATTAGCCTTAGCCAAACGATCTCTATGTTTAACCCAACATGGCAAGAAGATGCGCATTTTGATGAATGCTTCGATCAAGCTGTTGCTTTTGCTGAGAAAGTGTTGGCACGATTCATTGCTTCAGCGAGTGGTGGCTTAAATGCAAAAGCGATTGTTGCTAAAGCGATTCAACATGCACCTGATCCAAGAGTCATTGTGTTAGAAAAGTATATTCCTTGGAAGCGAACTGTACATGCAATGTCACAGGAAGCGCTATACATGGTTTATCCTTCTTCAACGGGACAATGGCGTATTCAAACCGTGCCGGTTGAGCCAGGATCTTTCGAAGATAGAAAATCATTACCTGCAAACTGGGCGGGTTTATCAGATAAAGCATTACAAGAAGAAACTGGACTTGCAGACGCTATGTTCTGTCATAACGGTTTATTTATTGCGGGCTCTGAATCTTTTGAAAGCACCATGAAAATGGCTGAAATGGCATTAAAAGCTTAATTCCTTATTATTTAAGATGCTCGGTCATCTTTAATGTAAAAAAAAGCGCTACCTTTCCAGAATAACCAAAGCCAATACGCTAGTGTATTGGCTGTTATGTTTCTCTCATCATTGCATATTGAACTAATTGCTACTGTGCTCGTCAAAATATTGATATTAACACCCAATTTTATTCGGTATTGATATGAATTTTTTGACTATTTAAGAGGGCACAATGAACGAATCAATTACTTTATTTATGAGAAATATATTCTCAAAAGCATTGACCATCATCTTTTTAGCGTTAGCTGCTGCAATTACCTTTTCATTATTCCAACATGTTGTCGATGGCTTTATTAATCAATCTGATTTTACTGAAGTGTTATTAAAAAGCATTAATATTGGGGTGATAGCACTCGCAGTGTTTGAATTAGCATTGATTATTAATAAAGAGTATTCAGAGCCAGATGATCATCATCATAAAGATGCCATTAAAACGCTTAGAGGAACATTACCGCGTTTTATTGGTACTGTATGTGTAGCATTATCCTTAGAAGGGTTAATTATGGTGATTAAATATAGTCAATTGGATTTAGCGGGTAATTTATATTATCCCGTCGCGATCATCATCAGCACTGCATTCTTGCTTATTTCATTAGGTGTATTTTTACGATTAACAGAAAAAAGTACAGTAGGCGGTAACAATGAAGGGCAAGATGACCAGTCTAAAAAAGTAGAAAAGAAATAGAATATACAAGTGGCTTATTAAACATTTAAGTAAGCCACTTAATATTTTGGATGGTTATGATTTAAAACGATTTACCAATTTATCTAAACTTGCAGCCATCGACTTCAATAAGTCTGTTGAAGATTCAATATTCTGCGATGCATGTGCACTTTCTTCGGTACTGTCACTGATATTGACTACATGTACATTAATTTCATTGATTACTGCAGATTGCTCTTCAGTCGCTGTTGCAATTTGCGTATTTAAGTCTGAGATATGTTGAACATTGTTAACAATTTCATTTAAAACAGAGTTAGTTTTTTGTGCTGCACTTAATCCTAAAATTGCTTGTTCACGACTTTTATGCACAGAGTCTACTGCTAATTTAGAGCCGTCTTGCAATTCAGTGATCATTCTATGAATTTCATCTGTTGATTCGTGGGTCTTCTTAGCTAAGTTTCTCACTTCATCTGCAACTACTGCAAAACCACGTCCATATTCACCTGCACGAGCGGCTTCAATAGCAGCATTAAGCGCTAATAAGTTAGTCTGTTCAGAGATACCTCTAATGACATCAAGCACACTACTAATCGAATCACTACGTTGAGCTAGCGTTTCAATGTTAGTAGAAACAACTTCCATATCTTCGGCCATGTGGCTGATTGTTTGTGTCGATTCATTAACGACTATTTGCGCCTGTGATGTCATGTCCGTTGCTTTGTTTGTTGTATCTGCTGCTACGGCTGCATTATTCGCAATTTCAGCAATTGTACTGCCCATTTCATTAATAGCTACCGATACTTGGTGTGCTTCATCTCTTTGTTTATCAAGTGATAATTTAGACGCATTGGCATCTTTATAAACAGTTTCAGAAGCACTTCTAATGTCTGTTGAAGTGGATTTTACATCATGGACTACGGTACGAATATTGGCTACAAATGAGTTAAAGCCTTTTGCTAGTTGTGCAATTTCATAAGCGCCATTTTCATCAACTTTACTGGTTAAATCACCTTCGCCATCACCTAATATTTGGAATTTTTCAGCCATTTTTTGTAAAGGTAAAACTAATTTATTGGAAACAATAATACTTAAACCAACGAACACGGAAACGATAATCAAAAATAGGATTAACATGTAGTTACGTGCTTCCGTAATCGGTTCATATAGCTCACTTTTTGGAACTTGTGCAATGATATACCACTGTAAACTCTCAATATAGCTGGTTGAAATCATGTAATCACCCACTTCTTGGAAAGCGAAAGATTGTTTAGCAAAAAGGGTACCTTTGTCTAATTCAGGAAAAATATCATTAACATTCTTAGTTTCTGCAAAATTACGGTTTTTATGAACTTTAATCAGACCTTTTTGGTCTACTAAATAAACAAATCCTGTTTGCTCAATTTTAAATTGTTGTAACAGGGTGGCGATATCAGAAAATGTTCTTGATACACCGGATGAACCTCTTCCATTAAGTTGTTGATAGTTTACAAATACATTAATTGTACCGTCAGATTCAGTGTAAGTACTGGCAGAAGTTTCCTTGCCACTGTTTTTGAATTTGAAATACCAACTGTCGTGTTGATTATTCTGCAGCACTCGAAGAAAGCCTTTTTGATTCCAATACTGTGCAGAGTTGCGCTCAATATATGAGGCATTACTCAAGTTATTGCTATTAGCAATACCTGATAAATATTCAGTTAAACGTTTATCTATCTCTGGTCTGTCATTGTTATCTATTAATCGATAAATAAATGGATTATTAGCAATTGATTTCGTAATTGCCTTCATCTCAGAAATTTCTGCATCCACTGTTTGAGAAACACGTTGTACTAAATTTGGTAATTCCGAATTTTGTAGGCGATTTAATAACAGTTCACGTGATTTTAATTGAGCGACAAGTGCAATCACACTCGTTGATACAACAACAACCAGTAATATAGATAGAATGATTCGGTTTTTTATAGAAAGTGAGCGCATAAGTCCCTTTATTTTTTTATAAGTATTTAAATGTTTGTAGGGTATTGTTATTAAAAATAATTAACCCTATATGAGTAGTATTGTAACATTAAGTTATCGATTAACCATGGAATTATATAAATAGATTTTCAAAAATAATTTTAAAAATTATTCATCTTAAAATTAGTCGTTTAGCGGTATTTAGGCTAGAAATATGCATATTTTGATTTGTTTAATTTTGCATAAATAAAGTAATTAACTACCCTTAAAGTAGTATTTTTAGTTTGTTGAACGGATGTTATCAAAATTGATTGTCGCAACATGATTAATACCTAATGGAAGTTGTCCTTTATTAGGCGCTTAAAAACAATGCAAAACAGGCGAAACGCTCCGAATTCAACCCAGATTGAAATAGAGTTGCCTAAAAGATCGGAGAAGCAACATGGTTTATATCTATAACAAATACGTTATTTTATATCTATTTTTAGGGTTTTATTTACCCTTGAGTTCAGTTTACGCTGCTAGTCTACATATTACTTGGGCTGACAGCTCGTCTAATGAAGATGGGTTTTATGTTGAGAAACGTGGTTTAAATGAAAATGATTCCGCTATCATTTCAACGCTTTCGGCAAACACCACCAGTTACACAGATAATGATGTGTTAGTGGATGAAAGTTATTGTTATCGAGTTATTGCTTTTAACTCAGCAGGATCAAGCTATTCAGATGAGTCCTGTATGGAAGTGGCAGAAGCTGACGATAACGGTTATGACAGTGATAATGACATAACAGAAGTAGAAGAGACGATTGAATATGTTGATGATTCATACAGTGTGGCTTTATCACATGAGTTTATCAGTAAGCCAATTGAGATAGATGTTACAGAGCATGGTTTATATTCATTTTATGATGAGAGTCATTATAACTCTGACAATAGTGATGCCACTGTGTCATCTGTAGTGTTTGATGTGACTAGTGGTAATAGCCGAAGTAGAGCTACTGATTACTTTGCATTTAGTGATGATGATACTGTTTTAAGTAGTGGTTATGTGAGCATGGCATTCAATACAGGTAATAGTATTACTTTTGATATGTACAGTAATGGCACTTCACAAATTGCACGTATTTACCTTCAAGCAGGCGCATGGAGTAGCTCTTCAGCCTCTGTGAAAATTATTGCTGGCGATCAAACCGAAACAATTACCTTAACAAAAGGGTATTCTTGGCAGTATATGGCAGTCGATATTAGTTTTGAAGGAACAGTACCAGTAACGATCACCACAGATAGCGATCACGGTGGTTACAGTTCAGTGATGGTTGCTGGTATTGTTTTTGATGAGATAGAAACTACTACTAGAGTCGTAGAAGAAGTTATTCAATATGCTGCATTAGTCGATATTCAGACTGATAACGGTACTAATATTGATGTATCAGATAACACATTTTTCAACCACCAACTTGAAGTGGTGAATAGTACTTTATCAAATGCGACACTGTCGTCTTTATCCTACATAGGAACGACTAAATCACGTACTAATCGTTACACATTTACCGATCAAAACGACAAGACCTATAAAGGTTATCAATCAATGAGTTGGAATCCTGATAATGGCATAGCCTTAACTTTAAATAGTGGTGAGCAACAAGTCAATATGGCATCAATCTATCTTACCGCTGGGGCATGGAGCCATGAATCAGCTTCAATAGAATTAATTATTAATGGAGAAAGTGAAATAATTACTTTGAGTTCTGGTTTTTCTTGGAAAAACTACAAAGTTGACATTGAATTTGAAGGTGAATTGAACCTTGAGATTCGTCCTATTGATACTTTTGCTGGCTATAGTTCGTTAATGTTTGCAGGGGTAACATTAGACTATTAAGTAAAGAATTAATAAATGTCTAAGTAAATCGTTTTGTCATTTATTTATTAAATTTATGTTTTTTATTGATGTGCTGATTTGAGATATTATTATTTAATTTTAGTAATAAATATTTCATTTCAGCATTTTTTATATCTAACAATAAATTCTTAAGTTTATGTTTTTAAATGTTTATATTTTAAATTTACGGGGTAATAAACAATACTGAAACGGGTATTCTCTATCAGGTTTTATTATTTATCTATATTTTGATTTTTTTATTTTAGTTAGATGAGTTATTTCTTATTGATGAAATTACGTGTATTTGTAAAAAAGGAAAATATTAGCGACCGAACAAAATAGCGTGTTAATAGCATCCATTTTAAATACTTAAAAATATAAATACATTAGAAAATTAACTCAATTTCATGAGAGGATATTATGAAATTCATCACTATTTTGGCTTTATTTTTGTCAGGGATTACTCAATCATTAGCACAAGAGATAATCGAGCATTCACACCTTCCCATTACTGTGCCAGTTGACATTCCATCTCCAAGGTTAAGCCTAAAACTTAGTAAAGATACTATTGATGGCTATAATTTGACTTTAAATACTAAACATTACTCCCTAATCCCACCACCTAAAAAAGCTACTATGGCTGAGTTAATGAAAGTTAGTATTGACCCAAGATCAAATGTTGTAGAAGGGCATGCTCATTTGTATATTAATGGCACTAAAATTCGACGAATTTATGGAAAAACTATCCATATTCCACTGCATTATTTTAAGAATGGTATAAATACCGTTTCAGTCACTTTGAATAACCATGGTCACATGTATTGGGTGGCTGAGAATAAAAAAATCTTAGCAACGCTTTACATAGATACAAATAGTTCTCCCTTTATCACCTATCGATTTGAAAGCTTCCCTATCCTATAAATACACAACTCATCTTTGATATAAATATACATGTTATTTTTTAGATATTGCACATTTATTGCACATTGTTCCGTTAAATTAACATTATATTGATATCGGAGGAATAAAGTGAAAAACAAGGAATGTTTAAATCTATTATTTAGTGGTTTTTTACTACTCGTTATTGGTGGTTGTGGTGATTCATCTTCTGAAACATCTGATTTGATCAGTGACGAAGTCTCGGAAGTTGATGACGTAGAAGAAACTACCGATGAAGATACAGAAGAAGACCAAGATTCTAATTGGATAATTAATAACATCAATACATCAACTTACATTTTAGATGATAATGGTGACGGTGTCGTTGAGGACGTGCAATCAGCAGAAACAGTGACAGATGGGGGCATTGAATATACCTATGTACTGACCAACGGTATCCCTAAATATGATATGACTATGACAGATAAAATGGTCGAGAATTTAGATGACCGCCCTAAAGCAGAAACTGATTTTGTCGATGGATATACTACCGTTGCTGCAGGTGATCTTGTCTTGTTCGGCCAAGATATCGGTTATAACAGTAGTAGCGAAAATTGCGATGATACCGGTGGCGCAGGTTATTGGCCACCTGGACCTGGTTGTCCATATCAACAGTCTGTAGAGGCTTATTTTATCGATACACCAACAGACTTAGATGATAGTGAAGTGTGTGAAACGGGGTTGAATAGCATTGGTTTAATGGTCAATGGAGTTGCTATTTTTAACTGGGGTGATGGCATGACTTATAGTACCAACCAATGGTATAACTTAGCGCCTGAAGCTGAACAATATGATGTTGATATTTGTGCTGGACATGCGGCAAATGGTCTTTATCACCACCATCAATATACTAGTTGTTTAGCTGAGTTAGTTGGAGATGAAGGTGATCAGCATTCACCTATATATGGTTTTGCTGCAGACGGTTATCCATTATATGGCCCATACGAAAGTGCTGGTGAATTAGCCGTAAGTGGTTGGAAAGTACGTGACTATGGTGCTTCTGAAGCAGAAGGTGGCTGCGATACTGAAGGTCAGAGAACTTGTGTGCTTGTAGATGAATATGACCTTGACGCTGGTGTCACTGAAGTCGAAGAAAATGGCCCTGATATCGGTGAAGATGTTACTACATTATCAGATAATGTAATTGCTGCTGATAATGGATATTATTATGAAGATTATTATTATGCAGATGAGGAAGTCACTGGTGCAGTGTTAGATGAGCATAATGGTCACGATACTGGTGATGGCAAAGGTTATCACTACCATATTACCTTGACTGAAGATGATGATGGGACACTCTCTCCTTCTTTCCCATATCAAATGGGCCCTAGGTTTAAAGGTGAATTACCAGATAACTCATTTGCAACTTGTGATACCAGTACAGATACAGTGGTAGGTGGCTTTCCAGCTAGGTAATAGCAATTAACGTAAAACAATTGATTAGGTTATGTATAAAAAAGGTGCGTTTGAAGCACCTTTACTCATTAATATCTATCGGTAGTAAGCCTCAACGGTACCTTTAACTGTTCTCATAAGAGGTTGGCCGCGACGGTCTAGAGCTTTATGTGCTGAAACTAATGCCCAACCTTCGCTGATACAATATTCTTCTACATCAAAACGTTCTTTGCCATTAAGTCTAATGCCAATATCGTGTTCAAATATCTCTGCAACATGATATGGACTACGAGGGTTAACAGATAGACGGTCCGGGAGTGTTGGTAGCGACTGAGTGTCGTTCATAAATATAAACCTATAAAAGTGAAAGTAGTGCATTGTAAGCAATATGTTAAAGCTGCTCAAGCGATGTAGTTATAAATTTTGAAGCAAATAGCGCCGTAATTGGCTAGTTCTATAAGTCTGATATCAAATCCGCTAAAGATAAATTTATAAAGATTAGATTATAAAAAAATAATAAATATTATTTAAGGAAGTTTAATGAAATTACCAAAATTCAAACAATATGTATTAGCGAGTAGTGTTGTTATGACTTTACTTATTAATAGCGCTTGGGCTGGTATTGATGTTCACAGCATTAATAAAGATGCCCTGGTCAAAGATCCTGTCATCGTTGAGTGCTCATTGGAAAATGGTGACGCGGCTAATTGTGCAAAATTTGTTGTTAAATATCAGCCAGATAATCTGAAAACAGGCCCATTTTGTCCAGAAAGTATTGATCAAAAAGGTGGTATTTGGGATTGGGACGGGGAAATGGCTGGTTTATACCAAATAGATAAAGGCTTTTTATCAATGTTGGATAGCCAAGGTTACCACTTCTATGATGAAGATGGAAAAGTAAACATTACAGATGTGCGTACTACTCAGCCTAAAAATAACAATTCTTGTTTACAAGCTTCCGTTGATAAGACTGTTGAAATGACAGTATTAATACCAATCAATCCGGTTAAAGCTGAAAAAGTAAATGGTTTAGGTACAGTAGCAAAGGTTGGCTTAGCGTTAGATGGTGTGCCTATTTTTGCTGATGCACCTTCTGTATTAGAAACAGGACATATGCCAGCGTTAGATAAATGTGGTGGACATGTCGACCCAGGTGGTTGGTACCATTGGCATTCAACAGCTACCGATATTGATTCTGTATATAAAGAAGAGCACTTAGATATTGAATGTCATATTGAGCAAAAAGCCAGTGCTATTTTTGCTTATGCCTTTGACGGCTTCCCAATTTACGGTAGTTTAGAGTTAAGCGGAAAAATACCAGAAAATCTAGATATTTGTGGCGGTCATTTTGGCCCTACAAATGAATACCCTAAAGGCATATACCATTATCATGCTTCTACTACTTTTCCTAATTTACCAACGTGTTTACATGGCGTAGTTGCTAAAGATAACTTTTCAACAACAGCGAAACAAGGAATAGGTGCTGAAGGAGGGCCTGGACAAGGTGGTGGTCCAGGGCATGGTACTCCTCCTGGTTTCGATAAAGCAGCGAAAACACTAGGTGTGACAGAAAAACAGTTAATGCAGGTTATTATGAATAACGGCGGAAGAAACTTAGATGTCACGGCTGCAGCAAAAGAATTAGGGGTGACAGAAACACAACTCAAAGAAGCTTTACCAACTCCACCAGAACATTAAAACTTGAACGATATCGCTAAGTGAATACTTGATGCGCTTAGCGACTTTTCCTGACACTAACCATTCGCATGGCAGGCTAGTATAAACAGTCTGTCCCCTATAATTTCACTTATTTAATTATTTAAAATCATTATTAGTGGTTAAAATCCACTGTTATATATTGGTTATATGTAAACAAGTGATTTACATATTTATGGCAGATATTAATTTAGCTAAAACCTCAATTTTAGTTCCATCATTATTACACAGATAATTGGCTCCACTGATTACCTGAAAATTATCAAATCTACTTATAATTTTGTTGCCGATGAAACAGTACAAACCGTGTCTATTGTGGTTAAAGATACTACGTAAATTAATTTAATAGAGGAAAACTCCTAGGTAAGTGGGGGAGAGCCTTTGCTGTAACCGCAGGTAAACCCATTGAAAGTATGGTGACCATAAAAAATAGTTGCCAAAAATAGCAATAACTATTCATTAGGTAATGGACTTCGTAGGTTTTTAAGGAGAACCATTACCACATAAATAATGCCGTCTCGTTAAAATCATCAGAGAATTTACACTGGGAACAAACTGTTTGTTGGTTAACAGGCGTAAAATAAACACGTATTAACCACATATTTTGTTAGTAATAAGATGAATATACTAAATAAACGTCATTGGTAGATCTAGGTCACACTTTAGAGGTATATTGGATCTTAGAATCTTATTTTTAGAAAGTTTAATGATTTAATTTTTCTTGTTAATCAACACAATAACCTTTGTTGGCTGTTTTATAGTCAACGTTATCAAACATAAAGTTATAAATAATAGATAACTTTTTACACGTGATCTACCTCACTTTATATGGAAATAATATGAAACAAGTTCAATTTAGAAACATTGATAAGTTATTTATTAAGATGTCACTTTTTGACAAGTTTTGGGTCATCTTAGCCCTGTTTATAATTATACTTAGTTTTGTTTCTGTTAGTCGTTACCTCGATACAATAGACAGTATTGAATCTCAATCAGCTAAAGCTTTAGAACAACGTTTATCAGGTATGGTCACAGCACTTGAATCCACTAATCAACTAGATAAAATTAGCCTTTTAGGGGTGACATATCCGGCCTCTATTTATCAAACTGTGCGTAACAATGACCATGTTACCGCCGTGGTTAAAACTAAATCACAACAATTTGCTTCATTGTCAGAATCTGTATTAGCAATTGAAAAAACAGCTAAACAAAGTGCATTTAATAGTTTATTACTTACTTTTTTGTGGTTATTCCCATTCGCGTTAGTACTTTATTGGACTGCAACCTTTTTACGTGGTGCATTATGGGTATTGTGGGATACAACCTTAAAAATCGTTAAAGGCGATTTAACTTCTCGCTTAGGCTTTATTGAAGGTCGAGATGAGTTCGGGACCATTGGTGCATCTTTAGATAAAGCTATGGATACCTTATCTGAACTTGTTGATACCGTGAAAGAAAATGCATCAATGTTACACCATACTTCATCGGATATTGCTGAGCATAGTAAGCAAAGTGAAATACAAATTAATCAACAATATACATCGCTTGATTCTGTTGCTACGGCAATGGAAGAGATGACCGCTTCATCACTTGAAGTGACAGAAATATCTCAAAATGCTTCTAAGCAGGTTGAGTTGAATTCTGAACATGTCAAACAAAGTGACCAACGCGTTCAATTAGTGATAAGTGAGATACAACAGCTATCTAATTATATTGAAGAAACTTCATATTCGGTGGCGACATTAAAAGAGAATGCGACACAAATAGATGAAGTGATCACTACCATTAATTCAATCTCGGATCAAACTAACTTATTGGCATTAAATGCTGCTATAGAAGCTGCACGTGCAGGAGAAATGGGACGAGGTTTTGCCGTGGTTGCTGATGAAGTTAGAACATTGGCGAGTAGAACACAGTCTGCGACGGTAGAGATTCAATCGATGATCAGTAACCTTCAATCTGAAACGAACAACATATCAACTATTACCAACAACACAGTAAATCAGGCACAAACGAGTACAAGTTTGATTAAAGAGATTGGTACTGATATCAATTCAATCGCTGAATCATCACAAGCTGTGATAGAGATGACATTTCATATTGCGACATCATCTGAAGAACAAAGCTCGGTAGTTAATGATATTGCATCTGAATTGACTGGTATTCGCGATCAATCAACATCTATTCGTGACTATGCCCATAAATCTTCATTGGGGACGAAGAACTTATCTGAAGGTGCAGAGAAACTAGGTAAAATATTAGCGCACTATAGAACTTAATCTGTAGTAATGACACCAATTACCTGATCTTGGCTTAAAAGGGATTAATATTATTGCAGTGTGAACTGCAATAATATCCTTAGCCACTTTTATAAGAAGCGAAATTCAATGAGCTCATCCTCTCAACAATCTCCGTCAAAGATAACCTTTTTTGAACGATTTGAAGCCGATATTTTATCCGGTAAGAAAACATTAACGATAAGAAATGAGGAAGAGAAACACTATTTACCCAATACACATGTCGATGTGTATACTTTTGAAGATGATCGATGGTTTTGCCGGTTAAACATATTAGCCGTAGAGCCAATATTATTTAATAATCTGTCTATAGAGCATGCACAACAAGAAAATATGACCTTGGCAACTTTAAAGTCAGTAATACAAGAAATTTACCCAGGTATTACCCAACTATATGTTATTTATTATGAATTAGTCGCTGCTTGATGCCAATTGATATAGTGTTCAGCAGGCATAGGTTTTGCGATTAAATACCCCTGGATACCATCCGTTTTTTTGTCTTTCAATATGTTGAATTGCTCTATTATTTCAACGCCTTCGGCCATTACCGAGATATTTAGATTTTTCGCTAAATTGATAATTGTTTCAACAATAGGTAATCCAGTTTGAACATTTTCAATGTTATCAATGAAGCTTTTGTCTATTTTCAATTCGTCAACAGGGTAAGCATGTAATGTTGATAAGCATGAATAACCAGTTCCAAAATCATCAATTGAAAATGTAAACCCTTGATCTTTAAGCTCATGCATTTGTTGTACAGTATAAGGTAGATCATTCGATAACATACTTTCTGTTATTTCTAATTTAATTTGATTAGGATGAATATCATATTGATTTAAAATAGAAATCAACTCTGTTTTTAAAGTTGGGGAGTTAAATTGATTTTGTGCCATGTTGATGGCTATTCGATAACCCGGTGGGAGACTTGAGTCTTTTGATAATTGATTTAATAGTAAGCAGATATCATGTAATACAATATTTTGAAGTTTTTGTATCAAACCAAATTGTTCAGCTAAAGGAATAAATTGATAAGGAGGAACTAGACCTTTAGTAGCGTGGTTCCAACGAATTAAAGCCTCTGCACCACTTACGTTACCTTCTGTATCTACTTGTGGTTGAAAATGGGCACAGAACTCATCATTTTCAATTGCTCTTACTATCTCGCTTTCTAACTCTGTTTTTGTTTCCAATAAAGTTTGCTGTTTAGGATCAAAGAAACTATACCCGTTACCTCCTTTGAATTTAGTTCGATACATAGCTGTATCAGCAAACTTCAGAATATTATCTGAATTTGCATGGTTTTTATCGATTAAATAGATACCAATACTGGCGCTGATTTGAAAGGCAAGTTTACCTATTTCAAATTTTTCGATAAATATTTTCTGTATTTTTTGCACTAACTTAATCACGTTAGATTTCGCTTGTTGTATATTGTCAGCGATTTCATCTTCTAATATAACAAATTCATCACCACCAATTCTTGCTAAAGTATTAACATCTCCTAAAACAGTAGCAAGACGTTCTGCTGATTGAATAAGTAATTGATCTCCCGCACTATGACCTAAGGAATCATTAATGCGTTTAAAATTGTCAATATCTAGAAATAACAACACACTAATGGTGTTATCTTGTTTTATTTTTTCTACACAATCGCGAATACGTTCAGTAAGTAAACGTCTATTGGGCAAGTTAGTTAATGGATCATAATAAACTAATTTTTTAACTTCATTCTCACTGTTTTTACGATTAGTAATATCCCTGATCACCCATAACACATGACTTTGATTGTCATAATCAATCTTGATAGTTCTACCTTCGAAAATATATTCATTGGCTCGAATAGTTAGTGTGTATTCAAAAACCTGTATTTCGTTAGTTTGTAATGTTTTATTTATTTTATCTAACGCCATTTTTGCATCGTCTTTGGATAAAATGTCATGAATGCTTTTACCGACTAAATCTTGTATTGGGTCACTCAATAAGTTCTCAGATGCCGCATAAACATTAAGATATAAACCTTCTTTAGTGATAATAATGGCGGGGTCGGGAATGACTTTTATGAAGGCATTTAAGTTTTGATTAGTCACTTTTAAATCTTTGATCAACTTTCTCATATGAGATGCATCGTTGCTTTTTTCAATAGCAATACTGGAAAGGTGAACAAAGTAATCAATTAAATTTAAACATTCTTGTGAAGCTGATTTTGGAGAATCATAGTAGATTGCAAAAGTACCTAATACTTCGGATTTGGTCGAAATAATAGGAGTAGACCAACACGACTGAAATTGATGATCTTTTGCGATATTCTTAAATCCTTCCCATAAAGGTGAATTAGAAATATCCTCTACTAAAACACGTTCACCAATAAATGCAGCAGTACCACAAGAACCAGCAGATGGTCCAATTGTGACTCCATCTATTACTTCAGAATAAGTGTTCGGTATACTAGGAGACGCAATACTATAAAGGAGGTTATCGACTAACTTTAAAATAGAGCATTTAGCTGTTTTGTCATCAATTAGTTCTTCAATAGATATACATATAGACTCCAATATTTCTTGAAGAGGGTCTCCTAATGCTATTTTAGTGAGAATCTTTTGTTGGCTTGCTAAAAGCTCAGTATTTTTCTTTAATTCCATAAAATCTGTTATGTCCCATTTGATAACAAAATCAATGATTACTCCTTTATGGATATAAATGTTTTAATTATCATCATGTTGTAAAATAAAATACTATATAAATATAAATAAATATCTGTTTTATATAACATTATAGCTAAATTGATAATTATTACTAATAATTATCAGCAAGTTGAATAATAAATAAACGAATACAATAGTTAAACAGATCTCTTTTAGTGCAAATAAAACAAGGAAATTGAAGGTTAAATGATTAAAAAATCCACTTCAAAAAGAAAAAGTAAAAAAAGAGTATTGGAAAAGGTGAGGTATTAAGCTGAGCAAGATATGAATGGCTAAAATTAATGAAGGTGTGTAGGTTGAGTGATGTGCTAAGTTAACCTCAAAATAACATGAGGTTAACTTAATAAGTTTTTAAGACTTTCCTAACCAAATGTCTGCATTGATTGGTGGTTGTTTGTTACGTTTCTTTTTACCTATACCTTTGGGTTGTGCCTTTAATTTAGTTTTTGTTTCAAATACTAATTTTTCAAAGTTAGTGGTTTCAAATCCAGGCTCTTGTTCACGCTCTAAATAGATCTTATGTTTTTTCTCTATCACATTAAAGTGGTGGTAATCTTCGTAATCAATAAGAGAGATCGCTAGGCCTATTTCACCTGCACGGCCACTTCGGCCAATACGATGCATGTAATCAGCAGGGCTTCTTGGCAGATCAAAGTTGATCACGACAGGCAATTTTTCAATATCTAATCCACGCGCTGCAATATCCGTCGCGATTAACACTTGAATTTCGCCTGCCTTGAATGCATTTAACACTCGCGTTCGGGCACCTTGCCCTTTATCACCGTGAAATACTTCAGCAGTAATACCGCGTTTAGCGAGCTTATCTGCTAAATGTTTGCACGCCGTTTTAGCGTTAACAAAGATTAATGTTTGTTGCCATTGATGTTGTTTAATCAAATGTGATAACAATGCGGTTTTTTGGCCCTTATCAACAGTGAATAAACGCTGTACTAATGTACTTTCTTCTGCATTTTGTAACTGAATTTCAACGGGGTCATTAAGAAGCTCTGTGGTAAGAGTATTAACTTGTTCAGGGAAAGTTGCTGAGAATAGTAGAATTTGTTTTTTAGTGGGTAATAAGCTTAATAAAGACGACAGTTCATCACTAAAACCTAAACTTAGCATTCTATCTGCTTCATCCAATACTAATGTTTGTACTTTATCGAGTTTTAACGCATTACTGTTGATTAAATCTAATAAACGACCTGGTGTCGCCACTACAATATCACTTCCACCACGTAACGCTTGCATCTGTGTATTGATAGAAACACCGCCCAATACCGAGACTGTTTTAATGGCACCATTAAAGTGTACCGCATAAGATTTTATGCTATCTGAAACTTGTTTTGCTAACTCTCGTGTAGGTACTAAGATCAGATGCGTTACAAAGTTACCGGTAGCTTTATGTTTTTTGTTAACAGCATCAAGGCTATTTAAAATTGGTAAAGCAAATGCAGCTGTTTTACCAGAACCTGTGTTTGCACCCGCAATAATATCTCGACCTGCTAATATACTAGGAATTGCCTGCGCCTGAATAGGAGTCGGTTTTGTATAGTGGATCTCATCTAAACGAGTTAATAAAGGGGAGACAAGTTTAAGTGATTTGAAAGAGATCACTGTGTCAGAATTTGTATCGGGAATCGCATTAAATGTCATTAAATAAATAGATCTAAGGTAAATAATAACCATCTATTTTAGCCTATTTTAATCAGTTGTTCGCGATTAAAGGTATTGAAAGGTTAAGTATTTTTCTTTTAAGGTGCTTTATTACCTCTAATTAGCTAAAAATCATAAAACTACTACCAGCTTCACAATCAATTTATTGTCAATTAATGTAATATTAATGTATCTCTTTTGGTGTAGTTGAGAGTAGTGAAACTAATACATCAAAATAATGTACTGGAATTGCTTTAATAACAAGGACATTTTAATGCGTAAAAATTTACCTGTGACCGATCAAAGAAAAACGTTTGCAGAAGACACAAAGCTCATCTCAGTGACTGATATTGATGGTAATATTATTGATTGTAATCAGGAGTTTATAGATATAAGTGGTTTTACTCGAGATGAATTAATTGGTCATCCTCATAATCTAGTACGTCATCCTGATATGCCTAGAGAGGCATTTGAAGCCATGTGGGGGCAGTTAAAACATGGTAATCCTTGGATGGGGTTAGTGAAAAATCGCTGTAAAGACGGTGGATATTATTGGGTTGATGCCTATATAACACCTGTAACTGAAAATGGACAGATTGTGGGGTATGAATCAGTTAGATCGTGCCCTAAACAGCAAGATGTAACGAGAGCTGAAAAACTTTACAAACGGGTTAATGAAGGAAAAGGCTTAAGAAAAACACTGCTGATTTCTGTTCCGAATGCATTACTTGTAGTGCTGGTCTTATTGTCATTATTTCTGCTATCAATTAATTCAATGATCGCTGCTATCGTCTTATTACTCATATCTAACCTTGTATATGCGTTGTGGATGAGTGTCATGAATAAAAATAACTTGTTGGCTTTAGCTGAGTTATTGAATGGTTACTTTTCAAATGAGCAGGCGGCTCAATCTTATACATCAAGTACGGGTTTATTAGGGAGGGTTAAAGTTGGTATTTTAAGTCAACAATCACATTTGATAACGGTATTGAGTCGTATTGAAGTGGCTGCAATAAAAGTAACATCTGAATCCCAGAATTCGTTTGAGTTTGTTCAACATTCTAAAAATGGTTTAGATCAATTGCAAGCTAAAACGGAGCAAGTTGCGACTGCTAGTAATGAGATTACTGCCACCATTAATGAAGTATCATCTAGAGTCTCTGACACAGCCGAGCATGCTGAAACTGCATTAGCATTAGCAACAAAAGGGGAAGCATTAGCAAATGTGACCAGTGCGTCAATTGATAAATTAAGAGAGACGGTACAAACCATTAATCGCTCTGTCACGGAAGTCTCTGCAGAAGCGGAAAGAATATCCGCGGCAACTAATATCATTGACCAAATAGCTAAACAAACAAATCTACTTGCATTGAATGCCGCTATTGAAGCAGCTAGAGCAGGAGAGCAAGGGCGGGGTTTTGCTGTTGTAGCAGACGAAGTTCGCAACTTAGCAAAACACACGCAAGACTCTACAAGTGAGATCTTTAAAATTGTTCAGCTATTAACAGATAAAACAAGCACTGCAGTTGTTCATGCGGAACAGGGGACTATTGAAGCCGATAATGGGATGAGTAAAGTCTTAGAAAGCAGTGAAATGCTTAAAGGTATTGTTGACGCAGTTGCACAAATCTCAGATATGTCGATTCAAATTGCCACAGCGATTGAACAGCAAGCGCATGTATCTGAAGATATTAATCAGCAAGTTGTGGGTATTTCTGGCTTAACAGATCAAAATGTTAACTTAACAACAGAAGCAGAAGCTTCAATAAATTACTTGAAAAAGATTGCTGATGATTTACATGAATTGGTATTGCGTTTTAAGTAGCGGATAAACTCGAGTATCTGCTTAGTAATTCATTTAGCATTACTGATGAAGCTCCATGTTTTAAGCAGATACTTTATTTCTTCCGCTTTTCTTAGCGATGTATAAATTTGCATCAGCGGTATCAAATAATGCTTCCGTTGAGTGGCCTTGCTCTTGGTAATTCGCTACACCAAAACTACAGGTGACACTATGCGCTAAAAAAAATGCATTATTGATGTCGCTGTCATCATTAGATATTTTCGAGACATCCAAATCAAAAGCGGTAATCTGATTTAAACCAAAGTTGCCCACCTGTAAACGAGTTTCAATAACTTGCCTTAACCTTTCCGCCACTAGAACTGCATCACTCAATTCAGTGTTAGGCAATAAGATTAAAAATTCTTCGCCGCCGTATCGATAAGCAAAATCGGAAGGGCGCAATGTATCAGTAATTAATTTACCAAAAAGTGCTAAGGTATCATCCCCAACAGAGTGACCGTATTTATCATTGACGGATTTAAAGTTATCTAAATCACACATTATCATAGAAAAATCGACTGGGTCACCCAGATACTGTTCATTATCTAAACTAGCTAATTTTCGCTCCAAGTATTCTCTTTTCTTCAACCCTGTTAAATGATCTAATGATAAGTTATTAATTTCATTTAAATTTTTAGCTGCTAAATGAAGATGGCCATCAGCTAAAAGCTGATTATGGGAATCTACAAATGCATAATTCATAATATCTCGGTAAAACAGTTTACATTGCAATTCACTTGTACATCGTAATGCATCATCTGGGCTTGGATATTTCACGAAATCTAACAATGTAAAGAAGCTATCTCCAAACTTAAAGCCAGTATCCAATTCAATTAATTCGCCTTTTTGATTCAAAACTTCCATAAATCTCCTTACACGCGAAACGAATCAATATTTAGAGTAATGATACTTTAAAACGTTCGGGCTAGGTTAAGTTATATTTGTTAAATTATCGGCAAGTTATTATCAAACTTAACTTTTTATTAGGTATAAATAACCGTTATGCTCTCAAAATGATTAAAAAATCACTACAAAGCGTTAATACTCTCGTTAATCCTAGGTAATTAAACCCGCCAATGAGCACTTAAACCAATTGGAAATGTTAATAGTTATTATTTTCTTTTTCTGTCAACCGTCAATAATTGATTATATGTTTCTAATCACGAAAGTTAAAAATCTTAGCAGGAAATTGTGAGTGACTACCTACAGGGGTTAAATATTATTGTAATACTTAAATGAGTGTTGTTAATTTGTTCGTGTGTTCATTACTGATCAGCTTTGAATAGTAAAAGAATGCACGAATAGTATTTTAAATTAATTTATAAAATACCTTATTAATCTGATGGTTACTTTACCTTAAAGGAACGATAGCATGAAAATAAGTCATCTTAACAAATCGATTTTTCTTGGACTTTCTGTATTAAGCGCTAGTGCATTAGCTGCCGATACTGCGCCATATAATTATGAAAACAGCGCAGGTACAGCAATATTTCAATCTGCACTTGATCAAGTTAAATTAACTTCTCCGGATGGTTCTACAAAGCTTGCGGATGCGAGTTCGAGTGATCCTGATCTATCATTTGATGGATATGTAACTGATGATTTTAGAGTACCAAGTGGTCAAAATTACATGCAAATCACTCATGAAGGTGAGTCATCATCACGTACTGAGTTTCGTCATCTAACGGATTTTAATCGTTCTGATACCAACACAATGGAAGGCACGATTAAAATAAATTCAACGAGCGATGGTTTAGATGAAGTTACGGTGTTACAAGTGCATAACTCTGACAGTGATAATATCGGTGCACCATTGATGCGTATTGCTCAGATAGTAGAAGATGGCACTAAGTTTTATGAAGCAAAATTGAGATTATCGGCTTGCGATAAAGACACCTGTGATGCTGAATATGATACTTATCGTTGGTTAGATAGTAGCGGTGAACCTACTGTCAGTACAAATCAACATCGCTCTTTTTACGTACAAGTTAAAGACAGTGTTGTGACCATGAAAATGGATGATGTACGTGGCACATTAATGTGTAAGTCTGGTGGTGAATATTCAGCTGATAATTGCGATGATGATGATCAAGCACATACAAATAGCAGTGGTGACCATGTCATTGACAGTGATTGGCCTGAGGATGGTTTTTTCTTTAAAACAGGCGCTTATATTCAAGATGCAGGTACAACTGTTATTCGTTATAAATCTTTATACTTTGATGTAGAAGGGTAATTTTATAAACATCGCAACAGGAAGTCATTGGCTATCACTGTGGTGATTATATTAAGCAAGTTTCCAGCTACGAGTTGAGTAGCTGGTTATTGATAGTGATTAAATATTAGTGTCAATCCATACTAAACGGTGATCAGAAGACAAATCTTTACCAGTACCTGATGAGCCTACACGTTCATCATTTACTAATAAACGTCCATTTTCATAGGATGCAGGCCAAAATACCGACGAATCATTCACCTTCATATCTGTAGAGGGGATAACGTAATCAACACGTAAACTAAAAGTACTAGTGATGCGTTCAGGATAAGTCGTGTCATCACAATCCCCGTTATCAACGCACTCACTAGCCCCTAAGCTTGTTGGTACATAAGTTCCCGTTGTAGCTGTTGTATTGACTCGTTCATGACTAATTAAAGTTTGTATAGTTGCTAAGTAACCATCTCCACTTTCTGGATCTGCATTAAGGTCTCCCATTACCACAAAAGAAGCCTCTTCATCTAAGCCACCAGTGACGCCATTATCATCATATATATAATCTGAATTTGAAATATAATCATTCCAAAAATTGATTTCAGCACTATTTAAAAGTTTATTATTTTCCGTAACCGTATCGAAAACGGGTGGTGTAGGATGCGATAATAACAAATGGATCGTTTTATCACCGTTAGCTGTTGGGATAATGATTGGAGCATCAACATGATTTTTAGACGATAATGGTTTTTCTGCCCAAGCTTCATCGGTATACCAGTTATCACCGCAAGACAAGCCCTCAGGTATTGGATTAGCTTCATCTTCACAATTTGTGACAGTAGGATTACTTTCTCCAGGCATATCTTTCCACTTAAAGGTTTGGAAAGTTCGAATATTGTCAGTATCGATTGGGTATTGTGATAATAATCCAAATGCGTATTGTCCATGATAATAACCAAAACCCCATGCATCACTGGGTAATTCAATTGAACCGTTATGGTCTAAATCATAGTCACTTAATAAGCCGGTATTGGTTGCGAAGCTCTCTGAGTATCCAAATTCGATAGGGTCGAGTAATTGCTCCTCAGAAGACGTTGCGCCTAACGCATTCTGTGATACTGACAGGTAGTTAGTTTGAAAACCTGTTAATGCATCTTTATCATCACCCGTACCATCATTATTGAATTCAGCCATCATCAATACAGCAGGGCGTTCACTCTGAATAATAGCTGCTACATTTTTTATTTGAATCACTTTTTCAACGGTTTCTAATTCATCATCTGTTAAATCACCAGAAAACCATTTAGTCATTAAGGCTGTTTGTTCAGTAGAAGTTATTTGTAACTCTTCCACCAATTCTTCGTAACTATATCTGTCAAAAGATAGGTTATAAGTTCCAAAACGTACACTGGTATTAGTGGTTTGCTCTGTCGTGTTAGAGTCATCGTTACAACCTGTTAGTAAAGCTAATGAGACTGCAGCTGCTGCTATTGTTTTTATAAAATCCATTTTACCTTCCGCTATTTATTGTAAAGTATTTAAGAAATGATTCGTTAGCGTCATGAGCATGCCAAACGAATATGGCACTTTTATGTCACCTGACCATTTAGACAGGTTTGATTAGTCAATTCAAATAAATTTACGTTATTGGTACTTTTAAGTGATATTAATATCTCGTTAGTAGTGTATTTCTTAATAAAATAGAAAGGTTTTTAGTATGAAGTAATGGAGTATTATTTAATGTTGGTCATTGAGAATGCACTCAATACTACGAGTCAGTCTTAAATTTGATTTTTGAAAAGTATTGAGTGCAATATCAGCAGATATTATTAACTTTACCTTTAAAAGGTGAAATTAAATGTTTGAAATCTAAAATGAGACCAATCACTTAAAGCAGTGATAGTTTGCTCTGTAGGAGGTGCAATATAGATCAAGCCTACGATAGCAACGACCGAAGTAAGTGTGATTAATTTATTATCGAAGTCTGCTACCTTTAAAGCGGTTCCAAAAGAGCGTTTGATTCTTACGTTACTTAAATCAACACTGTAAATTTCATCCAACATTAAATGAATTAACCCACCCAATAATACAAACCCACCTGCTAACCATGCAAAGATGGCTGCTTTTGTATTTAATTGACTATTCAATTGCCATGTTACTTGCGTCGTTAATAACGCGCTTAACACTAAAAATAGTAAAGAATGGCAGCTGCCTCTATGTACTGTGATCCACTCAAAAATAGGTCTAATGATATATTTCATAAATCCGTAAACCAATAAAGGCACTATGATTAACTCGATAAAGCTAATTTCAATGACTAATTCTGTGGTTATGTAATGGAGCACCAGTAAGACGGCACTAAATGCAAATAAGTTAAAAATAGTATCGAGGGAAGTAGAGTTATCTGAATCTATATCTGGTAATAGCCCGCCGATTGAACCTAAAAACCATAACCAGAGTGCGCTGTTTAAATCGATATGTCCTGCTGATAATAAGGTAGCGGAGCCTAAACCTGTGATTATCACAGCAGTATTAAGATGAGTATTGAAGTTAGCCATTGTATCTCTTGATAGGAAAATAATAGGGCATTTTAGCAATTGAAAAGTTCAATATTCAATAATCTTTAATGATGTGGATGTTGATATTGCTCAGTACCTAACACTCATGAGTATTATAGTAGTTTTACATTTTTAATTAAGGGGTGTCACTTAGTGGTTAAAAGGAGAGAGAAACGATACAGATAGTTTGGGTTACCTGTATCGTTCAATATGTTTTAAAGCACTGATACTTGTGGTTTATCTTGAAAGAGAGTTATCAGATATCGCTTAGCATTATTTTCATGCCAATTATATTTTGGTATAACTAAGCGGCTATTTGATAACTCTCTTTACCTGTATGTTTTGCTTTACGGTTGAATGAACCTTTGCCTTTTTTCGCTTTTTCAACACGCATCGTAAATACTTTACTAGTGACTAAAGCGGCCATTGCCGAATGATTGATAGTACCACGACCGATCTCTGTTATTTTTTGTGTTTGGACGCTGACATTATTAGTAGCAGCCGGTACTGAGTTACCTTTACGTTTTTTACCCACTTGATTATCTCCTCTTTAGGTGCGCGCAGTCTATCAGCAAATTTGTAATTTAATAGTGTTTATTTATCTATTTTAGTCATTATTTTTAGCAATGACTTTACATAAAAAAGGCTAACAGAAAATAATTTCTGTTAGCCTAAATAACTTATTTAGTTGGTTAGTTTATTCACTACTCTTTATTATTTTTACTTGTTACTGAGACTAATCCCGGGTTCTTAATCCATAATATTAACGTTGCACTACAAGCTAATATAATCAATGTTGCTGGTAATCCACCTAAGTATGATAGCTTCTTGACACCATCAATTCCTACCGTGCTTATCATTATCCAAGAAACAAGACCAATTAATGTACCCCATAGTATTTTAATGGGTAATGACGTTTTAGCATCAGATTCTGATGTGAAGTTTTTAGTACATAAATCACCAATGGCATCAGTACTTGAATCTGCGGCCGTTACATAAGATATAAAGGCAATCAGTACCAAGAAGAATGAGGTAACTGCACTGAATGGTAAGTCATTCATAATGTAATAAAGTAGTTGTTCAATGCCTTCATTATTTAATACATCATAAAGTTTACCAGCGCTTTGGGTATCCATGAAAATAGCGGTACCTGAGAATACTGATATCCATAGGAAGACAAATAAGCTTGGGTAAATGACATTTATTTGAATGAATTCTTTCACCGTATAACCACGAGATATTTTACCTAAGAACATTGCTGTAATGGGAGCCCAAGCAAACCAAACAGCCCAGTAGAATACACTCCACCATTGTGGCCAAGGATCATTTGCTGCTTGCCCTGTAAATAAGCTTAAGCGGAAGAAGCTTTGCAAAAATGCACCTAATCCTTCAACTCCAATAGACAAAATATACAGTGTTGGCCCACAGATGAAGATGAATACAAAGAGTGCGATCAGCATCCAAAAGTTAATGTTAGATAAACGTGCAATCCCTTTAATTAAACCGCTAATAGCAGACAAAATAAAAGTACCTACAATGATTGCAGTGATAATACCTAATGTTAATGCATTACGTTCAATATCAATATATTGACTGATTCCACCTAATAGTGTCAACACACCCGTACCTAATGAAGAAGCCATACCGACGACTAGCGAGTATAAGGCTAATGAGTCGATAATATCCGCCATAACAGGAGTAATAAAGCGTCCAAATGCAGGGCGTAGTGAACTTGAAATTGAGAAGGGCATTTTCAAATTATGGAAAGCCAAAGCAAAGATTAACCCGGGAACACAATAAATTGCATAAGGGGTTGGTCCCCAGTGTAAAAACATCGCAGAGAAAGCAAATAAAGTGGCGTTAGGACTTGCTGCTTCAATACCAAAGCTAGCTGGTGGAGCATGTAAGTGATAGATAGGTTCTGCAGTTGTCCAAAACAATACTCCCACGGCAAAAGTCGTACAAAGTACGATCATAAACCACTGTGGTTTTTTAATCATTGGCTCACTGCCATCTCCACCGATTCGTACAGTACCTAGTTTAGAAAAGTAAGTTAGTACAACTAAACCTAATAAGTAGAAACTTCCTAAGCTAAATAACCATGAAAAGTGCTTTAAAATACTGCTGTTAAGGTTACCCGTTACCTTAATAAAGGTGTCTAAATCTACTAAACTTAATATCAGCGCAGCGGCTAATATCAAGAAAGTAGGTAAGAACACCAAGGGTCTTATTGTTTTAATCATATGTCATCCTTGAGTTAGTTACGTAAAGTTTCGTTTTATTGTGTCGTTAAAATCTTTGCTAAAGATTAAGGTTTGATCTTGATAAGCTCGCCATTGCACTTGCAAATAATAGTTATCTTTATCGCAGGTCATCACATAGTGGCCCTTGATAGTGGTTCTCCAATTTTCCCTGCCCATATCAACTTTTACTTTGATATCATTCTTTGCACTTAATGGATCGCGGTGATGAACTGATTGCTGTTGATCCATAATGAATTGAATATCACTTTGTGCTGATTCATAAAATTGACGGCCAAAGTCTTCACGCGTTTCCAGTGTAGTAATGCCGGTTTTGTAATCTTTATGAACAACACGCTTGCTTTCTGAAGCCGCTAGTTCTTTGCCATTAAAAGTAACTGGTTTGTGATATTCAGGAATGTTTTCACTGATGGTCGGGTGCTGATTAAGTGGTAGAATTACCGCACATTTTTGAGTATTAAAAGTTAATGTCGCTTGTTCTGGATTTGGCCAGATTAGTGGCCAGTAAGCAGTAGACACGGCAACGCGTAACTTGTGGCCTTTGGGGATCACATAAGCCATCGCATTGAGTTTTATATTCACATCATATTCATGGCCTGGAATTAGCGCCTCAGGTGTTTCATGACTATTTCGATGTGTTAAATTCAATACACCATAAGTAATTCGTGTGGCCTCACCATTTGGGTGTACATCTGATACGCGTACTACTAAGTTGGCTTGTTGTTTATCACTGCTAACTGCAAATTGTGCTTCTATTTGACCTGCGATCGGCATATCTTCAGTAAGTATGTCGGAGTCGAATACTAAAGATCCTGCATCATCAGCACGTTGATCACCGGGTTGTTCCATATCAATTCGAATACCCACACAGAAACTACCACCATCTAATCCTGTGGTTTGTGGAGAACAGATAGGCACTTTATAGTCAGCAACTTGCTGCTGAGTACTTAACCCTCGTGCTGATAAATACCATGTTTGAAGATGAGTATTAGTTGATGGCCAGTTTGGTTCGCTAACCCAAGCACCCGGACGAAAATCATAATCGGTTTGCGGTGCGACACTGTTTTGTAAATAGTATTGTAATGCGGGTTCTTGGTCTATTTTGTTATCGACCTGTTTTAACCAACGATCCCACCAACGAACAGACTCCTTCACATAATCTATTTTAGGGTTAGGGAAGGCAATATTAGGGTACTTATGTGCCCATGGTCCAATTAAACCTTTTTTAGGTCCATTCAAATTTGTTAACAGATTAAACACGGTATCTCGGTAACCATCTGACCAGCCACCCATGGCATACACAGGGATTTCAATGGCAGAATAATCTTCACAGACTGAACCATGTTGCCAGTATTCATCACGAGTTTGATGCGATATCCAAGGCGTTGCCAACTGCGGCATATTCTGTAATCGATTTAGCCAAACAGCTTGCCAATCTTGACCGATCAATAATGGATCTGGCGAGCGTGCTTGTGCATAGGCCCAGAAGAAAGCAGCCCAGGTCATATTGTCGTTTAATAAACAGCCACCTTCAAAGTGGATATCTCTATTGTAGCGGTCATCGGTAGAGCATTGTGTGATAATCGCTTTTAAAGCGGGTGGTCTAAGTGCTGCAATTTGCAAAGAGTTGAATCCACCCCAAGAGATGCCTACCATGCCTAAGTGACCATCACACCAATCCTGTGCAGCTATCCAGGCAATCACGTCGCAACCATCTTGTAACTCTTGAGCTGAATATTCATCGTCAAAGAAACCCTCAGATTCACCACATCCACGTAAATCGACACGTATGCAGGCATAACCTTGTGCTGCTGTTTGTGCCATTGTGATTTCATCACGTACTACTGTGCCATCACTTTTACGATACGGTAGAAACTCTAAAATGGCGGGTACTGGTTGATCAACAGCATTTTGTGGTATCCAGGCTCGGAACGCTAAACGTGTTCCATCTGGAAGGGTAAGCCAATCATGACGGATCTCTTTCACTTTAATCATTGATTTCAATCTTTTTTCTGTAAGGTTGAAATGATATTAGACAGATAGGTTTGTTAGTAAATCGTTATTTAGTTAATATACCTTGAACTTAAAGTTAAGGGTGAACAGTAAAGTGTCAATAAAGTCTAGGTTAATTCCACCAACAGGTTATCTGTTAGTGTTTGAGTCAGCAGCACGTTTAGGCAGTTTAACCAAAGCTGCTGACGAACTATGCGTGACTACTACAGCGGTGAGTAAACAGGTTAAAAATCTAGAAAACTTCTTGAATATCAAGTTATTTACTCGTTCTAAGCAAGGTGTGCAATTAACTGCACAGGGCTATCAATATTTACAAAGGGTAAGAGAAGCTTTAGATATACTTTCTGAGGAGACCAAAGTCCTAGAGGGCGCTTCGACGGCAGTGACACTCAACTTAGAAGTAGGTCCATGTTTTATGCACTTCTGGTTATTGCCAAAAATAGAACAGTTTAGACAAGCACATCCTGACATTATGCTGAATATCACTATTAGTAATGAGCGTTATATAGATGCAAGCGATAACTATGATGTGACTTTTTATTACTCAACAATTGCAACTGCAAATGAAAATTGCCAACAAATTTTTGCAGAGCGAATTCAATTAGTATGTAGTCCAAAATTTTTAGAAACTCATGGTGGTCATATAGACCTGCAAAGTATCTTTGATCAACCTTTAATCATGCTTAAAAAAGAAATGCCATTCTGGGAAGGGTGGAAGTCTTGGGCTAATAAAGCAGGGTTAACTTATCGTATTCCAAATAATGCGTTAATGGTTGATGATCAAGTTGCTGTTATTCAAGCTGCGATAAATGATACGGGCATAGCGTTAGTGTGGGATTGGCATGTGTCAGAATTAATCGCTAAGGGAGAGTTAGTGAGCATCACTGATTATATGGAGTTCGAAGAAAAGGCGTATTTTTTACATATTGCTGGTAAACAGAATAATGTTGCAGCTAACACCTTTGTAGGGTGGGTAAAACAACAAAAAGGGGGATATCGAGGCTAATGTCAACGCATATTGATATCATTTATGCATCACATTCTTCGATATTTATCACAGAGAATGAAAAGTTTTGAGGAGAAAATTCTGCGTTAATTTTATCTAATAAACTTTGGTCAAACTTACTCTCAAATGATATCGAAAAATTAACTTCTAACAAATTAGGGATATAACTTGTAGCCGAAATACTCATATCCTGGTTGAGTACTTTAAATCTCTCCAATTTGTTGTTGCTTGCAAATGCGCTGAGTAACTTAATCTGTTTATTATATAAATCAGTTAGGCTGCTCGTTTTATCGATGCTAAATACCTGATAGTAATGAACTTGGTTGAGTTTAACTGTAGGACAAGGGGCGACTTCATCAGCTATAGAGTTATTGATAAACAGCAGTGGTGCTAAACAAAGTACAAGATACAGGGATTTAATGTTTTTCATGAGCGCTCTTTGTTTAAATAAAGATTAGTGATTGGCGGTTTTATACTTCGCAAAGGATGTTTTTTAAGATAACTGCAGAATAAGAGAAATTAAGCGGTTTAAGCTCTATATTTATTTTATCGATAATACTCGCGTCATTGTCTCTTTCAAATGTCATTGCAATGGTTATTTCTGACTTTTCCGGTTTTGCGTTAGCTGCATCAAGCTCTGGTGGAATCGCCTTTATGGTCAATTTATTCAAACCTTGCTGTTTGGCAAAGTCATTGAGTGTAGCTATTTGTGCTTCATATATTTCCGATACACTATCAGTATTACCAGGCTCGAGTTGATCGTGCTGATACACTTGGTTAATTTCAATTTGAGTGCATTGATTATTGATAGCTGATTGAGCAGTGTCGATAATTAATAGCGGTGCTACGCAAGCTGCAAATAATAATAGTTTTGTCATTTTCATGTTAATCCCTCAACAAGATAGTGTTTTATGAGCTTTTACTCCATTGATGGTATTTTATATTTATTTGATTATCAATATTTAATAATGGTTGTTTTACAAACGAACAGTAATATATAACCATTAAGGATTAGTTTTAACAGACTATTTCAAATTATCTGTCTAACCTCTGCTTTTTCTTTTTTGAAAAGTGTTTATTTAGCTACCTTTACCCTGAATTTTACATTAAGTTTTTTCATCTCATTCTACTCTCAAATATCAAGTGACTGACGTTATATCAATTACCTTTCCAACAAAGTCATTCGTTACTGTTCGAATCCGCAAGACTATAATAAGATGTGATTGATAAAGCTGAAACAAAATAGGAAGCGAATAGATTATGTCAAACTACGACCAACTTACTGCGCATTACCAAACCATTAATCATTTTAATCATGCTCAATCGATGTTGGGCTGGGATGCTGCGGCAAATATGCCTGCTGGTGGCAATGACGCCCGTTCACAAGCTATGGCTGAATTATCGGTGCATGTACATCGCCTATCGACACAACCACAACTTGGAGAGTGGTTTGACAAAGCACAACAGGAGTCATTATCTAGTGAGCAGCAGTCTAGCTTACGTGAAATGAAACGACAGTGGCAACAAGCTACTATAGTACCTGAAGCACTAGTGCAAGCTCAGTCTATCGCAGGTTCTAAATGTGAGCATGCCTGGCGTTCGCAACGTCCTGTTAATGATTGGGAAGGCTTTGAAAAAAATTGGAAGGAGGTCGTTAAACTATCTCGTGAAGAAGCGAAAATTCGTAGTGAGGCGCTGGGACTGACACCTTATGATGCAATGCTTGATAAATACGAACCAGGGACAACAACAGCTTCATTAGATATTTTATTTTCAGATGTAAAAACTTGGTTACCTGAGTTAATTGAAAAAGCTTTAGAGAAACAGAGAACACAATCAATCATTATGCCTTCTGGCACTTTCTCGACATCTAGTCAAAAAGCGTTGGGTATAGAAACCATGAAATTATTGAAATTTGATTTCGACCATGGGCGATTAGATCAAAGTGTTCATCCATTTTGTGGCGGTGTTCCATCTGATGTGCGTATCACTACGCGTTATGATGAGAGAGACTTTGTACAAGCATTAATGGGTATCGTTCATGAAACCGGTCATGCGCGTTATGAACAAGGTTTACCAAAAGCTTTTGCAGGTTTACCTGTTGGCGAAGCACGTTCTATGGGGGTTCATGAGTCTCAATCATTGTTTTTTGAGATGCAAATTGGTCGTAGTAAGCCTTTTATCTCTCATTTATCTAAACTATCTGCTGATGCCTTTCGTGCACATCAAGATCCGGTATTTGCAGAAGAGAACCTCTATAAAATTTACACTAAAATTGAAAAAGGGTTTATTCGTGTTGATGCTGATGAGTTGACTTATCCAGCACACGTGATCATGCGTTATGAAATAGAGCGCGACTTAATCAATGGTGTTATCGAACATAGCGATGTACCAGGCTTATGGGATGAGAAAATGCAAGCGTCATTGGGGCTCTCCACCAAAGGTAATTATCAAAATGGATGCATGCAAGATATTCACTGGACTGATGGTGCCTTTGGCTATTTCCCATCTTACACACTAGGTGCCATGTATGCCGCACAATATAAAGCAACCATGCAGGAAACAGTTGATATTGATGGTGCAATTAAAAGTGGTGACCTTAGCCCAATTTTTAAATGGTTAAGCGATAACATTTGGTCACAAGGTTCACTGCATACTACTGACGAACTAATCAAGCGTGCTACAGGTGAAACCTTAAATACAGCACATTTTAAAAAGCATTTAGAAACGCGTTATTTATAATCGTAGGCAAGAAGGCTATACGAGCGATTGTTTAGCCTTCATTTTCTTTAATGTCCAAATCTAGATTCTAGTCCTCATGATTAAAATTAATATGCCTTTGTATTTTTTGAGTTGATCTAACTTATTAAAAGTAAACACAGCCACTTTAAAATCAATAGTTAAGAAAATACACCGCCCCAGCACAATTATATTTTAATGCTATTGTATTATTATTTTGTTTATCTATTATAGGTTTGTATAGTTGTAAATGAAATTTATTCATAAATCATGCTAAAGGGATGTGTATGGTACTCAGAGTATTTTCTTACTTAATATTTACTTTTTCTTTTATTTGCTTTTCTGCTGTCGCTGAGCCTGCTTACATAGGCACTATAAAAGCCTTACAAGGAAAAGTATCAATCCAATTAGGGTCAACAATAGTCGACGCTCAATTGAATGATAAGGTTTACGAAGGTTATTTAATAGATACAGAGGACAACAGTAGTATTGGGCTTGTCTTTATTGATGGTACGCAGTTATCAATTGGTCCAAGCTCTCAAGTTATTATTAATCGTTATTTGTTCTCTCCTAAGAAAAAGCAATACTCCTTTGATGTCATGATCCAAAATGGCAGTGCAATTTATTCATCAGGTAAACTTGGCGAATTATCCCCTGAGTCAATAAAAGTACAAACACCTGAAGCAACAATCGGTGTGCGTGGTACAAAGTTCTTAGTAGAGGTGGATTAATATATGGAAATGTTTATTTTTATCACCTTTGCATTTGTTGCGGTATTGAGTGCTACTCAGTCCACAACCACCACTGTGACGTTACTCCCTGACGATAAAGAAAATAGCAAAATCATTGTTTTAAATGAATCAGGCTCACAAGTTGTTGATGAGCAAGGATATGCTGTAATTGTCACTTCTGACGTTGATAGCCCAACACCTCCTGAACAAGTCGACTTACAAAAGATAAAGTTACAACATGCAGCCTTATTCGCCATTCAACCTCAAAAACCAGAAAAATTCCTACTTTATTTTGAAAGTAATGGTGTGGTATTACTTAATGGCTCTCAATTACTAGTACCTACTATTATTGAAGCTGCTAAGGCAAGAAAAGCACCTATTATCAATATTATTGGTCATTCTGACGCTGCAGGAAGCACTGAATACAATTTGAAGCTTTCTACTGAAAGAGCAAATGCCGTTGCTAAATTATTACAATTTGAGAATATTAAAGAGGCTGAATATAGAATAGATTCACATGGAGAGAGTGATCCACTGATCAAATCCGATAAACAGGTTGAACCAAAAAATAGACGTGTAGAAGTTGAAATTTGGTAATGCCTTATTCATGATAAGTGACTTAAAAGCCATTGTTAGTAAACTAACAAAATACTTACCCTCATTAGCCGGTTTTCTTGTTGCTACTTTGTTTGCATATTACACAATTTCAACGCCCATTAATGAGAGAACATTAGACTGGAAAGTATACGATTTTTATAGCAGTTATTATCCACATTCGGAGCCTAATAATAGCATCATCATTATTGATATTGATGACCAGAGTATAGAAGCCATTGGTCAATGGCCATGGCCTCGTTTTCAAATTGCTGAAGCATTACGTATCATTATTGAAGGTATGCCATCATCTATTTTAATGGATATATTATTATCAGAGAAAGACCGTACATCTCTAGTAAACATTCAACAACTTTTTGCATCACAATTTGCAATCGATCTAGATTTGATGTCTATTCCACAAGCGTTAAAAGATTATGATACTTACTTTTCACAGGTCATTGATGGTGCACCTGTCATTCTTCCTTCTTTACTTTCTCAACACAAAGTGAGTCAACAAGTTCAATGCGTCAATCGCTATCTCGAAAAATCCAGTGATAAATCAATCAATGTTGATAGAGGAGGAAATAGCCTAACCAACCTAAACCTTGAATATTATAACGGCATCATTTGCCCTTTACGGCAGTTTTACCAACACAGTGCTTCAACTGGATTTATTAATCCCAGCATAGATAAAGATGGTCTAGTAAGACGGATCCCTATTGTAAAACAATATAATAATCAATTAATACCAAGTCTCTCTCTTGCTGGGCTAACGGTTACTTTAGGCAGTGAGTTTACTATCAAGAATAGGGGTTTAGGGGCTACGGTTCAGTTACATAATAATCATATCCCCGTTGATCAATCTGGTGATGCACTTTTAAACTTTAGAGGGAAAGGGCGTCACTATCAAACGATTCCAATGCTGAAGTTATTGAGTGGCACTATTTCACCTGATTACTTTACCGGAAAAATAGTGTTACTCGGAGCAACGGCATCAGCATTGAATGATGTTTCTAATACTTACTTAGATCCTGTTTTTCCTAACATTGAATTACATGCAACGTTAATCGACAATGTAATCAGTGGGGATGTGTTAACCCTACCTGTGTGGTTTGAGCAACTAGAGTCGATTATGATCCTAGTCATTGGTGCATTACTCTCTTTATTAATGGCCAGAAAAAACGTGACGGCTTTAAATATATCTGCTGTTTCATTATTTTGTATGTTACTGATCCTGCCGCCAATCCTACTTTATAATGCGCAGGTTTACCTATCTCCATTTATTTCTATCGTTAGCTTAATAACAAGCTTTATTGTAATGACGACTTTAAAATATTATCGCTCAGAAAGGCAGTTAGCCTCTGTACAAAATGCTATTGCTAACGCTAATCTATCTATCATTGATTGTATGGCAACAGTAGCGGAATTAAGGGATTCTGAAACAGGCGGACATATAACCAGAACTCGATTATATGTTAAAACGCTGATTAAACAGCTACAGAAAAACCCTAAATATAAACATGAAATTAATGATGACTATATTCAATTTGTTTCTGCCGCATCGCCTTTACACGATATAGGAAAAGTAGGAATTCCCGATCATATTTTACTTAAACCGGGTAAATTATCTACCGATGAACTGGTTATTATGAGAACTCATGCTGCTTTAGGTGGCGATATTTTAAGACAAACTATTAAGAAACTAGGCCCCAATCCTTACCTTAATATTGCGGTAGAAATTGCAAATTATCATCATGAAAAGTGGGATGGAAGTGGTTATCCATTAGGGCTGAAGGGCGATGCTATTCCTCTATCCGCTAGAGTAATGGCTGTCGCTGATGTATTTGACGCATTGATTAATAAGCGTATTTATAAAAATGCAGTGAGTTTTGAAGACACCTTTAGTTATATTAAACAGGCGTCAGGTGAACACTTTGACCCAGATGTAGTTGATGCTTTTATCGAAATAAAAAAAGATTTGCTTTATATCGCGCAGACAATAGATGATTAGTTATCAGTACTGCAATTAAGTTTTATTAAAATACAAGCTCAATATAATAAACGTTTAACCCTCTTTAATTCGTTTAACTCGCTCAAAATAATTATTAGTATTAATTCATGTTATCGCTCTATTTAGCCAGAAATAGCAATATTGCATTATTTAGCCATAAATAGCTAAATTTGCACTTTTAGCCGAAAAGGGCTAAATTAATATTTGGATACTGAAAGGAGTGTTAATGTGAATCCTATTTCTAAACCTATTGCAGTGATCAGTGGTGATATTGTTAGCTCAACGAAATTGAGCTCTAAACAGTTTGAACAATTACTCATACGCATTAAAGATATTCAAGGGTGGATAACGGAAGTAAACGCATCCAATGCGCATCGTATTGAACGTGGTGATGAGTTTCAGTCTGTCGTTCATGATATTGAGCATGTACTTAGGTATACCATTGTATATCGACTTGGTATTAAAGCGCTTGGCAAGGCTTTTGATAGTCGTATTAGTTTTGCCATTGCTGCAAATGCTGACTTACGAGCGTTAATTTCGGAATCAATGGGTGAAGCTTTTGTGTTGTCTGGAAGAGGGTTAAAAGGATTAAGAAACGAACGGTTGCTTTTTAATTGTGAACATCCAAATTTGACCGAGCAATTTGAATTACTGTTTAAATATCTTGATAAGCAATTAACTGAGCTAACTGCTCGACAATGTGAAGTAATGCTACCAATGCTTCAACACCAAGATGAGTTAAGCATTAGTGAGTTAGCGGAACAACTGGATATTGCCACAGCTACCGCTAGCAAATCACTAAAAGCGTCAGGTTGGCCGCTTATCAAGGCGCTTAACATGAAGTTTAATAAGCAAGTCATGGAGCTTAAGTATGCTTGATTTTTATAATATTGTTATTTCCTTAATGCTGATGCATATCATTTGTGAATTTTACCTCCAACCTAAACGTTGGACAGAGATTAAGAAAGAAACTAGAGCTCGTTCACCTGAACTGTACCTTAATTCATTATTACATGGCGTCTCAATATTTTTGCCTGCTTGGCTGTTAGCATTTGATTTAAAAACAACGGCTTATTTGGTCGCTGTTGTGACGGTTAGTCATGTAATCCTGGATTTATGGAAGGCAACAGCAGAGAAAGGGGATAGATTCTCCTATTTTGTATTTCAACAAACTTTGTATGCGTTGTTATTAACAGTGATTGCCTTTTATATGACAAAGGGAGTGACTATTGAGAGTGTATTAAAGCACGATAAGTTTTTTGATGGCTTAATGGTGGTCTTCGCTTACTTGTTAATCCTTAAACCAACTTCAATTGTTATTGGCACTGTGTTAAAAAAGTACCCAATAACAAATACTGGTAATAATGCGAATACCAATGGACTGGTGGCTGGTGGTGAATTAATTGGTTATTTAGAGCGTGTGTTAATACTCACCTTTACCCTAGTGGGAAGTTATGCAGCAGTAGGGTTTGTATTAGCGGCTAAGTCTATCTTTAGATTCGGTGAGTTAAGTAAGTCAGGCGATCGGAGTATGACAGAATATGTGTTGATTGGTTCTTTATTATCGATGGTGATCACTATAGTAGTTGGGACTTTAGTTTCATTGTCGTTAGGGGTGAAAATTAAGTAATATTAAATGATTTGAGATACATTCTCTTGTTAGAAACGTGACAGATCATTCCAATCAATAACCTGTCACGCTAATGAATCCACTGGCTATGTCCAAGTCTAGCCAGTGGGAGGCAGAGCAAAGCCTCTGTTTAATGTCTATTCCGCTGTTTTAGCGACCATTACTGATTTGATATTAACGAACTCTTTTATCCCAAAACCACCATGCTCTCGGCCATAACCACTGCTTTTTACACCACCGAAAGGTAGATTTGGTTGCGATAAAGCAAAACCATTGATATTTACCATACCAGTATCAAAGTGTTTAATGGCCAGTTCTGTCGCTTTATCTTCATCTTTGGAAAAGATACCACCCCCTAAGCCATAGCGTGAATCATTTGCGATACGCATGGCATCATCATTGTCTTTAGCCTTAATAAGTGCTGCTACTGGGCCGAATAACTCATCGTCGTAGGCAGGCATACCAGGTGTTACATTTTCTAAGATAGAGGCTGGGTAAAAGTAACCTTTACCATCTGGGATTTTACAGCCACAAATAACAGTTGCTCCAGCTTCAATAGATTCAGTGACTTGTTGGTGCAATTTTTCACGTAAGTCTTTTCTTGCCATTGGACCGATGTCAGTATCATCAGCTTTAGGGGCACCCGTTTTAAGCGAGGACATCGCTTTTGTGAATTCCTCCTTAAACTTATTGTAGTTTTTTTCAGTGACGATAAAACGTTTGGCTGATACACAAGTTTGACCATTATTGACCACACGACCTTTAACACACGTTTCAACTGCAAGTGACAAATCTGCATCATCTAATACGATATAAGCATCATTGCTACCTAATTCTAATACTGTTTTCTTACTGCGTTTAGCCGCTTCTTTAGCTACTTTTTTACCAATTTTATCGCTACCTGTGAATGTAACACCTTTAATCCCTTCATGGCTGATTAGCTTACTTGCCGTTTTCCCATCAATTAATAATGATTGGTAGGCATATTTTGGGAAGCCTGCTTGATCAAATAGAGACTGTATTTTTTCAGCCATACCAAATACATTTGACGCATGTTTCATCACCGTAGTATTACCTGCAACCAAATTAGTGATACTGTATCTAATGACTTGATATAACGGAAAGTTCCAAGGTTGAATGCCTAAAATAACACCAATAGGTTGGTAGGTGATTACTGCTTTACCGCCTTCATAGTCGCGTGTTTCATTGGCTAATTCTTGCTCCGCAATGTCGGCAGTATATTTACAAATATTCGCACAAAGTGTGACTTCTCCTTCACCTTGTGATTGAACCTTGCCCATTTCAGTGACCATTAATTCAATTAATTCATCGCGATTTTCTTCGATTACCTCAGCTAATTTGTTAGCAAGTTTTGCACGCTCTGCAATAGGAACAAGCTTCCATTCATCAAAGCAATCATCTGCATTACTCACCGCATTTTTAGCCTCTTGATGGCTCATCAAAGTATATTCTTTTAATTGTTTCTCAGTAAAAGGGTTGATCGTTTGTATTGAATTACTCATTTAACAGTTACCTCTTTATTGCATACGTATTTATAACATAGCAAAGGCAATGCCAGCTTTGTAATTTACATTAAGATGTTGATTATAATGGTTTATTTTTTCTTGTAAGTATGAGGCAATAGATTTTCAATGCTAAATAATGAAAAATGTTCAAAGTAAATTGTTAAAATTACATTGTTTTAGCAATGGCATAATTGTTAATAAAAGTGTTCAGCTTAATTAACTGTTTTTACAAGTTAATATAAGCCTAATTGGTAAACGCCGGCTTGCTTATCTGTATGATTTAGCTTTTTATTGGTTTATAAGGCATTGATTAGTCGATTAAAATTGATATTCTATTATCTAATTTAAATAAATTGAATGGTTAGCTTTCTCCACGCGGATATAAGTAAGCTCTGACTAATTGACTATGAGGTTTAAAGGTTATATGGATATTGAATTAATGAGTCTATATCTGTTGAGCAGTTTCGAGATTTATTGATTCAATCGACATTAAGTGAACGTCGCCCAATCAATGATTCGGTGTGTTTGAATGGTATGCTCTCAAATAGTAATTTAATAATAACAGCATGGCGTCAAGATCGCTTAGTTGGTATAGCTCGGTCAATAACTGATTTTCATTATGCTTGTTACCTTTCAGATTTAGCCATAGATAAAGTATTTCAACAATGTGGCATTGGTAAACAATTACAAATATTAACACAGAGGCAATTGAATAAGAGCTGTAAATTAATCCTGATTTCAGCGCCTACAGCAAACCTTTATTATGAACAAATAGGGTATTCAAATAATCCAAGATGCTGGGTGCTTGAGCGAACAGATGGTATTAACACTTGAGTAAATGGATATATAAATGGCAATCAAACATAACCACAAAATACAGGCTATGATAATGCTGCTATTGTATTAACGGAACTCCAATGAAGAAACTTTTTATCGTACTGCTTAGTGTCTACTCTATAAACGCTTTAAGTGATGATATTGACTGTAACAAAGCGATAAGCACGTTAGATATCAATTATTGTGCAGGCGTTGAACTAGAAAAAGCACAATCGATATTGAATAAATATCTAAACAAAAGCAAGGAGCATAATAAAGGTGACCCTAAGCTGATTAAGTCGATTGTTTCAGCTCAACAAGCATGGTTATTGTATGAAAAAGCGCATTGTGACGCTATCTATACTCAGTGGCGTGGTGGCACAATAAGAGGGGTAATGTCTTTAAGTTGTAAAACAAAACTGACAAAACAGCGGACTCATGAAATATGGTCTAATTTCCTAACTTATATGGATAGTACACCCCCCATATTACCAGAGCCTAAGTTGTAACAGTATTGTTTCGAAGGCGCGTTAAAGGTCTGCACCATTAGCTTTAACTATTCATCATTACTCTTTTATCTTTAGTTATGTAGTATTTACATGCTAAAGGAGAATTGTTATAACTCAGCCTCGCCAAGTTCAAATGTCGCTTCCGATAGGCCTTATCAACAATTGCGAGAATGCGTATAGATATAAAATATTTTTAGCAGACGTCAGGGGATTTTCATCTTTAAATAGTGTTTATTTAACCGCTAGATTATCAATTAAAACTGCACCATTTCCTATTGTTGCTAGTTTGTCGTTCTCGTTGTAAAGCGGACAAGCATCCATTGATAGACAACCGCAACCAATACAACCAGATAAGTAATCGCGCAATTTTTGCATACTTTGAATTCGCTCATTTAAACTGTCTTTCCAATGCATTGATAACCGTTGCCAGTCTTCCTGGTTTGGTGCAGTTTTACCGTTTAATGTATCTAATTGTTCTTTAATTTCTGATAGTGTTATTCCCATTTTTTGTGCTGCTTTAATAAGTGATACACGACGTAATACTTGTCTATTATAACGGCGTTGGTTGCCAATGTTACGGGTACTTTTAATAAGCCCTTTGCTTTCATAAAAATGCAGCGTAGACACTTTTACAGCACAGCGTTTGGCAACTGAACCAACAGTTAGAGGATCTTCACGTACTAATTTATTATCCATTTCACATTTCTCTCTAGTTATTCTATTTTTTACATTATATTAATTATTCATTGACCTCAAGTTAGGTTGAGGATTTATAGTGCCTGAAAACTTAATACCTATACGGAGAAACTCATGTACTTAGAACACTTAAACTTAACGGTCACTAATATAGAAGAAACTTTAAAGTTTTACCGCGTAGCCTTTCCTAATTGGTATGTGAGAGGGGAAGGTGATCAAATTTGGAATGGTAAAGCGAGAAAGTGGCTGCATTTTGGAGATGATAACCAATACCTCACATTTTGTGATGACGGTGAAGGGGATAATCGTAATTTAAATGGCCATCAAGTTGGATTAGCGCATTTTGCATTTGTGGTCACTAATTTAGATGCGATGCAATCTCGTTTATTAAAAGCGGGTTTTAAACACGCTAAGGATGGGGCATCAGATCCTTTTCGTTCAAACTTATATTATTTAGACCCCAACGGGTTTGAAGTAGAGTTCGTAGAATACCGCAGTGATTTATGTGAGGAACGAAATAACTATGTAATGTAAGCATTTTACAAGACAGAAATAATATTTAGTATTGTAGTTTGCTGAACCACTCAACCATGAGCTAAGGAATGAAAGGTCGGTTAGGTTTGATAGTCTTAGCTACTATTAGCCCTTGGTGTAAACCTTTAGTCGCTATTTGTTAGTTCATGGTAATTCAACGCTGGTAATTTTTATCAAAATACTAAGACGTTGTTGACCCTTTAGAAGTGTCCGTTTTATTCACGGAGTATATCGATAAAGGTTGCATAGCCATTAAAAACAATGCGATGACAAATTAATTAATTCTTCTTAAAACCCTCATCATCAGAAAATAATTAGCGTTCGCAGCATTAGCTGGTAGCTAATGTGCGCAGAATTCATGACTTACCTTCAATGTGCATAGTTTTGTAATTATATTTTTGCACTTTAAATACCTGAAAAGGTATTAGTTATTAACGACTATGGTTTTAAGCGTTATATTTGAGTTTACTTTAGATTTATAATTACTTAGCTGTTTTTATAATTCTATTCAGGTAAATCAAACCAGAGCGCTTCAACACTTGTGTTAGATTTAATTTCTATTTCTTGTTCTGGATCGATTGAGAAAGCATCGCCATCTTCAAATACTTGATCATTTGCAATTATTTTTCCCTTAATAAGGTGTAAATAACCAATTCTTGCTTCTGTTTTTAAATAGAACGTCTCATCTGCTGCCAACACCAAGCGGGAAATAGTCGCATCTTGATTGATTGATAAAGTGCCATTTTCGCCCTTTGGTGTCACTAATTTGGTTAAGGCGTCTTGTTGTGGAAGCTTTTTTTGTTGGTAGCTAGGCTTAATTCCCTTTATATTAGGTTCGATCCAAATTTGAAGGAATTTAACCTTATTTGTCAGTGAAGCATTGAACTCGGAATGCATTACTCCTCTTCCTGCACTCATTCTTTGTACTTCACCCGCAGGTACAATGTAGTTATTTCCTGAGCTATCTTCATGTTTTAAAGCTCCTTCAATCACATATGATATTATTTCCATATCACGGTGGCTGTGCTGTTCAAAACCTTTACCTGGCATAACCATATCGTCATTGATTACACGTAATACAGATACACCCATGTGTTTGGGGTCATAATAACGACCGAATGAGAAAGTATGTTTGCTTTGTAACCAACCAAAGTTAGCGATACCTCGATCTTCAGATCTTCTTATATATTTCATAAGTTATAGTTTCTCCGTTTGTTTATGTGGAGTTCATACTAATGTTTCTGAAAAGTGGTTAAAATTAGTTAATTCAGCGTTTATTGTTCTACAAAATAGAACGTTATTTAATATAGTATTCTAGTTTTTGTACGTGCTTCTTAGGCGGCAGTACATAGTGCTTTAATTGTGACGATAAAATGTTGTGCTACTGGCCCTAAGGCATCAAAATCTTTAAATGTTAAATACAATGGTACTGTTCGTTCACTATTGCCATCCAGTTGAAGCGGGATCAAAGTGCCATCATTAAGCTTATCTTTAATTAAACTAAGCGGTAACCATGCAAAACCTAACCCCTTTGATATCATATCGATAGAGCTTTGCATGTGGCTAACGGTCCATCGTTGATTCGCTTTAAGCCAACCATCACTCGCTCTTTCTTTATTAGATGATGTAGAAGAATCTCTTACTACAATTTGTCGGCATTTTTTCAAATCTTCTAACGTCAGTTTTCTGTCAATTTTGTTAAGAGGGTGGTCAGGATTTACAACGGCTCCAAATTTTATTTCACAAAGGTGCTCACTCACGCCAGCGCCTAGAGAGTTCGGAGAAATAGCGATCTCAACATTATCATTATCAAGCATTTCATTTGCGCCACTTAATATTGATTCAAGTAACTCAATTTGCACTAATGGGAATTTCTCTGATACTTGCTCTAGCGCTTGATAAAGTAGTGTTCGAGGGAAGACTTCATCAACGGCAATTTTAAGGTGGCTTTCAATGCCTTTACTTAATGTTAGGCCGATGTCTTCAACTTTCTTCGCCTCTTCGAGTAAATAATCAGAACGTCTTAATATCATTCGTCCAGCTTCAGTTAAAACGGTTTTTCTTCCTTTAATCAAAAACAATTTTACACCAAGTGACTCTTCTATTTTGCTGACCGCATTGTGGATACTAGACTGGCTTTTATAGACGTTCTGTGAAGCTTGATTAAAGCCACCAAATTCAACAACAGCATGAAACATTCTCCATTGTTCTAAAGATATTTTTAGCATCATTACGCCTTTTATTTAATTTTACGGTGTGTATTTTTGTTAAACCCTATTTTCCTTAAAGGGAGACGGAAAGTTCAATAGTATTTACAAGCAATGTTAACATTTAAATCATTCGTTTTAATAGAATGGATTGTACTATTTTAACCAATTTCCATTCTTTTATTTTTTCTAAATAATGGCCTCGTCGCTGAAACAAAGTGTTTTAACTTTCAAATTGTGAGGAGTTTATATGAAAAACATACTATTTATTACGTCATCGCTAAATGGCCATCAAGGCCAATCCACTATGCTTGGAGAAACGTTAGTGTCAAACCTTGCTGCTAATAAAAATGCAAATGTTATTCAACGAGATTTAGCTGCTGATGATTTACCGCACCTAAGTCAGTCTGAAATAGGTGCATGGATGGCAGAGCCGAACGAGCGAACTGAAGAGCAAGTGGCATTAGCAAAAACCTCAGACAACCTAGTTGAAGAGCTAAAAAATAGCGATACGATTGTAATAGGAATGCCAATGTATAATTTTGGTGTGCCTTCTACATTTAAAACATGGGTTGATAGGGTGGCAAGAGCTGGAGTGACATTTCGTTACACCGAAAACGGGCCAGAAGGATTACTAGAAAATAAAAAAGTGATTATTGTTGCAGCACGAGGTGGTATTTATGCGGGTACTGAGCATGATTCACAAACTCAGTATTTGAAAGACTTTTTTGCTTTTATTGGCATTAAAGATGTGAGTTTTGTTTATGCAGAAGGGCTCAACATGCCGGGTAGTGAAACACGGTTAGCAGCAGCACAGAAAGAGTTAACTGAAATTACACTTTAATTACAATACGAACCGTTTATGGTTTTTTTAATTCGAAAGAGAAATATATGAAATCTTTATTCAAGAGTATTACTTGCTCACAAGCAGGTTACTCTGCATTGGCTCTACGTGTGCCTATCGCTATTATTTTTATTGCACATGGAGCACAAAAGTTATTTGGCGCATTTGGTGGATATGGCTTAGAGGGTACAGGGCAATTTATGGAATCAATTGGTTTAGGACCAGGTTTTATAATGGCTTTTATGGCGGGTAGCGCAGAGTTTTTTGGAGGAATATTTATTTTATTAGGGTTGCTAGCACGTCCCGTTAGTGGGGTTCTCGCTGTAACAATGGCTGTTGCAATATTCACTGTGCATATTGAAAATGGATTATTTATGTCAAATAATGGATATGAGTTTGGCTTAGCATTATTTGCAGTGAGTCTTTCATTGGTCTTATCTGGGGCCGGAAAGTTTGCCTTAGACAACGTAATTTATAAAAAGCTAAGTGGTATTTAGTGCTTAGGAGTTAAATTAAGTACAGCATTGACTTTTATACACTACTAAATATCAGGTTACTGTGGTGTTAATTATCGCTTGGCATGATCATTTGATATAAGCATAAAGGTATCCGATACTTAGAGACTAAACTTTCAATGTTAACCCTTACAAATCATGACTTATTAGCACACAAAAGGCTAATAAGTCATTTTCTATTCTCGTCTTTTTAACTTACGGCATGATAATAATTTGATTTAACATACTACAAATGCATCGATGCTACTTTGAATCGATTAATTATTGTATATTTCCAACTGAGAATTGAAGATTATTTGGTTTAATAAACGGCTATGTTTATTGAATTAGCTTCATTTTATGAGTAAACCATGAGAAAAGCGTTAAGGTTAAAAATTATAGAAGTATGTGATCAAAAAATAGCGAAGAAAGGCGATAATGTAGGTCTTTCTTTTTATGCTTTTTTTGCCAATAAAAATGATAATCCTGAATTACTTATGGAAGTAGCTACTTGGTGGATTCAAACACATAAACTAGATCATTTCGTTAAAGCTTATAAAATTAAGGAGATGATTCAAGCTGATTTGTAGAGGAGTCTAACCAATTATCATAAAGAACGCTGCCTGTTCCGAACTGCAATAAATCATAGGTAATAATTATACCCATTAACACGTTCCCACAATTAAAGGACTTTTAGTGATAAATATAGAAAATAACACTCAGTATTTTGATGAGTCTTTTGATAAGCAAGGGCTAGTATCTGTCGATATTTTTGGTTGTGAGTTTGAGGAGTGTGAGTTTAATGATTGCGATTTATCAGCTGCTATATTCACGCGATGTAATTTTCTTAATTGTTCATTCAACCGTTGTAATCTTAGTTTATTAAAGATACCTAGCTCGCGTTTTTTTGACGTTGACTTTATTGATTGCAAACTAGTTGGTATTGATTGGACAGTGGCACATTGGTCATCATTCAATTTATGCTCAGAACTTAAGTTTAATCGATGCATTTTAAATGATTCAACTTTTTTTGGATTGTCGCTAAATGAATTAAAACTTGATGAATGCAAATTACACGAAGTAGATTTTCGAGAAGGCGATTTTTCTAATTCGGTCATGACTTATTGTGATTTTACCAACAGCTTGTTTATGCGAACGAACTTACAAAGCGTGGATTTCAGCGAATCAAATAACTTCACCATCGATGTATTGGAAAATAAAATATCGCGCGCCAAATTCTCACGCTATGAAGCATTATCTTTGTTAAATAGTTTGGATATTGTGTTAGTAGATTGATGCATAAAGCAAAAACATTAATAAGTGTATAATAGCCATGTAATTTGCTTAAACGCCTTTACAATTGAATTTCATCAATCATTTATTGAAAACCCAATAATCTATTTGAATCTTAAGAAAACATAAAATAGTGTATATTTATAATTAAAATTGGGCTGAGAATGAGAAATTTTATAGCTTTGTTAGCAACCAAAAGGAAACCCCAATTGTGTCGGGTATTATTGAGTTAGATGAATTATTGAAATCAATGTCACCTGAAATACAAGATGGTGAATATGTATTTTGTACAGTTGCTGGTGATTATTCAGATTATAAGCACCTTAATCCCCTAGCTTCATTTAAAGAATCAGAAGGATTAACATTGATAATTTCTGTCGAAGCAGCAAGGCAAGAAAAACTAGCATTTGCAGGGACATTTAAGCAAATCACTCTTACTGTTCATTCAAGTTTGGAAGCCGTTGGTTTAACTGCTGCTGTAGCAAATAAATTATCGTCTTATGACATAAGTGCAAACGTAATTGCAGCTTATTTCCATGATCATGTATTTGTGCAAACTGAAAAAGCAGAGCAAGCATTGTTAGCTTTAAAAGAGTTTAGTGCTGAGCCGCTTTGGAATGCTAAAAAGTAACTAAGCGTTTTCTTTAAACGGCAAAGTGTAACGGCAATTTAAGAGTGCTAATTAAGCTGCAACAAAAAGGCAACCTTAAACGGTTGCCTTTATTTCGGATTCTTGAACAAGAAATAATTAAGCGAGAAGTCTAAAATACATAGTCTATGATTGAGTCATTATTCTATTAATTGAGAGCGTCGCTGTGCTTTATTCATTTTCATCGAAAAATGTGTCTGCCTTGGTAAGAAATCAAGGTAAATTTTAGTAATTTATTCGATAATTAACAATTTCCTTTCTTTGCTTGCCCTGGAGGACAAAACGTTCCTTTGCTTTTAGTCTTTTCTGTATGTCCAACATCTCGATGTTCTGAATCATCAATAATAACTTTAGGCCCAGTTACCTTGATTGATGGACCTAATACTTCACAGCCTGTCAGCGATACTAAAAATATAAACGGTATAAAACGAGAATTTATCATGAAGACCCTTTTAAAGTTAATGACTCTCTATAAACTAAGAAAAATTGATACTTCATCTTATCATAAATAAAATTATCTAAAGAAGTTAGGTACAAAGCGTTTAAATTAAGTGGATATCATTAATATCTAAATCGAGAATACGTACGAAATAAATATCATTAGATTGTTATAAACTTTGACAAGACTTATAAAGAAATATTATATTGATGCCAATAATCATTATGGAATAGTTATGAAATTCAGTTTTGTTCGTAAAATAGGGATAACGTTATTCAGCATATTTTGTATGCTAATGTCTTCTATTGCGTTCAGTTTACCTGTTTCAACTATGGATATGACTTTAATGTCTGCCGCAACGAAAAATGTTCATTGTGATATGCAAACGATGGATCATAGCTTGATGGTTAAAAGTAATAATCTTCATCATACTAATGTAATGAATGATTGCATAAACTCATCCGACGATATAAAAGACTGTTGCTCAGAATCTTGTGCTGCAGCAAACTGCATGGCTACACCTTCTTTAATTACACCAACTCATAATGATTTACTAAGTGCTCAAAGCACTGCTTTGTTATTTCCTACAAGTATAAATTCAACTATAAATTCCCCTTCAAGCTCTCTTTATCGACCTCCCATTTTATAAACTAATACAAGTTAGATCTATTTGATGCACTTTTTTGTGTAGATATTTATTTAATTAAGATTTTTCTAAATCTTATGTATTGGAATTTATAATGAAATTAACACACTATTTACTGATATTAGCAGTAGGTAGCATGGGCCTTTTAAGTTCATCGCTGACCCTTGCTAATACAGCAGACTTTGATTTAAAACACCGAGATAAACTGAATACGCTAATCAAGTTTGCACTTAATAATGATCAAAGCAGAAAACAATTTTTTGCTCAATCGGAAGCGATGCGTGAAATGGGCATTGCAAACAGCACCTTAAAAGATCCTAAGTTAAAGTTGGGAGTGGGCAATTTACCAGTTGATAGCTTTGCTTTTGATCAAGAGTCAATGACGAACATTTCAATTGGATTAATGCAAGAATTTGAACGAGGTTCAACACTTAGCCTACAGAAAAAAAAGCTTAATCAACAAGCTGATAGCGTCGTATTTAAAATTAAAGCACGTGAACTTGATGTGATAAATAACATGACTAAACTATGGTTAGAGTTAGGTTTTCAACAAAAAGCACATCAAATATTAGTAGAAAATAAAAAGCTAATGAAGGAGATGGCTCGCTATATTAAAACTAGCTATTCGCTAGGTCAAAGTGAAGTACATGACTTGCTTAACGCTGAAATTCAAATCAGTAAATTGGATGAAAGGCTGCAAGAAAATGAACAAATGCAACAACGTGTATCCTCACAACTTTCTGAATGGCTTGGTATTCAATGGTTATCTAATCAAACCGACTTGAATGCAACGCCATCCTTAACTTGGGACAAGCTTGATAAGTATTTGAATCAGGTTAAAGGTGAACAATTTTATGGTTTTTTGAACAAACATCCAATAAGTGAAATGGCTCAATTACAAATTGAAGCTAATACCACCCAGGTCTCTATCGCCGAAGAAGCCTACACCCCTAAATTTGCTGTCGAAGTAGTATATGGTCACCGACAAGCTGACGGTATGGACGGACAACCCGCTGCCGATTTAGTGAGTGCTTATCTAACAATGGATATTCCATTATTTACAGATAAACGCCAAGATAAATCTTATTCTTCAGCTAAATATCAAGTTGTTGAAGCAAAGTCGAACAAAGCAGTTATTCTTTCTCGAATGAATGCACAGGTGAATGCTCTACTTGTTGATAAACATAATTTAGAGCAACGAATACTTCGTTACAACAATTCATTACTTCCTCAAATGAAAGCAAAAACAAGCGCGGTTGAGCGAGGTTATCAACAAAATACTGCCCAGTTTGACGAGATTATTAATACCTCTGCCGAAGCGTTAGCCATGGAAATTGAAAAGTGGCGGTTGGTAACAGACTTAAATAAAGCCAATAGCAATCTAGCCTATTTATTAGATGGTTTCGAATACTCAGTTTCTAAGCCATTAATTGACTCACCATTTAATGAAACACACTACTAGTATTTGCTTTAGGAATAAATAATGAAAAAATTTAATATTATCGTACTGGCTTTAATTGCGGGTGGTGTCATTGGGTTTGCTAGTAGTAAATTGATGATGGGGCACAGCATCGAAGATCAAACGAATTCAAATAATGATAATAAATCTGATAAACCACTGTATTGGGTTGCCCCGATGGATGCTAACTATCAGCGTGACAAACCCGGCCTATCACCAATGGGCATGGAGCTTGTACCTGTGTATGGTGAGCAAGCAAGTGCTAAAAGTGAGCAAGCTGGAACAGTTACTATTGACTCATCGGTTGAAAATAACTTAGGTGTTAAAGTTGAACAAGTCAGTAAAGAAAGTTTATCTCCACGTATTGAAACAGTCGGTTATATAGCCTTTGATCAAAGTCAATTATGGCAAACAAATGTCAGAATCTCAGGCTGGGTTGATAAGTTATATATTAATGCAGTTGGAGAGCGAGTGAAAAAAGGGGATGTTCTATTTACTTTTTATTCACCAGATTTAGTTAAAGCACAGCAAGATCTGATCAATGCATTTCAAAGTGGACGTTCCGGTTTAGTGAACAGTGCCAAAGAGAGGTTAACATCATTAGGGGTTGATAGTGAGCAGATAAAACAGATCATCAAAGCGCAAAAGACAACGCAAAATATTGCTGTAAAAGCTAATGCAGATGGTGTTATTGCGTCGTTAAATATCCGTGAAGGTGGTTATATATCGCCAATACAATCAATTATAAGTGGTGGCCCAATAGATAGCGTTTGGGTAGAAGTCGAAGTATTTGAACGTCAATCTGAATGGATAAAAGAGGGAACCGAGGCAGTTATGACGCTTGATGCAGTATCAGGCAAAACATGGCGAGGGACAGTAGATTATATTTACCCTATTTTAGATCCTGAAACCCGCACTTTACGCCTACGTCTTAAATTTAAAAATCCAGAAAACAAGCTAAAACCGAATATGTTCGCGAACATTCTTTTGCAGCCCAAAAGCAGCGAGAAAGTATTAACCATCCCTTATTCTGCTGTGATTAGAGCAAATGAAATGACACGTGTTGTTTTGTCAGAAGGAGAAGGTAAATACCGTTCAGCTAGAATTAGTATTGGTCGAGAAGCGAATGGGCGGGTTGAAGTTTTAGCTGGTTTAAATGAACAACATACTGTCGTTACTTCTGCACATTTTTTATTAGATTCAGAGTCGAGTCAATCTGCAGAGCTTTCAAGAATTAATGGACTCGATGAACCTAAAAAAAGCATTTGGACTAGCGGTGAGGTGACGGCTGTTATGAATGACCACAATATGCTTACGATTAGTCATGAGCCAATCGATGAATGGGATTGGCCGGGAATGGTAATGAATTTTACTGCTGTCAATTCTCTCAATCTTAATGATATTAAAATAGGGCAGATGATTGACTTTGAAATTGCAAAGGCAGAATCAGGTGGATATGAAATTCTTAATTTAAAAGTTAATCAAGAGACGCTCGCTGATGAAGTTTGGTCTAGTGGTGAGATATCAATGTTAATGGTTGATTTTAATATGATTACTATCGTTCATGAGCCAATTGATGAATGGCAATGGGATAAAGGAGAAATGAATTTTTCTGTCACCAATGGCATTGATTTAAGTGCCTTTAAAGAAGGTCAAAAAGTTAGCTTTTTAGTTTCAAAAAAAGCAGGGGATTATTCTCTTGAGCAACTTGAGTTGTTCGGAGGTGAACAATGATAGGGGCAATTATACGTTGGTCGATCAACAATCGATTTTTAGTGTTAGTCGGCACAGTTTTTTTGGTTTTAGCTGGAATTTACAGTGTAAAAAATACTCCTGTGGATGCTTTACCTGACTTATCTGATGTACAAGTCATTATCAAAACCAGTTACCCTGGCCAAGCTCCTCAGGTCGTTGAAGATCAGGTCACTTATCCTCTAACAACTGCAATGCTAGCGGTGCCAGGAGCAGAAACAGTCAGGGGATATTCATTTTTTGGAGACTCTTATGTATATATCATTTTTAATGACAGTACAGATATGTATTGGGCTCGTTCTCGTGTGTTGGAATATTTAAGTCAAGTCACCCCCAATTTACCTGATCAAGCAAAACCTAGTTTAGGTCCCGATGCTACAGGTGTGGGTTGGATATACAGTTATGTATTACAAGATAAAACTGGTAAACATGACTTGGCAGAATTGCGTAGTATTCAGGACTGGTTCTTAAAATATGAATTACAGACTGTAGATGGAGTGTCTGAAATCGCAACGATTGGTGGCATGGTTAAGCAATATCAGGTGCAAATTGACCCAGCTAAGTTAAGAGCATATGACTTAACATTACAACAAGTAAATATGGCGATTAAAAGTGGCAATCAAGAAACTGGTGCATCAGTTATTGAGGTTGCCGAAGCTGAGCATATGGTTCGGACATCAGGATATTTAACCAATATTGAAGATATTAAATCATTGCCATTGAAAGTGAATAAAAATGGTACACCTTTACTATTGGGGGATATCGCTGACATTAATTTAGGTCCACAAATGCGTCGTGGTATTTCCGAATTAAATGGCGAAGGTGAAGCCGTTGGTGGTGTGGTTGTTATGCGCTTTGGTGAAAATGCCAGTCAAGTCATTGCAAATGTAAAAGATAAATTAAACGTTTTACAAAATAGTTTACCTGAAGGTGTTGAGATCGTATCAACTTACGACCGTTCAACGCTTATCGATAGCGCTGTTGAAAATCTTTGGCATAAGCTTGCAGAAGAATTTATTGTTGTTGCTATTGTCTGTGCACTTTTCCTATTTCATATCCGCTCATCAATTGTGATTGCGTTAAGCTTACCTGTTGGTATTTTGACTGCTTTTGTAGTGATGCATTGGCAAGGCGTTAATGCCAATATCATGTCATTAGGCGGGATTGCGATTGCCATTGGTGCAATGGTTGATGGTGCTATCGTTATGATAGAAAACGTGCATAAGCATATTGAAAAAACACCGCTCACTGATAAAAACCGTTGGCAAGTAATGGGACGTGCAGCAGAAGAGGTTGGTGCCCCTTTATTTTTCTCATTACTCATTATCACTTTAAGCTTTGTACCCGTTTTTGCACTAGAGGGCCAAGAAGGGAAAATGTTTTCTCCATTAGCCTTCACTAAAACATTCGCTATGGCAGCATCGGCAGGTTTAGCGATCACATTAGTCCCTGTTTTAATGGGATATTTTATTCGAGGTAAAGTGATACCAGAGAATAAAAACCCAGTTAATCGGTTTTTAGTTGCACTATACCGTCCGTTATTAAATATCAGCCTTAAATTCCCTAAAGTGATTATTCTATGTGCATTGTTATTGATGGCTTCCGCCTATTACCCTATTTCAAAAATAGGTAGTGAATTTATTCCGCCTTTAGATGAGGGCGATTTAATGTATATGCCAACAACTTACCCCGGCATATCTATTGGTAAAGCCAGAGAGTTATTACAACAAACCAACAAGTTAATCAAAACCGTTCCCGAGGTTAAGACGGTGTGGGGAAAAGTTGGCCGCGCTGAGACTGCAACGGATCCTGCACCCCTGACCATGATTGAAACGACGATTCAATTTAAGCCTAGAGATCAATGGCGAGAGGGCGTAACACCTGAATCATTACGCAAAGAATTCGATGCTCTGATTCAATTTCCGGGTTTAACCAATGCATGGGTGATGCCAATTAAAACGCGTATTGATATGTTAGCAACAGGCATAAAAACCCAAATAGGCATAAAAATAGCTGGTCCTGACTTGAAAGTGATTGAAAAAATAGGCGCAGATATGGAGCCTATTTTGAATAACGTATTCGGAACCGCTTCTGTTTATGCTGAACGTGTTGCGGGTGGTCGCTACGTTGACATTGATATTAAACGTCTAAGTGCAGCAAGGTATGGATTAAATATTGATGATATACAGCGTGTTATCTCAACTGCAATTGGCGGAATTAATGTAGGTGAAACCGTCGAAGGTTTAGAGCGTTACCCTATTAATGTCCGATATCCACAAAGTTATCGAGACTCAGTTGTTAAGTTACAAAGCTTGCCTTTAGTGACCCCAAGTGGTGCCCGAATTGCTTTAGCTGATGTCGCTGATATTCGTTACCAGGATGGGCCTCCCATGATAAAAACAGAAAATGCACGACCAAATGGTTGGGTTTTTGTTGATATTGATGGTCGAGATTTAGGATCTTATGTAAGAGAAGCACAACAAGTTGTAGCAGAACAGCTGGTTTTACCGACTGGTTATTCTTTAGCTTGGTCTGGCCAATATGAATATATGGAACGTGCAAAAGCGCGCTTAAGTGTTGTTGTACCGATTACCATTGCCATCATTATGTTGCTTTTATACCTGAGCTTTAGACGTATTGGCGAAGTGTTGATTATTATGGCCACTTTACCTTTAGCCATGGTAGGAGGAGTTTGGCTACTATATCAACTTGGTTTCAATTTCTCTATTGGCGTGGGCGTTGGATTTATTGCACTTTCTGGTGTTGCAGTTGAGATTGGAGTGATCATGTTGGTTTATCTTAATCAAGCATGGCATGACAAAAAGCTTAAAGCACAAGAAAATCAACAATCAATCACACAAATTGACTTATTAAATGCTATCCGTGAAGGCGCAGGCTTGCGTGTTCGACCTGTGATGATGACTGTATTAACCGTAATAATAGGGTTAATTCCTATTATGTATGGTGCTGGTACAGGTTCAGAAGTAATGCAACGTATTGCTGCTCCTATGATCGGCGGTATGACATCGGCACTTATATTAACCTTACTGATTATCCCTGCCATTTTTAAACTTTGGAAAAGCAAAGAATTAAAAGACTTGTAATCAACATTTACGTAAACAAAAAAGGAATAACACAATGAACAAAACACTTAATAGAATCAGCACAATATTATCGCTATCAATATTATTAAGCGCCCCATTTTCTGTTGCAGCGGATCAAACGGTTGCAAAAATGGATCATGCAACGATGACAGAGGAGATGATGGATCATTCAAGCATGAAAACCGACAATATGGACGAAATAGCTATGGATCATAGCCATATGTCTATGCCAGGTATGTCAGATGTTGGCATGCTCGCTACAGGGGCAAAACCAAATAAAGTCGTGTATGTAATGTTATCGGACGATATGAAAATAACATTTAAGAAGGAAGTGAAAATTGAGCCAAATGATGTGGTGCAATTTGTAGTAATGAATACCGGTAAAATGGATCATGAATTCATGATTGGTAGCGCACAAGAACAGTTTGAGCATCGTGAAATGATGACAAAAATGAATCATGATAAACACGAATCAGATAACTCAATCACAGTAAAACCAGGGGAAGCAGGTCAAATTATGTGGCATTTTCATGGAGAAAAGAATGTTGAGCTTGCATGTAATATTGCAGGTCATTTTGAAGCGGGCATGGTTAAAAAACTAATATTATAGGATTATCATTATTCTCCGCTTTTAATATAAGGGCGGAGTACGATATAAGCTATTGAAATTATATTAACTAGGTTGGACTTATTATTTAGCATTAGTTTTAGGCCGATAGCACTTTATGCCCTTTGTAACTATCAAAGGGCATAAAGTACCATAGCCTTATACGTCGCGAAGTGCATAAAGCGATTATTTTCCAAACACGACGGTTTTATTACCATGAAGGAATATACGATTTTCTATGTGGTAACGTACAGCACGAGATAAGGTTAAACATTCGATATGGCGGCCTTTCGCTGCCAAGTCTTGTGGGTAGTAACTGTGGTCTACGGTATCGACACTTTGACTGATGATTGGCCCTTCATCTAGGTCATCACTCACATAGTGTGCTGTTGCTCCTACTAATTTAATACCGCGGTCATAGGCTTGATAGTAAGGTCGTGCGCCCTTAAAACCGGGTAATAATGAATGATGAATATTAATCGCTTTACCTGACAATTTTTTGGACATTTCATGTGAGAGCACTTGCATGTAACGTGCTAAAACCACTAGATCTGCATGACAGTCTTGAATGATTTGGTACACTTTTGCTTCTTGTTCTGGCTTAGTTTCTTTGGTGATTGGTAAATGGTAGTAAGGAATACCATGCTAGTTAGCTAGTTCTCTTAAGTTTGGATGATTAGAAATAATAGCTGGAATTTGTATATTGAGATCGCCAGTACGGTAGCGGTAAAGTAGGTCATTTAGACAATGGTCATGCTTTGACACCATGATCACAACTTTAGATTGGTAATCACTTGGAGTAAGTTGCCATTTCATTGCAAATTGTTGTGCACGTTGTTCAAACTTTTCACTAAATTCAGCTTGGTCAAATGTGGCGTCTGAATCTAATCTAAATTCAATTCGAATAAAAAATCTATTTTCCGTGGTATCCACAAAAGAGTGGATTTCGTTAATGTAGCAGCTTTGTTCAACCAAAAAACGTGTTACCACATCAACGGTACCTGAGCGGCTAGGGCAGTCTGCTGTAATGACATATGTTGGTACTGATGATTGTTTATCCTTCATTATTTAACTCCTTAAATTTAGTGGTTTATGCTTATAAATAGGTACCTTGTTGTTGCTTGTTTTGTGAAAATTAAATATTTAAAACGAGTGAGATCGTCACCTTTAAAAAAAGGTTAATTAGATACTAAGTAAGTGTGTTAAATAACGACACCTAAATAAAGGTGTCGTTTAGATAATATGTTCAAAAAGCTTGAACACTTTGAAGTATAGCGATACCACTAAGTGGCTTATTAGTCTTCCATGTAGCTTTCAATACTTGGACAAGAACAGATCAAGTTACGATCACCAAAGACATTGTCTACTCGATTTGCTGAAGGCCAGTATTTAGCACCTTTACTGAATTCAGATGGGAAGCAAGCTATTTCACGTGAATAAGCATGTGTCCATTCCGTTTCCATTAGGTCAACTTGTGTATGCGGTGCATTAACAAGTGGGTTATCCTCTAGTGTATATTCACCTGATTCTACTTGTTTTATTTCATTACGGATTGCGATCATTGCATCACAGAATCTATCTAATTCAGTTAGATTTTCAGACTCCGTTGGTTCAATCATCAATGTACCTGCTACTGGGAATGACATAGTAGGCGCATGGAACCCGTAATCCATTAGACGTTTAGCGATATCTTCACCTGAAATACCAGATAGTTCTTCGATTGGACGAATATCAATAATACATTCATGGGCAACACGGCCTTCTTTACCTAGGTATAATACTGGGTAGTGAGGGCGTAAACGTTCCATAACGTAGTTAGCGTTTAAGATAGCTAACTTAGTTGCTTGTGTTAAACCTTGCTCTCCCATCATCGCAATGTAAGCGTACGAAATAGGTAAGATAGACGCTGAACCTAATTCAGCAGCAGATACTGCATAATGTTTGTTATCTGCAGATTCAGTAACTTCAATGTGTCCTGGTAAGAAAGGGATAAGGTGAGCTTTAACACCGATTGGTCCCATACCTGGGCCGCCGCCGCCATGTGGAATACAGAATGTTTTATGTAAGTTAAGGTGTGATACATCAGACCCGATAAAGCCTGGTGTTGTCAAACCTACTTGTGCGTTCATGTTCGCGCCATCTAGGTAAACTTGACCACCAGCTTCATGTACCCAGTCACATACTTCTTGAATAGCTTCTTCATATACACCGTGTGTAGAAGGGTAGGTGATCATGATGCACGATAGATTGTCACGATGTTTGTCAATTTTAGCTTTAAGGTCAGCATGGTCGATATTACCTTCATCATCACAGCCAACAACAACAACTTTCATTGATACCATTGTCGCAGAGGCAGGGTTAGTGCCATGTGCAGAGCTTGGGATCAAACAAACATTACGGTGCGAATCACCATTACTTTCATGGTAACGCTGGATAGCAATTAACCCTGCATATTCACCTTGCGCACCAGAGTTAGGTTGTAATGACATACCATCATAACCTGTAATTTCACATAACATAGCTGACAGCTTTTCAGCGAGTTCTTGATAACCAAAGCTTTGCTCTGTTGGTGCAAATGGATGCATTTGACCAAATTCAGGCCAGGTTACTGGTAGCATTTCAGCTGCTGCATTTAACTTCATGGTGCAGCTACCTAGTGGGATCATACCGTGAGTTAATGAGTAATCTTTATTTTCTAGTTTTTTCATGTAACGCATCATTTGTGTTTCACTATGATGTGCTGAGAAAACTGGGTGTGTTAAGTATTTGCTGGTACGGCGACACGTTGCAGGAATAGCTGCAAATTCATCTTTTGCAATGGCTTCACTAAAGTCATTGATACTTAACGCTTTACCTGTGATGGCTAAAATCAAATCTTCAACGTCTTTTGCCGTAGTCGTTTCGTCTAAACTAATACCTAATTTAACAGGGTTACTATCTAGTGCGCTTGTATCAGTATTTGGGAATTTACGTAAGTTCATTCCTTCAGCCAATGCTCGGTGATAAATAGCTTTACTGTGTTCATTAGTATTAATGGTTAGCGTATCAAAGAAAGAATTGTTCTCTAATTCGATCCCTTCACTTTGCAGTGCAGCGGCTAATACTGCCGTATAGTGATGAACTCGGCGACCAATCTTTAATAAGCCTTCTGGTCCATGGTAAAGGGCGTAAAACGCTGCCATGTTAGCGAGTAACGCCTGAGCAGTACAGATGTTAGATGTCGCTTTTTCACGGCGGATATGTTGCTCACGTGTTTGCATTGCCATACGCAGTGCTTGTTTGCCCTTACTGTCTCTTGATACACCGATAACACGGCCTGGCATGGTACGTTTGAATTTATCTCGGGTTGCCATGAAACCTGCATGTGGGCCACCAAAGCCCATTGGTACACCAAAACGTTGAGCGCTACCGATGACTACGTCGGCACCCATTTCACCTGGTGCTTTTAATACGGTTAATGCTAATAGGTCAGAAGCAACCGTTACTAACGTTTTTTTACTATGTGCTTGTGCAATGACTTCAGAAAGGTCGGTTACATTACCTGTGGTACTTGGGTACTGTAGAATGGCTCCAAATACATCGTGATTATCTAGTTCTTCAACAGAACCAGTAATAATGTCATAACCAATATATTCAGCTCGTGTACGAATTACGTCAACGGTTTGTGGGTGCAGGTCATTACTTACAAAAAATGCGTTACTTTTGCTTTTACTTGCACGTTTACTTAGTGTCATTGATTCTGCAGCAGCGGTTGCTTCATCTAATAAAGAAGCATTGGCTAAATCCATGGCTGTTAAATCCATGACTGCTTGCTGGTAATTCAATAATGACTCTAAACGACCTTGTGAAATCTCTGGTTGGTAAGGGGTGTAAGCTGTATACCAACCTGGATTTTCTAGTACGTTACGTAAAATAACGTTAGGTGTTAATGTGTTGTAGTAACCTTGCCCGATGAAGCTACGGTTTACTACGTTCTTTTCTGCGATGGTTTTTAATGATGCCAACATAGTTGATTCACTTTGCGGTTGCGCAAGGTTTAATTTGTCTTTAAGACGAATTGCAGCAGGGACGGTTTGGTCAATAAGCTGATCTAAGCTATCAACGCCAATGGCATTTAACATCGTTTGTTGCTGAATTGAGTCTGGCCCATTGTGGCGTTTAGCAAACTCTTGTTGGTCACTTAATAAGTCGAGTAGTGTATTGGCAGTCATATTCATCCTAAACAGTCGCAGTAAGTTGTGTTTAAAAAAGGCGAGTTCAAATGAAGCCGCCTTATCATTGTATCTATTTAAAGTTGATGCTGAGTGAAGAGAAAAGTAAGGTGCTTATTCTTCATTTGCTTCATGGTAGGCTTCACTAGATAATAGATTTTCTAGTTCTGCTGCATCAGACAGTTTGATTTTTACGATCCAACCTGCTGAGTAAGGCGATTCATTGATTAGCTCTGGGCTACCTTCGAGCTCTTCATTAATTTCTACTACTTCACCAGTTACGGGTGCATATAAATCAGATGCCGCTTTCACTGATTCAACAAGTGAGAAGGCTTCACCAGCTTCTGCTTCATCGCCTACATCTGGTAAATCTACGTATACTACATCACCTAATAACTTTTGAGCTTGGTTAGAGATACCCATAGTGATTGTTCCATCACCGTTGTCTAATACCCATTCGTGTGTTTCCGTGAATTTTAAGTTGCCTTCCATATTGTTCCCTTAGCTAAAATGCAGTTTGAGTTATAGGTTGCGTCGAAGCGCATGACGATTTTGTGTATTTTTACCATATTGGCAAAAGATATCAATAACAAATGTTTCCTATAGTGGATTTATTTATTGTTTAAATAGGTAACCATTTGGTCAGAAGTGTCGATTTATTCTATTGTTTTTCAGATAAACGTTTAATATATGGACATTTATAGAAAATTTATTAATATGGGGTGAAATAAGTTTCCAAAAGGAAACATAAATTCTTTGGCGTAAGTTAATTGGTTTGTAGTATTGTGCTGTCCCACGTTAATAGCATAAAAATAAAGGACTTCAGTGATGACTGATCAACAAGATATTTATCCATCAATGACAATTTCAACGGATCAATCATCTGAAAATATCGCGCCTATTAAACTCGGTGATCGATTAAAAGAGATTCGTCGTGGGCTAGGGCTTACGTTAGAGGAAGCAAGTCAAAAAACAGGCTTAGCACGTTCTACGCTATCAAAAATTGAAAATGAACAAATCTCACCTACTTTTCAAGCAATGCAAAAACTAACAAATGGTTTAGATATCAATATTCCACAACTTTTTGCCGCACCTAAAAAAGTGAATACCACAGGTAGAAGAGACATTACTCGTAATGATTTGGGAAAATCACATCCTACATCGACTTATGAGCATGAGTTATTAGCAACACAGTTATCTAATAAAAAAATGATGCCTTTTAAGTCATTGGTACGTGCTCGTAGTTTTGATGATTATAGCGATTGGATACGTCATGACGGTGAAGAATTTTTATTAGTATTAAAAGGGGAGATTACCTTCTTCTCTGAATATTATGAGCCGGTCAACCTAGTTGAAGGTGATTCGGTTTATTACGATGCAAATATGGGGCATATGCTTGCCTCTGTTAGTGAAGAGGATGCGCAAATTCTATGGGTTACTGCATCTTAAAAAATGAATAATTAGTTTAATGTTAGCTGGTTACATACTTAACGTTTGAATGGAGATCTACTCAATGTCTGAACCATTATTAGTTACACCTCTACATGCTTTACATATTGAAATGGGCGCAAGAATGGTGCCTTTTGCTGGTTATGATATGCCTGTGCAATATGCGTTAGGTGTTAAGAAAGAGCATTTACATTGTCGTCAATCGGCTGGGTTGTTTGATGTATCGCACATGGGGCAGTTAAGGCTAACGGGTGCGAATGCAGCGAGCAGTTTAGAAAAGCTTGTGCCTGTTGATATTGTTGATTTGCCAGTGGGTAAACAACGTTATGCATTTTTTACCAATGAGCAAGGCGGTATTAGTGACGATTTAATGGTAACTAATTTTGGCGATCATCTATTTGTGGTTGTTAATGCTGCCTGTAAAACGCAAGATATTGCACACTTGCAAGCTAACCTCCCTGATGATATTAAATTAGAAGTGATTGAAGATAGAGCGTTATTGGCTTTACAGGGACCTAAAGCTGCAGACATTTTATCTGAGTTAAATGTAAGCGTTAGTGACATGGTGTTTATGGATGCTGTTAAGCTTGAATTAGTTGGGGTGGAATGTTACGTGAGTCGATCTGGATATACGGGTGAAGACGGTTACGAAATTTCAGTACCTGCTGAACAAGCTGAAGAGTTAGCTCGTGTATTATTAGCAAAAGATGAAGTTGAATGGATTGGCCTAGGGGCACGTGATTCATTACGATTAGAGTGTGGATTATGCTTATACGGCCATGATCTTGATGACACGACTACTCCTGTAGAAGCAAGTTTGTTGTGGGGTATTAGTAAAGCGCGACGTGCTGATGGTATTCGTGCAGGTGGCTTTATTGGTAGCGAAATCATCTTAGATCAAATAGCAACGAAACAAGTGAGTCGCAAGCGTGTTGGTTTAGTAGGGCAGTCAAAAGCTCCCGTGCGTGAAGGGGCTGTGTTGTTTGATTCTGATGACAATGAAATTGGTATAGTAACCAGTGGAACATTTGGGCCAACTAAAGGCCTACCTGTTGCCATGGCTTACGTGAAAACAGAGTATGCAGTGTTAGAGTCAGTCATATATGCAGAAGTACGTGGTAAAAAGCTAGCGATGACTGTCACTAAAATGCCATTTGTTGAACAAAGTTATTTTCGTGGTTAAGCCTATGTAGCCTATTGCTATTAAGCCATTATTAACTCAAATCATATTATAAAAAGCAGGCATTAGTCTGCTTTTATATTTTAAAGGCAATAAATGCCATTCTGTCTGTGCTGTTTGTCATAATTTCAACTGTATCTTTATTAATGGTTGCATTTAATATGTACTGTTACTTTTATATTCACGGGAAAAAGTTAAATGAAATTAGATGTTTATGTTGTTGATGCATTTACTGAACAACAGTTTAAAGGCAATTCAGCAGCAGTAGTGCCTTTAACAAAGTGGATTGACGATGCCTTAATGCAAAAAATTGCTATCGAAAATAATTTGTCTGAAACAGCCTTCTTTGTGGAAGTTACAAAGGGGTGTTATGAAATTCGTTGGTTTTCGCCTTTAACTGAAATAGATTTTTGTGGACACGCGACATTGGCGAGTGCGTTTGTGCTTTACCATCATTTGGCTATTACAGGTGATATCGAGTTTGTTACCTCACAAGTGGGCAAATTAACAGTGCAACAACTTGATGATCAACGCATTGAAATGAGCTTTCCTAATCAGTCTCCGGTGTTGTTAGATCAGCCACCAATGGTTTTAATTGAAGGTTTATCCATTAAGCCTTTACAGGTACTAAAAAACCGTCAAGCTTATGTTGTTGTACTCGCTTCAATGGATGATGTATTAAACATAACTTATCAGTCTCACCTGTTAGAGCAGTTAGCGCCTTTTGATGTTGTTGTTACTGCTAGTAAGCAATGCCAAAATCACAAAGACCTAGCCCAATATGATTTTATTTCTCGTTATTTTTGGCCTGCTAATGGTGGAGATGAAGACCCTGTTACTGGCTCTATTCATGCGTGTCTTGCCCCGTACTGGGCGAAAGTGTTAAATAAACAATCTCTAGTGGCTTTTCAAGCGTCACAAAGAGGTGGCACATTGTATTGCAGCATTAAGGGGGAACGAATCTTAGTCTCTGGTTATGCGGTATTATACTTGAAGGGTAAAATAATTGTTTAAGTGATGTCACTTAGTGGTTTGTGGGATATATTGTAAAATAGAGGGTTAATGCGGTTAGATAAATTTGTCATTAAAAGTACTGAACTTACCAAGCAACAAGCCAAACAGGTTATAGAAGCTGGTGATGTGATGGTTAACGGTGAAGTTGTACAACAAGTTGCGGAGCAAGTACATGAGAATAATCTCGTGGTCTTTGCAAACCAACGTTTGGTAGCAAGGCCATTTCGTTATATGTTGATGAACAAACCTGCTAATACTATTTGTTCTAATGTTGATGAAGTGTATCCGTCTGCCTTAAATCTATTAACTGAAGATCGATGTACTAATGGTTTGGAGACGTTGAATGTAAACAAACTGTATTTAGACGAACTGCATATTGCAGGACGGTTAGATGCAGACACCACAGGTTTAATTTTGATTACTGACGATGGCCGTTGGACCTTCAGCATTACCTTACCCACTAATTTATGTCCTAAAGTTTATCGAGTGACTTTATCTAAACCTTTTAAGTCTGAATTAATTAAAACATTTAAATATGGAATTCAATTACAAGGTGAACAGGAGTTAACACAACCTGCAGTCGTTGAAATAATAACAGAACAACAAGTATTGTTAACCATTACTGAAGGTAAGTTTCATCAAGTTAAGCGGATGTTTGCGGCAGTGGGCAACCGTGTTGTTGGCTTACACCGAGAACAAATAGGGCAAGTTAAACTGGATGTAGAGTTAGGACAGTGGCGTTATCTAACACCACTGGAAGTGAGCTCTTTTTAAGCTAGGATATAATCGATTGCGGCTGTAACCGCACAGACTTGTGCTTTATTACACTCTTCGGAGGTGGCTTTTTCACTGTCTGGGTATACTTCTGTTGTGGTGGTATAAGGGGCATTGGTCATACCTGCACATAAACCCAGTGATTTAACCGCATAGTTAATTATACCTTCACCTTCCTGTTTTGAGCCTATGATCTCTCCCTTTGAGTCAGCAGGTGCAATATGAGTGACTTTTTTCACTGATTCAATGATCGCTGTTTGGAAAGCGACTTGTTTATTTTCACTGTCACCCACTAAATAAAAGCCATCTGGAATTGAACCTGGTATGTAATCATCACCATCTCGAGCGGCGAGAGCTGGCCTAAATTCACTTTCATCTGAATCTGTAGTTTCGTGTAAGTCGATATGTAGCGCAATTTCACCATCTAATGAGGCAACAAATTGCATTGCTTTGGCTGCCTCTTCACTAATACTATTTTCAACAAAAGAACGATTTGGATCCACGGCGTAGGGATTCCAACGTAAAATATGCTCATACCCCCAAGGGCTGATGCAAGGAAGGACGGCAATATTACATCGTCCTTCATAATTTTTCGCTTGCTCTTTTAAAAAGGCTATCGCACCATGAACACCACTTGTTTCATAACCATGGACACCGCCAGTGATCAACATGATAGGTTTGCTGTTATCCCAATTTAAAGAAGTTAATGCGTAAAGCGGGTATTGCGTTGGGTTAATCGTTAATTCACCATACTGAGTTAAAGTAAAATCAGCATTTAACGCTGTTAATTCACTGACGACTTGTTGCAGATATGAACGTGATTTAACCGTTTGATTAAACCATTGTTGTTTCTCTTTGTCTGACCATGGCACCCCTGAATTTCCAATGGGGTAAAATGTATTTTCTGTCATATCATTTCCTTATCGTTATTGTTTTATTGGTATGGCACAGCTTGTCAATAAATCATCTTACTAGTTGAAAGTACAGGAGACTTTAATGTATTACGGCGAAAAGTTTAATAGTATTACACATTTAATCGGCGCTATTTTAGCATTAATTGGTTTGGGCGCTCTGTTAACTATTGCATTACAACAGGATCATTGGCGAATTATTGTTGGTTTTAGCGTCTTTGGTGCGACCTTGGTTTTGCTTTATACCATGTCCACGCTATATCATAGTTTACAGCCGGCTAACCTTAAAAAGATCTTTCAAACTCTAGACCATGTCTGTATTTATCTGTTGATTGCTGGGACTTATACGCCATATATGTTGTTGTCTTTACAAGGGGACGATGGGTTATTGATGTTGTCAGTTGTATGGGGACTGGCGTTTTTCGGTTTAATCATGGATATTGTGATTAAACAGAGAATAGAGTGGTTACAAATTTTAATTTATCTCGCCATGGGGTGGGTTTGTGTTTTCAAGTATTCAGCCTTGATGAAGGTTATTCCCGGCGGAGGTATTATCTGGTTAACAGTTGGAGGTGTAGCCTATACGTTAGGGGTGATATTTTATGTACTGGATGACTTTAAAAAGCTAAGGCATGCGCATGGTATTTGGCATCTATTTGTTTTAATGGGGTCGATTAGTCACTTTATTTCCATTGCTTTCTACGTGAGATAATTTTTGATGTAATAGAGGGCAATAAAGCCCTCTATTATGGTGATATTTTACGGTTAACTTTTTCTACGCAGTTTTAGTTTGCGAAGCGGTGCTAACTGTCTTGCTTTTAATAGTTTCAACCTTACGTTGTTTTTCATACAAGAAGGTTAATACATCTGAACGTAAACGATTGTAATGTGGGTCCTTAGATAGACTTAAGCGGTCGCGAGGACGCTCCAAATCGACTTCTAATATTTCACCTATGGTCGCACTTGGCCCATTGGTCATCATCACAATTCTATCTGACAATAGTACAGCTTCATCCACATCATGAGTGATCATAATTACGGTGTTGTTTAATTCATTTTGAATTTCCATCAATGAATCCTGCATGTGTGCACGAGTCAATGCATCTAAGGCACCAAATGGCTCATCCATTAGCAATACTTCTGGTTGCATCGCTAGAGCGCGAGCAATACCAACCCGTTGTTTCATGCCTCCAGAAATTTCGTTTGGGCGTTTGTACATGGCATGATCCATGTGCACTAATTTCAAATTGTGCTCAATCCATTCTTTCTTTTCTTGTTTACTCATTTTTGAACCAAAAACCTGTTCAACGGCTAGTTCTACATTCTGATAAGCCGTTAACCAAGGTAGTAATGAATGATTCTGGAAAACAACAGCGCGCTCTGGACCTGGCTCTGTTACTTCTTTACCACTTAAAATAACACCACCAGTCGTTGCTTGATAAAGACCTGCAACTACATTTAATACTGTTGATTTGCCACAGCCTGAGTGGCCGATTAATGAAACGAACTCACCTTTTTTAATTTTTAGATCAACATCTTTTAGCGCTGTAAAACCGCCTGTTGGTGTCGGGAAAACCATGTCAATATGGCTTATATCAAGTAATGTGCTCATTTTTGTTCCTTACATTTCTAATGTTGCTACTGTTATGCAACGCTTATTAAACTGTTGTTGCAGATTTATCCCAAGATGCAAGGCGCTGTAGCTGTAACATGCCTCTATCTAAGATAAAACCAATGAAACCAATCACGATAACTGCTGCCATAATGCGCGCTAAAGAATCTGAACTGCCGTTTTGGAATTCATCCCATACAAATTTTCCTAGACCTGGGTTTTGCGCTAACATTTCTGCGGCAATAAGTACCATCCAAGCCACACCAAAAGATAAACGCATACCGGTAAATATCATTGGCACAGAAGCTGGTAATACAATTTTTCGAATATGCGTCAATATTGGTAAACGTAAGACACGACTTACATTTTTTAAGTCTTGATCCAGCGATGACACACCAATAGAGGTATTAATTACCATAGGCCATAAACTACATAATGTTACAGTTAGTAGTGAATTAACAAATGACTTTGATACTAGTGGGTCGTTTGATACATAAAGTGCACTCACGACCATAGTAACCAGTGGTAACCAAGCTAATGGCGAAACCGGTTTAAATATTTGAATAATAGGATTGATGGCTGAGTTAAGGTTTTTACTTAACCCCATGGCGATACCTAATGGAATAGCAATAATTGCTGCTAGTAAGAAACCACTTGTTACGGTAATTAAACTGGTGATGATCTGATCTAAAAAGGTTTCTTTACCAGTATATTTTCTAATTTTAGGGACATAAGTAGGATCTGATTCTATTCGTTTTGCATTACGAATTTCTTGGCGCTCGTAAAATTTTTCAGCTTTATCTCTTTCCGCAGTATGTTCATTATAGAGGGAGCTAAATTGGTTAAGTACTGCATTTGGACCGGGGAATTCACCTAATGAAGTATGTATATTTTTTGCTGCAATACTCCATAACAACAAAAAGACCATGATACCTAACAATGGTAGGGCAAGTATCTTCGTTGTACTTTTAACAAACTGTTTTAGCTTCACGTTTGTTGGCGATGAAAGGGTTGATTTGCTACTTACTGAGCTAGTCGTCATTATAACTATTCCTTGTTTAACGCTTTATACTTAGGTTCTACCTTGTCTAAGACAGAACCTAAGATGCTTACCAATCGCCTTCAACTAAGTGTATTGATTGAAGGTGATTGGTCTTACTTTCTTAACTGTTTATTACTTTACCTAAACTTAATTTAGAGCTTGTCGCTCTTTTTAAGTCCAATTTCAAATGCATCGATGTAAGCATTTGGTGTGTTGCCGTCATACACTAAATCATCGATAAAGTGTTGTTGAGGTGCTCGGTAACCTGTTTCTGTAGTGAAATCAGGAAAGTCTTTTGCATCTGCCATTTTTTCGTCAATTAAGGATTGAGCTGCAACTTGATAGATGTCAGGGCGATATACTTTTTTCGCTAAGTCTTTGTACCAATCATCAGATTTCTGCTCTGAGATTTGACCCCAACGACGCATTTGCGTTAAGTACCAAATAGCATCTGAGTAGTATGGGTAAGTTGCATTGTGTCTAAAGAATACGTTGAAATCAGGGACGTCACGTTTATCGCCTTTTTCATATTCAAATGTACCTGTCATGCTGTTTGCAATTACTTCATAATCAGCGCCTACGTAGTTAGATTGCGAGAGAATTTTCACAGCGGCAGGACGGTTAGCATTGTCATTCTCATCTAACCACATTGCTGCACGTATTAATGCACGGGTTAGTCGGATAGTCGTATTAGGATATTTCTCAGCAAACTCAGCAGTTAAACCGAATACTTTTTCTGGGTTGTTTTTCCATATCTCATAATCGGTGACCACTGGTACACCAATACCTTTAAATACAGCTTGTTGGTTCCATGGTTCACCTACACAGTAACCATAAATGGTGCCAGCTTCTAAAGTTGAGGGCATTTGTGGTGGTGGAGTGACCGACAAGATAGCATCCCCATCAATATGACCGCTGGTATCGCCTTTGTGTGGTGCGTAGAAACCTGGATGAATACCACCAGCAGCTAGCCAATATCTTAGTTCATAGTTATGTGTGGATACTGGGAATACCATGCCTAAATTGAAGGGCTTTCCTTCAGCTTTATATGATTCTACTACTGGCTTTAATGCATCTGCTTTAATAGGGTGGACAGGTCTACCATCGGCTTGCTTAGGAATATTAGGCTTCATTTTTTCCCAAATCTCATTTGAAACAGTAATCGCATTACCATTCAAATCCATTGAGAAAGGGGTGATGATATGTGCTTTAGTGCCGAAGCCCATGGTTGCTGCTATTGGCTGGCCGGCTAGCATGTGTGCACCATCTAAACTTCCATCAATCAAGCCATTTAATAGCACTTTCCAGTTTGCTTGCGCTTCAATGGTTACGTACAGCCCTTCATCTTCGAAGTAACCATTTTCATATGCAATCGCAATGGGTGCCATATCGGTTAATTTAATAAAACCAAATTTCAGTTCCTCTTTTTCTGGATAGCCTATTTTATCAGCTTGTGAATAAGAGATAACAGTTGCCGAAATTGCAATGCTCAATGCTAGCTTTTTAGCGACAAACTTAACTGGTTTAATCCAACTCATTATAAAATCCTTTTATTGTATAGTCGTTTTTTTATGCAAAAAAAAGCGCCCACTAATCACCTAAAGTTTTAGGTAATTAATGAGCGCCGTTGCTCTTTAGAGCATAAACATCTTTGTCTATGCTTTGATAGCCTTCACTATTATTAAGAGTAAAGGATATTTCTGTTTACCTTGTTATCGCCGTTGATAACAAAATTACACGGTAAAATTGTGAATATTTATCTGATATTTTGAGGTTACTTCATGTTGTGCTCGAGCATGTTATAAACTTCAATTATGTTTTTTGAAATAGCTGCTAATGATTGTCCATTATTCATTGCCATATTCCGTAATAACTTAAAAGCTTGTTGTTCAGTTATTTGCTTTTCTTGCATGATATAACCTTTTGCTCTTTCTACTATTTTTCTATCTGCCAATTGCGTTTTGGTCTTCTTAAGTTCTGCGATTAACAATTGGCGTTGGTTAAAACGCTCTATAGCCACATCGATAAGACAGGTTAATCTGCTCATTTGTATATTGCCAACGATATAGGCACTGACGCCTGCTTTTAATGTCGATTGAATCATTTCTCGTGCATCTTGCTGGGCAAAAACTAATACAGGTAAGGGTGCTAGTTTATCGATATTGGAGAGTTCTTTTAAAATATGATTACTAGGAGTATGTGTGTTTATGATTATTATGTCGGCGCTGATATCAGTGCAAGTAGATGAAATGGCTTGTTGGGTATCAATGTGTAAACGAATAGTATAATTGAGGTGGATGAGATAACTTTTCAATTCAGAATGTTGATTAGGCCTGTCTTCTATTAATAACACAGTAAGGTTAGGTCGAGAATTGGTTAACGCGTCCATTGCTATTACCTCCATTAAAATCCATTTTAACATTTAATTAACAAGGTTGTTCTTCCTGAAACATAGCACGATGAATGCCATGTTTTAAATTCTTTTTAAAATCATGCGCTTAATCTTAATTCGGTATTTTAGATTCATCTTTTGATGAGTGATTCCGCACCATTATACGACAAAAAAATGTTTACGCACTAAATCAGGGCATTACTCATAAAGAATAAGTTGTTTGTCTATTTGTTGTCTTCTTTGTTGCGTGTAAATTAAGCTAACAAGCTGTGTTTATCAGTATTTCCGGTTCAATGTAGATGACTTTATTGATGGATAAGGTAATATCTCGCACTTTTATTTTTCGCATTAGGAATTTTTATGACAGCTGATTTTATTGGGATCGATTTTGGAACAAGTAATTGTGCAGTTGCTGCGCTAGTTGATAATTTACCGACCTTAATTGTTGTTGATGAAAACAGTGAAAACCCTTACAAAATACGTTCTGCAATTTATCTCGCCCACGATGAGTCTGGTGCTGATAGCCATGATGCCAAAGCTAATGAACAGACATTAAATGATATGTTATCCGCTGGAGAGATCTTATTTGGTGAACGAGGGTTTAACGCCTTTTTAGAAACGCCTCATGAAGGAAGGTATGTGAATAGCCCTAAAAACTTTCTTGGAGCTAAAATCCCAAAGCGTCTGTTAGATAGCTTTGAAACCTTAGTGGTACGTTTTTTATCTTATTTAAAACAGTGTGCTGAAAAGCAGTTATCACAAGTGATTACTAAAGCGGTGATTGCTCGGCCAGTTAACTATCATTCAACTATGGGTGAATTGGGTAATCAACAAGCAGAAGCACTTATGTTACGAGCAGCGAGCAAAGTAGGCTTTACTGAGGTCGATTTCATACACGAACCTTTAGCAGCAGCTTATCATTTCGAACAAAGTATTAATAAAGTAACAGATGCGATGGTTGTGGATTTAGGTGGTGGTACTTCAGATGTTACTTTCTGCCAGTTAAGTCAGGAAAAAGCGACTCAATTAGATAGAGCTGCAGATATATTTGCTACTAAAGGGATTAGACAAGGTGGGATTGTATCTGATAAGTCATTAGCTGCAGGCATCGTTTCCCCATTGTTTGGTCGTGGTGGCCGTACCGAGACTGGACGAGCCATCCCTAATATGTTGTTTTCAGGTGTTTACGATATCGATAATATTCCTCTAATGGGTGAGTTTTATTCACCTGCACGGGCTAAATTGATCTCAGAATATATTTTTGAAAGTGAAGACCCATTACCGTTAATGCGATTACAACGTGTACAAAAACAACGTTTAACGCATCAATTAATGCATGCTATTGAATCTGCAAAAATCAATCTGAGTAATAAAGATCAGACAGAGCTATCCTTGTCGTTTATAGAAAGTACCTTGAGTTTGACCGTTGAACGTCAACAAGTCTCTGAAACTATGGTTAATTGGTTGGATAAAATGTTTGTGATGATCGATGAGGCCATCACAGATGCAGGTAAACACCCCGAAATCATTTACTTGACCGGTGGTATGGGGCTATCACCGCTCGTTCAAGAAGCACTTGGACAACGTTATTCTGATGTTGATATTAATGTTGCCGATGCATTCAGCTCAGTTGTATTCGGTGCTTTAATAAAAGCACAGCGATTATATGCCTAATATTGAAGCTACCTCTTAATAAGTGATTTTAAGGCTAAATAGCTTTCTTAAACATTGCGCTTAACAGAAATAGTCAAATTATGTTAAATAATTATTACTATTGACATATAAGGTTTTTTCGTTAATTCAGATATAATTATGTTTGGACAATGATAATAAGGAACATAAATATTATGGAAATCATAATAATGTTAAGGAGTAACGATGAGTTTTAAATATTGGATGATATTAGCATCAACTGTTGTAGCACCACTTGCGTCGGCAACGACTATCACATTTGATGAATTAGATAACGGGACACGTGTTGATGATGAATATTCATCATCTTATGGTGTGACTATTAATGGTTATAATGTAGATCAAAAAGAGTCTAACTTAGCAGTAGTATTTGATACTTCTTTAAATAAGACAGCCGATCCTGACTTAGAGTCACCTTTTACAAATGTTAATAACTCGAATTTAGGTATTTCTGATCCTGGTAATGTGCTCGTTATTCATGAAAACCCAAGTACATGTGATGCATCTACTTGTAGTAACCCTGATGATGAAGGAAGTCGTCCTGCGGGATATTTCACGATCGATTTCTCAGAAAGTGTTACGTTAAATAGTATTGACTTCTTTGATGTAGAATATGATGAATCAACGAGTAATAATGCCATTCATTTATTTGATATTGATGGTGATGAACTAAGCATTGATGAATTCTATACACCTTATACCGGAGGTAATAATACTTGGGACCGTTTGTACTTTGATGTGGCGGATGTTTACTCAATTGAAATTAACTTTTTCGGGTCTGGTGCACTTAGTAATATCGACTTTACTAGCGCAACAACTTCAGTACCTGAGCCAACCACACTTGCAGTGTTTGCGATGGGGTTAATTGGCTTAGTGAGTGCGAGACGTAAACAGCATAATAGCTAAAAAACAATAATAATCATTCTCCTATTTAAGGTCACTTCGGTGGCCTTTTTTATTGGTTGAGATAAAAATTCCTATCTTCCTAACAGTCCCCTTGATAATGATGGGTTCTGACTCATTACACTATTTTCAATGGGTGAATTTCCACCCATTAGTATATCGCCAGTCGAATTAAAATTCTTTTAAAGCTCGCTTAAGTACCGTAAATACTAGCTCGAACACCATTTATTAATGTTGGCCTGAGCATTGCTATACCTGTTCTATATTAACAAAATTTGTGATCGGTTCGATCACTTAATAAAAGCCGCGCATTACTGCGCATCATATGGATATAGGAGCTTCACATGTTAAAAAAATTCACTGTTATTTCACTATGTAGTGCTGCATTGCTATCAGGAACACAAGCTTATGCAAATTGTGACCCAGGCGAAATGGTTATTAAGTTTAGTCATGTTACCAATGCAGATAAACACCCGAAAGGGGTAGCTGCTTCACTATTAGAAAAGCGTGTAAATGAAGAAATGAACGGTAAAGCCTGTATGCAAGTGTTCCCTAATTCTACATTATACGATGATAATCAAGTGCTAGAAGCTTTGTTAAATGGGGACGTTCAATTAGCAGCGCCTTCTCTATCTAAATTTGAAAAAATCACTAAGAAGTACCGCATCTTTGACCTTCCATTCTTGTTTGATGATGTTGCCGCTGTCGATCGTTTTCAAAACTCTGATGCAGGTGACAAATTGAAGAATGCAATGAACCGTCGAGGTTTAAAAGGCTTAGAGTTTTGGCACAACGGGATGAAGCAATTATCGGCGAATAAGCCATTATTATTACCTGAGGATGCCAAAGGGTTGAAATTCCGCGTACAAGCCTCTGACGTATTGGTCGCTCAATTTGAACAGTTAGGTGCGAACCCTCAGAAAATGTCTTTTAAAGAGGTTTACGGTGGTCTACAAACTAAAGTTATTGATGGTCAAGAAAACACATGGTCAAACACGTACGGTAAAAAATTCTTTGAAGTTCAAGATGGGGTGACAGAAAGTAATCACGGCATTTTAGATTACTTAGTAGTCACTTCCGGCGATTGGTGGGATGGATTACCAGAAGATATGCGTGAACAACTCGCGACTATTTTAAAAGAGGTAACAGAAGTACGTAATAGCGAATCAACAGCAGTTAATGAGTTAAATAAACAAAACATTATTAAAGCGGGTGGCGTGGTGCGCACTTTAACGGCTGAGCAACGTCAACAATGGGTAACTGCATTAAAACCAGTTTGGAAAAAGTTTGAAAAAGATATTGGTAGTGATCTGCTTGAAGCAGCTCAAGCATCAAATAATTAATAATCTTTAACTTAAGCATCCTTGTAAGATTCACTTACAAGGATGCCGTTTTTCAAGGTTGTCATTGCAGAAGGAGTTATTAATGACAAATACGCTATTTACTCGAGTTGGAAAAATAACAGATCATATCGAAGAGACATTAATCGCTGTTTTTCTAGGGTTGATGACACTGTTAACTTTTGCGAATGTAATTGTCCGTTATGTATTCAATGACAACATATTATGGGCATTAGAGCTGACTGTGTTTATGTTTGCATGGATGGTTTTGGTAGGTGCTTCATATGGTGTGAAAAAACATTCCCATATTGGTGTTGATGTAGTTATAAATATCGTTCCTGCTGGGGTGAAAAAAACCTGTGCGCTATTGGCTGTGGCGACTTGCCTATTCTTCTCAATCTCACTATTGATTGGTTCTTGGAATTATTGGGTGCCGTTTATTACTGACCGTGCTTGGTATGAAACAGAAGATATTCCGATGCCTGATATTCTACAGTTCTTATCTGATTGGTTTAACGAGGGGGAACGATACGAAAGGTTACCTCGATTCATTCCTTATTTTGCATTACCACTATCAATGGCGTTAATGACCTTTAGGTTTTTACAAATAGCTTGGAACATTATTAACAACTCAGCCGACAGAATGATTGCAAGTCACGAAGCTGAAGAAAAAGTTGATGCATTGCATGACCAAGAAAACAATGTTGAACAACAAGTCATTATTCAAGGTAAAGACAATGAAAGGGAGAAAAGTTAATGGCGATGTTAATGCTGTTTATTATGGTAATTATATTGATGGTGATTGGTGTACCTATTGCTATCTCCTTAGGTGCTTCTAGTATTGTCTTTTTATTAATTCACTCTGATGCTTCTCTAGCGTCGATTGCACAAACTTTACTTAATGCGTTTACAGGACATTACACCTTATTAGCCATTCCTTTCTTTATTTTAGCTTCTAGCTTTATGGCCACTGGTGGCGTAGCTAAACGTATTATTCGTTTCGCTATCGCTTTAGTAGGTTCACTTCGTGGCGGATTAGCTATGGCATCCGTGGTTGCTTGTATGATGTTTGCAGCTTTATCTGGATCTTCACCTGCAACCGTTGTCGCAATTGGGGGGATTGTTATTGCTGGGATGGTAAAGAATGGTTACACCAAAGAGTTTGCCGCAGGTGTTATCTGTAATGCGGGAACGTTAGGAATTCTCATACCACCTTCTATTGTAATGGTTGTTTATGCAGCAGCGACTGATGTCTCTGTTGGCCGTATGTTCTTAGGGGGTGTTATACCAGGGTTATTAGCTGGACTGATGCTGATGTTAGCTATCTATATCTATGCTCGTTATAAAAATATCCCTGCACAACCATTCGTGGGTTGGGGTGAAGTGTTTAATTCCGCAAAAGATGCTGGATGGGGATTATTACTGATTGTTATTATTCTTGGAGGTATTTATGGCGGTGTATTCACGCCTACTGAAGCTGCCGCTGTAGCCGCTGTATATGCCTTTATCATTTGTAATTTTGTTTATAAGGATATGGGACCGTTAGCGGAGAAAGAGCCTGACCATAAAAAACGTAAAGCATATTGGTTAAAAGCAATGCATGTGTTTTGTCACGAGGATACACGTAAAACGCTTTATGAAGCGGGTAAACTGACTATTATGTTAATGTTTATTGTTGCTAATGCCTTAATTCTTAAACACGTACTGACTGAAGAACGTATTCCTCAGATGATCACTGAGTCTATGTTATCGGCAGGACTTGGACCCATTGAGTTTTTGATTGTGGTTAATCTGCTGTTACTGGTCGGCGGTCAATTCATGGAACCTTCCGGTTTGTTGATAATTGTTGCGCCTTTAGTGTTTCCTATTGCAATTGCTTTAGGCATTGATCCAATTCATCTTGGCATCATGATGGTAGTGAACATGGAAATAGGAATGATCACACCACCAGTGGGGCTAAATCTATTTGTGACTGCGGGAGTGGCTAAATTGTCCATGATGAAAGTAGTCAAAGCATCATTACCTTTAGTGGGGGTTATGTTTATCTTTTTGATTATTGTGACTTATGTGCCGAGTGTGTCGACTTGGTTACCTAATTTAATGATGGGGCCTGAAGTGATCACTAAATAATACTACAGAATGCTTACCACACTGTTTATGATTATATGCTGGAACTTACAATTCCAGCATTTTTATAAGAGAAAGAAGGACACACTAAAGAAATAATTCCAGATTCACGATGCTAATCCACAAGCAATCAAACTATTTTTACGAAGAAGTTAGTCTTCATTTTTAAAGTTTTGTTTTTGTAAGCCGTGTTTCTGCATTTTGTCATATAGTGTTTTACGCGGTAAGGTTAATGCCTCCATGGTATTTTTAATACTCCCGTTACTCAGGCTCAAAGCTTGTTCAATAAGCGTTTTTTCAAAAACTTCTACTTGTTCAGATAAACTTAATCCTGCACTCATATTATTATTTGCGTGGTTTAAGTCTGACAAACTGCCTAATAAAATAAAACGTTCTGCAGCATTTCTTAGTTCCCTTACGTTGCCTGGCCAGTCATGACTGATTAATGCTTGTAATGAATCAGCGGGTAATGCTGGCGCTGCTTTACCGTACCTAGCTGCTGCCACTAATAAAAAGTGATGGAACAGAGGGGCAATGTCTTCTTTACGCTGACGTAAAGGTGGTAAATCTAGGGTCACCATGTTTAAACGGTAATAAAGATCCTGTCGGAAGTGTTCTGTTTCTTTTAAATCAACTTTAGTGGCTGCTATGATCCTGATGTCTAAATCGATAGCTTTATTCGATCCTACTCTTTCTAATGTGCGTTCCTGTAATACCCTTAATAACCTAACTTGTGCCTGCATTGGCATAGACTCTATTTCATCTAAGAATAGGGTGCCACCTTGTGCATATTCAAACTTACCAATACGTTGTGAGTCGGCACCAGTAAATGCGCCTTTTTCATGGCCATATAATTCACTTTCAATTAAATTTTCAGGGACTGCGCCACAGTTTACTGCTACAAAGTTATGACTACTACGTTGGCTTTGCTCATGCAGGGAGCGAGCGACTAACTCTTTGCCAGTTCCTGTTTCACCGTATAAGAGTATATCGGCATGACTATCTGCAACTCTATAAATCATTTGTTTTAAGGCAATAATACTTGGAGTGTTACCTATGATTCTGGGGCCTAGAGTATCTTTACTTTGAAGTGCTTTTTTTAATTCGCGGTTTTCTAGAGTCAATTGCCTTTTTTCAATGGCTTTACGAGTTATTTCAATTAATCTATCTGACGCAAAGGGTTTTTCTATAAAATCATAGGCTCCATTTCTAATGGCTTCTACGGCCATAGAGATATCACCATGGCCAGTAATTAATACGACCGGTAAATTTGCATCTTTTTGTTGAAGTGTGTTTAACAATTGTAAGCCTGTGATGCCGGGTAAACGGATATCAGAAATGATCATTAACGGTAATGTACTTTGCATTGCAACTAATGCCGATTCTGCATCGGCAAAACATTGCGCTTCTATGTTGGCTAATGCAAAACTTTGTTGATGAGCGATACGCATATCATCTTCATCATCAATAAAAAATATCATTGATTTGGCTCCTTAATCTTATTCGAGTTGAGCTGTTGATTAGGCATATAAATAGGTAGGCTAACAGTGAATTCAGCACCTTGCTCTTGTCTATTTCGAGCGGTTAACTTGCCTTGCATATTATTGATAATTTGTTGGGAAATAGATAACCCTAAACCTAAGCCAGTTTCCTTAGTGGTAAAGAAAGGTTCAAATAAACGTGGAAGGTGGTTTATATCTATGCCTGTACCTTCATCCAGTACACTTATCGTTGCCTTATGTTTTGTGTTAGTAAGACGCACTTTTATTTGATTTTGTTGGGTGTTTTGCATCGACTGTAAAGCATTTGATAGTAGATTAATGAGTATTTGCTCTAATTGAATTGCATCTGCTTTGACATGGATAAAATGTGTTGGCATATCTAATACGAGTTGTACTTGTTTGTTTTTAAATTGCGCTTTAAGTAATTCCTGTGCTGCTAAGATAATGGGTTGTAATGCAACAATTTGCAGTTCACCATCAGACTTCCTTGCAAAGGATTTTAGTTGTGCACTAATTTTGGCCATGCGTTCGGTTAATGAGGTAATTCGCATTAAATTTTCATGTACGTTTTCCAGCTTATCTCTTTGTAGAAAAATAATCGCATTGTCTGCATAACTTCTTATCGCTGAAAGAGGGTTATTAAGTTCATGACTAATGCTGGTGGACAATTGTCCTAATACAGCTAATTTTGCAGATTGTATAAGTTCTTTTTGTGTGGAGCGAAGGGCACTTTCTGCTTTATGTCTTTCTTCAATTTCGGCTTGTAGTGCAGAGGTTCTTTCTAATACTGTCATTTCTAGGGTTTGCTTAGTTTTTGCTTCAATGCGTGCTTGTTCTTGATGTCTATGTAATTGTTGTTTGATAATGATTAGTGATAAATAAATTAGTAAATATACTAGGGTAATTATCAGCGTTAAGATCAGTAAGTCGATGATAATAGGTGCAATTGGAGCGAAGACTCTCACCGTCCATTGTTTATCTTCAGATACCGTGAATAGTGATAAATAGTAGTTAGAAAAGGCTTTTTTATTGGCCAATGTAAGTATGTTTGCTTGTTTTTTTAGATCGCCATAAATAGGGGGCAGAGATTTTATAATACGTTGTAAATATCGTTTTTCCTGTTTGATCATTGATCTTTGCTGTTGAGTTAATGGCGTTAAGCTATGAAATAACCAATCCTCTCTGGATGATATAAACACTATACCATCGTTATCAGTGACTAAAAAATGTTGCTCTTTACCTACCCAGTCTTTTTCAATTAACGATAAGTCCATTTTAACGACGATCACACCAATCACTTGTATCCCATTATGAACTGGGTATGAGAAATAATAACCTCGTTTGCCTGATCGTGAGCCTAAGGCAAAATATTGGGCTTGTCTTCCCTGTATTGCTTCATTGAAATAGGGGCGGAAATTAAAATTGTTGCCAATAAATGTGGTTTCTTTTTGCCAATTACTGGCCGCAATCGTTGTTCCACTTTTATCGAGTAGATAAGTATCTGAGGCGCTGACAATGTGATTGATAGACTCTAAGTGTTTATTGGTACTATCGATAACGGACTGATTATCAGGAAATTGAAACGCTTTAAAAATAACATCTTGACGAGATACTAATTGCGGAATGAACGAATAATGGCCGAGCTGACTGTCTAAGTGACGTTTAAAACGTTCAAGCTGTTGCTGGTTACTAATTTGTAGTGACTGATAGCTAGTTTGCCAAAGGGTATGAAGACTAATCACCAATGTCATGCAGTAAAATATAAAACATAGGGTATTAATGCGACGTCCTAATGGCATGGTATTTAATGTCACTAAGGTATTCCTTATTCAAAAACTTTGGCTATTTAATTTACCCTAATACACTAAGTTTTATTGTTTCACGACGCTTAGTTTTATATTTAATTTGTTGATAATTATGATAATGTGAGAAAGACCTATTTTATTAATTTGATTGATTATAGAGGGCCGTAAATGCAGTTCCCAGAATTATTGTTAGATAAATCCTTGTGTAAAGTAAGAACCATCACGACTTTTCTTAAGTTTGATTTTGACCAAAGGAAATGGCCGAGCTTGATTGAGCAAGCCAATAAATTTTGTGTGTCTCTAGCAGATGATTTCAAGAGTCAGGGATATCAAGTTCAATCTATTCGCATTGTCACTAATGCTTTTTCTGAATATATCGATACAACTAATTTGACTAGTGCTCAAAATGATTTACGTAAACTTAATACTATTTTAACTCATTATCAGGGCATTGGGCTTAGGTTAAGATTTGCCATTGGCGAAGCTAAAAATGCTCATGAGTTAAGCTTAATTCCTGAATTGATAAAAGAGTTTGGGGATTTATGTAATGTATGTGTGAATATCCCTGCTGATCAACATTTTTTATTGGATAAGAAATTAATTGACGAAGCGGTGAAAACAGTTCGCAAAATTAGTGATGTGACTCCAAGGGGAGAAGGTAACTTTAATTTTACCGTTAACTTTAATTGCCAGCCACTTATTCCGTATTTTCCTGCTAGTTATGTTGATAGTGCTCATACAAATACGTTTGTGATTGGCTTAGAAACACCTGATTTGCTTGTTGCAACACTCAAGGCCTTTAATTCACTTAACTCAACACTTGAGCGTCAAACATTATATGAAGGCTATCACCAGGCATTAGTACAACAAATACAGCAACATGTTGATCAGCTTCAAAAAATAATTGATGACATTGAGGAAATACCCTATCGTTTTGCAGGCTTAGACAGTTCAGCCGCACCTTCTAAAAATTGTGCGAGCATGACGGAAGTTTACGAATTAATGGGGGTTGAATACTTTGGAGCGGCTGGCACAGTGGAAGCATCTTCGCTATTAACCAGGGTGTTTAAATCTATTAAGACTATGCCGCTGGTGGGCTTTTCAGGGTTAATGTTAGCCTTAACAGAAGATCGTGGGTTAGCAGTTGGTAGTCATGCCGCAAATTTTGATATTCGCGCATTATTAACATACAGTGCGGTGTGTGGAATTGGTTTAGATACAGTACCTATTCCCGGTAACACACCAAGCCATAAGCTATCTGCTTTAATGTGTGATACTGGGACGATGGCCTTCAGATTAAATAAACCATTAACCGTTAGAGTGTTTCCTGTACCAGGGTTGGTTGCAGGGGATACTACCTCATTTGAAAGTGATGATTTGTGTAACTGTACGGTACTTGCAGTACCCTAAGGACAGAGTATGCCAATAACCATATACGGAGATAGCCTTTCAGGTAACTGTTATAAAGTGAAATTATTATGCGCTTTATTACAAATTAAACATGATTGGGTAGAAGTTGATATTTTAAAAGGGGAAACCCGAACTGATCATTTTTTAGCCATGAATCCCAATGCTAAAATTCCATTATTAGTCACTGAAGATAAACAATTTTTGTCTGAATCCAATGCCATCCTTTATTATTTAGCACAAAAAAGTGAATTATTTCCTGAGTCTCAATACCAACAAGCCATTTGCATGCAGTGGATGTTCTTTGAACAATACAGCCATGAACCTTATATCGCTGTAGCGCGGTTTATTCATAAATATTTAGGTAGCCCAGCAGACAAGTTGCAGGAGCTAGCGAGCAAACAAGAAGGTGGCAAAAAAGCCTTGGGAGTGATGGAAGTGAGATTGCAAGAGCATCCCTTTTTAGTAGGCGACGATTTTTCAATTGCAGATATTTGTTTGTTTGCCTATACGCATGTGGCTTATGAAGGCGGGTTTAATTTAAATGGTTATCCTGCAATCCTTGCCTGGATTTCACGTATTAAAAACCATACTGATTATATTGCTATTGGTTAATCGCTGTTAACTCGCTCTATCCTATTCACGGCTATATCTAACTCTCTATTATATAACATTAAGTTATAAAATCTTAAACGACAGAGTAGCAAGAGTAGTTTACTATTCGCTGCACATTTCCGGTTGAATGGTTTTGTTTTACTTTAGAATCAATTATTTTGATGATTTAAACATTGATTTTACGGTAGAATTCAGCTGTTTTTCTGATAAATAATCATTTAGTTTAATTTATAAACAAAGATTGTGTTAATAGTAACAAACTGACTATGTATAAAAGCTAGATCGTTTTATTAACTGCGTTTTATCTCATTTTATTTATAAACCATTTAGATTATTGGAATAATAATTACCTCATTAAACAATAATAAATACGTTTAATGACACTTTTACTATAGCTAACACTGATAATGGTAATTAGACGTTATTTTTAGTTGTTAAAGATAATTATCTTGCTACTGAAAATAGGTGGATCTTAATTAGCATATTGGAAACATTACCTAGATAGGGATTACTATGAAATTATTTTTTAAAAAGGCACTGATTGCTTTCGTAGCAGCAAGCAGCTTATTAACTGTTCCGGCATTTGCACAAGAAACTGTTAAAGTCGGTATGTCTGGTCGTTATTTCCCATTTACCTTTTCTAAGCAAGATAAACTACAAGGCTTTGAAGTTGATGTATGGAATGAAATTGCAAAACGCTCTGATTACAAAGTTGAATTTATAACTGCAAGTTTCTCTGGTTTATTTGGTATGTTAGAAGCAGGTCATATCGATACTATTTCTAACCAAATTACTATCACTGAAGCGCGTTCTGCTAAATATGCATTCTCAACTCCTTACGTGATTGATGGTGTTCAAGTGACGGTTCGTAAAGGTCGTGATGATATTCAAGGTATCGAAGACCTAAAAGGTAAGAAAGTGGCAGTTAACTTAGGCAGTAACTTCGAAGAAGTATTACGTAAATACGATACTAACAACGAAATCAACATTGTTACTTACGATACAGGTATTGAACAAGATGTAGCGCTTGGCCGTGCAGATGCGTTTGTTATGGACCGTGTTTCTTCAGTACAATTAATCAAAGAAGCAGGTTTACCATTACAATTAGCTGGCCACCCATTCGAAGAAATTAAAAATGCAATGCCATTTTTAAACAAACCATCGCAATTAGCTATTCGTGACCAAGTTAATACTGCATTAGCGGCAATGCGCGCTGATGGTAAATTAGCTGAAATTTCAGATAAGTGGTTTGGTACAGACATTACACAATAATATTAATCCTTAAAGAGTCGTTTTTATGCAAAGTTCTTTTGACCTTCAATACATAATTGAATTAATGCCCATTTTACTTAAGTATCTTGGGGTAACGATGGAAATGGCACTTTGGGGGTTCTTATTTGCATTGATACTCGCGTTAGGTTTAGCCCTAGTGCGAGTATTTAAAATTGCCTTTATTCAACACCTTGCATCACTGTATATTTCATTTTTCCGTGGAACACCTTTATTGGTGCAGTTGTTTCTTCTGTATTATGGCTTTCCACAATTCATGCCTATCTTTGTGGGTATGGATGCCTTCACTGCCGCTATTATTGGCCTATCATTACACTTTTCTGCTTATATGGCGGAAAGTATTCGTGCCGCTATATTAGGTATTGATAAGTCTCAAATGGAAGCGTGTTTAAGTATTGGTATGACACGTTTACAGGCGATGAAACGCGTTATATTGCCTCAAGCTTCACGTGTTGCGACACCATCTTTGATGAACTACTTTATCGATATGATTAAAAGTACCTCTTTGGCTTTCACTCTTGGGGTGGCTGAAATTATGGCTAAAGCACAAATGGAAGCTTCTTCTAGCTTTAAATTTTTTGAAAGCTTTTTAGCCGTAGCGGTAATTTATTGGGTGGTGGTTATCTTCTTCACTCGTATCCAGCATCTATTAGAATATAAACTTAATAAGGCCTATTAATCATGATCAGCGTGTCTCAGTTAAGTAAAAAATTTGGTGATCTAGCAGTACTCAAAGAGATTGACTTTGAAGTAGCAAAGGGTGAAATAGTGGTTATTATCGGTCCATCAGGTACTGGTAAATCAACATTACTTCGTTGCTTAAATTACCTTGAAACACCAACTACAGGTAATATTACTATCGGGCCTGCGAGTATCGATGCTTTGAGCCATAAAGCTAAAGATATTACTGAATTGCGCAAACAAAGTAGTTTTGTATTTCAAAATTATTCTTTGTTCGCCAATAAAACCGCATTACAAAATGTTGCTGAAAGTTTAATTACGGTTTGGAAAGTTCCTAAGCAAGAAGCGTTATCAACTGCTGAAGCCATCTTAGTGAAAGTTGGTTTAGCTGAGAAGCTTAATGTATACCCTTCGCAACTTTCAGGTGGACAACAACAACGTGTGGGGATCGCTCGGGCAATGGCTGCAAAAGGTGAAGTTATCTTATTTGATGAACCAACTTCAGCTTTAGATCCTGAGTGGGTTGATGAAGTACTCGCTGTAATGAAACAATTAGCTCTAGAGAAACAAACCATGATAGTGGTCACCCATGAAATGCAATTTGCTAAAGAAGTCGCGGATCGCGTTATCTTTATGGAAGATGGCTACATTGTAGAGCAGGGCACACCTCAACAGATATTTTCTAATCCTGAACATGAGCGAACTAAAGCCTTTGTTAAGCGTGCTTTAAAGCAACATTAGTCTATTCAAAGCTACCTCTTTTCTGGGGTAGCTTTGCTCATTTCCTAACAGAGTTTCTACTTGTTATTTTTTATAAAGAATAGTGTAAATACTTTGTTAAAACAGCTGTATTACTCTTCTAGCATTGTTATAATCCTGCACTTTATTAATTAGACTTTATAAAGCAAGCAACTTCAATTATTTAATATAGTTACCATAAAAGTATTGAACCATCATTAAAGGATTAATGAGTTTAAATTGATGAGTATTAAAGAATATTAAACCATTCTTTCATCATGAATGAATGAATTAATTCCATTTTCATTAAAGCTCTTATCAAAAACATGAAACCACTAATCTCTATTTTATGAATGTAGAGCAAGTAATTAATGGCGTTGATAAAGTCGCAGCGTTAAGAGTTCCCCCTCATAGGCTCTTTGGTAATCTTATTAGAGAAATAGTAATTTACTATTCAAGTTATCGCTGAAGAGTGCTTGTTTATGCAATTGTATTCTATAGCTTAACTCCTAATGTGATAGAGAAGTTATTGAGCATGATTGGTATTTTAAAAGTGTAATTTATAAATTTGTGCTGTTGAGATCGTTAATAGGCTATTGAGCTATACGAAATCAATTTTTTACTCATTCATCTCATTAAATATGTTGAGATGAAATAATCATGGTAGACCCTATTTATGTTTTTACTCCGCGCTTTACTCTATTTAATTGTTGTCTTTGTAGTGGCAATATTGATTGATATGGAAGGTTACCAACTTCATACTCATGCCGAATATAGCGAACATACATTAACAGAACATCTACAAGACCTATTAACTTTCAGTAGTTGTATGTTGTTTTTATGGGCAGCTAAGTTAGATAAAGCATCAAATATTATTGGTAAAATCTTAGCTGCGTTATTAGCTATGATGTTTGTTAGGGAGTCTGACTCGCTATTGGATCATCATGCATTTGATGGTGCTTGGCAGATGTTGGTGTGTATGATTTTCATCGGGTTATTATGTTCATTACGAGGTCAGTTCTCACAGGTATATAAGGCTTTAAAAGCCTACACTACTCTGCCAAGTTATGGCGTGTTCTTATCTGGGTTTATTACGCTTGTTGCGTTTTCACGACTAATGGGGCGTGGTTCATTTTGGCATTCGGTGATGGGCGAACAATATGTCCGTATCGTTAAAAATATTGTAGAAGAGGGCACAGAAACGTTAGGTTATACCCTCATCTTATTATCAGCTATTGAGTTGGTTATCAGTGCATATAAAAAAAGAAAACAAACCGCCAATGGTTAATTAAAGAAGTGGTAAGCAGTTAATGTTAAATAACTGCTTACCAGTCCATCACTCTGCCACTACACTAAAGTAGTAATCTCTACTAAAGCTCCTGATATTTCTATATAATCCTGCTCGAAATCTTTCCCCCCAATTACTAATAATAAAAAGGCAACAATATGCAGGAGCAAGACCCAATCGATTACGGACCATTAGCTGGGTTAATTGGTACATGGAAAGGCAATAAAGGTAAAGATAAATCACCTGAAGCAGATGGCTCAACTGAACTTAATGACTACTTTGAAACTCTTGTTTTTATAGAAGCAGGCGAAACATCTAATGCCGAAGAGCAAGCGTTGAGCGCAGTACAATACTCTCAGTTAGTACAAAGAAACTCGACGGGAAAAATCATCCATCGCGAAGTAGGTTATTGGTTATGGGAGCAAGGTACTGAGAATGTGATCAACTCTTTGACCATACCCCGTGGGCTTTCTGTTCTGGCTGGCGGTAAGGCTACTACAAAACGTTCAACTGTGTTTGAAGTTGAAGCGCGTTTAAATTGCCCTAATTGGCCAATTACCGAGTCTGCATTTTTACAAAGTAAAGCATCAACTAAATCATTACAGAAAAAAATGACCCTATCAGGTGATAAGTTACAATACTCGCAGCACATGATGCTAGATATTTATGGTAACGAATTTAATCATAACGACCACCATAGGTTGATAAGAGAGATTGATACTAGTGTTAAGCTAGATTAACTTTAAGTTAAAGTTGCTGTGTTGGTTCTATTTAGACTGTTATTTGTCGATAAACCTTACATTACTTAAACTACTACTTATTGATTAGCTTTTGCTTTGATACATTTCAATCACTTAACTATTTTGGCTTAATATTTGCATAAACTTGTAAATAAACAATAATCTTTGAGATACTCAAATGAAAAAATTAAACACATTAATGGGTGTGGCATTAACCTGTTATGCTCATTTCAGCTTAGCTGGTCCTATCGAGACGTTGAATGAATATAACTTAGTGGTGTTAAATGATTTAACATCAACGAGTGAAGTTGAAGGTAAAACTATTGTAGCGGGTGATCTATCAGGCTCTGCTTCTAACTATGGCACTCATTTAGCTCAAAATGATTCATCTGTTGGTAGTGTGCTGGTTGTTGGTAGTGACTTATCTTCAGGCACAACAGTCAATGCAAATGGGCATGAAGTGATTATTGCCGGAACTAATAATGGTAATATTAATTCAAATTCAGTATCAAATGATGCATCACAATATGACTTTGATTTAATTAAATCTGAATTTATTAACTTTTCAGGTTATTTATCAGAACTAGCTGTTAACTCTGTTTTGTTAACATCATCCAACAATCAGCCATCGGCTGCATCATTTAACGTCGGTGATTCAGTTGGAAATGACCCAGCAGTCTTTAACATTACTTCTGAAAGTTTTTTCGAGAATAATCTGATACAACAGTATGATATTGATTTAAACGGTCAGTCTCCCTCAACTATCATTATTAATGTGTCTGGTGAGATGATTAATGATTCAAATTTAGGTAATGCCGTGGGTAATATTACTAGTGATGTTTTTAGAGAGAATATTATTTGGAATTTCTTTGAGGCGACTGAAATTGATTTAGTTAAACAAATCAATGGTAGTGTATTGGCACCTTTTGCAGACCTTACTAATGCCACGCCTATTGAAGGTTCATTGGTTGTTAATAATTTTCAACAAAATGGTGAAGTGCATGATGCATTATTCACAGGTGTAATTAGTTATGACCCTGATGCTAATAATTCAACTTACCCGGTAAAAGTGCCTGAGCCTAGTATGTTCTTCATTCTATTAACTGCTCTGGCTGGTATGATGATGTGGAATAGGTCAAAATCTTAATCAATTCATATTTTTAAATGTAAAAAACCGCTGACACATAACTGTGAGCGGTTTTTAATTTAGGGTTAATATCTAATTACTTACTATGACGTTCAGCTAATTTATCAGCAACATCCGAAAGCGATAGGCCTTCATTCTGTAATAAGACAGTTAAGTGATATAGTAAATCAGCGCTTTCACAAGTTAACTCATCCATATCTTTTGCCATTGCTGCTAGTGCAACCTCAACACCTTCTTCACCGACTTTTTGTGAGATTCGTTTTGTACCTCGTGCATACAAGCTAGCTGTGTAGCTGCTCTTTGGGTCAGCACCTTTACGGCTTTTGATTACTTGCTCTAAGTCAGAGATGAAACTTAATGAAGGCTCTTGTTCATTTTTAAAACAAGTTTCATTGCCTAAATGGCAAGTTGGACCGATTGGGTTTACAATCGCTAATAACGTATCGTTATCACAGTCTGAACTGATTTCAACTACATTTAAAAAGTTACCTGACTGCTCACCTTTACACCATAAACGTTGTTTTGTACGGCTAAAAAAAGTCATTTTACCAGATTCAAGTGTTGCTGCTAATGATTCTTCATTAACATAACCTAGCATTAATACTTTACCTGAAACTTGGTTCTGTACAATAACAGGCATTAGGTTATCTACTTTTTCCCAATCTAACGTTGCTAGTTGCTCTTCTTTCATTAAACTCATAAACGTATCTCTACCTTTTCTGTTTTAAGGTAAGATTTTAACTCACCAATATTAATTATTTGTTTGTGGAATACACTGGCTGCTAAAGCACCGTCAACATCAGCTTTATTAAATACATCTGCAAAATGAACCATTTCACCGGCACCGCCCGATGCAATTAATGGCACATGACAAATAGCACGTGCTTGAGAAAGTTGGTCAATATCATATCCGCAACGTACGCCATCTTGGTTCATTACGTTTAATACTATTTCACCGGCACCACGTGATTGTACTTCTTTTATCCAATCAAAAGTGTTCCATTTGGTTGTTACTGTAGCTGCTTCATTACCTGTAAACTGTTTAACCTGGTGTTGGCCCGTTTCTTCATCAAAGTATGAATCAATGCCAATAACAATACATTGCGTACCAAATTTTTCAGCTAGACGATTAATAAGGCTTGGATCTGCAAGCGCAGGGCTGTTGATAGAAACTTTATCTGCACCAAACTGTAAAATGCGTTTTGCGTCTTCTTCTGTTTTGATACCGCCTGCAACACAAAATGGGATATCGATGACTTCAGCAACTCGGCTAACCCAGCTTTTATCGACCACTCTATCATCAGAGCTGGCAGTAATATCGTAAAAAACTAACTCATCTGCGCCTTCTTCTGCATAACGTTTAGCAAGTGGAACGATATCGCCTATAATCTCGTGGTTACGAAATTGTACACCTTTAACTACCTGTCCATCTTTTACATCCAAACATGGAATAATTCGTTTTGCTAACATAAAGCCTCGCTATTATGTGGTCTACTATTTTAAGCTATTCAACGGCCTTAAAATAATTTACCAATACTTTATTAAGAAATAATCATAAGTGATTGTAAAGATTATTAATTCATTATCCATACATTATAACTATATTAATGATCACTTTGTAGGCTTTAATCTGATTATTAAGCACTTTTTAATATTGGTTTTATACCTGAACCTTTACTTCTTTTGGATTGTTTAAGTAGTGAATATCGAATGATTCTATCTGTCAAAAGAGATCTTTATGTAATCAGAGGCCGTATTTAAATATCAATACTAATTACATAGTAATCATGGAGTGATAATGATGTTAATCAATATGTTGGGGTTTAACCTTATATGGTTTGGTTTATTATATTGGGGAAATATTTTTATTCCTGTTGCGTTAACCCTTTTATTTATTCATTTTAAATTCTTGTCCAAAATAATTAAAGAAATTCGACTGGTATTATTGGTTACTGTGATAGGTGTGTCAGTGGATTCTTTTTTGCATTTTATCCACTTTTTTACTTTTCCAAATGCTAATTTCACACCATTTTGGTTGATGGTATTGTGGGCTTGTTTTGCAAGCACTATTTGTCATAGTTTAACTTTTCTGAGCGCTTCCAAAAAAAGCCAATTGCTCATAGGAGGCGGGTTTGCGCCATTGAGTTATTTAGCAGGGGAAAGTTTTGGTGTTGTGGTATTCGCTTATAGTTTACCTGTTACTTTCTCAATTCTTGCAATAATTTGGGGATGCTTATTCCTTTTATTTTTTTATTTAAAATCAATCATATTACAGAGAGACCTACAGTATGCTTAAGTTATTTAAAGGGTTAGTTGCGTCAATTCTATTGATCAACTTAACCTTTGCAGTACCTGCTGAGGAACCAGATCAATGGAAAAATAGTCTATCTGAATTGTTAAAATCAACAGCAACGATACAGGTAGGCAGGGCAACCTTTTCGGTGTTTATTTGGGATATTTATCAAAGTCAATTATCAACAAGTAGTGGCGTATATCCTGACCCGGAAGGGGTTATAGTGTATCAAATTAAATATCTTAAAAGTATTGAATCCAAACAACTCATAAAGAAAACTATTGAACAGTGGGTGCACCTTGGTTTTGCTAGTGAGCGGTATAGCTCTTATCTAGAACAACTCCGTAATATGTGGCCTGATATTAAAGAGGGTGATCAATTAGCTTTTGTTGCTCAAGGTAATAACAGTGCTTTCTATTACAATGAACGTTTCATTGGACAAATTGATGGTAAGGATTTCAGGAACATTTTTATGGCTATTTGGTTTTCGGAGAATACTTCACAGCCAGAACTGCGTGATACATTATTAGGAATAAAATCATGAAATACGTTAATCCTCCAGTAGTACTGCTACTCAGTAGCTTTGCTTTAGTCAGTTGTACTCAAGATTTGAGTGATTATTCAAGTCAAACTAGTAATTTTGATATTAAAGAGTATTTTAATGGCAATGTCATCGCATGGGGGACCATTCAAGATGCTAGTAATGTAGTTACTAGACGTTTTTGTGTTGAGTTGAAAGGAACTTGGAAAGGTAAAGATGGAATATTGGCTGAAAAATTCTTTTTTGATGATGGTGAAATAAGTTATCGCAATTGGCATTTTTCACAGCAAGTTGATGGACGTTACATTGGGACTGCGGAAGATGTGGTTGGGGAGGCCATTGGTGAGCATCAAGGTTTTGCTTTTCAGCTAAAATATACTTTAACTTTACCAGTCGATGATACTACTTATGACGTGAGCATGAATGATTGGATGTACAAAATAGACAAGTATCGAGTCATTAATAAAACTGCTATTCATAAATTAGGTGTTAACGTCGCTAATGTAACACTATTTTTTGACAAACAAGCGCCATTAGCAAGTTGCGAATAACATGTCTATCTCAATTAGTTTAATTGATTGTTATTCGCTTTACGATATTGATGAACTATTTTAGCAACACCTTCGTACTGTCAAGTGAGCATATTGTTATGCACATTTTTTTATTAAAGAGGGCCCATTATGTCAGCTAAAACAACTAATCTCCCAGTTTTTCCACTAGATTTATTCTTATTACCGGGTGGTATTACGCGTTTAAGAATTTTTGAACCTCGTTATTTAAAAATGGTTGGGCTAGCTTCCCAGTTAGGCGGATTTGTCATTTCATCTAACAAACAGAATATTAATCAGGCTTACCGTTGGGGTAGTTGGGTTGAAGTCATTAACTTTGAACAAGGGAAGGATGGTGTCTTAGAAATTGATGTTGAATGTGGTTGTTTAGTTAAGCTATCTAAACTTGAACAAGATAACGATAAACTGTTGTTCGCTGATGTTGAGCAACGAAAGCATTGGTCACAAAAAACATCAAATACAGAACTAGCTTTATTAGCTGACTCATTAAAAACATTATTTGAGAATAACGAATTACTCGCTAAGTTATACCACGACCAATTACCAAATAATCCTTATTGGACGGTGTCTAGGTGGCTAGAGTTATTACCTATTCCCTTTGATGTTAAAAATAAATTTGTATTTGATTCTTCATACACTGAGGCTAAAAAGTTAGTTCATTCAATCATTTCACAATAAACCTTCCAAAAACCATAATATTTTAATTCTTAAGTGATCTTTAATTTTTCGATAGCGTATTGATTGCCAGAGTCCAAATTAGGGAAATAATTATGGTAGTCGAACAAACTAAATTGCCAACAGGGGTAAGTCATGCTAAATCTAACAGCATGAATGAAAATATAGATCACACCCAACTAAGCGAATGGCTTAACCAAGTTGCTGATAAACGTTGTAAAAATGCGTTTACTCATCTGTTTAAATTTTTTGCTCCTAAGATACAGCGTATTGCACGCAGTAAATTTCCTAATGAGGCTCAATCCCACGAAGTGGTTCAAGAAACCATGAGTAATGTTTGGCGTAAAGCACATTTATTTGATGCAAATAAAGGTGCTGCAACGACATGGGTTTATACGGTAATGCGTAATGTGACTTTTGATTTATTAAGAAAAGTTAAAAGTAACCGAGAAGATAATTTGAGTGATGACATTTGGCCAATTGCAGAAGGTTCAGTGACCGAAGAGCAAGTTTATGAGGATCATCTCGAAAGTAATCAGCTTTTACGTGTCATTGAAGCATTACCAGAAGCGCAACAACAAGTCGTTAAAGGTTTTTATTTGATGGAAATGTCTCAAGAGCAACTTGCGAACCATCTTAACCTACCACTTGGCACTATTAAATCCAGACTACGTTTAGCACTCGCTAAATTGAAAGTGCAGTTAGGAGAAGAACATGATTAAGCACCATCCGAAATTTGAATTATTACAATCTTATGTCAATGGCGACTTGCCGGCTTCGCTTGCTATCGGCATTAGTATCCACGCGGACATGTGCACTGATTGCCAACACACAATAGCGCAATTAACGGAACAGGTTGCCGAGCATTCATTTGAAGAAGCGACAGTCCGACTAGATGATCTAGATTCAAATAGCTTTACTTCGTACTCAGAGGAAGCTGATGAAGAAGATTTTTTTGAGTCAATGATCAGCAATATTACATTTTCTGACGATGCTGATGTAATCACTGAAGCATTGCAACGAGAAGTTATATTTAGAGATAAAACATATCAATTGCCTACTGCGCTTAGCCGTATTGAGTTAGGCAAAGCGGCTAACATTGGAAAATTATCGCGCTCTCGTTTACAACTTGATGAAGATGAAATCCATTCTAGTTTATTGCATATCAATCCAGGTGGTGGTGTACCAGCTCACACCCACAAAGGATTTGAATTGACAGTTTTACTTGATGGTTCATTCACTGACAGCAGAGGCGAATACAATAAAGGCGATTTTATTTTATTAGATGGTACCTTCACGCACAATCCTATCTCTCAAAATGGATGTTTATGTTACACAGTTGCCAATGATGCACTACACTTTACACAGGGTATCAATAAGTTATTAAACCCAATTGGGTCGTTTATCTATTAGTGTTTAGTTTTTTATTCAAAGGAGCGAATAGTGATTTATTCAGTCGCAAAAGAAGATATTAAAATTGGTATAAGTGCTTGTTTGATTGGTCAAAAAGTACGTTTCGATGCTAGTAATAAGCCGTCTAGGTTCTGTATCGATGAGTTAGGCGATCATGTTGAATATGAATCATTCTGTCCGGAAGTTGCTATTGGTTTGCCGATACCTCGTCCAACGATTAGGCAAATTAAGAAAGGAGATGTCATTTCAGTGGCTCGTCCAGACGGTTCTGGTGATGTAACTGAAGCATTGCAGGCGTATGGTAAAAAAGTAGCAGAGATGACCAAACACCTAAGTGGTTATGTATTTTGCGCTAAAAGCCCAAGCTGTGGTATGGAGCGGGTTAAAATTTATTCCGAAGATGGTAATTCACTCGCATCTGATGGCATTGGTGCTTTTGCAAAAGAGATAATGGAAGCCAATCCACTGTTACCTTGTGAAGAAAATGGTCGCTTAAATGATATGCATATTAGAGAGAACTTTGTGGCACGTATCTATGCCTACAAACATTGGCAGATTGTAAGTGAGTCAGGTTTAACAAAACATAAGTTAACTACATTCCATAGCCACTATAAGTATACCGTAATGAGTCATAACCTAGTGGCTTACAAGAAACTTGGACAATTATTAGCAGATGTTGATATGCCATTAGCAGAGAAAGCTGAAAAGTATATTTTTGGGCTAATGGAAGCACTTAAAATTCCTGCTACGCGTAAAAACCATGTAAATACATTGACACATATTCAAGGCTACTTCTCTAAGCACTTAGTTGCAGAGCAACGTAAAGAGCTGTGTGAACAAATAGATGGTTATCGTTTAGGCCTATTACCTTTAATTGCTCCTTTAACATTGATCAATCATTATTTAAGAGAGTATCCAAAGGATTATTTGAAAGGCCAGTCTTACTTACAACCATATCCAGAACAGCTTAGGTTAAGGTACGCATACTAAGTTCCAAGTTTTTATCGCTACAGTTGATACTGTAGCGTTTATTATCCCTTCTTATTTAGAGGAATTTCCTTCCTATGAATCAACTACTATGGTTTCGAAACGATTTACGGACAGATGATAACCCCGCATTTTATCAATTCATTAATCAATCTACTTCAAACGAAACCGGAAAAGCGGTTTTTTTTATTTCTGAAAAACAGTGGTTAGCCCATGACTGGGCTCCTATTAAGATTGACTTCATTAAACGGCATGCTGTTGCGTTAGTTAAAGAATTAGCCGCAATTAACATTCAGTTAGAGTTAGTTGAAGTTGATTATTTCAAAGATCAGGTTGCATACTTAAAAAATTACTGTGAAGAGAATGATGTAAAACAAGTTTTAGCCAACAGTGAATTAGAAATCAACGAGCAACAACGTGATCAATTATGTTTAACAGAACAAATACCTCTAACTTTATTTGAAGCAGACGTAATCGTACCTAAAGGAAAAATTGTTACCAAATCAGGTGATATGTACAAAGTATTTACTCCTTTTAAGCGTGCTTGGTTAACCTATGTTAGGGAACATGGTTATCAATACTTTGAAAGTATAAGCGACAAAAAAAGTATAACTGAAGACGATAAAATTTCATCGTTATCAAGTAAGTGGCCTCTAGCGAGCATATTAACAGAAAAAGCCTTACCGCTTTTTTACCGACTTAAAGTATCAAATTACAAAAATGTTCGTGATATTCCTAGCGTAAAAGGAACAAGTGGTATTTCACCATATTTGGCGGCAGGGGTGTTAAGTCCACGTTATGTTTTTAAAAGTTTGTTAGATAAATATCCTGATATTTTAATTAGCAGCGATAGTGATGAGTTTTGCTGGTTGAATGAGATTATTTGGCGTGAATTTTATCGTCACCTAGTATTTGCAAAGCCAAGTCTGTGTAAACACAAATGTTTTAATGATAAATATCAAGATCATTCATGGCCATATGATTCTGCACTTTTTGAAGCTTGGTGCGAGGGTAAAACCGGATACCCGCTAGTAGATGCGGCTATGAGGCAGCTAAATCAAACTGGTTGGATGCACAATCGTCTACGTATGGTAGTTGCTAGCTTTTTAACAAAGCATTTATTAATTGATTGGCGTTTAGGCGAACGTTATTTTATGCAGCACCTTATTGATGGTGATTTGGCTTCAAATAATGGTGGTTGGCAGTGGGCTTCAAGTACCGGCTGCGATGCACAACCTTACTTCAGAATATTCAATCCGATTACTCAAAGTGAAAGGTTTGATCCTAAAGGCACTTTTATCCGTAAATATTTACCAGAACTTAGCAGGTTGCCTGATAAACAGATACATTTTCCGCACAAATATATAAAAGAAAATAATTTATCTATTTATTGGCCTGCAATAGTCGATCATAAAGAAGCAAGATTGAATGCATTAGCTTTTTACAAGTAACCAATATTAATAAACAGATGACAAATCTTGGTATGTTTATTGATTGACATTAGGTGGATATATTTAAGGTAATACAATGGACAAAGATAGGTTAGCAGTAGTAAAGCAATATCCTGAGTGGTTAAATCGATTTATTTCTGTGTATCAGAAACTTTCAATTAATAACTTAGATTTATTAGATGAAATATACGCACAAGAAGTAACATTCATTGACCCTATCCATGAGATCAAAGGGCTGTCTAACTTACACGATTACTTTGATGGTCTATATAAAAATTTGAGTAGTTGTACTTTTACTATTAATGACGTCATTGTGAGTGGACAACAGGCCGCAGTTTATTGGGAAATGAACTATCAACATACCAAATTAAATAAAGGTGAAATAGTATCAGTTCAAGGTTCTTCTAAGTTGATTGCAAAAGATAATAAAATTGTATACCACCGTGATTTCTTAGATTTAGGTGCTATGTTATACGAGCAATTACCCTTGATTGGCAAATTGATTCACTGGATCAAAGTAAAGGCTGCACAATGATGACTGCTAAAAATATATTGATCACAGGTGCAACCTCCGGTATCGGCCATTCACTCTTCGACTATTATCATCAGCTGGGGAATAATGTCATCGCCTGTGGACGTAACCAAGAAAAGTTACAGGAAATGGCTGAGCAAGCATACATGACCGGTCAGTTTGATATGACTATTCCATCTGAAATTGAGGCTTTCTCAAAGTCCTTAGATAGCCTAGATATCCTAGTGTTAAATGCAGGCAATTGTCGTTATATTGATGATGCTAAACATTTTGATGGCGCATTATTTGCGGATGTTATACAAACAAATTTGATCTCTTTAGGTTGGTTATTACAGTATTTTTTACCAAAAGTACGTGAAGGTGGGCAAGTTGTATTTGTTAGCTCTAGTGCGACTTTAATGCCATTTCAACGGAGTGAAGCTTACGGCGCTTCAAAGTCTGGTGTTGACTACCTAGCCAACAGCCTAAGGTTAGATCTTATAAAATATAAGATTGATGTCACCTTAATACATCCAGGCTTTATTAAAACACCTTTAACTGAGAAAAATGATTTCCCGATGCCGTTTTTACTTACTAGTGAAGAAGCTGCTCAACATATCGCTAAAGCAATTGATAACCGTAAAGAGTATGCCCATTTTCCAAAGTGCCTAACAACGCTACTTACATTTTTCTCAATTATGCCGAATTGGATTTGGCGTAAACTGATCGTCAAGGGATAACTTAATGAAAAATATTGCCATTATAGGTTCAGGAATCTCTGGATTAACAGCTGCTTACCTATTATCTAAAAAACACCAAGTTACTGTGTTCGAAAAAAATGATTATATTGGTGGGCATACAGCTACTGTCGATATTGAAAAAAATGGTATCCCTTATGCTATTGATACAGGCTTTATTGTATTTAATGATAAAACCTATCCAAATTATCTCGCTTTATTAGATGAAATAGGTATCGGTAAGCAAGCCACTGAAATGAGTTTTTCAGTACATAACTGCCAAACTGGGCTTGAATACAATGGTCATAATCTTGATACCCTATTTGCACAACGCAGTAATATATTTAAACCTAAATTCTGGGTATTAGTTAAAGAAATTTTGAGGTTTAATAAATTATGTAAAGCCATCTTTGAACAGAACAGTTATCAACCTGGCGATACACTTGGTGATTTCTTGAAATCGAATCATTTTAGTGCTTTTTTTGCTGAGCATTACATATTACCTATGGGCGCTGCTATTTGGTCAAGCTCCTTAGCGCAAATGGAAAGCTTTGAATTCAGATTTTTTGTACAGTTTTTTCATCACCACGGTTTACTAAATATAGCAGATAGGCCGCAATGGTATGTTATCCCCAATGGATCAAGAAGCTATATACCCCCTTTGTGTGAACCTTTTAAGCAGCGAATTCATTTAAATTCGAAACTCATTGGTATTACAAGACAAGAAGATAAAGTTCATATTCATTTTGAAGATGAAAATGAAATGCAAACCTTTGATGAAATAGTAATTGCATGTCATTCAGATCAAGCTTTAAAACTATTAAGTGACGCCACTGATGATGAACAAAGGGTGTTATCTGGGATGCCATATAGTGAGAACTCAGTTGTTTTACATACTGATATAAAGCTCTTACCTGATAGGGAAAAAGCCTGGGCTAGCTGGAATTATCAATTAAGTGATGACAGAGAAAAAGCCGCGAGTGTTACCTATAATATGAATATATTGCAGGGAATAGACAGTGATGAAACATTTTGTGTAACCTTGAATCAAAAAGAGGAGATAGACGCAGATAAAATATTAAGAGAGTTTACTTATTATCATCCAGTTTTTTCATTGCAGTCGATTCGATCTCAACAGCAAAGAGATACCATATGCGGTAAGCGACATACTCATTTCGCAGGTGCTTATTGGCATAATGGTTTTCATGAAGATGGAGTAAAAAGTGCGGTTGAAGTCGCACAACGTTTTGATTGCTACCTTGATGCCTTTGCAAGGAAGTAATGCTATGGAAAATCAGGTCTTACACACTACAAGATTCGAGCATAGTGCAATTTATGTAGGTAATGTTATCCATCATCGCTTTGTACCTAAAAAACATCACTTTAATGCTAAGCTATTTATGTTGGCGTTGGATGTAGATAAATTAGCAGAAGAGGAACAAGGTGTTGGTGTTTTTGGTTATGCATGGTTCCATCCATTACGATTTGTAGAGAAAGATTACCTGAGAAGTGAACCGAACAAACTTTCACAACGTATTAGAAACAAAGTAAAAAGTCTTGATGGTCATGAAGATATTACACGTATCTTAATGTTAGTTCAGGTGCGTTGTTTTGGATTATACTTTAGTCCGGTAAATTTCTATTTTTGTTACGATGTAAATGACCAATGTACACAAATGTTAGCTGAAGTCAGTAATACACCATGGAATGAAAGACATTATTACCTGGTTGATTTAACGAAAGTTAAGCAACCAAAAATAACGAATAAGGTATTTCAAGTATCGCCATTTATGGACCTTAACATGAGTTATATTTGGCAAGTAAAAGCGCCAAGTGCTGAGACTGAACGTTTAATGGTTAAGATTGAAAACAGGCGCTATGAGCAAAACAATCAAGACTTTTTAAAATTATTTGAAGCAAGCCTATGTTTAAAAAAACAGGCTTTCAATAAGCAAAATTTATTTAAAATTTGGGCCCAAATTCCAATCATGACGGGCAAGATTGTATTAGGTATATATTGGCAAGCCCTCAAGTTATTTGTAAAACGAATTCCTTTTGTAGGTTATCAAAAAGCCACTTAGTATCTATTACAGGCTTTATATTTTAGGAGACATTAATGGAAGAAGTACAAAAGGTGGTAGCTGTAGAGACAAATAGTTGGTTTGATAAACGCTGTCGAGAACTTGTTCATTCTGTATTCTCAAAGTTAAGTTATGGTCAATTAGAGGTTGTTGAAGGTTCTCAACATTACTTTTTTCCTGAAGTAATTGAAGCAGAACATCAAGATAGTTTAATCAAAGCGAAAATTCATATCCATGATATTGCTGTTTATAAACAATTTGTTAAGGGAGGCAGTATTGGTGTCTCTGAAGCGTTTATTGCAGGAAAATGGACCAGTCCAAACTTAACTAATGTTATTAGGATTTTTGCTAAGGCACAGCAGCAAACTGATCAATTAGATTCCAACAAGTCTTTATTCAATAAGATTAAAAATAGTTTTTCACATTGGCAAAATAGAAACACTCAGTCTGGTTCGAAGCGAAATATACTTGCGCATTACGATTTAGGTAATGAGCTCTATACGCGTTTTTTAGACCCAGAAATGATGTACTCATCTGCCATTTATCCATCTGAAACAACAACGTTACAATATGCACAACTTTACAAATTAAAAACAATTTGTGAACGTTTATCATTAAAAAAAGATGAGCATTTATTGGAGATTGGCACTGGGTGGGGTGGACTTGCTATTTACGCAGCTCAACATGTTGGTTGTAAAGTCACCACAACAACTATTTCAGATGCTCAATATGCTTATGCCGAAACACGTGTTAAAGCATTAGGGCTTGAAGATAAAATTACTTTATTGAAAAAAGATTATCGCGATTTAACTGGCACCTTTGATAAAGTGGTTTCGGTGGAGATGATCGAAGCGGTAGGTTATGAATTCTTACCAAGCTTTTTTGAACAGTGTAATGCAAGGTTGAAACCAGGTGGTAAATTACTAATACAGTCTATTACCATTGCGGATCAACGTTTTGAACACTACAAGAGTAATGTAGATTTTATTCAGCGTTACATATTCCCTGGAGGTTTTTTACCTTCTATTAATATTCTTACACAACAGCTAACAAAAAGCAGTGAGATGGTGATTGAAGGTTTGCATGATATAGGTCTAGATTACGCAAAAACGCTAGCAGATTGGCGTACTAATTTCTTAGCATCTTGGAGTGAATTAACTCAGCATGGTTATGATGAAGAGTTTAAACGTTTATGGTTATATTACTTTTCTTACTGTGAAGGCGCATTCTTAGAACGTTCGATTAGCACAGTACACCTTGTCGCAAGAAAGTAGTTAATAAACACTGTGTTTTTTACAAAAAGGCGCTATTAAAAATAGCGCCTTTTTTTAGCTTTTCTTTTCATATAACAGAAAGAATATAACAAAAACTACTTAAGCGTTCTGCCAGCAATTAATTGCTTCTTCTACCGTAAATTTGCCTTCTAATAAAGCGCGTCCCACAATCATTCCTTGAGCACCTGAGCGGGCAACATCAGCAATATCGTCTAATGATCCGATACCGCCAGAAGCTTGCCAAGACACACTCGGAAAAGCGACAGCCATCTCTTTATACAAATCAACATTAGAGCCTGTTAATGTTCCATCTTTAGAAATATCTGTGCAGAGAACGTGTTTTAAACCAACTTTAAGGTAGATGTCCAATAGCGACTCAATCGTTTGGCCACTGTCTTCTTGCCAACCTGATACAGCAACAATTTTGTTACCCTGTTGATCAATATTAATGTCTAGTGCTAGTACAATATGCTCTGGTCCATATTTTTCCATCCATCCAGCAACCATTTCAGGCTCTTTAACAGCTGTTGAACCAATTACCACACGGTGAGCACCTGTATCTAAAAGACCTTTAACATCTTCTTCAGTGCGCACGCCTCCACCTACTTGTACTTTAGCAGGCGTATTTTTGATTAAGCTTTCAATGACAGATAGTTGACGCTTAGTAATATCTTTAGCACCATCTAAATCAACAAGGTGCAACCAGTTTGCACCTTGTTCGTTATAAATGGTGTATAAGCTTTGTGGGTCATCGCTGTAAACGGTTTTTTGATCGTAATCGCCTTGGTATAAACGAACGACTTTACCGTCAATTAGGTCGAGTGCTGGAATTATCATGTTTAAAGCTCCAAAAAGTTTTTAATAAGTTGTGCGCCTGCTTTCCCTGAACGCTCTGGATGGAATTGAACACCATAAAAGTTATCTTTATTCACTGCTGCAGTGAAAGGTGTACCGTACTCACAGCTAGCAATAGTATTTTCATTCACAGGTAAAGCATAACTATGAACAAAATAGAAATAACTACCGGCAGGAATATCTTTGAATAAAGGTTCATCTAACTTAGGTGTAATTTGATTCCAGCCCATATGTGGTGAACGTAATGGAGCAACATCCATTTTTTCGACAAAACCGTCCACTAAACCAAGAGTGTTGATCACAGTTTCTTCAGCAAAACCTTCTTCGCTTCCTTCTGCTAACATTTGCATACCTAAACAAATGCCTAACACAGGTTGAGTTAACTTTTTGATTTCTTCTACTAAATCACGCTCAATTAAGTTATTCATCGCTTCTTTAGCAGTACCTACACCAGGTAAGAATAACTTATCTGCTTGTTGCAATACCGCTGGATCTTTACTGATGGTTACTTCGTAACCTAAACGTTCAATGGCAAATAATACCGAAGATAAGTTAGCGCAACCTGTATCAATGATAACTATCATAAAACACCTTTACTTGAAGGAAGATCTGTTCCAATAATTTGTATGCTTTGACGTAATGTACGACCAAATGTTTTGAATAATCCTTCAACCATGTGGTGTGCATTACCATTTTCAACTTCTAAGTGTAAAGTTGCACGCATTGCCTGTGATAATGAGTAGAAAAAATGTTCAACCATTTCAGTTGACATAGTACCCACTAACTCACGTGGAAAATCAGCTTTAAACTTCAGGAAAGGACGACCAGATAAATCTAAAGTACAACTGGCTTTTGTTTCATCCATAGGTAGTACGAAACCAAAACGGCCAATACCACGCTTATCACCTAATGCCTTATCTAGCGCATCACCTAGTGCTAATGCTGTGTCTTCAACACTGTGATGATCATCAATATGCAAATCGCCTTTAACACTGACATTCATTTGGAAACCACCATGAGTGGCAATTTGATCTAGCATATGGTCAAAGAATCCCATACCAGTATCAATCTTATTTTCACCCGTTTTGTCTAAATCAACGAATACGTTGATATCAGTCTCTTTTGTGGTACGAGTAACCGAAGCAGTGCGGCCACGTGACGTTAGTTGATGAACAATATCTTTCCAGCCATTAGTTTCTTTATTATAAAGAATTCCAGTAATCGCCATATTTTCAGCTAAACCAATATCGGTTTCACGGTCACCGATTACATAAGAGTTTTTATGGTCAATGCGGCCAGACTGTAAGTACTCTTTAACCATACCAAGGTGTGGTTTACGGCAATGACAGTTGTCTTCAGGAAAGTGTGGACATAACAAAGTAGATTCGAATTTAACACCTTGAGAAGCGAAAATATCCATCATTTTATTTTGTGGAATATCGAAGTCACTTTGTGGATAGCTGTCTGTTCCTAAACCATCTTGGTTAGATACAATGACCAAGATGAAACCGGCATCTTGTAATGCTAATAGACTTGGAATCACGAAAGGTTCAAAAACCAGTTTTTCAAGGCTATCTACTTGTTTATCACTGATAGGCTCATCAATTAATGTCCCATCTCGGTCGATGAATAGAAATTTTTGTGTACTCATAATGGGGTTCCTACAGTGCTCTTAATGTATTTAAAGTTTTGTTCATTTCTTCGCTAGTACCGATAGTAATGCGAATACAATTTTCTAAACGTGGTTTATTGGCAAAGTCGCGCATAATAATACCGTCATCTGCAAAAGCCTTAAACACTTTAGCTGAATCTTTAAAACGTACTAATAGAAAATTACCTGTAGTAGGGAATACTTCAGTGACGCAGTCTAGTTGATTGACTGCATTAGCAAGTACTTGTCGGTTATTATTTAATACGACTACTCTGTCACGCATCACTTCTAAACCCTGAGCAGAGAGTGCTTGTGCAGCAATCTGTGCAACGGGACCAGGTACTGGATAAGGAGCAATAACCTTAGCCATCATTTCGATTACACTTGCTTGCGCTAAGGTAAAACCACAACGAATTGATGCAAGTGCAAATGCTTTAGAAAGGGTACGTGTAATAACTAAGTTTTCATGTTTCGTAATTAAGCTGGTTTGGGTAAACTCAGGACAGAATTCGATATAAGCTTCATCGGCAACGATTAATGCTTTGCCTTCGGTTGCAGTTAATAGATCGGCTAACTTCTGTTGATCTAGCATATTACCAGTTGGATTATTCGGTGCACAAAGGAAAACGATTTTAATGCGTCCTTCAGAGTCTAATACCGCTTGTTTAACTGCTTCATAATCAACATCATAATTAGTTTGTAGTGCAACTTCTTTAACACCTACACCACATGTTTCAGCGCTGATCGCATACATTCCATAAGTAGGAGGACAAATTAAGATGCTATCTAGATCTGCTTCGCAAAATGTTCTGATTAACACTTCGATACTCTCATCGGCACCGCGAGTTGTTAATATTTGGTCTGTATTAAGCTTGGAATAAGCTGCGTAGGCATTAATGATTTGAGGTGGTTGAAATTCTGGGTAACGATTGAGGTGTGATGAATCTAGTTGGTAGTCACTGCAGTCAGGAGCTTCATTCGCATTTAACCAAACATCTCCTTTGCCACCAATACGGCGGGCTGAAAGGTAAGGGGTTAACGCTTGTACGGTTTTTCTAGCAAGCTTTATTATATTACTCATCGTGATCCTTCTTCCCTAACGAATGCCTGAGCAGCGAACTACTCAGGCGATAGTCTATTACTTATCTAATTTTTCCATGCGAATGGTTACTGCACGTTTGTGTGCAGTTAATCCTTCAGCCGCTGCTAAGCGAGTTACTGCTGGCGCTAGATTACGCAAACCTTGTTGTGTTAGTTCTTGAACTGTGTAACGTTTTACAAAATCAGCTAAGCCTAAACTTGAATAGGTTTTAGTGTAACCGTAAGTCGGCAATACATGATTAGTGCCGCTTGCATAATCACCTACTGATTCAGGTGTCCATGCGCCTAAGAAGATAGAACCCGCATTTTTAAGTTGCGGTTGAATCTCTCTTGGATTTTCAGTTTGTACGATCAAATGCTCAGGTGCATAACGATTTGAAATTTTAATCGCTTGCTGAATATCTTTGCAAACAATACTAACACTATTAGCAATGGCTTTTTCAGCGATCTCACGTCTCTCTAATACCGCTAATTGACTATCGATTTCAATCGCAGTTTGCTCTGCAATAAATGCACTTGGTGTGACTAAAATAGTTTGTGAGTCATGACCATGTTCTGCTTGTGATAACAAGTCAGATGCAATGAAAGCAGGATCTGCATCTTCATCTGCAATAACTAATACTTCTGATGGCCCGGCAGGCATATCGATAGCTGCACCAGCAAAATCATTACTTACTTGACGTTTTGCTTCGGTAACAAATGAGTTACCTGGACCGAATATTTTATCAACCGCTTTGATTGTTTCTGTTCCGTAAGCTAATGCCGCAATAGCTTGTGCACCGCCTACAGAGTAGATTTCTGTAACACCACATAGTGACGCTGCATATAGTATCTCATCAGCTAATGGCGGTGGAGAACACAGTACTAAACGTGAGCAGCCTGCAATTTGTGCTGGTGCACCGGTCATAATTACTGTTGAAGGTAGCGGGGCACTTCCACCAGGGATATACAAGCCAACTGATTCAATTGCTTGCGTATGCATTTCACATACTACGCCTGGCATGGTTTCAACACGAATAACATCCTGCTGTTGTGCCTGATGAAATTTAACAACTTGTTGATAAGCTACTTTAATTGCATCTTTAATATCATCATCTAAACGTGCGGTTGCTGCTTCAATATCACTCGTGTTCAGGGTGATATTATCACCCTCTAATTTGTCAAAACGTTTAGTGTATTCCAATAAAGCTTGGTCACCTTGTTGACGAATATTAGCGATGATATCAGCAACAGTCCCCGTTAAACCTGATGAATCTGCCATTGCTGGTCGAGCAAGCAATTCTGCTTGCTGATCAGATGTTAATTGTTCCCAGTTGACTGTTTGCATTCCCATGGTTTGGACTACTCCATCATTTTTTCAATAGGTAATACGAGAATTGAACTTGCACCTAGTGCTTTCAATTGCTCCATTGTTTCCCAGAAAAGGTTTTCTTTACTTACTACATGCAGTGCTACGTGATCTGTGCTACCTGCTAATTCCATTACCGTTGGTAAATCAGAACCAGGTAGTAGGTTAGTAATCTCAGTTAAATTCGCTTTTGGAGCATTAAGCATGATGTATTTTGATTCTTTAGCTGTTTGTACTCCGTCAATACGAGTAAGAATTCGGTTTACTAGTTCTTGCTTGTCATCACTCAGAGCTTCATCACGTTGCATTAATACTGCGGTAGAGCGATAGATCACTTCTACTTCTTTAAGACCGTTTGCTTCTAACGTTGCACCTGTAGAAACAAGGTCACAAATCGCATCAGCTAAACCAGCGCGCGGAGCAACTTCTACAGAACCTGTTAACATACAAGATGTGTAAGGTACGTTAGCTTCTTCCATAAAACGTTTTAGGATGTGAACGTAAGTAGTTGCAATACGCATGTTTGCTAATGATTGAACACCTTGGTAATCAAAATCATTGTCTACAGCTAGTGAGAAGCGACATTCACCAAAAGCTAGTTCTTTCACTACTTTATGAGCAGTTGGTTCATTAGCTACTTGGCGCATCATGCTTTCTTCTTCAAGTACATTTTGACCAATAAAACCTAAATCTACGACACCATCCATCACTAAACCTGGAATATCGTCATCACGAACACGAAGAATATCAATTGGCATGTTTTCACTGTGTGCAATTAAACGTTGAGTGTTCAGATTAACTTTGATTCCACATGCTTTTAATAATTTAACCGTATCATCACTTAAACGGCCTTTCTTCTGTATCGCAATTCTTAAACGTTGCTCTGGCATAACTATTTTTCCTTCCTTTTAAAACTAAAAAACCCCCGGGATTTTACTTCCGAGGGTTTGTATTTGGTTAACCACTGGAAGCACGTAACATCTCTTCCAAGAAAAAATCCTGAAAGATTAGGTAATATGATGATGATGTGCTTTCAGAATGTCATTATTCATTGTGATTTAAAACTCTTTAAAATTTAATTGCGATTAGAGTACCAATCTAAACTTTAAATGTGAACTGTTTTTTGTGTATATCTAAGATATATTTAATATAAAAGAGCAGTTTATAATTAAATCACTACTCATTGAATGCTCATCTATTTACCTTCCATGCTTTCACGCAGCTTTTCTTGCAACATTGAAATGGCATTTTTAGTCTCTGATTCAATTGAGATGCTATCAAGGGATGCTGATTGTAAAGTGTCTACAGCATCATCTGCTGTTTGTTGAATATCTAATGCACTTAATTCTGATTCTTCAGCAGTTGTTTCATCTTGTTCAGAATCAGAAGCTAGTGCCTCAGAACTTTCCGTATTAGTAGCTTGTTCAAGCGTACTATCTGTTTCTGCTGTGTCAGTACTTTCTCCGGTTGATGTCGCGCTATCATCACCAGAAAGTCCAGCAACAAAAGAGGTGGCAATACCTAATTTTAGTTCATTAAATACACCTTCAAGGCTGTCTTTAATGTTACCTGTACTTGCTGTTAATAGTGATTCTTTACCTTGTATTTCCGAAGACAAGATGTTTTCAAAGTTCTCTCCAAGTAACTGACTAGCAGTCGCAGTACCTTTTGAATCTAAACTACTGGATAAGCTTTGCAGGCTGCTTGCTGCACTGGTGATTGTTGACATTAGTATACACTCCTGTTGGTAGGATTATTTGCCGTAATTTTGTGTTGCAAGCGCTGCAGCGTCATTTGATCTGCAGGGGTTAACATATCTCTTATTTGAATATTGCTCATATCAATAGGGTCGTTGGTTTTTAATATGGCACGATCTGCTTGTACTGATACAACAGACAATAATATGTCATCAGGCATAAAAATTGAGTTTGGAAGTTGTGATGTTTGATGAGAAAGAAATTGGCTACGGATTAGCTGAAATTTATCTCCTTTTTTAACACCATTGCGATGTCCTAGGTTCATCACTAGTTGATCGTTGTATTTAGCGATAATTGTCGCCATCGTTGGCTGACAATAAAGTGCTTGTCTCACATCTCTTACTGCTTCATTTATTTTAAGATCGATAGCATACCCATAATCTGTTTGCCAAAAAGATAAACTGTTAGGATCAAAACGTTGTGTTAATTCATAAGGCCATTGACTAATCGCTGCATATTCTTTTTGGAATAGAGTAAGCTGATTAATTGCATCAACTAAATAGACCTGCATTTTAAAGTTACGTTTATGTACCGTCTCTTCGCTGAATGTGTAAGTCGTTGTTTCATAGTAGTCTGACATATCTTTTAATACACCAAAGACCAGATATTGAACATCATATTTAGCGGCTACATCTTTGGCTACTTTTAATGTTTGTAATTCAACATCACCTTCACTGTTATTAGTAAAGGCAATTTGTTGTGTCATGACATGTCTAGGATCTAATTTATTTGATTCTCCTTTTAGCTCTTTAAATAGCCGTTTTGTAATGACTTCATCACTATTATAAATGGCACCTAGTTGAGCATCTTTGCGATCTTCTAAATTAAATGGGCCAACAAAAATGCTTTTTGCATATTTCTCTTGCGGGCAAGTCGAAAAAGGGTAGATATCAGCTTCTACTTCGACCGTATAATAACCACCAATGATCTCTTCGTGAACAATACGCATATCGTGGATTTCACCATTGGTCTTAAGCATTAGCTTATCAACTTCTAAAACACCTTCTTGTATTACTTGTACACTCTCTGCACTGGTGCCTGCCGAACGCAAAACCGTCACCATCGCATCAGAGATGGCATTGGTACGCGATTGGTCTATATCTTGTTCATTTAATACTGCTCTACCTTCACTTGAATACCATTGTGCATTAGCAGTAAAAGAGCTAAGTATAAGTAGCGGCAATAGTTTTTTAGTCAATTTCATTTAATTACCTCTAGATTGGCCATAAACTGCCGCTAAATAAAGATGATAACCAACCACGTGTTTGCATTTCAGCATGTTCCCCAGTTGCACTAAACTCTATCCGACTGTCTGCCACTTGATAAGAGTCGACGGAATTATCTTCCGTTACATCTCTTGGTCTTATAATGCCTGTAAGACGGATATATTCTTTACCGTTATTGATTAACAACCATTTTTCACCACGTACTAATAAATTACCGTTATTTAATACTTCAATTACCGATACCGTTATTTGCGCACTTAAACTATGGCTTTGACTGCTGCCCGATTCACCACCAAAGCTTTGGTCTTGGCTAACTCCTAACTCCACTTCTTTGTCATTGACCGTGAGGTTACCACCCGGTATTTTAATCGGATCAAGGTTGTAAGTATTATCATTAGAGAGGTTAGTGCTGGCCGATTTAGTGGCAACTGTTTCCTCTTCTAATACAACATTGATGATGTCACCCACGTTAAACTTTGGTGAGTAGCTATACAAGTCAGTAGAAGTACTGTCATTGAATAAAGAGCCTGTAATTTGTACTGGTATCGGTGCTTTGCTAGGCTCCACTGGAGAGTAATAGGGGTCACCGGGTACTGGCGTTTCGTCTTTATCTCTTTGTGTTATTTGACGGCCAGTTTCTTCTGGAATTATCTCTGTTGTTTCTGAGTTTTCATCTACAACCACCTCTTGTTGACCAAAGTTGGCACAACCAGACAAGATGGCGACAGATAATAAAGCTGTGATTTTTTTCATCATTAATCATCCATGCGTTTAGCATTGATAAGGATAATGCAAGCATTATCACTCTATGTATGCGTTAAATTCGCGACATCTTTAAAAACTATTTTAAAATAGGGTGACTTAAATTTGTCGTTATATATCTAACTAAATACTAGCAATTAACAAGCCAAAAATTAAAATTGATTGGTTTTTAGTTGAAAATGTGGATTATTTGTAAAATAAGAAGTGTCGATTTGGTGTTAAGCAATTTAAAAAAATAGCTTAAACATTATATGTAAGAAAAAATGGGTTTATTAACAAACAGGGGGGAATATCTAGAAGGGCCTTGATTGAAAAAGTTAATCATTCAATGAAAGCTCCCCAGCAAAATCTAGGTGGTATATCTGCGGCAACTATTGATGTTAATTAGCCGTTGCTTCAATGTCCGTAGTCGTTTGTTCTTCTGCTTCTAATTTAGCTCTCTCTGCTTTAGAGATATATTTCTCTTTGCTTGCAGGTGCATTTTTAGCATTAATTTTCTTCAGACGTTTCTTTAAAATGCTATTTATCTTCTTTTTACGGTTCATTGTGATTCCTCTTATCAATGACGGCTATTGTAAAGACTCTGAGAAAAAATAAAAAGCGTTAATCATCATCAATAAAGTATTAAAAACTAATTATTTACTGCGTATTATACGGTTTAAAATTAAAGTAATACTTTGAAGTAAATTATTTGTTAATACGTTGCAATAGATATTCAGTGAGGATGAAATAACGTAGAATCAAGTTTATTAATCTATGTTGAAAATTATAATCAACATTTTAAATCGCTATTACTGAAGAGCTTATTGATTTGATTGCATCATTTTTTTCACCTACAGGCGCGCTTGCCGCTATCTTGCCACATTTCCGAGGACGTGATGCACAAGTAAAAATGGCGGAATCCATTGATACTGCGATTAAACAAAAACAATCAGTGGTAGTTGAAGCTGAGACGGGGACAGGCAAAACCTTTGCTTATTTAGCTCCGGCTTTATTAAATCTTGATAAAAGCCTGTCACAAAAGTTAATCATTTCCACTGGAAGCAAAGCATTACAAGAGCAACTCTATTTTAAAGACCTGCCTACTTTATTAAAAGCGACTCAATTTACTGGTCATTGCACTTTGTTGAAAGGTCGTGGCAATTATTTATGTACTGAACGTTTAAATCGGTACATGCTTGAAACACGGTTTAAACAACCGAACCTTCACAGTGAATTAGTCGCCATTAAAGAATGGTCTGTGAGCACGGTTACAGGGGATATTGCTGAAGTAAATAATTTACCTGAAGATGCAATGATTATACCTTCAATTACTAGTAGTAATGACAACTGTTTAGGGCGTGAATGTCCAAGTTTTGAAGACTGTTTTGTAGTAAAAGCAAGGACCAAGGCTATGGATGCCGATGTAATCGTTATCAATCACCATCTGTTTTTTGCTGATCTTGCCGTTAAAGAAACGGGGTTCGGCAAGTTAATTCCGGATGCAGATACTTACATTTTTGATGAAGCGCATCAGTTACCTGATATTGCGAGTCAATATTTTGGCGAAATGCTTTCTAGTAAGCAATTAACCGAATTAGCTAAAGAGATTGATTTTGTTTATCGCACAGAATTAAAAGAAGCGAAACAAATGGCTAAAGCTGCTGAACAGTTAAGAGCCGCATCTTTGGATTTCAGATTAGCCTTTGCCATGGAGAAAGGTTCGGGAAGCTGGCGAGATAAAAGTAAAGATCGCGCGATGCAAATGCATGTAACGCGGTTACGCCAAGTTTTAACGTTTTTAAAGCAAGTAGTGACTGAGCGTTTGGGTAAGAGTGAAGTATTAGACCATTGCTTTGAAAAAATTAATCAATATATTTTGCTTTTTGAAAAACTAAACAGCACCAATGAAAGTGGATTCAGCTATTGGTATGAATGCACTAAACAACATTTTTCATTAAACATTACGCCTTTAAGTGTGGCACAACGTTTTCAATCTGAATGTCAGAAAAAACAAGCCAGTTGGATTTTTACGTCTGCGACTTTATCGGTAAAAGGGGAGTTTTCGCATTTTACAGAATTACTCGGTTTAACCGGAGCACAGTGTTTACAATTAGGCAGTCCTTTTAACTATCAACAGCAAAGCTTATTTGTCGTTCCTCGATTATTACCCGAGCCAGGGACTCCTGGTTTAGCAAATAAGTTAGCTGAAACTTTATCTCCGGTTATCAGGGCGAGTAAAGGGCGATGTTTTTTTCTGTGTACTAGTCACTCTATGATGAATCAATTAGCAACTGCTTTTAGGGAATCTTTAACCTTGCCAGTGCTACTCCAAGGAGAGAAAAGTAAACAAGCTTTATTAGATGAGTTTGTCAGTCACGGTAATGCGTTGTTAGTGGCCACGGGCAGTTTTTGGGAAGGTGTTGACGTAAGAGGACAAGCTTTGTCCTGTGTGATTATCGACAAAATTCCTTTTGCGTCACCAGAAGAACCATTACTAAAAGCGCGCATGGAAGATGCCGAGTTAAGAGGTAAAGCCCCATTCTTTGACGTACAATTACCACAAGCTGTAATTACCTTAAAGCAAGGTGTTGGACGTTTGATTCGTGCAGAGCAAGATAAAGGGGTATTAATCGTCTGTGATACACGATTAGTCAGCCGGAAATATGGCAATCTATTTCTTAATAGTTTACCTTGCATGCCGCGTACCAGAGATATTGATAAAGCGATCGATTTTCTAAGATTAATCGAATAATATACCCAGCCATTTCAAAGTTGGTTATTAATCACAAAGTCATTTTATGTTTAATTCTGCTATGCAATGACTTCTTATGAGTAACAATATTATTTTCATATTTATAAAATAGGCGATTTATGTCATCTTCATTAAACATTCTGTGTATCGACTCATCAACAGAAGCTTGCTCTGTTGCATTATCAACAAGTGATACAACAACCCATCACTTTATGTTAGCGCCTAGAGAACATACCCAAAAAATACTTCCAACAGTGAATGATGTAGTGAAACAAGCGAATCTAACTTTAGCCGATATTGATGTGATTGCGTATGGGCAAGGGCCTGGAAGTTTTACTGGTGTAAGAATTGGTATCAGTATTGCTCAAGGACTAGCTTATGGTCTAGAGAAAAAAATGGTCGGTGTTTCTACATTACAAGCAATGGCTCAACAAGCATTAGTCAATGATCCAACTTGTAATAACGTTTATGCAGCGATAGATGCACGCATGGGTGAGGTGTACTTTGCGCAATATTGTAAGCAAGATGGTGTGATGACACTACAAGAAAAAGAAGTGGTGATAAAGCCCGAGACTTTAATAGAAACGTATCAAACACAAGGGTTAAGTGTACAAAAGGCTAGTACTTTAGTGGGTACCGGCTGGGTAGCTTATCCTGAGCTATTAACTTTCTTTGAAGGATGCCAACAAACTGAAATACTATATCCAGATGCACAATTTATGCTTAAGGCTGCAACATTATTGATTAATGATAACCAAGCAGTTGAACCTGAATCGGCAACGCCAGTGTATTTACGTGACACGGTGACGTGGAAAAAGCTGCCAGGAAGAGAATAATTGTCTATAATGTAAACTCTTATTTTAGTTTACTGTTAATGTGAGTGATAGATGGCTATATACAATAATCTTGCGACTAATAACATTCCTGCTAATACGGGGAATGTGTCGCAATTAAAAAAAAGTGATAAGCCATCACCTTCACAAGACATTGTACCTGTCAGTGCTAAAGAAAATACCTCATTTTCTTTAGCACTTTCTGAACAACAAGAGCAATCAATTAACGATACTATCGGCTATGACCAACCTTCAGCGAAAGAGCGTGATGCGCTTGATGCTTACCGCCAGGTTTCAACACAAGAAAAACGTGAGCGACTCATTGACAGTATGAGTTTTCATTTTGTTGTCTAGATAATTCCTTTCTTACTCCTTATTAACCAATTGATTAACTAAATGATTAAATATTTAGACTTATTGAACTTTCTCGATAGAGCTGCCTCTAATTTCAACTTATTAGTTAAATCAGGCTTTTTATCCGTGCGTATTTTGTTATTAATTTTGTCCCTTACGGCGCCACTTTTTATTTTCGTTCCAATGAAATTATTAGCGCAACAATATTCAATTACTCTTTCTAAATCGCAAATAGATAAGTTAGCGACCTTAATTTGGAAGAATGAAGGTGCTGGTAAAAAAGAGTACCTTACCGTATGGAATAGAAATGAAGCTTTTCCTTCTCTAGGAATAGGTCATTTCATTTGGTATCCAAGTGAAGAAAAAGGGCCTTATGTAGAGCAGTTTCCAGCCTTATTAAACTATTTAGTTGATAATAATATTGCCGTTCCTGATTGGTTATTAACAGCTAAAACTGCGCCATGGAAAAATAGGGCTGACTTTTATGAAAAATTTGATAATGAACAATTAACCGAATTAAGAGACTTAATGGAATCGACCCTATCCCTTCAAGCAACCTTTATTATAAAACGTCTTGAAAGGGGCGTTCCGGTTATCTTAGATTCAAGCACTGACACAGAAAAGCAAAAGATCAGTCAAATAGTAAATGAACTTAGTGCCACACCAGAAGGTACGTTTGCTTTATTAGATTATATTAATTTCAAAGGTGAAGGAGTGGCTGAAGATGAACGTTACCAAGGAGAAGGCTGGGGATTAAAACAAGTTTTACTGAACATGCCCGACCAACGTTCAGATTTGCTTCTTAACTTTGCCGTCTCCGCAGATCAGATGCTCACCAGAAGAGTCGATAATGCACCGCGTGATGAAAGTGCGTGGTTAAAAGGGTGGCGCGCCCGTATTTACCAATATCCAGCTTTAAGCATTAATTAACCTCTAACAACGTCTTCTTTTAGCAATAAACCTATTAAATAGGTTTATTTGCTTTTTTGATTTTTTTAAACCATTCAACTTATCTTTATTTAATCGTTTTCAATATGCACTATGGATTACTGTGACAGGTATTAATGCAGGAATATCACAAAGTTGTATGCTTAGCACATGGCTATTTGTTATTATGGCCCTACAATTTGCTAGTTTATACTAGACAACGAGTTAAGTGTTAATCATCAGTTACCTACTACTTATAAGGCCTTACTATGTTATATCGAATTATGCGCAGTTTTTTATTCAAAATGAATCCAGAAAAGGCGCACGATCTTTCAATCAAGCAGCTTAAATTAACTCACGGTACCGTATTAGATCTTTTCTACCGACAACGAGTTCAACAACGACCTGTAACAGTAATGGGACTTACCTTTCCAAACTCAGTTGGCTTAGCGGCTGGTTTAGATAAAAATGCAGAGTGTATCGATGCTTTCGGTGCAATGGGGTTTGGTCATGTTGAAGTAGGTACAGTGACTCCCGTTGGTCAACCAGGCAATCCTTCACCGCGTTTATTCCGAGTATTAGAAGGTGAAGGGATTATTAACCGCATGGGCTTTAATAATGATGGTGTTGATAATTTAATCGAGAATGTTAAAAACAGCGAATTCAAAGGTGTTATTGGGATTAATATTGGTAAAAATATCCATACACCTGTTGAACAAGGTAAAGAAGATTATTTAATATGCATGGAAAAGGTCTATCCACATGCAGGTTATATTGCTGTAAATATTTCTTCGCCTAATACGCCTGGATTAAGAAGTTTACAATACGGTGAAGCATTAGATGATCTGCTTATGTCGTTAAAAGAACGCCAACAAGCTCTAGCTAAGAAGCACGAAAAATATGTACCTATCGCGTTAAAAGTTGCTCCTGACCTAAATGATGAAGAGATTGAATCTATTGCACAATCTTTACTAAAATATAAAATTGATGGTTTAATCGCAACCAATACAACCCTTGATAGGGAGATGATTAAAGGTATGTCACATGCAGCAGAAGCAGGTGGCTTAAGTGGTCGTCCAGTACAACATAAAAGCACTGAAGTTATCGCCAAGTTTGCTGCACACCTTAAAGGTGAAATTCCAATTATTGGTGTAGGCGGTATTGATAGCGTAATGGCTGCAAAAGAAAAAATAAATGCTGGAGCAAGCTTAGTACAAGTTTATTCTGGTTTTATTTATCAAGGTCCTGGCTTGATCAAAAATATCGTTAATCATATTTAATACGTTAACATAAAGAGGTAAACAAGATGGATTTTATTCCAAAGGCAGAGTGGCAATGGGTATTTGATCAAGAGCAGGGTAAATTGTCTGTTGTTGATCGTGACCGCACTTTTCCAATTGTTTATCAATCGAATATGCTGCGTTTACAAGAAAGCCAAGTTATCTCTTTTACGGTTGAGGATGTGACGCGCTATATCGAGTTATTTGAAAGTGATTCTTTAAGTCATTTTGAAGAATCACTTCGTTGTAAAATTATCTTACATTTAATTGCGATAGATGTGTTCCACAAACCTATTATGCCTAAAAGCTGGTTGTTTCAAACATCTGAACAGGCCATCAACCATTACAATAATGGTGAGTTGGCGATGTTAACCACAACAGGCGAAATGGAATCAGCAAAATATATGGTATTAGAACAACAAGATAATTTCTGCTTATGCATGTTATTTGACCAATGCCACCACTTTTCTAATGGTAAAGAGTTCAAACAATTTCAAATCATTAAGGTCACTGTAGATAAGTTAACGCCTTGCCTTTCTTCTCAACCTCAAGAGTGGGTATCGTTTCAAAACGCTGGGTAATGTTTCTACATAGTTAGCTTATTGCTCAACGAAATAAATGCAGCGATGATATATCCTATTTTGGTTACTATAATTATTTTTTATAAAATCAAACTGATGGCTTACTCATTCTGCGTTTTATTCGCTCAATAAGTTGAAAATATCTTCCTTTCTCCACTTTTTTACTTTAACGCCAGAATTTTTATGCTTTATTACCTTTAGTTATCCATACTCTACTTGTAATTGTTATTCGATATGTCTATAAAGGCCACCTTTTTAATTACATATGGTTTTTTGATGACTACTGACTCAAATGTATCTAATCGATGGTCAAGTCGATACGCGTATATTCTTGCCGCTACAGGCGCAGCCGTTGGACTCGGTAATATTTGGAAGTTTCCATATATCATGGGAGAAAACGGTGGTGGTGCGTTTGTGCTGGTTTATCTACTTTGTATTCTGTTTATTGGTATACCTGTGATGATGGCTGAAGTGGTGATCGGGAAACGTGGTCGCTCTTCACCTGCTAATGCCGCAGCGCATTGTGCCATTGAATCACAAAGGTCTTCGTATTGGTCAATCATTGGTAGTATGGGCGTTGTTGCTGGTTTCTTGGTATTAAGTTTCTATGTCGTCATTGCAGGTTGGGCTGCTGCTTATGTTTATTTTGCAGCATCCGGTGAGTTAAGTGCTGCAGCGGCAAACCCAAGTACACATACTGACGCAATTCAACAACTATTTATTGGTTTGATTACTGATAGTCATCAATTACTGTTCTGGACTACCTTGATTGTGATTGGCGTGGTAATAGTTATTACTAGAGGTGTAAAAGCAGGTTTAGAGAAAGCGGTAAGCTATTTAATGCCTGCACTTTTATTCTTACTGGTTAGTATAATGATTTATTCATCGATAGTAGGAAACTTCAATGCAGCATTCTCCTTTATGTTTGATGTCGACTTTTCTAAACTAACCATTGAAGGTGTGTTAGTTGCTCTTGGACATGCATTTTTCACCTTGAGCTTGGCTTCTGGTATCATGATGGTATTCGGTGCTTATTTACCTCAGAACGTTTCAATTGCTAAATCCTCAGTGATGATTGCCATTGCAGATACTATTGTTGCACTCATTGCAGGTTTAGCCATTTATCCAATTGTATTTGCCAGTGGATTAGAGCCCACTGCTGGCCCTGGTTTATTATTCCAATCTTTATCAGTGGCTTTTGGTAACATGCCTTTTGGCGATCTGTTTGGCTCGCTATTTTTTATCATGATTGTGTTTGCAGCATTTACTTCAGCAATTGCAATGCTTGAACCCACTGCAGCTTATCTAGCAGAAAGGCAAGGACTTTCCCGTTTTAAAGCTGGTTGTGTTGCGGGTCTGTGTATTTGGTTGGTCTCGCTACTCACGATATTTTCTTTTTCAGGAGAAGACTGGACTAAAATATCTTTTGGTATGGGCAATAATCTATTTGAATTTTTAGATTATGTTACTGCTAACATCTTACTTCCTTTAGGCGGTTTATTTATTGCGTTGTTTGTCGGTTGGAAAATGAATAAAGAGATGGTTAAAGAAGAGCTCAATTTGAGTGGTGTTCAATTTACTATAGTCATTAATTTATTACGTTGGATCGCACCGGTTGCTATTTTATGTGTTTTTGTTAACTCTATTGGGTTACTTAATTTTGTTAACTAATACTTAGAATTTAATTTTATAAAAAAACCGCCAATGGCGGTTTTTTTATATTGCATATCCGATAAATATTAATCGTTACGTTTAGTTACTTCTAATAAGTGGTAACCAAATTGTGTTTTTACTGGACCTTGTACTTCACCAACTGGTGCACTAAAAACAACTTTATCGAACTCTGGTACCATCATTCCTGGACCAAATTCACCTAGATCACCACCTTGCGCACCAGATGGGCATGAAGAGTGTTGTTTTGCTGCTGAACCAAAATCAGTGCCTGCTTCAATCTCATTTTTTAATGCAATGCATTGTTCTTCTGAGCTTACTAAAATATGACGCGCTTGAGCTAAAGCCATGGTAATTCCTTAAGTATTAAAAAAGTGGGAAGGGATTGTAACGGCAGAATTTACAAGGTGCAAATTCCACTGACAAATCTGCGCATTTTTGATAAATATTTACTTGCATCTTTTTAATAAAGTCATATTATGTCGATAAATCGTTATTTATAAGTTGAGGTCAACATGAAACGTATTGCATTATTCCTATTAACTAACTTAGCCGTGGTATTAGTGCTAGGTATTGTATTAAGTATTGTTTTCTCTGTTACTGGATTAAACTCTAGAAGCATGGGCGGTTTATTAGTATTAGCGACAGTATTTGGTTTTGGTGGTTCTTTTATTTCACTTGCGATGTCAAAATGGATGGCGAAAAAAAGCACTGGTGCAGTAGTCATCACTAATCCAAGCAACGCGAGAGAGCGTTGGTTACTCGATACAGTTAAACAGCAAGCATCTAAAGCAGGCATTGCTATGCCAGAAGTTGCTATTTATCCTGCACCAGATATGAATGCATTTGCAACAGGAATGAAGAAAAATAGTGCATTAGTAGCAGTGAGTACTGGGTTGCTTGAGCAAATGACTCAAGATGAAGCTGAAGCGGTATTGGCACATGAAATTAGTCATGTTGCCAACGGCGATATGGTGACACTTGCATTAATTCAAGGTGTAGTAAATACCTTCGTTATCTTCCTAGCTCGTGTAATTGGTGGGTTTATCGATAACGCGATGCGTAGTAATGACGATGAAAGTTCTGGTCACGGTTTCTCTTACTTTATTATTGTATTCATCTTAGAGATGGTGTTCGGTATTTTAGCAAGTACCATTGTCATGTATTACTCTCGTAAACGTGAATTTAGTGCTGATTCAGGATCTGCTGCTTTGGTAGGTAAAGAAAAAATGATCGCGGCGTTAAAACGATTACAACTTAATTCAGAGCCTAAATTAGAAGGCAGTTTAATGGCCTTTGGTATTTCAGGTAAGAAGAAAAGTAGTTTATTTATGTCACATCCGCCTTTGGAAGATCGCATAAAAGCGTTGCAAAACAGTCAAATGATGTAATTATTCTCCATAACACGGTTTAACTCTCAATAATTTATTAAAATAGCGTGTAAATCTTTACACGCTATTTTTTATGCGCATTACTATGTAAAATCATCCTTCCTCTATTAAACATCTTTATTACTAATGGTTTTATGAACTTTATTACTTATAGATTAATCTCGACTTTTATTTTGTTTTTTACCTTGGTAAGTTGTGCTCCATATCAAAAGCCATTAACAGTGGGCGCAGCCCCTTGGCCAAATTTTGAATTTGCCTTTTTGGCAGATGAATTAGGGTACTTGGATGAGCGACAATATTCATTATTAGAATTAACTTCTTCTACTAGTGTGATTCAAGCATTTCAGACAGGAAAGTTAGACTTGGCTTTTTTATCTTTAGATGAAGTTTTAACTTTGGTTGCACTCGGTATCGATTTAAAAATAATATCAGTGATTGATCGTTCTAAAGGTGGCGATGCGATGATGGCCAAACCCGATATTAAATCATTAAACGATTTAAAATGGCATTCTATTGGTTATGAAAATAAAGCGGCTGGGGCATTGTTGCTTGATGAAGTGTTTACGTTGACAGACCTTAATAATCAAACTGTTCAACTCTATGAAGTTAAACAAAATGAAGTAAAAGATGCCTATTTACTCAGTAATATTGATGCACTCATCGTGCGAGAGCCAGTGAAGCAACAATTGATTAGTTTAGGAGCACATGAGCTGATTAATTCAAATCAATTATCTTTGCCAATAGTTAATGTACTGGTTGCACGTGGTGATCTATTTAATGAAAAAGAGCTACAAATTTCAGAATTCTTAAGGCAGTTTTATCGTGCACATCTGTTTTATCAAAAACATACAGCAGAAGCACTAACGTCTATGTCAGTTCGCTTACAGTTGTATCCTTATATTCTTAAAAATGCGTTGGCTAACACCCAATTTATTGATGCTAAACAAGCCTTATTCCGTTTATCAGGTTCCCCTTCAAGTATTGAATTACAAGCACAACAACTGAGCGATCTCATGATTGAAAAACGTATGCTTGGTAGTTTTAAAACAGATATCTCTAGCCTTATTTCAACACGTATTTTAGAGAGAGCGATTTATGAATAAATTACGTTCCCTTTCTTTGATTATTCTATTGCCAGCACTGTTAATTGTTATCTTTATTGTGCTACAGGGCAGTGTGTTGTTTATGGAGTATCGTCAACAACAAGCCAACCTTTATATAAAGTCAGAACAGGATTTAAAAGGCCTTGCCGGTCAGTTACAAACCTCGTTATCTAACTCATTAATGCGATTAGAAAAGTCTCAGGCACAAGATTTTGTTTCCACAGCAGCACTGAATGAAAACGTTAAAACCGTTGCTGTTGTTGATAACAATCAACAAGTAGTTTTGAGTAATCGTTTCCGTGAAAAATACATGTTTGCAAAGCTGCAACTGCAAGAATATCAAGGTGAGTTATTAGATCGGGTTATTAATAAAAATGAAATTATAGTTAAACTATTCAAAGAAAATGAAGAGTTAGTAGTATACGCACCACTACAGATGATATCCAAAGGTAATAGTTTAAACCGTAAATTTAATGGTGTGATATTTATTCGTTATTCTCTTAAAAGTGCATTCAGTGCCTTAGCATATGAGAGTATTTTAAGGTTAATTAAATTTACCTTGGTATTATTGGCGACCCTATGTTTATTTGTCTATCTCATTAATATTTTAGTGGTTACTCCATTAAAGCGTTTTATCGCTTCGGTTAATTCCATCGATATTAACAATCCAGGTAGTATCGATGTTTCCGGCTTAGGTGAAGTTGGCTTATTGCAACGTGCTTTTATACGGCTAGTGGCAGATGTTTCTAGTAATACTCACCGTTTAGAAGTTCGCGAACAACGTTGGGCGAATGCCTTAAATGGTGCAAGAGACGGCGTATGGGATTGGGATGTCGATAGTGGTGAAGTTTACTTTTCAAAACGTTGGAAGGAGATGCTTGGATTTCATAAAGAAAATATTTCTAATGATATTACAGAGTGGGAACATCGCGTTCATCCCGATGATTTATATAAAGTTTTTGAAGATTTATCTGCACACTTTTCAGGTTCTCATTCTTTCTTCGAAAATATCCATCGAATGAAATGTTACAATGGCGAATACCGTTGGATCCTAAGTCGTGGACAAACTGTATCATGGGATACTCAAGGTAACCCTAAACGTGTAATTGGTACGCATATAGATCTTTCTTTATACAAAGATATGTTAGCGGATATTAAAGTCGAGAGTGAAATCATTGAACAAAAATCTGACTTGCCTGATCGTGAGCAATTGTTGTTACATATTGAGGTAGAAAATAAACGTTTATACCAACAAGGACAGCAAGGGGTGTTAATTGCATTCAATTGTGACCGCTTTAAACATATTGCTCAACTGTCTGATTCAAATAAAATTAATGAACTTCTTTACCTTGTTGCACGTAGATTAGAAAAACATAAGCTAGATGGAAACTTTGTTGCTCATATTCAAGAATTTCAATTTGCCATCTTTTATGAAGATATTGCCACTGAATATGAAAAAGCGGCTGATGTTGCTTTAGCATTAACCAAGCAATTAGAGTTTGCTTTACAGATACCTTTTAAAGTATTGGATGAGCAATTTATTGTTAATTGTGCTTTTGGATTAACGTTACTCCCAAGTAAAGATCTTGAAGCCAGAACTATACTGCATCAAGCTGTTAGAGCATTAAAGTTAGTAGAACAGGGAAAGGACAATAACATTCAGTTTTATGATAAGTCGTTATCAAAACTAGTTGATTGATCTTACGCCAAAGAAATTGTCATTAAGATATAGTTTCTGTCAAACTGCATTATAGATTTTGCAATAGTAAAAACTTTATGGATTGCTATTAGTCATAAGAAAACCAATAACACTAATAAAAATGTTCTAACTTACTTGTTGTAATGACTTACTAATTTTGTTGATAGTGAATGTAAAGCTGCACAGCTTACTCTTATTAACTTTATCCAGTAAGTTATTTTACAGTGCAACTTTTAGTTCATCTATTTTATGTTATGGATATATTCTAGCCACTCTGTCGACATGAAAATTAGAGAGTTAATGAAAAAATTACACAGACTATGCTTTTATAGCTTATTAATGTCTTCCTCTTTAGCTGCTAACGCAGCAGTTAATTATGATATTAAAGGAAGTGACGACGAACAAGCCACCGCAAACATAAAAGTCTATTTAAGCGGTATTTCTGCACCTGAAAGTATTGATAATGTAAGTTATTTGAGTGAAGTCATAGAGACCGCTAAAGAGAGTGTTACTGCTCTAGGTTATTATCAGTCACAATTTACAACCAGCATTAATGAAGATGGCGATAACCAGACGGTGACACTTAAAGTAGATTTAGGCGATCGAATTAAGATCACTGAAGTTGATCTACGTATTACCGGCGAAGCACTTCAAGATAAGAACTTCCAACAGTTTATGTTAAATTTCCCACTCAAAGAGGGGAGTTATTTAAATCACAGTGAATATGCCGCTGCTAAAAGTCGTTTTAATAGTTTAGCCCAACGTTATGGTTATTTTGATGCTGAATTTAGTAAATCTTCCGTAGAGGTGACACAAAAAAATAACACCGCAATCGTTCATCTATGGTTTGATAGTGGTATTCGCTATCAATTTGGTGAATTAATCTTTGACCTTGATACACCTGCAGAAAAATATATCCGTTCTTTAGTTAACTTTAATGTTAATGACCCTTTTGACACTAATATTCTGAACAGCTATAACCAAGAACTGAACCAAACCGGTTACTTTAAAAGTATTTCTATTTTACCTAATATGGAGAAGAAGCAAGGTAGAAGTATTCCATTACATGTTATTACCTATATGAACCCAGAAGATTCGTTTACTGCAGGTTTAGGCTTTAGTACTGATGAAGGGATAAGGGGCACATTTGGATGGAAACGGCCTTGGATTAATCAATATGGACACTCGATTGAAGCCAGCTTAACAGCATCAGAGCCAAAACAAGAAGCTTCTATCGTTTATAAAATGCCCATTGACGACCCGCTTTACAATTATTATTCCATTCAAAGTGGCTATAAAATGCTTGACCAAAATGACACTGATACTAAACAGTATGTAGTCAGCTTTAATCGCCATTGGCGATTAGATAATGACTGGTTACGTACTATTTATATTCGATACGATAATGAATCTGGTATACAAGGTCAGCAAGACTTTTCTACTGCTTTAGTACTACCTGGTATTAGCTTTAGCAAAACCAGGAGTCGTGGTGGAATTAATATCGATTGGGGTGATAAAAAATTGGTGTTCTTTGAATTTGCCGAAGATAGCCTGTTGTCTACAGATGATGTGGTTAAGGTTTATGGGCAAACTAAGTTTATTAGAACCTATTCTGGACATCAATTGGTTGCTTCGGCGGAGGTCGGAGCTATTCTTTCTGAGTCTATTTATGACGTTCCTTCATCTATGCGTTTTTTCACTGGGGGAGACCAAAGTATTCGTGGTTATGATTATGAAGAAATTGCACCAGAAGACTCCGATGGATATTTAATTGGTGGTTCTTATTTAGCAACAGCTAGTTTGGAATATCGTTTCCCTTTAACAGATAGTTGGAAATTTGCTGTTTTCTCTGATATCGGTACTGCAACAGATGATTTTTCAGAAGAACTTTCTAAAAGTGTAGGTGCTGGGGTTGTGTGGGCCTCGCCTGTTGGCCCAATTCGTTTATATGTTGCAGCTCCGCTAACCGATACTGGTGATTCCTATAAAATTCATTTCATGATTGGGCCTGAGTTATGAGTATTCTTTCTTCCTCTTTTAAAATATTTAAATATCTGTTTTTTATTACCTTTGTATTGATTGTTTTAGTTATTTGGTTATTGAATACACATTCAGGTAATAGTTTAATTATCAACATTGCACAAAAAGTTGAGCCTCGTTTACAAGTAATACTCAGTGAAGGCAGCCTATTATACTCACCAACCTATGAATTAATTCGTTGGCAAGATGAACAAACGCTAATTGAATTAAACGATGTGAGTTATCAATTTGATTGGCAATGTATTATTGAAGAATTTTGTATAGATTCACTTAAAGTAGGTAGTGCAACAGTTAATATACCAGAATCGACTGATCCTGCTGTTGAAGAAGAAGCATCGGAGCCTTTAGTCGTTGAGTTTCCTATTCCCGTACATATTCGTGGCTTAGATATTAACAACACCTTGGTTAGTGTGGCTGGCCTTAAGATAGAATTATCTAAATTACTCTTAGCCGTTGACGGTGAAAATAGCGATGTAACTATTGATACCATTATTGACGGTTTAACGGTTACTTTAGCTGATAGCGAAGAAGAACCGACGAAGGCTAACAGTGGCACCAATGAACCACTGGTTATTCCTGACACAATACCTGCTATTTTAAAAGAGGGCGACCTTCCCGAAATTGTTTTACCCGTTAATTTATTAGTTAAGAAACTAGATGTTAATCGATTTACTCTGATTCAAAACCAGCAAAATCTGGCAAAGATTAACAGCCTGCAAAGTCAATTTGATTATATTGGATCAGCGATTTCAGTGCATAAGTTTGCATTAGACATACCAGAAGCCAATTTAGATTTAAAGGGTAATATTGACATCAGCAAACGCTATCCAATGGACTTGCAAGCTGCCATTGAAGTTAAGGAAGTGCAGCAATTAGATCCCGTTACCTTATTAAAGGGGCAGCAAGTCACTTTAACTTCAAAAGGGGACTTGAGCGATTTAGCAACTCAGATTAATTTAAGCAACTTAATTAACGCTACTATCGATAATCAAGTAGATTTGTATAGCCCTGATTTACCACACCAACTTGAAGTGCAATGGGATAAATTAGCTTGGCCATTAACCGGAGAACCTCAAATTACCACAAATAATGGGCATATCTCCAGTCAAGGTAACTTAAATAATTACACTATCGATATTGCTGCCGATTATGCGATACCTGATTTACCCGAAGGTGATTTATCGCTAAAGGGCCAAGGGAGTCTTAGTGGTTTAACATTATCTCAACTATTGGTTGAAACTTTGCAAGGACAAGTCTTGTTAGCAGGCAAGTTAAATTGGAAAGAGCAAATAACTTGGTTAGGAGATCTTAACCTCAAAGGCCTCGATTTTAAAGAGTTAAGTAAAGATTACCCAGCTACGTTGAACGGTCATATTAAGCAATCTGTTAAGGTGTCTCTTGAAGATCCTACGCAATGGGTATTTGATTTTCCTATTATCGACTTAGCAGGAGAGTTTTTAGAACGACCATTAACTATTAATGGGGCTGCAAATGGGTCAGCATCTAATGGTATAAATGTTAACAATTTAAACATCATTAATGGAGATAATCGAATTTCAGCAAATGGTAAAGTTGCTGAAGTCAATGATTTAGCATTGACCTTAGATGTACAAGATTTAAGTAAAATATTGGTCGATAGCGCAGGTAAGATTCAAGGCCAAGTTAATTTAGCAGGTAGTTTCGATAATATTAAAGTCAATACCAACCTTACCGCTAAAAATCTAAGCTATTTAAAAGACAGTGTGGGAAATCTTACTGTACAAGGTGATGCAACCATTGCCGAATTGCCTTTTGCAAACTTAAAGGTAAGTGCTAATAATATTGTTGCTAGTGAGCAAAAAATTCAATCTGTTAATGTCTCTATCAGCCCTGAAAATGTGTCTAACAAAGCAGTCACACATAGTATAAATGTTGACCTTGAAAGCAGTATGGCGAACAGTGATTTAACACTGGCATTTACGCAACGCATTAATGATTGGCAAGCACAACTAAAAGAAGCAGTAATCGATAGCGAGCAGGGTAAATTAATACTTGAGTCTCCATTTATTGTGACAATAGAGCAACAAACAGTGAACGTGACAGAGCATTGTTGGTTAGCTAGTGATAAGGCAGAGTCGAAAAATGGTCAACTTTGTGTTAACAAACTAAGTGCCGGTGAAGACGGTGATATTGATATCAGTATTAATGAGTTCTTAATGGCTAGCATTAATCCATTCATACCAGATACTTTGACGCTTGAAGGTTCGTTAGACGCAGATGTTAATTTATCTTGGGTTAATAATGAGAAGCCAAATATTGATCTATCGGTCGATGGCAACAAAATAGCACTAAATATTCAAGATACAGAGGTACAGCAACAACCAATAAATTACCCTGTAGAGCAGTTACATATTGAAGTTAAAGCAGATCAAAAAAATGCTGATTTTTCTGTTCAAGCTATCTCTGACGGTTTAATTAATGCAAATATATCTGGTCAAGTGAGCCCTTATGACAGTTCACCTTCCATCGATGCTAAATTGAATCTACAAGTACCAAATTTTAATGCATTTTCGATATTGATTCCGCAAGTTGAACAACTATCGGGACATCTTGAGTCAGATATTAATGTAACTGGTACATTAGATAAGCCCGTTTTAGAAGGGCAGATATTAATTGCAGATACCGCCATGAAGGCACCGTCTTCACCAGTACAAGTATCTGACCTAAATACACAAATTAAAATTGAACAAAATAAGGCTGATATCGCTGGATTCTTTTTCACTAATAACCAAAAGACACCTAAGAAAAAATCTAATAGTTTCGTGGATACTTTAGTAGCCATTAAAGATACAGCCATCAAAAACACCATTAGCATTCCGCAACGTATTGCTAATATCCAAAACGATGACAAAAAAGAACAATCAAACGGTCGCGTAGATATTTCAGGAGTATTAGATTGGGCAGATGAGTTTAAAGCTGATGTACATCTAGAAGCTGACCAAATGTTGATCCAAGATTATTCTCAAATTGAGTTGTATATTAGTCCTAATATTGACCTGATTTACGATAAAAGTATCAGCGTAGACGGTGTCATTAACATCGACAAAGGTAAGATAACGGTAAAAGAATTACCTGAAGGTGCAGTAAGTACTTCTAGTGATGTGATTGTTGTTGATGCAGAAGAAACAACCGATAGTGCTGATCTACCTATGAAACTTAATGTAAAAGTATCAATGGGGGATAAGTTACGTATTCAAGCACTAGGTTTAGACTCATTGATTAAAGGTGATTTACTAGTTCGTAAGGAACTAACCAAAGAGTTGACGGTAAATGGTGAATTAACTTTCTCGGAAGGGAGTTATCGTGCTTTTTCACAGGAGCTAGTTTTACAGAACAGTCGTGTTGTATTTCAGGGGCTAGCGGATGCACCCTATTTAAATATCGAAGCCATTCGAGATCCTTCAGATATCGAAGATAATGTCACAGCCGGCGTGCGTGTAACAGGTACTCCCGACGGAATTCAGTTAACGATTTTCTCTGATCCATCGATGTCGCAACAGAATGCACTCTCGTATATTACTCGTGGTTACTCCATTGAAAGTGCTTCGGGTGATGATAGTACCAGTCAACTAGCTGCGATATTAATTGACTTAGGCGCGGGACAAACAGACGGTGTGATGAATAATATTGGTGAAAGCGTCGGGATCAAAGATCTGTCTCTTGCATCCAGCGGCCAAGGTAGTGAACAATCAGTTGGTTTGAAAGGTACTATTGCACCTGGTGTGGAAGTAAGTTACGGCGTAGGCGTTTTTGACTCTTTTACTATATTTGCTATTCGTTATGAGTTATTCAAACAGTTCTATATTGAAGCATCAAGCGGGCTATCGCAAGCCGTAGATGCTTACTATGAATGGGATTGGGACTAATCGAATAGTCCTTTTTGATTAAAAAATCACTAGCAAGATATTGTTTTCTTGCTAGTGAATAATCATTCAACTTATAACTACAACATGAATCAAACTCGCTACTACACAAAGTACTTACCTAGTAATTTTATTTCTTAGTTAATATTTAATTACATTAAATATTCTATATTTTTCACACTTATATCGCTTAGTTTAAAGACTAAGTTATATAAGTGAATGATACTTTAATTAAAGTAATGAAAAATTTCCCATTTAAACCCACCATTTCATCTTCTACTTGTACTTATACTAAAGTCGCCTATAATTTAACTGTGTTTTTATACAGTTAAATTATATTAAGATAGTTATGAAATTTATCCCCATTACAGCAAGTGCCGGTATTACCGGATTCGAAAGTCCTGCAAGTAATTACTTACAGCTGCCATTAAGCTTGGATGCTTTATTAATAGAGCATCCAAGTGCAACTTTTATTGGCAAAGCAGATGGTCATTCTATGCAAGGTGTTGGTATATACAGTGGTGATATTCTGATTGTAGATAGGCACCTGACAGCCAAAAATAATGATGTGATCGTGGCAAATTACAATGGAGAGTTCATCTGTAAACTCATTGATATTGTCGGTCGCCAATTATTATCTGCCAATCCTAGATATAAAGCTATTGCGATAAATGAAGATGATCAATTTACCATAGAAGGGGTCGTCATTCGCTCTATTCGCTGTCACCGTGATAGCCTGTTATTAGCGACAACCTTTTAATGTTTGCCTTAGTCGATGCCAATTCCTTTTATTGCAGCGCAGAGCAAGTCTTTCGTCCGGAGTGGCGAGACAAAGCCATCATTGTTTTATCTAATAATGATGGCTGTATCGTTGCAGCCAATAAAGCTGCAATTGCATTAGGTGTTAAAAAGTTTCAACCTTATTTTAAAGCACGCGCTCTGTGCGAACAATCTGGCGTTATTGTTTGCTCCTCAAACTATGAATTATATGCCGATCTCTCGCATAAAATGATGCAAGTAATAGGGCGGTTTGCTCCTGAACAACATATCTATTCCATTGATGAAACTTTTTTAGATTTTAATCACTGCGTTCAAACAATACCAAACTTAGCGCTTCATGCACAAAAAATTCGCCGAGCCGTTTGGAAAGAAACACGATTACCTGTTTGCGTTGGTATAGGAAAAACCCTTACCCTAGCAAAAGTAGCGAACCACGTTGCTAAAAAATGGCCTGGGTTTCAAGGTGTATGTGTACTTGATGACTCTAGCTTTATACAACAAGTCTTTAATCAATTATCTCCTATTGATGTTTGGGGAATAGGTCGTAAAACTAATAAGAAACTCCTCGAACAAGGTATTAACACCATACAAAAACTCAGAGAAGCTAATCTAAAACGACTACCTAGATCCTTATTTAATGTAGAGTTACAAAGGACCATCAATGAATTGAATGGGATTCCTTGCAAGTTGTGGGATGGGATAAGAGCCGATAAGCTACAAATTTTTTCAACACGTAGTATGGGAAAACGCATTACGGATATCGAGGATTTACATCAAGCCTTAGCTAAACATATTGCCATTGCAGCAGCAAAAGCCAGGCAACAAGGTTCCTTATGCGGCACATTATTAACCTTTGCATCCAGCAGCCCCTTTGACCAAACGCCAGCAAGTTATAAAGTAATTATTCATTTTTGCCACGCAACAAATGATACTTCACAATTGCTTAATGCCCTAAGTGAATGCATAGAGCAGCTATTTAATGCCAGTGTTCGATACTATAAAGTGGGTGTTGGATTGTTAAATTTAAGCAGCGCAAAGCATCAACAATTTGATCTGTTTAATGCTGTTCATAACCCATCCTTAATGAATGTAGTAGATGGAATTAACCAGCGTTATGGTACTAATAGCGTATTTTTTGCAGCGCAGGGAATACAAGAAAGTTGGGCAATGCGCAGAGAATTATTGACACCTCAATACACTACTCAATGGCCGCATATTCCGAAAATAGGGTGCTGATACTAATCACTAAAATCCTCTGCAAGATCAAAAGCAATTCGAACCTCGCTCAGGGAGCAGCCTGTTTGTGCAATTAATTTATTTAATGTCATATCAAGATGAGAGCTAATCAACTGCTGTAAATTAACTTTAGGCTTAGGGAGACCTTTTACAATTGCCTGGTTAATCCAAAGTAATTGAAGATCGGTTAAAAAAAGCATCAACGATGTTAATTGTGTTTCACTGCCACTTAGTAACCAGTTTTTAGAACGACGAATACGTTTTAAAGTACATTGCTGTTGGGTAACTAATGCTAAAACTTGTTGTTTATCATCAACACGACGCACGAAACTATTTAACTGTATTGATAGTATTTTAGAGTGACTCACTAACAAGCAATCTCCAATTAAAAGGCGAATAATGACAGATTCAATGATAAATCATGAACAAGTAGATATAAGTGTATCGTTATACTGTAAAGGATTTATAACGGCCAAATGAGTGATTTGATAACTGTTTTTCTCAGTAATAAATTGGTCATTGCTTGATCTGTTAAGAACCTGAATTGACAAGTTAACATGAAGCTTATTTATACTATAAGGAGAATAAATTGAAACATTATGTCGGTCATAACATCAATTTACCTATCTTAATGTTAACTGCTGAGCATGATTTTCCATTAGAAAACGGCTGGCACAAAAGAACAGTTGATGTAGTCATAAATAGAATTATAGGCAAACAAAAAATCATTTTAAACGGTGGTTAATGCAGGGCATTTTTGATTTTTAAGCCCATTTCCAAAATCAATCTCTAGCCCTCATTTTCTACCTTCTACAGATCCAGTAGGTTTCAATAGAGTCGATTTTCATAAACAATTAAATAAAGAAATAAAAGCGTTTTTAGATGTGAATATATAAAAAAACACCAATAAAAATATTTTATAACAGATGCTTAGGTGGTTTTTATTAATAGTGAAACACTATGCATTTATCTAACCCAATTCATTGATTGAACAATAACTACAAATAAAAAGATATAAATAGAATGTGTTAGGTTTGAGAAAAAACCAATTGAAATTGATATTTAATCGAGTAAATAAAGCAACTTACAGGCTAAAAGTAGTTAAAAATTAAAATAATATCGAGTGTAAAACATCATGTAAATATCTTTTACGTGGAGTAAAAAACAGTTAACAGCGTTGATTTATATAATACTAAGATAGAATATTTAAAGTCGCCATAATTAGAAATAGGCCTTTATTTAAGCTAGAGATATGAAATTTAAACACAAGATAAACGTAAAATTGCTCTATTTAATCAAAAAATATAACTGATAAATAACAAAAAATGATTGTTTTATATGCAATAAAAACACTATAAATTTTATATTAGATTTCTAGATTAGTTAGATAAAAGGGCATTCAACACCTAAAATTAAATTAAACCGAATGCTTTTATAGCATTATTCAACACTAAAAATTTTTAAAAATATTTATAAATCAATGAATTAAGTAGAATATATATAAATAGGCTGCTTGTGAATGGTTAGCATATTATGCTTCATAATAAACACTTACAATATACTTTATAACAAAACTAATTATTTCTGTTACTCATAAATATATGGTTGATTTAAATGCTTAGTAAGTGAAGGCGATTATTTATAAACAAAAATAATCTAATTTTTAATACGCTTTATTCTTATATGCCTGTTTGATTGCTCTTTAGGAACAGAACTTGGAACTGGGTTTCGTTCTGATAATAAATGTCTTATTGCCAATAATGGATGATAGAAAATCATTCTTGGGCCAGAAAATAACATTATCTTTTTAGCTTGTGAACGTATTTCCGTTTTATAGCAATGTATAGGGCATTTATTACATGTCGGCTTAATCTTTCCATAAGGACAACGATCTAATTTTTCGTAGGCATAACGAATAAAGTCAGCACACTCATTACACATATCGTTTATTTTAATTGAGCTATGATGATGATGTTTACAATAAATCTTAATCATCATCTGAATAGTTTTAAATTCTAAAGCTAATTTTCCTGATAATAAATGTAAGCCTGACATAGATAAATTCACTGATGTAATTGTTATTAGTAACCTTAATAAGGTTAACATCTATATTGAATAGAGATACAAGTGATTACATGTTAGTTGATTAAGGTTAATTAAAATAGAAATAGAAATAGAAATATAATAAAAGGTAAAAGTAACAAGGTAAAAGTAACAAGGTAAAAGTAATAAGGTAAAAGTAATAAGGTAAAAGTTAGCTGTAAGTGGTTATAGAGATATAAAATGCCAAGTTACATAGATTAGTTAAATTAAATCAGTCCAAAACATGATTTAAATAGGCGTCTGAGATTTTATAGTTAAAGGAAATACCTTAAAAAACTCTCATATTTTAACACAGAACGCCTAAATAACGTTCAAATTAAGGTTGTTAACAGTTAAAAGTAACTTAACAACGTTAAATTAGTTAAAAACATTAATTCATGACGTGCCATGTATAACTACAAATATTATAAATTTGGTTCGGTTTTTATTATAAAACAATTAGTTACGGGGTTCATAGGTATAAATGAAAGTATCAGATAAACGACCAAGTGCTGATGAGCAGATACTTAATGAAGTAATTTAAATTGGAAAGTAATTAACGATGAATTTAATGGTTAACAGAATAACAAACTAGTTAAATAAGGCTTAAGGAATAATAGTAACTAAACCCAAAAGATTATGTAGTAAGAGATAATAGATACAGTTGTAGAAACTAAAAGTTAAGTGAACTAAGAGTTAAAAGAACTTAGAGCTAATAAAATTAAAGAACATATAATAAATTGTGATACCAGGAATAGTAACCAATAGTAAAAACTAAATAATATAAGTGAATAGTATTAAATATGACTGATCTAATACAACAAACACAACTACGCATAATGTATATTATGTTAAATAGAATATTTAATATAGAAGTACGCTTACATAAAGATAATAAATAACATGGGATTTACCATAATTCTATTTAACATAAAATGTATAACATACTGTTATCCTTTATGCGGTTTTCACATTTTATGTAAAGCATGAAAATATTAAAGTTTAGTGCTGCATTATGAATAATATATAGAATTTTATTAATAGGAATAAATACGAAATTAATATTAAATTACCTTAAACAACAATTTGAAGGTTAAGTTTATTAAAGATAATCCGGTGTTATCTCGTTTAACATTATTTAAAAACCCATAAAGTATTGATTAATATTATTAAAACAAGCTTATAGCACGTTTATTAAACGCTGTGTGTTGTAATCTGTGAAGATAACAAGGTATTTGGTCTAATTAATAAATATAGAGCCGTCTATTTAACAGTGAAATAAAAAATTTAATCTGTATTCCATGGATTATTAACAACCAATTCTTCTATTTCAATATGACTAATTGGTTTAGAAAAATAATAACCTTGAATCATTTCACAGTCATATTCACGCAAAGATACTAGTTGTTCAATAGTTTCAACGCCTTCAGCAACTACTTGTAGATTTAGATTCTTAGCCAAACTGATAATGGATTTGATAATAGCAACGTTCTGTTTATTTTCTGGAATATAATCTATAAATGACTTATCTATTTTTAAAGTAGAAATGGGCATTTCCTTCAACTGTGATAATGATGAGTAACCTGTTCCAAAATCATCAATTGAAATCTTAATACCAATATTAGTTAGTATGCTTAATGTATTCTTTATCGTTTTCTGTTGATTAGTCGGCGCCAAATGTTCTTCAGTTATTTCCATCTCTAACTTACTAGCAGGAATATTATATTTTTTTAAGGCCCCTATTACATACTCCGTAAAACCATCGCTATATAATTGACGGCTGGAAACATTAACTGCGATTGATAATTTATGACAGTCAGTATTTTTCCATTTTCTTAACTGCTCGATCGCTTGTTCAATAACCCACTTACCTAGAGGAATAATTAAACCAGTTTCTTCTGCAATGGGAATAAATTCTGATGGATATACTGGAGTTTCTTTTCCACGAGGCCAACGAATTAACGCTTCAACTCCTACTATGACTTGAGTTTTGCTACAAACTTTAGGTTGATATAAAAGAATAAAATTATTATTTTCTAAATATTCTCTAAGACTGTTCTCTAATGACCAACGTTTAATTGTTTTTTCTGTTAAATCACTAGAATAAAAATAAAAATTATCTTGTTCAGATTTTTTAGCTTGATACATAGCAGTATCTGCATTTCGTAACAGATCACTACTATCTGTTCCATTATCTGGATATATACTAATACCCACACTTGAACCAATATAAATAACTTCGTCATTTATATAAAAAGCATCGTTAAAAAGTTTTTGAAAGCGATTAACAAATACAGGAATTTTATCTAGGTTATCTATAGAATCCAGTAATATTGCAAACTCATCTCCACCAAATCTTGCAACAATATCTGCTTTTTGAGTCACAGCACTAAAACGTTCAGCGACTTCTTTTAATAAAAAATCACCAACTTCATGACCAAGAGAATCATTAACTTGTTTAAATCTATTTAAATCAATAAATAAAAGTGCAATTTTATTTCCATTACGATCAGCCCGTTGTATTGAACGCTCTAACCTTTGGGTAAAAAGGACTCGATTGGGAAGATTAGTAAGCGCATCATGGTGGGCAACATGTATCAGTTTTTTTTGTGACTCTTTCAGCTCACTTATATCTTGCATCACACCAGAAATAATAGGTACTGTATCATTAGTGTTCTCTAATAACTTCCCCTGTAATTTCAAATATAATAAATCATTATTAGGTAACTGTACGCGTATATCTAAGTTAAAAGCTTCACCGTCTTCGAATGCTTTTAATAAAATATTTTGGACATAAAAGCGATCAGATTGATGAATAAGGTTAAGAAAAAATGATTTCCCATGCTCAAATTTTAAAGATGTTAAGCCAAGCATTCCAGAAAGTTGCTTTGATAATAGCAGATGCCCTTTCTCACCTTCTAACTCCCAGTACCCTAAACGCGCAATCTTTTGAGCATGTTCTAAACGCATTTCACTTTTTTTCAATGACTTATAATAATGACTGTTACGTAATATATAGCGTAAATTATGACTAAATAAAGACCAATTAATCGGTTTAATCATGAAATCAGTCGCGCCTAAACTATATGCATGCTCTATCGATTTTGTATCATCCATTCCTGTTACCATAATGATAGGTACCCTTTCTGACTTCTCAGATGCTCGGATTAACTGACAAACTTCAAAGCCATTTAATTTAGGGAGCTCAACATCAAGTAAAACTAAGTCCGGCGAATATTTATTAAATAAGAAAACACCTTCAGCACCATCTTTAGCTTCAATAACATGATAGTTATTAGATGAAAGTACTTGGTTTATTAATAACCGAGTCATTTCATCATCATCAATCACTAATATTGATTTCATATTCATAGAAAACCTCATTACTGGTCTTAATAATTGCTATATTTCATTTATATTATTTAATTGTTTTGTATTAAAATAAGCAATAACATTGATGGATTCTAAATCTATCTCTTTGATCAACTCTGAAACAGAAGTTAATGAACTAGAAATTAGCGCTTTTTCTAAGCTGCTCGTTAATTTTGCAAGTTGATTTGCCCCTACATGTGCACTACTGGATTTTAAGCTATGAGCTGACTTTCTAATGTCATCATTATTGGAACTTGGGTCTTTAAATACAATTAAGCTTTCTTTTAAAGTTTCTAGATAAAGGTTAATGACTTTATTAATCAAAACAGATGAATCACCTTGTTGTAACATCGATAAATTATCTAATAAAGTTGGGTCGACTGAGATATTACTCAAAATAACATTACTCTTTTTCGCCACAATCTCATCACTTTCATTACATTCATTTATGTCATACTCATCATGACGAGGAATGTGCAACCATGGAACTAACTGTTCATATAACTGAATAACAGAATATGGTTTACTCAGATAAGCATCCATACCTGATTGAAGGCAACGTTGCATATCTCCATCAATTGCATTGGCTGTTAAAGCGATGATGATATTTCCTTTTGAAATTACGCCTGTTGATTCCATTTCTCTAATCGTACGAGTCGCTTCTAAGCCATCCATTTCTGGCATCTGCATATCCATTAGTATGACGTCAAAATTTTTGTTTTTAACTGACTCGACTGCCATTAATCCATTATCAGCAAGTTCAACATGCAACCCAAATGACTCTAACATGAAAGATGCAACTTGTTGATTTACTGGGTTATCTTCAGCAATCAACACTCTATATGGGTAATTAAAATGATAGGCTTCATTTTGATCTTTCTGAGGTTCTATATTAATACTCTTATCCTGTGACACTGTGAACACAGAGCTTAAGCACTGATAAAATTCCTTTTGTAGAACAGGTTTATTTAGAAAATAAGTTATCTTATTTTGTTTTAATAAATTAGAATCGGTTGTAACGGAACTCAACATAATCATGATGGGTTGTTTCCATATTGGATTTTTTCTAATTGCATTCGCTAATTCTAATCCATTAAAACCTGGCATATGCATATCTAGTATTAATAAGTCATAAGGTGTATTTCGGGAATGTGCTATTTCTAATAGAGACAAGGCTTGCTCACCGCCTTCCGCTAAATCACATGAAAGATTAATTTCTTTAAGTTGTTCTTTAATAATAAAACGATTTGTTGAGTTATCGTCTACAACAAGAATATGTTTGTTCTGTAATTTCGAGGATTCTGGTAACAAATCAAATGTTTTATTGATTAAACTGTTGGAATTGTTTTCGACGGGTTTAAGTTCAATTTCAAATGAAAAACAACTACCAACAGATTTATCAGAGGTGACGGACAATATTCCCCCCATTAAACTAACTAATTGTTTTGCAATAGGAAGCCCTAAACCTGAACCCCCATACTTCCTTGTCGTTGAACTATCTTCTTGAACGAAAGATTCAAATATATGGCTAATTTTATATTGATCAATACCAATGCCAGTATCGATAACATTAAAGTGTATTTGTCCTTTTGCAATTTCATGCACTCTTAAAGTTACCTGTCCATGCTCAGTAAACTTTAACGCATTACTCAATAAATTGGTTAACACTTGACGTAATTTTACAGGATCACCTATGTAGGTATCGGCAAAACTAGGCGGTATAGAAAGTATTAACTCTATATTTTTATTATAAGCGGTTTCGCCATATAATGAGCCAAACTCCTCTATCAAAGAACGTAAATTAAATTCAATTAATTCAAGTTCCATCTTGCCTGACTCTATTTTAGAAAAATCCAATATATCATTGATAATACTCAGCAAGTTTATTCCAGACTGATGTGCTGTTTCTGTAAAACGTTTTTGTCTTGGTTGCAGCGAAGTACTGAGCAACAACTCAGTCATACCTAATATGCCATTCATTGGTGTACGTATTTCATGACTCATTGTTGCCAAAAATTCACTTTTTGCTTTGCTTGCCGCCTCCGCATTTTCTTTTGCAATGGTCAACTCTTCAGTACGTTTTAAAATTTTTGTTTCAAGGTTATCTCTATGATCTTGTAGGGATTTGTCTCTTTTTGCAATTTGATCTAGCATTAGATTAAATCCATTAATCAACACTCCGATTTCATCAGACCGACGACCTGGAATACGCAAATTGTAATCTTTTTGTGTTGAAACTTTATCGATAACCTTGGTGATCACTAGTAAAGGAGTTGATATAAACTTTTGCATGCGTAAAGAAATTAATAAAGCAAATAGTGTCCCTAAAATAAACATCACAGGTATGATAATTAATTGTTTTAACAGCCGTTGATTCAATACACTAAAGTCATCAACTAATAATATATAACCTAATATATTTCCTTCATATATTATCGGTTCAACATGTGTTAAAACCTCTTCTAACTGCCCTTTTTGTAACTCAGTTACATTCATTTTTATTAATGAAGAATACAGAGCTTGATCAAAATCTGGTTGGATATACTCCGCCAAGATCTGTTTGTTTTGGTCATAAATTCTAGCCAATATAATTTCTCTTTTAGCATAAAGACTGTCCAAACTTTCTTTAGCTGCTTCTCGATCTTTGAATTGAGCCGTTGCTGTATTTTGACTAGCCATTAACCTTGCTAACGTTTTTAGTTCACTTTCAGAGTCTAGATGGCTATAGTGGTTTTGAACAAAACTTATAAATATAATAATAACAATAGTTGCTATTACACCTGGTAATAAACCTATTGCTATAAGCTGACTTCTTAATGAAAAATTTTTTATTTTAAACACAAACACACCTTTAATTATCTACAAGAATAGAAAGTTTTAATAACTTTGAGCTTAAAACCAATTTAGTTGTCGACAATTGTTGATTGGAAACTTGGAAACGTAGTCTATTATTTTTTTCAATTAAATTAATAAAGCCACTAGATTCAAAAAATGGACTTTGATCAGTTATCGTTAAAACTACCTGAAGGTTTATTTTTGAAAGTAAATAACGATATAGATTTCGGTCGTCAGTACTGATATAAAATGCATTACAATGTTGATAGTCTTGATCATTTTTAACTTCAATAACTGAAATTGGATGTGTATCAATTTTTTTATTAGTTAAAATACTTAATTCATTAATCACTTCATCTTGACCATAAGTACATAAAATAAATGGATCATTTGTATTATTCCAAGACGAATCCGGCCATCGAGTGAACTTCGCAATGTTATATATATAGGCAACTTTTAAACTACTTATTTTATTTTTTTCAGCTAACGCTGCATTGTTCGAAAACAAGCTAAAAAATAAAAGTATAAATAGGTATCTGATTAATAAGCTACTTATCATATGGATATATCTAAACACTGTTACCAACGATAAAGCGCATTAAAAAAGATGCTACGCTCTATCAGTGAGTCAGTGGTTGATGACTCTGTAATGAATTGCTGGTTATCATCGTGTAAAAGGTGTTGAGCGATGATTGATAAATTCAATGAAGGAGTGGCTTGCCATGCAATACGTAAATCACTATCAACTGAATCTGATATATATTGGTCACCATTATTGCTATCCCAACTGCGCTCTGAGGTATAATAAAAACGTAGATCTAGTTCGACAGAATCATACAAATCTGTACTCGCCCAAATAGAGGCTTGGTGTTCTAAAGAACGATCAACCGATAATGAGATCACATTATTAGTATAGGCGTTAGATTGAGTATCTTCTAAGTTGATATCTAAATAACTATAGGTAAATCGTAATCTAGAATTAGGCGTGACTTGCCATGTTGCTAACCATTCTGTGCCATAACTGTACCCTTTAATATTATTATCAAGGTTAATAGGAATAACATAGAAGGTATTCCCATTAACTGTTTTGATTTCAGCATCACCTATGTCATAGCTCAATAAATTATCGTATTGGTTATAAAATGCGGTTATATCAAATGATACATAAGGAGATGCTAACCAACGATAACCAATTTCGTATGCAGTTAACTCTTCTGATTCAAATTGATTATTACCAACTAATTGTAATAAACCTGGTGTACCTGATGGGTCAAAGGCACTTGGAGCTAGCACTTGAATATTAATAGTTGAATCATTCTCAACTTGCGAAGGGATTCTAATCGCCCGAGAAATAGCAGCCCATAACGTCATTTCTTTAGTGGCCAACCAACTTAGACGGATATTAGGTTGTAGTTCTGTACTACTATAGTTATTCCCCTCTGCTTTTGCGCCGAAGGTTAAGGACAATTTTTTTTCTGGAATATTCCATGTATCTTGGATAAATAGATTCCAAATTCGGGTCGTTTCAATAGAAGAAGAGGTAGTAAAAGAGTCTGAACCATCCAGGTCATTTTGGCTTACTCGATACCCAGCCCCCCATATTAGTGAATGGTTTTTGATTGGTGTTAGTTGATGCTCTATATCGAGATTAAAAGTCGTGCGTAATTCTTCAAATTGCAGATCATTGTGTTCGTAAAAATCAACACTAGCACGGATGTTTACCTCTGAATCAATGCTTGTTTTCATACCCCATCGTAAAGCGATATTTCCACCCATAAGGTCTACATCATCACTTACAATGGATGATGTGTACGGTTCAGAATAGTTAGAGATAGAGAACTGTTGACGAAGTTCATGTTTATATAAATCACCTTGTAAAGTGAGCCATTCACCATCTCCGTAATCTATATCGAAACGAGCACCTGTCTGTAAATATCTCCCTTCGTTATCCTGACTTTTTCCACTAAGATCTTTCGATTCATCCAATTTTTTACTGTTAACATAAGCCCTAAACTTGCTCTTTTCGCCAATTTCACCACCTTGTTTAACGCCCAAAGCCTGATATTGATTACCTATAGAGGCAACTATCTCACCTTCATTACCAGTAGATTGTTTAGTTATTATGTTAACAACACCATTAACAGCATTGGTTCCCCAAAGCGTAGCACCAGGTCCTCTTATTACTTCAATTCTGCTGATATCAGACATTAAATAGTTCAAATTTTCCCAGAAAACACCAGATGATGTGGGTGTATAAATACTGCGACCATCAATCATTACTAATAATTTGTTAGAAAAACGACCATTAAATCCTCTAATAGTTACAGCCCATTTATTCGTATCAATTTTAGCGACATCCACGCCAGGTACTAAAAATAAAGCTTCAGGTATACTAGTTGCCCCTGACCGTCTAATTTCATCCTCTGTTACAACATAAATAGCGGCTGCTGATTCTGATAGTTTCTCGTTTTTTTTACTAACAGAAATCACTTCAATTTCCATTAACTCCTCAAAATCAATATCAATGAACTGCTGATCAACAGAATCAGCTTGACTATGTAAAGAAATAAGAGAAAAAGATAAAATAAATCGGTTTAAGATATTCATACACATCCTTGTATTAAAATCCGAAATAGAAAGTATTCAGCACAAATTAATTACTTATCCAGGGTAATTAAAATTAGTAATGAATCACTTTAAAAATTAAAAGTGATTTTTATGACCATTACTAGGTATAAACTATATGATTTTTCATCTTTGATTAATACTAATAAGATCAAGATATGGGTGTTTAATCAAACAATCCTAGAATTTTCCTATTCATTATTAATACTGACCTCATAAATTAACGTTTATTTAATAAAGTTAAATGCATAAATGATTTAGCAGATTTCAATAAAGAGCGGTGATGTGATATTAAAATTTAATAAATTCGGTATTTTCAAACTCCATACTTTCTACAAACTTACTCCATATTTGAGCAGTATAGTTTAGTTATTGAAACAAACTTTGAATTTAAAAATAAAGTAAAACACTTGGAGAAAATGATGAAAAAGCCATTATTAGTATTAGCAACTGCCCTATTAGTAGCTGCAAGTTTTTCATTTAGTGCATCGGCAAACTCAAGAGGACATGAACAGTCTTCACATCAAAAAAATACACAGCATGTAACGGTAGTGACAAATACCGTTAAGCATAATGATAAACAACAACAAAACAGAAAAGATAAAAAAAATCAGAAGATTGTGATAGTAAAGCATAACAATCATGCTAAAAAAACACACCAAAAAGGAGTTAAAAGCCAACCAAGTACTAGTTTTAGTATTTCATTTGGTAACGGTGTAAACACATCAATTATCATCGCGAATGCTCATTAATTGGCAAGGCTCAATCAACCTAAATGTCTGTAGATAATAAACCGCATAAAAGAATCAATTCACTAGGATTGATGAATCTAAAAGCATGTTAACTTAAGGCTAACATGCTTTTTTTGTGTAGATAATATAAAACAGATAAAAAGTAAGAATGAGAAAAGTATTATTTTAAATAGGAGTAAGAAAAGTATTCACATGCTGAGACGCTAGGATCACCACATAATATTAAAGATGAAATTTAATCATACGATTTAAAAGCTCTCTTTTAACCTTCTAAAACTAAACTAACAACTCCTCTGGCAAATCGATATGTTGGTGATTCAAACTAAATATACTATTAAGTGTCTTACTCTTAAATATTGATTCAAATTATAAAGATAGGTAGCAGACTAATATAAGGTCGATTAATAGGAATTTTTAGTATTTAAGGGCAATAGAATAAGTATTTTTTAACGGTAATCTTATGGTTTTTTGATAACATTTTATCTCTTTAAATATGCTTACCTTAACAATAAATCATTAGGGTATTGAAATAAAACGACTTTTAATATTTTAAATTTGTTATTTAATCTCCATAATTTCTGCAAATTTACTACATAGTTACCTTTTATAGTTTAGTCACTGAAACAAAGTCAATATTGACTTTACGAGGAGATTAACATGAAAAAGACATTATCATTATTAACGGCAGGTCTATTTACCTTTAGTTTTGCATTAACAACACCTGCTTATGCAAGTAATCATCATGGAGCATCTGCTCATCATAAACATAAAGTTAGCCACCAGAAAAATGTTCGTCAAGTACAGAAAATTAAGAAAAGAAGAGCAATTAAAAATAGAGTGAAACACCGTTCCCCAGGGCCTGTTATTCAATTAGGGTTGCATGGGCCTGTTATATCTTTATTCTTTTCGCCTCGACATAGTCAACAACATAATAGAAAACATCATGGCCATCGTGGTCATTAAGATTTATCAGCTAAATAGGTAAAGTGTCTAAATTGTCTAGACACTTTATTATATTTAATATTATGACTGACTGTTAATTAGAGAATATTTTAATCATTAGAAATATTGAATAACTCAATGAAGTCAAAGTAACACAACAAGAAAGTATAACTTTAGCGATGACTTCGTGATATGTAACAGTCTCATTTCGTATAGCGTAATGTTTAAATCGTTTAATTTGTAAAATCAAACTAATGGTAGTGAATAAAATCAAGCCTAAAGCAAATAACTTAAACAGTAATAAATCAACTTTTACACTAACAAACAACAATATAAAACTGATAATAATAAGTAAGAGATAGGTTCTGAACCATGACATCAAGGTTCTTTCTGGTTGTAGACCTGGATCCCCTACTTCTATACTCATAAAAATACAGCCAATATCACCACACCACTAAAAATAAATACCACGCTACTAATTACCTTGATGAAGCTGGTATAACTCAATGCCTTTTTATGTCGCATAGAAGCTTCATTCGCTGCCCAACGTCGATATGCAAAAATAGCTAACAATGCTGAGCAGATACAAAGAAATGCAGACAAAGCATAACGTATTTGAGGATTTGCTAGATCAGGTGTCAATTGGTCTAAGCCAATTGCACCAGCTAATAACGCTAAAGCAGTTCTGATCCAAGCTAAGTAAGTTCGTTCATTGGCAAGAGAAAAACGATAATCAGGCGCTTCCCCCTGTTTACGCCAATTTTTTTTTATCTCTTTAGGTAATTTATTCATTAATTAAACTTTTCAACGCAGTAAGTAATGAATTAAATATAACGTATACAATTAATTTAGAAAGGAAAAATATGTAAAGAAATAAAAGATGAGTAATTGAACAGCACTTTAAGAAGATTAAAGCGCTGTTATATTTGCTTTACATCATTACTAGATGGAAACCAACACCCGCAATACCAGCACCTAGATACCGAAGTAATTGATCACCTTGCTTGATTCTTTTTAATATAAGCGCAATAAACACACCTGCAATATGGATAGTGGCAGTACCGACAACAAAACCAGCTGCATACATTTCAGGTTTCGCTAGGTATGGCATTTCTACCCCGTGAGCAAAACCGTGGAAAATAGCAAAAAAGCCAACGAATAACATAGCGATAAAATGTGGTAGCTTTTTCTCAGTAGTAATAGAGATACCTAGTGCAAGTACTGAAATGGCTATGCCTAATTCCACAGAAAACATTTCAACGCCTTTAATACCTAGAATGCCACCAATCAGCATAACAATAACAAATGTAACAGGTACTCTCCAAATTGCTTTCCCGCCCATTTGAGCACTTAAAATACCGACACTTAACATAGCCAGTAAGTGATCAAGACCTAAAACAGGATGTGAAAAACCTGACATGAATCCACCTCCGCCAGGCATAACGTGTGCATAAGCTAAGTTGGGAAGGGTTAATAAAATGGCTAAGATAGCCAATACTGACTTTTTCATTGAAGTTCCTATTATTATTATTATTATCGTTAAAACATCTAAATATTCACGACTATATTTTACATTATTAAGGTTATTACAAGGTTAAAATTATTTTTAAATGATAATTAATCTTAATTATAATTACAATTAAGATTAATTAATGGATATAAAAAAACCTCATAATAGATAAATATTATGAGGTTTATATTAGAGGCTATTATTCATTTAAAGTGTAAAGTTTACACCCAACTCAATGGTTCTTTCATCACCGTACCAACAGTTTTGATCGTCATAACAAGAGAAATATTCCGTATCAAATACATTATTAGCAGATAGGTTTACATTCATACCTGATAGTGATTTGCTAATATTACTCATATCGTAACCAATAGATAAGTCCGCAATGGTATAATCTGGCACTTTACCTTGTGTATTGGTCGCATCCATTTGCATTTCACCCACGTAACGTAAACCTGCACTTAAACGAGTCCCACGTAAATATTGATCGTCAAAGTGGTAATTTGCCCATAGGTTACCCGCATGTGTAGGTACATAAATTGGTGTTGTACCTTCTAAACCATTATCACTGTCTTTGGTTATTTCCATATCAGTGTAAGTGTACGATGCAGAAACGTCTACATTATCAGTGATAAACCAATTCCCTTCAAATTCAACACCTTGAGATCGTACTTCACCCACTTGTAATTGACCTTGATAATCTGCTGAGCTCGGGTCAGAAATAACAACATTACTTTTGATAATTTGGAAAGCAGATACAGTAGCTGTTTTACTGAAATCAGATGAATTGAATTTTAAACCTACTTCAATCTGTTCACCTGTCTCGGCAACAAAAGCTTCACCAAAATCACTTTGACCTGCAACAGGTTCAAAGCTAGTTGCATAGTTAATAAATGGAGAGAGTCCATTATCAAATTCATATAATGCACCTAAGCGGTAAGAAAACTCTGTTTCATCCGCTTCAGTAACAGATCCAGAGTAATCACTTTTACTTTTATAAGTATCTAAACGTCCACCAGCAATCAACACTAATTTATTCAAGCGTACTTGATCTTGGAAGTAACCTCCTAACTGCTTAACAGAGATTTCATCATTATAAGTAGCTAATGAAGTTAATGCATCACGATCAATTAAGTTGTTGTCAGGACTAAAGATATTAAAAGTGCCGAACTGACTCGTCGTGCCATAGTAATCATATGCTGAATCCCCTTTCAATTGACGATAATCGATACCTAACAATACATTGTGTTTGATACCTGAAATATCAATCACACCAGCTAATTGATTGTCAATAGCATAAGCTTCAGAGCTTTCATCAGTAGAATATATATAGCGGTCAAGATCTCCTGTTGTTTCATCATAACTCGCATAATGATAAGTATTTTCTTGGTACAAATCCGCTTTGGTATAACGTGCATTTTGCAAGAAAGTCCAGTTGTCATTAAAGTCATGACTAAATTTATAACCTAACATAAGTACTTCACGTTCAAAGGTACTCCAGTTATCATCTCCCACAAATGTACTTGCACTGGTGGTCCCGTTAACATTGTCGAATACAGAGCCAGATGAAGGTATGGCTGAATTCATCCCCATATCTGGATCATTTTGATAATACACGTTCAAATTAAGTGATGTTCTATCAGTCATGTCCCAAGTAATCGAAGGTGCTAATAAGTAACGTTCTTCATCTGTTGTATCAACCTGGCCACCCTTTTGACGGGCAAGACCAATAAAACGATAAGAAACATCGCTATTGGAAATTTGACCTGTAGAATCAATAGATATTTGTTTTAAATCACTCGTGCCCACTTTTAATCCAAGCTTTGTTTTAGATTCAACTTGTGGGGCTTTAGCTATCATATTCACCATACCGCCAGGTGGCATAGAACCATATAATACTGATGTGGGACCTTTAAACACTTCAACTTGTTGTAAGGCGATAGGATCTATTTGCGGTTGTAGATTCCAACCATTTAATTGCTGAAGTATTAATCCGTCGTAATAACTTTGACTAGTAGAAAAGCCTCGGATAGTAAAGGTGTCGTACATAGTCACAGCACCACCTTTCGTTTCAGTAACAACACCGGGTGTATAACGTAAAGATTCATTCAATGACTGAGCTCCACGCTCTTGTAATAACTCACCATCAATAACATTAATAGCTTGCGGTGTTTCTTCTGGAGCAAGAGAAGTCTTGGTTGCCGTATTACGATATGCTTTTCCCATTACAGACATTGTCTCTAACTCGGTTGCATTATCATACTCTTCATCGGCCGCTAAATGAGGGCTAAATAGTGCAATGGCAATCACTGAAGCTAAGGTAGTTGGTTTGAAATACTTGGTTCCATTTGAAGTGGTCATGATAATCTGTTTCTTCCATTTAAATTGATAATGATTATTATTTAGATATTACCAATTTAAAAATGAAAAACTTAACAATTTGGTGCAAAGTGCATTTTTAAATGCTCTATTTTATTTTTTGTTATATCACTTTTTTCTCTAACTTCTTTGTGAGATAGGAAGCCAATACTCTACTTCTAACCTCGATTTATCAATTTGCTTCTTATAAACCTCCAACTCATGGCTTTCGCACAATTCGTATTCAGAGTTAGGTAACCAAAAAAATACAAACCACTCGACAATCTTTGCAAACTTATTGGTAGGCCCCTCAAAAGAAACAACCGCGTAATGTTGATCCGATAAGTCAATTTGACTCGCTCCTTTTATCGGTTGTAGCGTACCTGCAAGGTAGGATAACTGCCCTTCTTGTTCTGACTCATCAACACTGATCACTCCAAAGTATTGTTCAACATCGATTTTTTGTGCATTAGAAAATGTTTCGAATTGTCGCCAAGTATCCGGAACGGTTTGCATGTAATCAGGAACAACGGAAGCAATCCCTTTAATTTTACTTTGCACACCATAAATAGTCATTTTAGGTAGATGATCAATTCGGATTTGAACAAATAAGGAGTTTAATTCAGTTTCAGTGAAGGGGCTTTTAATTAATGGCTTTTTTATGCCCATCCGTAAACCGCGTTTCTGATATTGCTTAGGGCTCATATTAAAATAGGATTTAAATGCTCGACTAAATGAAATTTCTGAACCAAAGCCAAGCATATAGGCAATATCGATCATTCTCTTATTATTTAGTAATACAAGTTCAGCTGCTTTAGATAGCTTCTGTTGGCGTACATAGTGAGCGACATTTTGTTGGGTATATTCTTGAAAGATGCGTTGTAATTGCCAACGTGACCAACAGCTTTTACTAGCGAGATCTTCTAATGACAAAGGCAAGTGTAATGAGTTTTCGATATATTCAAGTACCGACTCAATACGATTCAATGAATTGTTAGTTGATCCTTTCACGAGAAACCTAGCTTCCTTATTAACATCAATAGCATTTGTAATGAATTAAAAACATAAATACAAATAACTATCATTTATAACTTGTTAACTATACAGGCTAAGGTTAGCAGGGTTAAATAAAATTTTAATCTAGGAGGGTTACCTATGGTAATAATCAAGGAATATTATAAGCGGAGTAAGAAAATTAGCCCTTATCTTTATAATTAATAAAGGCTAAACGACTTTTCTTAATCCATGTCAGGTGTAAATAAATCACGTTTCATATAAAACTTAACCCATAATGCACCTATGATACTGATAATACATAAAATAGTACCGCTGATAGTAAATACTGCTTGCGTCATTTCAGGCGATGGCGAGTTATTAATAGCCACATAAACCATAGCGACAATACCCAGTACCTGTGGAATAGGAAAAAAAGCACTACGGTACGGACGATTATGATTAGGCATACGTTTGCGTAAAACCATCACATTAATATGGGCAACGATATAAGCCAGTAGCCAACTTGTAGTTGCAGCAATTACCAGCAGGATTAATGAATCTATGCCTAATAATAAAAATGGAATTGATGTTAATACGGCAATCATTATAATCGCCACCCATGGTGCCTGGTAACGGTTTTTAATATTTAATTGCGGAAATGCTTGTTTATTGTCAGCCATACCACTCAACATTCTTGGTACTGACGCTAAAACGGTATTAATCGTACTGCAGGTTGCAGCAATACCCATGATAGTCGCAATTAATAAACCACTTTTCCCGAACACCGCGCTTGAATAATCAAGATATGGGATAGGTGACCCCGTTAATGTTTCGACATCTAAGTACAAACTTGCGCCGTACACAAATGCTAAGAAGATAGTAAAGATTAAAAATAAAGATCCGTGCATGGCTTTAGGGATATTTCTTTCAGGATTTTTAACATCATTGATCATAGGACAGATATATTCCACTCCAACCATTAACCACATTGCTAATGCAACTAAACCAATAAAGCTTCCATCTAAAACACCATCAAAACTCCAATCCACTATAGTACCTGTTAATTGCGGGTGGGGTTCAGCGATACCCGTGATAGATAATCCACCAATTAAAACTAAAGCTGTAACCAAAACAAAGGCTAATAAGTTTTGAATTTTAGCAAAGATATCTGTACCGATTAAATTAGTAACTGTTAATACCGCTAAAATAATGAGCGGGACTATTTTTCCAGGCATCACACCAGGAATCAACTCTCCTAACATGGCATCAATTAAAAACATTTCAACTGGAATTGCTAAAACAGCAACAACAACGTAACCAGCAAAAACTGACACAATGGCAGGAAAGTGACCAATTGCTTTTTGAGTATAAGTGGCTAGTGTCCCCTCCTGTGGGAACATAAGTGATAATTCAGCAAAGCTCATTGCATTAAACTGAGAGATAATTAAAGCAACAAACATCGCAGCAATAAAGGATGTACCTCCAATACCGATCCCTTGAGTTGCCGAAATCATTGCGCCTTGTACTATCACTAAACCAATACAAATACCCATCATGGTTGGTAAACCCAATTTGTTAGATTTAGGTTTATGCTGCTTGGCTGTAAAGGCCAATGCAGAATGTGCTATATCATTCATATCTAAATTCCTTTTATAGTGTTAAATATTGACCGTCTTAGAGACGACTAAAACGGTACGGGGTTGGATCAATAATTGGTGAAGTATTAGCAACGAGATCAGCGGCTAAATACCCTGCAGCAGGCCCAGTCCCAAAACCATGACCAGAAAATCCTGTGGCAATAGTTAAACCGGGAATCTGACTAATATGATCAATGACTGGGTTTGAGTCGGGTGTAACGTCTATAATCCCTGCCCATTCTTCGTCAAGCTCTGCTTTTTCAAAGGCTGGCCACGCATTACTTAAGTTAGTTAATGCTTCCAAATTTAATGCAGAATTGACGGCTGGGTTAGAGATCCTAATTTGTTCGAAGGGAGACATCTGATTGCACTTCCAACGGCGCTTTATCGCCAGGTCATCAAAAAAGTGTTTACCCATCGACACACGCAAAAAACTCCGTTGAGTACGTAGTTGTGCTAAGTACTTCCAGCCGATCGTTAAATGATCTAAGGTGATGTGAGCATCTAACGCGCCACGTTGCGTGATAATAAAACCACCGTTTTGATGCTTTCTAAAGGAGAAGTCTGGCCCACCCACAGAAATATCCGTTGGCCCTTGCATCTCTTTAGTACGCATCACTGAACAAATCAATGGTAAAGTAGGTAAAGACACGCCATGGTGACCTAACAGTCTTCTTGACCAAGCACCACCAGCCAGCAGCACTTGTTCACACTTGATCCCTCCATGTTCAGTCATTACGCCTGAAACTTGTCCGCCAGACGTGGTAATTTCTCGTACAGCACAATGTTCAATAATAGTAGCGCCCTTGGCAATAGCTGCTTTGGCCATTTGCGTAGTTGCTATTGCAGGTTCAGCACGACCATCTGAAGGGGTATAAATGCCACCTGCCCACTGTTGTTCTCCACCTGGTACGTGATTATTGACCTCTTTGGTTGAAACAAGGCGAGAATCAAGATTTAGATCTTGAACAGATCTAAGCCAAGTTTCATGCGTGGCCATTTGTTCCTCAGTTTTCGCAAGAAACATAATACCGCACTGGTTATAACCGAGGTCATGTCCGACTCGGTCAGGCATATCTGCCCATAATTTGTCTGCTGCTAATGCCAAGGGCACATCATCAAAATGGCGGCTAGTTTTTCGTATCCAGCCTAAATTACGAGAAGACTGTTCGCCTGCAATATGCCCTTTTTCAATCAATACAACCGGAATATTTCGTTCCGCTAAAGTTAAAGCAGCTGATACGCCAACAATCCCACCACCAATAATCACTACTTTAGTAGCCTCTGGCATTGCTTGTTGTGTGGTTAATCTTTGTTGTGTGGTTAATCTTTCTAGTGTTTTTGTCATCATGACTCTCCTGGCAGTGACGCAGCGAATTTAATATCTAAAATTAGATTGAAATCTGCTGTACTGTTGCATTACCAGCGCCACGGTAAGCAGTGACTTCAAGTTCAACTTTATAAGCCTGTGAGCCTAATGAAGGATTAGTCACTGTTGTTGCAGGGTTTACTCCTTTAAATTTAGTGCCAATATATTCCATGACTTGATGTGTATCTGCAGGGTTTTGAATAAATACACGTGACATAACCACATCTTGTAGACTTGCATTGACCACCTTTAAAGCTTTTTCGATATTGCTAAATACTTGCTCTGTTTGTTCGATAAGGTCATCAGGAATAAGCTTAGTTTCAGGGTTTCTTCCCGCTGTATTTGACACATATATCCAATTATCAACGACTATGAGGCGTGAATAACTGGCTACTTTTTCTAATGGTGATGCGGTGTTTACTTTAATAATGTTAGTCATGTTGTTACCTGTTAATGTGTATAATTTATTTGCTCAGTTTTAAGCTGAACAAATGATCATTAAACTTGAAATATTGACACTGAAAATAGTGACAAATCTGATGATTAAGCTAGTGCTAGCGAAGTTCAGGTGTTTCCCAAAGGTTTAACGGCACACCAATTTTATTGGCTAATGCATTACGATAAACTTTAGTTGCCCACGCTACGTCTTCTACAGGTAAACCACCTACTGATAAGATAATGATTTCTTCATCATTTTGACGTCCAGGAGCTTCTTCAGCAGTTATTTTCCCGAGATCTTCTAGTGAATCAGCGTCTATGGTCCCTTGCTCGACCATGTCTAAGAAGCGAACACCTATAATAGGGATATATTGGTGTGCAGGTTTTGGCACTTCACTAAACCAAGCTTCATAAAGGCCAGGGTTATCTAACACTTTTCTAACATCTGTTTTTTCTAATGCTTCATCTAAACGACAATAAGCAGGCATTGATAGGAATGCACCAGGTTTCACCCAGTCACGTTTTACTTCGGGATAAGTTGATACGTCCCCCGTTTCTCCAGAGTTACAATAAGTTACAATATCTGAATCACGGACAACGTCTTCCAACGTATCGACAACTGATACATTAGTGATTTGTGGGAATGTTTTACCAACCCATTCGATAAAATCGTTTAAGCTTTTTTGGCCACGGCCTTTTATCTTGAGGGTGTCGATATCAGGGCAAACAGACATAAATGCAGCAACAGATGTCTTCCCCATTACGCCAGGTCCTAGTAAACCAATAACTTTGGCGTCTTTACGGGCTAAATGACGAGCACCAACACCAGGTACAGCACCAGTACGATAAGCCGATAACAGGTTTGCCGACATATAAGCTAATGGAGCACCGGTATGAACATCATTAAGAATAAACATCAAGATCGAGCGAGGGAGGCCTTTTTCTCTATTTTCAATGTTAGAGCCGTACCACTTAACTCCACAGGTTTGATAATCTCCACCTAAATAAGCAGGCATTGCCATTAAACGACGATCGGCTGTATGACGGGGCATAGTATCGAATTTTGGTTTTTCAGGAAAAGTGATCATGGCACCATGAGAATCATTATTTTCACCAGCCATTCGGTAGTCACCTTTGTAAAGTAACTTAAACATATCTTCCATTGTATCGACACAACTCGGCATATCAGTAACACCCGCTTTAATCATGTCTTGCTCAGATAAATAAATAAAATCAATTTTCGTATCGTTGTCCATTTCAGTACCTATTATTGAAAGTGATAGATTGCTGAACATGCTTCGATTTTTGAAGCTTACATTTCAGCTGTTGCAAACGATAATAGAGCACTGTTTTGGGGGGGTATTGTATATTTACGACACGATTGAATATTTTTTAAGCATATATTCTGTTATTTATCGGAGCAGAATTTTGGCATCAAGCTTGCTGAGTATTAATTATCTTATTAACAATTCTGAGCATGTTATGGCTAATTTATCCATAGTGAATCAACTGGCGCATATCCATCATAAGCAACCTTGGTTAGTGATGAATGCAGAGCAAAAATTCTCGTTAGCAGGTGCGAATAATGACACTATTTCTCACTTTTATACCTTTGAAGCGAGCGATAGTAGTGAAGCACCATTTGCTATTCCAGATGGTTGCATTGATGTGCTATTTGATTGCAACGATAGTAGCCCTAATGCAGAAGTATTTGGCACACCATTAGAAGCCATCAACATCGAATTAACAGCACATAATCGTTACTTTGGTATCCGCTTTAAATCAGGAGTGATGCCAGATTTTCTTAATGTCTCTGCAAGTGAATTAATTGATAACCACTATAATTTATTAGATCTAATTCCAAAAGCAAATCAATTAGTTGAAGAGGTTTCAAACAGTAATAGTTTTAATCATCAAGTTGATCTTTTTAATCAGTTTATGATGGAAAAATCACAACGACAACAAACTTGTACAACGACTCAAATCATCCAGAATATTTGCCAACACCAAGGTAATATTAAAATAAAGGATTTAGAGGATTTAACTGGTTACAGTATTAGAACCTTACAGCGAAATTTTCACAATGATATGGGAATGTCACCTAAAACTTACAGTCGGATTATTCGTTGTCAATCTGCGATTTATCAAATAAATCACAGCGAAAATGTAACTTTTGCAAACCTTGCATATGATCTAGGTTTTACTGACCAACCACACTTTTTACGAGAGTTTAAAAGACTGGTAAAGGCCACGCCATTGAACTATCAACATCGTGTTAAAGACGAATCTTACCTAAACAAAATACAATATGTGTGAGCTGAAGAGGTGCAATAAGTGCATCTAAATAGCGCATTTGTTAATAAATAAGTACTAGATTAATAAAATAATCCCTCTAAATAGCAAAAAAGCACCTGAACAGTAGGTGCTTTTTAATTGTTACTTTAACTCTTGATTATATTAATTAGTGTAACGATTAAAATAATCAAGCTGAACAGGATGTGATAGTGCTTTCGGCCTCATTGATTGTACCGTTTTAATTACTTCTTTCGCGGGCCAGCCTAGCGTTGATAAGATTAGCCCTATTACTAAACCTGTTCGACCAGAGCCACCTTTACAATGTACAGCGATGGTACCTTTATTGTTAATTAGCTCAATAATCTCTGGTTTATGTTTCGCCCATTGACTTTCAAAATCACCACCGGGGGCATCATCATCCAAAATTGGTAGTTGCACCCATTGAATACCCTGTTCTTTACAATATAGAGGTAGTGTTGTGACTGCATTTTTTTCCATCTCTTGGTCAAACATTAAGGTAATCAACATCGCTGTTTTTTCCTCTTTTAGTGTTGTTAATGCATCATCAACAGTCGTTTCTTTAGTCCCCGGGCAAGGAGTGAAAATAAGTTGAGCGCCATTGTCTAAAGGTAAAATATCATAAGGATGTGTTTGCATAATCTATTCCATTTATAATTAAGGTTAAATTCTTACATTAGGTATTGGTGCTATTAAATACGATTACTTTTTATTCTGTTTAAGATCGCTACCAATGATAACATCACAGGCACTTCTACCAGTACTCCGACTACAGTAGCTAGCGCAGCACCAGAATGTAAACCAAATAATGAGATTGCAACAGCCACTGCTAATTCAAAAAAGTTTGAAGTACCAATCAAACAAGCTGGTGCAGCAATATTATGCGGTAGTTTCATTTTTTGAGCGATAAAATAGGTAACGGCAAAGATACCGTAGGTTTGCAAGATAAGTGGGATAGCGATTAATAGTATGGTTTGCGGTTCAGCAATAATGGTATTAGCTTGAAATCCAAATAATAAAACCACCGTCGCTAATAAACCAATAACAGACCAGGGTTTCATTGTTGATAAAAAGCCATCAACAGAATGGCTGCTGGAGGATAATAAATACCTTGTGATGATCCCTGCGAGTAAAGGTAAAAACACATAAAGCACAACAGAAATTATCAATGTTTCCCAGGGTACTTGAATATCACTAACACCCAGTAATAGTGCAGAGATAGGTGCAAAAGCAAAAATCATGATCACATCATTCACAGAAACTTGTACTAAGGTATAGTTCGGATCACCTTTAGTCAATTGAGACCAAACAAAAACCATTGCAGTACAAGGAGCAACACCTAACAAGATCATACCCGCTATATATTCTTGGGCAGAAGCAGGATCCACTAAATCGGCAAATAACAAATTGAAAAACAACCAACCTAATCCGGCCATAGTAAAAGGTTTAATCAGCCAATTAATGATGACCGTTAATATTAATCCTTTTGGATTTTTACCAACATCTTTAATAGATGAAAAGTCAATTTGTACCATCATTGGGTAAATCATCACCCAGATACATACAGCCACAATAATATTGACGTGAGCAAACTCTACACTTGCTAACGTTTCGAATACACTTGGCTGCCATAAGCCCAGTATCACACCGGTAGTAATACAGATTGCAATCCAAACAGACAAATAACGTTCAAAAATACCCATTAACTTATTCCTATTATCTTTTATTTACAAAAACTAGCGCGATTAGGGCGATTCTTCATAATATCTAATCGATGTAATTCACTGGTGATCGTCCCTATATTATTTTCAGTTGTCTGAGCAATCACAGTTTTAGCCCATAAAGGTAGGTTTGGGTTAATTTGATAAAATACCCATTGTCCATGTTTTCTATCTTTAATAATGTTGGATTTTTTAAGTACTGCTAAATTACGTGATACCTTAGGTTGACTCTCTTCTTGTAGCGCTTCCATTAACTCACAGACACATAACTCACCGTGATAATGAGAAAGCATCAAGGTTTTTAACCTTATTGGGTCCGTTAAACACTTAAAAAACTCGTTCAAAGACGCTTCATTAGCTTGCTCTTCAAGTTGTTTTATTTGTTTTTCTTCAACTAATAAAAACATTGCTAGGCGCGTATTGAGTTCATTTAATGTCAAGTAGAAAGGTTGATCACCTGAGCGGCTTTTAGGATCTGGAAAATCCCACGCAAGTTGTTTTCCAGCATTTGGGTAACTTCTGCATTCCACGCTAGCTTTATCACAAAGAGAAATAACATAATCAAAAGCTTCTCCAGTAAAAGAGTCAACATCTTTGGACATCACTCCTTTTGTTTCAATGCCATATTTTGCTAGCGCATCTAATGCTCTTTGATCCACAGTCTCGGGATGAGTTCCTGCACTATACACATCGAATCTGTTGCCAGCTTTATGGCGTAATAATGCCTCCGCCATTTGTGAACGAGCTGAATTACCTGTACAAAGAAACAGTACTCTAGGTTTTGTTGAATTATTCATTATTTATGACCATATAAGCTAAAAACATACGAACAATAATATATATGAAAAACTATATGTAAAGTGATGGTTATCATAAGTTGCACCATTCACTTCTGTAAAACCCTATTAAAATATTCTGCGTTTAACTAAGGTCTGTCAGTAATTGCTTAGCTAGTACTTACAGACTTGAGAATTAACCAATTTATTTTTATGATAAATTAAGCAAAACGCTGTATTTGTTTTTACATTTAAACGGTAGACTGCTATCACTTATATCTAACCACTATTTTTATCAGTAACGTCTTTTCACATTTACTGTTATTAACACATTCATAATGAGTAAATAATGAAAACATTACACAAAATCCACAAGGCCCCCATTCGAGTTATTCGAATTCAAAAATTAGCAGCAAGGCTAAAAACAAAAAGAGCTATGCTTAAATTGAAAATAGCGCTGGCACAAGAAAAACAAGAAACAAAATTAATGTTAGTTATCTATAAACGTTATACAAAGGGCCAAGCTACAAAATCTGAAATGAAAATCGCTAACGAGCAGTTTTTAGATATTTTGAAAGGGTTGGGTTTAGGTGTATTTGCATTGTTACCCTTTGCACCGATTACTATTCCTATTATTATTAAATTAGGAAAAATGGTAGGTGTAGAAGTCATGCCTAGTGCATTTCATAGTAAAAAAGATAAATAACCCATCTTTATTGTCCCCTGTCCATTCACTCTGTTATTAACAAATACCCTGTAACGCTTGGTAAGCTTTGTGTTTAGTTGTATAATGAACGAGTGTTCCATTAAAAATAAAAAGATTGTTTATGAGTAAAGTTGCCAAGTTTGACCGAGAAGAAGTAATACAAAAAGCGACAAATTTATACTGGGGTAAAGGTTATCACGGTACTTCTATGCGCAATTTACAGACAGCTATTGATCTTCGTCCTGGCAGTATTTATGCAACGTTTGGTAGTAAAGACAATCTATTCAAAGAATCGATTCAGTATTATGCCAACAAGACTGGTGAAGTCTTAGAAAACTGTTTAGCAGAAACAAGTTCTCCTTTAGAAGGCCTCAAACTGTTTATCAGAAAACTGGTTATTGAGAATTTAGAAGGCAAACCAAGTTGCATGTGCATGATAGTTAAATCTATCTCCGAATTAACTGACGCAGATAATAAGGAATTATTAGATGAAGCTAAACTATTATTGGCCAATGTTGAAAATAAATTTGCAGAGATCATTACTGAAGCTATTAAACTTGGCGAGATTGCATCAGATAAAGATGCCAAAGAATTAGCCAGTTATATTCAAGTACAAATCATAGGTTTAAGAACTTATGCGCGTGTTAATAGCAATGTCGAGACGATTAACAAATTTGTAAATGAAATTTTCATCGGTTCTCCATTTCACTAATCTAACCACCAATAGCTATTATATATAAGATTTACAATATTAGTTTGATACTAATAATTTCAGTAACAATATAATAGCTAATTCCCTCTTTTCTCTTCACAAATCTTTTGTTTATAACAACTACATAGACTGCTTGTATCACGCAGACATTGCATTCTTTATATTGTCGTATTTAACCCTATCTTTTATTTAATTTTATATCTCAATAAATTTGAACGATCGTTACAAAATACTTGAACACTCGTTCACAATGAACTATGATGGATTTACTGATTGAAGAGTAATCTTCAAAATTCATTTTTCACTAGAGAGAGTAAATTAATGAGCAAATTTCAAATTCATACAGTAGACACAGCTCCAGCACAAAGTAAGCCAATTCTTGAAGGTGCTATTAAACAAATGGGTGTGGTGCCAAATTTATTCGGTACAATGGCTGAAGCACCAACCATTTTAAAAGCTTACACACAACTACATGAACAATTCACAAACACTTCTTTCGATGCAGAAGAGTTAACAGTTGTATGGCAAACAATCAATGTGGAACATGAATGTCATTACTGTGTACCTGCTCATACAGGCATTGCACATTCGATGAATGTAGATGCAGCATTAACAGAAGCCCTGCGTAATGGTGATAAAATGCCTACAGCGAAGCTACAAGCTTTACATGACTTCACATTAAGCATGGTACGTAACCGTGGTAATGTGCCAGCAACTGATATGGATGCATTTTTTGCGGCAGGTTATGGACAACAACAAGTATTAGAAGTCATTCTTGGCTTGTCACAAAAAACAATCAGTAACTACGTTAACCACGTAGCAAAAACACCCGTTGATCCAATGTTTGAATCATTTGCTTGGGAAAAATAATAATTAATATTTAATTATTAGGTTTAACCGCTTTGGGGGGCTTGTAGTAATAACAAGGCCCCTTTTTTATTGTTAATGATTTTATTAATAATTATTTATAACTTTTAATCATAGTGTTAGCCTATCCTATTAGTGGATTATAATTGAGATAAATATCAATTAAGAAGGCTTATGATAAAAAACAATAAAGCAGTGACATTAACACTTGCTCATATTAATGATACTCACTCCTACTTTGAACCTCATGCGTTACAATTACAGTTAAATATAGAAGGGAAAAGTATCTCGCCATACGTGAGTAATGGTGGATTTTCTCGAATAGCGACCAGAGTAAAACAACTCAAAGCTTCAGCGAAAGAACAACAGAGACATTTTCTATTCTTACACGCGGGTGATTGTTTCCAAGGTACTTTATATTTTTCCTTATTTAAAGGTAAAGCAAATGCTGAAATGCTTAATGCATTAGGTATTGATATGATGACCATTGGTAATCATGAATTGGATATGGGTAATCAACCTATCGCTGACTTTCTTGACCGTATCGAGTTTCCGCTGTTAGCGGGTAATTGGGACCTTTCAAATGAATTACCCACAAAGTCACATCAATTAAGTAACCGCGATAACCTCTTCACATACCAAGCTGAACACAAAACAGCGAACTGGATAACCCAAAAAGTAGATGGTGAATACATTGCTTTATTTGGCCTTTCTATCGATAAGATGATGGATATTGCTAATGTTGATCCTGATACACCATTTACTAATGCCATTGAAACCGCTATTAACACCGTTAAAGCAATTCAAGCAGCCGGGATAAATAAGATCATCCTATTAAGTCACTTAGGCTATGAGGGAGATAAAGATTTAGCAAAGGCGGTAACAGGCATTAGTTTAATCGTTGGTGGGCATACGCATGTATTGCAAGGAGATTTTAGTGATATTGGACTTAAACACGAAGCAGACTATGGTGAGTGTATTAATGATACTTATATTGTTCAAGCAGGGTGTCATGCTCAGGCCATAGGTCATTGTAATATTGATTTTGCTGAAGATGGCAGAGTCACTTCTTTTGCGGGCAAAAACGAATTACTTTTTGGTCGTAGATTATGTCACGATAAAAGCTTACTAAGCACACTCGATGGAGACATTGCTGCTAAAGCCGGTGAACGCCTGACTCATCATGACAATATTATAATTTGTAAAAAGGATCCTTTATTACAGAGTCTTTTATTGGATAAATACATACCAAGGGTACGAAAATTACAAAATACCATTATTGCTACTTTACCGCAGGATATGCGCCATATTCGTATTCCTGATGAAAAAGGAGGCAGCGACCTTGTTCCTCTCGTTGCAGAATCATTTTCTTTCATGATGAATAAATTAGGTCATAAAGTCGATTTTGCGATCCATAATGCTGGCGGTATTCGCTCATCATTAAATCAAGGTGATATTTCTGTCGCAGACATTGCAGGGAAGTTACTGCCTTTTGTAGTACCTATCGGGGTCTATCAAATTCAAGGTAAATATATTGAACAAGCACTCGAAGGTGCAATTAATAATGCAACCAATAATGGTGTTGTAGGCAGTGGCACAGGAAGTTATCCCTACACAAATAACTTAACATTCACCTATTGTGCAGAACGCCCTGTTGGCAAACGCATTACTGAATTAGCGATATTTGACAAAAGCAATGGCTGGATAAAAGTGCAACCTGACACTTTTTATCGTGGTACCTCTTCCGCCTATACCATGAAAGGAAAAGAAGGTTATGATGCTTTAACCATGATGGAAGGTGAAGGTACAATTACCCAATGTTCAATGGCGGACTGTTTTATTGAGATGATTAAACAATATCCAGAAAAATTAAATTTAAATCTTGGATAAATACAAAAAAGTGGGTTAATGAAACTTTCATTAACCCACTTTTAAATGTTATCAACCAAACTTTATTGAGGCTTTTTGGCTAACACTTTATCTATATCCGCTGCAGAATGTCGCTCTTCTACTTTTTCCCATTCTTCTCCAAATGGACGATTTACTGTACGACCACGTTGAAAACCTTGGCGTTGTTCAAGTAGTTTAGCCCAACGCATCACATGTGTATAAGTTTCAACTTGTAAGAACTCAGCAGCATCGTATAAATTACCTAATACTAAGTTACCGTACCAAGGCCAAATAGCCATGTCAGCAATAGAGATCTCTTCCCCAGCAACAAAAGTATTGTTAGCTAGTTGTTTGTCTAATACATCAAGTTGACGTTTAGCTTCCATCGCAAATCGATTAATTGGATATTCAAACTTTTCATCTGCATAAGCATAAAAGTGACCAAAACCACCACCTAAAAATGGAGCAGAACCTTGTGCCCAAAATAACCAGTTAAACGTAGTTGTTCTGGCAACACCTGAAGCAGGTAGAAACTGACCGAACTTCTCAGCTAAATGCACAAGGATAGAAGCAGACTCAAATACATTGAGATCTTGATCAGCTGTTTTATCAACTAATGCTGGTATTTTTGAGTTAGGATTGACACCGACAAAGCCAGATGAAAATTGGTCACCTTCACCAATGTTAATTAAATAAGCGTCATACTCAGCTTCACTAATGCCTAAAGCTAATAGTTCTTCAAGCATAATAGTCACTTTCTGACCATTAGGAGTCCCTAAGGAATATAACTGCAACTTATGCTCTCCGACTGGTAACTCTTTTTCATGAGTAGCACCGGACTCCGGTCGATTAATGTTAGCCCATTTATTGCCGCCATTAGTATCATGTACCCAAATTTTAGGTGGGACATATTGATCAGTCATATTCACTCCTTATTGGTAAATTAAGCTTTTGGATAATTTGAAGGGAAGAAAGCACGTTTAGCTTCTTCATCAAACTCTTTTTTAAATTCCACATCAGATGCGATATTACGCGCACGTGCCACAGCAGGACGGCTATCAATACTTTCAAACCAGCGCTTTAGGTTAGGGTAAGGTGCAAGTCCCTCTTCTCCTAGTACAACAGCTGCTTTATCAACCCAGCCCCATGCAGACACATCTGCAATAGAGAATTCATTACCTACAATAAACTCTCGGCCTTCCATGTGAGTATCTAGTACTTCATAGTGACGTTGAGCTTCACGTAAGTAACGGTTAACTGCATAGTCTAAGCCTTCTGGAGCGGCATGTCTAAAATGTACAGATTGGCCAGAGTATGGGCCTAGACCTGATGCAATGAACATCAACCATGAAAGCATTTCACCACGGTCTTCAGGTTTACCAGTCAACTTACCTGATTTTTCAGAAAGGTACATTAAGATAGCGTTAGAATCAAAAACACGTGTTTCACCATCAGTAATAGCAGGTGCTTTAGCATTTGGATTAATTGCTTTGTATTCAGGTGTATGCTGCTCACCTTTTAATGTATCAAGAGGAACCACTTCGTAAGGTAAACCAGTTTCTTCTAGGAAAAGTGCAACTTTCATTGGGTTAGGTGTATGGTGAAAATAAAATTTAATCATGTGAAACTCCTCATTAATTGAACACTCATTCAAACACAATTATAACGATCGTTCAAGTTGTTTTGATATTATCTAATGAGTGTTAATAACGTTGAAGTTACCAAATGCGAGGTAAAAAAAATTCACTAAAAATTGCTTTAAAGTGAATTTATAATGACCACGCATATTTTGTATTGATTAATGAAACATTAATTAATAATTACCCAATTCAAGTACAGTAGTTGCAGTGACTTGATCACCTTTCATTGCTTTGATTGTAACGTAGTAAGCATGATCTTTTGCACCTGAGCATGGAGGCATGTAAGCTCCTTCTTTATCCCAACCAGGGCTACGGTGTGCTTCGATCATGGTAAATTTTTCAGGCAAATTATAAGAGTGACCTGGTACTTTTGGAATTGAAACAGTTGATGATGTCGAATCAATTTGATAACTCATGATCCCATGACCACCGTTATTCATTTTTTCTGAGTCTCTATCACTGTAAGCTAACACAAGAGTGTCTGAACCCGCAGGAATTGATGAAACCTGTAATGCCGGCGTCATCGGGTTTTGTCCACCAAACTTCTGACATTGTTGTCCTTCTGGTATCTTAACGCCATCCCATGTTGAATCAGTTAGTTTAACTTCAATCGCTGAAGCGTAAGTAGAAAAAAAACTGGCTAGAAAAGTCGTTGCTAACAATTTATATTTCATAAAAACTCCTTTTTTGATGTCATTATTTATTCATGCCCTGTGGCATATTAATGTTAACTACTCTTACGTTAAGATGGGGTTATGAGATCATAAATCAATAAGTTAAGCTGCATTAGGTAACATTTATTAACTTTACAACAGCTTAACTTACTTTAAAAAAATTTGTCTACTATTTATACTTCTTCGCTGGTTAATACTCTCTCGCTTTTTGATGTGCGTATATTAAGCAGTGTGATCATCACAATCAGCACTAATCCAATGACATTAATGTACGGGTAATGTACTAACATAGCAAAAGCAGAGACCAATAAAAGTATTCGATAAACTACAGGTAACTTGGTAGCTAAACGCCCTTCTATGCAACCGGCAAAAGCAACGATTAATCCAATCGTTAATACAATCGCAACAGCGAAGTCTATATTTTCACCTTCCATCCAAATTAATCCTGAGAAAGCCATCATGATAGGAATAATGAAGAACCCTTGTGCTAACTTAAAGGCTTGCACTGCGGATTTCATTGGAGACGTATTGGCAATACCTGCGGCAGCAAAAGCTGCAAGTGCAATTGGAGGGGTTACATTAGAGGTTTGTGAAAGCCAGAATACGATCATATGTGCTGCTAATAAACCGACACCTAGTTCTGTTAGACTTGGCACCGCCATAATTGATAACACAATATAAGCCGCAGTAACGGGTAATCCCATGCCAAGAATAACTGCTGCAATGGCAATTAAACCTAAAACAGACCAAAGATATCCACCCGATAGCGCCATTAAAAATTGTGTAAATTGAAGCCCAATGCCTGTTTGACCAACAACACCAACAACAATACCGGCAGTACCACAAGCAACACTAATTGGAAGCGCTAGAATTGCACCTTCTTTCATCCCTTCAAAAAAAACTGAAACAGTAATTCGGCTATGTTTACGACACATTGCAGCGACTAAGATTGCTACACAACCAGTAATACCAACTAAAATAGGTGAATAGCTCATTAATAATAAACTGGTTATCAATATTAGAGGTACCAAAAAGTGCCATCCATCTTTCAATACGACGGATATTTTCTGTGTAACATCCATGCCTTTAAGCCCGAGTTTACAAGCCATTAAATGAACGTAAAGCAAGGTGCACCCGAAATATAAAATAGCTGGCGCAATAGACACTAAAAGAATTTCACTATAAGGAATACCAGTAAACTGTGCCATTACAAAGGCACCCGCTCCCATTACCGGCGGCATAATTTGTCCACCTGTTGATGCAGCCGCTTCTATTCCAGCTGCTTGTTCAGATTTATAACCCAGCTTTTTCATCATTGGGATTGTCAATGCACCTGTGGTTACTGTATTTGCAATCGCAGACCCAGAAATTGAACCTAGTGCAGCTGAAGCTAATACACTGGCTTTCGCTGGACCACCTCGATATTTACCAGCTAATGAAAATGATGCATCAATAAAGAACTTACCTGCGCCTGTTACTTGTAAAAAAGCACCGAATAGCACAAAGATAAATACCACACCTGCAGCAATCGCTAAGGGTGCTCCATAGATACCGTTGGTAGAAAAGATATGAAATCGTACAATCTCTTCAATTGAAAACCCTTTGCTGGCGATTGAACCAGGTAAATAGTTACCAAAAATAGCATAAGCAAGGAATAATGCAGCAATGATCACCATCACCATTCCTACTGTACGGCGTGTTGCTTCAAGCAATAACACCATAATAATTAACCCAGAAAGTTGATCTAAGAAGGTTAATCCATCCATTAAGAACATAATGTCATCGTAATCAAAAGAGACGATCTTATAAGAAGCCCATGCAATGGCTGTAATACAAATAATATCAAAGATACGCCCAAGTAGATAAATAGCCGTCGATTTTTCAGACTTGATTAAGGGTAAGGTTAAAAAGACCAAAATAAGTACCCAGCTCAAATGGATAGGTCTAAACACAGGGGCAGATAAGTCAGCGGTAATACCCAGCCAGATTTGAAATACAGAAAGAGAAATAGCTGCTAATGCAGCAATTAAAACTAGTTTGTCTGAACACCAGCGAGTTGTTGATTCTGTCATGCTTTACTCCGAAGCGAAAATTTAATACCAATCCTTTGTGTCATCAAATCGGTATAGCTTATTAATTTACAGTTCAATATATCTGATAAACATTGCATTTTTTATTAAACAGAAAGTAATCAGGTTGTTAATAATTGGGGTTTTGGTTATTTTATGAAGGTCGTAAAACCAAAAAAACTGCAACTAATCACTAGCTGCAGTATTTATTTTTACTCTATGGCATCAGTTAATGCCATCGATTTTATTGCATTTTTTCTTTCAAATATTTCATTGAGCCAGGGTGTAGATCGACACCTTCTAACTTATTCATATTTTCTATAGTGGTAAACTTAGTCACACTAATTACCTGGTTTATTTCATCCATGTGCTCAAAAGCAACCTTGGTCATTTGATACGCTAAGTCTGTATCCATGTTTTTATTAACCACTAGAATATTCCAAACGGCTGGAGCGCTAAATGCATTTACACCTTTATAACTTTCCGCCGGAACATCTATTGCTTGATAAGACGCATTGTTCTCAGAAACAGCTTTTAACTCATCTGCTGTAAAAGATAAAATACGAATTTTATTGGTAAAAGCAAGTTCAGTGATAGCACCAACACCAACGCTTCCCACAATGGCCCCAGCATCAATTTGACCTGCTGCAATCGCATTTGTGGTTGCCGTATAATTCAAAGATTGAGCTTCAATATCACTATCATTAATGCCTAACGCCGCTAATATATTAGTTGAACTCACACGTGTACCTGAACCTGGTGCACCTAGCGATACTTTTTTACCTTTTAAATCTTTAATTGATTTAATATCTGAATCTGCAGGTACAATAAATTGCACTACATTTGGATACAGTGCGAACAACGGTGCAACATCCATTTTACGCGGGAAAGGTTTCACACCTTCACTCGCTTGTAAAACAACATTACCCATTGCAATACCTGCAAGTTGCTTTTTGGCAGCGACTTTAATCGTATTTTCTACAGAAGCAGCTGTTACTTCAGCACGCATATCGAAGTCATCAATGTTTTCACTCCAAATTTTAGCTAAAATCCCACCTAATGGATAATAAGTCCCACTCTGACTACCTGTCCCTATTGTGTAGTTTTCAGCAAGTGCATTAAAAGAGAATAAACACGCTAACCCTAGGATTCCATTTTTTAAAGTTTTATTCATTGTGATAACCTCATTTTTATACATTTTCTTGTTATGAATTTGTTAAGTATGTGTAACCGAAGAACATTAACATTTAACTTAAATCTAGCAATGCTTGACTTCACAAAGTCAACTTTAAAAATGTTTTTATACTACAACTTTCAGATTTAAGTATAAAAATTACACAAAATAACTTATAAATATTAATGAGTTAGTTAAAAAATTACATTTACCAGTTACTATTTTTTTGAAAATGTTCTTTACAGTAATCAATAAATACCCTGACTTTAGGCGCAACTTGGCGAGAACTTGGGTAAATTGCCCAAATAGAAGTATCGCTGGTTAACGGGTAATCACGCAAAATTTCTACCAGTGTGCCATCACTTAATTGTTGATGGGCAATCCACTTTGAACAAACAGTAATTCCTAAACCATTGATACAAGCATCTCTTATAGCTTCGCCATTATCAGCACTTAGGTTGCCTTTTACTTTTATGTTAAATTCTTTACCCTTATCATCGAAAACCCAATGATCGAGTCCGGTTAAGGTTAAACATTGATGTTGTTTTAATTGCTCAGGATGTGTTGGTACACCATGTTTTTGTAAATAATCAGGAGAAGCACAAATAATGCGTTGATCGTTAGTTAATTTTCGAGCAATTAAACTAGAGTCTTTTAGTTTTGAGTTTCTAATCGCAATGTCAAACCCACCTTCAACGAGGTCAACAATAGAATCTGATAATTTCAAATCAATGATTAACTGAGGGTGAGCTTTTAGGAAGGCCGTTAATGCTGGAATCAAATGTATTTTACCAAATGACGCGGGCGCAGATACTCGTAATCGACCTTGCAATATATTTGCTTCATTACCTAAAGAAGCTTGCGCGGATAATACGCTAGCAATGACATCTTCAGCATAAGGTAAAAAAGCTTTACCTTCTTCAGTTAATGAAACTTTACGTGTGGTTCGATGAATCAATCTAACTTTTAACGATGCTTCTAGCTTATTAATATGATTGCTCGCTACTGCAGCAGATAATCCCAAGGCCTCACCAGCTGCACTAATGTTATTTGTGTTAGCAATGCGTACAAAGAGTTTTAAATGTTCAATATTCAACTTAGACCAACCTATTATCAAATAAAAATATAAAGTGATTCATTATATTGCCATATTATCAACTATGTCATTAGATAATATACTTCTTTCACTTACCAAGTATCTACCAATAAAGGGTGAAATGATGAAAGCAATGATATTGAATAGTTATGGCGAGCAAGCTGTGTTTGAACAAGCAGAGATTGCAAAACCAACAGTAAAAGCAGGACATGTTGTTCTGAAAGTATCTGCAAGTAGTGTAAATACTGTCGATACTATGATTAAAACTATGGGGGAAACATTAGCTGGATTATCTCCTGCCTTGCCTGCTTTATTGGGTATGGATTTTGCCGGTACTATTACTGAAATAGGTGAAGATGTAGAAAATTATAAAGTAGGCGACGAAGTTTATGGTTGTGCTGGTGGTTTAGCAAACTTACCGGGTGCGTTAGCAGAGTACATGCTTGCAGATGCAAATTTAATTGCGCTTAAACCTAAAAATTTATCAATGCGTGAAGCTGCCGCATTACCTCTAGTAGCAATTACGGCTTACGAAGGTTTACAACGTGCGCATATTTCTGCTGGAAAAAAAGTTCTAGTGCATGGTGGTTCAGGTGGCGTTGGTCATGTTGCAGTTCAACTCGCTAAGTACTTTGGAAGTGATGTCTATTCTACAGGTGGTGGCGACAAGCAAATTGCACTTATAGAAAAACTAGGCGCAACAGGTATCGATTATAAATCAGAAAAAGTAGCTGATTATGTTGAAAAGCATACTGATGCTAAAGGGTTTGATATTATTTTTGACTCTGTTGGTGGTGATAACTTATCAAACTCATTTGAAGCAGCGGCAATAAACGGACAAATCGCAACAACGACCTCTATGTTATCGCTTGATTTATTACCAGCACATATGAAAGGTTTGTCACTGCATGTAGTGTTTATGCTGATCCCAATGCTGCACAATACGAAACGTGAAGAGCACGGCATTATCTTAGCTAATTTAACTAATATAGTTGAAGCTGGTGGTTTAACACCGGTCTTGGATGAAAACCATTATTCTTTTGAGCAAGTAGGAGACGCATATGCTCGCCTTACTAGTGGTCAAGGTATGGGTAAAGTCGTTGTAGAAATCTAATTGTTAACTTTCGCAACATGCTAACTCATCATATATGCGTTAGCATTTTAATTTAAGGAGTATGGTCATGTGTAAAACAATTTTAATGACAGGCACAACAGATGGTATTGGTTTCGAAACAGCGAAAAAACTAATCAACTTAGGCCATCATTTAATCATTCATGGACGTAACAGTGAAAAGTTAGCATCAAGCAAACAACAGTTATTAGCATTATCTGATACAGCATCGGTTGATAGCTTTTTAGCTGATCTATCAGATCTTGATGATGTAAAAAAACTCGCTAAAGATATTTTAGAAAAATACGATAGTATTGATGTTTTAATTAATAACGCAGGCGTGTTTAAAACTAGTGAAACTAAAAATGCCCAAGGCTTAGATGTCCGATTCATGGTTAATACCATCGCCCCTTTCTATTTAAGTGAAGCACTTTCATCAATATTAGGTACTAATGGGCGGATTGTGAACTTATCTTCAGCAGCACAATCACCAGTAAATATTGATGCTTTATTAGGTAAGGTTGATTTAGACCATATGCAAGCTTATTCTCAAAGTAAATTAGCGATTCGTTTATGGAGTGCTACTTTCAGTAAAACCGAAGGTAACCCAGTATGTATTTCGGTTAACCCGGGCTCATTACTAGCAAGTAAAATGGTAAGGGAAGGTTTTGGTATTGCCGGTAGCGATTTAAATATTGGTGCAGATATTATTACTAAAATCGCTCTATCTCCTAAAATGCTTACACATAATGGCCAGTACTTTGATAATGACCAAGGTCATTTCTCAGAGGGTATTATGTCTGATTCATATGACGAGATGGCAAACCTGCTCATTGAATCTATGCATTCAATTCTTAATGCGTAAACCTAAGCTAATTAGTTTGTAATATTAATAGATTATCTACTTATATGGGTCATGTACTCACTATAAGTAGAGTCCTTTTTTATATTCTCTTTTTTGATATCGAACTATTAAACAATGCAACTGTTATACTTTGAGGATAAGTCGATACAGTAAGCGATAGTTCATCTATTAAGAACGGGTAAAACATTGAGTAAAATATTTATTATTGGGTTACCTCGAACGGGTACAACGAGTATTAGTGTCGCGTTCTTGAGTTTGGGGTATAAAGTGGCTCATACCGCTTTCACAAAACAAGCCTTTAATTTAGCGGAAGTGGTTACTGATTGCCCGTGTTTTTCTGACTACCAAGAGTTAGATAAACTATTTCCTGATGCACGTTTTATATATTTGACAAGAAACTTAAACGTTTGGTTACCCTCTATGCAACGTCTGTTGACTAGAATGCTTCCCGAGCTTGGTTTAAAAAATGGCAATTTTAGCCCGGTCTTAAAACGCTCCTTTGAGGAAACCTTCGAATTAACTCATTCACAATTGCTCACTGAAACGCATCTTACAAATTGTTATCAGCGTCACCAACAAGCTGTGTTAGCGTATTTTTCTGACCGTTCTGATTTTCTATCAATTGATATTAGCCAACAGTCAAGTTACCGATTGTTATGTGATTTTTTAAGCATTAAAGTATCTGATAAAAATGCCTTTCCACATGTCAATCAAGGCCAACAAGTCGCACATTGGAAAGCAGTTAAGCATGTTAATAAAATAAGCAGCTTTAGTGCTGGACCAGAGCACCGACAGTTTTTTAATTATTGAGCAATGTTACTATACCTCTTGATATAATTTAGGCAATTTGTGGCACTTTCTACCTTACATTTTTAAATAAAATGCCTTAGTTAATTCAACAAAATCAGTACTGTAGTTACCACCTTCATGAATAATTAAGCTGTTTTTTGTAACGTTAATCAAAAGGTTAGATTTATGTTTAGTGAGCTCTATTAATAAACGAGTGACTGGTTTATTTTGCTTGGTATGAACCATGGTTAGCCTAGACAAACTTAAAAACGTTTCAAATTTTTCGTTTACCTCACCTAATAAATCTATCATGGCTAATCCCTCCTTCGCCGGTAAAATAAAACTGGCTGTTCCACCTAATTTTAAGACTTGATGACAATCATTTAGTAAATTGTAATGGGATAAACTGGAAGTATGTCGTGCTAATGCGCGTTGTGTATTAAACGAATGTTCGCCACTATTAAAATAAGGAGGATTACAAATAATCGATGAAATCTCGGAGTTGATGCTAGGTTGAGTATTGAGGTGACCTTCAACAAATGATCGTAAAGATTGATGCTTGATCGTTATACGTTCATTCCAAGGTGTTTGATTAACGTTTTCAATGGCTGCTTTAATTGCATTTTGCTCAATATCAAGACCTATTATAGATGCATAAGCGTTACGTTGAGCACACATAATACTTAATAAGCCAGCTCCACAACCAATATCTAAAATACTGTCTGATTGTAAAATATTAGCCCACGCACCAAGTAATATTCCATCTGTACTCACAGGCATTCCACATTGTTCTGTATTAATATGGAATTGTTTACAAGTAAAACCTTTACTCATTCAGCCACACCCTTGTTCATTTTGATCGACATAGAAATAATATAGAAAAGCGTTATTATACTGATATAACGGCTTTTTGGCATGAATACTCACAGTGAATCTGTTATTATTCGCGCCTTATCATTTCTTGCAGAAATTTCTGCTCACTTTGACTTTTTATAGGATATATTTATGAGTCTTGCCGATAAAGTATTAGCTGTAAACAACGACTTACCAATTCGTACAGATCAGCCAGTCCACAGTGGTAAAGTGCGTTCAGTTTATTGGTTAACCGCCGAAGATAGCAAACGTTTAATTGAAGAAAAAGGTTACGATGTTGCTGCGGATGCACCGTTAGCAATCATGGTTATCAGTGACCGTATTTCAGCGTTTGATTGCATTTGGCACGGTGAAGGAGGCATGAATGGTGTTCCTGGTAAAGGGGCAGCATTAAATGCAATCTCAAATCATTGGTTCAAACTGTTTAAAGAACAAGGCTTAGCAGATAGCCATATTTTAGATATACCACATCCATTTATTTGGATTGTACAAAAAGCTCGCCCTGTGATGATTGAAGCTATTGCTCGTCAATACATTACCGGCTCTATGTGGCGTGCATATGCAAATGGTGATCGTGAGTTCTGTGGGATTACTATTCCTAATAATTTACAAAATAACGCAAAATTGCCTGAGTTATTAATCACCCCTTCTTCTAAAGGTATTCTAAAAGGGATCCCAGGTGTTCAAGAAGCTGATGACGTTAACGTAACTCGTAAAAATATCGAAGACAACTTTGCTGCTTTTAACTTTACGGCCAAAGAACACATTTCAGATTATGAGAAATTATTAAAAGAAGGTTTTGATTTAATCAGCGCCGAATTAGCAAAGTTGGATCAAATCTTTGTTGATACAAAATTTGAATTTGGTTATGTCACAGATAAAGCTGGTAATGAAAAACTTATCTATATGGATGAAGTGGGTACCCCTGATTCATCACGTATATGGGATGGTGCAGCTTATCGTGAAGGTAAGATCATTGAAAATTCGAAAGAAGATTTTCGTCAATTACTATTAAAACACTTCCCAGATCCTGATATTCTATTAAATAAAGATCGTATGCCTGAACGTGCAGCATTAGCTAAAGATAATGCATTACCGGAAGAAGTACTGATGCAAATATCTAATACATACACAGGTATAGCTGAAAAAATTATTGGTAAGCCAATTGTATTATCAGATAATCCAAAACAAGAGATCATCGATATTTTACGCAAACAATACAATTTAATAGATTAGTATTAGATAAACGCAAGTTATCGAGATAACATCAGCAGGACTTGGGTCCTGCTTTTTTGTACCCTCTAAAAATAAATGGTGACGTTATGTCTATCGGATGGGTTATATTTATCATTGTTATAGTACTAGGTATTATACTTAGCAATATTTTATTACTGAAACAAAGTGCAAAAATGAAAGTACCAGACCATGTATTAAAGGCAATTAAAGAAAGAGAAGCAGCCGAAGCAGAAAATGAAGATAAAAAAAAGCCTAAGTAACAATGACTCAGGCTTAGTAATAAATAACGGTAGTCGATAAATTAAAGCGGTTTTGTTTGACTATCTTTATCTAAAATAACACTACGTACATTATCAGTGATACTGAGGTACAACTCCGTAACTTGCTGATTAGTTAATGGTTTCTTATCTTCATCTAACCAAGTAATCGAAGTATCTCCCCCCACTAATTCACCAAGTTGAATAAAGTACTCTCCGCCCTCTAATGTAATCGGGTTAAGTTTATTTTCTTGCCAGTACTCTGTATCCTGCTCTACAAAACGTGCAAGGAAATAGCCAAGATTTTTATCACTATCAACTAGTTTGAAACTCATTAGGTTTAATAATGAAGGTAATTTAGCCCATGTTTCAAGAAACTCCGCATCAACAATCCAAGCTGTTTGATGATTGTCATCAAAGCCTAATTTTATCGGCAATGGACTATTATCAGTTGCTTGTATTGCTTCTAATTGTTGTTTTATATTAGCAAATTGTAACATTTCATTGATAAAACGAATTTCAACATTACGTTTAGCACGAGCTTGCAAGGTGTTTTGCACTTGATAATCATCGTTTTTTTCTTGATAACTTTGTACATCAACCGTTAAAGATACACTGTGGTTATCAGGGGCAGTAGCAATTTTTAATTGATACTGCCCTTCTTCAAGTACCGTGCTTTTACTTAAGCTACCATATGTACGTTCACTTTTTACTAAACCTGAGTCAATAATAATAGGTGATTCTGATTGTATAGTAGGCGTTGCATTTTTATAAGCCAAGAACTGCAGGACTAAGTCTTCAACTTTTTTACTGTGGTCAGTATCTGCTTTAAAAGTATTAAACCAAACTTTAGTCTGCGATTTACCTGAATCTAAAATAACACCTTCTAATACTGGCATTAATTGAGCAGGTGGACGAACGTCTACATCCTCCCCCATCAAACCAAGTGTTTGTTGGTCTTCAGTTAGCGGTTTTATATCGAAGACACTTCTTTGTTCAATTTGCGGTATGTCGCCATGATCAAATTTATCTTTTAATTCGACATTTTGATAATCAAACTCACCACTCGCCTGTGTTCTTTTTTCGAAACGCGTACAACCTGTGACAACTGTCGCTAAAATAACAACACTGGCGATTTGGGTTAATGCTTTTTGTCTATTCATGAAAGTAGTTTTGCTTCAATTAATGCATTACGAACAACTGGATGGAATTGTTCTGATAATGTGGTCAATGGTAAGCGTAATGTAGGAGTTGGAATTAAACCCAGTTCCGCACAAGCCCATTTAACTGGGATTGGATTCGCTTCATGATATAAATTAGTATGGATTGGCATTAATTGTTTGTTAATTGCCAATGCTTGTTGATTTTCACCAGCAAGTGCATGGTCACACATTTGAGCCATTTCTACAGGGGCAATATTAGTCGACACAGAAATAACACCATGACCACCTTGTAGCATAAATTCACAACCTGTTGCGTCGTCACCGCTGTAAAGTAAGAAGTCTTCAGGAACAATTGCTTTAATATCAGCTAAACGTTGCAGATCACCTGTCGCTTCTTTAATACCAATGATGTTTGGTAATTTTGCGAGGCGTGCAACCGTTTCTGGCAACATGTCAACTGCAGTTCGACCTGGTACGTTATACAAAATTTGTGGTAATTCACAAGATTCTGCAATCGCTTTATAGTGTTGGTATAAACCTTCTTGCGTTGGTTTATTGTAATAAGGAGTCACATTTAATCCAGCAACAATACCACTGTTAATGAAAAGTTTACTTAATGCAATCGCTTCTGATGTTGAATTAGCACCATTACCTGCAATAACAGGAATACGCCCAGCAGCATAAGCAATCGTTCGCTCAACTACTTTAACATGGTCATCAACACTGAACGTTGCTGATTCTCCTGACGTACCTACTGCTACAATGGCTGCCGTCTTTGATTTTATATGAAACTCTACGAGTTCTTTCAATGCAATATAATCAATTTCGCCAGTCTGATCCATTGGTGTCACGAGTGCTACAATACTACCTGTTAACATGTAAATGCTCCTTTTATTGAGCGTGTAATGTTACTTTTGCAAGCCTTTAAAAACAAGAAGAAAAACCAACAGATTCACGCTCAATTCAAATATTCATGAGTTTCTTACAATACAAACGTTAATTGCTGATTTATTAACCTTTAATTGCAGCAAGTTGTTATAGAGACAAAACAGTGTGCTGTAATTTGATGATTTATAAAATATTACTTGTATTCTTACTCACTATTTCTTTATTGACCTTGAGTATTGAATAGAGACACCTTAAAGCTTGATGAGTTTCAATCTTCACGTATTATTATGACAACTTTTAAAATCAATGAGGTAAATATGCAAGCAGATATCTTCGACATCACTGCTCAAGACTTTCAAACTGTGGTAGCAGAAGGTTCAAAAAACAAACCTGTGCTTGTCGTATTTTGGTCTAGCCAATGTAATATTTGTAACACACTATTACCAGCACTTATCCAGCTACAACATGACTATGGCAATGGATTTACACTTGCTAGAGTTAACTGTGATACTGAACATCAAATCACTCAACATTTTGAGATTAAAAGTGTCCCTACAGCCTACATGTTTGTTAATGGGCAAGGTGTAGATGGATTTGCAGGCGAACAAACGCCAGAGTTTCTAAATGAATTGATTAAAAAGCATTTACCAGATCCTGCATTATCACTTTTAACTGATGCCCAAACGTTATTCGCAAAAGGTGAATTAGTTGAAGCAAAAGAGACATTACTCCAAGCACAGACGTTAAATGAACAAGACAGTCAAATAAAATTGGCTTTAGCGCAGGTTTATTTGGCTCTTGGTGAGTTTGAAAATGCTAAACCAATTCTAACAATTATTCCAGAAGCCGATCAAAGTATGCTTTATCATAGTTTGATATCAGAGTTAGCAGCCACTGAACAATCATCTCAGACGCCTGAAATAACAGCATTAGAGAAGGCATTAGACACTGCGCAAGTCCTACCAAGTGTACAATACCAATTAGCATTACAGTATCAGCTAGTAAAGCGTTACAAGGAAGCTCTCAATCTTCTATATACTGTGCTTTCAACAGATCTGGGTTACGACAATGGTGAAGCCAAAAAAATTATGTTGGATATATTAGAAACCACCGATGATAAAGCATTGGTGTCTGAATACCGACGTAAACTCTACAGCCTACTTTATTAATTAATCTACTCGCTAATTCTCCTTTCTTAAAAGCCCCTTTAGAAAGAAAAGTGCGTGACAAGCTAAATACACAGCAGTCACGCATTCAAATCAACTCCTTTGCTCACCTCAACGCTAAGTTAAAAATAGATAAGTCATACAAATAACACTAGTTGAATAAGTCTAATTGAGTATAATGCATCACCATTTTATTCACCCATTGATGTATCACCTATGCAACAAAAGTCAGTCACACAAGCTATTTTATTACTGATATTAGCTAATTTATTAGCCTCTTTATCTGATGTGTCCCTAAAAGTGCTTAATGGTGAAGTGCCTACTTTTCAGTATGTTTTTATACGTCAGGTGATTAGTTTATTGTTCATTACACCGCTATGGTTGAGATTACCCCCCAAAAAATATAAAGATGGCTGTGATCAAATTACCTTTTGGCGGGCACAATTTATTGTTGGTGGTAGCGCCTGTGCGATGGTGGCTATTACACACCTCACTTTAGCAACAGCAAACGCAATGTTTTATGTTGCTCCTTTAATGATGCTGCCAATGTCAATTTTAATCCTTAAAGAAACACCCCCTTTAAGTAAATATATCGCAACAGGTATTGGCTTTATCGGAGTATTGATTGTACTGAGACCAGAGCAATTTCATTGGGCTGCAATTATTGCATTAGGCAGTGCACTAACTTTAGCATTTTGTAATGTATTTATTCGCCGAATACCCACTGGTCAGCATTTGATTTCAACATTATTCTGGACAACTGCAATGACATTGCCTTTGGCCTTAATATTATCGTTATTTAATTGGCAAACAATATCAATCGTCAATCTATTATGGATTGTAGCGATTAACGTTTTTGTTTTGGGTTATCATGCGTTAGTTGTGATTGCCTATAAAAAAGCGGATGTGAGTCATATTGCTTTAGCAGAATATTCCGGTTTAGCCTTTGTCACTTTGTTTGGTATTATTTGGTTTGATGAAATACCTGACTTATTAACCGGACTTGGCATTTTATTAATTGTAATCCCTATGATGCCTTTACCTTGGAAAAAATGGCTATTAAAGATAAAACAGTCATAAAATGCGTCGGATAAATATTTTTTAGATAAAGGTCACATCAACAAACTCAGCTAAATCCATGGATTCAATATCATTCATGTATTTAATTTCAGCTAAGAGAGGTGCATTAACCATGGTTTTTAATGTCTCTATATTGTCTACAACATAGGGCATCTCAGGTTGTAAATGATTAGCAATCCAACCAGCAATAACTAATCCACTTTGTTCAATCGCTTTAGCAGTTAACAATGCATGATTTAAACAGCCTAATTTAAGCCCGACTACTAATATCACAGGTAACTGCTTTTGTATTACCCAATCTGATAATAGTCGCTGATTATTAATCGGTAAATGCCAGCCACCCGCCCCTTCTACAAAAACCAAATCACTGTTCATGGATTGTAAATGTTGTAATCCATTATCAATAATATCGATATCTATAAAAGATTCATTTTCTATAGCTGCTATATGCGGCGCAATTGGTTGCTTGAAAGCAATAGGATTGACATCTTGATAAGCTAAGTTGACAGAGCTATTTGCTTGTAAAATCAAGGCATCTTGGTTACGCAAACCTGAATCTGTTAATTCACAGCCCGCTGAAATGGGTTTATAGCCAATAGTCGTTTTATTTTGTTTATTAGCAGCTTGCAATAATGCGCGAGTACATACAGTTTTTCCAACATCCGTATCAGTCCCGGTTACAAAATAGGTCGATCGGTTAAGTAATACTTTGTTGACTAGTTTCATTATGAACAATCCCCGTTTAACTTAATTAATTTACTGCGCAACGACGTAACAGATTTGATAGCTGAGACAATACATCCCATTATTATCAACAAATGCTTGATAGCCTTGATCTAATTTGTTCAGTAGTTGCTTACCAGACAAGCTAGTATGTTTACTACCGTGAACATGATTTGCACCGATTCCTTTTAATGCTTTCATCACTGACAATAAGTCTGGATAACGTTTAACCCGTGTTTCTGTGGTTAGGTTAATATGATTAAAACCCGCCTGTTTAACAGCATCCAACACATTTTGTTGGCATAGAAACTGATTAATGTGTTTATTATTATCAACCTCTGACCAAGCTTCTTCTAATTCAAATAATGAACCGCTTAACAAGGTTGAAAAGCCTAACTTGCCCTGTCCATTTAACGTACCTTTTATCTGTTTTAAACAGTGCGCTAAATCCTGACTCCATTGCAACACTAAACTAGAGAAAACCAAATCAAACTGTGGTTCGGTAAAAGGCAAATGATCAATATCTCCCTGTCGTAACTGATAAGTATTTGCTTCTTGGTTCAGTCTTAGTTTATCGCTGACTTGCGCTAACATCGCTGGCGATAGATCAAAACAAGTTAAACGTGAGACTTTGTCTAAATTGATTAACAAATTTGAGAAATAACCCGTGCCACAACCTAAATCAAGGACATGACTATTGCTAACATTCAAATTCATTAACGACATCAATTGATGGCCTACTTCCCGTTGTAAGTCGGCGAATATATCATATTGATAAGCCGCTTTAGAAAATGAGGCTTTTACAGCTTCTTTATCAATGATGATTTGCATCAATGGCCTGCTTTAATTTCGTCACTAAAAAAAGAATATCTGATTTATGGTGGTTAACTGTTAATGTCACGCGTAACCGAGCAGCATGTCTAGGTACGGTGGGTGGACGAATTGCAGTGGTCCAAATTCCCTGTTTCTTCAACCATAGACTGGTATGCAGAGCTTGTTCACTACTCCCTATTAATATTGGTTGAATCGCCGTGTTAGAAGGCATTAACGGGATATCATATTGGTAAGATAAGTCTTTAAAATAAGCAATCAATTCAGATAAATGGTCACGACGCCACTGTTGATATTCAGCGAGTTTTGCTGCTTCACCAATGCAATACACCATGGCAGGTGGTAAACCCGTGCTATACACATAAGGTTTAGAAAAATTGTTAACATATTCAATTAGCTCAGTTGAGCCAGCGACTAACGCTCCGCCGACACCCAAGGCTTTACCAAAAGTAGCCATGTAAATGTCGATATCTGGCTGATGTTGATTTGCATGCGCTACACTACCTTGGCCATTTTTTCCGAGAACCCCAATACCATGAGCATCATCTATCATTAACCAAGCATTATTTTGTTTAGCTAAGGAGTTTAACGCAGCGATTGGCGCGGTATCTCCATCCATGCTAAACACCCCTTCAGATATAATTAACTTATTATCAGTTTGAATATTTTGACTTAAGACATGAGATAAATGCGTCATATCATTATGTTTAAAACGTTGCATTTTAGCTTGGTTATAAATACCTGCTTCCATTAAAGAGGCATGATTTAATTTATCCTGTATCAGTAAATCATCCTTTGTTAATAGCAACTTAATCATCGCCTGATTAGCTGAATAGCCTGAGTTAAATAAGGAGATGGCATCCACATTTAACCAACTTTTTAGCTGTTCAATTACATCATGATGAACTTGATTGTAGCCAGTGACAAGATAAGAGCCACCACTGCCGATACCAAAAAGATCAGCGCCCTTCTTCCACGCATTTATTAATGCAGGCTCAGAGGCTAGTCCTAAATAATCATTACTGGAAAAGTTAACGAATGACTTACCATTAACCTCGATATAGCGGCCTTGCTTACCAGTAACAGGCACTGCTTTTCGATATAGGTGTTGTGCTTTTTGTTGCGTGAGTTGATCTGATATAAATGAAAAACTCATTTTTATAGCTTACTCGTTGCATCATAGAAAAGTTCACCTTGTTCAGCATGACGAATAATCGCGGCATCTACGCTTTTCTCTGTTTCGAATGGAGATAGATTAATCTCTTCTTTATTGATACCTAATTTATTAAACAAACGCATATCAGAATTTTCATCAGGGTTCGCAGTGGTTAATAATTTACAACCATAAAAGATAGAGTTAGCTCCTGCCATAAAGCATAATGCTTGTGTTTGCTCAGACATATCTTCACGACCAGCAGATAAGCGTACATGTGATTTGGGCATAAGAATACGTGCAATAGCGATGGTTTTAATAAATTCAAAATCATCTAAGTCATCGACGTTATCTAATGGTGTCCCCTTTACTTTTACCAGTTTATTGATTGGCACACTTTCAGGTTGAACAGCCATGTTCGCTAATTGCACTAATAACCCCGATCGATCTTTTCCTTGCTCTCCCAAGCCCACGATACCACCACTGCACACTTTCATTCCAGAGTTACGCACATTATCCAATGTATCTAAACGTTCTTGGTATGTTCTCGTGGTAATTATCTCACCATAATACTCTGGTGAAGTATCTAGGTTATGATTGTAATAATCCAAACCTGCATTAGATAACTGCTCAGCTTGATTATTATCTAAGGTGCCTAGTGTCATGCAGGACTCTAAACCCAATGATTTCACTTCTTTAATCATTTCAACTAAATAAGGCATGTCACGTTGTTTTGGGTTTTTCCAAGCAGCTCCCATACAAAAACGCGTTGAACCTGTTGCTTTGGCTTCTTTAGCTGCCTTAATGACCTTTTCGACTTCCATTAAGGTTTCTTTCTCTAAACCAGTATCATAGCGTGCACTTTGTGGACAATATTTACAGTCCTCAGGGCATGCACCGGTTTTTATCGATAACAATGTACTCACCTGCACCTGATTATTAGGAAAATTATTTCTGTGAACTGTTTGTGCTTTAAACATTAAATCCATGAATGGTAAGGCAAATAGATCGTTAACTTCTTGAACAGTCCAATCATGACGGATTTGATTTTGAGATTGCATATTGTGTCGACCTGAATTGAAAAATATTTGGATAGTTTAATATTGAAAGTTACACTGTCAACTTAAAAGCACAGTTTAACTTTACAATTGGTGAATAAATGAACAATAAAGTATTTAGCAGTACATCCATTGACCTTAATTTTGATAAAGATCACATTTGGCATCCTTATACTTCAATGACAGATCCGATACCTTGCTATCCTGTTCAAAGTGCTAATGGCTGTTTAATTACTTTAGAGTCAGGTAATCAATTAATTGATGGCATGTCTTCGTGGTGGGCATGTTTGTTCGGTTATAATGTTCAAGAGTTAAACCAAGCTGCCACGCAGCAATTAGATAAAATGTCACACATAATGTTTGGTGGCCTAACACACCAACCTGCAACTAACTTAGCTAAAACACTCGTTGAAATAACGCCAAAAGGGTTAGATAAAGTTTTTTTTAGTGACTCAGGAAGTGTTGCCGTCGAAGTGGCAATGAAGATGGCTTTACAATACTGGCAATCATTAGGGAAATATAAAACCAAATTTATTGCACTCAAAAAAGGTTACCATGGAGATACTTTTGCAGCCATGAGTGTTACTGACCCTGATGGCTCAATGCACGAGTTATATCAAGACTTTGTTGCTAAAAACTATTTCACTAAACAACCCTCTATCTCTTTTGATCAAGTATGGGATGAGGAAGAAATGCACGAACTTCGTACATTGTTAGCTGAAAATCATCAGCATGTTGCCGCATTAATACTAGAACCAATTGTACAAGGTGCAGGGGGTATGCATTTTTATCACCCTAACTATCTAAAAGCAGCGCGTGCATTGTGTGATCAATATGATGTCTTATTGATTGCAGATGAAATCGCAACGGGTTTTGGGCGTACCGGTAAACTATTTGCTTGTGAACACGCACAAATTAGTCCAGATATTCTCTGTTTAGGTAAGGCAATAACCGGTGGTTATATGAGTTTTGCAGCCACTTTAACAACAGATACAGTCGCTCATACTATTAGCCGAGGTAAAGCTGGCGTATTCATGCATGGACCTACTTTTATGGGAAATCCATTAGCTTGTGCGGTAGCTAACGCCAACCTAGCTTTATTAATGAGCTGCGACTGGTCAAATTTAGTTGAAACTATTTCTAAGCATTTATCACAACAACTGACTCGTTGTGAACAATTACCTTCCGTCAAAAATGTAAGAGTATTAGGCGCTATTGGCGTAGTGGAAATGCATCAAGCCGTGGAGATGGTTACCATCCAAAAGCAGTTTGTCGATGCCGGAGTCTGGATACGCCCTTTCGGAAAACTTATCTATATTATGCCCCCCTATGTAATCACAGCAGCACAATTAAATAAGTTATGCGAGGCTATTTATAACATTTGTGAGCAAATAAAATAATAGGCAGCAAGCAACTGCCAATCATTTATTAAGTAAATCATTTGGCAGAAAAAAGACATCAACAATGACTATCGATAAAAAAATAGCCTGTCCGTATATTTATGTACTTATTTCACTATTAATAGTGCTATTAATATAAGGTCAGAGGCTTGTATCTGAATCTATCCAAGGTAAGATATGCAGCTATCAATATTTTTAGTATAAAACAGTTAACCCTGTGATTATGGAGCACAATTTAAGATGTCAAAAACACCCATTGTTGATATTTTCAACAGCAAATTTGCACTAGGCAGCCAAGTAACAGTAAAAGGCTGGATCCGTACACGTCGTGATTCAAAAGCTGGCATCTCATTTTTAAATATCTACGACGGTTCATGTTTTGATCCGATCCAAGCAGTTGTGCCTGCTGAATTAGAAAATTATACAGCAGACGTGCTAAATCTATCTGCAGGTTGTAGTGTTGCTGTAACAGGTGAACTAGTAGAAAGCCCAGGAAAAGGTCAACAGTTCGAGCTTCAAGCAACTAAAGTTGAAGTGTACGGCTTTGTACAAGATCCAGAGACTTACCCAATGTCTGCAAAACGACATAGTATTGAGTACATGCGTGAACATGCTCACTTGCGTCCGCGTACTAACATGTTTGGTGCAGTCACTCGTGTTCGTAACTGTTTATCACATGCAATTCATAATTTCTTTTATGAGCGTGGATTTAATTGGATCAGTACACCTATCATCACGGGGAGTGACTGTGAAGGTGCGGGAGAAATGTTCCAAGTTAGTACGTTAGATTTAGAAAACCTACCTCGTGATGATCAAGGTAAAATTGATTACAAAAAAGATTTCTTCGGTAAAGAGACTTTCTTGACAGTATCAGGTCAGTTGAACGCTGAAACTTATGCGTGTGCACTAAGTAACGTTTACACATTCGGCCCAACTTTCCGTGCTGAAAACTCAAACACGACGCGTCACTTAGCAGAGTTCTGGATGGTTGAACCTGAAATCGCTTTTGCTGATTTAGCAGATGCAGCACAACTTGCAGAAGATATGTTGAAATATGTATTTAACGCAGTGCTAACAGAACGTGCAGATGATATGGCTTTCTTTGCTGAACGTGTTGATAAAGAAGCAATCACTCGTTTACAAAACATGGTGAGTTCTGAATTCGTACGTATGGATTACACTGACGCAATCGACATTCTACAAAAATGTGACAAGACATTTGAATACCCAGTTGAATGGGGTGTAGATTTACAATCTGAGCATGAACGTTACCTTGCTGAAGAACATGTTGGTGCACCAATCATTCTTCAAAACTACCCGAAAGATATTAAAGCCTTCTACATGAAACTAAATGAAGATGGTAAAACAGTAGCGGCAATGGATGTACTTGCACCAGGCATTGGTGAAATCATTGGCGGTAGTCAACGTGAAGAAGATCTAGCTGCGTTAGACAAACGCCTTGATGAAATGGGTCTAGATAAAGAAGATTACAGTTGGTACCGCGACTTACGTAAATATGGAACTGTTCCGCATGCTGGTTTCGGTTTAGGGTTTGAGCGTTTAGTTTCTTATGTTACTGGTGTACAAAACATTCGAGACGTTATTGCTTTCCCACGTGCTCCTGGCACAGCTGAATTCTAATCAAGCTTAAAATTGTGATACACAAAACCAGCCTATTGGCTGGTTTTTTTATGCCTACAGTAACAGCTATAATAGCATTCACAGGAATTAACTAATCTATTTTAGTTGTTAAAATAACTTATTTATTGATCGTGATTTTAGCGAAAAGAATAACTATTAAATATTAGATTAACGATGTAAATCTTTGAAAGTCACAAGTGATGCCTTAAACTAAGTCATTTTTCTTCATAAAATTCCGATCACTTATTTAATATCATTGGTATAAATATATACAATTTAAACAATAGGCAAAAAAAAGCACAGCGTAATTGCTGTGCTTTTAAGAAATGACTTATACCAATCATACTATTTAACTAAAATTACGCTTTAAATTAAGTCATTTATTCTGCGTAAAATTTAGATCACTTATTGACTACAACTGGTGTAACAATAAAGTTTAAGCTTCGTTGTACATCTCTAGATTAGCAATCTCTTCTTTTTGAGTTTGAATTTTTTTAGCGTCTTCACTTCGTAGACTTGCTAAGTAATCAAAGTACTCTTTATTGATATTAGGAGTGACGTATTGGCCATCAAATACTGAACACTCAAACGCTTTAATATTTGGATTTTGTTTACCCACTGCATCTTTTAAATCTTGAATATCTTGGAAGATTAATTTATCTGTTCCGATACAGTCGCTGATTTGTTCCGCATTGCGATTATGCGCAATTAACTCTTCAGGTGTTGGCATATCGATACCATATACATTAGGGTATCGAACTTCTGGCGCAGCAGAAGCTAAGTAAACTTTTTTAGCGCCCGCTTCACGAACCATTTCAATGATCTGTTCAGAAGTAGTACCACGAACAATTGAGTCATCTACCAATAATACATTTTTTCCTTTGAACTCAGCTGAAATAGGATTCAGTTTACGGCGAACAGATTTACGGCGTTGAGTTTGCCCTGGCATGATAAAGGTACGACCAATGTAACGGTTTTTAACAAAACCTTGGCGGTACGGTAAGCCAAGTTCCACTGAGATTTCTAAAGCAATATCGTTAGACGTTTCTGGAATAGGAATAACAGCATCAATTTCTACATCAGCCCATTCACGTTTGATCTTCGCGCCTAACTTACGCCCCATTTCTAAACGAGCTTCATAAACTGAAATACCGTTCAATGTTGAATCAGGACGAGCAAAGTAAACATACTCAAAGATACAAGGAGTTAATGTTGTTTTTTCAGCACATTGTTGAGTGAACAATTTACGGTTCTCAGTAATGTAAACGGCTTCACCTGGTTCAACATCACGTAAGAAACGGAAACCGATAGTATCAAGGCCAACACTTTCAGAGGCAACGATATATTCAATATCGCCTTCGTCAGTCTGACGAGAGCCCAATACTAATGGACGAATGCCATCTGGGTCACGGAAAGCGACTAAACCATGGTCAATAATCAATGCCGTTACCGCGTAAGCACCACTGATTTGTTTATGTACTTCAGAAATAGCTGCGAAGATATCATCCGGAGAAAGATGATCCGCTTTCGTTTTACCTAATTCTGCAGCAAATGTGTTTAATAACAATTCTGAGTCTGAAGTCGTGTTAATGTGGCGGCGAGACTTCACTAAAGCAGCACGTAAATCTTTCGCATTAGTCAGGTTACCGTTATGCGCTAAAGAGATGCCCCATGGTGAGTTTACGTAGAATGGTTGTGCTTCTGCAGCACTTGAACTACCTGCTGTTGGGTAACGAACATGACCGATTCCGCTATTCCCTTTTAAACGCTGCATATGTTTTGTTTCAAACACATCTTTTACTAAGCCATTAGCTTTGCGTTGTTTAAAGTTGCCGTTGTAAGTCGTTACAATACCAGCGGCATCTTGCCCGCGGTGTTGTAATACAGTCAATGCATCATAAATACTTTGATTGACAGGAGTTGAACCAACTATACCTACTATTCCACACATAAATTGAAGCCTTTCTATTTTTAAGAGAGTTCACAAAAAAGCACAAACGAATGTGCTTTTAATGTAGTGACTAATTTTTGCTAATCAACGCTTAAATCTTTGTTGATTGTATATTTTTTAGGAAGCTAGATGAGCTTTCTAAATGTTCAAAGAACCAGGTTATAACTATGCCAAAATGAGGCGGTAATTGCGCCTCTTTCCACCATAGCGTTTCATCAAATGATGTCATGTAATCAGTGATGAAGAGTAAAGCACTCACGATTAAGATACCGCGGATCGCACCAAAAATAACACCTAACAGTCTATCAGTACCAGATAATCCAGTGACTGCGACTAAGCGATTGATGATGTAATTGACAAGGCCACCTATCAGTAAGGTAGCAATAAAGAGAATAGCGATGGCAGCACTGTTACGAAGTTTCAAATCTTCGATACCAGTAAGGAATTGTGCCATTTCGGGATAAAAATTGCTGGCAATAAAAAAAGCAGCAAACCAAGTGGCCAGCGAGACAGCTTCTTTAGTGAAACCGCGAATTAAGCTAATTAAAGACGACAAACCAATAACACCAAGAATGGTGAAATCAAACCAATTCATACTTATCCCTAAATTAATGTAAATCTATAACGCGCGCATTCTATCAGAGAATGTTTTGAAACGCTTTAAAAACTAAGGTTCAATTGGATTAAAAGGAATAACTTTTCCGTTTAGATTGGTTAAGCTTTTTAATCGTGGCAACATATCGGTTAATTTTTGTTTAGAAACATTCGGCCCAACAAAAACACGTGTTAATTGACCATCCATGACTTCCCTAGGGATAGTATGCGCTTGAAAACCTGCTTTGTTTAATTTCTTTAATAAACTATTAATATTAGCTTTGTTTTGGAAGGCACCTAATTGAATTGTCCAAGCTGGATCATCAAACACCGGCGCCTTAACAGCTTTAGGTGGTGCAGGTGTTACTGTTTTTGGATTTGTTACTTTGTTATCTTCTACAACAACCGCAGATGCAACCTCTTCCACTTTCCATTCAGATGTGACCTCAGTTGGAGCATCTTCAGCTTCTTCATTTTCAATGACTAACTCTTCCTTCGAAGAAGGCGTTGAATCTGAAAAGGATTGAGAATGCTCTTTTAGTTCAGGCTTAATAGGCGTTGCAGCAAACTCTTGCTGATAGGTATTTTTTTTACCGTCAATCAATGAAGGCAAGAAGATCACAACTAATGCGACTAATATAGTAATGCCGACTAAACGATTTTTAAACTGAGATGCCACGTTATACCCTTGCTATTTGGTTAAAATATCGGAAACAGTATGGAATGAACCGAATACTATGACTATATCAGATGCACTGATATTCTGAACTACCTTATCGACCGCGCCCAGTACATTTTCATAACAGGTCACATTATGGTTATTGTACTCACTGCTTTGATAAGCCTCTAACAATAATGATGCTGGTGCCCCACGATAACAATGTAAATCTGCGAAATGATACTCACTAATTTCACTATTAATAGCGGACAATGTCGCAGTCATATCTTTATCAGATAACATACCGACAACGGCATGCACTTTACAACATGCTGGTTTTAATTGTTTTAAGCGCTTTATTTGTGTTGCTAGATATTGCGCCGATTGAGGGTTATGTGCAACATCAATATAAAAGTCACAACCATATCCTTCAATAGCTTGTAAGCGCCCTGCTAATGTTGCGTTTTCAACTGAAGCAATTAATTTCTCTGGTGCAATCGTAATATCTAACGCTTCAATCACTGCTAACGCGGTTGATGCATTTTGCATCGGCATCAAAGTTTGTTTAATTGGTAATAATGTTTTCTGGCCAGTCCAAGACCAATGTTGTTCATCTAGCATCTTAAATGCGAAGTCTTTTGTGGCTAACTTTAATTGTGCAGAGATTGATTGAGCATGATCGATTATCGATTGTGGTACATCTAACTCTCCACAAATAGCGGGTTTATTGGCTCTAAATACTCCGGCTTTTTCGAAACCTATTTTTTCTCTATCACAGCCTAACCAATCAATATGATCGATGCCTATGGTGGTGACGACACTTACATCTGATTCCACCATATTGGTAGCATCTAAACGTCCACCTAAACCGACTTCTAAGAGTATATAGTCACAATTTGCCTGTTGTAATAAATACAAACACGACAAGGTAGCATATTCAAAATAGCTCAGAGAAATGGTTTCACGGGCATTTTCAATGATAGCAAATGCATCACAATGTGCCTGGTCATCAAGTTCAAGCCCATTAATACGTAAGCGTTCATTATAACGATGGATGTGTGGAGAGCTATAAACTCCTACTTTAAAACCAGCATCTAATAATATTTTTTCTAAATAAGCACAGGTGGTGCCTTTGCCATTAGTACCTGCTACGGTGACAACTTTAGCATCGAAATGTATTAAGTTAAGACGTTTACCTACTTCAGTAATTCGCTTTAGGCCTAATTCAATCGCATTCGGGTGTAACTGTTCTAAATGTGCTAACCATTCATTAAGTGTATCGGCAGAAAATATGTTATTAGTTGTTGGTGTTATCATTGTATTTATCACATTAAATATCTAAGAATAAAGGGCCACATGCGGGTCTTGGTAATGCAAACTGCTCTGGGTAATCAACTTCTACTAAATATAAACCACCCGGCTTCGCAGTCGCAGCTGCCTTTGCACGATCTTTGTAACCCAGTAAAGTTTGTAACCAATCAACAGGTTGTTTCTGTTGGCCTATTTCAATCAAACTACCTGCGATATTTCGTACCATGTGGTGCAGGAAAGCATTTGCTTTAATATCAATAACAATAAAATCACTATGTCGAGACACATTTAAATATTCAATAGTTCTTATTGGACTATTAGCCTGACAATGTAATGCTCTAAATGAAGTAAAATCTTGTTCACCTACTAGGTATTGACCTGCTTGATGCATTATTGATGCATCTAAATCACAATGATAGTGGCTTAAACCTTTACTTAGAATACCCGGACGATAAACACCATTGTAGATAATGTAACGGTAACGCCTTGCAGTGGCACTGAACCTTGCATGAAAGCTATCATCAACTTCTTTAACCCAACGTACAGCAATATCATCGGGTAATTTAGCATTGACACCTAATGTCCATGCACCAACTTGACGCTCTGAATCAGTGTCAAAATGTACAACTTGCCCCGTTCCGTGAACACCCGCATCGGTTCTACCAGCACAATTAACTGTAACAGGATGATTAGCAATATTAGATAACGCTTTTTCTAGCTCTTCTTGAACAGAGTTTACTTCTTTTTGTCTTTGCCAACCGTAATAGTTAGCACCATCATATTCAATACCTAAAGCTATGCGCATTTCAGATCATCCTTTTAAAAAACGCTAGTATATACAAATGTTTAAAAATTTAAACAAACAACCTTATGTTGCAGATTAAGATCGGCATTGGTTGCTGAAAAAGTGATCAATAAATTTCACACACAAAAATGGCAGCGAAGGCTGCCATTATGGATTGATCTAATTTTCTACTTTTTCGCTTTGGTTTTTTTAGCGACTTTCTTTTTAGGAAGCTCTTCTACCCATTTATTATCAACAAACTTAGCCGTCCAACCCGTTGCTTTTTTGTCTATTTCCGTCATGACATATTGTTCTTTGTTCTTACGGCTATAACGGACAATGGCTAAATTACCATCTGGGTCTTGTTGAGGAGCATCAGCTAGGTAATAGAATTTTTCAGAGATTCTATCTCTAAACTGTGCTAATTCAGCTACTTTTGGAGCACGTGTCTCTCGCGAACGAGGGAAAGTGCTTGCTGCTAAGAAAATACCTGCCGCACCATCACGTAAAATAAAGTATGCATCACTTTGCTCACACTCTAATTCAGGCAAATGTACTGGATCTTCTTTTGGCGGAGCGACTTCACCACTACGTAATATCTTACGCGTGTTTTTACACTCTTCATTAGTACAGTCCATATACTTACCAAAGCGACCATCTTTTAGCTGCATATCAGACCCACACTTGTCACATTCAACAACTGGACCATCGTAGCCTTTAATCTTAAACTCACCAGATTCAACAATATGACCATCACAGATTGGATTGTTACCACAAACGTGTAACTTACGTTTTTCATCAATCAAGTAACTGTCCATCGCAGTGTCACATTTAGGACAACGATGTTTAGCCATTAATGCAGCTGTTTCTAAATCTTCAGAGCTTAAAATGTCTTCAACTTCTTCACCATCAACTAAGTTGATAGTGGTTTTACAACGCTCTTTTGGAGGTAATGCATAACCAGAACAACCTAAGAATACTCCCGTACTCGCGGTACGAATACCCATTGGACGCTCACAAGTCGGACAAGCTACATCATCAATAATGACAGGATCATTAAGACGCATACCGCCTTCTTCTTCGGGTAAGTCAGCTTTATCTAGTTGCGTTGTTAAATCTTTATAAAAACGATCTAGTTCGCTATGCCAGTTAGCTTTACCTTCAGCAATCGCATCAAGATTTTCTTCCATCGCAGCAGTAAAGTCATAACTCATGAGCTCACTAAAGTTTTCAGTTAGACGGTCAGTAACGATTTCACCCATTTTCACTGCAAAGAAACGACGTTTATCTACTTTCACATAACCACGATCTTGGATCGTTGAAATGATACTAGCGTAAGTAGATGGACGACCAATGCCCTGCTTTTCTAACTCTTTAACCAAGGCCGCTTCAGTAAATCTTGCAGGTGGCTTAGTAAAATGCTGTTGCGGATCTAATGCTACTAAACTAACTTCTTCACCTACCTTTAAGTCGGGTAGTTGCACTTCATCTGCTTTACTCTTGGTCACTGGTTGTGCTTTTGTCCAACCAGCAAAGCGTAAAGTACGGCCTTTAGCACGTAATTTATAATCACCTGCCGCAATCACTAAAGTAGATGAGTCATATAATGCAGGTAGCATCTGACATGCTAAAAATTGACGCCATATAAGTTCATACAAGCGTTTTGCATCTTTATCAGTAACATCAATTAACTCAGCACGTTGTAACACATCTGATGGACGTATCGCTTCATGGGCTTCTTGTGCACCGGCTTTACTACTATAAGATACAGGTGCTTCTGGTAAATAATTTTCGCCAAACTCTTTAGTAATAAAATCACGTGCAGAAGCCACAGCATCTTTGCTTAAGTTGGTAGAATCGGTACGCATATAAGTAATGTAACCCGCTTCGTATAAACGTTGCGCTAACATCATGGTCTTTTTGACACCAAATCCTAAACGCGTGCTCGCTGCCTGTTGCAGAGTAGAAGTGATAAAAGGCGCACTTGGTTTACTTTTTGTCGGTTTATCTTCGCGAGCATCTAGTAAGAAGGTTTCTTCTTTTAACGCATCAACCGCAACTTGTGTTTCTTGTTCGTTTACAGGCGCAAAGGTTTTGTCATTGTGCTTAAATACTTCTAAACGTAATTCAGTTTTATCTTGAGCAAGGGTTTGTGCATGTAAATCCCAATATTCAACCGGATTAAATGCTTTTATCAAACGCTCACGCTCTACCAGTAACTTTACTGCTACGGATTGCACTCGGCCTGCTGATAAACCTCTGGCCACCTTTTTCCATAACAAAGGAGACACCATGAAACCAACAAGACGATCTAAAAATCGACGTGTTTGTTGTGCATTAACGCCATCAACATTTAGTTCTGTTGGGTGTTTGAATGCTTCTTGAATAGCTGATTCTGTAATTTCATTAAATACAACGCGTTGATATTTATCATCATCGCCACCTAAAATTTCTTTCAGATGCCATGCAATCGCTTCACCCTCTCTATCCAAATCGGTCGCGAGATAAATAGTGGGCGCATCAACGGCTAACTTCTTTAATTCATCAACTACCTTTTCTTTACCAGGTAAGATTTCATAATTAGCAGCCCAATTATTTTTTGGGTCAATACCCATTCTTGTTACTAGTGCAGCTTGTGTACGTTTTGCTGTCTCTTTCGCTTTTTGAGCAGGGGTTAAACCAGCTAAAGATTTTTTCTTTTTTGCATCGATTGATTTTTTCGCACTACCACTTGTTGGTAGGTCACGAACATGTCCAACACTCGATTTAACAATAAAATCTTTACCTAAATATTTATTGATTGTTTTTGCTTTGGCAGGTGATTCCACGATAACCAGAGATTTGCTCATATTGCTTTGATACCTAATATATAGTCTGTGTTAGAAAGAATGTTAACTCGTCCATTGAGTTTCTCTTTTTTATATAATCCAAAGTTTTGACGAATAGCAACCTATTTTTTATATTTTTAAAATATAGGTAATAAAAAGCCGACTTGAATAATAGCCGGCTTTTTAACATATTTTTAATCAAAACGTTACTTAAACATTCTTGAAATATTAGTTTGCATAATTGTCATTAAACTTGTTTGTACAGAGGCTGCTACACTTTTGCCGATCTTTTCAGCAAGTTTTTTACTTTTTTGGTAACGCACTTGTACTATATGTTTATCTTCGAATTGATCAAGTAAGTAATCATCACTGGTTTGTACTTTATCAATTAATTGTAAATCAAAGGCTTGTGAGCCATACCAATGTTCACCTGTTGCCACTTTATCAATATCTAATTGCGGGCGGTGCTCACTGACAAAATGTTTGAATAATTGATGTGTTTCTTCCAGCTCTTGTTTGAATTTTTCACGTCCCAATTCATCGTTTTCACCAAACATAGTTAACGTACGTTTATATTGTCCTGCAGTTAATTGTTCGAATTCAACATCATGTTTTTTTAACACTTTATTGAAATTTGGAATTTGTGCGATAACACCAATTGAACCAATAATTGAAAATGGAGCAGCAATAATTTTGTCAGCAACACACGCCATCATGTAACCACCACTTGCAGCGACTTTATCAACAGAAATTGTTAGCGGGATATTTTTGTCTTTTAATCGTTGTAATTGTGATGCAGCTAGTCCGTAACCGTGTACCATACCACCGCCACTTTCTAAACGTACGAAGACTTCATCTTTCTCAGTGGCGACACTGATAATCGCAGTCACCTCTTCACGTAGAGAAGATACCTCTTTAGCATCAATACTACCTTTAAAATCAATTACGTAAAGTTGAGATTGAGACTCAACCTTAGTTGCTTCCTTAGCTTCTGCTTTATCTTTTTTAGTTTTTTCTTTTTTGCGTTTTTTATCTTCTTTATGTTTTGCTTTAAGTTGTACAGGGCTTAATAGCTGTTCTGAAATAGATTTTTTTGTCTCATTAATTTGTTCAGAAAGATCAGTTAATTCCAACTCACCTTTTTTAGCTTTTTGTTTGCTAGTCAAAGCTATCACAGCAATTAAAATTGCAACAATAGTGATCACAAACGTAACTGCTTTGGCTAAAAATAGCCCATACTGCATTAAATATTCCAAAATAATTCCTCGTTATAAAATAATTCGCTCATAATGACAAAAAATGTCGCAACCTACAAAAGAGTTTAAGCCTTTTTTTAAAAAAAACGATATGATCGATTTTTTTACAAACAGAGAAACGGTTATGGACTACAATGCCCCTACTAACTTATTAGATAATAAAACAATTCTTATTACAGGTGCCGGAGATGGTATTGGTAAGGCCTTAGCCATAAAATGTGCAGACTTAGGCGCTAATCTGGTGTTATTAGGTAGAACTTACAGTAAATTAGATTCTGTAGCTCAACAGATTGCACAATTAAATAAACAACCAGCTAAAACGATACAACTAGACCTTAATGATGCCACTGAAGAGCAATATGTTAATTTAGCGAATCAATTAACTAAGGACTACATTAATTTAGATGGTTTGGTTCATAACGCGAGCCAACTTGGCAAGCTTTGTAAATTTACTGAGATAGATAATCAGACTTGGCATGAAGTCATGCAAACCAACGTTAATGCAGCATTTCTCCTGACCAAATACTTACTACCGCTATTACAGGCAGCACCGAGTGCGAGCACTATTTTTACTACCTCAAGTGTTGGCCATAAAGGGCGAGCATTATGGGGGACTTACAGTGTATCGAAGTTTGCTACAGAAGGCATGATGCAGGTACTTGCAGATGAATATTCGGACACTGTAATGCGTTTTAATGCTGTTAATCCAGGTGGAACAAGAACATCTATGCGCGCTAGTGCGTATCCAGAGGAAGATGTAAAGCGTTTGAAGACACCGGAAGAGATTTTAGATACATATCTTTACCTATTAGGCGATGATAGCTCAGAAGTTACTGGACAACGTTTTAACGCACAGTAAAAATACTTATTCATTGGTGAATATTAATAATGTCATTCACCAATGAAAACAAACGTTAATAGATACTCTGCCCTTCTTCGGGTCTAGTTTTGAGTAACTTTAACGTCCACATATATTGCGCTTTATTTTCTGCAATAACACGCTCAATAGCTTGATTCATTAAATCTGTATCATGCTGTTCGCAGCCACTTGGAATGTTGTTTAATGGTGAGTGACAGATAACATCAATCTTACCTGTTTTTGCATTATATGAAGTATAAGTAGGAATAACCACGGCTTTTCCTAATTTAGCCAAACGCCCAATCACAGGCAATGTCGCTTTTTCTGTAGCAAAAAAGGGGGAAAACACACTGCTTTCGCGACCATGATCTTCATCTGGCAAATAATAGAAGTGTGCTTTATCTCTTAAGCTTTTGATGCAGGGCTTCAAGCCTTCACTTCGGTGATATAAAGTGCCCTTTTCGTGTAAACGGCTAAAACGTGTTCTGTAATTTGTAACAAACCAATCAAATATTGGATTTTTATAATCTTTAAACATACTTGATAAAGGGTAGCCTCTTGCAGATATCGCAGCAACGCCAGCGAAATCAAGGCCATAACAATGAGGTGCTAAAAAAATAATCGCATTTCCAGCTTGCTCTGCTTCTTTTACAAAGTGCTCACCGATGAAATTAATGCGCTTATGAAGAAAAGATTGACTACGAAATGCAATCTCACCCAGTGACAAAGCAATTTGCGCCATAGAGCGAAAGTTCTTCTGCATTAACGCACATTTATCTGACTCTGAATACTCGGGGAAACACAGGCCAATATTAGTAAAGGCGATTTTTTTACGCTTTTGTAAAAATTTTGCAGAATAAAGTTTATCTGCGCACCAAGAAGCAAAACGATCTCGAATACTAACAGGTATATAACTACAGATAAATAATAATGCGAGTAAGCTCCATGTTCCCCAATACTTTGGTAAAAAATGTTTTGCTTTAAGCGATGTATCAAACTGGGAATTGTATTGAGTCATAAATGTTGCTTTTTACAGGGTGTTGAGTGATTGGGTGGTAGACCTCCCAGCAAACTCTCGGCACTTGAATCACCTACTATGGCTGCTGCCTTCCGGCTCTGACCAGGTTAATAAGTTATCAATGCGAGAAACCAAGAGGCCTACCATTGTCACTGCATCAAGCCTTGACTTGATGCGAGCGATTATACGTAAGCCCCGATATAATTCAATAGATAATTAGTTATTTTATATCTAAGCGCTTAAATAGTCGACAGTTTTTACTTGGATGATTAAAAACCACACTATTTAAAAAATATGTACATTATTTTTGTTGTCAAATACGAAAATAGATTGATAAAGATAAAAAACAATCTATTTGAACAATAACCTAGATCTCTTGTGAAGCGAGGATAGACTGTTATGAGGAATTACAAACAAAATAATATAATGGAGTGTAATTAGATTGAAATATCCCGAATACTTAATCCAAGTATTCGGTGTATCTATCGATCACTGTAGCTCATCTTTTGAAAAATGATAAGCTGTCATGATTCGCTGAATAGCCAGGCTAAATAATACCTTTAATTATTCGATCTGCTTTAACACGTTTCAGTCGAGAAATAAGCTGTTTAACTTTGTCTGGATAAGTAGCCATATCATCAATATCTTGGTAACTCTCAATTAAACGAGTGTGAACCAGTATATTATCTAATTCCGTATGTATCTGTTCACTCAACTGTTTTTTAGGGTCATCAATCAGCAAACCATTTTCAAGGTCCAAACGCCACGCTCTAGGATTTAAATTATGCCCAGTTAATAAAGAAAAACGCTGGTCGGAGTAAATACCTTTTAGGTGAAAACTATTGGAGTCATGTTTCCACAAATGTATCTTGAGATTGCCTTGTAAAATAGACGTGTGATGTTTTTTAGCAAAGTTACGCAAATTAACTTCATATAAATATGGTAAAGCCGCAATGGTTTTAAATGGTTTATCTTCAGGAATATAAAAGTCGTTGGCCGTTTTGTCCCCTACTACAATAGTTATTTTGACTTTACGTTTTAGTAATGAAGAAATATCGCGAGACAATGCCGTCGGCAAATTAAAGTAAGGAGTGAACAGGATTAATTCCTGCTCGGTAGAATGGAAAATAGCGCGAATGACTTTATTTAATAAATTTTTCTTAGTGCCTATTCCAGTAAGCGGTCTAATAGCAACACAATCAGTTGTTTCAGGATCAAAATGATAACCTGATAACTTTAAATTCCTGCTTAAGTTTTTGTGTTCTTTTTTCAGTTCATTAAAGCGTGGAACATAGGGAGAATTTAGTTGAACCACTGCCTCACTATTTACGATCACCTGTTTCAAGTAATCCACCATAGTATCCGCTAGCGCTTTATCTTTAATCAGCCAGTAACGATCAAAACGATAACGCTCTTGTTGATGTAAATAGATGTTGTTAATACTTGCACCGCTATAAAAAACTAAATCATCGAAAATAAAGCCTTTTAAGTGCTGAACTCCAAACAATTCTTTACGTTTTACTGGCAAACCAACAATCTTAACACCCTGGCCATTTATCTCTGCCATTTTCTGATACCAAGTAGTATTGGTATCCCCTCCTTTTGCAGCACCGATCAAACCACGTTGAGCCCGATGAAAATCGATGCACACGGTAATATCTAAATTAGGATGGTTTTGTTTCGCTTGGTATAAAGCCGCTAAGACTTCTTCACCAGCTTGGTCAGCTTCAAGATATAAAGCAGCAATATAGATACGCTGAGTTGCGTTATTGATTTGTGCAAATAATTCAGTTTTAAATGCTTCTGTCGTTAGCAAACATTTAATATCACTTGCAGTAACAGGCAGTTTTTTCAATTTTGTTAAAAATGAAAGACTTTGATTAATTTTTTTACTCATAGCTCTCTATCATGTGTTACCAGTCTCAGTTCATATTGTTTTACGTTACACTATGGTCACAGTAAACCATTAATAAATACAATACAAAGTTAGATATAGACTCGGTTATATATCAATTAAATTAACCTTAAACAGTTTATTAAAGTTAATGTAATAAATATAATTAAACCTTAATGATTACTCATTAAGGTTTAAAAATTCAACTATTTAATTAGATATTAAATAACTTTAGCTAATGCATCACACAAAGGTTGCATGTTGTTTTTAGTCATACCAGCTACAGAAATACGTCCAGAGCCTACGATATAAACAGCATACTCTTCTTTTAAGCGATTTACTTGATCAACCGTTAAACCAGAGAATGAGAACATACCTAATTGACGACTAATAAAGCTAAAGTCACCTTCAACACCTTTCTCTTTCAATGTAGCTACAAACAGATCACGCATCTCTTGAATACGGTTACGCATATCAGCAACTTCTTGAACCCATTGCTCATATAAAACTGCATCATTAAGAATAGTTGTTACAATCGCAGCACCATGTGATGGTGGGTTAGAGTAGTTAGAACGAATACCCGCTTTAATTTGGCTAAATGCTGCATCAGCGATGTCGCTATCTTCAGCTACCAAAGTAATACCACCAACACGTTCATTGTATAAACCAAAGTTTTTAGAGAATGAATTGGCAATTAATAACTCTTTGTTGTATTCAGCAAATACTCGTAAACCTTGAGCATCTTCTTCAACACCATTACCAAAACCTTGATATGCGAAATCAAAGAATGGTATCGCACCTAATTCAGCAACTAGTTTCGCTAAAATTTCCCATTGTTCAGGAGTAGGATCAATACCCGTTGGGTTATGACAACAACCGTGGAATAAGACCATATCGCCGGTTTCAACAGATTGAAGTGAGGCAATCATCGCATCAAAATCAAGATCTTTAGTTTCAGCATTGTAGTAATCGTAAGTCACTACTTCAAGACCTGATGTTTTGAAAACATTACCGTGGTTAGCCCAAGTTGGATTGCTCACCCAAATTTTCTTGATACCTAATTTCTGCACAGCAAAGTCTGCACCTGTACGTAATGCACCAGTACCACCAGGTACTTGCGCTGTACGAGCACGTTTTGACGTAATGATTTCAGCATTTTTGCCGAATAATAATGTTTGAACAGCTTCACCGTAAGCAGCAATACCTTCAATGGTCAGGTAGCTTTTGGTAGTTTCTTCAGCAAGTAAACGTTTTTCAGCTTCTTTAACAGTCGCTAAAATAGGTGTTTGACCCATCTCATTTTTGTAAATACCAACACCTAGGTTGATTTTATCTTCACGACTATCTTTTTTGAATGCATCTGTTAAGCCTAAGATAGGATCTGCAGGTGCCATACTCACTTGTTCAAACATACTTATTCCTTTGTTGATATTGAAAAATAGTTAATTTGATTGCTTTTATACCATCCTTACTTCATCAAGCAATCAATTTAATAACTATTGTGACATTTTGCTGTCTATTTCAGCAATTTTAGCCTTCCAAATCGCAGGACCTTGCTCATGAACGTTATTTCCTTGACTATCAACAGCAACAGTTACAGGCATGTCTTCAACATCAAATTCGTAAATTGCTTCCATTCCTAAATCAGCAAATGCAACAACACGCGATTTTTTAATTGCTTTAGCAACAAGATATGCAGCACCACCGACGGCCATCAAATACACTGAATTATGTTTAGCAATCGAATCAACTGTTTTTTGGCCACGCTCAGACTTACCAATCATGCCTAATAAGCCAGTTTCCTCTAACATAAAATCAGTGAATTTATCCATACGTGTAGCAGTAGTTGGTCCAGCAGGCCCTACTACCTCATCACGTACAGCATCAACAGGTCCAACGTAGTAAATAAAGCGCCCTTTAAAGTCAACGCCTTCAGGTAAGCCTTTACCACTAGTGATTAATTCATTAATACGTTTATGTGCTGCATCACGGCCTGTTAAAATTTTCCCCGTTAACAATAAAGTATCACCGCTTTTCCAATCACTCATATCAGCTTTGGTTATATTGTTGACGTTAACACGTTTAACATTCTCACCGACTTCCCGTGTTATTTCTGGCCATTGGTCTAACGATGGCGGTGTCAGATAAGCTTCACCTGAGCCATCTAAAGTAAAGTGAGCATGACGTGTAGCTGCACAGTTTGGAATCATCACAACAGGTTTAGACGCAGCATGAGTTGGGCAACTTTTAATTTTAATGTCTAAGACAGTTGTTAAACCACCTAGCCCTTGTGCCCCGATACCTAAATTATTGACACGCTTGTAAATCTCTAAACGAAGTTTTTCATCAGTATTTAACGAGTCTGGGTCGGATTTTGCTTTTTCTTGTAATTCAAAAATATCTACAGGTTCCATTAGCGATTCTTTTGCCATTACTGCAGCTTTTTCTGTCGTTCCTCCAATACCTATTCCAAGCATACCCGGTGGACACCAACCTGCCCCCATTGTTGGTAATGTTTTTTCAATCCAATCTTCAATAGAGTCTGACGGATTTAACATGGCCATTTTAGATTTGTTTTCAGAGCCACCGCCTTTTGCAGCGACCATCACTTCAACTTTATTACCTTTAACCATTTCAACATGTACAACAGAAGGTGTATTGTCTTTAGTGTTCTTACGAGCCCCAGCTGGGTCAGCAACAATCGACGCACGTAAAGGATTTGTCTGGTCGTTGTAAGCTTGACGAACCCCTTCATCAACAAGCTCTTGAACCGTTAATTCTGTATCGAAAGTAACTTTCATACCAATTTTTACAAATACAGTTACGATGCCAGTATCCTGACAAATTGGGCGCTTCCCTTCTGCTGACATACGAGAATTAATAAGAATTTGTGCTATGGCATCTTTAGCAGCAGGATTCTGCTCTGCTTGATAAGCTTTATCCATCGCTTGGATAAAATCTAGTGGATGATAATAAGAAATGAATTGTAATGAATTTTTTACACTATTAATGAAATCAAGCTCTTTAATGACTGTCATCAGTCGCTCCCAGTAATTAGTAAACAGTTTATAAAAACAATGGTAATATTATTGGCCTCAACCGCCTAATTTTTTGTTAAAAAAATGTTGCCTAAATACGAAAAAATGACTTATATATCAGATAATACCGTAATAAAACCGCTATCTTTTCCCGTAAAGATAATCAATATCATTAAGTCCGAGCTATCCGCTGCACAATGGACTGTATTTTTAGAATCAAGCAGTGTTGATCATGTTGACAGCAACTGGTCTATTTTCACCAGTGATCCTATCGCGACATTAACAGAATCAACTGATGGGACATTATTCCATGACTGTTTATTAAATAGTTATAAGGACATGGGAAAAGACCCCTTAACTGCGCAAACAGCTATCCGACAAGCATTTTTCCATGCAGAAACTGATAATGACTTTCCTTTCCATGGTGGCGCAATTGCAGCATATAGTTATGAAATGGGTGAGTTATTTGAATCTTTACATAAAACATCAAAAAATACAGGTCTAGACATAGGGGCATTCCACTGTGGTTTTTATGACTGGGCAATTTTGCACAATGTACACGATGACCAATTTTATTTAATGCAGCATCGCAGTAAAAACCGAACTGAACAGCTTGATATATTATGGGAGACACGTTTTCAATGGTTAAGTAATTTACTTATTAAGCAGTCTACCACCGAATTTGATTTCAAATTAACAGAAGCGTGGCAAGCGAACACCTCTGAAGAGCAGTATCAAGCGGCATTCAATCAAGTTCAAGAATATATACTTAGTGGTGATTGTTACCAAGTCAATTTAGCACAACGTTTCCAGGCACCTTATGTAGGCAGTGAATATCAAGCGTACCAAGCATTATTGCAAGATAATAAACCGCCCTTTGCCGCTTTCTTTGTATTACCCGATCAAACCATTATTTCAGTTTCTCCTGAGCGTTTTTTATTATTAAAAAATCAAATTATCCAAACAAAACCGATTAAAGGTACTATGCCTAGAAGCTTGAGCCAAGCTGAAGATTTAGCCAACAAGCAAAAGCTAATCAACTCAGAAAAAGATCAAGCTGAAAACTTAATGATTGTGGATCTATTGCGTAACGATATAGGTCGTGTAAGTGAAGCTGGCAGCGTTGCTGTTCCTAAATTATTTGATATAGAAAGTTTCCCAGCAGTACATCACTTAGTCAGCACAGTAACAGGTAAATTAGCAGAGCAATATACTACGGAAGATTTACTCAGGGCCTGTTTCCCGGGAGGTTCTATCACTGGAGCTCCTAAAATCCGCTCCATGGAAGTGATATGTGAATTAGAAAAATTTCAACGTCAAATCTACTGTGGCAGTATCGCATATATTAATGGTAACGGGGATATGGACAGCAGTATTACGATTCGTACCTTAGTATGTCATCAGCAAAAAATTTATTGTTGGGCAGGCGGAGGCATTGTAGCGGATTCGAATGCTCAGAGTGAATACAAAGAGTGTTTTGATAAAGTCAGTAAAATATTACCTCTCTTGGCTTCATTGAATCAATAATTTACAAAAAGTAATAGCAAGCATTCAGACAATAAAAAACCAACTGTAAAAGTTGGTTTTTTGTTTAATGTCTTTTGTGACAGAATGTAATATTGTTGTTCTAACCTTACCTGGTCGGTAATTCTATATCTTCAAACAGTTTATTCACTTCCGCGGTGTATTTAAGTTGTATTGCTTTTTCCACCAAAGGACGAGTTAAATGTGGGGCAAAACGAACCATAAAATCATACATATAATCACGTAAGAAAGAGCCCTTTCTAAACCCAATACTGGTTAAACTAGACTTAAAGATATGACTGGCATCTAACACACAAAAATCATCATCTTCATTAATAGCCATTGTTGCAATAACACCCACACCTAAGCCAAGACGAACATAAGTTTTAATCACATCTGCATCGGTTGCAGTAAACACTACATTAGGTTTGTAACCAGCAGCGTTAAAAGCTTCATCTAATTCAGATCGACCAGTAAAACCAAAGATATAAGTTACAATTGGGTGTTCAGCAATATCATCGATTGACAGTTTTTCAATTTTCGCTAAAGGATGGTCTTTAGGCACAATTACCGAACGATTCCAGTGATAACACGGCAACATGATCAAGTCTTGATACAAATGTAAAGCTTCGGTAGCAATTGCAAAGTCTGTTTTCCCTTTTACAACGGATTCACTTATTTGCGTTGGCGTACCTTGGTGCATATGTAAAGACACTTTCGGGTAGCGTTTAATAAAACCATTAATCACTTCAGGTAAAGCGTAGCGAGCTTGCGTATGAGTCGTAGCAATATTTAACTTACCTTGATCTGGCATAGTGTATTGGTTGGCTACCGCTTTAATACTTTCAACTTTACCTAAAATCTCAGTTGAATAACGTATTATTTCCTGCCCTGCAGGCGTCACTTTAGTTAAGTGTTTACCGCTACGTTCAAAAATTTGAATCCCTAGTTCATCTTCCAGCATTCTAACCTGTTTACTGATACCAGGCTGAGAAGTAAAAAGGTTCTCAGCGGTGGCAGATACATTTAGGTTATGATTGAGTACTTCGACAATGTAACGTAATTGTTGCAATTTCATAATGTTATCAGCTTATGTTTAGGTTAATGCTTATTCCATTTTATTCTATCAGACTTCTAAAATTTACAAAGTCATACTTTTAACACATAGCACTATACCTGTATAAAAGTAATCAAAGTGTCTAAATCGCTCTTAAAATGATACAAAACAATAAATATTCAACTATTTTCTAAAAGGCGAGCAAATAAAAGCAATGCTAACACCTTCGCATTTTTATAGTTAGAATGAGGTACATAGCATTTACGCTGATGGAGAAATAATGAAAAATAGTGATCAACTTGATTTCAGTACTATATTAGCTACTAGCATACACGATATGAAAAACTCACTGGCAATGGTGTTGCAATCGATTGAAGATTTAGATCTAGCAGACAATTTGACGAGTCTGCAACATAAATCAGTATCTAACTTACATTATCAAACATCACGTATCAACAGTACCTTGATGCAATTGTTGGCTCTATATAGGGATGAGCGAAAACAGTTACCTGTATTAATTGAAGAAAATTCAGTAAATGAATTATTAACAGATGTATTGGAGCGCAATCGCTTATATTTAAACAGTCATCATATCAAGTTAAGTGTTAAAGTTGAAAATAACCTATACGGCTATTATGATGTTGACTTAATCAGTTATTTATTAAGTGATATTTTAATTAATGCATTACGTCATGCAAAAAGTGAAGTCATTATTTCAGCCCATCATCAAGATCCCTATTTAATATTTGAAATAGAAGATGATGGCGAAGGATACCCGCATTATATGTTGAATGTGAATGATGATGAGTTTGCATCATTTAATGCAAATAAAGGGCGAAGTGGATTGGGTTTACTATTTGCTAAAAAAATCGCTGCAGCCCATAAGCTTAAAGCTCTGTCTGGGAATATTACTTTGACCAATAAACCTGAACAAAGTGGCAGTATATTCACTTTACGATTACCTTAATTTTTTAATGGCATGGTCAGTTTAAGATACCCTGCTTTACTTTAATCATATAAAAGAGCATCTAACTTGTATCCATTAATTATATCTTTAGTCGGTTTATTATTGATTGTTATGATCGGTTATAACATCATTCAACAATACAAACAAAAAGCGGAAACAGAGCGACGTATCTCGGTTTCCAAACAGCACGCCACTATTACAGAAGTTGACGAATTGTTGTTGTTTTCAACTAAAATTCCGTTCAGTAAAGCGTTATTATTAATTCTAAAAAATAGAATTCGTAATGCCTTATATATCATGATTAATATATCGCCAACCACTGCCAGCTACAGAGAACACTTTGCTGATACTGAAGCGCAAATAAAACAAATCAAAGAAAATTATGTCGCACCATCACCAAGCAGTTTACAAGTACCGCCGAATGATAAAGATGCCTTAGCATTGGTACAAGCGACTAAAAAAATACGTGCAGTGTTGCGATCTGAGCATGCAAAACAAAAAATTAATACAGACCTATTTGTTTCTGAGAACCAACAGCTAGAAATGATGCAGTTAAAAATTAATATCGAAATCAGTATTAAACGTATTAATGATGCAAAAAATCAAAAACAATATAATACAGCAAGACAAATGACCGACAAGATTCTCAAGATCTTAAGTAATATTCCACACAAAGATAATGATTTAGAGAATAAACAAGCATTATTAGAAAATGTAAAAATTGAAGTTTCTTCTTATTTAACCAGTGAGCAAAATGCTGCTATGGATAATCAACAACAGAACAAAAAAGAAGATAGTAAAAAGAAAGACCTAGAAAGATTATTTGCCGACAAACAAAAATGGTAACCCTGTAAACATTTGCTTGATAATTATTAACGTATATAATTTTGATATAAATCAATAACTTTAATCACATCCTCATTATTATAAAATATCATCATAATAATGAGGCATCAGTTATGCAATCCATCACTTCAGAACAACAACAACAATTAAAAACGCATTTACTTGCTGAATTTTCACAAGTGAAAGAAAAGGTAAAAACTCGCCTTGCAGTCTCTTCCAAACCTTACTTGAATGAGCTTGTTAACAAAGTTGATGCAATGAATGCTGATTTGTTAATTGAAAGTTTAGTGCATAGTGAAAGCCACTCTCTTAATATTTATAAAATGCAAATAAAGAGCATTGATGCTGCACTACAGGGTATTGAACTTGGTTTATACGGGTTATGCTCAGATTGTGAAATAGAGCTATCTGCCGAAGAACTATTTGAATGCCCTACTCAGCAACGCTGTTCAGCTTGCGAATTAAAATACCAACAGCAAAAAGTTAAGGGATATAAGTTATAAAAGATAATTTATTGTTAACTTTATAGGAAGGTATATGCTAAATTGCCTTCCTTTTACTTAACTAGAGCTGAGATTTTGACCGATAATATTTCCCCTGTAACTTTAGATAATGCCTCTAGCACCAAACATAATGAACTTGAGAAAACTTTACCTTTGTCAGTATCACAATGTAGTACTGATTTTAGCGAGTATATAAAGCAATATTCGCCATCTAAGGGACTCTCATTTTCTCAATTATTTCCAAACGCAACGGCTATTGTATCCAAATATCTTAAGCTGCCGACACCTTTATTATTGGTAAATAGTCGCTACTGGTTAAATGCTCAACAAGTATTGAAGGAAGTCATCCCTAGTGATTTACCTGCTGATTATTTGTTAAGTTATAATCAAGAAAGTTTGTTTGGTCGATTATCTCTTACTGGTAATGATGATCTCACACTATCAGAAGGTTTATTAACTAAACTAAATAATGGTGCGCTAGTGTTAAATATTAGCCCCGTATTAGTTGAGCCTAGTTTATGGTTTAAACTTAAATCAGTATTACAGCGTGGTTATCTACTAGCCAGCGATGCAGTTAATGCTGAAAAAATAAAACAAGTCTTACCCGACCTGCAATCACAACCAGTAAATATCAAATTAATTTTAGTAGCGACACGTTTGCAATTAGAAGAATTGATCCAGATAGACCCTGAGTATACGCAAATTTCATCGTTATTCTGTGAATTAGCAAGTCAGGTACCTGCAACACAAAATGCAGCTGATACCATCATCAATTATTGCCATCAAGTAACTCAACAACTAGCAATTGAACCACTTGATAACGAAACATTAAACACACTTTTTAAAGCCTTGGCAGTGGAGTGTCAGCATCAACAACAGCTATTGTTTGACCCTGAGTTTATTCAACAAACAATACGTTATGCTAACTTGTTTTGTAGCGATAAAAAAATTACCAAAACAGATCTAACAGACTATTTTCAAGAGATAAATGAAGCACAGTCTTTAGCCCGTAAATACAGTGAACAATCTCTTCTAGAAGGCCAAGTTAACTTACAATTAAGCGGCGAAAAAATTGGCCAAATTAATGGTTTATCTGTCGTTGAATTGTTGGGGTATCCTTGCGAATTTGGAGAGATATTTAGGATTTCAGCCAGTGATATGATTGGCGACGGTGAAATTATTGATGTAGAACGAAAAGTCGAATTAGCAGGTAACATTCACGCTAAGAGCACGCATATTGTTCAAGGCTATCTAAATCACTTTTTTAGCCATATTAATGCGTTCCCCTACTCTTGTAATCTTGTATTCGAACAATCATATCAAGAAAGTGATGGTGATAGTGCTTCCTTAGCCATCTTGTTAGCTGTTAGCTCTTGTTACGCTAAGTTTCCGGTTAAGCAGAATGTATTCGTGACAGGTTCATTAGATCAACATGGCAACGTGTTACCAATTGGCGGTATCAATCAAAAAATTGAATCTGTTTCTCGTTTATTTGAATTAGGTTTAATAACCGATTCAGTGACGATTGTGATGCCTAAGGCAAATATCATTAACTTAACCTTAAACGATCAAACATTACGCTTAATTGAGCAAGGAAAAATACTGATTCATGCAATTGCACACTGCCATCAAGCTTTTCCTTTATTGTTAAACAAACAGTTTGAAGATGTAATTAAAGTAATTAATTGCAGAATTGAGTTAGCGAACAAGGAAGAGATGGAAGAATCATCGTCTAGCTTGTTTTCTAGGCTAAAACATTCTATCTTTCATTAGGATAGTTAAAACAAACGACAAGGTTTTTATTATTCTTGATTGTTCATAGCGCCTCATATAAAGTATGGCGCTCATTATTTCGTGGTGTTAATTATATGCATTTTAATGCCTCACCTTATCAATTATCTTAAGAAAAGTGATTATGACTAAAACCGTATCCCAAAAAGAGTTGGGTAAAAACTCTTACAATAAAGAAGAATTAATCAAATGTGGTCAAGGTGAGCTATTTGGTGAAGGCAATTGTCAATTACCAGTAGACAATATGTTAATGTTAGATCGTATCATCTCTATTACAGAAGATGGTGGCGAACATGGTAAAGGCGAATTAATCGCTGAGCTAGATATCGACAAAGCATTATGGTTCTTCGAATGTCATTTCCCTAATGACCCTGTAATGCCTGGTTGTCTAGGTCTAGATGCAATGTGGCAATTAGTTGGCTTCTTCCTAGGTTGGAGCGGTGGTCCTGGTAAAGGTCGTGCACTAGGTGTAGGTAATGTTAAATTTACTGGCCAAGTATTACCAACAGCTAAGAAAGTAACTTACCGCATCACGATGAAGCGTTTAATCATGCGTAAATTAGTAATGGGTATTGCTGATGGTGTTGTGGAAGTTGACGGTAAAGTTATTTACACCGCTGAAGATCTTAAAGTTGGCCTATTTGTTGATACATCAAGCTTTTAAACTTAAAGATTGATTATTCCTTAGAAAGCACTGATTATGTTTGTAATCAGTGCTTTTTTTTTGCTTAAATTTTGTATTACCAATTACATTCAATAAGTGAACTAAATTTTGCGTAAAAAAAATGACTTAATTTAAGGCGTAATTTAAGCCTTTCAAAGATTAACTCCGATAATAATCTATCGGGGAATGCGCCAAAAAGAAGTTATTTTAACAAGTAAAATAGATTAGTTCATTAGTGTGATTAGCATAATACCCCTCTCTGACAAGGAAATTTTATGGCCTTCTTATTTCGACTCATTAAATCAATACTGGTCAACAGTTTTAAATTTATTAACGCAATACGCTTAGTTTTACTCAATGTCATTTTTATTATGATAGTGCTATTCATAGTAGCTTCCTACGATACCGATGAAATGGAGGTAGAAGTAGCTGACAACTCTTACCTACGACTCGATTTAAATGGTTTCATTGTCGAAAAGAAACGACCAATGAACCTCTCTCAAGAAATATCAAAACAACTTTCAGGTATGGATAATGAGGCACCGCAAGAGTTTGAGGCACAAGAGATAATTAAAGCAATTCAGTTTGCAGAGGATGATCCAAAAATAACAGGGTTGGTGCTCGAATTAACAGGATTACAGTCTGCAAATCTAAATCAATTAACTGATATTGGCGCATCCATTAATCACTTTAAAGATTCAGGTAAGCCGGTGTACGCATATGCAGATAATTACTCTCAATCTCAATATTATTTAGCTTCTTATGCAGATAAAATTACCTTACCACCCAATGGTTTTGTATTGCTGCAAGGTTACGCGGTCAATCGTTTATACTTTAAAAACTTACTGGACAAACTATTAGTAACGCCACATATCTTTAAAGTTGGTACTTATAAATCATTTGTTGAACCCTTCACTGAAACACGCATGTCTGAATACAGTAAAACAGCAAACCAACATTGGTTAAATCAATTATGGCAAACCTATATTGACCGTGTGTTAACACAACGTAAAGACAATCCAAAACTAACTGCGGAATCAATTAACCCAACATTGCAGCAGGTCAAAGAAAACCTAAAAGCAGTGAGTGGAGATACTAGCCAATACGCATTATCAATGGGATTAGTTGACCAGTTAGCCTTCCACGACCAATTCATCAATGAGTTATCAGAAGATGCGCAACAAGAAAGTAATGACTTGCCGAACATGATTGATTACCGTGCTTATCAGGCGACTTTACCTTTATTATATCAATACACAGGTGCGGACTCACAAATTGCCGTTATTCATGGCACAGGTGAAATCATTTCAGGTGTTAATGATGGAACATCGATTGCTGATAAAAGCTTTAATACTCTATTAAGAGAGGCAAAAAATAATCCTCGAATCAAAGCCGTAGTAATTCGTCTTGATACACCTGGTGGTAGTGCCTTTGCCTCAGAGAACATCAGACAACAAGTATTAGCATTGAAAGACGCGGGTAAGAAAGTTGTCGTTTCAATGGGCGCTGTCACCGCATCTGGTGGCTATTGGATTGCCTCAGCAGCAGACCAAATTATTGCTTCACCAACCACTCTCACAGGCTCAATTGGCATCTTCGGTATGTTTGCTACCTTTGATAAATCACTCGATAAAATTGGCATACAACAAGATGGCGTAGCTACAAACCCCTTGTCTAATATTGGTGTGACTCAAGCATTAACCCCTGAATTAGCAGAAATATTCCAAATGGGTATAGAGAATGGTTACGCTAATTTCTTACAAATAGTAGCAGAAGGTCGTGGCATGACTATAGAAGAAGTAGATAAGGTTGCCCAAGGTCGTGTATGGACTGGTGCAGACGGTTTAAATAATGGATTAGTAGATGAGTTAGGTGATCTGCATTCAGCTGTGCTAAAAGCTGCTGAATTAGCGAATATTGAAGATTTTGATGTAATCTCTATTGAGCCAAGATTATCTTCTAAACAAGTTTTCTTTAATCAGTTATTTACGAAAACGATTCAGTTTTTACCAAGCGGGTTAATCACACAACCTGCTATATTCAGCATTTTTGAAACAATTGAAAAGCAGAGCAATTTTATTGCTAGGATTAATGATCCACAAAGTCGTTTTGTATACTGTACCCAATGCTATGTTGAATAAAATGTATCAGTAGCTAGTCAAAATATTCATTATGCCATTGAGCGATTGCAACTGTTAATATTCTTAATATGAAGCATGTAAAATGGCATTTTTATTTCTAATACCGAATAAACTAAATACAATTTTAAAACGAGTAACTCAATGAAAACACGTTTATATGCACTTCAGCATTATACTGAAGCTGGCGATTTGAAATCCCCTCCTATTTTTCTTTACCTTCTTTTGTTTCTATCACGTACTTGGATGTTACTAATTATTTCACTGGCATCACAACAAACCGGTGATAAATTACTGATGCTTTTTTATCCTGAAAAATTTCATTTTTACACTGGGTTGATCATTGGGCTATTACCAATCATTGTATTTTTAATATCCGGGCGTCGCCATGCGCAAAAGCACTGGGCAATTAAAAGTTGGCCAATTTGCTATTATTTTATCGTGGCCAGTTTACTGGCAGACTTTGGATTACAACTGTACTACTTGAATATAGAGCATTTTCAATATTCACTGTCAGCATCAATTCAATTAGTGATGGTGTGCTGGGCAACGATTTACGTGTTTAAGAGTAAACACTTGAAGGACAGTTTTAATACCAATTAGATTACATTTTACGTAGCAAAAATCACATAATTTAAGGCGCACATAGGGCCACTTTAAGCGTAACTTGGTTAATCAGTAACCGGAGAAGTGACCAAGAAATAAATTATTTTTAAAAATAAAATATCTCTATTAATTAGTGTCGTTGTTATCAACAATCCCATTAATATGATGCATACAAAAATGCCTCAACAAGTGAGGCATTTTCAGTACTTAACTAACCAACTAAGTGAATTAGTGTAATTTTAAACGCGGACGTAATACGCGATTAATTTTTTCTACTACTGTCATTAATCCAGTACGGATATAACCGTGTAAAGCAACCTGATGCATACGGTATAAAGAAACGTAAACTACTTTCGCTAAACGCCCTTCAATCATCATCGACCCTTTCATCAAGTTACCCATTAAGCTACCTACCGTGCTGTAGTTACTTAAAGAGACTAATGAACCGTAATCAGTATATTTGTAATCGCTTAACTCTTTACCATTTAAAGTTGCAATAATGTTCTTACCAACTTGTGTGGCCATTTGATGCGCAGATTGAGCACGAGGAGGTACAAAACCACCATCAGGTAACGCACAACTTGCACAATCACCAATCGCATAAATGTCATCATCAAGTGTAGTTTGTAATGTTGGTTTAACGATCAACTGATTAATACGATTAGTTTCTAAGCCTGCTAAGTCTTTTAAATAATCTGGGGCTTTAATACCTGCAGCCCAAACGATTAAGTCAGCTTTAATCAATTCACCAGACTTAGTTAATAGACCTTCTTCGTTTGCTTCAGTCACCATAGTATTAGTACGAACATCAACACCTAACTTGACTAGCTCTTGATGTGCAGACGCAGAGATACGTTTTGGTAAAGCAGGCAGTATACGGTCACCCGCTTCAATTAAGCTAACACGTAAGTCTGCACTTTTAATATGTGAGAAACCATAACTAGAAACTTGCTTAAGTGAATTATATAACTCAGCAGATAGTTCAACACCTGTTGCACCAGCTCCAATGATAGAAACATTAACTGAGTTTGTTTCCTTAACACCAAGTTGCAAGTATTTATTCAACATACGGTGATGGAATTTTTTCGCCTGTTGCGGGCTGTCTAAGAAGATACAATGCTCGCCAACACCTTTGGTATTAAAGTCGTTACTAACACTTCCTAGAGCCATCACTAGAATATCGTAGTGAAGATGGCTTTCAGGCAAAATCATGCAACCTTCAGCATCATATAAAGGGTCAATAGTAATTGTTTTATTAACACGATCTAGGTTGCGCATTGCACCTAGTTTAAAGTGGAAAGCATGATTCGTAGCATGAGCACGGTAACTCACTGCATCGATACCATCATCTAACGATCCTGCAGCGACTTCATGCAGTAAAGGTTTCCATAAATGGGTGCTGTTTTTATCAAGTAAAGTGATATGTGCTTTTTCTTTGCGACCTAATTTGTTACCTAATTTTGTAGCTAACTCTAGACCACCTGCACCACCACCAACTATTACTATCTTTTTCATAACGTCCTCATAAATTAAATTTTTTACAAAAAAGATGCTTAACGGGCTGTCAAATATCATCTTTATAAAAAAATTGATCTAGGTTGCACTTTTAGAAAACAAAGGTTATAAAAAAATGGGCTTCAAGTCACCTTTTTTTATCTTTGAATGTGAATGAAGTAAGGTTGTTGGAATTTACCAGATTAAATATAGGGGTTTTCGATCAGATTAGCTATTTATACAGACATAAATCTGATCGATTTAACAAATGGGTAACACTATCCAGCTTTAAATTGTTTAATTGTTGGTAAGTGCTCAGTGATATCTTTGAATTTATGACCCTGGGTTTGATCAAAAATGATTGGATAATAATTTGCTAGTTCATGATTACTGACTTCACTATCTAAAACATCATCCACTGTAGAAAGAATACAAATACAGTTTGCTGCATTTTCTCGTCTAAAATCATCAACACATTTAGTGTCTATATCAAAGTACTCTTCAGGCCATTCAATACGTCCAACCATATTATCTTCAGGGTGTAAGTTAGGGTTAAAAATCACTTGTTTAATACCCGATAAAAAACCAATTCGTTCACTCCAATATCCACCTAAACCCACACCACAAATTAGCGGTGCCGAATCATCAGTAGAATTAATATGTTGATTAACTTCCTTAAGAATATGAGCCATATCTTGTTTAGGGTGAATGGTACTGTAATGTACAAAACGCACATCTGGATCAATCGATTTTAATTGCATCACTTTCTCATGATTACCTGGGCTTGTTGCATCAAAGCCATGTAAATAGATGATCATCTTATTATCCACCTTTATATTTTAAAACTATGCAAACAAGTCATTCAGTCTTGTTTATTCTATTATCAGTCACTGCTAAATGAACACGCTTAAGACGAAACCTTAGATTGTATCGTTAAACTGTTCAATCATATGCTTAGACTGCTGCCACAGAGTATTATTTGCTAAAGGCTGTGCTAACTTACCTTTATCTGCGGCTAAGCGCTTGATTAAAGATACACTATTTTTAGCCTGGGCGGATAATCCATCTAAAATAGTCATCGCTGCCGGTGCATCATTACAGGCTAAAATGAAATCACAACCAGCTTTAAGTGCACCTTCAGCACGAGAAAGATGATTACCTACAAAACTAGCGCCATGCATGGAAATATCATCACTAATTATCGCGCCCTTAAAACCTAATTTAGATTTTAAAATCTGTTGCAACCAATAGTCTGAAAAACCACAAGGCAAACTATCACAATCAGAATAAACAACATGTGATGGCATAATGGCATCTAATTTATTGGCGTTTATTAATTCAATGAAAGGCAACATATCCTGCTTGAATATTTCCTCTTTAGGACGAGCATCAACAGGTAATGCAATGTGCGAATCAGCTTTAACACTTCCATGACCAGGGAAGTGTTTCCCTGTTGATGCCATACCAGCTTGTTTCATCCCTTCTATATAAGCAATAGCAATTTTTGTTACTTGCTGTTTATCACTACTAAACGCACGCTCTTTGATGACATCTGAAATGCCATTAATGTCTAATACGGGTGCAAAACTTAAATCGATATCGCAGGATAGCAGTTCGCTTGCCATTACAAAGGCGCTCGCTTTAGCTAATGATAAAGTTTGCTCAAATGAATCTGCTTTATTTAATAAATCACCACAAGCAGGTAAGGTCGTGAAGCCATTACGAAAGCGTTGTACTCGCCCTCCTTCGTGATCTACACCTATCAGTATCGGTTGTTTAGCATGTAATCTAATTTGCTGTACTAACTCTTTTAATTGCACCACATTGTCAAAATTACGGGTAAATAAAATAACTCCTGCCACTAACGGATGAGCTAAGTACTCTTGTTCAACGGTTGTTAACTGATATCCAGCAACATCCAAAATAATCGGGCGCATATATCTTCTTCCAATTTAAAAAGCCAGCAATGCTGGCTTAGGTAAAACATGTAAAAACCGATGTAATGGTTTTGTAAAAAGGTGATTAACTGATTCTATCGTACAGTTTTTTTACCTCTTTTAATTTATCTTCCGGTGCAGTTTCCAACAGTTGAGTTAATATTGTTTTTGCACCTTCTTTTTCATCTATTTCCAAATACGCTCTAGCTAGGTCTAATTGCGCTGCAACTCCATCCGCATCAGTATCAAAGTCTGTAAATGAATCAACAACATCAGGAAACTCATCTAAACCAAAATCAAGGTCAAACTCTTCTTCAGTCAGTTCTTTACCTTCTTCATTAGTCAACAATGTATCGATATCAATGAATCCCTTATCGTCCGTTTTATCAAACTTAGGTAGTTCAGCATCTTCATTAAAGGCATTACTACTTAATTGCTTAGCGAGTGAATCTGGGTCAGTAAAATCAAATTCTTCATCGGCTTCCTTCGTTGTAGCATCTTGCTCAGGTACAACATCTTCAACATCATTGTCTGATTCGAGTGTCAGTGGCTCTTCGTCAATCAACTCAAGTTCTTCATCTTTCTCAACATCTTGAATATCAGTTTCTGCTAAAACTTCATCTAGATTTTCTTGTTCAATCTCATTTGTTGATTCCGATAACAACTCATCTATATCAATAACTGCTTCAGATTCAGAATCGGTCTCTTCCGATATTTCATCAATATCTGTTTGGTCATCAGCCGATACTGCTTGTTCAGAGTCTGTTTCTGCAAGTAACTCTTCAACGTCAGGTGTAGACTTTGAGCTAGCTTCAGCTAAAGGTTCATCAACATCAGCGGTCTCAGTAATAACTTGTTCAGCTGTTTTAACAGGAGGCTCTGCCAGTAACTCTTCTACTTCAGGGATCGCTTCAGGTATTTGATCCTCTTCAATATCAGGTGGTGTTTCAGCTAGTATCTGGTCAATATCTGTATCATCTTGAGCGCTAGTTGTTTCATCAGATTCAACTGGTTCTTCAGTTAATAACTCTTCTACTTCGGGAATGGCTTCTGGTGAGCTATCTTCTTCAATAGTAACGTCTTGATCAACTGACTCAGGCTCAATATCATCTAATTGAATTGGCTCTAAAGGTGTGACTTCTGGAGCATCAAATTGGAAGTCATCCAGATCAACTTGATCTTCTTGTTTATCCTCTAAACCTGCAAGTTCTGATTCCCATTGCGCTGCAAGATCCAGGTCTTTTTGAGAAATATCATCATCTAGTACTAAATCAGACTCTAATAACTCAATAACTTCTTCATCACCATTGATAACGGCATCCATATCAACATCATCATTTACTGATGGTTCGTCGTTATCTTCGATTAATTCTGTTTCTGCATTTGCAGTGATTGTTTCGCTATTATCTACTTCCTCTTCGATAATAGTCAGGTTACTTTCTTCTTCAGCTGTTGCTGACTCATCCTCTGCAACCGGTACTTCTTCATTAGCAATTTCAGCGGCAAATAAAGAATCAAATTCATTTTCATCTTCATCCATGATAGAGGTTGATTCAGCAAGCTCTTGTTCTTTTAATGCTAATTCACGTTTAGATTTGATACGTAATATTAAAAGAAAAAGTGCTGTTAATAGCAATAATGGACTTAGAATCGTTAATAATAGCGTAGAGGCAGATCCTGTAATAGAACTTAGAATCTTATTTAATAAACCAGGGCCGCTAAATGGTGGCTCTTCGAATGCATCTATTTCAGCTTTGTATTGATCAATTAATGCCTGTAGTTGAATTTGAACATTGATATCTTGCTCTACTTGATCAGACAAAGTATTTATTTGATCGCTTAACGGTTGTAATTTGAGTTTTAAACGTTGGTTAGATTCAGTAGCGACAATTAATTGCTCATTAAGTAGCGCGTATTCTGCTTCTAATTTTTGCAATTGATCGTTAGTTGGCTGTTCAATTTGTTGAGCAATTGATGCTTTTTCTTCAACTTCAGGTTCTATTTTTGTTTGTTCTGCTTTCGCCGTCTCTACCTGTTTTTCTACTTCAGTTGCTACAGGTTTAGGTGTTGGATTTCTAGGCGTACTAGGAGCTGGGGTATTGGTTATTCTTAGTAAACGAAAAGCCTCTGCGTTAGTTTGTTGAGAAATAACCGATAAACTAGGTACGTCAATTACAGAAGATGCGATTATTTTATTAATGTCACCGTTGCGGAAAGCACTTGGATTAGTTTTGTAGATAGCAACTAATGTTTGATAAACACTGACATCGGTATTAGGACGCAACTTATTTGAAATTGACCATAATGTTTCATTGGCCGATACCGGACCATATCGAGATGGTGATACGGGTGATGTTGTATTTGAAGCCGTCACCGGAGTTGGTGATCGAATAAGTTCAGGCTCTTCATTTGGGCCCACTAACTCAACACTTTGTACATTATGAGCTGTAAGTAATAATGGAAGACAAGAAACAACAGCAAGCAACATGCGATTCATAAACGATCCTTGTAAGGGAATTGCAAAATAATATTAATTATAATAAACCAGGACAAGCAATAGCAGATCTTTTAAAACAAACGTGTAGGCTAGAATTGAGACCTAGCCCACTGTAATACCTAAACTATCTTACTATAAATAGGTATAGGCCAACTTTTCCATTACCAGCACTGCGTTCGTCGCAATACCATAATGTACATTATCTGCAGATACCCACATGTTAATACCAGCGGCATCACATGTGTCTTTACGTAAACGACCTACGTGTACTTCAACATTACCCACTACATCATCAATCATATTTGCATATTCAGTGACTGAACCTGCTAATACAATGTTATCACTATGATGAAGTGCATTAGCGACTTCCTCTAGCTCTACTGGGTAATGAGTAACAATATGAACCGCCTGTGAACAACCGTAAAACATAGGCACAACCACTTGTGTTGTAGACACTACCATTTCAGGGTCATTTAATAAGCGGCGTGTTTCAGCAGCTAAACGTAATTCAGAAAAGTCGATACCATCTTCATTAAACTCGTCAATTTGTGGCACCACATTAAACGCAATTTGCTGTTTAAATTTGTGTTGCTCAACACTTTTAGCATTCAATAAACGTGCCGTTTCGCCAGCTAATGCCGAAACACCTTTTTTACCGATAGTAGATGCAGATTGGTAACCAGCAACAGTTACTCGCTTGATACCCACTTCTTGGTGAATTTGCTTAATCGCAAGTGTTAGCTGCGCAGTTTCTGGACTTGGTATTGCGATAATATTCGCATCACTATAACGAGCGATATCTTCATCATTCACACCAACTTGTACTAAAGGCACTTCTGGCGACTCAAGATAATAACCACTGATATCGATAACAACACAATGTTCTTTCGCAATAGGGATCCAAGCTTGTGCGACTTCTCTATCCGATAGGAATAGCGCGATATCAGCTTGTTGCCAATCAAATGTCTCTAGCTCAACAACGTCAACAGGCTTACCTGAATACATAACCGAAGTGGTATCACACTCACTGCTACTGATTGGAAAAATATTATTAATTGCGAAATCACGTTTTAATAACACTTCTAACGTTGTTTCGATGCAACCATCAATCTCACCGATTAATGCAATATTGTATTCTTTGTTCATGTTGACCTTTTATTTGTTTTTAACAGTAAAACCAATTTTCTTTAAATCGATTATTTGTGGCGAAATTTGCCGCTTATCAGAGGTTGCCACCGTTAAAGTAGACAATTCTCGTCTTTCTGGGTAATTTTTGCGCATATTATCAAAGCCGTTCACTTCATTTACTTTTTTTCTAAATAAAGCATCATCTCTACGCACATCATATATCAAATGGACTAATGATTTTAATAATTCTGGTGTCAAATCACCACTTAAGGTGATATCACTAATATTTGGCTTCTCAGTAAAGTCAGTACTTTTTAACATCACTGGCGCCTGTAATTTTTCACAAAGTGCAATGTACAACATTTCAGTGCCGCGAGCTCGGCCATCTAAACTGTATCCTGCAATGTGAGGTGTTGCTAGCGTGACATAAGACAACAATTGTTTGTCTATATCGGGTTCATTTTCCCATACATCAAGGACTAGTGTCGGTACTTTCCCTTCAATTGCTAGCTTTAATAAGGCTTTATTATCGATCACTTCACCACGACATGCGTTAATCAAAATTTGTTGTGGAGTTAATTTTTCCAATACTGACTGATTAAATAAGTGGAATGTTTTATGAAGCCCAACCATGGTCTTGGGAACATGTAATGAAATGATACCTGCAGACAGCACCTCTTCAAAGCTACAAAATGGACGAGGGTCTCCAGCATCCTGCAAAGGTGGATCATATAATAAACAATTAATGCCAATCGCCGTTAAGCAATCATAAACCGCTGTCCCCGTATTACCTGCACCAACAATCGCGACAGTTTGATTTAACAATACTAATTGTCGTTGTTCGATCACCACTAACAAAGCGCTTAACACATAATCAGCGACTGATATTTTGTTACAACCAGGGGCACTACTGAATGCGATGTTTCTAGATCGTAGATACTCAATATCAATATGATCGGTTCCAATGGTCGCGGTGCCAACAAATTGAATTTTATTGTTTAACGCCAATAAAGATTGATTCACTTTGGTAATAGAACGTACTAATAATATATCTGCATCTTGAATTTGTTCAGCTGTAACATCACGACCAGAGAAGGTAGTGACTTCACCAAATGATTCAAAGAACGATTTACCATGCGGCATGTTTTCGTCGATATAAATCTTCATCTTGTTTCTACTTATCCCAATTATATTAGTTCTATTATCATAGAACCAAAAAAAGGAGCCAAGGCTCCTTTTTAACATCAATAATTAAAACTTATTCGTAACGTTTAAATACTAATGTTGCATTTGTACCACCAAAACCAAAACTGTTAGACATCACAATGTTTAGTTTTGCAGGCTCAGGTTTGTTCTTAACGATAGGTAGATTAACCGCTTTCTCGTCAACTTCTTCAATGTTACAAGAAGCAGAGATGAAGTCATTTTCCATCATTAACATGCTGTAAATAGCTTCGTGCACACCTGCTGCACCTAGTGCATGACCAGTTTGTGATTTAGTCGCACTAATCTTAGGAGCGTCATCACCGAATACGATGTTAATTGCTTCTAACTCTTTCACGTCACCTACAGGAGTAGAAGTACCGTGTGTATTTAGGTAGTCAACTTTACCTTCAACAGTAGATAATGCTTGTTGCATACAACGAACTGCACCTTCACCTGATGGAGCAACCATGTCGTAACCGTCTGAAGTTGCACCGTAACCTACGATTTCAGCATAGATTTTAGCGCCACGAGCAAGTGCATGCTCTAACTCTTCAACAACAACCATACCGCCGCCGCCAGAAATAACAAAACCATCACGGTTTTGATCATAAGTACGAGACGCTTTTTCAGGCGTTTCGTTATATTTGCTTGATAATGCACCCATCGCATCAAACTCACAGGCCATTGTCCAATCTAGCTCTTCACCACCGCCAGCGAAAACGATGTCTTGTTTACCCAGTTGGATTTGCTCTAGAGCGTGGCCAATACAGTGTGAACTTGTCGCACAAGCCGAACTCATTGAGTAGTTAATACCTTTGATTTTAAAAGGTGTTGCTACACATGCTGATGTAGTGCTCGCCATAGTACGTGGCACCATGTAAGGGCCAACACGGCGAACGCCTTTGTCTTTCATGATTTGACATGCGTCAACTTGGTTTTTTGAAGAACCACCACCAGAACCAGCAACTAAACCAGTACGAATGTTAGAAACCATCTCTTCAGGTAGTTTCGCATCTTCAATAGCTTCCTGCATTGAAAGATATGTGTATGCTGCTGCATCACCCATGAAACGCATTACTTTACGGTCAATGTGCTCTGAAGGATTGATTTTTAAATCACCCCAAACTTGGCTGCGCATACCAATTTCTTTAAATTGCTCAGAAAATGTGATGCCTGACTGGCCACTTTTGAGTGATGCTAAAACTTCATCTTTATTGTTACCAATACTAGAAACAATGCCAATACCTGTAATTACTGCTCTTTTCATTATTAAGCCTTTATTGCTTGAGGGACTAATTATATGATCATCAAGTGTGAAGTGATTTATCCTAAATCAACCTGACTGCTCTAAATTATGATCTAATATACAAGGAATATAACTTGTCTCAAGACAAAAACAATATAATTAACCATGCACAACTTGACTGGTCAGATCAGTCTGAGCCATTTTCTACACAATTTGATGATATTTACTTCAATAATGACCATGGTGCAGATGAATCAGAATATGTGTTTTTTTCAGGCAATGATCTATTAAATAGATGGCAAGCCTCTAATTCTGAAGAATTTTGTATCGCAGAGACTGGATTTGGTTCAGGACTTAATTTCCTCACTACAGCATTAAAATTCAATGAATTTAAAGCCAATAACAAGGAAGTTAAGCTACAACGTTTACACTTTATCAGCTTCGAATTATATCCTTTAGAGATAGAAGCATTACGCACTACTCTTAGTCAGTTTAGACAATTTTCCGATCTATCAACGCAACTGGTCGACCAATATCCTTTACCGTTAGTAGGTTGTCATCGTCTCTCATTTAACCATGGGCAAATACTACTAGACCTATGGTTTGGTGATGTTAACCAGCAACTAGACAACATAATTGGTGACCCAAAAGGCATTGTTGATGCGTGGTATTTAGATGGATTTAATCCACATAAAAATCCAGAGATGTGGCATCAGGTTTTGTTTCAAAAAATGTTTAACTTAAGTAAACCTGAAGCCACATTAGCAACTTTTACTGCAGCAGGTTTTGTAAGGCGCGCATTAATCGAATCCGGCTTCATCATGTCAAAACGAAAAGGCTATGGTAAAAAGCGTGAAATGTTAGTGGGAGTTGTTCAGCCAACCGAAGTTGAAAAAACTAAAAAAGCACAAACTCAACAAACCGATGTGGCAATTATAGGTGGTGGCATTGCAGGATTATGCACAGCATTGTCTCTTGCCAAACGAGATAACAAAGTCACTGTATATTGTGCTGATAAGACGCTAGGTTCTGGAGCTTCTGGTAACTTACAAGGTGCATTGTATCCATTGCTTAATCAGCAACATGATGAACTCAGTCAGTTATTTGCTAATGCCTACCTGTATGCATTAAATTTTTATAAAGACATTGATTCACAGGTTCCCTTTTCTCACCAATTTAATGGACTGCTGCAACTTGCTTACGACCAGACTTCACATCGGAAATTAAATAAAATCAACCAAGCGCAACTGCCTAGCACGCTAGTAAAATGGTTAACAGAGCAGCAAACAGATGTATTAGCAGGCTTAGATATTGGCCACCAAAGTTTATATTATCCAAATGCAGGTTGGTTAAGCCCAAGAGAGTTAATCAACTCCCTGAGTGCACTATTAGCGACATATCCTAATGTGCAAATACATTGCGATCGTCGTGTTGATAATGTTGAACTGCAAACATCGGATACCTCAAGTAATTGGACATTAACCACCGTCACTACAGGTCAACATCAAGCATCGACATTTAATCATCAATACATTGTAATTGCGGCTGGTATGGACACACTCAAGTTTAAACAATGCAGAGCAGTACCTTTGTCCGCAACAAGAGGACAAGTCAGTCATGTTCCAAGTAACGACGCTTTAACTACGTTAAAATTACCCCTGTGCCATGAAGGATATTTAACACCAGCAATGCAAGGTGAACATTGCATGGGCGCAACTTTCAAACGTCATGATGAAAATATTGATTACCGAGAAAGTGAACAACAAGAAAATCATCAAAAACTTAAAAAGTGTATCGCAGGTAAAGCTTGGGTAGACACTATTCTAACTAATGACCAAGCTCATATTGCTACGCGAACAACAACCCGAGATCATTTCCCTTATTTAGGTGAGTTAACAGACTATGATCAGCTCAAGAAAGATTATCAGGCTGGCACAGTGTCGCATTCAAATCTACCTACGTTACCCAACGCCTATCTAATTACCGGCTTAGGTTCGAGAGGATTATGTAGTGCACCTCTGTTAGCTGAAATCTTAGCCAGTAGAATAAACTATGAAAGCTTGCCCATTGCCAATAAAATCTATAAAAAGATGCAAATACCGCGTCAATGGCTCAATTACATGGCTAAAAATAAGCCCTTAAAAGAGTAAAAAACAAACGCTTTTGCAAAAAATCAGTAGTTATTAGAAACACAACCTCTATTGGACTTTGTTAACCGGATAAATTACGGTAATCTAGCGCTCCGGTTTGAGGGTTGATTTAAAAAGTCCTTTTTAAAAAATTAAAGAGAAAAATTACAGCTTAATGAAATATTCCCGCGTTTATATCAATAGTATGGCTTATGAATTAGCCCCTGAAGTGGTCTCAAGTACAGAGCTAGAATCTAGACTTGCACCTTTGTATCAAAAATTGCGCATTCCAACAGGTCAACTTGCTGCGTTAACGGGTATTGAACAAAGAAGATGGTGGCCAAAAGACCATCGTCTTTCTGACGGTGCAATCGAAGCCGCTAAAAAATCATTAGATGAAACAGGTGTTAATGTTGATGATATTGGTGCTGTCGTTTATACCGGCGTATGTCGCGACCAACATGAGCCAGCAACAGCTTGTCGTATTGCCGCTGAATTAGGGGTTAATAAAAGCACAGCTATTTACGATATTAGTAATGCATGTTTGGGCGTGTTATCAGGCATATTAGATATTGCTAACCGTATCGAACTTGGTCAAATTAAAGCTGGCTTAGTGGTTTCTTGTGAATCAGCACGCCACATTGTTGATATCACTATCGACAACATGCTGTCAGACCAAACGATCCAAAATTTTTCTCAATCACTGGCAACATTAACCGGTGGTTCAGGCGCGATTGCTGTATTACTTACAGATGGTAGCCTACCTTTAAAAAATCAACGCCAACATAAATTACTAGGTGCAAGCCACCTATCTGCACCAGAGCATCATGACCTGTGTAAATGGGGCCTGCAGGAAGTAGGACTTAAATTGCATCGTGAGTTCATGCGTACTAATGCCGTACCACTACTTAAAGAAGGTGTTGCGTTAGCATTAGATACTTGGAAAGACTTTTTATCACAACAACAATGGTCAGTAGACAGTGTTGATAAAGTGATTTGTCACCAAGTAGGCTCAGCAAATCAAAAACAAGTGTTAACTGCACTTAATATCCCAGCTGAAAAAGAGTACCCAACTTATCAATATTTGGGCAATATGGGCACTGTATCGCTTCCTGTGACAGCAGCATTAGCCGATGAAAATGGATTTTTACAAAAAGGCGACAACGTCAGCTTTTTAGGAATAGGCAGTGGATTAAACTGCATGATGCTTGGATTGGAGTGGTAAGATGAATTTTGATAGTTTATTCCCTTTTAGACGTAACTTTTTAACACTTAATGGACAGCAATACCACTACCTTAACGAAGGTAAAGGCGAGCCTGTTGTAATGGTACATGGTAATCCAAGTTGGTCATTCTACTACCGAAACTTAGTGACGGAACTTAGTCATCAATACCAATGTATCGTGCCTGATCACATCGGTTGTGGTTTATCTGATAAACCCTCAGATAAAGATTACGATTACACCTTAAATCAGCGTATTAATGATCTAGAGTCTTTATTAGACCATCTTGATATCAAACAAAACATCACCTTAGTGGTTCACGACTGGGGAGGCATGATTGGAATGGGCTATGCAGCTCGGTACCCAGAGAGAATTAAACGTTTAGTGATATTAAATACTGCAGCCTTTAATCTACCAAAGACTAAAAAATTCCCAATTCCATTATGGATTTGTCGTAATACTTATTTAGGTACCGTATTAGTTCGAGGATTAAACGCCTTCTCTTCAATCGCTTCTTATGTCGGTGTAAAACGTAAACCGATGTCGAAAACGATCCGTGAAGCTTATGTTGCACCATTCAACTCTTGGAAAAACCGTATCTCCACATTACGCTTTGTGCAAGATATTCCATTAGTAAAAACAGACCGAAACTATAAGTTAGTGGAAAGTATTGATCATAGTTTACAACATTTTCAAAACATACCGACAGTGATCTGCTGGGGGTTGCAAGACTTTGTATTTGATAAGCACTTCTTAGCCGTTTGGAAACAAAAAATGCCTCATGCAGATGTCCATGAATTTGCAGACTGCGGGCACTACATTCTCGAAGATGCGAGTAATGAAGTGATTAATATTGTACAAAAGTTTATGACGACTAACCCATAAATGGCCAACACCAAACCTTCTAAACGAAGTCTTAAAAAACAAGCTAAGGCGACAAAAGGAAACTTGTGTCGCCACTTAGTTATAGCATCACAAAAAATCCCCGATAAATTGGCAGTAAGTGTACAAAAAAGCACACGCAGTGGCCTCACTTATCAAGAGATAGACTTCAAAACACTGCACCAACAAAGTGACGATATCGCTTTTGCTTTAACCGAGTTTGGACTAAAACCGGGCACTAAAGCCGTGTTGATGGTGACACCCAGTATTGCTTTTTTTAATCTGACCTTTGCGCTATTTAAAGCTGGTATTGTACCTATTTTAGTTGACCCAGGCATGGGTATAAAAAACTTAAAACAATGTTTTGAAGAATCGCAGCCTGAAGCCTTTATTGGCATTCCTAAGGCACAAATAGCACGCTTGTTATTTGCTTGGGGTAAACAAACCATTAAGCATGTGATTAATGTTGGTGGCACTGTACTTGCCGGCGGCAAACAACTGACCAGCTTGTTAAAAAAATACCCACGTACTGCACGTTTTAAAATGCAGGAACTGCCATTAGATAAACTAGCGGCGATTTTATTTACTAGCGGTAGTACAGGTACACCAAAAGGTGTGGTTTATACTCATAGAATGTTTGAAGCACAAATCAAAGTGCTAAAGCACGACTACCAAATAAAATCCGGTGAAATGGATTTAGCCACTTTTCCACTATTTTCTTTATTTGGCCCTGCATTAGGCATGGCTTCCATTGTGCCAGATATGGATGCCAGTCAGCCGATTAAAGCTAATCCAGATTTCATCTTTGCTGCCATTGAAAAATACCAATGTACTAACCTATTTGCGAATCCTGCATTGTTAGAAGTATTAGGTAAATCAGGTCAAAGCAAACAACATAGTTTACCCAGCCTAAAACGAGTGATATCGGCAGGCGCGCCGGCTTCATTAGAGGCGATAAATCGTTTCAGTGAAATGCTAACTGGCAATGCAGAAGTGATTAACTCCTATGGTGCTACAGAGTCATTACCGATCAGTAAAATTGGCAGTAAACAAATGCTTAAAACGTCTCAAATTACCGAACAAGGTGGCGGTATTTGTGTCGGCTATGCTATTGATAATGTTGAAATCAAGATTATCAATATAGATGAAGAGATTATTCAAGATTGGCATTCGGACTTAACCTTACCCGCTTTTGAAATTGGTGAGATAGTAGTTAAAGGGCCACAAGTCAGTGCTGCTTATTATCGTCGTGAAAGTGCTACTGAATTAGCAAAAATTAAAGATGGCGATGTCATTAGACATCGTATGGGTGACTTAGGTTATATTGATGACCAAGGAAAACTCTGGATGTGTGGTCGAAAAGCACATCGTGTTGACTCTAACCACCTCCAAACAAATAAAACTTATTATTCGATTCCTTGTGAGCGTATATTCAATACACATAACAGCATCAAACGCAGTGCATTAGTAACCGTTCAACGTAACGGAAAATCAACACCCGCAATCTGCATCGAAGTGAATAAAGAAAATAGGTTAGATAACACCCGTTTGTTCTTTGAATTACAAGAGTTAGCTGAGAAGCATAGCCATACCCAAGGGATTGACCTATTTTATATCCATAAGCAGTTTCCTATGGATATTCGCCACAACGCTAAAATATTCCGCGAAAAATTAGCCATTTGGGCACAACAACAGAGTTAACTATGCAAACACCCGACTTGAACTTTTCTGACCTATTGATAGAACAACAAACGGTACTCAAGTTTTTAGCCTCACAAGTCAAATGTGTGTTTGTCACAGGTGCAGGTGGATTCTTAGGGACCGCTTTATGCCGTTTTTTACGTGCGGCAGATATTAAAGTGGTTGGTTTTGCCCGTAGTGACTACCCTCACCTCAAAGAGTTAGGTGTCACCGTGATCAAAGGTGACCTTCAAGATAAACAAGCTGTCATCAATGCTATGCAAGGTTGCGATATGGTTTTTCATGTTGCCTCTAAAGCCGGCGTTTGGGGAGATAAAGCCAGTTATTTCAAGCCAAATGTAGTAGGTACAGAGAACGCCATTGCAGCCTGTCATCACCATAATATCGACAAATTTATTTACACCAGCACGCCCAGTGTAACCTTTGCAGGTGAAGATGAAGACTATATCGATGAATCTCAGCCCTACGCCAAACAATTCTTAAACTTCTATGGGCTATCAAAAGCAGTTGCTGAGCAAAAAGTGTTAGAGGCTAACAGTGGAAAACTCAAAACCGTAGCTTTAAGACCTCACCTTATTTGGGGCCCAGGCGATCCACATCTTGTACCGCGTGTTATCGAAAGAGCAAAAGCTGGTAAACTTAAGCTGGTAGGCAAGAAAGATAAACTAGTGGACACCACTTATATCGACAATGCCGTATATGCACACCTGATGGCGGCGGTCACACTCAGTGAAGACAATGCAGCCTGTGCAGGAAAAGCCTACTTTATCAGTAATGACCAACCTATTTTAATGGCCGAGATGTTAAATAACATCTTAGCTGTAGCTGATTTAAACAAAGTAACTGCGCGTGTACCAAGTGGCCTCGCTTACTTTGTGGGTACTATTTTAGAATGGTGGTATTTAAAAACAGGTAAGCAGGATGAACCAATCATGACCCGCTTCGTAGCAAAGCAATTATCCACCAGCCATTACTTTAACCTAGACGCCGCAAAACAAGACTTTAATTACCAAGTATTAGTATCAATGGATCAAGGCATGAAGCACTTAAAACACGCTTTACAAACAAAAAACGATAGCTAATCGCGAGGCATCTAACATCTAGCACCTTGTACCTAGCACCTTACATCTAACATCTAGTACCTTGTACCTAGTACCTAGTATCTAGTATCTAACATCTTGTACCTTACACCTTGCATCTAATATCTATCATCTAGTACCTTGTACCTTGTACCTTGTACCTTGTACCTATCATCTAGCACCTTGTACTTTACACCTAGCATCTCGTATCTAACACCTACCAACCTAATAAATCCCACCTTTAAGTTCCAACTGCGTTAAATACAAACGCATCTCAAACTCTAACTGATGATAGTCAGGCAGCATATGCTCACAAAGTTGATAAAAAGCTTTATCGTGATTTTTTTCACGTATATGCGCCAACTCATGAACCACGATCATTTCTAGAAAAGGTTCAGGTGCAACTTTAAACATCTCACTAATGCGAATTTCATTTTTACTCTTTAACTTACTACCCTGCACTCTCGACACAAAGGTATGTAAACCAAGCGCGTTATTCACTACATGAATCTTTTTATCGTAAGTAATTTTGCTTAGTGGTGATGATTTACGTAAATAACGGTTCTTAATATCCATAACATAATCACGTAACAACTTATCGTTATTAATAGAATGTTGTTTAGGATATTTTTTAAGTAAAAAATCCCCTAACTTATCCTGATCCAATAAGGTTTGAATTTGCGTCTGTACTTGTGGTGAATAAGCAGAAAGATATTTAAGTTGGTTAAGGTTGTTTTGAGGCTTGGACATAATAACTTCTTGAATAAAAATGAGTAAAGATTATAACTCAGATGCTTTAAATGATTAGGAATTGTTTATAGCGTTGCACAAAAACCATTAAATTAATGTTACATTATAACAACACATTATAATATATGTGGACATCCATAATTATAATATATGTGGACATCCATTTATTTATACAACCAAAAAACAAAGCTATTTTTATGAGTGAAAAATAAAATAAATGAGAAAATAGTTTATTTAATCGTAAAATAGATAAATTTGAGGGTGTTTAAGGCAAATAATGGCTTTTTCAAATATGCAAAGTTTTAGCGATAGCTAAATGAAGCGTTTATTATGTTGTGAATAAAAAAAGTGCACTGGTTAATGCAGTCGTAATTGATTCTTACTCGCTATCCAGCGTTTACCTGTGTTACTTGCATAAGCCGCTAATGCTTCTAGCGAACCCACTGCCCCGTGATAATCTTTACCAAAACTACTCGCTAGTGATAACCAAGTCTCATCGTCTAAAGCAAGCATTGACAATAGCCTAGGCCGTTGATTTGATATTGCACCACGTTTATCTTCCCTTATTATTCGCCCGCTCCAATCTACTAATTCAATATAATCTAATAATGAAAATGGAAGACCTTGAATGTTGTTTTCAGCATTATGTTGGCTTTCATCACCCACAAAGCCAAATAAGGGCTTTTTAGTAAAAGTGTATTCTAGTGGCTTTTCTTGCTGTTGGGCAACACCATGAATGCGTTCGTAAGCGGATGTATATTCTGACGTTTCTATACTGACACTCATTTTTGCTCGCACTGGATTCAAATCAACATAAGCCATGCAAGTTAATAGCGCATCTTCGTCTAATAGTGCTTGAGATTTAAATCGACCTTCCCAAAAGCGCCCAGAGCACTCATCTTCTTTATTGGCTTTACGCGCAATGAATTCGTTTAAACAACGCATAAACCATGAGATATCCGCTAATCTCCCTCTCCACCCTTCGATAATAGCTAATGCAGCTTTCTTTTCAGCCTCAGAGGTTGTTTGCTCTGATTGCCAACGTTCAACGAGTATAGGTTTTGAATAAAGCAAACACCAACGTTCACAAACCTCTTCATGACTTAAGCTTTCGTTAAGCGCTTCGTCGATATGTAGTACAAGGTGATAATGATTCGACATGATAGCGTAAGCGCAAATGTCGATATTAAACAGAGAGGCTAGGTAATGCATACGCTCAACAACCCATTGGCGTCTATGCTCAAATGATTTTCCCGTGTATTTATCTTCTCCACACAGATAAGCTCGACGAACACAGCGAGAAATACAATGGTAATAAGGGGTATCAGATAACGATACTTGAGATTGGCGTGACTGCGTCATAACAATGACCTCTTAACGTGTAAAACTACATCACTAAAAAGTAGAAGAGTAATTATGATTCGTCAAAATTAATGGCTGTCCACGACTTTATTTCACGAGACTCCTAGATGACAGTTAACGCCCGCTTAAGCGGACTAAAATAGTGGGCTAAAATTTGTTGAGGAACGAAACATAGCCCGCTATTTTTGTTCCGTTTTGAAGCGCTTGTTAAGTTTTTTCATACCAATAATCAATGCCTTTAGCTACGACATCATCTTTAAAGATTTTTTTAGCTAATACTTCAATTTTATTATCAACAAATGTTTTAACGTGGTTAACAAGGTTAATAAACTTCTCGATATCATCTGCAACCATTGAATCTGGTTGTGCAAGTTCTCTACCAAAATACGGAGATGTACCTTTATTCTTTTTTTTGTCTAAAGCTAATACCACATGCACCTGTTCAACTTTTTTAGCACCACTATGTGCGGCAAAGTTATGACGCATTTCGATTACATCATTATGATCTTCATGAAAATCAGTATCTAAATTTGATTTTTCAAGCTTAACTTTTCTTCCTTCACAACTAGCAAAACTTTTACCATAAAATGTAAGAGCAGCTACAAATAACCCTTTTATAATATTATATTTCTTCCGATCTGAAGTAGATTTTCTATTTCCTTTAATAGACTTCTCATTTTCATCTTCCGCTAATAATTCATTAATATTTTCCAACCACACCAATACAGTTCGAAGATCTTTTTCAATTAAAGTATAACCAGAAAGAATATTAGCTTTGGGTGTTTCTACTAAAACACGATGAGCCGGCTTTTTTTTATAAAAATATCTATTATAAAACTTTTTTGTATCTGGCTCTAAAACTGTTACTTTTGACCATCCACCACCAATTTTTTCCATATTATACTCTTTAGATTACTTAAAACTTAACGCCGCGCTAAGCGGACTAAAGCAGTGGGTTATAATGTGTAGCGAAGCGAAACCTAACCCACTGTTTTAGTTCCGTTTTAAGCGCCTTGTTATATTTTACGTCTACAGCAATTTTATTTAAGAGTTTTAACATTATTATGATGCATATCTAGCTATTATATTTTCCTTATCATTAAAGTCTTCAATAATAAGACAGGACACGAGTTGTCCTTTCATATCCATTTCTGGGTCAATCATTACTTCAATATCATCAGATTTAAGTTCAGAAACTAATTTATCAAACGCATCATCATTCTTAATGATTGAAGTGGTAAATAAAGGTAAATCTACACCAGCACGTTTCCAGTTATTGATAAAATTGTCTAACCTCAATGGGTTTGATATGAAAATCATTGCACCTTCAATCAAAAGTGGAAGACCACTTTCTTGGTCAAGAAATACTAATAATGGAGCATAATAATTCTCAAAAATTGAATATGTTTTGTCTATCGCACGAGTAAATAAGGCAGGTTCAGCTACCTCACATATAAGAAGCTCTTCATCAGCATCCTTATACTCCAGACCTTGTGAGTAAGTTGTAAACAAATTACTTTCAGATGTGTAGCAATGTGGATCTTTATTTTTAGCTGCCTTTTCAAAAGATTCGTTGAAAAAAATACACTTTTCAAGTGCACTATCATTACTTTCCCTAGCGACACGCCCTCTATCTTGAACATACCTCGAACTGCCATCACTTAAATTTATTTTTACGCAATATCGACCTTTAGATATATCACTATAATCTGGTTTCCAAAAGACTGGATTGACACCTCTAGGTAAAGTTGCAATACCTGAAATTAGAGCTTGACCTTTACAAATAGCCTTATACCAGCCTTCATAATCAAAATTATTCAAGTTCGTATTTGATCGGAATAATTCGGAATCAATTATACCTATGACCCTATCTGTTATATTCAGACAATTATTGTGAATACAACCAACTTGATGCGTGACACCGATTTCATCAACTTCTACTAAAGGGGAGCTATCATCCGATATGTGTTCGCCACAATGTATACAATTAAAAGGTTCTTCATTTTCATGTATTAGATGAAGGCATAATTCAGAGTGACTTTTTGAAAAACTCATTTCATCGAAATCTTCATCAGAGTTAATTTCGAGAATCGCTATTCGAGTATCTCTAAATATCTCTTGGTTTTCTGTAATATATCTTTCAACTCCAACATATGTTGCGGATCGATATATTAAATTCCAAGTCTCTCCATTAAGCAGTTCAACTTTTCCATTATGAAAAGAGAGTCTTTTCTTACCATCTTCTTCGAATCTAATTAATTCCACGATCATATAATCAGCATCATCAGAAAAAGATTCAATGACTAACACTTCCCTACCAGAAGACAGGCTTCTTTTAACCTCAATATCAAAAAGGTTTGTTTGATCTAATTCCTTTTTATCACTCACTGTTTCATCTATAAACCGACCGACTCTATCTCTTAAACCTTTTTCATCTATTGACGATCTATTTTTAGATAGTGTTAACCCTATGCTAATTAAATTAGCCCAAAGTAACTCAGGGGCATTGATGGCCTTGCCAGACAACAAGGTTAATATGGCCTTTTCAAGAGGCATTCCTGCTTCAATATCTATTACAGAAATATGTATTTTTTCTAAAATTTCATTGGTAACTTCATTTGAAGCTTTATTGCCTGATAAATCTTCATAATTTATTTCGATTGAATCTTTAATAACGTTAAAAGCTCTTTCCTCAGCCTGATTTAGGGGGTTCTCATCAAAACCTCCTCCGTTGAGTTTTATGCTTTCTAATATTTTTTTCAGATCTTTAGTTATTGGCGAAGATGCTTTTGAGGATGTCGCAAGTACAAACCTATCATTTCCATTTACACCTGAAAGATACTGGGAAACAAATTGTTTGATTACCTTATAAAACTCTGAGGTTTTAGAGGTAGATAGACTTATCGACCTTTTAGCCTGTATAAAAATATTAGCTTTATCAGTGCTTACGACTAAGTCATCTATATCATGAGAAGATTCAAATTTAAGATCTATGATTTTCGAGTTTCTTACTAAACCCAAGTCATCAATGAAGACAACGTCCATAAACATATGGGTTAAGAATAGAGCTGATACTCTTTGTTGAAAATCAATGCCACCATTTGTAGCCGCGCCTCCTGCATTACTGCTCATAAAACATTCCTAAATGTGAAAAGCTAATGTAAGTAAAATATAACAGCATATTAGATAACAAAATGTCACCTTTCGCGTGGAAAGATGGCAAATATCTAATGATTAATAATAGACTTAGATTACTGCAATTATCATTTTAATCAACGATTTAAAATAAAAAGTGAAATATAAGTCATGTAGAAAGACGACAGAATGCAATATTTACGGCGGAAAGATGGCAAATAGAGAGCGCTGTATAAAAAGACACCCCACTCACTGATATCGAACATTGGAATAACAATTCATATATTCTTCTAACATTATCTACTGCAATGAGTGGACACTTAACGCCCTCAGTTATTTATTCAAATTAACTTTATGAGGTTTCTACACATCTAGGGCAAGCTAAGTCCTTACTTCTATCATCTTCTTTTACTTATTTTTTATTGAAAACATAATGATGAATTTGGGTATCAATGTACAATCAGTGAAAAAATAATAAAGGGCTTACACTTCTATGTTTAAATCGTTCTTTCCCAATCCTAAGATTTTCTTCATCTCGGCATTGATTTTTGCTGGGCTTACTTGCGCTATTTGGTATGGATACAATGAACAAATGGCGGCGTTACTTGGCTTAGATATATCGCAGTCTGAACCTGTTATCGGGCTTAAGCATTTTGTAACCGATTCATTTTTACTGTTTTATGCTTACTACTTTGCTTGTACTGCGCTGTTTGCCTTGGTGTGGTTTAAGGTATCGCCACATAAATGGCAGTGGTGGTCGATCATTGGTTCGTCGACTATTTTATTCTCTACGTACTTTTCAGTACAAGTATCCGTTGCCATTAATAATTGGCGTCGCCCTTTCTTCGATTTGATCCAATCTTTATTGAAGCCTATAGGCAACGATACTGTACCGGGAGCCGTCGATGCAGAAGCAGCCAGCTCTGCAACAACTCAGTTGTTTGACCTGTTAATTGTGTTTGGTGAAATCGCTTTCTTGGCTATCTTCATCTATGTGGCAACCCGTTTCTTGGTCAGCCACTACATTTTCCGCTGGCGTACAGCGATGAATGATTACTACACAGCACATTGGCAAAAGTTAAGACATGTTGAAGGTGCTTCACAACGTATTCAAGAAGATACGATGCGCTTTGCGTCTATTATGGAAAGCTTAGGTGTGGCATTAGTGGAAGCGATTATGACCTTATTTGCCTTCTTACCTGTATTATGGGCGCTGTCTGAATATGTTTCTGAATTACCCATCGTTGGTGAAATTGCACATCCTCTTTTCTATGCAGCTTTATTCTGGTCAATATTTGGCACAGGATTATTAGCGTTAATTGGCATCAAATTACCAGGCTTAGAATTTAATAATCAGAAAGTTGAAGCTGCTTTCCGTAAAGAGTTAGTTTATGGTGAGGATAATGCAGATCGCGCGTCACCTATCGCTTTAAACGAGTTGTTTGCCAATGTCCGTAAAAACTACTTCCGTTTATACTTCCATTATATGTACTTTAATGTAGCGCGTATGTTGTATTTACAAGCGGATAATATCTTTGTGTTTATACTGTTAGTCCCTACTATTGTTGTTGGTGCCATCACCTTCGGTATTTTGCAACAAATTCTAACGGCCTTCGGCCAAGTAAGTAGTTCCTTCCAATATTTGGTCAATTCTTGGACCACCATTGTTGAACTTTTATCAGTGCGCAAGCGTCTTACTGCATTTGAATCAACATTAGAAAATTAATATTATTAGCCCCTATTTCACTTTGTGATTTATACATAGCTGTATAGGGGTGTTTTTTATATTAAGTCAGAGCTTATATTGCGGTGTAACGCTTAACTTTTCCGCTACATTAATGTGTTAATGTCGAGTTAATAAACTGCCTCATTAAAATTAGTATTTAAATCGCCTCCTTTATTTGTTATGTTATAACATAATTTTTGTTAGTGATATAAATACGTAATAGTTAAAAAGAATGAAACAACATGAAAACAAATCTTAAGCTCTTACCTTTTATTCTCATTGTTAGTCTATTTGCTCCAATCAATGCACAAGCTCACCCTCACTCATGGATCGACATGAAAACAAAAATCGAAGGTGATGAAAGCCAAATCACTGGCTTTACCATGTCTTGGACTTTTGATTCAATTACCTCTGCTTACATGCTTGATGGAGAAGATTTATCAGCGGAAAATAAAGTGGCGACGTTAAATAAAATAAAAGATTCGGTAATGGAAAATATCAATGTAGAGCATTACTTTACCTACTTTTATGATGGTGAGACTCCGATCAAATATGCCTTTTCTAACAAAGGTACATTAACGCAAAAGGGTTCAAAATTGACGCTGGACTTTTACGTTCCTCTTTCAAAACCTAAAGCCATATCTGACCGCCCTTTAAAGCTTGCTATCTTTGAGCCAAGTTATTATGTCGATATGAGTTGGGATAGTAAAAACGATATTCAATTATCATCAGCATTAAGTAAACGTTGTTCTTTTGAACTCATTCCTCCAAACCCATCACCAGAGCAAGTCTCTTATGCGATGTCGTTAGGTGTTGATGAAGATCCAGATGATGCTCTTGGTCAGCTATTTACGCAAACGGTTATCATTAATTGCCTTAAATAAGGACTCATAGTGACAAGTAACATTAGGTTCAACAAGCATTGGTTATATTTTGTAAGCTTGATTTTTATTAGTGCTGGATATGCTATCTGGCAAGCTTGGCCTTCGTTGATCATTACTAGTATGCAATGGCAAAAAGGCATCAATGAGCAGATCATTGAGCTTTTGTATTCCGCACAAACTGAATTGTTAGCTTCGGGCATATCTTTGGTTTCTTTAGCCTTTATATATGGGATATTGCATTCTCTTGGCCCAGGTCACGGCAAATTAATTGTGACTACCTATCTTGCAACTCACCCAACAAAGGTAAAAATTAGCTTAGTACTAACTATTTTATCGGCGTTATTACAAGCGATCGTCGCCATTGTTGTCGTTTCTGTATTGTTAATGCTGTTTAATTCAACCATGCGTGAAGTGAATGATGAAGCAAACAATTTAATCTCTTTAAGTTTTTACTCAGTGGTTATATTAGGTTTGATCGTTATTTGGCGTAATGGTAAATCGTTAATTAAGTCTTTTTATTCTCGTCCTACTCCTATCAAAATAAATACGATTAAACCTATTATCACTAGTGTTAATAAAAGTCAGCCAACCAAACACGTTCATCACCATGGGTCTTATAACGTCTGTGGTTGTGGTCATGTACATTTTGCAGGCGCTGCAGAAGTTAATAGGGCCTCTTCACTTAAAGAATATTTAGCGATTATTTTTAGTGTGGGATTACGCCCTTGTACTGGTGCAATCATGGTATTGCTATTTTCTAATACCTTGGGTTTGTACTGGCTGGGTATTGTAAGTGCATTTTTCATGTCGATTGGGACTGCATTAACCACATCAAGTATTGCGGTTATGACAACGTTAGGCACGAAGTTAATACAGGGATACCTAACTGTTGGTGATAAAAACAGTAAAACGTCAAAAAGTAGTATTTCAACCGGTATCAGCGGAGAGAACATTAAAGTATTTGTTAAGTTTACCGGTGGTATTTTAATCGTGTTAACGGGGGCTATTTTATTACAATCTCAACCTGTTGGAATGTCTCCAATATTCTAATAACTACAACTCCACTCATTAAATATTTGCTCTCAGTTAAAACCGAGCTAAGTTAATCAACTAATTTAGCTCGGTTTTAAGGGTTTAATGTATCTCCACATTAGGCTGTATGAAGACTAAGTCAGTGATCCCAACATCAACACCTGATTGACTTAATAACGTGGTAATTTGACCTCGGTGATGTGTTTGATGGTTAAAAAGGTGCATTAATAGGTTGAACAATGTTTTGCTTGCTGTCACACCTTTACTATTTTGATAAGTAACAGGCTGTAATAATTCTTCATCGCTTAACATACCAGCTAACTCAAGTAATGCTTCATCAAGTATTACACGTCTATCTTTAAGATCATTAAAGTTATTAGCAAGGAATACATCAAGCGATTCAGGCATAGGCAACTCGGCGATGGGTGTATAGGCATCATAATGACTCAACACACTATTAAACCTTTTTAACCACATAGTATCGCCCACGCAAATATGATTTAAGGTGGCAAATATTGAACCAAAGAACGATTTTTTATCTTCATGCAATATTTCTGGTGGCAATGCACTCACCGCTTCGTAGATCTTCTGGTTCATCCATTGATTATAATCAGCCATCAAATAAACATGCTCTTGCAGTTTCATAATAATTTTCCTTAAAGTAACGCTCTAATTTGTGAGTGGCTTGAAGAATGTTAGTCCGAACCACTATTTAAAATTTGGATAGTTTATATCAAAAAAGAGGTTAAATAATGCTATTCGATAACTAGGTAAAAATTCTGTCTAAAATTTTACAATTAACTCAAAAAGCTATTTTGTTATTAATTTTGAACCTGCCCTTTTAATCCTTAAATAAAAGTCAATAAATGTGTAGCTGTGCACAGAGTTAATCATATCCAACTAAGTTCATTGCCGAATACGCCTGATTATAAACTGAAAAAATAAAATCATAAGCAATTGTTTTTATTGAAAATAAATAGTATTACAGTTGCTCTTTAAAATAATTAACGTCATAAAAACCATAAGCACCATTGATTAATCACGTTTAATTGTTTCAATTCACACTTCCAATATTCCACGATCAGTATGCTAGCCCCTCAGTTATTTCATTTAACAAATGCAAAACACTATTTTAACAAAACTGATGAAATAGAGGTTCCCCCCTCAAGTCAACTGAACACAAAACACAAGGTGAGAATGAGCTTCTGTTAACTCAAACTCATTATTTTAGAAAATAAGCAAAGGATGTATGTTAATGATTAGATTAAAAAGAATGTTCACCGGTATGGTGATTGCGACCACTTCACTTATTTCGATCAATGCTGCTATAGCGTCAGATTATCCTCCGCATACTATAAATATGGTCGCTCCTGCTGGTGCTGGCGGTGGCTGGGATTTAACTATTCGTACGGTTGCTAAAACGTTAAAAGATACAGGCCTTGTCGAATCTAATATGCCGGTGGTTAATCGACCTGGCGGCGGTGGCGCTGTTAACCTTTCATACATGCAAACGCAAACGGGTAAAGGTGATCTTATCTCTGTTTACTCCCCACCTATTTTATTAACTAACTTAACTGGCTTAACGCAATACAGTTATAAAGATACAACTCCTCTGGCACGTCTGATCACTGATTATGCCGCTTTTGTAGTGCCTGAAAATTCAAAATATAAAACCATTAAAGATGTAATGGACGCCCTTAAGGAAGATCCTAAATCCGTTAAAATTGGTGGCACTTCTGCCGCAGGTTCAATGGATCACATTCAATTTTTGCTCGTCGCTAAAGCTGCTGGTGTTGAAAACCTTCGCAATATTGATTATGTCTCATTTCAAAACGGGAGTTTAATCGCACAAGCATTAGGCGGGCATGTTGATCTTATATCTACTGGTTTAGGTGATGTTGCCGGTCTTGTACAAAGTGGAAAATTACACGCATTAGCACAAACAGCAGACAAACGTATCGGCACTGGATTGATAGGTGAAATTCCGACAGTAAAAGAACAAGGTATTGATGTGATCTTTGAAAACTGGCGTGGTCTGTTTGGACCTAAAGATATGCCTGAAGAAGCGGTTGCATATTGGCACGATGCGCTACAAAAAATGGTCGCTACTCCAGAATGGAAAGCCGCATTAAAACGTAACGGTTGGGATGACGCTTACCAAGATGAAAAAGCATTCACTGAATTTTTAGGTGACACTAATACTCAATACAAAACACTGATTAAAAGTGTATTTGGCCGATAAATGACTGTAACGCTATTTAACGATATAAACAGCAATCCATCTACTTAGGACTTCACCAACAAGGTGTATTACAAGATATTGCTGTTTATTCAATATTAGTTTCATTCAAAACGCATTAAAGCTTTGTGTAAAAAGCAAAGCTTACTTCCTGAAAGTATATCGAATCATGTATCCGCAAATCTTAAACGACGCGTGAATATCGGTATAAGTTAATAAACTCAATTATTTGGTAGAGGTGAAAAATGTCAAATATAAAATCTAATTGGGATGGCCTAACAGGGTTATTTAGTATCGTATTTGGTTTGGCCTACGGCGGGTATGCCTACAGTTTACCTCAGCCTATGTTTGGCAACCCATTAGAAGCAATATTCCTCCCGTTGACTGTATCGGCTATTGCGATATTCATTGGAGTGTTACTTATCATTACGGGTGGAATGGCACCTTCTATCAATGCAGTTAAAGCACTATTAAACGAGAATCCAAAACGTAAAAGTGACCGTAGAAAAGTTGCAATAACGGCTATTATTTGTCTTTTTTATGCCATGTTTTTTGAGCATGCTGGTTATGTGGTGAGTACATCTGTATTTATGTTTGCGATGTTAACCGTCACTTGTGGGTTAGTTTTTTGGAAAAAAAGCCTTTTAATTTCACTGATTTTCGCGGTGAGCATATTCATAACTTTTAATGAGATGCTGTCAGTTAACCTTCCTCCATTCCCATTTTTTAATTAAAAGGTCGAACAACTATGGATATTTTAAACAGTTTGATGGACGGTTTTAGTGTCGCACTTCAACCGTATTACTTATTTTTAATTCTAGTCGGTGGCATTTTAGGAACCGTTATCGGTATGTTACCCGGTCTTGGTCCTGCGACAGGTGTTGCTATCTTATTACCTATGACTTTTTCTATGGGCCCTACTGCATCTCTGATTACTATGATGGGCGTATATATTGGCGCTATGTTCGGCGGTTCTCGAAGCTCAATATTGATTAACACTCCCGGTGATGGCGCTGCATTAGCAGCAACCTTTGATGGTTACCCAATGGCAATGAAAGGCCGTGCTGAGTCGGCATTAGCAATATCCGCAATTGCTTCATTAATTGGCGGCACTATTGCCGCAATATTGATGACATTAATGGCTGAGCCCGTTGCAGGATTAGCGATTAAATTTGGTCCAGCCGAATATTGTTTATTAATGGTAGCAGCGCTTTCTATGACGGTGTCGATGTCAAAGGGAAACATGCTTAAAGGCTTTTTATCAATGTGCATTGGCTTGGCTATTTCTACCGTTGGCATTGATGGGCAATCTGGTTTGCAACGTTTTACTTTTGGTGTGTTAGAACTTCAAACAGGTATTGATTTCTTGGTGGTTATCATTGGTATTTATGCACTTGGAGAAGTATTTAAAAGTTTCAGTACACTAGGAGAAGGCGGCAAAAAAGCACAAACTAAATTTAAAAAGATTTGGATAAGTAAAGACGATTGGAAACGCTCTAAATGGCCTATTCTTCGTAGTGCACCTGTTGGTTTTATCATAGGCGCATTACCCGGTGCAGGCGGCACAATGGCTTCGTTAATGTGTTACAACAATGAGAAACAATTATCTAAAAATAAAGAAGAGTTTGGTCATGGCGCTATCGAAGGATTAGCAGCTCCAGAGTCTGCTAATAATGCAGCGTCTATTGGTGCGATGATCCCAATGTTATCTCTCGGCGTTCCTGGTTCAGGTACTACCGCGGTAATGATGGGTGCATTACTAATGCTTGGTATACAACCTGGGCCATTATTATTTGCTCAACACCCAGACACTGCTTGGGGACTGATTGCTAGTATGTTTGTTGCTAATGTGATCCTTGCGGTTGTTAATTTACCCCTAGCTGGTGTGTTGGTTAGATTATTAGCGATTCCACCAAAGATTCTCTACCCGATTGTACTCAGTTTGGCTTTTGTAGGTTGTTTTGCGATTAGTGCCTCGGTCGTCGACTTTTATATTTTAATCATCCTAGGTGTTGCTGGTGTACTTATGGCGCGTGTTGATATACCAACTTCACCAATGATTTTAGCCGCTATTGTTGGCGGCCAAATGGAGCAATCATTTCGACAAGGTTACCGAATCTCTAATCAAGATTTAGGTGTGTTTATGGATTCAGGTATTGCCCAAGGGTTATTAGCGGTCACTGTATTATCTGTGCTGCTGCCACTTATAAAGGCAATCCGGTCTAAAACGACAACTAAACCCGCTTAACATGTGTAAATGCTATTTTAGGAAATAATTATTTATAACAATGGCTTATGAAGCATACTTAATTGTATGCTTCTTTTTTTAAAGTAAAAATATTGATGGAGGTTGTAAAATCAGACAAAGCAGCATTGTTTAATTAACGTTTACATTTAACATTGTTCATTCGATTCATTAACACACTTTTCACATCATTATTTATATACATCCATTAGGCACAATGAAAACATGTACTTTCCATTATCTAAATTAAGTTTTCGCATTAAAATTTTCCTACTGTTATTTGGATTAGTGATTCTTCAAATGTCTGTGATGGTATGGCATTTTGAAAGTACTTTATATGAGTCAATTAAGCATCAAGTTGGTACTCGAGCACTAATACAAGCAAAAGAAATTTCCAGTGATCCTTCATTAATCAAACAAATTCAAAGCAACGATTTAACTGCATTACAAAAAAATATAGACCGTTTATCAACAATATCAGATGCCAGTTTTATTGTGATAGGTGATAAAAATGGTATTCGCCTCGCTCACCCGGTAAAAAAACGTATTGGTTTTCCTATGACAGGTGGCGATAATGCAGGAGTATTAGAACGCGGCGAATCTTATACTAGTTTGAGAAAAGGTAGTTTAGGCTATGGGTTCCGTGGTAAAACGCCTATTTTTGATCAGAACCAAAAGATTATTGGTGTGGTCTCTGTCGGTTATTTACTTAATCGATTCGACCAATGGATCGATGTGTATATGACGCCATTATTGATTGAAATACTCAGTATTCTTGTACTAACGTTATTCGCTGCATGGGGATTTTCACGCCATATCCAGAAGAAAATGAATAACATGGAACCAGAAGCTATAACGCTTGCGCTGAATTTACAAAAATCTATTTTAAGATCTGTATACGAAGGAGTGATTGCTATTGATCTTAAAGGTAATTTTCTAACTATTAACCACTCCGCCCGCCAATTACTTAACATAGAGCATGATATTACCTATCTTAAAACCAGAAATATTATTGAATACGTTTCAAACTCAGAGTTCTTTTTTCGACATCCATTAGTTGAAAATATTAAAGATGAAATGTTTCTTTTTAATGAACACTATTTAATTGCTAATCGCGTTGCGATTTTTGAACAAAAAGAGCTGATTGGCTGGGTGATCAGCTTTAGGGAAAAAAGTGACATCGATGCTCTGACTTATGAACTTAGCCAAGTTCAACAACACACAGATACGTTACGTGTCCTGCGCCATGAATTCTCGAATCGACTGGCGACAATTTCTGGCCTGATTCAACTGCAACGATTTGATGAAGTTCAACAACTCATAACTAATGAAAATACCAATAAACAAAAACTACTGGATTTTATTCATCAGAAAATACATTTACCTCAAGTGGCCGGTTTATTATTAGGTAAGTCTTTGAGGGCAAAAGAGTTAAACGTCTCATTAACTCTTGATCCAACTTGCCAATTATCCCCACTTCACTCAAAGTTAAGTGAAACTGAGCTGTGTGCGATCATTGGTAACTTAATAGACAATGCCTTTGAAGCGACGCAACAAAACCCGGATGTTGAATCAGTGGTCAATATATTAATAACCGATGCTGGGAATGATTTAGTGATTGAGGTTACTGATAATGGCCCAGGGATTGCTCTTGATTTAATTGATGATATTTGGAAAAAAGGCGTCACGATTAAGCATGATAATCATAGCCATGGCATTGGTTTATATCTAGTACATCGTCATGTCACGCACGCAAATGGTTTTATCATCGTAGATAACGGCGACACATTAGGTTGTATTTTCTCTGTATTTATCCCAAATAAAGGTTAAAGGTAAACAATGGATTTAATTGATGTATTAATTGTTGAAGATGATGCCAAAATCGCACAAACACACAGTGAGATATTACGTCAAACAACACGCTTTAATCCGATCGGTATTGCTGAGACACTACAAATGGCTCGCACTATGATTAAAATTCACAAACCTAGCGTGATTATATTAGATAACTATTTACCAGATGGTACAGGCATTGATTTATTTCGAGAAATTATCGCAGACAAATCAAGTCATAAAACCAACGTGGTATTAGTAACGGCATCAGATGAAATAGACACCATCAAAACAGCGATGAAATTAGGTTGCTTTGACTACTTACTTAAACCAGTCTCCTATGAACGTTTACAAGAAACGCTTGATCGTTACATAACACTCAATACTGCGATGAGAGCATACGATAACCTTGAGCAACGACATATTGATGAGCTATTTAATATCCAATTACGCGATAAACACCAACAATCACTTCCTAAAGGAATAGAAAGCATAACTTTAGAAACCATTAAACGCGTATTTTCTCAACATATCGGCGTTCGATATACGGTAGATCGTTTAGTGACTGAGACAGGTATTAGTAAAACTACAGCTCGCCGTTATTTAGAGTATTGTTCTGCAAATGGTTTATTAACCGCAGAAAATGAATATGGAAAAGTAGGACGACCAGAAAGGGTTTACGTTAAAAACGGATAAGTAAATGAACGTTATTGCGTATCCTACTTAGTAAGAATTTTTATAGTATTTCTTACTTAAACTTATTCAGTAATTCAGCCAGTTAAACTAAAACACTCGCCTTTTTATACTGACACGTTACAATTATTTCTTTTTAAATAACTAATGAAGAGAGAAACAATGATTGAACGTCAACAAACTAAACAACGTATGAGCCGCGTAGTAAAACATAACGGTACTATCTACTTATGTGGTCAAGTATGCGCAGATGCGACTAAAGAGATTAAAGAACAAACTCAAACGATGTTAGATAAAGTCGATGAGCTGTTAATCGAATCAGGCAGTTCACGTGAACATATCTTATCTGCAACAGTCTATGTTAAAGATATGGCATTACACTTTGCTGGTATGAATGAAGTTTGGGATGCTTGGGTACCAGAAGGTCATGCACCTGCTCGTGCCTGTGTTGAAGCAAGCATGGCAAGAGAAGCATTATTAGTAGAAATCTCAGTTATCGCTGCAGTTAAATAATAGCGATTTGTTAGGGTTACCCATGAATCATTTATTACCCATCCCGCTTACGACATTTGTTTCGGAATTACCAGCGGATCCAGATGGCAGTAATAGCTGCCGAAGCATAGAAAAAGCAGCTTATTCTTGGGTAACTCCTTGTACCACCAAAGCCACACAGATTATTTGTTGTAACCAAGTTCTAGCAACATCATTAGGATTTGATCAACAAGCAACTAAATCACAAAACTTTGCCGACTTAGTCTCTGGGAATCTTCGCGATCCAAACATAAAATCTTACGCTATGAATTATGGTGGTCATCAATTTGGCCAATGGGCTGGACAGTTAGGAGATGGTCGAGCAATCAACCTTGGTCAATATCAATTACTCGATAGCCAGCAACATGTCACCTTACAATTAAAAGGTGCAGGTAAAACGCCCTATTCCCGTCGCGGTGATGGCAAGGCCGTATTGCGTTCTTCTATACGTGAATACTTATGTTCAGAAGCTATGTATCACTTAGGTATACCAACCACACGAGCACTGACCTTAACACTTACCGGTGAAGAAGTGATTAGAGACAAGCTTTATGATGGTCATGCAGCGTATGAGCCTTGTGCCATTGTTGCTAGAGTTTCCTCTTCTTTCCTACGCTTTGGTTCACTTCAACTACCGGCTTCTCGTGGTGATATAGAAACGTTACAGCAAACATTAGACTATTGTATTCGACATGACTATGCAGCATTAGTCCCAAAGTCAGGAATCATTGACAAAGATGTTTATTTAGCTTGGTTCGAACAGCTTTGTAAACGTACGGCACATTTGATTGTTGAGTGGATGCGTGTGGGTTTTGTTCATGGTGTACTCAATACTGACAATATGTCGTTAATAGGCGAAACTATTGATTACGGGCCTTATGGTTGGATAGATAACTTCGATTTGGATTGGACACCAAACACTTCAGACGCCACTGAAGGTAGATATCGTTTCGGACAACAGGCCTACATAGGACAATGGAATTTATTTCAATTAGCGAATGCTATTTATCCACTTATTAATGAGGCTGAACCGTTACAAAATATTTTTAATCATTATAACCACTTATACAACGTAAAATGGTTGAAGATGATGCGTGAAAAATTAGGTATTGTTAAAAATACAAATATTAATGACAGCACATTAATAAAATCTGACCAAGAGCTTTGTAAAGACCTAGAAACACTGCTTTCAGCCATTAATACTGATATGACACTTTTTTATCGTACACTGGCAGATTACCCAATGCGTGCTTGCCCACAAAACTCACAACAATTACAAGCGCATTTCAGTAACTGCTTTTATAATCAAGAAGAGGTAACGGAAAGTTATCTGCAACAACTATCAGAGTGGTTAATACGTTACCAGAAAAGATTGTTATTGACGGAGCTGGATGATCAACAACGTAAAATACATATGGATGCTGTCAATCCTTGTTATATTTTACGCAATTTCCAGGTGCAGGAAGCAATAGAGTCAGCAGAACAAGGTGATTATTCAAAAGTATTAGTACTTGCTGAACTAATAAAATCTCCTTATAGGCAGCAAGCAGAATATCAACAATTTGAAATGAAACGTCCTGACTGGGCGAGAAATAAATTTGGTTGTTCTGCATTGTCATGTAGCTCTTAATAACATGATATTATTAACAAAACCTTGCTTTTTACAAGTGCTTCTGAGATAACTAAACAAGGTTTATTTGATATTAATTTAATTACTTATTTAATGGGGTTATATGGCTCAGGGCAAGCTAAGTATTGAACATGTTGTGCTATCTAACGATAGTGAATCCCTGTTATTAAAAATTAGTCATTTATATGCAGAGATTAGTGCAGAAGATATCATTGCCCTGTTAAAAACCCCCTCTTTACCTTCTTTCAAACTCAACCTTGATGGTATCAATAAAGCAGTTGATGCTTTTGCAATACTGCTAGAGAGTGGTGTCGACTCACAACCGGTAGTTGAGCTGGTCATGGTTGCTGAAAAACAAGACGCACAATTAAATATTCTTATTTCTGATGACAAAATGGATGCGTTTGCAACAATCACATCTGCTTATGGCGGCCAAAATATTTCACTAGATATGGTCAAAGCTAAGTGTACAGAATTAGGTTTAAAATATGGACTAGCGACTAAAAATGTCTTAGGTCTATTAAATGCCAGCAAAAATGCCAAACCAGGAGAAACTCTAAAGATAGCCATAGCTCATGGTGTTCCTCCGATTAATGGTAAGGATGCCGCTTTCATAAAGGCAGTCGATACAGAATCTCACCGTAAACCAGCGCCTAAACTTTTGCCTAATGGAAAAGTTGATATGCATGATTTAGGTCAATCAATTACTGTTAAAGCTGGCACAGTGCTTATGAAAAAAATTCCTATGCAAACCGGTACGCCAGGTAAGACAGTGACTGCAGAGGTTATCCCACAAATAGAAGGTAAAGATGCACAATTTGTTGTCCATAAAAACGTGTGTATCGACCCTAACAATCCATTACAACTAATCGCAACCAGTTACGGAATTCCAATTGATCAAGATGATTTTATTAAAGTAGACGATGTGATGTTGTTAGAACACGTAAATAATAAAACCGGCAATATTATTTATGATGGTACTGTTGTCATCAGTGGTGATATCCATGACCATATGAAAGTCAATGCTAGTGGTGATATTACCGTAATGGGGGTTATCGAATCAGCGCATGTAACGTGTGGTGGTGACCTAACAGTAGAAATGCCAATAATTGGTCATTTAAATAAGGATGACGGTACTTATAGTTGCGATATTATTTGTGGTGGTAATCTCACCGGTACTATTGCTCAATATGCAAACCTTACTATTGCCAAAAACATTACCCTTAGTAGTCAATTAATACACTGTTTAACTGAGTGCCAAGGAACCATTGATGTACATAATGAAACATTCTCTCAAGGTGCGATTATCGGTGGTATTACTTCAAGTAACCATGGTATTACCTCTGTTAGTGTAGGTACTTCTGGCAATACAAGAACAGAAATTCATTTGACCGGTAATGTCAAACAATTAGAAAAAGACAAAACAAAACGTATCAAAGAGATACAAACACTCGATAAGATGATTAATCAGTTTAAACAAGCAGAAACTAAAGCGGATGCAATTGCTGATGTTAAGTTACGCAAACAAAAAAAATCACACTTAGCCCAAGAAAAACAGCTATACCGAAATCAAAGCGACCTGGCTCAAACAAAATTAAAAGCCATCAAAGCGAAATTAATTAAAGGATATGAAAATCTTTATTTAATTGCGACTAAAACATTATTCAGTGAAACCATTGTTCACTCTGCCGGTCAAGAATGGTGTAGCAATACAGAACTAGGTCCTAGTAAAGTCTCAATGAACAACCATGTCTTAGGTGTTACAGTGTTTAATGGCTTTGAAAATAATTAAGTTTCTGACAGCTAAACTGTTTTATGAATAGAAAATTTTGGTCAAAACCCAAGCTTCATACAACATTTTAATGACTTATCTCAGTAAAATCCCTTACGCCCTCTAGCGCCAAGACTCATTACAGGCTAAAATCCTGACCATTATTTTTTCCGGACAATCCATTTCAAAAAAAGAGAGCATTCAGATGGGAAGAGCATATCAGAACAAAAAATTAGACATGGCAAAAACAGCCGGCGCTAAAACTAAAATTTACTCAAAATACGGTAAAGAAATATATGTTTGTGCAAAAAATGGTGGTTTTGACCCAGATGGTAACTTATCACTTCGCCGTTTAATCGATAGTGCAAAAAAAGATCAAGTACCAGCACATGTTATTGAACGTGCTATTGAAAAAGCAAAAGGTGGTGGCGGTGAAGATTATGAACGCGCTAGCTATGAAGGTTTTGGCCCAGGTGGTTGTTCTGTTATCGTTGACTGTTTAACAGATAATGGTAACCGTACTTGGACTGAAGTACGTAACTGTTTCAACAAAACTGGTGCTAAAATTGGCTCTCCAGGTACTGTTGCTCACATGTTTGAACATCAAGCCGTATTTGTTTTCGCTGGTGAAGATGATGAAGCAGTATTAGAAGAGTTAATGATGGCAGACGTTGACGTTGTTGATGTAGTGAGTGAAGACGGTAAAATCTCAGTATTTTGTCCTCATACAGAATTTAACAACGCTAAAATTGCATTACATGCAAGTTACCCAGATGTTGAATTAGAAGTGGAAGAGATCACTTACGTACCGCAAACAGATACTGAAGTTACTGAAGAGCATGTTGAGAAGTTTGAAAAATTCTTAGAGATGCTTGAAGATTGTGATGATGTGCAAAACATCTACCACAACGCTATTTTACCTGAATAATCTAGTACCAATTAACTAAGCTATTTTCGTTGTTAAAATAACTTAGTTAATAATATGAGTATGGATTAGTAAAACATCAGTTTAAATATAAAAACCCGTGCTAGTTGTCTAGCACGGGTTTTTATTTAATGACTAAGTGATAACACTATAGACTATTCATCACCGCAACCTAATGCTAATAAGGTTGCATTGCCTCCTACGGCAGTGACGTTGGTGGATAAGGTCTTTTCAGTAATAAAACGTAATACTAGGTTTTGATCACGAGATGTTTCTAGTTGTAATAGATCCGTCTCTGTAATAAAAGTTGCAATCTGCCCTGTTCTTGCAGCAATGACACGATTTAACTCAATTACTTTTTGCTCATCTCCCACGTAACCAACACCAGCAACAACATCGTCATCTAATAGATTCTCTAATGCTTGATTATCCTTTACAAAACATACAGGCATTGCAACAGCAGATAGATCACAGGCTTGCTGCAATACATCAAATAACGCTTTATGCTCTACTGTATCAGAGACAATCACACTATTCCCAGCCACTAATGCACAACTCAATAAGGCAGAAAAAGCGATAACCGATGAGTTTTCTTCAGCCATAATAAGAAAAACACCACGTCCAGAAGTACTTAAAATGTTACTTTCTCCCGTTGGCCCTGGCATATTCAATGGCTCAGCAATCAGTTTAGCTGCTTGTTGGCAGTGATATTCGATCACTTGTGACACGAGTAAATCAATGCCCTGTTGTAGTTTTAATAACGCGCTCCATTGGTCTAGTACCGCCAGTCTCTCCTCTACACCAATGGCATTCCATGGTAACCATGCATCGGCAGCTTGATTGATAACACGTAAATCACTTACATTTGGTGCTACTTCGATTGTTTCTCTCATGATTAAACCCCTTCACTCATTTCAACATCAACGGTCACAACTTGCTTGCTGAAACGTTGTAAATAACGTGGTCCACCTGCTTTTGGACCTGTTCCTGATAACCCTTGTCCGCCAAATGGCTGCACACCAACTACGGCTCCGACCTGATCGCGATTAATATAGCAGTTGCCTACTCGACTCGCTTTTGCAATATGCGTGTAAGTAGACTCATTACGACTATGGATACCCATGGTTAAACCGTAACCTGAACCGTTTATTTGATTAATCACTTCCTCTAACTGCGATGCCTTGTAACGAATAACATGCAAAACAGGACCAAATTGCTCTTCACTTAATTGATCTAAACTGTCTATTTCAACTGCGGTAGGTGCTATAAAATCCCCCTTTTGGCATGCTTCACTTAATGATACTTGTGCCAATAGTTTATGTTGTTCAATCATTTTATTAATATGACCAGTCAGTTTATCTTTGGCTGTTTTATCAATTACTGGCCCAACATCTGTACTATGTAAGTAAGGCAAACCAACAGATAATTCATCCATTGCCCCTTGAATTAACTCAATTACACGCGGCGCTATATCCTGTTGGATGAATAATACGCGTAGTGCCGAACAACGTTGTCCCGCAGATGCAAATGCTGAGCGTATTACATCTCTTACAACTTGCTCGGGTAATGCAGTACTGTCCACGATCATTGCATTTTGACCGCCAGTTTCCGCGATAAAAGTCGCAGGTAACACATCACGTTTAGCTAGGCTTCGATTAATCACTTGTGCCGTGTTAGTTGAACCTGTGAAGACCACACCTGCGATACGATCGTCAGAGGTTAAGGCATTACCAATTTCTGCGCCACTGCCAGTTAATAAGTGGATGCTTTGATCATGGAAGCCTGCTTCTAGCATCAATTCCACTGCACGTGCTGCGATTAAAGAGGTTTGTTCAGCAGGTTTAGCAATGACTGTATTGCCCATGACTAGTGCGGCTGTAATCTGCCCTAGAAAGATTGCTAATGGGAAGTTCCAGGGACTAATACATACAAACACACCTTTACCTTGATGCGTTACTTGCTGAATAATGTTATCAAAGCTTACATTAGCTTCGTTATCGACTAACATATCCGTTGCTTGTTGCGCGTAGTAGCGGCAGAAATCCACTGCTTCACGAACTTCATCAATACAATCATGAATCGTTTTACCCGCTTCATGGTGACAAAGTGCAACTAATTCAGGCATATGCTTTTCAAGTAGATCAGCTAGATTATAGAGACACTGAGCTCTTTCAGTTACCGCTGTAGTATCCCATTCTAAAAAGTGTTGCTGTGCATTTAATAATGCATTTTCAATGAGTTGAGGTGTTGAAAATAATACGCTTCCAACTTCAATAGAGCGATCATAGGGTGCTGTAACAGTTTGTAAGGTGATATCACTTTCTGGCTCATCTAATTGCTGAGCATTAGTGTAATGTACCCCATTCACTATCGGGCCCGCTTTCCAATAGTAACCTTTAAAGCTCTCGATAGCTTCGTGTAATGGTGCGACTTCACTTTCAATATCAATATTGATGCTGAACGAGTTTTGACGATCCTTAAAGATAGCCGGTGGTAATTCAATTAAGCTATTATGCAAAGTTTTACGTTTAGATAAAGTAACGACAGGATGCTCAGTCAATTCTGAAATAGCACATTTAGCGTCAACTAAACGATGCACAAAAGAACTATTAGCACCGTTTTCTAATAAACGTCTCACTAAGTAAGGCAGTAAATCTTTATGATTTCCTACTGGTGCGTAAATTCGAACATGGCTATTAAACATTTTCATCACGTGGTGATACAAAGCATCACCCATACCGTGTAAACGTTGGAATTCGTATTCTTGATGTTCTGCAATATGCGTAATAGTCGTTACTGTATGTGCATTGTGACTCGCAAATTGCGGGAAGATTAATCCTTTTATTGCAGGACTTAATAGGAATTTAGCACAGGCTAAATATGAAACATCTGTCGCTTCTTTACGAGTATAAACGGGATAAGCCGCAAAGCCATTTTGTTGAGATATTTTAATTTCACTATCCCAGTACGCACCTTTTACTAGGCGTAATGGAATAATATCGCCTTGCTGTTTTGCTAACCCAGCTAACCATGCAAGTACAGGTAAAGCGCGTTTGCTGTATGCTTGTACCACTATGCCTAATTTACCCCAACCTTTGGTTTCTGGTGCAGCGAGTAACTTCTCAAATAATAATAAAGATAGTTCTAAGCGATCAGCTTCTTCTGCATCAATGGTTAACCCTACATTTACTTCGCGTGCTTTTTTAATCAGTTGGATTACTGTGTCGTACATTTCAGTGAGAACACGTTGAGTATTTGCCACTTCATAGCGAGGATGTAAAGCCGATAATTTAATTGAAACCGTTGCTGCATTATCTTGGTTTTTCTGATTTAGTGCTTTACTACCCACTGACTCAATTGCGGTCATGTACGCATCAAAGTATTTTTTGGCATCGGTTGCAGTTAATGCCGATTCACCAAGCATATCAAATGAGTAACTACAGCCTTTGTTGGTAAAGGTTTTGCCGTTTGATTGCGCTTCATTAATGTTACGACCTAAAACAAACTGATGTCCCATGATCTTCATCGCTTGTTGCATCACTTCTCGTATAACGGGCTCCGTTAATTTATTCACTAAACCATTGACGAGATGTGCAGAGTTCTTTTTACTAGCTTTCTTTAAGTTAACAATTTTACCCGTTAATAATAATCCCCACGTTGAGGCATTAACGAACAGTGAACTAGAGTTTTTTAAATGTGCTTTCCAATCTGCTACACTTAATTTATCTTTGATCAGAGCATCTGCTGTTTGCTTATCAGGGATACGCATTAACGCTTCAGCTAAGCACATTAGTAAAATGCCCTCTTTTGTATCTAAACTGTATTCAGCTAACAGCGCATCTATCATATGCACTGCATTTTTATCTTTGCGTACACGCTCAATCAAGTCAGTTGCATCATGATCGATATTAGCCATTTGTTCAGTACTTGGTGTCGCTAAAGGTAATAGCTGACTTAGCCATTCACTTTCATCTACCATATACAATGGCGAAATGTACGACCACAACACAGATAATTCTGTATCCATAAAATCTTTACGTAGCACGTCTGCAGCATTCAATAACGACATAGATATCCCTCTAAAAACATAACCTTAATCGGTCTATGTTTGCAATGTGATTAAAACTCGATAGTATTTCGAAATCGTATAAAACGCTTTATCAAAAACTACGATTAATATGTCAAAAAGTACGACTGAAATTACGATGTGATCTAGATCACAATAATATATGCGTTGATGAGCGCCAAATTAATGGCGATATTTAGAAGGAGACGTGCCCTGTGTTTTAGTAAAACTGTGTGTAAAACTACTTTGATTGGCAAAACCACTGGCAGTAGCAATAGCTGAAAGACTCATTGAATGATCAGCTAACAACTTCTTAGCAAGGTTTAAACGCATTTGTAAAATATATTGATGTGGTGTCATTCCAACTTGCTGTTTAAACAATAAGTGAAATTGACTTTCGCCCAGAAAAACACAGCCAGCCAATTGCGCAACCGTTATCTTGTTAGCAATATGTTGAAGAATATAATTATCAATAATAGTCATATTTATTCTGTTTTTTAAGCTGAGTTTATTTGGGAAATCTAAATGCATATGACGATGAAGCATCGCTATAACAGTATTCTTACAGGCTTCAGCTAAAAGGATATCGTCAGGTGACTCCTTCATCTCCAATACAAGTAACTGTAAAATTGATTGAAATTGTCTATCTAAACGAAAATATTGATTGCTGCTGAATAGGGGCTCGATTCTTTTTACAATTTGAGTATCAACACTTAACTCATAGGGTAAGTTTAAGGTTAATATTTCCGACTCTCCGACACCATTAAAGGCATGCTCCGAACTAGTCGTTACAATACAACCCTGGCCAGGCACAATAAAGTTGGGTGTTCCTTCAATACAAAATTCGGAGTAACCTTTTAATGCAATCACCAATTGATGATGATCATGATCATGGTTTTCTACTTCGTTGGGTAAGGTGATCACTTGCGCAGGCGGTAAGCCAACTGAATCAAATACTTTCATTAGCACTCCATAACAAGAAAATATGATGATTTCACTTTATGCATTTATTCAGATTCTGGCAAGAAAAATGTATCACATAAGTGTCATTTTTTACGGGTATGATTAAGGGTTAGTTGATATGGAGGCTTTATTAAACACTAAGTGACACTACTTAGTATCTGCAGTGCCACTGAATCGCTCAATTAGTCACAGGATTTACTTTAATTATTATACAAATTATTAAAGCCTTTCACGCTGAAGCCATTTAAAAATTGATCGCCAATTTTTAAAATAGGAACACCTCTAAAGCCTGTTTTAGCAAACTCTTTTTGCCCTGTCGGACTTTTTACGTCCACAGAACGAAAAGTAATTTTTTGTTGTTCAAGGTATTGTTTCGCTGTTTTACAGTGTGGACAATTAGCCATGGTATATAACGTAATACGTTTCATTTGATTAACCTTTACGATTAATGACCACAACCACCTTTAGCATGGGCATGACCATGAGAAATTTCATCTGCTGTTGCTTCACGAACACTTGCAACTTGAATATTAAATGTTAGTGTTTTACCTGCAAATGGGTGGTTTAAATCACAATCGGCGTTAAAGCGACCTACTTTGATTAACATTACTTCTTGTTTACCTTGATTAGACTCAACCGTTGCAACCATGCCTGCAGACCATTTTTTAGCGCCCTGTAAGTGTTTTAAGGGAATGCGTTGAATAGCAGACTCTCGACGTTCACCGTATGACTGTTCCGGTGTTAATGTCACCTCGAATTCATCACCTACTGACTTACCCACGAAAGCGGCTTCCATGGTTTCAAATAAACCACCGTGACCGTGGAGATAAAGCAATGGATGATTACCCTGACTATTTTCTAATAACGTTTCACCTTCACTAACGCGATAATGAAATTCAACTACACTGTTTTTTGCTATTTGCATGTTTATTCCTGCTTTTTGTATTTACTTGTTAATTGGTCTTTATTGTATGTTAATTAATTTTAGATACCGACAAAGTTAACGCTTTTGCCAGCATGTGCTCTTGTTTGATTGTTCTTCTTTGTTCAGACATTAACCTGAATAGCTGTTGTATTTTTGATGAATCAACTAGGTGTTCCGCAATATAGTTTCTTGAGCTGGCCTGCTTAAAGTAATCAGTATCGGCACCATCAGTCTGAAATGCTTTAATACTATCAACGGTGGGAGTTATAACGTAATCAGCACCACTCGTTAACGCAATTTCTAAACCTTTAGGGTCAAAGTCAGCAAAACAGACTAATTGATGAGATTCTTTAAAACCTCTGAAAAACTGATAGGCCATCGCTGTAGTTTGTTGTGCTCTAATATCGCCTCGATATACCCATAGCGCATTTTTTAAAAATGCACATTTCGCACTGAATTTTAGTAATGATAAATTAGCCATTACACTTAAATTTTCTACTAATACAATACAATCGTGCTCTACGCTCTCTACAGTGTTTGCATTGACATAAAACCCTAGGGATTGAAATGCGTTAATCTCGATAGTTTGTTGATTAAGTTTCAAAATGGTTAAGCTATTAACTAAAACAAAATCATGGCTAACAGCCACAGTGCGAGATTTTTCTTCATTAAAAGTGTTAGCTCGAGCAATACGAGAGGTATCCTCAGGAAAATCATCATGCAATAGATCTACTTTTAATTGCGACTTCACTAAAGCAATAATGGCAGATCTTTCTTTTTCAGTGTAAACCCAATCTCCATACTCAATCTTACCTAAACGATGGACATCGACAATCCATTCACAGGATTTATTCTTTTTGACCCGGTTAAGACCTTGTCTTAGTTGTTCAGCAAAGAACTTATATTGGATTTTATTAAAAAGATACCCGGACATCGTTATTTCACTTTGACAACAATGTCACTGTAAGACCAGTTATGGGAAATACCTTCAAGCTGCTTCCCTTTTGGCTTGATGTCAATTAACGCTTGTTGTGCATTAGTTAATTTACAGTAGCTACTAAACACTAATTCAACCCAAGCTACAGGTTCGATATGTTGTTGTAATTGATGCCAATCAGCTAAAGCATTTTGCCAATATGAGACTGCTGAAACAGCATCACCAGTAGTGATCGCCATTTCAAACAAACGCTCTGTTTGTTCTTCGAAGTAATCATAACTAAAACTCATGGCGACATTTTCAATCACTTCCACTGACGAGGTTTCACGTGCACTCGGTTTGGTGACCGAGTTTAGTTTGCGTAATGACTGAACTATGCCCACTAAGGCATATTCATGAGCCGTTTCTTTAACGTTAATATATGACTTGATCGGCATTGCGGGTGCAAACCGTAAGCTTTCAGGTAAGTTTTTATCTTCGAATATATTTTCGTTAATTTCAAACTCAGGGTGTTTTTGGAGGTAACGTGCCATGTTACGTAACAGGCTCGCTTGTTTCTCATCACGTCTTAGCTTAAATAGACTCAATCGCATGCTATCAATGATATAACGTAAACGTGGTAGCGTTTGGTTAAACCAATAGATGAAACCACTTATTTTTCGGGCTAATTCAACAGGACAAGCCCAATCCATCCATTCATAACAGGTTTCAGGATCAATTTGTTGTAATTCCGTCAATAGCTTTTGCGCGTAGCTTAATGCACGTTCATTTTCTCGCACTTTAGCACTGATTGTAGTAACAAAACCAAACTGACTAGAGATAGCATAATGCATATTATCAAGACTAACATTCAGGTTATCTTTTGCTTCATAGAGAAGATCATCTAACTGATCTAAGTAATATTCAGCATCATCCTGTTGGTCATTGATCACCGACAAGCGATAATCGTTAACAGTGTCTGCCAACACATCAATCACTTTACCCATATCGGTAAGCTGACGGTAACTACTCTGCTTGCGCATTAAACGGTTTAACATTCGTTTAAGTTCAGCACTGACGCGATAATCACCAGGCTCATCATCTGGTCTTAGTAGTGATTTCTTATGAAGGGCTGCAATCTTTCTTGCCTCATCACCATCTCCCTGTACAGAGCCAAATACATAAGCCTCTGCTAATAATTGGTCATGAGCTCCTAACTGGCGTAATAACTCTGCAACGTCTTTCGTATCGTAACCAGCCATTAGAACAATAACTCTTCTTGTTGCTGCTCAACTGTTTCCGGTAATTCAATACGTTCAGAATCATTTAAAAATTCAATTAACAGATAGATTAGATCAAACTTAGCAGTGGCAAAATAACGGCTACTCCCTGCATTTTTACGTACGAAATACCCCATTTCTTCTAATTTATGAAAAACGAATACCAGTTGTTCACGGCTTTCTAATTTATTAGTTTTAAAAGGTCGAATCGATGTTAAGTGGCGCAATTGCTCACGTAAGGTTTGATCATGCTCGAACGGGTCAAATAATTCATTGATATTAATAATTGACTTTGCATGGATTGGTAAATCAGTTTGACTAGCCGTTAGGATTAGCTCTAAAAACTCAACTAATGGACGGAACATGCCACGAATGTCAGTGAACAATGCGGTTAATTCCGGCGTGTTGTCACTATCTACTTCGTTAAAAGTGCAATAAAAGGCATCAGCACTATCCAAAAAGGTTAATTGACGATCTAAATTACTTAAAAAGTCACTAACACGATCTTGGTTATCTTGAGCCTGCAGGAATAAAAATTCATCTGCAAAACCTGTTTCACAAATCACTTCACCTGTTAATAGTTTTTGAACGGTTTGCTTAAACATCTTGGCTCTCCAATTCAGTTGTTTGTGTCTGATTTGCTTGCTCTGCAACTTGTTTACGTTGCATTAACAGCTCATCTAATCGTGATGTTGGAATATGCGCATGGAATATTTTGTTATCTTTAATCTTATAATGTCGTTCATAGAGCGATAATATATGACGATCCGTTGAAGGAGATGCTGATAACATAGTGATCGCATTGTCATTAAACATAGTTAATAGCAGGTCGATATTTTCAGCGGCTAGTTCACCTAATTCATCTACGGGTAATATAATTTGTGTTTGAGCATCACTCTCACCACGTAACATGCCAAGAATACCTGCGTACAACGACAACATCGCTAAGTAAGAAAGTCCTGTTGAACTGATCTTTTTAAGCTGTCTTGCGTTTCGCGCATGCTTTAACTGCCCTTTTTCTGAGATTGTAAACTCAATATCAAACAATTGGTGATGTGCTAAAGCAAAGCCTTCACTTGGTAAATAAGCTGATAGTTTTTGCATAGCAACAATCAAATCATCAGGAATATCACCCACTCCTTCGCGCAAATCATCGCGGTATTTATCAAATAATTTAGCGAACTGTTGCAACGGTCCCCAATAATCTAACTCTTCCTGTTTCATCACCGTGTTTACATTGATATCGGCAAGCGCTTCAAAATGTGCAAGCTTGGTAACGTTATTAGATAGTTGTTTACCGATACTTTTAATACGGCGAGCAAAATGCTCAATATGTTGGTAAAACTCATTGATCATATTGGCGTTGACTGTCACTAATTGATAAGTATTTTTTTGTTTTTGCGCAGCACTACTCAACAAGTCAGCAATAGGATTTTGGTATTTAAAGAGACTTCTTGCACCTTTATAAATATCATTATCTGCTACCAACTTGATCCAGTTTTCGTATAGTTCACTATTTGCATTATTTTTAGCAAAGGCAGTATTAAATTGGGTAATCTGCGACTGTAAACGTTTATCGATAGTTTTAAACTGCTTGACCCAATCTCCACAGAAAGTCACTGTTAATTCTGCATTATTACTTGGCTCAGAACTGGACGCTAATGGTTCAATACCATATTGCTCACACTCTCGTTGTGCCAAACTTAGTTGCAGTAGCAGGTCCGCATCATCATTTAGTTGCTGCGATACTTTTTTCAATAGTTTTTGTTTTTCAGAAATTAAACTTGTTTTCTCAATGGTTAAATCTGACAAGCTATTTTCTAAACTACGTTTTTGTACTTCACGGTTTTGATTTTGTTCAACCAATTGATCACGATTGATATAACGGTTATTCATGAAGTCTTCGTATTCACGCGCTTTACGAGCCCACACCGCACACTCTTCAAGCTGTTGCATTAATTCAGCACGTTGTTTAATTCGTTTATCTACTTCGCCATCAGGGTCTAATTTATCTAAAGCTTGGTCACGTTGTTGCTTATAATCTTTTTGGCGATTTTTAGCACTTTCTTGAATAGCAGCAAACTGTTCAGCCAATTGATCCAGTTGACTATCACGATCTGACTCAACCACCATACGTTGATCTAACATTTGATTATTTAATTCAAAGCGTTGTTCCTGCTGCAACTCTTTAAACTCAGTTAATTTGGCTTGTTGTTGTTTAATTTTGGTATTTAACTTTTTAATATCATCTTCATAGGACGCAGCCGCTTGTTTCAGAAAGTGTTGCTTCTTGATAAGAAGATTATCTTGTTGTGTTTTAAATTGTTGACGTTGTAATTCAGTTTTTTGTAATGCTTGTTTACGCTCACTGATCACTAATTTCTGTTGTTCAATTTGTTTAGTTAAATCACTTATTTGACTAACAAACTGCTCTGATTTATCACTGAGTGATGCTATTTTATCGTCTATGTTGGTTAACTTTTCGCGTAACTCATTTTCATTAAGTTGCAGGTCGTTATCCTGTAACTGATCTAAATCTATTTGTAGACCAAATAAACTAGATACACCGCCTTGTTCAGCTACCCATTGTGGATTGAGATCTTTACGTGCTAACTGCTCTGCAGATAAGACACGACCGATGTTGTCTTTCCAGCCTTGCGCTTCATTTTCATGGCTTAAGAAATGATGTAATGAATTCGCTTCTGGTAACAATTGTAAATGCAGTTGTTGACGTGATTTTTTATGTTCATCTAACTGGCGATTATTTTTAGTATGTTGCTCCAAGACCAAAGTACGCTGTTTCTCTAAAGTATTGAGCTGCTCGTTATCACTACTTAACACTTGTAATAAGTCGCTCAAACGGTCTTTGACATCAGACATATTAAGTTGATTGCTCTCAATCTCTGCTTGTAAAGCAGGCTCGACACTGATGTTTTTCTGTGCAGACTCCGTGATCTTCAAGTCATTTTGTAATAACTGCAGATCCATATTGAGTTTCAAAAAGCTATCATTCAACTGTTCATTTAACTTACCTAGTTGACCTTGATAGGTTTCAGAAATGATTGATAATTGGGTATTAGCCTGTTCTTTAACGTTAGCGACCTGCTCGTGGTTACGTGCTTCATCTTTCACTTTCTGTAAGGTTAAGGTTTGTAATAAGGATTCGAACTTAGCCTGTACTTTGTTTAAATTTCCTTCAAAAGCTTCAATGATCTCATTAACATCATTTAAAGCCTGTTGGTAACGTGGCGCATTATCAGCTTGTAATTGAAAACTTGCTGCATCATTTTCATCAAACTTAAGCTTATCTTCATCTAACAGATCGATGCGACTTTGATCAGCTTCAATTTTAACCAATAACTTATTGATATCGGTTTGTAATGATAAAGTTTGATCTTTGAGTTGTTTATCTAATTGAGTTATTTCATCACGAAGTTGGGATTTCTGTTGACTACGCTCTGTTTGTTTAAGATTAATGCTCTCTTGATGCGCTAACATCTCAACATGTAAGTGCTGTAGCTTAATTAATAAGTTATCTAACTGATTAAAATCTGTTTGCCATAGTGTGATTTTATCACTGACCTTTTGAATTGAACGACTAGCTTGAATATCCGCTAACCATAAACTGATATCTTGTTTATTCAGTGTTATCTGCTCTTTTTCCTGGCCTACACTACGTGCAATATGGTCACCCGCAATAGCCACCAGCATTTGTTTAACAGCATCAAAGTCAAGATTCTTCTCTATTGTGCCGTTCACAACTTTATCCAGGTGTGGTGTTGCCAAATCACTGAATGAAAAACGATTTTGTAGCTGACGAATCTCTTTAACCTTTCTACCGATACGCAGGTTTTGAATGACTTGGCGATACTTATCGACGCCCAAGTAAACTGAACACTCGACACCCAATGAACGATATACACGTTCTACTTCTGCAACGCTTAACGGTATTTTATTTTCGCCAATGAAAATCTTGCTATCAAATCCACTGTCGATAAATTTAAACTGTACTCCACGACCGTCAGAACTGGCTAATGCCATACAGGTTTGACCGCCCGGACGTCGGTATTCATAAACCAACATACTTGAGTCTCTTGGTAAGTAATAATCAGCAAAGTTTTTAGCTTGATCTACTTTACTCACTATATCACTTGGGCGCATACCGTAAAAAAGTGGCAATAAACGCATCAAAGATGTTTTACCAGCACCATTTGTACCTTCTAATTGAGTATGTCCAGACAGATCCAGTTCATTCACTTGCCCCTTCCAAAAGCTATCGATAATAATAATACGTAATAATTGATAAGCTTGGTGTGCCATGAAGGTTCCTTGTTAACGAGAAATGGTTAAAAATAAGATAAATTACGCGATATTCTGTACAGAGAAAAAGCAAAACATAAAAGACTACAATTTATAGTTGTTAAACTATTTTGTCGACTGCTTTTCAGACTAATGCAGTGCCAACCAGTATATTCACAGCATATCGAATTAACAGACAGAGTTGCGCATTCTAATCGCAGACATCATGCAATACAAATGCACTTTTAACATTGTCCACCAAACGACTAGATTAATTAATATTTTTAAATTATTTCTAGTTTATTGAAAATTAAACTACCCTTATTTAGGTATGTAAATTAAACTAAATACTCATTTATGGATACACTGCAAATTTTAGAAAATATAATGCACCTCAATTAATTGTATTATTATATTTAAATCATAAAGTTATATAACTTATAGCGTACTGGGACTAACAGCACTAACAAGGCCTTTGCGCCATGCTAACGATGCTATTTAAATTAGAAGGAACTAAACATGAGTAAAAAATCACTATTGGCTTTAGCTATTTTGAGTTCATTAGCCGCATCGAATGCCAGTGCATCAAATAAAATTGCAGATGCTCGAGGGAATGCCATGGGTAACACAGGTGTTGCATCCGCGGATTATTTGACGGCTCCCTTTTACAACCCAGCATTAGCTGCCAATTATCGTGATCACGATGATTTTGGTGTTTTTATAGGTATAGATGTTGCTGCCAGTGACAAAGATGATGCGATCAGTGAACTTGATGATCTTCAAGATAATATTGATGAACTAAATGATTCCGGTTCAAACGACACCACGGCTATTGATGCCAATCTTACTGAGTTAGATGGCTCACAGCCTGTACAAGTGAGTGCAGGTACAGGCATCGCCATTGCTTTACCTACTAAGCTTGTTTCTTCTAATTTATTTGTGCGTGGTTATGCTGAAATAATTGCACAAACAGACGTTACAAATGATTATGAAACATCTAACGTTGATTTTGTTGCTTTTGGTTATGTAGAAGCCGGTTTGGCCTTGGCTCAACAATATACAATAGCAGGTCAAGAGTTCTCCTTCGGTATTACTCCCAAATATCAACAGATGCGAACCTATGCACAAATAGCAACTGTAGAAAACTTTGATTTAGATGATTACGATGAAAGTGAAACATCAGAGAGCGCCTTTAACTTCGATTTAGGAGCCGTTTGGTATTTGGATAACTTCCGTACTGCGATTGCGGTTAAAGATCTTATAGCACAAGAGATCGATGTGATTGATACAAGTGGTGCAATCAATGGTAGCTATCATCTTGATACGCAAGTAACCCTTGGTGTTGCTTACAGTTCGGATTATTTTGTTGCAGCCATTGATGCAGACTTAACTAAGCAAAAGCGTTTCGAAGGCATTGGTACTGACGATGACACTCAATTCGTGCGTTTAGGTCTTGAAGGTAATGCTTGGGGTTGGGCTCAATTACGTGCAGGTTATGAAATCGATTTAGAAGAGACGCTTGATAACTCAATCACCGCGGGTATTGGTTTTAGCCCCTTTGATCTTGTGAGTTTAGATATTGCAGGGTCTTATGCCGGTGAGAATCAAGTGGGTGTATCTGCTAATTTAGCATTAACTTTTTAATATATCGGTAATTTATAATGGTTAAGTTAAGTCGAATGACATATTTAATAAGCATGTCATTCGACTTTATTTTTAATAAAAAACATTCGCTCGACTTAAGTCAATACCCTCATATCTATCTATTTTTTATTTTCTATTTTCTATTTTCTATTTTCTATTTTCTATTTTCTATTTAGCTAGCATACAACTAGCTAATAAATCAGCAAAAAAAGGAGTCCCCTTTTTATTCAAAAACTCAATGTTTCTTTCAGGTATAGCATCCACATCAGGGTGAGCTTCAATCGCTCTCTCCATACTGGCTTCTCGAATAATATGCAAGGTTGGTAATGGCGAGCGATTACTATAATTTGAGGTTGCTTCTTCAGGGTCTCCCTCGAAACAATAATCAGGATGAAAATGAGCCAATTGATAAACACCTTCATAACGATTCATTTGTAAGTAATGATTAGCTAAGTACACGCAGTCTAAAAAGGCTTCAAAATCACTACAAGCTTCACTCAATATCAATAAGGTTGTTTCTACTTCTGGGTGCTCATCTAAATACCGGCACTCCTCTAACAATTTATCTAACACCGTTTCAACATCTGTACTATTGTCATCAACATAACGAATACTGCCTCTATCAACTTCCCTACGTGCGAAGGGACAAATGTTATATTTGACGATGACTTTATTTACCCAAGCTTGAGTACTACTAATGGCGTTCACTTTTTATCCTTTAAACGGTAACTAATCAGGGGGTTAGGGTTGAATATTCTTTAATATTTTATCTGCACTTCGATAGCCAAGGTCAATCATCTCCTTGGCGCGATCGAACTCTAACGTCCCACAGGCGTTACGTGCTATCACGATATTATAATCGGCAGGATAAGCTGCTAACTTTAAACGTGCAATGGTGCCTTGCATCGCATCAAAAGCTTGGTCGGCAACATCGTAGGCAGCAATTGTCGAGGGTTTAGCTTCTGTGATACTAAGATTCTCACTTAACTGTTTAATGTAGTGACCGATTTTTTGGTGGAAAGCAAGATCTTCAACCTCATTAATAACATCATTTAACGTATCAACTTCATCACAATTATAATTAAACTCACCAGCTAGGTTCACTGCAATAATAGCATCTGTATTATCACCAAACACTGGCGCAATCGGCACAGGGTTTAGTACACCACCATCTATCAATTGCACACCATCTTTTTCTACAGGTGTAAAAAATAAGGGCAATGAGATAGAGGCGCGGATCGCATCAAACAAACAACCTGAATTAATCCAAACCTCTTTTTCATTTTTAATATCAGCAGCCACCGCAGTATACTTTAAAGGCAACTCTTCAATCGTTTGGTCACCTAATAAGCCGACTAGGGTATTAATGATTTTATCGCCACGCAATAATCCACTAGAGGTCCATGAGATATCCAATAACGAGATAATAGATAATTTATCTAATCCACATACCCATTGTTCAAACTCTTTTAACTTTCCAGCGGCATAAACCCCACCGATCAACGCACCGATAGAACAACCAGAAATAGATTGAATTTCATAACCATGTTCAACTAACCACTTAATAATACCTATGTGTACCATTCCCCTAGCACCACCACTACCTAAAACCAGTGATATTTTCTTGTTAGAAGGCGGTACCAATTTTAGACTGAAATTAGACATATAAAACCTAGTTAATCGAACATAGTAAGAGTGTAATCAAGTTTGCATTATTTTGCATTGATGTTATTAAAGCAAATTCACCTATTTCATATCAAAGAGTTGTTTTTTATACGATTTTTTTGCCCTCAAATCAATCACCTCCCTATCAGCTGTATTTATACTGAATATGAGTGTAATTTACTTTAACTTTACTTGTTCGTTTCTAGTTAGCCTGTCATAATTTTGTTATTACACTTTTTAATAGCAGGATCGTCATGACAAGTTTTTCAACATCAGTTCATCAAGTGGTTAGCGATGCATTAGCAGATTTAAACGAAGCACAAACGAAAGGAAAAATTCCTAAAAACCCACTTAGTGAAACACATTTCTTAGCAGCATGGACAACCAATGCAATCAAGAAAAAACGCTATGAAAGTGATGTATTACCCACTTTGACGATTTGGCAACGCAAAGCTCGTAGTTTAGGTAAAAATGCAGCTCTTGTGACGACCTTCGCCGCGATTAAACGTACCTATGAACATGTGTTTGATGAAAGCCTGAGTGCAAAACCTGTTTATAAAACACAAGTTTCTGCACTCTGTGAACAATTGATTGCACAACAATGGATGGTAAATACTGATCTTGTTGTTGGCGAAAAACTAAATCGTCATAGCGGTGGCCAAGCATCTTTAATAATTTGCACTGAACAATTTGAATCGCACTTTGAAGATGGCTTGCTAGTGAAACCATTAAGCTTATATATTCGAGGAGATATTCCTGAAGCGCTAGCTGCGGCTTACCAACATACACTGTTATTACACAAGGTGACGGATTATAAGTCCAAAGTGAAATACCATGGCGAGTATATTATATACCCTGAAAACAGTGGCGAATTTTTACCAGAGCTACTAGAAGCATAAGATGTTTAACTCTCAACAGAGTTCTATATTAAGTGAACAAGAGTTACACCTTTTATTAAGCTCTGAGCAGACAGGTTATGGAGGTATTTTCCCCCTTTATAGCCTGATTGCTGTGGCAAACATTGATATTAAACAAAAGATCAGCGACCTCTCTATTCTCATCTTACAATTAAGTTCATCGCCATTAGGCAGTGCCGTTATTTTGGATAATAGTATTGAGTCACATGTTCAATGTGACTCCCTAATACAACTATTAAAAGAACGTGAAGACCTACAAATATTTTGGCTAGGTGAGTTACCTAGTATGGCGATAGACCTACCCAGTTTTGATCATTGTCAATCTACCCAACACTTACAGCAGGCAACAGAAGAATGGCAGCATAATAGCCTTACATTGTTCAATCGTTGGTTAAAACACTACAAGACAGGGTTAATATCGGAGTATCCACCAGCAAAAAGGCCTAAACAGTTGCAGGGATTAGATAACCTGTATATTTACACAGCAGAACAATCTCTCACTAATATTCATGACTTACAATTGTTGATTATAGATTTAAACACGCCAAACTTGCGTTTAATGGAAGTCTTAAACAACTTAATGAATCTTAAACAACGCCCTTTTTTAATGCTCTATGGAAAAATGCAAGCTAACTTAAGCCATGCGTTATATGATCTAACTAATAGCTTAGGATTTACTATTTTAGCAAGTTTAAGCCATATCCCAAATACGCAGCAATCACGTCAAATTTTGATTAGTTTATTTTCTAAAATTTATTTAAAGCACTTAATTCAACAACAAAAAACTGATATTTCAGCCCACCCATTATTTTTGATCGACCATCATACCGGGCAGATCGGTAATAAACCTAGTGCTCTACTTTGTCCCTATGGCATGAGCCAAAAACAAATCTCGTCAATTAAACTAGACAGTGACGCCAATAAAATAGTCAATGTAAAAAGCATATTCGATTGGTTTCCTGATGGAGTGAATTACGATCGTGCGTTATTGTTGGCTGAGCGCTTAAGTGGTGGTAAAAATCAAATTGATTTGTACATAAAGTACCCTCAATCTATCGCTAAACCTTCGCCGTTTTTCTCATTAATCGTCATGGCAAGGTTAAACAACTCAAAAATCTATTGGTTTATTGAAGATACACAATCGCTATCCATTGATATGTTAATGTCATTGCCTATTTCAGACATTATTTTTAGTAAAACACTCGCATTACAATTGTTTGACACACCTTCTCAATATCTATTTGATTTTATCCAAGCTGCACAACAACAAACAATCCGTTTAGGGGCGGTTATGGAATTTAATAAAGTCAGTATTGATGCCCTATCGTTGCATGGCATTGAATTTACACTTGACCCACACACTAGCGAATTTTAATCAACAATGCAGGTCAAACTACTAGTAACTAATACAACAGCCATAAAATATAATAACAAGAGCAATCTATGACATTAACACAATTACCGTCAACTTCTGAGTTACAATTAACCTCCATCTGGCCCGTTATAATTAAGCGATTCATTTGGAGTTATGCGTTATTAGCGATCTCAATAACGTTATTATTAACTTATGCTTACCAGCAATATACGCAAAATGTAGCTAAAACTATGCTAAATCAAGAAGAAGCCTTTGTTTCTTCTACTACGCAAGTACTACAAAAAGAGATGCAAATGCAATTAATGGTATTGCAGATGAGTACTCGCTCTAACGTATTAGCTAACTTCCTTGAGTACGGCAGCCCAATCAGTCGTAAAGGCTTAGAAACCTTGTTCATCAACCTTGCCGTTACTTTTAATCGATACGATCAAATTCGTTTAATCGACATGCAAGGTAATGAAAAAATCCGAATGAATTATAATAGTGGTCAACCTACTATCGTCAATGCTGATAATCTACAGAATAAACAAGACTCCTCTTACTTTAAAGAAAGTAAAAAACTAAGAAAAGGTCAGGTGTATGTCTCTGCAATGGAACTTAATATGGAGTATGGGAAAGTGGAAGTTCCTTACAAACCAGTGATCCGTTTTGCGACGCCTATTTTTAATTCAAAAGGAGAAAAACTCGGATTAATGGTCATGAACTATTTTGCTAATGAATTACTTGAAGATTTTCGAAAGCAAATGGAGCTGCGTATTAGTGGCCAAGGTATGTTAATCGACCCACAAGGTTATTGGTTAAGCAACCACGATAGAAATAATGAATGGGGTGCAAGCCTTGATAATGTAGACCAAAAATTCAAAGATTTATATCCAGATGCTTGGCCAACCATTAATCAAAATCGTGACGGTATTTATCACTCTAAATCAGGCATATTTCGCTATGTCTCTATCAATCCTTTTAACCTTGATAGCATTGGTATGTTTCAAAATGAACAAAATGTTAATTTAACTGTGGTTGACCAATCTAAAAAAGTAACTGATTGGAAGTTAGTTATCTTTTTGCCTAATGAAACCATCAATGAGCATTCTATATTTAATACGCACTTTGCAAAAGTTGTCATTGTATTACTTTATCTGGCAGCGGCGGCTATTTTACTGTTACTGCTATTTATCTCCGAGCAAAAACGCAGAGAAATCGTATATGATGGCATCATTAAAGAAGAACTTAATGACCTTTATGAAAATTCACCTTGTGGCTACCACAGCCTAGATAAACAAGGCATTATTCTAAAAATTAATCAAACTGAATTAAACTGGCTTGGTTATCAACATGAAGAAGTAATAGGGAGACCTTTTACAGATTTTCTGACCCCGTCTAGCATCACAACATTTGAGCGTTTTCTAGCGCAATTGCAATTAGATAATCAAATTGAAGGTGTTGTACTAGAGATACAATGCAAAGATGGTCATACCTTCTTTGTTTCTACATCTGCTACCTCTATTTTAGAAAAGGGACATTTTGCTATTGCTCGTACATCTGCCTTTGATATTACCGACCGTATTGAGTTAGAAGAACGCCTAGCGTACATTGCTAACACAGATGTATTAACAGGAATTAGTAACCGTCGCCACTTCTTTATTGAAGCTGAACAATATTTACAATCTGAGCAAGATATTTCTATATTAATGCTTGATGCCGACCACTTCAAAAAGGTCAATGATGTTTACGGCCATGATGTCGGCGATGAAGTATTGAAAGCAATTGCTATTACATTAAGAGCAGCATTACCAAAGGAAGTGGTATTAGCTCGATTAGGTGGCGAAGAATTTGTCATTATTACCGTAGGACTCAATGCAAAGCAAGCTTTACATCTATCGCAAAACATTTGTACACAAATGCAAAATACTCTAATTCCTGTTAATGGTGAAGAGGATATATCCATCACTTTATCGATTGGTACTGCACAACGTAACTTTTATGGTGAAGAGATAGATGAGATCTTAAAGCGAGCTGATATTGCACTATATCAAGCTAAAGCAACCGGTAGAAATAAAGCAATTCAGTTAAGTTAACAAACCATACCTTAGAAGCCTTAAACTCGAAGCAAAAATGGCTTAGCAAAACGAACACAATTGTGTGGCTAAGCCATTTGATCCGACTATTAACCTACTTAATACCTTTTCAATACACTTATCCCTACTCACGTTTTATTATTAAAGCATTCAATCTAAGCGCTAGATATTGATCTCAATATACTGATTGTTCGTATATTTTGCTATTTATGGGATAATTTTAATGCGACGCACATTATATTGGGTAACCAAAGATCTAAGAATTAATGATAACTTGGCACTGAACCTAGCAAGTCAAAGTGAACAGCTAATTTGCGTAGCTGTTATTGACCCTAAATGGTTTGCTGTTAACCAACAACAAGCACTTCCCTTGGGTAAAACCCGTCTTACCTTTTTATTACAAGGTATACATGAGCTTAATAAAAACTTACAGAAATTAGGTCAGCGACTGCACATCATTAATGCTGATCCTATTAGCTCGTTGAATGCTATATGCCGTCAATATGCGATTACAGATCTAGTTACAACTAAAAGACCTGGATCCTATGAACGCGATATTACCAAGCAATTACAACAGCATCAGCCACAACTAGACATACACTTAGTAGAGCAATTTACCCTATTCACCGAACAAGCGTTGCCCTTTTCTTTATCAGATTTACCAGCAAGTTACTCTAAATTTAGAAAAGCGGTTGCTAGTATCTCACCTGCCATTCCACAAACTGCTACTTACCAATTGCCAAAGCAATTTAACCAACCGTTAGACGAATATCATAGGTGTTGGAATGAATTATTTGTCGAAAAACATCTATCTGAAAATATTAAAATGAATGCTCAGCAACGAGGTTATTACTTCACTGGCGGCGAGCAAGCTGGATTTGAACAACTTCAACAATACTTTTCATCATCGGCACCAGCAAGGTACAAAGAAGTCAGAAACAAACTTGATGGTTGGGATAATAGCAGTAAGTTATCGTCCTGGATCAATTATGGTTTTATCTCTGTAACGCAAGTAACGAATTACATTAATGAGTTTGAGCAACTACATGGCAAAAGTGCATCAACAGAAAGCCTTTATCATGAACTGTTATGGCGCGAATACTTTCAGTGGTTACATTATAAAATACAAGATAAATTATATCAGTTTAAAGGCTTAGCAAGTTCAAATCCTCTAACTTCTTTTTACCCTGAGCGTTTTAAAAAATGGTGTACCGCTAACACCCCTTTCCCATTGGTTAATGCTTGCATTAATGAATTAGTTGAAACCGGGTACCTAAGTAACCGAGGTAGACAGATTGTCGCTAGTTGTTTAGTGAATGAATTAAGTGTCGATTGGCGATACGGTGCGGCATGGTTTGAACAACATTTAATCGACTATGATGCTGCCATCAACTGGGGAAATTGGCAGTATATCGCAGGCGTTGGAGTTGACCCACGTGGAGGCAGGCACTTTAACTTAAAGAAACAGACTCAAATACATGATCCTAATGGTGAATACCAAGCAATTTGGGCTGAACAAGGTAAGCAACAAACACAACCACCTCTAGATTCAGTCACTGCAGATGACTGGCCTGTATCATAATCTATGAATAACGTGTCAATAATAGAACGTAAAGCCATTAACTTAGTTTGGTTAAAGCGTGACTTAAGATTGAGTGATCATCAACCCTTAGCATCTTCTGTTGAGTCTGGTTTAACTTTACTCTATTACGTATTTGAACCTTGCTTGGTGAATGATCCACATTATGATCTTCGCCATTGGCGTTTTGTATGGCAATCAATACAAGATTTAAATCAACAACTCGCGGCATTTAATTCGCAAGTTTATGTTTTCTTTGGGGATGCTGTAGCGGCATTAGATGAGATACAAAAAAAATTTATTATTAAACAACTCTTTAGCCACGAAGAAACGGGGTTATTAGTCACCTTTGAACGGGATAAACAAATAAAAAGTTGGTGTAACCGACATAAAGTTCAATGGCATGAAACACCGACTGGTGCGGTAGTTCGTGCCAGAAAAGATAGACAAGGTTGGGATAAACAGTGGCGTAAAGTAATCAAAGGCGAACTCACTTCACCAAAACTTTCTACACATAATTTAGTGCCTAATAAAGCCCTAATAGCATTACCACAAGCAACACTACCCGATGATTGGCTGATAATGGATCCATCAATGCTAACTGGTGGAGAGCAATGGGCACATAAAATACTCAACTCATTTCTAGGCGGACGAGGGAAACATTACCACTTTAATATTTCTAAACCCTTAGCAAGCCGCAAAAGTTGCTCTCGCTTATCACCTTACCTAGCTTGGGGGAACATTAGTTTAAAACAATGCTATCAGGCTATTTTACAAAAGCGTCCTGAATTTGGTTGGAAAAAACCCATTGACGGTTTAGCATCGCGCTTGCATTGGCACTGCCACTTTATTCAAAAGTTTGAAAGTGAGCATCAAATGCAATGGCGTCACCTCAATGCGGCTTATCACCATTTTGATTACCCTGAGCAACATTGTGGCCTATCTGTAACAACAAGGTTAGCACGTTGGAAGAATGCACAAACTGGCTACCCATTAGTTGATGCTTGCATGCTTTGCTTAATGAAAACCGGTTATATCAATTTTAGAATGCGCGCTATGTTAGTCAGCTTTTTGTGTCACCATTTGTTAGTGGATTGGCGATTGGGTGTTACATATCTCGCTAAATTGTTTCTGGATTTTGAGCCTGGTATTCATTATCCGCAATTTCAAATGCAATCAGGCGTCACTGGGACCAATATAATCCGCGTATATAACCCAGTGAAACAATCTCAAGAAAAAGATCCCGACGGTGATTTCATCAGAAAATGGCTCCCTCAACTATCCGACATACCCAATGAGATTATTCATACTCCATGGATCTTATCAGCAATGGAACAGCAGCTTTATCAATTTACGATAGGCGAAAGCTACCCTGAGCCTATGGTTGATATTGAACAAACAGGAAAAATTGCACGCGATCTATTATGGAGTTTTCGTAAACGGATTGACACACGACAAGAGGGTCAACGTATTGTGGCTAAACATGTGCGAAAGCGTCGCCCTCGTTCTACCAAGAGTAAACAATAAGATGCATAACAAACCGTTCCTACCAAGCAAAATTTGCGTCACATGCAATAAGCCATTTAATTGGCGCAAGAAATGGCAACTTAACTGGCAACAAGTGCGTTATTGCTCGGAGCGATGTCGTCGCCATAAAGCAACATCAACTAAGCAAGTATAATGCAGACAAGACAAGGAAAACTAATGAAAGCAAAACAGCTTAAATTAATATTAGGCGATCAACTAAACCCATTACACAGTTGGTTCCAACAAGTTGATAATGATGTTGTTTATATCATTGCAGAGTTACAACAAGAGGCTGATTATACTAAGCATCATATTAAAAAAATAACCGCCTTCTTTGCAGCTATGGCAGACTTTTCAGATCATTTAAAGAAGCAGGGTCATCAAGTGTGTTACCTCACTTTAGATGAGACCAATGAATATCAAGATTTACCTGATCTATTAACGGCATTGGCCAAGCAATATGGTTGTGAGGCAATCCACTACCAGCAACCTGATGAGTATCGTTTACGAGATCAACTACATCAGATGTCAAAGCAAATCACTTTACCTATGTTTGAGGAGGACACAGAGCATTTTTTACTGCCCTTTGAGCAGTTACGAGAACACTTTACGCCTAAAAAACATGTGCGAATGGAAACTTTCTATCGTTTTATGCGGAAGCGCTTTGATATATTGATGGAAGCAGGCAAACCACAAGGTGGCGCTTGGAATTATGATGCGAATAATCGCCAATCATTTAGTGTATCGGACCTTAAAAAGATCCCTCGTCCATTGATTTTTGATAACCCAGCAAAATCCTATTTAACACGTATTGAGGCACACAAAGTTAAAACCATAGGTGAATCCTCTGAACAAGTGGACTATCCAATTAATCGTCAACAATCGCTACAATTATTACACTATTTTTGTGAACATCAATTACCAAACTTTGGTAATTTTCAAGATGCGATGACAGTTAACTCACCATATTCATGGAGCTTATACCATTCTCGTTTAAGCTTTTCCTTGAACTGTAAAATGATTAATCCTATGGAAGTGGTGCAAACTGCATTACATGCATTTACACATTCACGTGGGGCGATCACTTTACCTCAAATTGAAGGTTTTGTTAGGCAGATCATTGGTTGGCGTGAATATGTAAGAGGTATGTATTGGGTTAATATGCCTGATTATTCATCTCAAAATGTGCTTTCTGCCAGTAGAGATTTACCAAAATATTTTTGGGACGGGAAAACGAAAATGCAATGTCTGAAGAGTGCTATTTCACAATCTTTAGAGCATGCCTATGCACACCATATTCAGCGATTAATGATAACGGGTAATTTTTCGTTATTAGCAGGAATCGCTCCTGAGCAAGTAGATGAATGGTATTTGGGAATTTATATTGATGCCATTGAATGGGTCGAACTCCCCAATACACGAAGCATGGCTTTATTTGCAGATGGCGGCTGGATTGCCACCAAACCCTATGCCGCTAGCGGTAATTACGTCAATAAAATGAGTGATTACTGTAAAAACTGTCGTTATAAGGTAAAAGAAAAAGTCAGTGCCGATGCCTGTCCTCTTAACAGTTTATATTGGAACTTTATCGACCAGCACTATGACAAGTTTTCCAAAAATCCAAGAATGTCCTTTCCAGTGCGAAATTGGGACAAAATAGATAACGGCCAAAAAATCGTTATTAGAGAAAAAGCAGCAAACATTTTAGCCAATCTAAATGAGCTATGAGCATGTTTTAATCATGCTCTGACACTTACTTTGTAATCATTAAAGTAAACGCTGTTTAATCTGTTGCATTAAATAAGTTTCACGTTGAATAGATAGGCCCTGCTTTGGGTCGTGCTCAATGGTATGCAAGTTATGTTGAATGGCTTCTTCAATATCTACCCAACGTACATGCATACCATTCTTAACTTCATAATCTTCTAACTTATTTTCTGCAAGCTGATCAGCAATATCACAAGTATAACAATAGGAAAGCATGTGCATAATTGAGCATTCAGAGCGATGTTTTGCACTGTTATGTGGGCGGTACTCTTCAAATAAACCAAAAGGCTGAATATTTGTAATCTGTTGTGCGCCAGTTTCTTCAGATAATTCACGCTCTAAACCTTCTGTTATTGCCTCCCCCAGATCGACACCGCCACCTGGTAAAGAGTAATCATTATAACGCTCGGTGAACATTAACAGAATTTTACCTTGTTTAATCACAATAGCTCGTGTTGCAAGGCGAGTGAAACTTTCGGGGTGTTCTGGTGTTAAATTGATGTCTGTGATCGACGGATGGACAACACGTTTTAATAACTGCATAACAATCTCTAAATAAATAACGACTTATATATCCTCCATACTGGATAACAAAAGCGAGGCAAAATTCTTATTTATGCAGATTTCTACGTTAAATAATTTACTTGAACTACCTACAGCCTAATAAAAACCTAACTACCTGATTTTAAATCATGTTTCGCTTCCGTTAACCAGAATGAGGTTATACATGGAAATAATATGAAGCGGCATCATACTCAACATTGACTGCACATCATACTAACCCATCGATTTATTGATAATTTATAGGGAGAGGCTTAAAAATTGAATGGGAACAAAGCTACCTAAATATTAAATTCTCACAATACATTTGCTCACATATCTGGAGGTAAAAGCTCTAATAACTTAAAATAAAAACTTAAATTAATGCATTATGTACAACAAATAGAGTATAGAGTGATGAGGTGTCGATCACAATTTGGCACTTAATTAAATCATACAAAACAGCTTATAAATCATTATATTTATCCATGTATTAAACTAAGTTAATTCAACACACTGTCAAAGAAAAAGTTAAAAAACAAAACAACGAATAACATTAATATCATAAAAATCAATAACATAAAATAATAAAGATAGATTAATTTAATAATATAACTTATCTGATTACAATTCACCTTCCATCATTAGATCAAAAATTACAGTAGTTAAAACGTATTTTTAGATTAATTTACCCTTATTATTGTTTGATAAACGATTTTACAAACGCATTATTTGTAATACAATAACACCGTGATTTAGATTGATATGTATTTACAGCGAATGCTTTATATCAATTAACTTTTAAAGGTGATCACCAAGGTTATAAAGTAACAAGACTGACATTGTGAATATAGAAAACAATTTCTTCTTTAATACCAAACTTTAATAATAAATTAAGGACCTCTTTATAACATTGTTGATCGCCTCCTTCGTGCCTCTGGCATAACGATCAATTAACTAGTCAATGAGAATATAAATATGTCTAAAAAAATTGCTTTAATCACTGGTGCAACTGGTGGAATTGGTTTCCAAGTAGCTAAACGCCTTGGTCAAGATGGTTACACAGTAGTACTTAACGGTATCGAAGATGAAGTCGGTGCAACACGTGTTGCTGAGCTTAAAGCTGAAGGTATCGAAGCTGAATACTACGGTTTTGACGTAACTGATGACGTTGCAGTAACAGAAAATGTAACTGCAATTGGTAATAAATATGGTCAAATTGATGTTGTTGTTAATAACGCTGGTGGTCTAGGCGGTCGTAGTCCAATCGAAGAGATGACAACTGAGTTTTACCGTTTTGTAATGGCACTTAACCTTGATAGTGCTGTATTTGTTTCTCGCGCAGCGATTCCATTCTTGAAAAAAGCTGAAGGTGGTTCAATCATTAACTACACTTCAAATGCCGCATGGAACGCTGGTGGCCCAGGCGCTGGTATTTACGGTACGTCTAAAGCAGCTGTCCATACCTTAACACGTGCACTTGCTAAAGAATTAGCACCTGCAGGCATCCGTGTAAATGCAGTATCTCCAGGTACTATCGATACTCCATTCCACGCACAAATTAAAGAAACTAAACCAGAAGTATTTGCGTCATGGAAAGATAGCATCATGTTGGGTCGTTTAGGTCAACCTGAAGATGTTTCTGGCGTTATCTCTTTCTTAGTAAGTAAAGATGCGGCATTTATTACTGCTGAAACAATCCAAATTGGCGGTGGTCAAGCTCTAGGTATCTAGTATCTAGCATCTAGCATCTAGCATCTAGCATCTAAAATCTAGCTTAACCAAAACAGTAAGCCACATAATATTTTTATGTGGCTTTTTTTATTAGCGTATTATTTGATTAAACAGAAGTATTTTTATAAGTATCGTTGTTCAACACGACGGTAATCATCTAAGGCTGATTGATTTAATTGATTATGTTTATCAGCAATGACACTGCGTTGATAATGAGTCATCAACTTTTTAAGGTAAATCGTAGCGGATGGATGACTTTTCCATAACCCATCACTCCCTGTTAAACTGATTGCTTGCCCTTCTATTTGGCTTATTAACAATAATTCATAACCACGTTTGTTCTCTAGTACTAAACGTTCAGCTTTTGATTTGAACTCTAATTCCCTTAATACTTTACGTAATTTATAGGTGTGTTGTACAGGGCATAAAAGGAAGTCAAGGTGCAAGTCCTTACAAGTCGTCACAAGGCGTTTCATTATATCAATCATTAAGTCTCCGCCTATACCACTGATAATTACTAGTTGTTTAGCCGTCATGGGTAACTGCAATGCTGATTCTGCTAACTTAATTTCACTTACATCCTGACATAACACCTTCCATCTGACATCTGCAGGTAAATGGTGACCATGTTGCTGTAATTTTAATGCCAGTTTATCCGTAATTTCTGGGACTACATCAACAAAATTCAGTTGTTTAATAAGTCCACCAGCGAGAATTTTAAAACCTAATAACCCATGGTCACAACAACAGTCCCATACCAAATCATAAGGTTCATTCACCATTTCAGAAAGAGATAATAAACGTTTGTTTAACTTCATAATGTAATTCGACTTAATTCTTAGGCTGACTGACGTGTTTCATGGTTAATGCAATACGTTTTCGTTGTATCTCTACACTGACGACTTTAACGTTAACGATCTGCCCTACTTTTACAATTTTATGAGGGTCATCCACGAAACGATCAGTCAACATAGAAATATGTACCAAACCATCTTGATGTACGCCTATATCAACAAAAGCACCAAAATTAGCAACATTAGTTACCACCCCTTGTAATTCCATCTCTTCTTCTAAATCACTAATTTTATTAATTGATTGCTCAAAGCTTGCCATTTTAAACTCTTCTCTTGGATCGAGACGCGCTAAAGTTAAGGTTGCTAAAATCGTTTTATATTGTTCAAGCGTTTGTGCATCGTTCGCAGGAGGTAAAGTTAAATTAGACGTTTGTTTTTCAATAATAATCTCCGCTAACGCTTGTTTATTATGAGCCGCTAATTTTTTTGCTTGTGAGTATTGCTCCGGATGCAAAATGGTTTGATCAAGGCAATTATCGCCGTCTACTACTCTTAAAAATCCAGCGGCCTGTTGGAAAGCTTTAGCACCTAAACGAGGTACTTTATTAAGTGCTTGTCTTGAATTGAAACGTCCATTTTCTTCACGATAAGCAACAATATTGTTCGCTAAACTGGCATTCAAACCAGCAACATGAGCTAACACACAACTGGATGCGGTGTTCAAATCAACACCTACATTATTAACACAGTCTTCCACAACAGCTTGTAATCGATTGGCCAACGCAGTTTGATTAACATCATGTTGATATAAACCGACGCCAATCGCTTTCGCTTCAATTTTCACTAATTCCGATAATGGATCTTGTAAACGACGAGCAATAGATACCGCGCCACGTAAAGTTACATCTAATTGTGGAAACTCTTGCGCTGCTAAAGCTGAAGCAGAATACACAGAAGCCCCCGCTTCACTGACCGAAATAGCCTGAATTGGAGAACCGAGTTCTTTGATGATATTAGCAATAAAATGTTCACTTTCTCGAGAGGCTGTACCGTTACCAATGGCGACTAATTCCACTTTATATTGGTTAATTAGCCTAGTCACTACCTGTGTGGCCTTATCAATGTGCGCTTGTGGTTGATGAGGGTAAATAGTTTCAGTCGCTAATAGTTTACCCGTTTGATCAACCACAGCTAATTTACAACCGCTTCTAAAGCCAGGGTCTAACCCTAACGTTATTTTAGCACCCGCAGGAGACGCCATTAATAAGGCTTTTAGGTTATTAGCAAATTGCTCAATGGCTTCAATGTCAGCTTGCTCTTTGAGTTGTACTAAGCACTGTTTTTCTAGACTCGGTAATAGCTTTGTGTGCCAAGCATTATCAATAACGTACCTATGCCATGAATCATGGTCTTCTTTATCAAGATAAATACCTAACTGTTTTGCCATCATAGTTTGGCAATAACTGTAGGCATTTTTATGTTTTTGAAAAGGATCTGGATTAATTTTTAAACGTAAGAAGCCTTCTGCTTTACCACGTAACATAGCTAATACTCTATGCGCTGGTAAACGATTTAAACGAGCACTAAAATCAAAATAATCTTTAAATTTAATAGCGTCATCAATTTTAGATTTTACCACGGTGGAAGTCAGTTCAGCCTGTTCAACAAGATGATCTTTTAACATGCTTTGTAGTTTCACATCCTGTGCTATTTTATTGATAGCGATGGCCAATGCCCCTGCTAACACTTTCTCTTTACTCTCAAAACCTTTAGCAACATTAATGTAACGAGCAGCTAATTTACTTAGGTCTTGTTTCGGTGATTGCCAAAGTTGTTCTGCCAAACTCCCTAAACCAGCATCCTCTGCTAGTTTCGCTTTCGTTATTCGTGATATTTTAAAAGGCGCATAACAATGCTCTAAAGTAACTTTATCTTTAATGGATTGGATTTGATTTTTTAAGGCTGTCGTTAATTTACCTTGCTGTTCAATAGCATTAATAATGCTCTCTTTTCGTGATGCTAGCTCTCTAAAGTAGGTTAACTTACTTTCTAATAGTCTCAGCTGACTATCATCTAGCGATTCAGTTAAATGCTTTCTATAACGTGCAATAAATGGGACTGTATTGCCATCATCCAATAATTGTATGGCACTGTTAACTTGAGAGGCTTTGATTTGGCATGCTGATGCGAGATCGTCGATAAGTTGATTAGCAGGTAATGGCATTAGGTTATTCTTTTATGGTTCAGATAATTAGCCGGTATTTTTATCACACTTTGTTACTTTGTTCGATGCGATTTTATTGTTAACCTTGGTTTATGTGTGATCTTGATGGTCACTAACAGTATTTTTATACAGGATTGAATGATGATTAAATTTGCAGTGATCGGCACTAACTGGATTACACAAAAGTTTATTGAAGGTACTAATAATCCACCAAACAATCACGATCAAGTTATGCAGCTTCATGGAGTCTATTCGCGTGAACTTGAAAGAGCGAAGTCCTTTGCGAATAAGTTTAATGCATCGTTGTCTTTTGATGATTTATTACATTTAGCCATGTCAAAAGAGATTGATGCGGTTTACATTGCAAGCCCTAATTCGTTGCATTATGAACAAAGTAAATTGATGTTGGCGCATGGTAAACACGTAATCTGTGAGAAGCCATTGAGCTCTACTTTTGAACAAGCACAAGATTTATATCAAACAGCTAAAGATAATAATGTCATCTTCTTTGAAGCCTACATGACAGCACACTTACCAAACTTTAAGGTCATACAAGATAACTTGCCGTGCTTAGGCAAAATTCGTAAAGCCCACATTCAATATTGCCAATACTCATCAAGGTACCCAGCTTACCTAGCAGGAGATAAACCTAATACGTTCTACCCGAAATTCTCTAATGGTTCGATCATGGATATTGGCTTTTATTGTGTTGCATTAACCTGTGCTCTATTCGGTAAACCCAACACAATTAAAGCACAAGCAACATTGCTTGAATCTGGTGTTGATGGTTGTGGCAGTGCCATATTAGATTATCAAGACTTTGCAGTGACCATCGATCATTCCAAAATATCTGGTTCAAGCCAAGTAAGCGAAATTCAAGGAGAGTCAGGCTCTTTATTAATAGAGCATGTTGGGCAGTGTTTTAATGTTGTTTACCAAAACAACAAAGGGGAAGATCAGCAAACGCTATCGCAGCCACAATCTGATAACAGTATGTGTTATGAAGCATTGGCTTTTGTTGCTCAAATCAAACAAGCTCAGATTAACCCTGTGTTGGAGCAGCGAGCATTGCAAACATCTCAAGTTATAGAAGAAATTCGACAGCAAACAGGTGTGGTTTTTCCAGCTGACAAACAGTAGCAACCTTGATAAATCACTATTCACCTAACAGGTGAATCTAGACAAAATTATTAAACACCTTATTCGATAGTGGATAAGGTGTTTAATGCATTAACGACCAAAAAATTGATCTACAATTGCTTCTAAATTGGTTTCTAACTGATCTTCAAAATGTGCAAAATCTTCGTCAAATAGTGCTAAGTATTTCTCAACTTGCGTTTGATTTAAACTTTTGTTACCTAATACAAAACTCATCTCTGGTAATGTTTTATCAATTCGTGCTTCAATAAAAAAATTAAGATAATAAGCCGCACAAGCTTGCAGTTGGGTTTGCGCAAATGTACAAAATTCTTCGATATATTGTAAGCCATCGGGCCCCAACGACCCAGGCTCCATACGAAATATAACGGCCATTTTTTTTTCAGCAGGTAATGTTGTTGGTGCAGACATACAATTCCTTAAGGGTTCCTTTAAGCACTTAATAATGCGTTGAATTTATTCGCTAAATTAATTAAATCTTGTTGTTTAATAACTTCTACATTATCCGTGCTTAACACTTTACCAGCTATCACTAATACTGTGCGAGGATAACCATGCCCACCAAGCTCATCAACTAAATCTTGATGTTGTTGATCAATAAAAGCGCCTTTAGTCTTCTGTGCAACCAATTGAAACACTGCTAGTTTTGCATCTAACGTATCTACTAAACGATTAATATTTTCTTGCTGTTGAGTACAATCAGAACACCATGAAGCAACAACATTAAGCACAAAGCTATGTTGTTGTTCAATTTTTTCATAAAACATATTAGGTTTAATCACCGTAATAGGATTAGGCATAGCGATTCCTTTTAAAGGGCAAGTTAATGGTAAATGATTGATCTATATTACAACAGATAATCTAATATAAAAACCTATGTTATCAATATCTTACCAAAGCAAGCTAATCAGAAATATTTTACACTCAGTTCATTCCCATTTAGTTCCGATCAATCTTTGTTTTTCATAACATTACAAAACAGAGTTTGTTATACTGCGCGATTATTTTGTAGTGTATAAATTTAGGACATAAATATGAGTGTTGATGCAGCAGGTTTATCTGCAAATCTATTAAAGGCAGTTAAAGCATGTGGTTATTCAAAACTAACGCCGATCCAACAGCAGGCTATTCCAATGATCAAAGCAGGTCATGATATATTAGCAAGTGCGCAAACAGGTACCGGTAAAACAGCTGCCTTTACACTACCTTTATTGGATATTTTAGCAAAGAACCAGCCTGAGAACATTGGTTCTTCACGCACCATTAAAGTATTAATTTTAACACCAACCCGCGAACTTGCATTACAAGTTGCTGAAAATGTAAAACAATATAGTCAATTTTTACCATTAACATCAGGCGTTGTCACTGGTGGTGCAAATATATCACCACAAACACAGATGTTAAAAACAGGTGTTGATGTCCTAGTTGCGACACCAGGTCGATTAATCGAGCATGTTAATGCGAGGCAAGTTGATTTAGCACACATTAAACACTTAGTACTTGATGAAGCCGATCGTATGTTAGACATGGGCTTTTTGACGGACATACAACAAATCACCGAAATCATTAAACAAAAACATCAAACACTGATGTTTTCTGCTACTTTTTCGAATAAAGTTAAAACTCTTGCTAATCAAATTTTACATACACCAAAAAATATTGAGACAGCAAAGCAAAACTCAACATCTGGTAAAGTAAAACAACAAGTTTACTGGGTCAGTGAAGCGCGTAAACGTGAGCTATTATCTGAATTAATTGGTGTTAAAAACTGGAAGCAAGTTTTAGTATTTGCCGGCACTAAAGAGAGCGCTAATATACTTGCTAAAGAGCTGAAACTTGATGGTATTAAAACTGCTTTATGTCATGGAGATAAGACACAAGGTGCACGTAATAAAGCGATTCAACAATTTGCTGAAGGCAGTGTTCGTGTTCTGGTTGCAACTGATGTAGCAGCACGTGGTTTAGATATTCCAGATTTACCGCATGTAGTTAACTTCCACCTCCCGTTTTTAGCTGAAGATTATGTTCACCGTATTGGTAGAACTGGACGCGCTGGTAAAAGTGGTCATGCTGTTTCATTGGTTAGCCCTAAAGACGAGCAATTCTTAGATAACATAGAAACATTAATTGGTCGCCAGTTCGAGCGAATTGTCTACCCTGGTTATGAGTTTAATAGTGCAGTTGATGTACAAGAAGATGGAAAAGCCTTTAAGAAAAGCCGCTATAAAGCAACACAAGAGCGTAATCAACTAATTGCAAAACGCAAAGCTGAAAATAAACCTTCCGCAATCAGAAAAGCTAAAAATAAAGCTCGAAAAGCAAGATAATCTATTTACTCGCTTTATAATAGGTAAAGTAATCAAGTGATCACTTTACCTTTCTTTTACCCTCCTTTAATTATTTCAATCCCTATTATTAGATAATTTCACAATTTATTAATTTAACATCAACGTTTAATTTGTAATACAATACTACTGGCAAGTCGATTATTAAGAGGTAGCTCACACCTTTAATCAAACAAAGCTTATTATTTAGCTTATAATTAATTCCCAAACTTATTGGAGAGCATATGATCACTTTAGGCGAATACATAATTGAAAAACAACATGATTTCCCAGAAGCAAGCGGGGAATTAACAGGTTTATTAGGTGCAATACGCTTAGCATCTAAAATTGTTAACCGTGAAATAAACAAAGCTGGGATTGCCAATATTATTGGTGCAACTGGTATCGAAAACATTCAAGGCGAAACACAACAAAAACTTGATTTATACGCAAATGATAAATTCAAACAAGCTTTAGAAGCACGTGGTGAAGTTTGTGGTATCGCCTCTGAAGAAGAAGACGACTTTGTCAGCTTTGATAGCGAACGCGGTATGAACAGTAAATATGTTGTATTAATGGATCCATTGGATGGCTCAACCAACATTGACGTTAATGTATCCGTAGGGACTATTTTCTCAATTTATAGACGTATCAGCCCTGTTGGAACACCAGTAACATTAGAAGATTTTTTACAACCTGGTATTAAGCAGGTAGCCGCTGGCTATGTTATCTATGGCTCATCAACTATGCTTGTTTATACGACAGGTAACGGCGTACATGGCTTTACTTGTGATCCTTCATTAGGTGTATTCTATTTATCGCATGAAAATATGCAGCAACCTAAGACAGGAAAGTGTTATTCAATTAACGAAGGTAATTACCTTAAGTTTCCGGTCGGTGTTAAAAAGTACATTAAATATTGTCAAGAGATCGTGCCTGAAGATAACCGACCTTATACGTCTCGTTACATCGGTTCATTAGTGGCTGATTTCCACCGTAATTTATTAAAGGGTGGTATATTTATGTATCCATCTACTGCCCAAGCACCTGAAGGTAAACTGCGTTTATTATATGAGTGTAACCCCATTGCGTTTTTGGCTGAGCAGTCAGGCGGTATCGCAAGTACCGGTACACAACGTATAATGGAAATTGATCCTACTGAGCTACACCAACGAGTACCTTTCATGTGTGGTAGTGCTGATATGGTAAAAACAGCAGAAAAAATGATTGCTGATAACCCAGAATAATATCTATCTTAAAAACAGAGGGGTTAATAATAACTCCTCTGTCCTTTATTCAGCCCTTCTTTATCTACGCTATTTATCAACTCATCCCTCCACACCTCTATTTGTATGATTTAATAAATCATTATTGTTTATTACTCATATTTTTATATACCCATTTTTTACTTTTATTAGATAAAACTGCTTACGATGAAGTTCCAATCACAGCATTCTTCAAAAGATGTTAATGGTCGTTTAAATGAAACATAAATCAGTTATATTCGATGTCTGAAGAAATTGAATTTAATCACGCGTTAAATTAGATTAAATTTCACTCACTCAATTCACTTTATTTTCGTTTTATGGACATAAATCATTTATCACGATACCAAAATCGCTAATGATCTGTCATATTGACGTAATCAAAAAATATTTAGTTAGGAAAACATATGAGAATCACAGGATTAATTTTATCACTAGCCATTAGCCCTTTCGCTTTTTCAGGTGAGATTGTTACTAATAACGACTTACAATTAATGGCCGTTGATGGTGCTAAGGTAAAAAGCTCTTTTTTTACTGATAACTCATTAGAAGTAAAAGACGGTACTCATCAGGTAGTGGTTAGATACTCGAATGCATTTAGAGATGAACGTTTATTAGAAAGTAGACCTTATGTCTTCAATATTGAAGTAAAAGGCAACACTAACATTTCTACCAATCAACTACTTAGTTATGCACAAGCAGAACAAAAAATCTCTACAAAATTAGATTGGTTCGTTGAGAACGATTCTGGTGAATACCAGGTAGAAACATCAGACCAATTACATGGGGAAGGTTTTGCACCCTATGCTGATATTGAAGGATTAGTAAGTAAATATAACCAAAAAAATAATCTGCAAGTCACTGAAGGTTCAGTCACTAAAATAACTACAAACAGTTTAATTGAACAATATAAAGCAGCTGATGCAGAACAAAAGAAACAATTTAAAATCTGGTTAATTAATAACGACATTAAATAGTTTTTACCTTAATAAACACAAGTACCACTTAGCGGCACCACTCTACAAACAAACACTGAACGTGCCGCTATATTATTGATATCACGCTTGAATACTAACTAAATATCTCCAATCCCAAAACAAGCTAATTACACTGCTTTATTTTCAAACGCTTTATGCTTATAGTGAGGAGATAATTTTTTACTTCAGGTTATATGACATAAGGAGCTTCATATGGTCACAGTCGAAACACCTACCGGTTTTGAATGGAATGATCTAAATCGCAATTGGGTTAAACATTATTTAATGCCTAAATCTGCACTTTTATCACCTTTAATAAACGGTAATGAGCTAGATGTCGACACTATGGATGAAGCTGACTTTATTAACTTTTGTCACCTATTAGAAACTTCTGCAGAAGGACGAGAACTGCGAAATAAGATGTTCAAAGCTTGGCGCAGCAAAAAATCCCGAGATAGTGATAACGGTAAAAAACTTTATACCTTCAACATGTCATTAAAGGCCGGTGATCAGCTCAAGAAAATTGCCAAAAACTCACCTTTAAATGCAACCTTAGAACTATTAATTTTTGCTGAAAGCGAAAGTCACCGCTCTATTCAGTCTTTGCAACAGCAACTTAAACAAGCAAAACAGGAAAACTTGCAATTAAAAGCACAACTCAACTCTGCTTCATTACAGGGTTCGACAGAAGATGATCAAGCAGACATACAAGCTTTACTTAATACTGAGCTACAAGTAACTGAATTAGCAAAATTAGAAAAGTCTAAGTTAATTAAACAGATATTGCTGTTAAAAAGGCAATTAGAAGAGTCGTAATGATAACAAAGCAGCGCTTACCACCGCTTTGTTAACTGAGTTGTTGTTTAAGAATATAAACTATACATTCCAAGGATTACTTGGATCGTATTTAGGCTCGCTCTTACTTGAAGTTGTAGGCTGAGACTTAACTTTAGCATCACGCATTGGGTGTTTACTGGCCTGCTCTTTACGATGGCGCATATTATTACTGTGACGCTTTTCATTTTGTCTTTCTTGGAATGCTGAAGCGGCTTTGGCTTGCGATAGTTCAATAGACTCAATAGTAAGTTTCATTGGCGACAATGGCACTATACCATGTTCAAAACCACGTTCGCGCGGATTCAGATTAAACTCAACATCATTTGGTTTTGGCATACGTTTAAAACGATACAAATAGAAGCTTTCTAACTTCAATCTTGCCCATTCTTGCTTTTGCAAAAATTTCAAACTGCCTTTGATGGTAGGATTTACATCAAAACACTTAAAACGTGTTGCGGCATATAATATTTTCCAACCATAAAACTCAACGAGTTCAGTTAACATGGTTTCTGTTTTTAAGCCATGTAGTGGATTGTTACGTTGCAACTCTGCAGACATCTGTATTCCTAAGGATATATATTTAGTTATTAAAGTATAGCAGGCTTCATCATTTGAAGCCCATTACAGACAATTATATTAGTTAAATCGTCATTAATTAAGTTGTTATTAGCTAAATAATTAAGTAAAAATTAAGCGCATAGTAATATGCTCAATACCATCTTCATCATAGGGTTCTGATATTACCAAAAAACCCAGCGATTCATAAAAGCGTTGTAAATGACTTTGTGCTGAAATGGTAATAGCTGACGCCTGCATTTCGGTTTCAATAAATGTAATTGTTTTTTCTATCAACTTCTTAGCAATGCCTTTGTTTCTGGCTTGTTGATTAACCACGACGCGTCCTATCGCTACATCATCATAAATAACTCCCGCAGGTAATACACGACAGTAAGCTAATAGGCTATCATCTTCTTCATTGATCAAAGAGATATGAGCTGATTGCTGATCTAACTCGTCTAAATCAGCATATAAACAGGTTTGCTCCAGTACGAATACATCTTGTCTAAGTTTTAATATTTGATACAAGCGCTGTGCTGATAACTCTGAAAACAACTGAAACTGCCAATCTTGCATAGTTTACTTCCTACTTATTTTTTATTAATGCCCCAAGGATCACTTGGATCATAAGCGGGCTCACTATTTACTTCTGCCTTTTTCTCATAGATACGGTGTTTACAAGCGATGTCAACACGATCAATCAAGCTATCGCTTATCACAGCCGGCTCTCCACTAACCGCCCCTTCTGGCAGGTTATGATCACGTGGCTGTTTGGCCAAAATTTTAGGCTCTGGATAGGGATAAGCCTTAAACTCATAAAGATAAAACATCTCTACTTTTTCTCTCGCCCACTGATTATTGCGTAAAAACTTACAGGTTGATTTCATTCCTGTATGAAAATTAAATCGGTCAATACATAAAGCTTCACTCAATCCTGGCCACGTATAATGATCAGATAACTCAGTAAGTAACACTTCTAGCTTTAAACCAAAGAGTGGATTGTTCTGTTTTTTTGCGGTCATGTAATACCTTATTTTGCTAAAAGTGTCGTGTCAGGCTGATAATTTAGTAAACTATTATGGATGTTAATCCCTTGTAATTTCAGTTGATTAATGCGTGCAAGGTATACTGCACCGGTTAACAAATGTAAGGCAACATCGACTGCTTTACGTTGTTCATAATTAGCTAAATAGGTGTGTTTAACCCAGCTGTTAAAGGCTCCTAAACTTGGTCCTGCCCAGATTTGGTAATCCATCTCTCGGCCTACTTCACCTATGTTTGACCAACGAGAAGATAACCCTAAATACCAGCGGAAAATTAATGCCATTTTACGTTTCGGATCATTTTTCGCTCTTGCTAACATAGCGGGATCGCGTTCATGGAAAAACGCAATGGTGGTTTGCCAAACCTGATCCAAATTCTGACGGAATATCTGCTTTTCTATTTTTTCACGCTCTACACTTGGTATCGCCTCGATACTTGGATATTGGCTATACAGTTCATACAATTTGTTAGCGCGCATCGCAAACATCGACCCACGCTTAACCACTTGTAACTTTACTCCCATTTCAAACATATCAGCCGCAGGAGCCATGGTCACATCTGCCATCTCAATATTAGCTAATAATTTACGAGTATATTCAGAAGCACCTGCTTCCACACAAGCTTGATTTACCGAACCTAATACAATGTAAGCAGCTCCCATGTTAAATGCAGCAATTGCTGATTCAGGAGTACCAATACCGCCACCTGCGCCAACACGAAGCGGTACGGCATAATTATATTTAGCTTGTAACTGGTCGCGTTGCTTAATGATGGTCGGTAATAAAGTCAAAAACGGACGATTATCAGTATGCCCACCTGAATCGGCTTCAGCAGTAATATCATCGGCCATAGGCACTTTTAAAGCTAACTCAGCTTGCAGAGGAGTGATCTTACCTGCGGCAAGTAACTTATCTAAAAGCTTCTGTGGCGGTGGCGACATGAAGCGTTCTGCGACTTCCGTGCGTGAAACTTTTGCAATGACTTTATTGTTAATGTTCACCGAACCATCGGGGTTTTGTGATAATCCTGCAACACGGTAATGCACGATATGTTGAGTTAATGCCAAGAAAGCTGAAGCTTCAACGGTATTAACACCTAGTTTTAGAAAACGTTCAACAGCACCAGACTCTAGGGCTTCTTCACTTGGCGCATGAATTAAATTCACCGCAAAAGGACCATTTGGTAATGCCTGTTGAATACGTTTAATAGATGCTTCAATCACATCGGGAACTAAACCTGCAGCACCAAATGAACACAACATACCCGCTTTACCCAACGCAATCACTAGCTCTACAGAAGCGATACCATTCGCCATTGCCCCACCATGATACGCATACTTAACACCATGCGCTTGCTTAAATTGTTCACTCCCCAATTGCTCTGGTGTTAACGCTTGCGCAAAGCCAATCACCGGCTTAGTCGATTGTTGCTCCGATTCGCCAGAAATATGATGACAAACTCCTATCCCCTGCTCTGTTTGCGCAAGGTAAAGTGGTTTATTTATCGCTAATAATGCGCTTTTAATACTTTCATCTTGATGTTGTAAGGTATTTTCAGCCACTGCCCAGTTCCAATCTATGGTGTTAGCATTAGCTTCAAGTAATGTGTTTTTGCTTGCTTGTGTCATAACTGTCTCTTTACGCCTCTATAATACTCAGCACGATATCTTCAACTTGGTAAATACGTAATCCATCTTTAGATAAATTTGCATCACCTATAATACGTACTTCTGACGCATTTCTGATAATCTGTTTAATATGAACATCTAAGCTCATTTGTTTATTTAATGGGGTTATTTGACCTCGATACTTCCAAGCTACTTTTGTTTCTGGTGCAATAAAACGAGGGTTAGTAAACTGTTGTCCCAAATCATTTTGTAATGCATAACATTGTAACAACTCAATAATAGCTTCTACACCTAAAGAGCCAGGCATCACTGGATCCTGGTGAAAATGGTAACGAAAGAACCAATCGCTTGCGTCTATGGTACGTTGACCATATACATAGGCAATTTGATGGTCACCACCACCTTCCACTATAGTTACTTTATCTACAAAATTTAACTGCCCACCCGCTAAACGATAAGCAGGTTTGGCGGGGTTTAAAACAAACAAGCTTGATTGTTGATTAGTCAAATCTAACTGGGTTAATTGCGTTGCAGGTGTGTTGTTAGTAACAAACCAAGGCTCAGTAATTTGTCCATTATCAATGCCCAATTGATTCGTCAATGAGTCAGCACTGAAGTAACCAAATACAGCACCACCACGGTAGATACATAGTCCTTCCACACTTAATTCAAAACTAAAACTTTGAATAATCGCACCACCCGCCATACTGGTCGATAATAATACTGATTTATTTACAATGGTTTTCCCCCGTAAATCAATGCTATTTACTATCTCTCCATGGCCATCTAGGTTACGGAAATATAAATCTTTTTCAGGATATTTTAATGTCGTTCCCATGTAAGCAGAAATAAAACCATTAGGTTGTAAAGCAATCTCCATTAACAATGAATACGGCATCCAATTTTCTACACTATTTTTAGTAAAATACCAGGCGTCTTCAGGTACAACATATTCTGCAATACAACTTGATGGTGTTTTAAAATCCATACGCTGGCCTGTCACTTCAGTGACCTGCGTAACTACCTGTAGATCACCACAAGGAGTACGGGGCGGAGTGCGACCTTGATACACAGAAAATTCAGGGCCAAAACATTGGCTAATATCACCCGTAGCAAATTCAAATAAATGCCAAGGGGTAAAAGGCACAGTATCAGGAGTACGATTTTGTTGTTCTACAAATGGCGCTGTAAAGTGTTTAATCGGTACCACGCCTTTATTGGTAGGTGCAGTAAGGTCTGATTCGACGCGCATTAATGGGCGCTCGATATGGGCAAAAGGATTGATACCCCTTTCATCCAATAATGATTGGCCACTTTGTGACACCACTTTATCGTCACCTAAGTGATTAAGTTGCTGCACAGTGTCCGGTAACGTCACTGGGAACGGACTATCTTGATCTTGTTCTTTAATCTCAACACATAAGTTTTTGAAGTCAACCACGACTTTGCCATCTAATATAATATCAATATTAGCTTTGATAAATGGACGTGGTGACATACCTATTGCTGTTACTTCCATACGGTAAGTTAAGATATTATGTTGTGGACGTACTTGACCACGACAACGTACCGTTTGAGCTTCTCCTGGCATAGGTTGGAAACGTGCATTATTGACCTGACTATTCATGCCTAACCAAAGCATAAAGAACATTGCCATCTGCCCGCAACCTTCAGACATTAATGAGCCAGCCATTACTTGATCATCTTTAAAGTGACACGGGAAATACCAATGCTCAGGCGCTAACGTCTTTTGCCCTTCTAATAATCCCAATCCCCAATGTCCACCCTGTGGATCTATTTTGGTAACCCTTTCAATCATTAAGAATTTTTCAGAAGAAAATTTTAAAGATGGGTTTCGACCTTGTTGATCGTAATCTTGACCAAAACATCCAGCAATATCACCATCAACCAGTTTTAACATATCATGGTAATTATATTGGGTCTGAGTGTTTTTAATTAACGGAGTAAATCGACTCTTTTGTGCTTTATCTAACTGCGCCTGATCATGCGCGGTACTAATCACCCCCTTGCCATCAGCGAGCTCCTCATCGGTAAAGAAACCAGCACAACCATTACGCATAATAAGTACTTTTTTATCCCCAACATAACAATCGTAATGGAAGAAGAATAATAACTGCTCGCCGTTCTTGGCATAAGAATCGATATGGATTTCATAACGCAATGTCTCACCACCAAAGGCCATCTCTTCTAAAAAGGTCAATTCACAATCTAACAAGCGGTAAACACGCTCACCTTTATTTTGAAAGTCGATACCGATATAAGCAATAAGCATTAAATCACACTGCCCTGATTCAACTGACACCGACCAAGGAATTTGCCCATCTATTAAAAAAGGAGCATCCATGGGAATATCATACTCAGTGGTCATTGAAGATTTTTTGTATTGATTTGTTGTTGCTTGTAAATCAGTCACACGGCTAACTAACAAATAATCTGTGGTTGGTAAACGGACTCGTCTTGGGTAGCTATCGATAATACGATACTGGTCACCAAATACATTGCCAATATCTCCTTCAGCAAATTCCACTAGTTGAGCCGTATCGAAAATCACTTTGTTTGGTTGATTATATTGTTCAATTAACTGCAAAGGTGGATAGGTATAACCGTTTTGTCCTTTGATATTGATTAACCCAGGTATTAACGCCTTTATTGACGAATCGCTCTCCAAACTATCATGATTTGAGTTATGTTCAGTGAAGGGGCTCGGCTGTGTTAGTTGAGATTGCAATTTAATCAAACGGGCAATGTGTTTCTCCGCCATAAAACGATGGCGTAAGAAAGCTTGATGGGTTTGATGTTGTTGGCAGATCTGCTCACTCACCTGAGTTTGTACTATTTCACCTGATTGTTGTGTCATGGTCATTGGCTTATTATTCATTGGTGCTTCTTGTGTTTTATCCATTACAGAGCTGTTTTGCAATGCAGTATTCTGCACGCGCTGATGCTGCTTAATTGGCTGTACTGTGGCAGGGGTAAAATGTTTAATAAACTGTTCTTGTATAGTTTGTATTTCAGCACTATCTCTTAACTCATGTATTGCATTAAAGATAGATTTACCACCTAAAGTCACTGTTTTCATTAAACTTAATTTAGTTTTAACTTGCGGTAACAGGCTGACCATTTTGTCTGCTTGTGTATTAGACAAAATCAAGTGAGCAACGCTCATATCTTGCCCTAAACCATGCACTGCTACATACTTGTTGTTTTGGTTATCAGTCACTTTAACTTGGTGACTATGTAACGCAATAACACTAGACAATAAACTCGCCATACCTGATGCATTGTAGCAATGACCAACATACTGCTTAGAGGATACAAAGGCAGCAGTTGGGTAAGCTTGTGCTAATGTATCATGCTCGTTAGCGAGTTGTTCTGTATCACCAACAGCAAAGGTTTCAACTTGGCAAATATCCTGTGCAGTGATTTTGGCTTGTTGCAAGGTAGCATTAATTAGCTGTGCTTGATTAAATGGGTCACTATGATTAGCAAACAAACAAGCATCAATATTTGCGTAGACTTGCTCTGATTTAACCTGACCACTGGCTTTGACAACAAATGCTCCGGCACCTTCACCAACTAACCACTGTGATTGTTGCCTAGCTGTTACAGCAACTTTCGCTTGTTCAGAGACAGGTAAAAACTGTTGGCGAAGACTGATATTTTCAAAACTACCAGCAAGATCTACACTAGCAATAATCACTGCCTCAATATCAGAGGTTTTTAATAAATTATCAGCAATATCCACACATTTATAAACTGAGTTTTCTTCACTAGAAACGGTAAAAGCAGGTCCACTAAAATCCCATAACGCAGAAATACGTGACGCCATAATATTACCAATAAAACTGGTATATTGGTTTAACTGTGCAGGATCATTAATACTTTGTTTACTAATTTCAATCAATTGCGACTGTTGTTGCTCAGTTAATTCAACCCCAATCTGCTCAAGACTGTGTTCAATTTGAGTTGCTAAATTAACTCGGCCGCGATACTGATGAAGATCTAACTCCAATCCCATAGCCACTAATACTGCTACTTTTCCACCCGCAACTAAGCCTGCGTCTCTTGCTGCATTATCGGCCACTTTCATCATTAATAATTGCTGTGCGATTAAACTATCTTGCTCATTGGGCGGTATTTTAAAACGCAAAAAATCGATATCGAACTGGCTAATATAATTACCCTTAGGCGCATTGTTTAGACCAATTTGATTCAATACTGAAGATTGTTTTTCAATTCCCTGCCAACGCTGTGTTGGTAAAACACTGAAACAGCCTTGTTTGTTGTTAATCGCTTCCTGATAAGCCAGCATGTTATCAACTTGCCCAAAGTGACAATCCATTCCAACTATAGCTAGTTTTTCTACTTGATTGATTGGCTGTGTGTTTTCAACATACTCACTATTACCTGGTTGTAGCACCAAGTGAGCATTACTTCCACCAAACCCAAATACGCTAACCCCCGCTGTTCTTTGGTGAGCAGTTTTCGGCCACTCCACGGTTTGCGTTGGAATTTGGGTTGCTGAAAAATAACCCTTTTGTGTGCTTATCGCATTATCCACATTGATGGTTGCCGGAATAAGCGCATTATTTAGAGCATAAATAGCTTTCGTCATACCCGGCATGCCTGCAGCGGTCAACAAATGCCCTAAGTTTGATTTAGCAGAGCCAAGTAAGGGCTTATGTTGATATTCGCTAAAGTATTGTTCCATCGAACTAAGCTCAACTTTATCACCTTTAGGTGTCCCCGTTGCATGACATTCAATGTAATCTACTTGTCTAGGATCAACCTCGGCATTACGGTAAGCCTCTTGATATGCTAGTACTTGTCCTTTGCTATTAGGACTTAATACAAACTCCCCTTTTCCATCATTAGTTAACGCACCACCTTTAATGACGGCATGGATCTTATCCCCATCACGTATAGCATCACTATGTCGCTTAAGCACCATCATACCGGCACCTTGTGCTGCAAATAACCCCTGAGAATCCTTATCAAATGGCGCGTGGCGGTTGTTTTCTGGAAAGGCTTGGAAAATAGAAAATCCCATATTTACAAATAATGAATCCGCTGCTGATACCGCTCCAGCTAGCATCATATCTGCTTTTCCTGTGTGTAAATAATCACAGGCTAATTTGACACTGTAACAAGATGATGCACAGGCAGCATCTAACGCAAAGTATTGACCACCTAAGCCATTAACTTGTGCTAATAAAGCGGCTGGATAGCCGCCTACTAGGGCATTCTCCGGTTTTACTTTTTGCTGTTCTGCAAACGCCGACAGTTGGAATTTAGGATGAAGGGTTTCTTGTAAAGCTAATTCAACTACTCGGCGATAAGATTCCAAAAACAGATGATTAGAGCGTTTTGTTGGGAATGATAAATTACCTAAAATTAAACCACACTGCTTCAATTTTTCACTTTGCCAATAACCAGCATCTTGCAAGGCACGTTTAGTCACGTAAAGAGACCATTGATGCAAATCATCCAATTGGTGCAAGTCACCAACACTAAAGGATGAATCTGTAGCTGGTAAAAACTCCTCAGCATCAAACTCGAAGTCACGAACATAACCGCCATATAGACAGTAATATTTATCGTTGTCGCCCTTTTTACCTAAGTACTGCTCTGGTTTAACACCTAACTCATGCTCTGTAATGGCTGTGCGATTATCTTGTTTTTGTAATAATTGTTGCCAAAACTCTTCTGGCGCACTTGAGCCTGGAAATAGATTTGCGATACCAACAATGGCAATGTTTTCCATAAATACTCTCTATGATACTAATACGGATTCAGCTATTTTATTCACCGGACGCACTAGCGTTCCGTTATAAAAAGGCTGTAAATTCACTGGATAACCCAGACTGACTAATGTCGCCACAGTTTTGAGAATTGCAGTATAATCGTCTAAATTTTTCTGATTTACTGACAAACAGGTTACAGAACCTTGATTACTCTTTAAAATCCTTTCAATCCATGTGCTTAACGACTTTCCTGCCCCCATTTCAATAAACACACGTTCTCCAGTAGCATAAATATTTTTAATTAAACGTGGAAAATCGACAAACTCGGTTAGGCATTTGCTGATACTAACGGCGATCGCTTTTTCAGTGATGGGTACAGGTAAATAACAAGAAGTAGAAAATAGCTGACAAGCTAATTTTTGCTGGACAGGTAACGAGTACATCGATTGCATTCGCTGATATTCACTCCGAGATAATTCACAATGAATAATATTAGGTACATTCAATGCAATTGCCCTCACCCCTAACTGCTTAGCTAGCGCTAAACATTGCTTGGGTTCACCTGCAATCACTAAGCTTTCAGGCGTGTTACGAATAGTAATGTAAACGCGCGGGTATTCAGCAATAATAGCGTTGACCTGCATTAACCCGACTTTAATATGAAATGACTCCCATGCATTTTCATTACCATTTTTTGCTTCACCCCAAGCCAGATCCAGGCGCTTTAAAGGCCCCGCTAATTGCTCAGTAAAAATAGGGCTTTGACGTAATCGTTCGCTCAATAAATCTGGGTTTTTCCAGCAACCTAGTGCGGCAAACATACTCACTTCTCCCATACTATACCCTGCTGCACTGCTCGCATTTAAGGACAGTCCACATTGAAATATATGGGTAAGTAAATAGGCATAACTAACACCTGCTTCAGCAATATTTGCCAAACTTCGTCTTAAATTTTGTTGGTCTTGAAGGGGATGCTCGTCACTAACCTTTAGGTGCCTAGGTGTGATCAATAGATCTTGTAAGCTACGTGATAAATCAGAGCTCATCAGGTTTAGTGCTTGATGCGAATGCGGGAATAAACGTAATAGATCTTTTCCCATATTGACATATAAAGCACCCACACCTGGATAGACAAAACTGAGTGGCTTTTTATACTGATTTTCTTCAACCAAGTGACCACTACAATAACTGCCCAGCGGGGTTTTCCAGACTTGTTTATTACTAATTGCTTTTGGTAGTCCATTACAAGCTAATACTATTTGTGCAATTAGCTGTTCAAAACAATCAGCTAATAAGACTAAGCAATAATAACCTTGTTGATTTTGGTTAAATTGCAGACTTTGGTGTTTAAAGTGACCATGTCTAAGATGATTTTCGCTAAATTGTGTAAAGCTCTGTGCGGTTCGAGAAATAGATTGTTCACAGCAGTGTAACGCTTCAATTAATTGTTGTACTGAAGTACTTTTAAATATAATTGGTTTCATCTTTTGTTGCGCTAGGAAACCATTGTTGTAATTAGGCTCAATTTGCTTGTTATTAGAGGAATCACTATTAGACACTAATACTAATTGATGTGAATGCTCTGCTACAAAGCTCAATACCAACTGCCTTATTTGATTAGCGCATTGAGGTAAATAACTTGTTGATTCAGATAATAAATAATAAGGTAAATCGGCGCATTTTTCAGCGATTGAGTCAGTAGGCTCCGATCTTGATAACAAATCACCACAATAACCTAAGCGATATTGTTGATCGACACATAGCACAGTTGAAATTAGGCTAAGCAAGGCCATAAAGTCAGCATCTTCACTATCATAACAATCGATACTAGTTAACAGTGTGCATTTATCTGTAGAGGCGCTTTGCTGCCCATCTATATAACTTAGCGATAAGCAGTGTTGCGCATGTTCGTCAGCTGAAATCGACGACATGGATTGATTGATAATGATTGATTCGATTTGCTCGTAATTTGAACTATTACGAACGAAAAAATCATAAATATGCTGTTCAATTAGTTGGCTTTTCGCTGTTGCATCAAACGCACTATTCACGATACTTTGCGCATTAATATAAGCATAACAATGGCACTGACTTAATTGTGAATTAACATCTTGAAATGCATGTTGCGTGCTAATTAAAATAGCAGCACAAGCATTTAAATCGCGACCATCAACACTCATTAGTATAGTTGCTTTAGATTGCTCAACGGACACCTGAGAACAAACATTCAAGGCATCACTAAGTGATTCACAATAAAGTACATCTGAAAATGTATTTGTAAATGATTGAATGTTATCGTTTTTAGCATTACAGATAACCACTTTAACCTGTGAACGATTAAGATGATTGTTCACTAATAGTTTGTCACTTAATACATTCAGTGCCGAAATCAACTTATCAGCACGGGGTTCAGGTCGAGTATCTATTTTCAAACCTTGGTATAAATAGTAATCAAATGCATCAATAGCAATCTGCTCATTGCTATTTGAGCTAATGTTTACCTCAATGCCCAATACCGCTAACATGATTAAGCGCTGGCCTTAAATAACTCTGATAAGCTCGGGCTACAAGTTACTTCCGCAGCGCTTATCTGACTAATCACTTTATTCGCTTGATCAATCAATAGTAAATCACCAAATACGCTTTGTCCTTGCTGTTTAGTCACGATTAGCTTAATAAAGAAGTGCTCACCTAATTTAACTTCACGAAACACATCCCAGCTTCCTGTACTGGTTGGTAAGCTACCAGTCCCTAACTGTTTGCTGGTCCAGACTAATAAGGCTTGATAGACTAAATCATTAGCAGCCACATTAGTCTCATTGAGATCAAACTCTCCGTTACCTTGGTTTGCTGCCATTTCAATAGCGCACTCAAGTAGTAAACCAGTTTCATCCAATTGATGAATATGTTGAATACCTTGTAAGCTTTGACCATGGAACAAGCTGCCGTCAGCATATAATTCAGCGGCTTGTTGGGATTGTTTTTTAACAAATTCAGGCAATATTGTCTGGTGCTCTTTCAATGACAATCCGCCATCCAATGGTTTAACCAAGGTCACTATTCCCTGGTAATGATAAACCAATTTGCCCTGTGCCGTTTTGCTACTTACCAATACTTCTACATTTAATTGTGTGTCAGATCGCTCTACTAGTTTAGTGTCCAGCATAAATTGTTCCGCATGTGCCCCATCGAACACAACGCCTTTAAACAATTTAAAATCTTTAACACCTTGGTATTGATAATCAGGGTACTGTTGTTCACAGGCTGATTTCAACCATGCCATTGCACATACTGTTGGTAAGACAGGCTGGCCATCGATTTGATGATCAGATAACAGCATGCTTTCTTGATGATTAAATACCTTGATAATTTGACCATCAACCTTTATCGACTCAGGTTCATTATCAGAGCCAGACATATCTGTGCCAACCACAACCTGTACGCAGCGGTTATCTGCTGCTGCAAGCTCACTAGCAAACAATTTAGCACCCGATTCAACTGGAATAATGTACACACCACGCTGATTAAACATATGTTTTAACTCTGCTGTGACCATACCACCGTCCCAAGGCCCCCAGTTAAAACTCAACACTTGTACTGCTGGGTACAAAGCTTTAAAGCGGTAAGCGGTTTTATTCAAAATTTCGTTAGCAATCGCGTAATCAGATTGTGCTGGATTACCATAGAAACCTGCTGCCGAAGAGAATAGTGCAAGATGCGTTAACTTGTCCATTTCGCAACAAGACAACAAAGCCGCTAATCCATCAATTTTAGTGCTATAAACCTGTTCAAACTCGCTTAATGTCTTATCTTCAATTAATTTATCCGCTAATACACCTGCACCATGAATAACCCCAGTAATACTCCCCCACAAGGCGGTAATCGGAGCGACTGCTGTCTGTAATGCTTGTTTATCACACACATCTGCCGCAACATATTCAGCCACCCCACCAGCTAACGAAATAGCATGTAAGGTTTGCTTAATCTCACGGTTAGCTAATACAGTGTTAATTAACTGTTTCACTGATTTTGGGTTTGGTTTTTGACCTGTATTCAACAAATGTTGCATGGCAGCTTTTTTAAGATCAACGTCAGTGTCTATTCCCATTGACCAGGCCCCTTCATCAGCTTGATACTGCGAACGACCCAATAAAATAAATTTAGATTGATGCTGCTTAGCAAGTTCGATAACACAATGTGCTGTCACCCCTTTTGCACCACCACTAACCAAGAAAACAGACTCTTGATTAATCGACTGACCATCAGTTAATTGGTAGCTGTCGGTTTTCTGTGCCACTAAAGTTAATCGCCCTTCACTGTTATAACCCACTTCTGTAGGCAAAGTAGCTTTATCATTAAGCTCAGACACGACTATCTTAGAGACTTTACTGGTTGTAAATTTACAAGGCAGATCAACGATACGACAGAAAACCTTGTTCCACTCTTGCGCTAAGGTTTTTACTAATCCAGATAAACCACCCTGTACTAAATCTGCTTTGCTTTCTAAATTGTTTGTTGCAAAGTCGCCACCTTGACGTGTCACCACTAAAAATGATGCACGGACTTCATTATTTAATTGGTTTAATTTACATAACTTTGCCAACAAAAACACCAGTTGCAGTCCTTGTTTAGCTTGTTCATCAAAATCAATACCTGGTGCATTCGTTTTAGGATGTAAATAGATAACAGATTGCCATTGTTGAGCAGACATAATGTCTGCAATGATCGCTTCATCAAGCGATGGTAAATCAACAAGTTGGATCTGTTGGTCAAACTGCTTGGTTAATTTCACTTTAATCCAGTGAGGTGTTAGAACAGTGACTTTCCATCCAGCTTTTATTAATTCATTAGCAGTTAAAACACAACTATCAAGCCCGTCATTAACCAATAATAATTGTTTACTACCATCGGTTTCACCTTTCACACTTGAGTCATCGTATTCAAGTGCTGAAAGCTTTTTTATTGCCACCGTTGCACTGGGTGCAGGTTCAAAGGTTTCGGTTAATGGTACATATGACGCATGACTAAATGTATTAACGGTTATTACAGACGTATTATCCGCTTGAACCGAGTGCATGTAGTTAACAATTTCAGCCAACGTGGACATTTGTGATAATTGTTCTGCATCTAACTCAGGAAGTGCTGATATTTGGTCTTGTACACCGCCCAGGATTTCTACACGTTTGATAGAGTCTATACCCAAATCCGCTTCCATATTCATGCTTAACTCCAGCATTTCCGTTGGATAGCCTGTTTTATCAGCCACAACTGACAACATAGTGCGTTCGATATGCTCTACATCTATTGTTTGCGGTGCCTCTTCAGTCGCTTGTACTGTTTTAGCATTAGTCACGCCCATCACTGAGTTCATGTAAGCCACAATTTCTTCAAGCGTACGCATTTGTGCAAGTTGCTCAGCGTCTAATTCTGGTAAGTCTGCCACTTGATCTTGCACAGCCCCTAGGATTTCAACGCGTTTGATTGAATCGATACCTAAATCCGCTTCCATATCCATGCTTAATTCAAGTATCTCTGTTGGGTAACCGGTTTTATCAGCAACAACTGCAAGCATGGTTTGTTCAATCACTTGAGCGTCAACGCTATTAGCCGTTGTGTTGCCAAGGGAGTTATTTTCTGTTGCAGCATTGACTGGCATATTCAGTGTGTCGCCCATCACTGAATTCATGTAAACCACAATTTCTTCAAGCGTGCGCATTTGTGCAAGTTGCTCAGCGTCTAATTCTGGTAAATCCGTCACTTGATCTTGCACGGCCCCTAGGATTTCAACGCGTTTGATTGAGTCAATACCTAAATCCGCTTCCATATCCATGCTTAATTCAAGTATCTCTGTTGGGTAACCGGTTTTATCAGCAACAACCGCAAGCATGGTTTGTTCAATTAATTGAGCGTCAACGCTATTAGGCGTTGTGTTACTAAAGGGGTTATTTGCTGTTGTCACACTTGCTGGTTTATTCAGTGTGTTGCCCATCACTGAATTCATGTAAACCATAATTTCTTCAAGCGTACGCATTTGTGCAAGTTGCTCAGCGTCTAATTCTGGTAAATCCGTCACTTGATCTTGCACGGCCCCTAAGATTTCAACGCGTTTGATTGAATCGATACCTAAATCCGCTTCCATATCCATGCTTAATTCAAGCATCTCTGTCGGATAACCGGTTTTATCAGCAACAACCGCGAGCATGGTATCAGCTATCGCTTGATTTGAAGCAACCTCACCACTTAGTGGCGACACTTTGTCATCAACTGTATTTTGTTGTACTTTTCTGACAGGACTAGTTTGTACACCTTTAACCGTGTCATGTGTTGCCTGTAATTGCTCTTGTAGACTCAAATTAGTTGTTAATGGCTTATTACCACTTTGCAAGTCAGGGGATTTCTGAAGTTCATTAACTGGTGCTACTTGTTGAGGATTGTCCCCTTTATTATCAGACACTCTACTTAGCATATGCTGCATATTTTCGGTCTGATTATTCAGGTATGTCTCATGTACTCTTAATGTTTCTGTTTGGAAATCATGGTACATACTTAAAGTTTTATCCAAACCTTCAGGTAATTTTTGTTGGCCAGCTTGCGCAGTTAATACCGTTTTAAAGGTGTCTGCATATTGATTAGGCCCTTCTAAATACGCTTGATGTACGGATAATAGTTGTGATTGATGCTCAATTAACCGCTTAACACTATCTTGAATATCATTAGCCGAAATTTGAGTATTTAGTGTATCTGTTGGCTGCGTTGCCACCGCTGATTGATCAGCTAAAGGCTTACCTTCACTGTCGACATAAATCATTTTTTCTACAACTTTCTCAACAATGACCTCTTTGATCACTTCTTTGACTTCAGTGACAGGTTGTTGATTGTTACCTATCTTCCAATTGTCAGTTAACGCATCTTGGAAAGCCTGTTTTGTTTTAGGACTGACATAGGCAGCACCCGATAATTTCATCGCTAATGGTGATTTTTTAGGCGCAACCGTAGGGCGACTAACTGCGGAATAAGGGTCAATGTTATCTAGCTCAACGCCTAAAACAGCTAATTGCACAGCGGCTAAACGTAATTGAATATCAGCACTTTGTTTGGTATTACCGTTAGTCGCAATGCTCACTACATCTGATTTATCTTGCAGAATATTATCCACTAAACCGGTAAGTACATTTTTAGGGCCGAACTCTACAAAGATACGACCACCAGCCTTGTATAAATTCTCAATCTGTTTACTGAATTGTACCGATTCTAGAATATGCCCTTTAAGCGCAGCTTTTATCTTTTGCGGCTGCTCACTGTGTGCTTCACCAGTACCATTAGCAAACACATTTATCGTTGGTTTAGCAAATTTGACTTGATCAATAGCCTTAGCAAATGGTTGCTGAGCATGCTCAACTAATGGCGTGTGGAAAGCAGCAGAAACAGGTAACTCAATCACTTTTAAACCAAGTTTAGTGAGTTTTGTACTCGCATCTAAAATGGCTATTTTACTACCAGCAATCACCGCTTGATTATGAGCATTATAATTAGCAATGCTTACTCCAGCGATCTCCGCAATTTCAATCTCTACTAAAGCAACTTCTCCAATAACAGCAGCCATTGCCCCTGCATCAAAATCTACTTGATTGGGTGCTGACATAGCTTGGCCACGGGCAATGGCAAGTTGCATATAATCATGTTCTGAATACACACCTGCTGCCCATAATGCCGTTAACTCACCGAAGCTATGTCCTGCGGTAAAGTCAGGTTTAAAACCAGCTTGTTTAAATGTATTAAATAAGCCAACTGATAAACTGCCTATCGCAGGTTGTGCATATTCTGTTAGTCGTAAAGTCTGCTCTTGTTGCGCTTTTTTAGATGCATCAAATACTGGAATAGGATAAAGCACATCACTTACCTTACCCGTTGAACTTAATGCAAACTGTTTATCCATGGCTACTTGACTGGCCATCATAGTTGGGAAATGACAAACCAATTCACGCCCCATGTTCACATATTGGGACCCTTGACCTGAAAATAGAGCAACCACTTTACCTTTACTATTGATAGCCTGCTGTTGGTAATAGATACCCGTTGGCATTGACCATTGTTCAGATTGATCTGTTGTTAGTTTATCGATTGCTTGCGTTAATAACTGTTTAGCATGATTAACGTCATTGGCTACAAAACCACAACGCACTTGATCAGCAGCAATTTTACGTACAGGAAAGTCAATTATAAATTGATTATAAGCATAGGGTTGATTGTCTTGACCAACCTTTAAAGCCTGATGCTGCGCCGTTAATATCTCAATTAGCTGTGCTTTATTATCAGCGGCAATTAAAAATGACTGCGCAACCTCGTTTAATCGATAAGCATGTTGATGTTGCTGTGAGTATTCTTCTAATACTAGATGGAAGTTAGTGCCACCAAATCCAAAAGAGCTGATCCCCGCTTGACGCTTAACACCATCAACACGCTGCATCCAAGGACGTGTTTCAGTATTAATATAAAGTGGTGTATTTTCGATATCTAAATTTTTATTCGGTAGATCAACATTAATCGTCGGAGGTAATACTTTGTGGTGTAACGCTAGTGCTGCTTTAATTAATCCGGCAGTGCCTGCCGCCGCTTTAGTATGGCCCACTTGAGATTTAACTGAGCCTAATGCCACGTGTTGCTTTTGTTCATTATTTTCACTGAACAATAACTCTAAACCTCTAAACTCTGCCGCATCTCCGGCTTTAGTACCAGTGCCGTGCGCTTCAATTAATCCACATGTTTTTGGATCAAAACCTGCATCTTGATAAGCACGTTTAAGTGCTTTTAATTGCCCTTCTGGACGCGGCGCATAGATGGATTTAAATTTTCCATCTGAAGAGCTACCAATACCTTTGATCACAGAGTAGATTCGGTCACCGTCACGTTCAGCATCTTCTAAACGTTTAAGTGCAATCATACCCACACCTTCACCAATCATCATACCATTGGATTTATCATCAAAAGGACGAATGCAATCACCATCAGTAAATGCTGGTGTTTTTGAAAATGACATGTACATAAATGGTGAGTTATCACAACATATACCACCCGATAACATCATATCTGAGCGGTATTCCAATAGGTCTGATACTGCCATTTTAATAGCGGCTAAAGAACCTGCGCAAGCGGCATCAACCACACAGTTTGTACCACCAAGATTGAAACGATTAGCAATACGTCCAGCAATAACGTTACCTAACATACCTGGGAATGAGTTTTCTTCCCATGGAATATACGCTTTTTTAAATTTATCCACGATCACATTAGTATCATCTTCACTGACACCTGATGCTTTTAACACCTTTTCTAGTACAGGACCTTGCAATCGGGACATTAACTGCCCGCCCTGTTTTTGGCCGCCACCAACCCCTAGGATAATCCCCATTTTATCGCGATCAACATTACCTTCAACACTTAAACCCGCATCAGCAATAACATCACGTGCAGTCACTAATGCCATTAATTGGGTAATATCAGTTAATTCTAGTAAATTAGGTGGAAGACCAAATTCCATCGGATCAAAATCAATTTCAGGTAAAAAACCACCACGTTTACAATAACTTTTATCTGCTTCTTTTTTATCTGCAGAGTAATAGTCATCAATAGCCCAGCGATCTTCAGGTACATCTTGAATGCCATTCACAGAATTAACTATGGTTTCCCAAAACTGTCCTAGATTTTTACTTTCAGCAAAAACCGAAGCCATACCAACAATTGCTATTGGCGTTTCTTGTAAGCGTGAATTAATACGCTTATCAGCCGCTGTGTTGGTGTTTTGTTTTTTTGACATTATGTTCTCCAATGGCATTACTATCTGTTTGCTAGTGTTTATACTTCACTAAGCAAACGGAATCGGCTCAAAAATTCGTTATAATTTGCCGCTAATAAGCGACGAATATGAAATGGTGCATGCTTTAACACGTAACGCATATAACGTCGTGCAGCATCGGCTTCATCGTCTTGATAAAGATCGACATACACCCACTGGCTATCAGGGTCATGGGCAATCAATAAACGATGTTGATTAGTTGTTTTTTTATCTAAGATAGGCAGTGTTGTCACACTTACTTGCACTACATCTGAACAGGTTAGTGAACGTGTTTTCGCACTTCGTGCATGATCTGCTAATTGACTGCTATTGGTTTTCTCAGCCGCTTCATTGCGTAATTGATTTAGTACTTCGCTCATGGCCTCAGGGCTAACCACTGAATTGAGTACTTGGTCTGAACTGTTATCTTTAATAGCAACACTGACTTGCTGCTCTAATTTAACTAACTCGCCGGCAGGATCAATATCCGCTAACTTAGACACACCATGACGTTTCAAACAACGCTGTAGACCCGCCCTAGAGGTGTTTTCATTAATAAATTGCCGACAAACCTGTAACAGATCATCCAAGGAGAGCATTAATCGAGTGCGCAATTGCACAACAACATATTGTTGCTGCACTGAGAGAGTCGTTTTGAAGTGTTTTGGTACGTGCGAAGCATCTTCAACGGTTTCCCGTTTACGCCATTTACGTACGGTGGATTCAGAGATTTTTAACAGACGTGCTAGTACTGCGGTCGGCAGCTCTGAGTCATGAATAAAAGCTCTTATCTCGGGGGTCGTCGTTGCGTTTTTATGCTGCTTGGCGCTCAATATAATGAATTCACTTAAATATAAAAGTAAGCTTAATATACACAGGTATCACACCCTATACAATCAACCGATACTTATTATTTAGTGAATTGTGCTTCGAATGGTTAATTTTAGATGAAGTGATATAAAAGTATTTACACTTAAACACGGCGGCTATCCAAATGTGTTTAAGTGCAACACCTTACTATTACATTAACTTAAAACACGTGCTTTAGAGGTTTTAACATGCGTGAAGTACAAAGGTAATCCTACTAATAGTAAACCACCCGCTAAATTACCTAATACCGTTGGAATCTCATTCCACAATAAATAATCATAAACGGTAAAATCACCGCCCATGATCATTGAAAATGGGAATAAAAACATATTCACGATTGAATGCTCAAACCCCATATAAAAGAATAACATTACAGGCATCCACATCGCAGCCATTTTACTGCCAGCTGAAGTTGAAATTAATGCACCAACTACACCCATTGAGACCATCCAGTTACATAGCATTCCGCGAATAAAAATAGTAAACCATCCACCAATGCCATGCTCTTGATAACCTAGCGTTCTTGATTCGCCAATCGCACTTACTTTTGCTGCCAATGCGCCGCCATCTGTTGCATAACCGTAGGTTAATATAAAAGAAACCATAAAAGCGGTTGTCATAGCACCTGCAAAATTACCAATAAATACTAAACCCCAATTACGCATAACACTTGAGAAAGTGACTCCTGGACGTTTATCTAATAAAGCTAAAGGGACTAAAGTAAATACACCCGTTAACAGGTCAAATTTCATTAAGTACAACATAATAAAACCAACGGGAAATAGACAAGCGCCTAATATTGGACTCCCAGTTTTAGTAGCAACTGTAATTGCAAAGACAGCTGCCAATCCTAAAATGGCACCCGCCATAAAAGCACGTATTAAGGTGTCCTTAGTCGACATATAAACTTTGGATTCCCCAGTATCAACCATTTTGGTTACAAACTCTGCGGGCTCTAAATAAGACATAGTTTTTCTCACTTTTATTCTGGTAAGTATTTAATATGCTAAATAACTTACGGGTTAATGTAACTTCCTGTTGGCAAACATCCTTTTAAAGAGCAATTACGTCTTTACTGTAACTCTCAATATCGGTCGCCCTTTTATTAAAAATGCAATAATTCGAAACTATTACCTACTTCAATAAGCTACCTACCATGCGTTATAAGGTAAAAACTTACCGTTCATCGTCACTACTACACGGTCACCTTTTGGGTTCTCCTCTTTATCAACTGACATAGTAAAGTCGATAGCACTCATAATACCGTCACCAAACTTCTCTTGGATAACCTCTTTCAATGTATCTCCATACACTCCTACTACTTCATAAAAGCGATAGATGAGAGGGTCTTGTGGCACTGACTTATCCCATTCTTTTGTTGGGTTTTCTAATAAACTAAATTTTGTTTCTGTTGGTAAACCTAAATATGTGATCAATTTATCGGCAGTCGCTTCCGTAAAACTGTTCATGCCTAAACAAGCTGAAGTAGTCCATACGGTTGACATACCAATGGCATCCGCAATCGTTTCCCAAGTTAAATTTTTTTCTTTTTTGATCGCGAAAATAGCTTCTGTGACCTCTATTTTTTTTAACATGTTATTTCCTTAACTGAATGATAATGGCATTAACCAGAGTGAATCTTGCCCTTAATTGGTGCAAAGAGAAATATACCAAAAGACTATTTTTCTCATACTTCCACCTAACAATACTGATATAGCATTTACTATGCCACCTCAATAAAAGTTACCTAAACATTTGTTTTATATGTAATTATAAAACAATAAACCGCAAAATAATTACCACGATATTTCGTGTTAAACGATTTTTCGTTGCTCTATCAACTAAATCTCGTTGTCATGGCTTCAAATTTGCAGTGATAATGGATTCTCGAACGCTAACTTGGTGTTAATACCACCGATTCATTTTGTTGATGGAGTAAACTATGTTGGAGCAACTATTTTTAAATGCCCCTACTGCGATGCTATTAATTAACCCTATTACCAATCGAATTTTGATAGCTAATAAGCAAGCAGAAGCTTTATTTACCTTAAATAGAAGAGCATTAACTCAATATACAGTGACCCAATTTTTCCCAGACTGTCTTGATAAACTGCATAACTTTACCCAGCAAGTACTAACAGAAGGTACAGCTTGGTCTAGCGAATTAAATATACAAACCGCGAATAAAAACGTGAGTATTGGGATTAATGCTTCTAAATTTGCTAATAATATTTTATTAAGCTGTGAAGATGGCAGTGTCACTTTTGAACGTCACTTTAAATCTCGAATAGAATCTAATTATCGACTCGGTTTGTCGCAATGGGACACAGATGAAACAGTATTTGAACAAATTGAGCGTCAAAACCAGCTACTCTTAACAGCAGTAGGTGACGGTATCTACGGTGTTGATTGTGAAGGTAAAACAACCTTTGTTAATGCCGCCGCCGAAGCTATTATTGGTTGGAAAAAAGAACAACTAATGGGAAAGAAGATTCACGATATTATTCACCATACCCATGTGAATGGTAGTCACTACCATGTGCATAATTGTCCAATATATGCGGCCTTTAATGATGGTGCGATCCACAGTGTTGATAATGAAGTATTTTGGTCTCGACAAGGCAAAGCTATCCCCGTTGAATATACCAGTACACCTCTAACAGAAAACGGTACATTAATTGGTGCAGTTGTTATTTTCCGAGATATTACAGAGCGCAAGCGAACGCAAGATAAATTACTTAATGCGTTAAAAGAAGTTGATGCTCTTAAACATCGTTTGGAGATGGAAAATGCATATTTACAAGAAGAGATTAACGCCGACTTTAATCATCAATATTTAATTGGTAACAGCAATAAAATTAAGCATATGATGAATCAAATTGAATTAGTAGCCCCCACCGATGCGAATGTATTGATTATAGGAGAATCAGGCACAGGTAAAGAGTTAATAGCGAGAGCAATTCATGAGGCGAGCCAGCGTAAAGTCAGACCACTAATACGTGTTAATTGTGCAGCTATTCCAGCAGAGCTCTTTGAAAGTGAATTCTTTGGCCATGTAAAAGGCGCTTTTTCAGGCGCTCTTTCAGATCGTGTTGGGCGTTTTGAACTAGCCGATGGCGCTACCCTCTTTTTAGATGAAGTCGGAGAGATACCATTACAATTACAAAGTAAGTTATTAAGGGTATTACAGGAGCAACAATTTGAACGAGTCGGTGAGTCGATCACACGTAATGTTAATGTGAGGGTTATTGCAGCAACGAATCAAGATCTAAACAAACTCGTTGCAAATAATAAATTCAGAGAAGATCTGTATTTTAGGTTAAACGTCTTTCCTATCAACTCTCCACCACTACGTGAACGTCTCGATGACTTACCTTTGTTAGTGAAACACTTTATCGATAAAGTCTGTGTTAGGTTAAATCAACCTTCCCCTCAAATTTCCATTGCACAAATGCAACACCTTCTTACTTATAATTGGCCAGGTAATATTCGTGAATTGGAAAATATTATTGAACGACAAGTAATATTGTCAAAAAGTAATAAGCTAAATTTTGAATTTATGAATAAAAATGAGAAGAGTAACGTAAATAACCTGTTACATACAAAGCACAGTAACGTCCTCAATGCGCAGCAACATAAACAACTAGAAAGAGAGAATTTGATTCAGGCTTTAAAAGATTGTCGAGGTAAAATATACGGTGAAGGAGGAGCCGCTGAACTGTTAGGATTAAAACCAACGACTTTGAGCTCTAAGTTGAAGAAACACGTCATTCAAAGGCGTGATTTTATTTAATGTGTAGCAAAGTGACATTAACTATTACTACACAATAAAATTGCTTTAAGTAGACTTTTTAGCAAGTTGCCCGCTGAAAATAAGGTCATCACAAATCAGGGTAATTTGTTGGAAGTCATTAAACATATCTAATTTCACACTATCAAATAGCCAAATAGAAAAAATAAAGTTCTTATCTACTGTTGCACGGGCAAAAGGATTAATTAATCCAACACGCTGATAACCATCTACGGTTAATGCGGCTTCACAAGATCCATGTTTATCATTACGTAATTTTGCCTTTTGCTTACTACTATATAAGCTTTGATCGATTTGTAACATCAAAGTAGGAATGCCTAATTCTGTGATAAGAATAAAATCACCGAAATCCCCCTTCTTGGAATAACCAGGTAAATGACTCCAATCCCGTTTGATTGCCTTTAGTTCAATTTTAGGTTTTTCCGGCAAAACTTGAGGAACTGACGTTAAAAAGAATCTCGGATCGATATTGGTGTTTTGCTCTTTTTCACCGAAATTGGACAAAAGCACCATGGCGCCGCCAAGCATCATTATAAACAAAGCACTTAATGCTAATTTAAGTTGGCTTGTAACTTTAGCGACATCAGAATTAACAGATAACTTACGAATTTGCGCATTTGCTTCATCTAAGCATTCTGTTTTGATTTTTACTTCTTGTAATAGCTGATGTACTTGTACTCGTAGTGCTTCTTTATCTTGAGGTGCTTGGTTAAGATCAATCTCTTCCGAAGGTAAATACACAAACGCATCATTACCTTCTCCGGCCATGACTTTCTTATAAGCGATGTGTACGATTTTAAATAATTCACTCGATCCTGATTTATCAGGGTGAATTTTTATAGACAACAATTTAAATTGTTTACGGATTTCTTTTTTAGACCAAGAATCATTTGTCCCTAAAATATCATGGTTATTCATCGTATAAGGCACTTTCCAATGTGTAGGAGTATAGAATCAATCTTTATTGTATCCGAGAAGCAAAGATGATGATTAAGCTTTCATCTCCAATGACCGAATTGTGACATTCTGATCGACTAAAATCAAAAAAATAGATAAAAAACAACTAAATATGCTAAAAAATAGAGTTTCAGCGTACAACTTATATTGATTTTATACCTTTAGAGATAGAGGGTTTAGTGACACATAAACAGAACTTTAAGCATCACTTGATAGAAAAACAAGCCTTAGGTTCGATACAGTACTTTCACAATATGATACCCATGTTTAGTTTTGACAATTGTTGGTGTTAGTATTTCACCAGTAAAACAAAATTTATCAAAAGCAGGTACCATTTGCCCTTTCTTAAATTCACCTAAGTCACCTCCTTTTTTACCTGAAGGACAAGTTGAATATTTTTTAGCTAATGTTTGAAACTTAGCTCCCTTCTTCAATTGCGCTAAAATATCCTCTGCTTTATCTTGATGTTTTACAAGAATATGAAGTGCTGATGCGGTTTTTGCCATGATGCTTTCTCTATTTATGTTGCAGTTTTTAACAAACAACTGCGCTTCAAACTGACTATATCCAATATTCAAAGATGATCAATGAAATAGCTTATAGGTTAATTAAAATCAGTTTTAAAAATGCAGTATTAAATTAGGGTATGTAGATATTGTACTTTGCCTTACAAAAACGATAAACCAGTACACAGATAAAAGTCGATAATCACGTACTGTTGAACATCATTATCGACTTGTAAACTTATAAAATTAAACAGTATTACATATGTAAATAACGCTTAATTTTTTTAGTCGGTGTCTTTATAAAAGGCTCTGTTTGCTCAATCACTGAATTTATTTTGGAAAACGAAGAAAGTTGCTGATTTGAACTCACTTTAATCTCCTCCAATAAATTAATAATATCCTTATGCAAATCAAAATCGCTTTGCTTTTTTAGATTATGTTGTTCATCGAATAGATCGTAATCAATGTAGATTTTAGCCACTAACTTTTTATCTAATTCATAGACCATGGAATCAACAACTAGTGGGTGTTGCTCAATAACGCTTTCTATTGATTCTGGATAAATATTTTCGCCACTGGCACTGATGATCACATTCTTACTGCGCCCACTAATGGTTAACACACCGGCTTCATCAATATTACCCAGATCACCAGTATTAAACCAACCTTCATCATCTAAGACTTCTTTGGTACGCTCTTCTTCTTTGTAGTAACCTAACATGACATTAGGTCCCTTCACATGTAGCTCACCTTCAGTATCATCTTCTGCTTGTTTAATGAGACGGTATTCCATCCCTTCTACCAATGTACCTGTTGTGCCTAACCGCGTTGTGCCTGGAACAGCACCTGCAATAATCGGCGCAGTCTCAGTTAATCCATAACCGATCGCATAGGGAAAGTTTGCTTCAATTAAAAACTGTTCAACAAAGCGCGATAATTTAGCACCGCCGATACCAAACAACTTGATCTCTCCTCCAAAGCTTTCAATTAATTTATTACCTGCGATTTTATTTAGCTTTTTACGTATAAAGCTCACATTGTTGTACAAGTATTGAATAATTTTATTTTTATTAAACTCTGCTAACACTTTGTTTTTATATATTTTTTCAATAACCAAAGGCACACTCAAAATACAAGTTGGTTTTACTTTCTGCATTGCAGATAAAATCACTTTCGGTGAAGGTATGCGGTTAATATAATAAACAGATGCACCCTTTGAAAATGGTACGAGGAATCCGATTGAACATTCAAAGGTGTGTGCCAATGGTAAAATAGACAAGAAGCGATCTCCTGCCACTATTTCAATTAATCCATTAGCCTGATGAACTTGAGACAATAGGTTATGATGACTTAACATTACTCCTTTTGACTGCCCAGTAGTACCGGATGTATAGATAATCACAGCCACATCATCAGGATTTATAGTTAATGTATTATCAATATCACTCATTTTTAATAATTTATTCTGCTTGGCAAATTTAATCGCCTTGCTTTTCATTATTGCAATCGCTTGTGCACTTTTAATCAGTAGCTCAGAATGCTTCGGTGTTTTATCTTCGATAATATCAAAAGTTTCAAGTGAGAAAACATATGAAAGCTCTGAACTGAAATCATCTTCATTTAGCTTTTGTGCTATCTTTTGAGAGATAAATAACGCCTTCACTTCAGAGTGCTTGATAATGTGATGGATCTCATTGGTATGAAAATCTGGCAAAATAGGCACAGCAATCACGCCCATTGCCGTTATCGCTAAATACACGATCCCCCAATGCGGCATATTCTCACTGCAAATGGCTATTTTATCGCCTTGCTTAATACCTAGATCTTTGAATAAAGCTTGCAGCTGAATGACTTTTTGCTGCGCTTCACGGTAAGTAAACATCCCTTCATCAACATAACCAACAAAATCATTATCGGCATATTCTTTAAAGGAGTGATCCGCAAAAGACATGAAATTATTATAAGGAAGTGTCAACGTCATATTTAAACCTATCCATATGTAACAAGTAAATCCATTAAGTCTCAAAAGATGGTTTTAATGGGTCGAACAATACTGTAATTGTAACGTATTCAGCCTAGGTATTACGACCAAAAAATACTGAAGTTTGCTTATAATCAGAGTCTTATAACATTTTTTATTTAAAACAATCACGCTATTTTGATAGGTTCTCGTAAATGCTTGTTATAAGCATTGAACAAGCTGTGATAATATTATGTTTTTAATTATTGAGACAATGTTATGGCACGTCAAGTCAGCTACTTTTACCAAGGCACTAAAAAAACAATCGCATTTTCATTTAGCCAACACTTTGATATTTATGAAGCAGTGGCAGCAGCTGAGGGTGTTGACTTAACTTCGTTTTGGGCTATGGAAAAACAATTAGAGATGACCTCTCGTGGTCAAGGCATCATGAAAAACTATCGAGCAAATGAATTTGAACGTATGGGGTTTTCTGAAATTCGATTTATTAAAGATGAAGAGCAAGAAAAATAATTTATAAGGCTAAATTTAGTTAACCTGAGTAGTTAATAAACAGCCCTCCCTTTGAACTGTTTATTAACTAACAATTATTCTATTTATGCGATAGATGATTCATTATTTGGCACACTAATGATGCGTTTCTCTAGTGTTTTTAATAACACACCGTAAGCCGGTAAGAATAAACAGATGCTTACTAATAGTTTAAATCCGTAATCCACCATAGCAATTTCCGGCCAGTTTTCAGCCATAAATACATCGGTAGATGCGTAAAAAGCAAAAGAGAAGAAAACTAAAGTATCTAATAGATTACCTAATAAAGTTGATGCTGTTGGTGCAACCCACCATTGTTTAGTGGCACGTAATTTAGCAAATACTTTGATATCTAATAATTGACCAAACAAGTATGCAGCAAAGCTAGCCAATGCAATACGTAACACAAAACTATTGTACTCCGCTAATGCATCCATTCCCTGTAATGCACCTTGATGAAATAACACACCAATCACATAAGAAACAACTAAGGCTGGCACCATTGCTTTAAAGATGATGCGGCGAGCACTTTCTTGACCAAAAATGCGCACAGTTAAATCAGTTGCTAGGTAAACAAAAGGAAAGCTAAATGCGCCCCAAGTGGTATGCCAGCCGAAAAGTGTAAAAGGAAGTTGTACTAAGTAGTTACTAGCACAAATAATAAGAATGTGAAATCCAACCAATAGCGTCAATGCTCGGCGAATTTGCGAGTGTGTAAGTGATAACATATTTTAACCTTTTTATATGTAGTAACGGGGTGAGGGAACCCGCTTAATTATTTATCCCGTAATGGGGGCGCACATTATAGAGTGATAAATAGACAATTCAACCTTTTGGACAACTATTTTATTAATCTGATTTGATGCCCACTGTAAATTTTATCGATTTGAATATATACTGTATATAAACACACTTAGTAGAGAGCCCTGATGTTTGCTAATAAGCCAATTAAAATAGCTAAAGATATTGAAGCGGTTCGCCGCAGTGCTTTTTGGCATTTATCCCGTCGTGACCACAGCCAAGCAGAATTATTAAAAAAACTGCAACGCAAAACAGACAACCAACAATGGATCGAAGCGGTTATTAAAGAGTGTGTAGATTTTAAATATTTAGATGATCAACGTTTTGCACACTCTTTTTTACGTAGTGCCCAAAACAAAGGTCATGGTATCACTCGTATAAAACAAGATCTTACCCTAAAAGGGATCAATGAAAGCTTAATTAAGCAGGCAATGCAGGAAAGTGAGTTCAACTACAACGAATCTGCACAAAGACTTTTAGCTAATAAATATCATGAAGCAATTGTAACCCAACATCTAAAACAAAAAGCCATGGGCTTCCTTCAAACTAAAGGCTTTAGCTTCGACATTATTAACTCAGCCATTGAAGATCACAATCAAAACTTCCCTACTCCTACATTTAACGATTTACAACAAGCCTGTGAATTATTAACAAAAAAATTCAAAGTGAGTATTGACGATCAAAAACAAAAAATGAAAGCAATAAGAATATTAACTTCACATGGTTATGCTTATGCTAAAGCTAATGATGCTATCAAGTTATTTAATGAAGAAAAGAATGAACAATAATAAACTCGGCTAATAGAAATGACTGAGTAAAACTGAATAAATAATTTACATACAACGGAACAAACCATGGCAAAAGCAAAAACCAAAATCTCTTACGTATGCAGTGACTGTGGTGCGGATTATACAAAATGGCAAGGACAATGTGGCGAGTGTAAAGCTTGGAATACTATTACTGAATTTCGTGAAGCATCCGCTGCAACCAAATCAGTTAATGCAGCCATCAGCCGCAGTCAATCTGGGGGCTATGCAGGTGTCACCACTAATGGTGTAAAACGTATTTCCTCAGTACAAGTTGAACATGCACAACGTGTTTCTACAGGGTTAAGTGAATTAGACCGAGTGTTAGGTGAAGGCATTACTTTAGGTTCAGTGGTATTAATCAGTGGAGACCCCGGATCTGGCAAAACCACCCTACTGACTAAAGTCGCTTCAGTTATGTCTCAAACAATGTCTACTTTGTACGTCACGGCCGAAGAAAGTCTTAGCCAATGGGCAAAACGCGGCATTGAGCGCCTACAACTCAACTTCAATGAAGATAACTTTCTGCTTTCAGATACCGATAGCATTGAAGATATTGTCGACCAATGTATTGAAAATAACGTTAAATTCCTTATCGCAGATTCTATCCAAGCTTTTGAGTCAAATACTGTTGATGGCTCAGCAGGCGGCGTAACACAGGTTAAAACCTGTGCCAAAATACTCAATAGATTGTGTAAACAACATGGTATTACTCTAATTCTAGTTGGACAAGTAAATAAAAATTCGCAAATGGCGGGCCCACAAACCTTAAAACACATTATAGATACCGCCATTCATATTGAAGTAAATGATGCATCAGTGCGTATTTTACGGGCAGATAAAAACCGTTTTGGTGATACAGAACAGGTGGGTATTTTTCAAATGACCGAAAAAGGTATGCGCTCTGTAGATAATCCAAGTCGTTTATTTTTATCTGGTAGTGAAGAGCATTTCGAAGGTTCAGCTATTTCGGTGATTAAAGACGGTGCCCGTAATTTGTTAATTGAAATTCAAGCCTTAGCAACAGAAGTTGAAGGAGAGAAATCAATACGCAACTGTATTGGTGTGTCATACAGCCGTTTATCATTAATTACTGCAGTGTTAAAGAAGCATGGTGGGATCCCTACTTACTATGATATTAATATTAGCTTGGTAGGCGGACTTAAAATGGCTGACTCAGAAACATCAACGGATATGGCTGTCACCGCAGCTTTACTTAGTTCAATTAATTCTAAACCTTTGCCTAGTGATGCTGTTTTCATTGGTGAATTAGCGTTAACTGGTGAATTACGTCAAATTCCACAAATCGTTCCCCGTGTACGCGAAGCATTAACACATGGTAAAAAACAGATATTTATTCCAGCCGTTGCTTATCACGCATCAATGCAACAATTCGTAAAAGGTGACCAGAAAATTATCCCCCTGAAAAATGTCAGGGACCTAATAGAGGCACTACAATAATGGCAATTGCAAATTTACTTCAGGCTCATTTGCACCTATTTAATTCAGATAACGGAGTAGTCTTAGACCTCGCTTGTGGTCAAGGTCAAAATGGTTTAGCACTACATCAATCAGGCATTGATGTGTTGTTTGCCGATATAAAACAGGCTCCTTTATCAGCGTTACAAGACCAACACAAAATATTAAAAGAACAACTCTGGCAGGCTGATTTCGAATCAAAACAAAATACCGATAGATTACAGTTAGCACAATTGACTTTACAAGGCGTTATTGTATTTCGTTATTTACACCGCCCACTATTTGATCATATTAAACAAGCGGTCAAATCAGGAGGGATTGTAATTTACGAAACTTTTACCCTTGAAAATAGACAGTTTGGCCGCCCTCACCGAACTGATTTTTTATTGAAAGAAAATGAGTTAAAAACAATTTTTAAAGATTGGGAAATCTTATTTTATTTTGAAGGGATAAAGCGCAACCCTGATCGAGCAATTGCACAGATTGTGTGTAAAAAACCGTAGCAAAATACAAAAGTAAAATGGGTGACAAATACCTTGTCCCCCATCTGATTGGTCAACTATTGTCGCTCAGTAAATCAAATAATTAATGATCTTCATGTCTACGATGAGTAATGAATATTTACTACAGGTAACTATTTTCTTTTAAATAGTCAATAACTTGTTGAGCACATGCTTCGATTGACTTTTTATCTGTCTCAACATGTATTTCAGGATTAACTGGCTTTTCATAAGCACTATCAATCCCCGTAAAGTTTTTAATTTCACCAGCACGCGCTTTTTTGTATAAACCTTTTGGATCTCGTGATTCACAAACCGCTAAAGGTGTATCAATGAACACTTCGATAAACTGACCTTCAGGTAATTGTGAGCGAACCATTTCACGGTCTGCAACAAAAGGAGAAATAAACGCAGTTGACACTAATAACCCCGCATCAGCAAAAAGTTTTGATACTTCACCTACACGACGAATATTTTCGATGCGATCTTTATCTGAAAAACCTAAGTCACCATTTAAACCATGACGGACATTATCGCCATCGAGTACATAGGTTTTAGCTTGATGTTGAAATAGCATAAGATCAACAGCATTAGCTACAGTAGATTTACCTGAACCACTTAGCCCTGTAAACCATAAAACTGCGGCTTTATGACCATTTAATTGACAATGATCTTGGTGGGACACACTCGCTTGGTGCCATACAACATCAGATGATTTTTCACCATCAACTTCTTTTTCTATATATGGGGTAGTCATAATAATTCTCTCTTAAAGTACTTATATTCAGTCTTATATTCAATTGATAAATTGCTGAAATAAAATATAAATAAACTGCGAATCTGTTATAAGCCAAATACGGCAACAATCGCAAAAATACAGGTAACGCTATACACCAGACTGACAGGTACGCCGATTTTAATAAAATCATTGAGCTTGTATTGCCCTGCGTTAAATACCATTAAATTGGTTTGATAGCCGTATGGACTAATAAAGCTAGCACTAGCGCCAAACGCAACAGCCATAATAAAAGCGGTTGGGTTGGCATCGATACTATTGGCAAGTCCATAAGCAATAGGAAAAATCAATGCTGCAGCAGCATTATTGGTCACTAACTCTGTTAATAATAAGGTAATCGCAAAAACAGCAATCAAAGCAATTAATGGACTAAATAGATGTGTACTACTACTCATCAACTCATTAAAGTTGTCAATAACACCACTATTTTGTAAGGCATAGGACAACACAATAGCCGAGGAGATAATCACCCAAATATCCGTAGGGAAACGGCGTAGTAGTTCACTACTGGTCAAGCAACCACTCAACAGTAATACACCGAGTAACAGCAATACTGCTTTAAACAAAGGAATAATACCAAGTGCGGCTAATGCAATTGCAACAAAGAAACCTGCAATCGCTAGTAATTCTTTTTTCCCTGACAAACGTGAATCTAATTCAACATCAGATAATAGAATAAAATTTTTGCGAATATTACGACGTGACTTAAAATCTTCACCTACCGCTAATACTAAAAAATCACCAGGCTTAATTTTTAACTTACCTATTTTACCGGAGACCTTTTCACCATCGCGTTTTATTGCCACTACAGCAGCATCAAATAAAGAACGGAAACCAACCGATTTAAGAGAATTACCATTTAAAATGCTTTCTGGTCGAACGACTACTTCACGAAGATTACCAATGGGCAACCCCGTACTTTCAGCAAAAATAGATAACCCATCGAATAAATGTAGCTGACTCACTTTAGAAATATCACCACTGAAAATTAATTTATCGTTGGCTTGAATAACTTGATTAGGATTAATTGCAGTTAGCTGTAAATCACCACGCATAATTTCAACTAAGAACAATGATTGCAAATGACGTAAGCCGTTTTCATCGATACTTTTACCCACTAAACTAGACTCAGGTTTAACCTTAGCTTCAATAAAATAAGCTTGAGCAGTATCACTTTTCATATTGCGATCGGGTAACAAAGAACGACATAGATATAAGGTCACACCACAGGCTGCGACTACACATATACCAACAAGAGTAAAATCGAAAAACCCTAAAGAAGGAAGATTAGCATCAAGTACTAAACTGTTGACTATTAAGTTAGTTGACGTACCAACTAGGGTAAGTGTGCCACCTAGAATAGCCGCATAGGAAAGAGGTATTAATAACTTACTGGCTGAGTGGTTAGGATTATTTCTGATTGGCCCGAGCATCGTTGAAACAACCGCCGTATTATTTAAAAATGCCGATGACAATACGGTTAAACCAAACAGTCTTAACCAAGTTGCACTGTAATCAGGCTGGATCACTTTCATTGCAACTAAGCGTAACAATCGAGTTTTTTCTAATGCTATAGAGCACAGCATTAATAGAATAAGGGTTAATAAACCTTGATTAGACAGGCTTTGAATAACTTGGTCAGTAGTGACCATTTGAGTTGAAAATAAAGTTAATAGTGCAACGCCAAATACTTGGCTTGGGCGTTGTTGAAATTTAATTAAACCAATGATGGTTAGTATGAAAACGGCAAGTACAAAATAAGATTGAAATGTCATGAATGCGCCATCAATGAAGCGTGATCAGAAGTCAGTATCACTGACTGCTGATCACTTTTTAGAATTACCCTTTCAGGATATCTTTTGCTTCCCAATGTGGGAAATGCTTACGTACTAGTGCATTGAATTCAACTTCAAAATCACTGTAAGCTGTTTTTGGCGCAGCTTTAGCTTCAATTGCTTGTTTAATCATACCCGCACCAACTGTAGCATTAGATAAACGGTCGATAATGATGAAAGCACCAGTAGCTCGATTTGATGAATAAGCATCAAACTGTACTTCTTTTGCTACTTCAAAATTACAACTACCGATCTCATTTAGACCCAGTTTAGAAGCAGGTTTTTGCTCAATAGTGTTTACATCTGTTTGGTAGTTAACAGAAGTTACTGTACCAACTGTTGAGTTACTCCCCACTTTAATAATGTATTCACGGTCAACGTGTAATGCAGTTTCATCCATCCAAACTACGTCAGCTTCAAAGTTCTTAGTTGACTGAGGTTTTTCATGTGGACGAACAATCATATCACCACGGCTGATATCAATTTCATCTTCAAGCGTTAATGTAACTGCCATACCTTGGTATGCTACTTCTAAGTTACCGTCAAAAGTAACGATCTCTTTTACTTTACTTTGTTTACCTGAAGGTAAAGCTTCGATGGTATCACCAACACGAATTTCACCAGAAGCAATTGTGCCTGCAAAACCACGGAAATCTAAGTTTGGACGGTTAACATATTGAACACCTAGACGGAACTGTTCGTTATCATCGCTAGTAATTTGAACTGTGTTCAATAAACGTAATAATGGCGAACCAGGATACCAAGTCATATTTTCGCTTTGGTTTACAACATTGTCACCTTTCAGTGCAGAGATTGGCACAAAACGTATATCAGCAATATTTAACTGTTTAGCGAACTCACGGTAATCGTCTTTAATTTTTTTGTAAACTTCTTGGTCATAACCTACTGCGTCCATTTTATTGATAGCAATAACAACGTGCTTAATGCCCAATAAAGAACAAATGTAAGAGTGACGACGAGTTTGTACTTGTACACCGTGACGCGCATCGATTAGGATGATCGCTAGGTCACAAGTCGACGCACCTGTCGCCATGTTACGCGTGTATTGCTCATGCCCAGGTGTATCTGCAATGATAAATTTACGTTGCTCTGTTGCAAAGTAACGGTAAGCAACATCAATAGTAATACCTTGCTCACGCTCAGATTGTAGACCATCAACTAATAATGCTAAGTCAAATGATTCATCTGTTGTGTTGAACTTCTTAGAATCTTTTTCGATAGCAGCCATATGATCTTCAAAGATCATTTTGCTATCAAATAATAGACGACCAATCAGAGTTGATTTACCGTCGTCTACGCTACCACAGGTAATAAAACGCATCATGTCTTTGTTTTCATGGACACGTAAATATTCTTCGATATCCGATGCGATTAGATTTGTATCGTTAGTCATGTTTTTTCCTTAACTCTTTATAGGATCGGGTTATTTAAGCTATGGCCTAAAAGTAACCTTCCATTTTTTTCTTTTCCATCGAACCAGCAGAATCGTTATCGATTACTCGGCCTTGACGCTCAGAGGTCGTTGTTAATAACATCTCTTGAATAATTTCTGGTAATGTCTTCGCTTCAGACTCAATCGCACCTGTTAATGGGTAACAACCTAGTGTACGGAAACGTACATTTTTCATTTCAGGTACTTCACCTTCTTCAAGTGGCATACGCTCGTCATCAACCATGATCAAAGAACCATCGCGTTCAACAACTGGGCGAGGAGCAGAGAAGTACAGAGGCACCATTTCAATTTGCTCTTGGTAGATGTACTGCCAAATATCAAGCTCAGTCCAGTTAGAAAGTGGGAATACACGAATACTTTCGCCACGGTCTACTTTAGAGTTATAGATGTTCCATAATTCTGGACGTTGGTTTTTTGGATCCCAACGGTGTTTTTTATCACGGAAAGAATAAACACGTTCTTTTGCACGAGACTTCTCTTCATCACGACGGGCGCCACCAAATGCAGCATCAAAACCGTAATGATCTAAAGCTTGCTTAAGGCCTTGAGTCTTCATTACATCAGTATGCTTAGCTGAACCATGTGTAAATGGCCCCATGCCCATTGCAATACCTTCAGGATTTTTATGAACTAATAAATCAAAGTCGTATTTTTTTGCAAGATTATCACGGAATTCAATCATTTCTTTGAATTTCCAATCTGTATCAACGTGTAATAGCGGGAAAGGAATTTTACCTGGGTAAAAAGCTTTACGCGCAAGGTGCAATAACACAGACGAATCTTTACCGATTGAATACAACATTACTGGGTTATCAAACTCAGCGGCTACTTCACGCATTATTTGAATTGATTCAGCCTCAAGTGCCTTAAGGTGAGTTAGTCTTTTATTGTTCATGTGTTTCCTTACAAAGTCACAAGATATATATAATTTTCTCTATTATGCAGTGTTATTTAATAAAAATCAGTAACGAAATTAGATAGTATATAGAAAATTGTTATAAGGACGTGCCTTTGTTTAATTCATTGAAAAAAGAAAAGTTTATTTAAAACTACTCTTTAATTACTTTGTGTATAGAGCAATTAAAGACAGCTAATAGTGATATTTTGCGTTCAAAGAGTTAATCATTCTTATCCATATTAGTGTCGCATGATTAAACAGCAAAAAATAGTCAAAGATTAGTTTCATATAAAACAGATAAGTTCAATTAACTATTGATTGCTATTAGCTTATATTAACTACCTAAAATGATTAGTGGTAACGATAATAACTGGTCACCTGATTTTGCAAAGTAAAAAATAATCGCAATCAAAGCCCCTACAGTGAGAAAATACCATGCACTTGAAAACAATTGTCCGTATCTGTCCAAGGGTAGCAAATGGCTATTAAATCGAGTTCGCCACTCTAAAACAATTTCAACACTGCCTATTAATAGTAAGAAGCCCAGTAATGCGAGGCCGAAATGATAACTTACTAGCACTCCAACTAAAGCAGTTATTACACAAGCTAATAGCCCCACTAAGCTATTCATTGAAAAACTAATACTTTTTAATATGTGTCCACCATCTAAAGGTAAAATAGGTAACAGATTAAATAGATTTAACAATGCATTAAATGTCGCTAAACCGGCAAAGAAAGGACTGTCTGTTAGCCAATATACAATTAAACACAATATCGACATGAACAAACCAAATGTTGGTCCCATGATCGAAATAACAACATCTTGCCAACGCGTATTAATTTTTTGGTCGGTGACCGCTAATCCACCAATAAATGGAATCAGGTAAATACCTTTAGTTTTCATTCCAAAATATTTCATGGCTCGAATGTGCCCATACTCATGAAAAACTAGGCAAGCGATCAATGCTAACGCAAATTGAAAAGAGAAAAACCAACTGTAAGCTGCAATACTTGCACCCGCTAGAACGACCTTGATAATCTTCGCGCTTTTAAATAGCTTTAATGCTAAAGATCCCAAGCCAAGTAAACTTAGTTTTTTAGGCTCTTGTGTGATTTTAACCGGTGTCTGTTGTTCAATATCCTTTGCATTTCTGGTTGTTTCTTCGATGAGTTTGTCGTCTACAAATAATGAATAAGACACCAAAAATGGCTGCCAAATAACATAAACATCTAGTTGACAGTCAATAGCAAGTTTCTCGGGGATAGCATCTGCTTGCCCCACTTCACCGGCTTTTATGGTTTGTTGTTGAAAGAGTTGAAAATAATGTGTGGTATTTCCTTGGGCTGATTCACTGGCAGTAATCTGTGATACTAATTGATCGCCCCAATATAGCTGCTGCCACCCAGCCATTGATGCCTCTAACCTAAGTATTTTACCAAAATGTTGTATCTGTAATAATTCCATGATTTTTCCTTTTAAGTCCTTTTAATTATGACAGAATTAAAAACAACTAACTATCCGATGATTTCATCAAATGGTCACTATTTCTGGCTTTCAATTATTAGCTTAACCCGTATACTTAGCTTTTTTAATTCCACCCCTTACTTAATAGAGAGAAAACCATGACTGAAAATGTTGCTGCATTAGAAAAATTTCAAGATGATGTCAAAGAAAGCCAGCTTTTATGGGCTTTACAAGATAAAGCAAGCGGTGATTGGGTGGTAATGGACTCAATGAATTACGAAGAAACAGAAGTAATGCCTTTATGGTCTTCAGAAGCATTAGCAAAAACACACTGTATCGAAGAATGGGAAGATTATGCACCCGCTTCTATCTCTCTAGCAGATTGGTTTGAGTTTTGGTTAGAAGATCTAGTAGAGGACGATGTAATTGTCGGTCTTAACTGGGTTGGTGAAGAAGATGATATCGAACTTGGTTTATCAGAGTTTACTGAAGCACTTGGTCAAATAGAAGCACTATAAACTTACTTAAAGATTAAAGGCATGTGCACCACAGAAGCACATGCCTCTAGCACATTTGAAATCACTTTTATTATAACGTTAAAATACTATGCCAGAAAATAAAACGGAATCACCAACGACTTCACGTACCATTATTGCCCTCACAAACCCTAAGAGCTCATCTAATGTTGGCGGTGCAATGCGTGCGGCCGGTTGTTACGATGCACAAAAGGTTGTCTACTCTGGTGATCGTTTTAATCGTGCTGTACGACTAGCCGCAGATACCCAAAAAGTCCATGAAATTGTACCACTGGTTCATTATGAAGAGCTATTAGACGCATTAGAGCCCGGTATGAAATTAATCTGTGTTGACTTAATAGAAGGTGCAATCCCTTTACCTAATTTTGTACATCCAAAAAATGCGATGTATTTGTTTGGACCAGAAGATGGCACTATCAAACAAAAAGTGATCAATAAAGCTGACGCAGTGGTATATGTGCCAACCATTGGTTGCATGAACCTAGCAGCTTCCGTTAATGTGGTTATGTACGATAAATTAGCGAAATCTCAACAGCACCAGTTAGACAATGAGTTAATTAAAAAAAGTCGAGATCGTAATAATAAGATTAAAGTAAAAGCTTTAAAGTATGAAAAAAATAGAATTAAAGAAGACAAAAGAGTTATTCGACAGGCGGCACTAGAAAAAGAATCATAAGCAAAGCTTCAACATTATTACAGCTATTTGAAATGCACTGTTTAATTGCTATCAAAGACAAATTGTTATAGTTAATATTACTAACAAAAATTTGCTTTCTGTGGCTTTCACCTTAATAAGATGAAAGCCAACTATTTTAAGTTAACTCTGTTTAAATTATAAGTGCTCTTCAGCATACTCAGCAAGTCGACTTCTAATAACACCATTAAGGAATATATTTGCACTTCCTTCAAAGTCTTTAAAGCGTTCCACAATATAGGTTAATCCGGAAGTTACAGGCGTTAAATAGTTACTATCGATTTGTGCTAAATTCCCCGAACAAACAATTTTAGTCCCCTCTCCGCATCTTGTGATAATCGTTTTGAGTTGAGAAGCCGTTAAATTTTGGCATTCATCTAATAATACGAAACTGTTTTGAATACTGCGCCCTCTCATAAAGTTAACTGATTTAAATTGAATATTAGCTTTATCCATAATGTAATTAACTGAGCTACTACTACAGTTGTCATTTTTGTGTAGTACTTCTAATGTGTCTGTCACTGAGGCTAACCAGGGCATCATTTTTTCTTCTTCTGTTCCTGGTAAAAAACCGATATTTTCTGCAATATCTGGTGTGTTACGCGTCACAATAATTTTGTCATACTGCTTTTGTTCGATGACTAGCTCCAGTGCCGCAGCCACTGCTAATAAGGTTTTACCACAACCAGCTGGACCAGTAAGGACAACTAAATCAATACTAGGGTCAAGTAATGCATTAATGGCCATACCTTGATAAATGTTTTTAGGTGTTACCCCCCAAGCTTGTTGTCCCATGATGCGATCGTAACCAATATCAAGTAACTCTACTCCGTCAATAAATTGATCAGTAATTTTACCTACAAAGTCATGATTCTCATCGAGAATATACTGGTTAGGATAAGGTTGTTTAATTAAGTCAGTTTTTAACTGATGAAAGGTATCTTCGCCACGATTGAAGGTTTCACACTCTTTAATCGTATCCCAAAAGTCCCCTTCTACTTGTTGATAACCTTTACTTAATAAATCAACATCGTCGATCAGTTTATCAGTACGATAATCTTCTACATATTTTAGTCCTGCGCCTTTCGCTTTTAAACGCATATTAATATCTTTAGTGACGAGAACAACTTTTGACGGGGCTTTGCTTTGTTGAAGATAGAGGGCGGCGTTGATGATTCGGTTATCGGGCTCGTCCTCACTGAAGGACTCTTGAAGAAAGGAAGCATGGTGGTCAGCAAAAATTGAAATGGTACCACCTAATAACACGCCCTTATGGTCTATTTCCACCCCCTGTGATATTTGCTCAGTGCTAGCATCTTGGAAGAGTTTTTCTAAACACCGAATCGCCACTCGGGCATCTCGGCTAACATCTTTTTGCCGATCTTTGATACGGTCCAATTCTTCTAAAACGGTCATCGGAATAACAACATTGTGCTCTTGGAAGGAGTAAAGTGCTAATGGCTCATGTAATAAAACGTTTGTATCTAAAATGTAGAATTTGCGTTCGGCTTCTGTCATGAATAACTCCTCTATTGAAAAAATATTGCTGTTGCATTTTTTATATAAACAATAAGTTATGTCACTTTCATTACAACCATTACATTTACAAGAATAACCGTCAAGTCAAAGTTTCCGTCATTTATCGGTGAATTTTGAAAAAATGTGTTTCGTAAATAATCAGCGTGCGTATAATTGAATCAATGATACAAATCAGCAATTTAATCATTATATGAATGTTCAAAGCAGTTCATTGTTGGTTTAAAGTAAGTAAGACTATCAATCAAAAGGTGTGATAAATGAGTACAGTTCTTGAATTAGTAAAAAACACGCGTCGTAAAAACAAGTTAAAACGTGAAATCATTGATAACGAGAAAAAAATCCGTGATAACCGTAAACGTGTCGACCTATTAACCAACTTACTTGAGTACATTACACCAGCGATGACTCATGAAGATATCGTTAATATTATTAAAAACATGCAATCTGATTATGAAGATCGTGTTGATGATCACATTATCACTGGTGCAGAATTATCAAAAGAGCGTCGTGAAGTGAACAAACAAATCAATTCATTTAGACGTCCAGATGCGACTAAATAGTTAGCAAATACGCGTTATTTTTGAATTCAAAAACAATGAAAAAAGATAGCTAAGCTATCTTTTTTAGTTTTTAGCAAACCAAACTACTACTTAGTAATACCGAGTAAACCGACTTTCATTAGGATAAATAAAAGATAGGGAAAATAGTGAATTCAACGCCTTCATCCTTTTCACAGTTACAGCATGATCATATCGATCTGTGGTCAATTTCACCAAAGCAATTAAATGATTCAGAGTTAAAATACCTCAAATCTTTGATTACAGATGAAGAACAAACCAGGATCGCAACATTTAAAAGTAGTAGCGCACAAAAAACATCACTGGTATCACGAGCAATGTGCCGACTAGTATTAAGTCAATATATCAACATCCCTGCCCAGGCCCACCAATTTTCCCGTAATAAACATGGAAAACCTGGTTTATTAAAGAACTCTACACAGCTTCAATTTAACCTAAGCCATAATGAGGATTTAATTATTATGGCTGTTTCTGTTAAAGATGAGGTTGGTTGTGATATTGAAAATCCGACACGTAAGGTCAGCATTGAACCCATTACTAGAAGGTATTTTTCAACGCAAGAACATGCGATGTTAATGGCTAAACAAGGGCAAGCTCAAAATGCATCCTTCTTTAAAACATGGACGTTAAAAGAAGCATTTGTTAAAGCGACAGGGGTAGGCATTAAGTTAGGTTTAGACTCATTTTATTTTTTGTATGACGATAAAGATAATAAACAAAATATCCAAGTCTGTTTTAATGAGCATTACCCATTAAATATCGAACAACCTTGGTATTGTTTCCATGACCAATTTCAACAACAATCATTTGCTTTATGCAGAGCAACAAAAACACTACAAAAAATATGTTATTTAGATGCGGCTCAATTGATACCGGTACCTAAACGATAGAGGATAGTCTTTGTTTATGCATCATATTAGTGATGCATCCATACAGATTTTTAATCTGTCACTTATTTTAATTCAACAAATTCGACTGCCGCAGAAAAGCCGCCTTGCTCACCCTCAGTAACACGTAGTAATTTAGCTACAGCATGCAAAGGTAGAAACCGGTTATCCTTTGTATCTAACAAGATCTCAACATGATCATCTGTACATAAACCAGTATCATTAAAAGTAATACGCATTCCTGTACTACTCAAATCATTACACGTCCCTTGATAAGAAAAACCACCTTTATGGATCTCTATCGGTAGATTTATCTCCATACGATGGAATGAACGTTTTTCATTTTGTGCATAATACATAAGATTCCCTCTTCAAAAGTCATAATAAAATGACTTATTAGTAACATATTTGCAAGTGTGGCTAACTTATTTTATGGCAATCTGAGTGTGATATAACATTTCTCAGTTATTCACAACAGTTGAGGTTGATTAAACCAATTTGGTGCGCAGAAAAATGAGATTTAAACTAACTAAAAAAGCAGCTTTATTCCTTAGTTAATATTACACGGAACGAATATTAATAATAAAATAAACATGCATAAATCAACTTGCTAATAAACTAATGATATCTTCAGGCATGGGTTGTAATTGCTTATTTTTGTCTAAACAAACCATCTCTATATCACCAATTACTGCAGGCCTCGTTGAATTAGGGCGCCATACTTCCTGTCGCCAAATAGTTTTATACTTTCCATCGATCACAAAGCTGGTACGAATATCGCAGATTTCTGAAAACTCAACACCATCTTGAAAAGTCATATTCGCTTTATATACTGCAAAACCTAAACCTTGTTCTTTCCATAACTTGTCCAAGCGCTGACTATCAATAACGTGCTCTCTAGCACGTTCAAAATACTTTAAAAAATTTGGGTGATATACCACACCAGAATGATCTGTATCTTCATAATAGATTTGTACTGGGTGATGATATATTTTATTTTCCATCTTAATCTGAACCTATTTTAACTAATATGTTTTCACTGGCTTTTTCTAATAAATCTAATACTAATTCAAAGCCTTGGTCGCCACCATAATAAGGGTCAGGAATCACCTGCTCACCTAGACCAGCAAATGCTAGAAACAAGTCTATTTTATATTGGTATTGTGCTGGACAGCGCTTAAGTAAATCTTGTTTATTTTCTTGATCAGCTGCAAGAATGTAATCAAACTCAGAAAAATCCTCTGCTATTACACCTCTAGAGCTGATCCCAGAAAATGAGTATCCACGTTTCTCACCGGCTGCTATTGCCCTAGTGTCAGGTTTATTCCCCTGATGATAATTAATCGTACCAGCAGAATCGACCTGTAAATTAATTCCCTGATTAACAGATTTAGTTCTCAACACGGCTTCAGCAGTTGGTGATCGACATATATTACCTAAGCATACAATCAAAATTTTTTTCATGTGTTGTTCTCTACTGTTAAAGTTAATCAACTAATTGATACATACCTTGGTATGCAAAGTCGTCAATTTTCAGCGTAGGCGTTTGATAGGCATTCTGTAAAGCTTGCATCAATTTCTGCGTACGCTCAGATACGCCATTATCTAATAATGTTAAGACTTTCTGATACACTTTTTGCTTAAAACCCAAACGATTAATTACAATACCACTCAGGTTATCACTACTGACATCAAAATGTGCACCACAACTTGCTGTCAGTAACCATTCAATAGCTTGTGGTAATACTTCTACTTTTTCAAACTCAACTTGTCGCTGCTCATCTCGTCCATCAGGCTCATACCAATAACCATAATCAAGTTGTTGTCGTCTTTGCTCGCCAGCCACTAGCCAATGTGAAATTTCGTGTAATGCACTTGAAAAGTAACCATGTGCAAAAACAATTTGATGGTGTGAGCAACGACTGTTAGCGGGTAAATAGACTGGCTCATCTCCACCTAATACTAACTTGGTGTTGTATTGTTGGTAGAACTGGTCATTAAAGATTTGGATAAGATCTTCACTAGAAAATTCAGTTTTTGATACGTGTAACATGTAATAAAAATCTCATAAAACAATATGATCGACAAGGCTAAATACAAATTATACACTTCCCTTTATGTTCAATCTAACTAATAAAGATAAACCATGTCATTACTGAGCAAACTTCGTTGTGCATTCACCTTAGGTCAAGGTGTATTAATCGAAAATAAAGCACTAATCACCACCAAAGATCCAATTCAATTCTTTAACACTTGGTTAAAGGAAGCTGAAGATACTGGTGTAGTGTTACCTGAATCTATGTCTGTATCAACTTGTACAGTAGAAGGACGCCCCTCATCACGTATGGTGCTATTAAAAGAAGTCGACCAGGAGGGATTTGTATTTTTTACCAACTACGGTAGCCGTAAAGCTGGCGAATTGGAAGAGAATCCATTTGCTGCACTATTATTTCACTGGAATATTCTACAACGACAAGTACGTATCGAAGGTAAAATCGAACGTGTTAGTCATGCTGAATCTGAAGCGTATTTTCATTCTCGTGGACGAGGGAGTCAAATTGGTGCTTGGGCATCAAAACAAAGCCAAGTCTTAGATGAAAGACAAACTTTAGTTGATAGTGTGAAGTATTACGAAGAGAAATTTGCAGGTCAAACAGTGCCTTTACCAGATTTTTGGGGAGGATATCGAGTCATTCCTGAAAAAATTGAGTTTTGGCAAGGTAAAGCAGATCGTTTACACGACCGCTTCACTTACACTAAATCAGGACAAGATTGGATAATTAATAGATTAAACCCCTAGTACCTAGTGTCGTACTTTATTCATTCCAATAAAGTACGACAGTTGCGCCACTGATTGAACTGCCATAATTTACTGATACACCAATCCCGATATTATCTAAAAATGGAATTTGATTATTAGTATCAATCACCCAGCCGACACTCGTTTCATAATAATACCCATCATCAGCCATCGCCTCTAAGTCGCCAAACAGATCAATTCTTCTAAAGTCGATGGTTAAAAAATCGTTTACGCCCCATAATTCAGGTACTCCAACAGTAAACTCGACACCATTAGTGATACGCCAACCTTCAGGGTTGACACTATATTTATCATTAATGGTACCTGCAAAACTTTGACCGTATATGTAATTGGTTTTATTATGTGCTCTCCAGGTTCCCCACTCTTCATCTCGCTCATAACCGATCCCTACTTCAGGCTCAGTAATTACTGCCCACGCGCTAATATTTAGGGTATTGCCATCTAATTCATCAATAGCATCTTCAGGAAAACCATCGCCATAATCATAGTCGTTGTTGTAATAAGTAAGATGGAACCCTAACGCGGACGTTACGTACCAGTTATCAGTCACATGATAAAACTGCGAATAATTACCATAGATCCCCATAGTCTCTTGTTTAGCAGTATCGTCAACACCTGCATAAATTTCACTATCACTTTCGGTATTAATGTAAAAGGCACGAACAGTAATGGCATGGTCCCAAGCTTCGCTCTTAGGCTCTAAATCCCAGGTGTAAGGAATAACGAATACATTTAGGCTATTTTTATAATTTGACGAGTCTTCATCACCAAAACCAGGATCATCTGATTCGATATCAAAGTTAGTAAAACCAAATGTTAGCGCTTCACTGTCAGACATGAGTGTTGAAATAGCAAAAGACTCTTCAATAGAGTCCAAGGCACTTTCTGCCGCACACATAGGAATACTGACAAATGAACTCAATAAAAATAAATAAATTGAGTAATTTTTATGATTACGAAACAAGCATCCCTCCTTTATTTAAAATCTTTTAACACGTTATAACCAACCATGTTGTTCAAACATATCTGCCAATCTATCTAATTCTTTATCAATATGTGTTTTCCAATTGATGCCATTTTGCGCAACGCCGAGTTGCTCCATAAACCAGTTATAAAAAACAGCATTATCAAATAAACCATGCAGATAAGAAGTATAGATATTTGCTTGTTGCCAACCTATATCCGCATCAATAAAAGGCGTAACACTATCATTTAATAGCACACTTTCACCATGATGAATTTCATAAGCGTCTATTGTTTGACCTAACCAAGCTAATTTACGTTGTTTTGTGGCTTTATTGTGTGCCAAAGTAGTACTTAAATTGATTACACCTAATCCCTTCTTATCACCATCTTCTAGCGATAATGGATCATTGATCTGACAACCAAGTATTTGCAAGCCACCGCATATACCTAAGGTTAATTTACCTGATTGACTAAATTTAATGATTTCACTGTCTAAACCTACTTCCCGTAAAAAACCTAAACTTTTACCACTATTTTTACTGCCTGGTAAAATAATTGCATCAAACACTGATAAGTCTTGATGTTTCTGGACCGGAACTAAATTAATATCATCTTGATAGGTAAGTGCATCAAACTCATCCATATTAGAGGCGTAGGGATAATAAATAAGTGCAACATTAATAGCACCATATTGCCATGTTGTGCCTAATCTAAAACTATCTTCTTCTGGCAAGTGATGACGATGATAAGGTAAGTTAGCAACCGTTGGTATACCGGTTTTTTCTTCTAACCAATCCATCGCATTACCTAATAAACTAGGATCACCACGGAATTTATTTAATACAAAACCTTTAATGAGTTTTTGCTCTTCTTCTGCTAAACAAGCCCAAGTTCCTAATAAATGGGCAAAGGAGCCGCCTCTATCGATATCAGACACGAGGTAAACATCAGCTTGGCATGCTAAAGCGACACTCATATTAACAATGTCCCCTTCACGAAGGTTTATTTCCGCAGGGCTGCCAGCACCTTCAATCACCACTTGCTCATAGTGTGCTTGGAGCTCGGTTAACGCCGTTAACACTTTAGGCCAAATTAATTTTTTTCTCGCCATCCAAGGCATATTCGATATAGCAGTATCGACTTTGCCATTAATGATTACCTGGCTATAGGTTTCTGCGCTAGGCTTTAATAAAACAGGATTCATCAGTACTGAAGGTGTAGTTTTAGCAGCAATCGCTTGAAGGTATTGCGCACGACCAATTTCAGCCCCATCTTCAGTGATCGCTGCGTTATTACTCATATTTTGCGCTTTAAAAGGAGCAACATTGATACCACGATTTGTTAATAAACGACAAATGGCTGTCACAATCAGCGACTTTCCTGCATCACTGGTGCAACCTAATACCATTATCGGCTTTTTATTTACTGTCATTATTTTAGTTAATCCACATCTTACAGCATGTTAATAAGACAAAAAAAAGCACCGTTTACACAGTGCTTTTTCTAAACTGAAGTTCAGTTAAGCTTAACCGCGACGCGTTGCCACTGCTTCAGATAATTGTGCAAGTAATGTTTCAGTTGCATCCCAACCAATACACGCATCAGTAATGCTTTGACCGTATGTTGGAGCAACACCTTCACATAGATCTTGGCGACCTTCCACTAAATGACTTTCAACCATCACACCTGAAATAGCTTTATCACCACCAGCAATTTGACCGCATACGTCATCAAGTACTTTCATTTGGTTTTCAAATTTCTTTTCAGAGTTGGCGTGGCTGAAATCGATCATTAATGTTTCAGCAAGACCTGATTTTTTAAGATCAGTTTTAATCGCAGCCACATGCTTAGCACTGTAGTTAGGCTCTTTACCGCCACGTAAAATGATATGACAATCAGGGTTACCTGCCGTTTCAACAATCGCACTGTGGCCAAATTTATTAACAGATAAGAAATGATGAGAAGCGTTAGCCGCACCAATCGCATCTACTGCTACTTTAATAGTACCGTCAGTACCGTTTTTGAAGCCAACTGGACAAGATAGACCAGAAGCTAATTCACGGTGAACTTGTGATTCCGTGGTACGCGCGCCAATTGCGCCCCAAGACATTAAGTCAGCAATATACTGTGGCGTGATCATATCTAGGAACTCAGTCGCCGCTGGTAGGCCTTTTGAATTAATATCTAATAAAAGTTTACGAGCTGTACGCAGACCTTTATTAATGTTGAATGTACCGTTTAACTCAGGGTCATTAATTAACCCTTTCCAACCAACGGTTGTACGCGGTTTTTCAAAGTACACACGCATAACTACTTCTAATGTATCTTTATATTTTTCACGTAATGCGACTAATTTGTCAGCATAGACAAGTGCAGCTTCTGTATCGTGAATTGAACAAGGACCGATAATCACTAATACGCGATCATCTTTGTTGCTTAATATGTTACTGATTGCAGTGCGAGAATCAGCGACTGTTTGGCTGACTGAATCTGTCGCTGGAAATTTTTCTAGTAAAGCAATAGGGGGTAATAGTTCTTTAATCGCTGTAATTTTCAAATCATCTGTTTTAATCATAATATATCCTGAGCACACCGTTGTGCCTAATAGTTAATTTCTAGTTTTCTTGTTTATTATATAAATATTCTGTTTAAGCGACTTTGCTTACCCATTAATCCATTAAATGGCTATACGGTTCAATCTCTACCGTTTCACCTTTTGCAATATTGCCTCTGTCTTGTTCCAGAACAATAAAGCAATTTGACTGACTCATTGAGCTAAATACACCAGAACCTTGATTTCCAGTGGTTGTAACAACTAGCTGCCCCTGTTCATTAACAGAGTAGTTACCACGTTGAAAATCTGTTCTTCCAGGTGCTTTGCGCAATGCATCGTTACATACTGCATTCAAGCGTAATGCTGGTTTTACTAGCTCACCGCTCATTTTCGCCATTGCTGGCACTGCTAATTGGTATAGTGTCACGATAGCGGAAACGGGATTTCCTGGCAACCCAAAAAAGACACTGTTTTGAAGCTTACCAAATGCAAAAGGTTTTCCCGGCTTAATAGCAAGTTTCCAAAAACCAATTTCACCTATTTCATTTAGTACTTCTTTAATGAAATCAGCCTCTCCAACGGAAACCCCACCACTAGTGATCACAACATCAGCTTGCTGATCTGCTTTAATAAGCGTTTCTTTTATCTCTCTATAGTCGTCTTTAATAATGCCAAAATCAATCACTTCGACATTTAAACGCGATAGAAGCCCTATAATACTATATCTATTGCTATCGTAAATCTCACCTTGTTCTAACTTAGAACCTAAAGGTCTTAGTTCGTCACCCGATGATAAAACAGCTACTTTAAGTTGACGATAAACAGGTAACGTATCGATACCTAAAGAAGCTAACAAAGGAATATCTCGAGGGGTCAATTTATGTCCTTGTTTAAGTACAGTTTGACCTACGCTTAAATCTTCACCTGCAAAACGTACATTACTATGTAGCTTAGGGGTTTCAACAAATATGATGTTATCCCCCTCAGCTTGAGTTTGCTCTTGCATTACAATACAGTTTAATGATTCAGGCAGGACAGCCCCAGTCATAATCCTAATGCACTGCCCTGGTTGTATATCACCGGTAAAAGGAACACCTGCAAAGGATTTGCCTACTTGTTTTAATGTAATTGGATTCTCCGATGAACAAGCCGCTAAGTCATGGCGATCTAGTGCATATCCATCCATCGCTGAGTTATTAAATGGAGGTACATTCTGTTGTGAAATAATATCCTGACTCAAGGTATAACCTAATGCGTCAGATAACGGTAATGTCATTGACCCACACACATTACTTAGCGTTATTTGCATTCTATCTATGGCCTCGGCTAAAGGCATTAAACCGGGTACATCACAACAACTCATATCGATTACTCTTTCATTATTGGTTAAATTTTTATTGTGCCTGTTTATTTCAATTCTGCAATGGTGTTTATTACTTATCATGGTGGATTAATGACACCTAAATAGCGGAAACAATTAACTGTCTTTAAGTGATATTTTTGAAGAAAGAGGGACTGCGGTTTTGATCCCATTTAAATTGCTAAAGCAACTTTCTACAGCAGTGCCGATAAAATCTTCAATGAAGGCGAGTGACTTTTGATCTTCTCGTACTGCTGCATATAAGGTTTTCCAAACGCCCTCTTTACCTAGTCGACGAGCAACCACATAATCCTTTTGCAAATACTCAAATAACGCCCAATTTGGTAAAGCAGCAACACCTCGTCCACTCGCCACCAACTGCAACATCATTAATGTCATCTCAACTTGGCGTATTTTTGCGGGCATCACACCTTCAGGCATTAAAAATCCGTTAAAGACATCTAAACGCTCTTTTTCAACCGGATAAGTGATCAATGTTTCTTCTTGTAGATCTTCAGCATCAATAAAGGTTTTACTCGCTAACGGATGATGTCGGCTCAAGGCTAACATTGATTGATAACTAAATAGTGGAATATAACAAATTCCCTCAATAGATTGGGGATCCGATGTGACCACCAAATCTAGATTGCCACGTTTTAAAGCAGGTAAAGGTAAAAAGCTAAAACCACTTGAGAAATCCAGTTCAACTTCAGGCCAGCTGTCTCGAAATTTATCAATCGCAGGCATTAACCATTGAAAGCATGAATGGCATTCAATGGCCATATGTAAACGGCCAGCATCACCCGATGAGAAACGAGATAGGTCGCGCTCAGCTTGTCGCACTTGAGGTAAAACTTGCTCAGCTAACTCTAATATTCTAAGCCCTGCAATGGTAAAGCGTATTGGTCGAGATTTACGAATAAACAAAGAGCAATCTAAACGTTGTTCCAACTCCTTTAGTTGGTGAGATAAGGCAGACTGAGTTAAATGCAATTGCTTAGCTGCTTCTACTAAACTTCCTGCTTTATTTAGTGTTGATAATGTTTTTAAGTGTTTAAATTCAATCATAATTACCTTACCAGCCGAAATAGATGATTATTCCATACAAGTTAATTTTATTCATATTAATGTTAATTTAATTGAATTTAATTAATTATTAAAGAATAACATCATGATTTTGAGTAAATCATCTTCACTATGTTAAACATATAAGGTACTTTAGCACGCTGTATCAAGCATAAAATTAGGGGTTAAGGGGTTTAAATGTATTCTATTGTTCGTTCAAATAAATTAGATAATGTCTGCTATGACATTCGTGGTCCAGTATTAAAACAAGCAAATAAGCTGGAAGAAGAAGGCCAACGTATTCTTAAATTGAACATAGGTAATCCCGCCTCATTCGGCTTTGAAGCCCCAGAAGAAGTATTAATGGACGTGATCAAGAACTTGCCTAAAAGCCAAGGGTATTGTGATAGCAAAGGGTTATTTTCTGCACGTAAAGCAGTCATGCAACATTATCAAGGTAAAGGTTTATTATCTTTAGATACCGATGATATCTACATAGGTAATGGTGTGAGTGAGTTGATTGTAATGGCGATGCAAAGCCTGTTAAATAATGGTGATGAAATTTTAGTACCTGCACCAGATTACCCATTATGGACAGCAGCAGCAAATCTATCAGGCGGCAAAGCAGTGCATTACATCTGTGATGAAGAGTCTAATTGGTTCCCTGATATCGATGATATTAAATCTAAAATCACTTCACGTACTAAAGGCATTGTTTTAATCAATCCAAACAACCCTACTGGTGCCGTTTACAGTAAAGAATTATTAGAGCAAATCGTCGAGTTAGCACGACAACATAACTTAATTGTTTTCTCCGATGAAATATACTCGAAGATCGTCTACGACGATGCAGTACATATACCATTAGCAACGCTAGCTGATGATATTTTAATTGTTACTTTTGATGGGCTTTCAAAAGCCTACCGAGTATGTGGCTTCCGAGTAGGTTGGATGATGATCAGCGGTGCCAAAAAGCAAGCCCGTGATTATATTTCAGGCATTGAAATCTTAGCTAGTATGCGACTATGTGCCAATGTGCCTGTGCAACATGCTATTCAAACATCACTGGGAGGATATCAAAGCATCAACGAACTAACAGTGCCAGGTGGACGTTTATATGATCAAACACAAACTGCTTGGAAACTATTAAATGATATTCCAGGTATCAGTTGTAACAAGCCACAAGGAGCGTTATACCTGTTCCCTAAATTAGATCAAAAACGCTTTAACATTAAAGATGATCAACGTTTTGCAATGGACTTACTGATTGAAGAAAAGATCCTCATTGTACAAGGTACTGGCTTTAACTGGCATAAGCCTGATCATTTCCGTATTGTGTGTTTACCTCGTGTTGATGAAATGACTACAGCGATCAACAAAATTGCACATTTCTTAGATGGTTACAGCCAATAAGTTTAACAACTTTAATTCGCAGTGTTTGAGCAAGTATCAACCGTTAAGCACTGCGAATATTTCTATATTATACTTTTGAATTAGGTATTTACCTCCTTATTTTTCCCCACAAATAATTCCTCTTAAATTTTTGATCACTTATTAATCTAATTATTATAAACTGATGTTACTAATTAAATAATCTATCTCCGTTTGGTATAGGAGAAATCACCCTTCTAGAATAACTTCGTTAATCATCTGTCGAAAATTAACGAAAACTATTAATTAGTTTTATTGGTATAAAATCTACCGAATTATCATGTTAAATGAGAAACGTAATGCTCAAGAAAACGATACTATTAATTATTTCACTGTGTTTTATATCCTTGCTATTTGTTGATGTAGGCGACTTGATTTCTGAAAGAGTCATTTATGTTATCTGGCCTCTTGGTCATGTCACTGTTTTTGCTTTCTGGACAGCATTATTAATCCTTTACCAACCCAATATTAGAAATGCATCTCTTATCAAACAATGGTGTTTATTAACATTGTGCTGTTTTGGTTTAGGAGCAACAATTGAACTGATACAACCTTTCTTTGGACGCTCTAGAGAGCTCAATGATCTGTTCATGAATTACATTGGTGTCTTACTAAGCTTAATTATATTCACTCGTCACTCAGTGCGTTGGTTTTTTAAGGCAGGCTATTTCATTTTGTTGGGATATTTCTTATTACCTTCAATCACTACTGCTTATGATGAAATTAAGATGCAAGTCGAATATCCCAAACTAGCAGCTTTTGATAACGAGATTGCCTTAACACGCTGGAAAGCAGATCAAACCCTATCATTAGTAACTCCTGAACAGTTGCCTGAAGCAACAAATAACATGATGAAGATTACTTTTGTGGAACGTAAATACAGCGGAGTCGCTCTACGTTATTTTAAAGGTAATTGGCATCACTTCAATCAACTCAGCTTTGATTTCTATAACCCTTATGACCAAGCCTTACCAGTTACCCTGATCATAACGGATAAACAGTACAATAAAGGTAAACCCAATCCCCAAGACAGGTTTGATAAAGTATTACAGATCAAACCAGGATATAACCAAATTGATCTCCCATTAGAGGAGATAAAACAAGGTGTGGCATTAAGGGAAATGGATTTAGAAAGTATCGCTGGAGTAGATTTTTATATGTATAAACTTAAAGCTCCTACATATTTATATTTAGCATCGTTATATTTACAGTAGACAAGTGATGGATGGAGTGATCAGACTAATAAAGGTAAATGCCTTTATTAGTCTTAATAAATCATTACAACTTAGATTGGACCATATACTTTATCAATTAAACGAACATGAACAGTAATCTCTTCTCGGTCATGATATAAATGTTTTGCTTGAAGTTCATAATTGAAGCCAGCTTCTACAATCATATCCGTTAAGATTTTAAGATCCTCTGTTGCCTCTTGATAACGTTGCTTCATCGGTAATTTAAGGTTAAAAATAGCCTCTTTACACCAACCTTCGATTAACCATTTAGCCATTAGCTTGGCAACACGTTTTGGTTTCTCAATCATGTCACAAACTAACCAATGAATATTCTTACGTTCAGGTTCAAATTTAAAGCCATCTTCCATGTAATGGGTTACTTGCCCTGTTTCCATAAGACTATCTGCCATCGCACCATTATCGACACAACTAACAAACATACCCCGTCTTACTAATTGGTAAGTCCAACCACCTGGACAAGCTCCAAGGTCAACCGCTTTTAGGCCTGAATGAGCACGCGCTTCTTGCTCTTCCTTAGTTAAAAAGGTTTGAAAAGCTTCATCGAGTTTTAATGTCGAACGACTTGGTGCTTCATTAGGGAAACGTAGACGTGTGATCCCCATATGCAATTCGCTGCGATTATTTGGTAAAGAATACCCAACATAGGCTGTTTCATAATCCATAAAACAAACATGCGTACGACGACGTTTAGGGTTTTCTTTATTGGTTAAGTTATTATTCTTTTTCAATGCTTGTCTAAAAGGCACGGTGAACTTACGACAAAAAGTCAATAAAGGTTTAGTTTCATCTCCTTCCGGACACTCTACATAGACATCCCCTGCCATTGGTAAATTACGTGTTATTTCTAAAATTGGAGAAATTCTATCTTCTGCAGGTAAATCTTCGAGCATTGCTACAGCAACAATCATTTGACGAGCAAAAATGAGTTGCGCAAAGTTAATCTGTTCAGCTAAAGACTCAACCTGTGCCGGATCATAACAATGGTATAATACGAAACCACTATTTTTTAGGGTTTTAATATACCCAAATACTTCTAACTCACTGGCTTTTGCTTGGATCTCATTAGCACAATCATTTTCAAAACCGGGGCGACAATATAACAGAATACCTAACATACAAACCTCAATTTACTGTTCAGTAAATCTTTATTTTCTTAAAGAGAAGACCATTGCCAAAGCAATAGATAACCAAGCCACTATCAGTAATAAGCCGCCTAACGGAGTGATTAATACTAGCAATTTAGAAGTAAAAAACACCCAATAGTATAAGCTTCCACTAAAACAGAGTGTGCCGATACTAAAGCAATATAGACTTAAGGTTAATAAACGACTGACTAAGAGTGAACTTAGTATGGTAGTCATTAGTAACGCTAAGGCATGAAACAATTGATACTGTGCAGCTAATTTTACTTGTGATATTTGTTCAGGGTTAGCCCATGTAGATAAACCATGGCTAGCATAGGCTCCAAACATAACCGCCGTTGCCCCAAGCAAAGCGGCAACGGCGATAAAACAACGTGACTGTGTTGAGATTTTCAAAACAATAACTTATTCAGTCACAATAGGATCTAAGCTTTTCGCTAGTTCATCCATTTGCTTCATTTGTGTTAGGAAAGGCACCAATTTATCTAATGGTAATGCACAAGGACCATCACATTTAGCATTAGTAGGATCTGGGTGAGACTCTAGGAATAATCCTGCGATACCCTGAGACATACCCGCTAAGCCTAATTGCACAACTTGACTACGACGACCATCAGCACTGTCGCTACGCGCACCAGGCTTCTGTAATGAATGCGTCACATCAAAAATAACTGGGTAAGAGGTTTCTTTCATGGTGCTGAAACCCAACATGTCTACTACTAAGTTATTGTAACCAAAGCAACTACCACGCTCACACAAGATGATTTTATCGTTACCAGCTTCATTAAACTTAGTAATAATATGTTGCATCTCATGCGGAGCTAAAAACTGCGCTTTTTTCACGTTGATAACTGCATTTGTTTCCGCCATTGCTTGCACTAAATCTGTTTGACGACTTAAAAATGCAGGTAACTGGATCACATCAACGACTTCGGCGACTGGTTTAGCCTGATAAGGTTCATGAACATCCGTAATAATTGGCACATTAAAGGTCGATTTAATCTCTTCAAAAATACGTAAACCTTCTTCTAAACCAGGACCTCGAAAGCTATTAATAGATGAACGGTTTGCTTTATCAAATGATGCTTTAAATACATAAGGAATATTTAATTTACTGGTCGCTTCAACATAGGTTTCAACCATTTTCATCGCTAGGTCGCGTGACTCTAAAACATTCATACCACCAAATAGAACAAATGGAAGATCGTTTGCAACATCAATATTGCCGACTTTGATAATTTTCTGGCTCATTTTTACTCTCTTATTTTTATCGAACAGTTCGATCAAAAATTGATAGTAATCACCCCACCAGAGTGATTACTATGACTTAACATAATTAATGAATGACCTGAGCCGCTAGCTCATCACTCATCTGTTTAATTTGTCTTTTTAATAAATTAACAATGGGATCATCGGGGCATTGCTCAATAAAGTAAGTGAAATCATTACAAGCAAGTTGATAACACTCTAATTGTTGAAACAAAAAGCCACGATCCCTCACTTCAAAGGCATCTTCTGGATCAAGTCGTAATAGAATATCACTACATAATAATGCCAATTCAATGCTCTCGGCTTGAATATAAGCTGCTTTTAGGACATTAACGTAACGCTTAATAATCGTTTCATTACTATCAGCTTGACACATCTCAGCTGTTAATCGTGCATGATTACCAAGTTGACCACGCACCTTTAATTCCAGTTGCATCAAATCAACAATTTCACCATTAAACGGATCAATATAAACAGGCCCATCTGATAATTCTACTTTGACGATAAAGCCACTTGGAAAACAAATCCCAGCGGCAGTAAAGCCCGTCTCTTTTAAAGTTTCGATTAATAATATACCCAAACTAATCGGCACCCCTTTACGACGCGATAATACTGAAGACAGCAATGCATTTTTTACTTTGAAAAATGCTTTCCAATCACCACTAAAGTTTTGCACATGATATAAATTATTCAATATTGCACTGAGTTTATCGATATTCGTATCAGGGTATGCCGCTAATTGAGATTTAATCACAATTAGTTGTAAGCGCATATTATGCTGTAACTCTAAAGCTGAATGTCCAGTTATCTCAGCTTCAGCCATACTCGCCAACTGTAAAAGCGAATAAGCTTGATAATCAATTCCTTCATGAATCAGACTAGTATTGATAACTGACTCTTCTAGTGTCCCTTTTTCATCTAGTTCCACTGTTTACCCCACTAATAAAATAGCTTGTTTGGTGAATGCTAATTTAGCTATGTAAGCAAGCCAGCCAAAAGCACCAACAAAAGATAACCATTGAATATGCGTTTTGGTATTTGGGTTTAAAGACACTTGAACCATAGTAAAGTATGCAACAAATGCGATTATTTTTTCTAACAACCAGTATCCGCCTAAAGAGAACGGATTCCAATGTACTAATGCCATTAACGCAATCCCTAATACAACAATCGTTAAATGCGTATGAGTATGGATTTTTTTAAACAACGCTTTTTGCGCATTCTCATGGCCAGACTTTAACCAGTAAAATCGTAAAATATAAAGAATAATCGCTAATAAGATAAAGCTCATGTGAGTATGTTTTAAGATAGAATACATTGTAATCCTTGCTCTAAGCCCAGAGACTTATTAAGTTGTTAAGATAAAATAAATTAAACCATGGCATATTAGTAGCCCTACTTTATAAAGGGAGGTGGCCTAATGTTACACGGTCATTTTGACTGTAATCTTGTTCTGTTTTTACTTGTACAAAATCATTGTCTAACATAATTCTTTGTACTGCCTGACCTTGATCGTAGCCATGCTCAATCAACAAACACCCACCTGCATTTAAATAATTCTTTGCTTGTTCACAAATCAAACGAATATCTGCGAGTCCATGTTCTTCTGCTGTTAATGCAGAAAGCGGTTCAAATCGAACATCACCCTGGCTCAGGTGAATATCCGATGGATCAATGTAAGGCGGATTACTAACAATCACATCAAACCTTTCCTGCACATTTTCAAACCAATCACTTTGTATAATCTTCACTTGTGAAAAACCTAAGCTATTGCGGTTTTCACAGGCCAAAGCGACTGCATCACGGCTAAAGTCTACCGCCATAAGAGTCGCTTTAGGCAGTTCACTGGCAAGCGCTAATACAATTGCACCAGTGCCTGTACCTAAGTCTAAAATATGGGCTTGTGCACTGCTTTTTGCTAAGGCTAACTCAACTAATATTTCAGTATCTGGCCTTGGAATTAAGGTACTTGCATTGACCTTGAACGGTAATGACCAAAACTCTCGCTCACCTGTTAGATGAGCGACAGGTTGACCATTAACTCGCTGCTCAATTAATTTTTCAAAGTCAGATTTTTGCTGCATAGTTAAATCACGCTCAGGCCAAGTCATTAAATAAATGGTTGGTTTATTTAACACAAAAGCTAACAGCACCTGTGCATCTAATAGAGCGGAATCACTATTAACTAATGTATATTCAGCCCAGGCTAACGCATCTTCAATACGCAACTAAAGAGCACCTTGCGCAAGTGCCGCTAATTTGTCAGCTTGATCTTCCTGTAGAATAGGGTCAAGTAACGCATCCAACTCACCTTCTAATACTTCATTTAAGCGATAAATGGTTAAATTAATACGGTGATCACTTACACGACCTTGGGGGTAGTTATAAGTACGAATACGTTCACTACGATCACCACTTGCGACAAGACTACGACGAATGTCTTGCTCTTCAGCATTATTTTTTTCATCTTCGACCTGTTGTAAGCGAGCTTGTAGAACAGACATCGCCTGTGCACGGTTTTTATGTTGCGAACGTTGATCCTGACATTCTACCACTGTCCCAGTAGGCACGTGCGTAATACGAATAGCAGAATCGGTTTTATTAACGTGCTGACCACCAGCACCAGAGGCACGGAAAGTATCCACTTTTAAATCAGCAGGATTAATTGAAATTGCTTCTGACTCTGGAATCTCTGGCATGACAACCACTGTACAAGCAGAAGTATGAATACGGCCTTGTGACTCAGTTTCAGGTACACGTTGTACTCGATGGCCACCCGATTCAAATTTCATTAAGCCGTAGGCACCATCACCTTCAATTTGCATGATCACTTCTTTGTAACCACCCTGTTCGCTTTCATTACTGTTCATAATGGTCACTCGCCATTTTTTACTGTCACAGTATTTACTGTACATACGGAATAAGTTACCAGCAAAAATAGCCGCTTCATCTCCGCCTGCACCAGCTCTAATTTCAACAAAACAGTTACGGTCGTCATTAGGATCTTTTGGTAGTAATAAAATTTGCAATTCAGCAGCTAATCTTTCAACTGACTCTTTGGCTTCAGTGATCTCGTCTTGCGCCATTTCTCGCATATCTTCGTCATCATCTTCAAGCATTAACTCAGCAGCGGCTAAATCTTCCTGTGCCGATTGAAATGATTTGAAACACAGTACAACTTCTTCAAGCTGTGAATATTCTTTGGTTAGTTCACGGTATTTCTCTTGATTACTAATTGTATCTGGATCACCTAATAACGCTTGTACTTCTTCGTAACGCTCAACTAATATTTCTAACTTTGCAACAATAGATGCTTTCATTTTTATCTCTTCTTTTGAATAGTTCGATAGTTAACCAATCGAGTTATCTCTTTATAATTCGTCTTGTTGGCTTAGTCCAAGTGTTAGTCTCAATAATGCTAAGTCTTGTTCATTACCTGTTTGACTAACCGTTGTTAATGCTTGGCTTGGATAATGGATAAGCTTATTGGTTAACTTAAACGCCAACTCTTTTAATACTTTTTCGCTATCATTACCTTTCGCTAATGAAGCAATAGCACGTTGTAATAATTCATCTCTTAATTGCTCACTGTTTTGACGATACAAGCGAATGCTTTCTACCGCTTTTAATGATTCTTGCCAAGCCATAAAGTCACCAACACTGGCAACAATAATTTTTTCAGCTTCAATGGCGGCTTCTACTCGTGCTTGTTTATTTTCTTCTATGATGCCTTGTAAATCATCAACACTGTAAAGGTAGGCATCATTTAATTCTGCGACTTGTTGTTCGATATCGCGAGGAACTGCAATATCGATAAATAACATAGGTTGGTGACGGCGATCTTTTAACGCACATTCCACCATACCTTTACCAATGATTGGTAATGGACTAGCTGTCGAAGAGATAATAATATCTGATTTAGCGAGGTGATTAGGTATTTCTTCTAGGGTAATGGCGTTTGCATTAAATTGCTCAACTAAGCCCATCGCACGCTCTAAAGTACGATTAGCAATAGTAATATTTGGCACTTCATGCTCAAGTAAATACTTGCCTACGAGTTCAATTGTTTCGCCAGCACCAATTAGTAATACTCTACTTTTCTTTAGATCGCTGAATATTTGTCTTGCTAAAGACACCGCTGCAAATGCGACTGAAATAGCATTAGCGCCAATTTGAGTATCCGTGCGTACTCGTTTTGCAACACTAAAAGCGTATTGAAACCATTTATTGAGTGTTTTATTGACGGCTTTAGCTTGCCCCGCAGAAGCAAAACCTTGTTTAATTTGCCCAAGGATTTGTGGTTCGCCTAAGACCAATGAATCTAACCCACACGAAACTCGAAATAGGTGATTAACGGCCTCTTGATCTTGATAACTATAAAAGTTTTGGTCAAATGCACCTGGCTCGATATCATGAAAATCAGTCAACCAGCGAAGTATAGGTGAAATATCCTGCCCTTCGTAATGACAGTAGATTTCACAACGATTACAAGTAGAAATAATAACAGCTTCTTTAACAAGAGGTTGAGTTAGTAAATCCGCATAAGCCATCATCAAAGAGTCAGGTGCAAAGGCAACTTTTTCTCTCAGTTCAACTGGTGCAGTTTGATGGTTAATTCCTAACGCAAATAATGGCATTTATATAATTCACAGAAACAAGAAATGGAGCAAAACAAAGAGCTGAATTCTACGTAAATTTACCACAAAATTAAAGCGAACTCTGTTTCTAAGATACATTTAGTTTTAAAAATAAACAATTTTGCTATAAGTTTTACTTTATAAATAAGAATCACAAAATTTCTTCCCTAATATTTTTACTTGTTAGCTTTGCTTGGGTATCATCAAACTCAAATTATTTATCACTTAATTAATGATGAGCCCATGACTATTAAAAAAATACTTGCCAGCCTTGCGATTACTTTCTCACTTTCAGGGTGTTCTTATTTGTACAATACCTTTGTATATCAGATTGATGTTGTACAAGGAAATTATGTAGACGATAAAAAATTAGCACAAGTTGAATTAGGAATGACTCAACAGCAAATTGTATTCGTATTAGGATCACCGATGTTAATTGATCAGTTCGATACATCTAAGTGGTATTACATACGTTATATTAAACCAGGTGGCGAGCCTATTCAGCAATCACAGATATTGCTTACTTTTGATGGGAATAAACTAACTAGCATCACTAGTGACAATATTGATCAAGAAAATCCACTTATCAAAAACCCTAAAGTTAAAAAAGAGCCTAACGAAGCGGCGCAAACTGGTGATACTAAAGTAGCCCCAACTACCGAATAATAATCACACTAGTTATAGGAGTGTTTTGAACATTCCTATAACTAACCTTATTTAATTTCAGTGCGCTACATCACTATTAATTAAGGAATCCTTTCAAGAATTGATCTACGCCAAACTCCCCTCTATTAGCTTTTGCCTTTTATACCTGTCTGACTATGATGAAAACTCATATCAACAATAGAAGTGAGCTAAATAATGACGAAAAATTATTCTGATACCTTGTTAGATGAAATAAAACTACTCGCGAAATTCCCTGAAACTTCACAACTGGAAGGGTTAAAAATTCATAAAGAGGCTGATCCAAGCGTCATTAAAGCAGCACAATCATTGTTTGAAAAAGGGTTAATATCTCAACAAGACGGAGGTTATTTGACTGATAGTGGTTTAGAAACCGCTGATCACCTCCATCATCTACTCATCGCATTACATTAATAATATCAATATGGTGGGTTAGTCACTCACCAATCTCTACCTTATTTATTTAGCAGATGATAAGTGGGCTATTTATTAAGGTTTATCTTAACGGTCTTAGTTGAGTAAATGCTAACAACAAGGTACATTTATCGTTTTTGATTCTGTAAAGGCTATCCTCACTATGAAAGTTATCTCATTTAACATTAACGGGCTTCGCGCGCGCCTACATCAATTACAAGCAGTTATCGATAAACATCAACCTGATGTTATTGGGCTTCAAGAGATTAAAGTACACAATGATGCATTTCCTGTTGAAGCTGTTGAAGCTATGGGATATCACGTGTACTACCATGGTCAAAAAGCACATTACGGTGTTGCTATACTGTGTAAGCAAAAGCCTACTGATGTGCAATACGGTTTCCCAACAGATAATGACGAGCATCAAAAACGCATGATAATGGTGACAGTCCCTGATGAAGATGGGCAGCCAGTGCGCATTCTTAATGGTTACTTCCCACAAGGAGAAAACCAAACACATGAAACAAAATACCCATATAAACGCCAGTTTTATCAAGATTTAAATACTTACTTAAATGAAAACCATACAGCTGAAGATAATGTGATCGTGATGGGCGATATTAATATCTCACCATTAGACTTAGACATTGGTATTGGAGAAGCAAATGCCAAGCGTTGGTTACAAACCAAAAAATGTAGTTTTCTACCTGAAGAACGTGAATGGCTTGCAACCCTAATGAGTTTTGGCTTTACCGATACATTCCGTTTATTACACCCAGAAGAAGATCAAAAATTCAGCTGGTTTGATTATCGCTCACGTGGATTTGATGATAACCGTGGTTTACGTATTGATGTGGTACTAGCAACGCCTGCATTAGCAGAAAAAACTGTTGAAGCAGATATTGATTATGAGCTTAGAGGTATTGATAAACCTTCAGATCATGCTCCAATCTGGACCGAATTTGCTTAACCCGCAAACCTAATACTCAAAAGGCTCAATCACACTAATTAACTGATCTATTTTACTTGTTAAAATAACTTATTTCTTCGTTGTAATTTTCGGAAGTAGAACAACTACTTAACTTAAATTACGCCTTGAACTCAGTCATTTTTCCTGCGTAAAATTTAGATCACTTATTTAATATAATTGGTATAACTAAGTTTTCTTAGGCCATTTTAATGTATTACAATCTTCCAACTCTGCTAATTTTTCTTGGCAAGCTTGTAAATGAAACAACTCACCTAAACTTGGCGTAGCGCTGAAGTTAAATACCTGTTCTTGATAAACAAATTGAATTTGAAAAGCATGCAAATAACCACGGTCATAGCGGTGTGCATCTTCCGTTGCATAAATAGGATCACCACAAATCGCACTGCCTATACTTTTTAATGCCACACGAATTTGATGTGTTTTCCCCGTTTTAGGTTTAACCACAAACAAACGCTTACCCTCACCTAACGCAAAGCTAAAGAACTGAGTTATCGCTAAATTTTCAGTATTTCTAGTTAATTTCCACATCGAGCGGCGAGACTTTTCCATCCCACCTTTAATTAATCCTTGAGTTTTTTTAGGTTTTTTATCTGCAATGGCTAAGTAAAATTTTTGAATATCTTGATTTTCAAATAACTCGGAGAATCGACTTGCAGCAACTGATGATTTAGCCAGTAATAAAATACCCGAGGTCATTTTATCTAAACGATGCACACTAAATAACTTCTTCCCAAAGTATTTTTCTGCAGCAACGACTACACCATACTCACCATCTTCACTATGGAAGTTAATACCAGGACGTTTGTTAATGACCACAAAATCATCTTCGTCTGATACAACTGAAAAATATGCATTTTCTTCTGAAACTGTTCCTAGCATGGCTACCCTGTTATTCATCAAAAACTAAATTCTGGGCCGCACTATAAGCTAAATTACTTAATAATTGTGGTAAAATTGCTAGTATTTCATGGTATTTAGGTAATTGATCAACAATCGCCAAGAATTGAGGATCGTTTGCATCTGGTGGAGCCAGTTTGGTTAATAATAAGATAGTTGTTTGTAAAATATTTTCACTATTACTATCGCCCTCAACCGTTGTCCATTGTTCATTAAATATTTCAACAGCAGCTAAAAAGCCACTCGCAAATTGTATTGCTTGCTCACTTAATTGTTTATCTGGCGTTAACCAATCATGACATTGTAATCCGTTTAGTGGGATCGCTTCTTGATAAGCTGTTTGAATTTCATTAGTTAAAGCTATAACTCTTTGAGCATAATCAGTTGCTTGCTGCTCATTATCAAAACTCATTTCTGCATTAGACTTCCATAGATAACTTAACCACTGCTCCAAGTCCAATAACTCAGGTAAGGCTTGCACACTACAGATAAATCCAATTTGATAATAACTAGTATGTAATCCTTTAATTGAATTTAATTGGCCATTTAGTTCGATAAAATCAAATAACACCTTTTTTTGATTATCGGGCATATTAACTCCTAGTAATGTGAAATATAAATAGTATGAATAAAAAAGCCTACTTAAAAGTAGGCTTAATCGATATAACTATAAAGATGTATATTAGCTATTAAGGCCTAATATAATACGTTCGATAGATCGTAAAGGTCTTGACGGAATGGACGCTTCATTTCAGTTAGGCATTCAATTATGTCATGGTCAACCATCTCACCACACTTAATACCGATACAGCGAGCACTCTTACCTGCCATCAACAGATCAACTGCATAAGCACCCATACGGCTTGCTAAAATACGGTCAAATGCCATCGGAGCACCACCACGTTGGATATGCCCTAAGGTTGTAGCACGTGTTTCGCGTTTTGTTCTTTGCTCAATACGTTTTGCTAATGCTGTCACATCAGTAATATGCTCAGTAATTGCAACTATTGCGTGCTTTTTACCTTTTTCTTCACCTAATTGAATTTGCTCAATTAATTGATCTTCATCGAAATCAACTTCTGGTACGATAACGTATTCACTACCACCAGCAATAGCAGCCCATAAAGTTAAATCACCACAGTAACGCCCCATCATTTCTACAATAGAAATACGGTTATGAGATGAAGAAGTATCACGAAGACGATCCACCGCATCAACGATTGTATTTAAACAAGTCATGAAACCAATCGTAAAATCTGTCCCTGCAATATCATTATCAATCGTGCCAGGAATACCAATACATGGGTAACCCATTTCACTTAATTTTAATGCACCCATGTACGAACCATCACCGCCAATTACGATTAATGCTTCAATACCATGTTTTTCTAATTGTTTAATCGCTTCTTTACGAACACTTTCTTCTTTGAATTCTGGGAAACGTGCAGTCCCTAGAAAGGTGCCGCCACGATTAATAACATCAGATACAGAATGGCGATCCATTTGTTCAATTTTGTCTGCATGTAATCCTGCATAACCATCATAAATACCGAAAACTTCGATATTGTGAGATAGACAAGTACGTACCACTGCTCGCACTGCAGAATTCATACCAGGCGCATCGCCACCACTTGTAAGTACACCAATTTTTTTAATCACAATTTACCTCAACCAATTACACTAATTGATAAAAATCATAAGCCTTTTGCCAATAAACCTATAATAGTCATCTTTAAATTAAAACTTTTTATTTTAACTCAAATTAAATGTAGTTTTCTACACAACCTGTAGAAAGTAAACGTCCTAAACCACATCATTCTTTATTAAAATAGCTATTATTTAATCATTGGTTTTTCATGTAAACAACCTCTGATACTTCGTATATCAAGCATACAATATCTGAACGCTGTAGAATAACAATATTATGCATTTTCTTTGTAAAAAGGTCTTTCTTTGCTTTTTTATTAATCTGGATCAGTAATCTTTTTTAAATTGTCACAAATATGCAATAAGTAGACTATATTATATTTAATAAATAAAAGGAGAAGAAGATGAAAAGTAAAAAGAAAACGTTAAGAAACAAACATATTTGGTTTTCTGTGTGGAATCCAAAGTCAACTCAACTTAGTCCTAAATGCGATGCTGAATATCGCCCAATTAGACAATCAACTCGATAAAAATTTATTAATATAACAAGGTTTCTTAAACCTTCCCCCTTTCCCGTAATACCTTTTCAAACAGATACAAAAAAGCAGGTTATAAAACCTGCTTTAGAATCTTACTTATTAGTTTGTTCAATGATACTAACCAAGCTTATCAGATGCCACAGCATAAGATGGATCTTCAATTAAGTTCATTTCTACTAATACGCCTGCTTTATGTAATAATTTACGGCAGTCTTTACTAAGGTGACGAATATGCAGTTTCTTACCTTCTTTCACATAACGTTCATTAAGCACACTGATTGCTTCGATAGCAGAATGGTCAGCAACACGACAAGCTGCAAAATCTACGACAATATGGCGCGGATCATTTTTCACATCGAATAATTCTAAGAAATTACTCACTGAACCAAAGAATAATGGGCCATTAATACTGTAAGACTTCTCGCTTTTATCTGCATTTTCTTCAACGTTAGCATGAATATGGCGAGCATGTTCCCATGCAAACACTAATGCCGATACGATAACACCAACAAATACAGCAATTGCTAAATCAGTAAATACAGTTACTGTGCTTACTAATACAATTACAAATGCATCTTTTACTGGAACATTACGCATCATTTTGAATGAAGCCCATTCAAACGTTCCTAATACAACAATGAACATGACACCCACTAATGCAGCGAGTGGTACAATTTCAATTAAATCTGAAGCAAATAAAATAAATGCTAACAACGCTAATGCTGCTGTAACACCAGATAAGCGACCACGACCGCCAGAGTTAATATTGATCATCGACTGACCAATCATTGCACATCCACCCATGCCACCAAACACGCCATTCACCATGTTCGAAGCACCCTGTGCGACACACTCTTTATTAGGGCGACCACGAGTACCAGTCATTTCATCAACGACTGTTAATGTTAATAACGATTCAATTAAGCCAACCGCAGCTAAAATTAGTGAGTAAGGTAAAATAACCTGTAATGTTTCTAAATTAAACGGCACTACTGGTAATGCAAATGTTGGTAACGTTCCTGCAATTGTTGCGTTTTCATCACCGGTCATACTTTGTAGAAAATCTAATACAGTACGTGTTTCTAGTGCAGGTACGAAATAAACCAAAAGTGTCACCACTACTATCGCCACTAATGTAGAAGGCACTGCATTAGTTAACTTAGGTAAAAAGTGGATAATCGCCATAGTTAAAGCAATCAGTCCTAGCATAATGTAAAGCGGATTACCCTGTAACCAGCTTAGGTTTCCTGCTGCATCTTTTACTTTAAACTGCCCTAGCTGAGCTAAAAAGATAACAATCGCTAAACCATTCACAAAGCCAATCATTACTGAATGAGGCACCATGCGAATAAACTTACCAAAATGCAATACTCCACATAAAATCTGGAATAAACCGGCTAGTAGCACTGCTGCAAATAAATATTCAACACTATGAGAACTAACTAGTGCCACCATGACTACAGCCATTGCACCAGTTGCACCTGAAATCATGCCAGGACGACCGCCAAAAATAGAGGTAATTAAACCAACCATAAATGCGGCATATAAACCAATCATTGGTTCTACACCAGCCACAAAGGCAAAGGCCACTGCTTCGGGCACCAGTGCAAGAGCAACTGTTAAACCTGAAAGCACATCATTTTTAACACTGCTTTTATTAATTTGGGGGAATTCAAACACCGCTGTTATTCCTTTTTAGGGGTAAAATATAGGGCGCGTATTATAGCCTCCATTTGAAGTAACAGCAAAACAAACAAATTTTAATTGTCTAGTTAATTAAGCGATGATTTAAATCACTTATTTTCGCTTCGACTTTCATTTAGGTGAAGGTCAATATAGCGAGATTTTTTCTTTGCCTTTACGTAAGTTAAATCAACGATGACTAGACCATCAATACAATGATTAAATTCTGAATCGATATTAAAATCAACGAACTGTACGCCACCTTCATGGCATAATTCAGTATATTGCTTATATAGAGTTGGTACGTTTACTCCCATATTATTCATCATAGTTTTTAATTTCATAAAGTCTTTTTCATAATCATCACCGGTAAAATATTCTAATAACTCGTTATCCAATTCTTCTGAAATCGAATAGGCATTTTTTGCTATTGCCAACTCTGCTTGTGATGGAAAATATAATTGATAAAAATACACTAAATAGGCATGTGCTTTTTTTGGTAAAGAGGCAGTCAAAGAAACAGCCCCAAATAAATACCGAATATCACTATTCATTGATAAATACGCACCGATTCCTTGCCATAAATAGTCTAGGCTGCGTTTTCCCCAATACCTTGGTTGTACGAAACTCCGGCCAAGCTCTATGCCTTTTTCAAAATATGGCTGCATTTCCGTTTTATAATCAAAAAGTTGGCTACTATATAACTCCCCCATTGCTTTACCTTTAATTAATTGGGCTGTATTAATAAAGCGATAGGCTCCGACTAACTCTAACTGTTGTTTATCCCATAAAATAATATGTAAGTATTCAAAATCAAATTTATCAAGATCACGTTTTTCTCCTGTTCCTTCACCAACCGCTCTAAAAGTGACTTCTCGACATCGCCCTAACTCCTTTAAAATGACGCCGTGTTCGGGTTTCTCCAACAGATATATGTTTTTCCCGTCCGAAGTACTGCCTAATAGCTGGCATTGTTCAATCGCTTGCTTTAATTCGACTCGAGGGACAGGGTGTGCAATCACTGATTCTGTTTTAAAGTAACTTTGCTGCCCTTTGGCAACCCGATAAACCTCTTTTTGTAATAGATTTACTTTAACTTTAGTCGATAATTTACTTTTACCGTAACTTTCAAACGGAATTAGTTTGCCAATACTGACATTGATGCTTTGTTCGTTATGTTTAAACATCTCTTTAACCAGTAATAAGCTTGCAAGTGGCTTATAAAAGAAAGAAGACGCATAAAAAGTCCAAGAATTTCTAGCCTTGATGTGTATAGGCAAAATAGGTGCTTTAGCACGTGATGCAATTTTTAAGAAGCCTTTTTGCCAAGGAGAGTCTTTAATACCTTTTGCTGTAAAGCGCGAAACTTCACCTGCAGGAAATATGATTAATGCACCATCAGAGGATAAAAAGTCATGTATATTTAAAAGATCCTTTTTTGCGGTATTACCCGACATATTGTTGACGGGTAATAACACGTCATGCAACGATTTAATCTCCATCAATAACTCATTAGCAACAACTTTAACATCACTTCTGATCTTTTTAACCAAATGCAATAACGCCAAACCGTCTAATGAACCTATTGGATGGTTAGCGACAATAACAACTCGTCCAGTGACAGGTATACGCTCGATTTGTTTATCAATAGTAGCAAAACTAAAATCAAAGTAATCGAGGGTTTTCTCGATTAAGTCAAAACCTTTTAAATTTGGGTAACGGTCTGCAAATTGAACAAATTCACTTTCATGTAGTAAGTTTTTGCACAAAGAACTTAATAATTTATGCTGTAATGAATCTTCCACCAGTTTTGGAAAATACTTCTTAAACATCTCTTGACTTGAAATCATCCTATCATCACCTCTCTATGCCATTTTAATTAGCATAGAAAGGTTAAATGACAGAAGGGTTACAAAATTAAGACCTGTTGATGACAAATGACTTTAGTAATATATATAACTATATTGATTTTAAAGATTCGGCTTTGTTTTTAGTATTGAGATTAATTAGCAAATTCTGTTTCGGCTTCCCAGGCATTTTGATGGTATTGATAAAGAATATTGCTGCCCAAATAATTAACTTTTACCTTATCTTTATTCAAATAAAAATCTTTATTAAAAGAAAAAGCCCCTTTTAATAAAGGTAAAGTTAACCATTTAGTCGGAATCGCCAGACTGTCAATACTTGATAACCTTTGAGATGCAGTTTGACCTCGTTTAGTACCAATACTCCACCCCCATTCGCCAAAAGAAGGTACATTTTGATGATACTGCTCGGTGTTAAACCCAGCCTCTTGCAAGGTTTTTCCAATAGAAATAAATGCTGATTGAGCGTGGAAAGGAGAAGTCGATTGCACCACAATTGCACCATCACCATTCAATAAATTTTTCAAACGATAATAAAAATTAACACTGTACATTTTGTTTAGATCTGGATGGCTAGGGTCAGGTAAATCAACAATGATCGTATCAAAGATTTGTTTATTCGCGAGTAACCGATCAATCGCAATAAATGCATCATCGTTGATAACTTTTACGCCAGTTTGATTAAAACTATCTTGAGTAAGATGTTTAATTTTATCGCTCAAATGAGGCGGTAGGACTTTTTCTGGATATTTAAACAGAGAAATAAGTTTTGGATCAAGGTCAACCAAAGTGACTTGTTCTGGATTCCATTTTTGTACTTCACGTAAGGCTAAACCATCACCTCCACCAATGATCAAAATATGTTGGTGACGTGCAGAAGCTTGCATTACGGGATGAACTAAAAACTCATGATAAATATGTTCGTCTAAGCTAGAAAATTGTAAACGACCATTTATATAGAAGTTATAAATAGGATCATAACCGCCACCTAAAAGTCGCTCAGTGAAGACCAAATTTTGGTATGTTGTTTGAGTCTGATACACCACTTTGTCCAAATACAACATATTCTGCATCTGTTTTTGCCAGTGGTTACCAAATATAAATACAAACACGATCAAAACACCTAAACAAAGATGTCCAATAATGAGTTTCATTCTATGTTTCAGATGCTCTTTAAAGCGTATTAAAAATACAAAACCGGCAATCAAATTCAAAGAGGCAGTCAGTGCGGCAGCTTGACTGATTTCAATTTTTAGCATGAATAATACCCAAATGGCAGCGCCTACACCTGCCCCGATATAATCTGCACCATAAATTGTGCCAGCATTATGTGCTAAACGTTGGCCATAAACTGTTTCTCTTATACGTGCAATTAAAGGAATTTCCATCCCAATCAAAAAGCCTAAGATAAAAGCAAACAGATAAGGTAATTTGCTACTTAACCAAGATAAAGTTGCCAGGAAGTCTCCTTTTAACAACACATCGTTAGGAATCTGATACGTATCTGCAATTAATTGCGGTAAGGTTTGACTAAAACCAATCACAGAAGCAATGAATAAGGTTGTACTACATCCGATCAAAGCAACAATCAGCTCTAATAATACAAAACCTTGAAAGGCATCTTTTATCTTTTTAGCCGCAAAAGCTCCCAATCCCATCGATACGATCATGATCCCAATGATTGCATAAATCACCGTTTCTACGCTACCCAGGATACGCGCAGAATAATGGGATAGTAGATATTCATAAATCAAACCACAGCAAGCTAAAGTGGCCATTATTAAAATTAAAAAAGCATCATCAATGAGTAAATTGATCTGCTTGCTATTGAGAGATTTAAGACGCATACAATTAAATTCGCTTATAAAAAAGGCCATCAAATGATGGCCTAGTAAGATAAAACAGTAAAATTAAGACATTAATGCCATTAATAGGAAGGCAATAGAGAAAGACGTTGCTAATTCAATAGTAGCAATACCAATGTTTTGCTGATCTTCAACCTCTTCACGACGGTTAATTCCCCATAATACAAGGAACTTAGCAATGCCTGTTAAAATGGTTAATAACACCATTAAAATGACACTAATCACAACCCATTGCATTAGTCCCATCCACAGTGAATCCACATCAAAAATGATAAAGTAGCTCGCAGCCGTCACTGACATTGCAGTAGAAATCAAGTAACCGCTATAACGAATAGCTAAAGCAATATGGTTATTAACTAAGGCAGTTTGGAATGGCATTCCATTATTTTTAGCATATTTCCATTCAAAGAAGCGAGTGATCACAACCAGCATAACTTGTGAAACGACCCAAGCAGCAACAAGCGCGATAAAGGTATCAACATTCAAGCCTTCTACCCACATGATAGCGGCACGTACAACGATCGCAGTGGCAATCACTGAAGCCGCATCCACTAATGCAACTGCAATATTGCGATCAATGATTAAAGCTTGTTTATCAAATGATGCTAAAGCAAATTTATCATGAATATAACGTCCTGCTTTAATCAGAATTAAACCGGCTAAACCATAAGCTAACATACCAATTAACTCTATTTCATAAGAGCCTGCTAATTCACCAGTGATGGCACCACTTAATGCAATCCCCATGGCAGCAACGCCACCCGCCATACTAATTCCGTAGGCAAAATTATCTTTATGCGCTAACTCGTCAGCCGTATTCACTTTACCCAATACGCCCATCGCATAACGAATACCACCTAATAATAAGATAGCAACAGCCATATCAATGGCTAAATAACCAATCAACGATCCATTTATTTCTAATGTTGTTATTAATTCGTTCATATTAATATCCTATTTACCGCGACTAACACCACGAGATGTGGTTGATTTGCTATTTCTAAAACTACTTGAAGAGGCTTTTTGCTTCGAGTAACTCGACTTCCCTGAAAAACTGGTTGCTTTCTGTGCTTGTTTACTGACTGTAGACATGCGACTTGCACCTGTTTTAGATTTGGCATAAGGGCTAGTGAAACCGCCTTTGTTACCAAATTTTTTCTTCGTGCGTTGTGCTAAGTCATCTTGAGACTTACGTTGCTGAGGAGAAGTGTAACGATTACGACCAACATCATTGTAATAACTGTAATCACGTCTAGAAGACCAACGGTCGTAACCTATTTGACGAGGAGAAATAGCTGAGAATAAAGTATAAGCTGCATACCACTGCCAAAATGAGAAACCACTGCTGTTAGTTTGCCATTGACCGTAACCAGGATTACCTACCAACTGACTACCAGCACCGTTATCATCAGCCCCATTAGCTTGTAAACTTTGTGATTGGCTGATTGCATTAACACGAGCAAACTCACCATCAGACATATCAGCAATGACATTAATAGGATCAGAAAGCGCATCATTAAATAAAGTGGGATCAGAGGCTTCAATCAATGTTTCACTTTCAAATAATTGTGCTTCAATATCACCCAATACATCAGGTCGTGTTTTTAATGTAGCTAAACGGTCTGTTAAAGAACGGAACATAGGTCCCTCTCTCGTTGCATCTTTAGACAGTTCAGTTAACAAAGGTTTTAAGTCTGGCTTTTGTTGCTCTAATAATGTTGCATATTGCTTTAAAATAATCGCATTTCGAACACGTTGAGTATCTAAATTTGTCCCTAAATTTTCAATAAGGTAATCTGCTGTTTTAATGTTTGCTTGTAAGCGTTCAGGACGATCATCGCCACAGGCTACTAGCAACACACTGAAACAGAAAATAAGAAAAACTCTCATAGGCTTTATTATTCCTTAATATTAATTCAACTTTGTGACAAAACGTCAATCACTCGTTGTAAGTCTTCTGCAGTATCAACACCTGCAGGCGGCACTTGGCTTGCAACATCAACATGGATTTTATAACCATGCCAAAGTACTCTCAATTGCTCAAGTTTTTCAATACTTTCTAAAGGTGAAACCGATAATTGTGCATAGTGTTTTAAAAAGTTGACACGATACGCATAAATACCAATATGGCGTTGTAAATGACTCAAATCGACATTTTTTTCTTGTCTATTTTGCTCTGTAAAATTGTCGCGATCCCATGGTGTCGTCGCTCGACTAAAATATAAAGCAAGATTATGCTTATCTGTGACTACTTTTACCGCATTGACATTAAAAGCGTCATCTTGATCTGTGATAGGCGCACTTAATGTAGCGACACTCGCTTGCTGATTAACATATAAGTTATCTGCCACTTGTTTAATGACACTAGGTGGAATTAATGGTTCATCACCTTGTACATTCACAATAATTTCTTCATCTGAGAATTGATATTGTTCACACACTTCCGCTAACCTATCAGTGCCTGATTCGTGGTCCTTAGAGGTTAAACAAACTTCAATATTATTCACCGATACTAACGCATCAACGATGCGTTGATCATCCGTTGCAACGATCACTTGTTTAGCGCCACTCTGTAATGCTTGAATAGCGACTCGCTCAATCATGGTTTTACCCAGAATATCAGCTAAGGGTTTAGCAGGTAATCTAGTAGATTGATAACGAGCAGGAATAACCACAATAAACGACATAATTACTCCTCGTCAGCACTCATTTTACGTGCTTCTGCATACAATAAAGCAGGTATGCCATCTCTTACAGGATAAGCAAGATGATCAAACTTACAGATTAGTTCGTTGTTATCTTTATCGTAAGCTAGTTTTCCTTTGCATACTGGGCAAGCAATGATATCTAATAACTTAATATCTAACATTTTGATTCCTTAATCTGTGTTAATTTTTCTAAAAAAGGTTGAATAAAGGTGTCTGGAAGTTGACCATCAATGGGTAAATACCACCAATTAGCTTGGGAAAATGAGGTACATTTTACCGCATCTTTTTCCGTCATAAGCAAGGGCATATCAGTAGGGAATTGCTCAAAGTCACTAAAAGTATACGCATGATGATCAGCGAAAGAGACTTGCTTATTCACAGTAAAACCTTGCTCAACTAACGTATTAAAAAAGCGAGGTGGGTAACCAATAGCAGCACAAGCGTTAACCGATTGTGTAGATAATACTCCTTCACCACCATCTACCTTTTTACAAGGTGAAGCAACCAATAACATAGTCGACTCACCTTCATGACTTGCTCCATTATTGATAATGAAATCAACATCACGTAAACGACTCAGCGATTCTCTTAATGGCCCCATCGGCATAATATGCTGATTACCGTAGCGACGCTTACCGTCTACCACTACAATTTCAATATCACGTTGTAACGCATAATGTTGCAAACCGTCATCAGTTATAATCACATCAACATCGCAGTGTTTTGCTAAATAGTCGGCTGCATTGGCTCTAATTGGGTCAACTACAACGGGGATACCTAAGCGCTTATGAATAAGTACCGGCTCATCACCAGCTTCTTTTCCTAAGGTCTGTGTATTTACCGCTAAGGGATAATTAGTCGATTTACCGCCATATCCACGACTGATCACACCCGGTTTATATCCCTGTTTAATTAACAATTCACATAAACTAATGACAAAAGGTGTTTTACCATTCCCGCCTACCGAAATATTACCAACGACGACAACAGGTAACGGGCTTTTATAACTTTTAAGCCAACCGCGTTGAAAACAAAAACGACGAAAGGCACTAATAACCTGCATTAACAATGCAAAGGGCCATAATAGCCATGCCCACCATTGTGTAGGCTGATACCAAAAAGGCATTATAATTCACCTGATGATTGCATTTTATTTAGGCTGTGATAAATCTGACCTTGTGCAAGTAGCTCTTGATGGGTCCCTTGTTCAACAACTTGGCCATGGTCTATCACCAGGATTTGATCTGCATGTTCTATTGTGGATAGACGATGTGCAATCACGATTGAAGTTCTATTTTTTTGTAGTTCATCTAAAGCTGCTTGAATATGACGTTCTGACTCTGTATCCAAAGCTGAAGTTGCTTCATCCAAAATAAGCACAGGCGCATCACGTAATAGTGCACGAGCAATAGCTAATCGTTGACGTTGACCACCAGATAGCATAGCCCCATTTTCACCAATAACAGTGTTTAAACCTTCAGGGAAATTATTGATAAACTCCATAGCATGGGCGGTGGTAGCTGCTTTGATAATGTCTTCTTCTGTAAAACGATCTTCACTAGCGTAAGCGATATTATTGGCAATGGTATCGTTAAACAGGTGAACATTTTGCGATACAATCGCTACTTGATCTCGTAAAGAAGTCAATCGATACTCTTCAATATTCTTACCGTCTAATAATATTTCTCCTGAGTCGATATCATAGAAACGTGTTAATAAATTTGCGATCGTTGATTTACCACTACCTGAACGCCCTACTAATGCCACTGACTGCCCAGCTTTAACATTAAAACTAACTTTATTTAATGCAGGCTTATCCCCTGTAGGGTAAGTAAATACAATATTGTTAAGGCTAATATTACCTGCTACACGCTCTACTTCGTAAGTACCTTCGTCTTTAGCTATATTCATATCAAGCATATTGAACAAACTTGTACTTGCCGAAATACCTTTTTGAATTTCATTATTAATTTGGGTTACACTTTTAATCGGTTTCATTAATGCCATCATTGAACTGATGATCACAACAAAAGTACCAGATGAAAGTGTGTCCATAATTTGTGGAAAAGTAGCAAGATATAATACAAAAGCTAATGCAAAAGAAGACAATGTTTGAATAACAGGGACACTAATCGCATTCGCACTGGCCATTTTCATATTTTGAGCACGCACAGTATTACTGACTTTTTCGAATTTTTTATTTTCTATTTTTTGACCACCAAACATTAATACTTCTTTATGGCCTTTCAGCATTTGTTCAGAGGACGTTGTGACAGAGCCCATCGCATTTTGTAAGTTTTTACTGATTTTTCTGAAACGTTTACTCACAACATTAATGGCTAGACCAACGATCGGACCAACGACAAAGAACACCAATGATAATTGCCAGCTTTGATAAAACATCAATGCAATCAAGCCAATTGCTGTTGCACCTTCCCGGAAAATTTTAACTAAAGCGTTACTAGCTGCGTTCGATACTTGGTTTGCATCATAGGTTATTTTTGATAGCAACTCACCGGTGTTGGTTTTATCAAAAAATGAGACTGGCAACAGCATTAATTGTGCAAATAATTGGCGTTGTAGTTTCATCACCACATTATTACCAACCCAAGCCATACAATATGAGCTCATGAACGCAGCTAAACCACGAAGCCCCATTACAATCACTACAAAATAAGGCATCATTTCCAACACAGAAGGATCTTTACCTGTAAAGCCATCATCGATTAATGGTTGTAAAGACCAAATTAATGCCATATCAACACCGGCATAACCAATCATACCAATAATTGCCCCCACTAAAGCGAGCCTAAAATCTTTAATATAACTAATTAGTCGCTTTAAAATTGACCAAGCGCTTTCTTTATTGTTTTTCATTAATACACCAAATAAGAGATTTAGAATGCAAGATGCTGATGATACCAATAAGCAGCAAGATCTTCTCTATAAGTTTTTACTTCAATATGCTGATTTTGCACATTAAAGCGAATAAATCCAGTTTTAGCGGTTGTTAAATGTGCAATCTCTCGCTGCTGATAGCGTTGCACCACCGATTGTATAGGAAAACGCCAGCGATTTTTATAACCAGCAGAAAAAACCACCCACTTGGGATCCACTTGTTCAATGAAGTCTGTACTTGATGATGTTTTACTTCCATGATGTGGTGCAATCAATATATCAGCCCTAAGTAATGGTATCGTTTTATCTTGTTGCTTTACTAACTGCTGTTCGATCTTATGACTAATATCACCAGTCAATAAGACATTAATATGACCATCGCTAACTTTCACTACACATGAGTTATCATTATTGTTTTTCCCTATTTTGTTCGGTGACATAACGGTCATAGTCAATTTCCCTAACTTAATGACTTGGCCTGTTAAACACTGCTGGTACTTAACCTCTGTAGGCAATTGATAACCTTTATTAAGGGTCATTGCCTCCCCTGAGTAAGCCCTATAGATATCAAACTCTCGTTGAATCAATGCAGCTCCACCCGCATGGTCGTTATCACTATGGCTGACCATTAAAGTCTGCAGTTGCTTAACTCCCTTTGCTCTCAAATAAGGTAAAATAGTACTATTAGCTACAGCAAAATGCTCCCCGAAACTAGGTCCCGTATCGTATAAAAAAGATTGCCCTTCACTACTCACTAAAATGGCTAGTCCTTGCCCGACATCGAAGACTTCCACTTGCCAAGTAGAACGCTTTTTATATTCAATCTCAAACCAGCGAATAGCTAAAAATAACAAACTGAAGCCAATTATTCCTCGTTGTAATAGCCTATTTACTGTCAATAAATGACTATATGAATAAACCAATAATATTAATAACAACATGACAAGACAGCTTAATATAACCGCGACGGCAGACTTTGATAAGACTTGGTAGCCACCTGCTAATGGACTTGCATAGTCAAAGAACAAAACTAGCAATTCATTTGCAATCCCTAATACCCAATAACTTACAGTGTTAAAGAACAACGCTAGTAAAGCACCAAACAAAACAACAGGTATAATTAGCCAAGAAAATAACGGAATAGCAATAAGATTAATCAATAATGAAAAAACGCTAAAAGCAGAAAAGTTTATCAATTGAATAGGTAACATAAATATCGTTAACATCAATTGTAATAGCAGTAAATTTTTGATCACTAATAAACTCGAGGCGACTAACGATTTCCACCAAGACACCTGCTCTTTTCGTTGTAGTGCTTTACCTTTCATTACCCATAGAAAAGTGACAATCCCACTCATTGCAGTATAAGAGAGCCATAAACTACTACTTAAAATCGCTAATGGGTCAAACAAGAGCATTAACCAAAAACAGAAGAACAGAAGATCAAACAAACTAATTTTTCGTTTACTGGACAACATAATAATGCCTAGCAATAACATCAATAATGCACGCTGAGTAGGTAACGAAAAGCCAGATATATAACCATATAGAATGCAGACAAATAACCCAAATAAGTTCGCGATCCGCCAGGAAACCCAACCTAAATAAGCAACAGGTAAGCTTAATTTACAAAGCTGATGCAGTACGATGAAGGTAAACACAAATAACAAACCAATATGTAATCCTGAAATAGCAAACAGATGTGCAACACCTAAACCTGCAATAACGGCTTTATCTTCGGCATTGATTAAACTTTTATCAGCAAAAATTAAGGCTATAATAGCCCCTTGGTGCCTCATTGACTCTGTAAGTATTAACACTTTATTGTATAAACGGGATCGTAATGACTGTGTTGACTGAACAACCTCTAAATGTTGTTTAATAGAAGCAATATAAGCAATGTGCTGGGAATACCGCCATTTTTGCCTATCAAAACCATATGGATTTGCATTTCCCTGTAATGCTTTTAAACGCACCTTAAATTGATGAACTTGGCCTGCTTGTACCATTAATGTCGGTTTAAACCAGCGCATTTCAACTAAAGGGCAAAGAATACAGGTTTGATTATTGAGAGCGGTGATACGAGCAACAAAATAACCACTATTTTTTGTATTGATTAATGATTTCACCTGCACTGTTATGGTATTGTCTTCTGCCTTACTATTCTCAGAGATAAAACTCATTAAGGATTGATGATTATTACTTAATAAATTATCTACTTGAGTGCTATTATGGGATGTTGTTGGAAGACTGACGCCCAACATAGTGATATAAACAAACAGACTAAAATATACTGCAGTCGCAGGTACAATGGTTAGATAGCGACACCTTGGCCAGCACATTAAAGTGATTATAATTAAGGCACAACTAAGTAGCCCACTCCCATTTAGTAACTGTGGCCAAAATAGAGTAGTAATAAAAGTAACAATAGACAGACTTATTGTTATGCGCATTTCTTTCCATTTAAGTAGATAAAGTTTAATTATATGCCAAAAAAATTTATTAAACGTTTTTCCCCAAATCCAGAGACGTTAAAGGCCCACCCTCACTTACAACGTTTTGGTTCTAAACTACAAAATCCAAATTTATGGCACCTAAACCGACGTAGTGCTGCCGGAGCGGTTGCCGTAGGCTTATTTTGTGCTTGGATGCCGATGCCATTTCAAATGCTACTTGCTGCCTTTTTGGCCATGTTTTTTTCGGTTAACTTGCCAATTTCAGTGGCACTAGTTTGGGTATCTAACCCACTAACTATGCCACCACTATTTTATTGCGCTTATCGCTTAGGTGCTTTTATCTTACAAGCGCCACTGCTCGACTTTCATTTCAAACTTTCCTACCACTGGATAGTGAATGCAATTGAAACAATTGCACCGCCTTTGTTTGTAGGATGTGTCATTTTAGGCAGTATTTCCGCTTTACTTGGTTACTGGGGCTTTACATTTTTTTGGCGCTATAGCTCAGTTCAGAAATGGAAAAAACGAAAGTATTACAAGAAACATTAAGATAAGAATAAATAATTCGAATTTATATAGAATTTACTTTATTCTATTGTTTGTGATAACAACTCTCTTATTGTCAGTACATTAATTTAGAATATGGATATTGCATGAAAATACATCAAAAAGTAATTTCAACATTACTATTAACAGCTTTGTCATCTCCAGTGTTTGCAGAACGTTTAGTTGAGCCAGAATCTGCTTATGATAATGATTACATTAGTGTCACTGGATTTTTAGGTGCGCGTATTGATTTGAAGTACAATGATGGAAGTGAATTACAGGACTCACAGAGAGAGACTCATTTTGCTCAAGCATTAGCATTAAATTGGTCTTATGCCGAAAATTCAGAAGGTGAATTATTACTATCTAATAGTAAAAGTTCAGTTAATGATATTGAACTTAATCTTCAACATTTACACTTTGGCGGACGTATTTTATTTCAAGATATTTCTCCATTTTCTACCAGTATTGCTCTAGGAATAGGCGGTACGAGAATTTCAGAGTCAGAAAGTGAAGTTGATACTAGTTATGCTTTCTCTGCCAGTGCTGCTGTAGGTATGCGTTACCAATTAAGCCAACATTTTGCCCTTCGTAGTGATTTTAGAGTTTACGGGACATTGCTACGTGAAGGACATACAGAGTCTTTCTGTAGTGGTGATGATTGTTCAGATGGGTACTTAATTGAAGCAGAGTTATTAGCTGGTATTGAGTATAAGTTTTAAGACTCCCGATTAATCATTACATAACGATCAATAATTAATTGCTTTAGTTAAGGCCAATTAGATTACCTAATTGGCCTTAATTTTATCTACTGTGCTAATGCCTTTGTCACTTTCTCATATAAATCAACAGCCAAATCTGGCAATGCTAGCAATCTATTTAATTGCACTTTAATTAGCTCTATACGCTTTTCATCTAAACGTTTAAATTGAATTAATGGTGTAATTAAACGAGATGCTACTTGTGGGTTCTGACTATTCAACTTAATCAATTGGTCCGTTAAGAACTCGTAGCCGCTACCATCAAGATTATGAAAACGATACGTATTATTTTGTGCAAATGCTCCAACTAATGAACGTAAGCGATTTGGATTGCTAAAATCAAAGCTACGATGATTAAATAATGCTTCAATATTTTTTAGTACGTTATCAGAAGGCATACTTGCTTGTAGTGCAAACCACTTATCCATCACTAAACCTGTTTCAAACCATTTATCATCAAATGCTTGCATCACAGTTGAACGACAATCTAATAACCCGCTATTTGCCGCATTTAACGCACCAAGATAGTCAGTCATGTTATTACATGCAGCAATCTGTGCTAACACGTACTCATTGGCTAACTTTTTATCTACACGAGCAATAAATGCCAGCGCACTATTTTTTAGTTTACGTTTAGCAATATCTTCAATATCTGGCTGATACGCTTTTAACTCGTTATGACGCAGGTAAGTATCTACAAATAGTTCATGTAATTGCGTTGCGATCTCTTGCAGCATAAAGTCACGTGCTGTGTGAATTGCATCAATATCTACAACATCGAATAATTCACGCGCCCCATTTTCACTGGTGAAAGCAAACATATCGGCGACTAAAGAAGGATCTAAGTCTTCGCTAACTAATACAGATTTGAAACCATCAATAAAGATTTCAGGTAACGATAGCATTTCTGCATTCTGTAACGCTTTAACGTTTTTCACTAAATATTTATTAAATAAAGTTTGTCCTGCATCCCAACGAGAAAACTCATCGCTAGCAAAACTCATAATATCCAATAACTGCTCATCACTGTAAGCGTATTGATATTTAACAGGAGCAGAGAAACCACGGAATAAACATGGCACAGGCTTAGTTAACACATTTTTAAATACGAAAGTTTGCTCTGTATGAGTGAGACTTAATACACGGTTAGTTTTCCCCGGTAATAATTCAATGGCATTACCGTTACTGTCCAACAACTCAATATCAACAGGAATATGTAACGGCAATTTTTTCTTTTGATCTGCTGTTGGTAACGTTTTCTGTTTAAAAGTTATTTGATAAGTTTGGTTGCTGCTATTGTAATGATCAGTAACATATACTTGTGGTGTACCCGATTGAGAATACCAACGCTTAAACAATGATAAATCAATACCACTGGCATCTTGCATTGCAGCAACGAAGTCATCACAAGTGACCGCTTGACCATCAAAACGTTGCACATACAGCTGCATACCTTGTTGGAACTTCTCTTCACCTAATAAAGTATGCATCATACGGATCACTTCAGAACCTTTTTCGTATACCGTTAAGGTGTAGAAGTTGTTCATTTCCATCACACTTTCTGGACGAATTGGGTGCGACATCGGCCCTGCATCTTCAGCAAATTGATGGTCACGCATGGTCATAACATTAGCAATACGGTTAACACTACGACTACCTAGGTCAGAGCTAAATTCTTGGTCTCGGAATACCGTTAAACCTTCCTTCAAACTCAACTGGAACCAATCGCGACAGGTAATACGGTTACCCGTCCAGTTATGAAAATATTCATGGCCAATCACAGCTTCAATGCCTAGGTAATCTTGGTCAGTTGCACTTTGTGAATTCGCTAATACAAACTTAGAGTTAAAAACGTTTAAGCCTTTATTTTCCATGGCACCCATGTTGAAGAAATCAACGGCTACAATCATGTAGATATCTAGGTCATATTCTAGATTAAAGCGTTGTTCATCCCACTGCATTGATTTTTTCAGCGATACCATCGCATGCTGAGTTTTATCTAAGTTACCTTTATCAACAAACAGAGCAAGTTTTACATCACGGCCGCTTTTGGTAATAAAGTTATCTTCTAAGCAATCAAAGTCACCAGCCACGAGTGCAAATAGGTAAGCGGGTTTAGGGAATGGGTCAACCCATGAAACAAAATGACGACCATTTTCTAAATCACCTTGATCCACTTGATTACCATTTGATAATAAATACGGGTACAAGGCTTTATCGGCAATCACTTTAGTACTGAATTTTGCTAATACATCAGGACGATCTAAATAATAGGTAATACGTCGGAAACCTTCTGCTTCACATTGTGTACAGAACGCATCACCTGACTTATATAAGCCTTCAAATGCTTGATTGGCCACGGGGTCAATCTCAGTGTTAATTTCTAAGGTAAACGAAGCAGGCAATTGATTAATGATAATGCCATCTTCGACTAATTGGTAATCAGAGTATTCAGTACCATCCACCAAAAGAGAAACGAGGGTTAATGCTTCACCAAATAAAAATAGTGGTGTTACATCTGTGCTAACACGTTTAACTTGGCTTACTGCTTTTACTTTAGTTTGGTTATCAAACAGATCAAACTCAAGGTCAATAGTGGAGATAGTGTAATCTGATGGACGGTAATCACTAAGGTGTTTTTCTTGCGGATTTCTTTCGATAACTTCTTCTACGAGAGAGTCAGACTGGCTCATTTTTATACACTCTTAAATCAGGGAAATTAATACGGTTAATATACAAGAAGGCGACTTATTTACTAAGCCTTATTTGTATATCAATAACAATCACACTCTTTACATTGTCTATTTTACTGGTTAACAACTTATCTACTTTATAAATAGCAAAAGGGGAATAATCCTTTTTTGCAGCAACTTACCAATAGAATTAAGTATTATTTACGACGTAAAAATAAAACAACTTATTTAATGCTAATGCTATAACCACGACATTGTATTTACGTATATTCTTTTTTTATCGTTAACAATCAATTACAAATAGGGAAAATTGATCACCGTTTATCCACTCTACACAATGGTGATACGGCTAACATCAATCAAGGCTGTATATTTGTATCAGACTTATCCTCACTTTGTAAGTTCCATATGCATATTAATAATGCCCTCCTCGATATCACGCTCTATTTTAAAACCGAGTTTTTTAGCTAATTTGGCCATACCAATATTATTTAACATGGTCATCGCTACTAAATAACGAGTGCCTTTAGACTGTTGATAAGCAATCATCTTATTCAACAATAATGATCCCATACCTAACCCTTGTAAATCTCGGCTTACTATCATACCAAATTCAGCTTCAATATTGTCGGGATCAGTAGACGCGCGAATCACTGCAACAATATCTTGTTCTTCTTCATGACTATAATTAACGGCAATAAAAGCCATCTCTCTTTCGTAATCTATTTGAGTCAGCATTGCCATCTCTTCATGGGTCATGGAGCCACGCTGTGAGAAATAACGTTTATAGCGATCTTCTTTAGTTTGGCTATTATCAAAAAGTTGGTGGCGAACTTCGTCTTCAGCGGTAATAGGCCTCAACAGAATAGTTTGTCCATTTTTTAGATCGATGATTTCTTCAAGGTGTTTAGGGTATGGGCTAATCGCAAACCGACAGGGTAAATTTGCCTCACTCTGTATTAACGTTATTTGGCTATCCACGATTGTGACATTATTCCCCGACACTAATACCGGATTTAAATCTAAATCTTCTATTTGTGGATTATCTAATAACATTTGTGACAGTTGTGTGAGCATTAAGCAAACGGCCTGCATATCAAAGTCTTGAACTTGTTGCTTCACTTTTATCTTTTTATCTTTAATGCCTTGAATAACCAAATACCTTGCCAATGCCATGTTTAATGGCGGTAAGGCTACAACAGCATTTTCTAATGTTGTTTGCAGATCCCTAGTATCACTATCTTGAGAAATAGCAATAACAGGACCAAAAATGGCATCCTGTTTAATCATAACGCGCAGCTCCAAGGCCAAACCAGAAGCCACCATCTTTTGCAGTGTAAATCCAGTCAATTTAGCATCAGGTAAGGCTTTCTTCACACGCTCTTTAATCGACCTTAAGGCAGAATCAAGTTCACGCGCATTATTGATATTTAACATCACACCATGGACTTGGGATTTAAACTGAATATCAGGTGAATTTATCTTCACCGCTAAGGGATACCCTATGATTTTCGCTTTCTCAATAGCATCGGTAATATCTAAAGCAATATGGGTATCTATAGTATTAAGATGGTATGCATCGAATAGCGGTTTTGTACAATAAGTGCTGAGTTTAACGGGTTGATCATTTTCTCCTTTGCTGCGCTCAATTAGCATCTCTTTGATGAAGTCTGTGGCTGCTTTTGCATCGTAGATAATATGATCTGGAACACTGATTGGTGTTTCCATTAATAGTTTTTTGTTGCGTCGATATTGCACTAAATGCATAAACGCAGTACTTGCCCCTGTGGGAGTTCTAAAGGTAGGAATTTTAGCGTTTGCAAAGATTTGTCGCGCAGGCCTTGCCGCGGCTTCCCCAGTCCAATTAGTTAATATATTAATTTGTTTACGTCTAGGGTGCTGTTTAATCGCTTCGACAATTGCTAATGCAGTCTCTTCACTATTCGATAATGCTGAAGGTGAATGTATGATTAAAATAGCATCCACTTGGTCACTATCCATTAGATGTTTCAACGCCGTAGCATAACGTGTTGGATCTGCATCACCAATCATATCAATGGGATTGTTATGTGACCAATTAGCAGGTAAACAGGCATTAAGCTTATCCATTAACGGTGCATCAAGTTCTGCTAAACGCCCTCCTTCCTCCACCAAATTATCAACGGCGAGAACGCCCAAACCACCACCATTACTGACAATTGCTAAACGCTCTCCATGCAATGCTCTGGAATAAGCTAAAGTTTCAACGGCAGCAAATAATTCATGTAAGTCATGCACACGTAACAGCCCCGCACGTTTAATGGCTGCATCATAAACACTGTCATGACCAAATAAACCTCGACTATGTAAAGCAGCCGCTTTAGCCCCTAATAAAGAGCTACCAGATTTAATTACTAACACTGTTTTATGTTGTGCAATGGCACGTGCAGCAGATACAAAAGCGCGGGCATTATCAATGTTATCAATGTACAACAAAATAGACTGTGTTTTTGCATCACGTGCCAGGTAATCTAACACCTCAGGGAAGCCGATATCCTTCGCATCCCCCAATGAAACAAAAGCAGAGAAACCAATGCCTTTGCTGCTCGCCCAATCTAATACGGTTGTACACACTGCTGCTGACTGAGAGACAAAAGCAATATTACCGGGTAATGCATTACAATGCGCCAAACTTGCATTTAATAAACTATGCGGGCTAATAATCCCCAAACTACTCATACCTAATAAACGGATATGGTAATTCGCTGCTAAACGATAGATTTCACTTGAAGTGCTTGCTTGACCTTCGGTCGCGACAATGATCGCAGCCCGACAACCTTTATCTGCCAACGCAATAAGAATATCCGGTATACGGGCTTCATTAGTGCAGATTACCGCTAAGTCTGGGACGATCGGTAAATCGGAAATTTTTTGATAGGCTAAGACACCATGTACTGAACGATGTTTTGGGGTTACCGGCATAATTGGGCCATTAAAGCCCGCCGCCAACAAGTTATTCATGACTAAGTAACCTGCCCGCTTAATATTGACGGATGCACCAATAACAGCAACAGACTTAGGATTAAAGAAGTGTTTAAGTGACTGTAAACTCATAACTAACCTATCTAATACTGTGAGTATAAATACGAGGAAATAATAGTTTACCTATTCAAAAAGAAGTTGCTGTGCTTTTTAAATAAAGTAAGAGGCTTATCATCTATTTTTAACGTATTTAACTAATTTTATAGCATCTTCCAACTGTTCTTTTTTAAAGCAAAACCACCATTAAAAATAAGTCTATTAATTATAATTTCCAACTAAGACAAATAACCATGTGGTTTTTACATTTAAAGTAAGAATTCAATTGCACCCTATTGCTGGTCATCATACACTCGCTGTTTTTGTTTTATCGGAGTTCGCTGTGCCATTTGTTGTTGAATCTAAAAAAATTATCAAACTAAGCCTTCCATTATTTATCGCGCAGTTTGCACAAACAGCAATGGGCTTTGTGGATACTGTTATGGCCGGTGGAGTGAGTGCTACAGATATGGCAGCAGTAGCAATTGCAGCTAGTATTTGGTTGCCTTGTATTCTCTTTGGAGTGGGTGTGTTAATGGCCTTAATCCCACTGACGGCGCAAGCACATGGTGCTAATGATTTAATTAACATTCCTAAAACTGGACAACAAGGTTTATATCTATCGTTGTTGTTATGTATTCCAGTGGCCATCGTCCTGTTTAATGCCAGCTCTCTGATGGTCATCATGGAAATAGAAGATCGCCTAGCAGAAATCACAACGCACTATTTATATGCGATGATTTTTGCTATTCCAGCTTTTTTAATATTCCAATCGCTGCGTAACTATATTGAAGGGTTATCTTTAACTAAACCAGCAATGGTAATTGGTTTCTTGGGTTTATTACTTAATATCCCATTAAATTGGATGTTTGTTTATGGTGAATGGGGTGCACCTGCCATGGGCGGTGTAGGTTGTGGTGTTGCGACAGCTATTGTTTATTGGTTCATGTGTATCGCATTAGCTGCTTACGTTTATTACACTCGAAAACTAAAGCATTATCCTTTGTTTACACAATTCACTAAGCCCGACTTCAAACATATTTACCATATCGCTAAATTAGGTCTGCCAGTTGCAGTTGCCCTATTTTTTGAAGTGACTATTTTTGCTGCCATCGCAATATTAGTTGCTCCATTAGGCGCAAATGTAGTGGCATCACATCAAATTGCGATTAACTTCTCAAGTATGATCTTTATGCTGCCTATGAGTATCGCCAATGCGGTGAGTATTCGTGTTGGATATAACTTAGGGCAGCAAAGCAATAACGGAGCAAAACAAGCAAGCTATGCAGGCCTTGCTATTGGCTTAGGTTTATCGATAATTACAGCGCTACTCAGCATCATCTTTAAACAGCAGATAGCAGAGCTTTACTCCCATAATTCAGAGGTAATTGAATTAGCCATTACATTAATTTTGTTATCAGCTATTTATCAATGTGTAGACGCTATTCAAGTGGTCGCAGCAGGTGCATTACGAGGTTATAAAGAGATGTCAGCAATCTTTATTCGTACTTTTATCTCTTACTGGGTGGTAGGCTTACCGCTAGGTTATATTTTAGGAATGACAAATTTGCTCACCCAACCAATGGGTGCCGTAGGTTTCTGGATAGGTATCACGGTTGGCTTAACCACTGCTGCTATATTATTGGGTCAACGCCTACATAGCATTCAAAATAAACAGTTTGCTGTCCTCTAAGTTTACTTGCAAACAGCTAAAACATAGTTGTTTGCATTATCTAAAACGATAGGCGAGAACGAATAGATACCCTATCGTCAGTGGCAATAAGAGCAAACTAGCCAACACAATACCTATTAAATAAATAATAGACACCATGTTAATCATGCTTCCTATTTGGGTAAACCAGGTCAATTGTAGAAATTGGTTAGCTAACATCAATAACAAACATATAAAAACAAACACGATCACCCCTCCACTAATTCCCTTTAAATCTTCAGCAGAGGGTGATAAATGCAAACTGATAGCGGCACAACAATACGCCCAGAAAATGACTTTAACAGGTGCATTAATATATGCCTGTTCGATAACCTCAGTCACTGCATTAGCTAATTTTACTAGACTTTCGTAATGCAACTCACTGACACCATCAAATACCGCATTGTATAACAGTAAAAAAAGTGCATCGGCATTGTCTAATAAACACCAACTAGCAAGGTACAAACCTAATAACCCACCGAATAAAGGAGCTATGGCGATAAAGAAATTGCCCATTATGTGCCATAGATTGCGGTTATTATATGAATGAGTCACGTAGCCTAGCGTGCCTTTCTGATCAGGACTGAACAATAAAATCCGTTTAATTTTATGACCAAAAACAAGACATAATAAAGCATGAGATATTTCATGTATTGGTGTGCCAATCCAAGCGCTAATATAAATAGCCTTACCGCCAAACAAACGCATGCTAGATGCAAAGACCAATCGTTGCAAAATGAATAGGATAATCACTAAAGTCAAGAACAGGCTTACTGTGTTAATAGCCATAAGACTCTGTGTAATAAGCTTTTCAAAGCTAATATCTCCGGCATTAGGCAATGAAATAATAATTTGTTGTAAATCCACATGCGTCCTTTAATGTAGTCATACCGACGACTCTAGTTTGCTTATTAAGATAACTTATTTAATATAATTCGTATAAAGTAAAGTCGATAAAGTTACTTATTTAAAAAGGGCTTATATTTTAAGTTCATTAACTCTTGCTACAATAAAGTCGATTGCTGCTTTTAACTTAGGAACCTGATAACGTTGTTTTTGATATAACAGATAAAGGCCTAAGTTAGGGTTCTGTGTTACGGTTAATGGAGGCGTAATATTCAACTCGACCAATTCACCCGATAAAAGATGCTCCTTTAATGCCCACCTTGGCATCATTAATATCCCTTTTCCTGCAATAGTTTGTCTTAATAACCACTCCCCACTATTAGTAATAAGATAAGGTGCAGCTGAAACATCATGCCATTGCCCGTTTATTTCACATAACCAAGGTGTTGCACCAGCAGGTGTTTTGAAAAATAACCCCTGATGTTCTTTCAACTGCAGTGCATCTTCTATTTTATCCGTTTTTTTGAGGTAACTAGGCGCAGCAACGGGAATAAAGTCGTTATCCATGAGTTTAATGGCAACCACGTGCTCATCTGGTGCATAGCCACCACGAATAGCCAAGTCCACTTCATCTCTTGCAAGAGTAGATAATTCATCGCTTAGCGTCACATTTAACGTGACCTGCGGATAAAAACTATAAAATTCATCCAACAGGGGTAACAACACTTTTTCACCAAACCCCACTGTCGAACTGATATTTAACACTCCCATTGGGGTTGTTTGATAAGCACGGACCGATTCATCACTGAGTTCAAGCGTTCTTAATACATCACTTACCTGCTGATAATATTGCTGCCCTATCTCAGTGAGTGCCATTACCCGTGTTGAACGTTTTAATAAGGTAGCGCCTAAACTTTTTTCAAGGTCTGCAATACGACGTGATAACGATGAAGGAGGCACTGAAAAAATCTCTGCAGCTTTAGTAAAACTACCAGTTTCCACGACTTGAACAAAATACTTTAATGCACGTAGTTGATCCAATTGAGGCTCCTCTATATAAAAACCAACATTATTGTCTTTTAGACAATAAAGATGCTCATATTAAGGTATATATCTTGATATTAATAGTTGTCATACTGACTTTCGTTGATTCAACAACATAAACTTTGCTTTTATTAAGAGGAAGATAACATGACAACATATACAGCAATTAATCTCGTTAAATACCATGAGGGTGGTCATGTGGACTCATCAATTTTCGAAGTCGTTGAGAAAACATTACCTGAAGTCGCACCAGGTCAAATTTTGGTTAAACAAAACTACATGTCACTTGACCCAGCTATGTTTGGTTGGATGACACCTGATACTAATAGTTATATTCCGCCAGTCGCGCTAGGCGACGTAATGCGTAGTTCAGGTATTGGTGAAGTAACCGTTAGTAATCACCCAGATTTTACTGTAGGTGATCGTGTCATGGGTATGATGGGATGGCAACAATACTACCTAGGTGATGGCCAAGGTCTAAATAAAGTAACTGCCGACTTACCAGATGAAAGTATTTTATCTGTATTTGCATTACCAGGTTTAACTGCCACACAAGGCTTATTTAACGTGGGTAAACCAGAAAAAGGTGAAACCTTGATCGTAACAGGTGCCGCTGGCTCAGTTGGTTCTATCGTAGGGCAACTAGCTAAAGCAGATGGTTTACGTGTGATTGGTGTTGTCGGTAGCCAAGAAAAAGCAGATTGGATCGTCAACGAGCTAGGGTTTGATGCCGCGATTAATTACAAAAGCGATAACTTAGCAGAGCAATTAGCAGATGCAGCACCAGACGGTATAGACGTATTCTTTGAAAATACTGGTGGCCCTATTCAGCATATGATAATAGATAAAATGAATGCACATGGCCGCGTTGTAGTGTGTGGTCTGATATCTGATTATCACAGTGATGTTCCGGCACCCGGCCCAAGCTGGTTAAATGTGATTAAGCGTCGTATCACTATACAAGGCTTCACCATGCCAGATCATTTCCATAAAGTGCCAGCGTTATTAGAAAAACTAACACCTTATGTGATGGCAGGCCAAATTAAACACAGAACCCATGTATTAGAAGGTTTAGAATCTGCTATCGATGGTTTAAACCTTTTTGCGACCGGTGCTAACAAAGGTAAATTAGTCGTTAAAATCTAGACGATTAATTTAATATATAAATAATTAATTTGATATAAAGCACTGACGATCAACGTTGGTGCTTTTTTTATGCCTACTAAAGTTCATCTCCTCTTTGAAAAGTCACTTGTAAAATTATTTAAGATCCCTAGAATAGATTTAAACTAACCGATCGTTTAGGTAAAATATGCCACGCAAAAAGAGTTATGAAGATAATCATGTTATCGAAAAAGCGACGCAGCTTTTTTGGCGTAATGGTTATCACAACACTTCAATGAGCTTGCTTGAATCTACAATGGGTATTAATAAATTCTCTATTTATGCCAGTTTTGGTAGTAAGCAAGGTGTATTTATTGCCAGTTTACAAGCCTACCGAGCCCTTCATTCACCAGCGATCATTAAATTAAAACAAAGTGATCAAGGCTTAATGGCTATAAAAGCTTTTTTTTATGACTGTTTAGATATTTATCATGACACGGATTGCAGTAAAGGATGCTTAATGTCTAACACTCGTGCTCAATTAAATAGCCATAAAGAAACTAAAGTACTCGCTGAAATTCAATCCTTTGTTGATTATCAACGACAACTATTTATTGATAAGTTACTAGAGCATGGCCTTGACCAATCAACAGCAAATAAGCAAGCAAATTATCTTATCATTACAAAACAATCTATATCAGCAGCATCAAAAGTGCACCCCATTGAACAAGTACATGACTATATTGAATTCACTTTCAATGCGATAAGTGCAACTCACAAACATTAACCAATAAACAAGGTGATCAAATTCCACACCTCGTTTCTAACCAATTGTTTAGTTACTGGAAGATTATGAATAATCAAATTATCTTTTTATTAGGCTTGCTGCTTTTCTTTGCTAATGGTGATAATTACGCTGCTGCTCCTTTAATCGTTAACATTGCTGAAGATTTAGATTTTAGTGTCAACGCTGCGGCAACATCAGTTACAGCTTATATGCTAGCTTTTGGTGTATTTACTATCTTGTTTGGCCCTTTATCTGACCGTTACGGAAAAGTATTTATTATCCATGTTTCCACATTAGGGACAGCCATTTTTAGTATTTTAGGCGCATTGGCTTATGATTTACCTTCATTAATATTTTTTAGATCTGTAAACGGGGCATTTGCAGCAGGCTTATTACCTGTTGTGTTAGCTTACCTAGGACAAGCAGCGTCAGATAATGAGCGACCTCAAGTACTGACTAAAATAATGTCTTATGGATTTTTAGGCACCGCGACTGCCACATTGATCGGTGGTTCGATTGCGCATTTAGGCTCATGGAAACTGGTATATTTAACGTATGGTGTATTAGAGCTCATACTTGGATTAGTAATGTTAAAAGTCATTAAAAGGGATAAACCAATCAGTAATAAAGTCACCATTATTGCCACCTATAAAAAAGTACTATCAAACAAAGGTGTAATCGCACTTTGGCCATTATTTATAATAATGGGTTTCACCGTTTTTGGAATCTTTACTTACACAGGTCAATTAATCAGTGAACGTTTTAACTATGACATATTTACAGTGGGTGCAATGTTATCGCCTTTTGGCTTAGGCATTATTCTAGCCGGAAAGATAATGCCGAGACTAAGGTTAAAATTGAAAAAAGGATACATGCCATTTAATGGACTGTTAATTGCTGTCGCATTGGTGGGGTTGGCTAATACGCAAAGTCCTGCTTTATTTTGTTTATATTTATTCTGTTTTGGTGCAGGTTTTATTCTATTCCAACCCGTTTTTATTGCCAAAATTCAAGAACAAATTCCAGAAATGAAAGGGTCTATTATGTCTATAGCATCCTTTGGATTATTTACAGGCGGTGCAATTGGCACAACCTTTAATGGATTTGTAATCACACATTGGGGAATGGCAACTATGCTGTATATTTCTGCGTTTTTGATAACTATTACGGGCTTTGTTGCCGCGGAAATAATGGAAAAATTAACCCCGAACTTAACAACAGTTAAAACCTAAAACATTGATAAAAACACCTTCTATATCCATTAATTAACAACCAAGGAATTTATATGAAACGCGATACCATCCTATTTGATATTAATGAAACAGTGCTTAACTTAAATTTATTAAAACCTAAGTTTGCTGACGCATTTGGGGATGAATCAGTAATGGGCCTATGGTTTTCTACCTTATTACACACATCCACAGTATGCGCAGTAACTGGTTTAAAAACCGGATTTGCGACTTTAGCCGCCAATGTATTAGATAATATTGCAGTAAAGACTCAGGCTACTCTGACAAAAGAAGTACGAGAAGATATTTTATCAACCTTTTCAAGTTTGAAAGCACATAATGATATTAAGCCAGCATTAGCAAAATTACGCGAAAGTGGCTATCAAACTATTGCCTTCTCAAACTCGTCAACTAATTTGATTGAAAAGCAGATCGCTAACGCAGGATTAAGCGACTCTTTTGATCAGATCCTTTCCGTTGAAATAACCGGGAGTTTTAAACCAGATCCAACAGTATATCAATTTGCTGCAACACATTTAAATAAGCCTATCAGTGAATTACGTTTAGTAGCCACACATGATTGGGATACACACGGAGCAATGTCTGCAGGCATGTTAGCAGCATATATAGATCGTGCTGGTACCCCCTATAATCCACAGTATTTAACACCGACAATTAATGAAAATAATATGTTATCTGTTGTAGAAAGAATCATCCTAGCAGACCAAGAATAGCAGGTTATAAAATATGAAAACGGTATTATTTATTAAACATTAAATAATAAAAAAGAGCTGTACCCTTTCGGATACAGCTCTTTTTAATGTTAGCTAGAAACTAGTTTATAGATTACTAACAGGGATAAACTCAACTGGCTCAGTTGTCATTGCATCTAGTGGTGGAGCAAAATCAGTAAGCTTGATACCTTTCACTGCATTTTTGTACTCTTCCATCGTTGGTGTACGACCTAGGATTGTTGAAAGCACTACCACAGGTGTTGATGATAATAATGACTCACCTTTTTTACCTTCAGTATCTTCTACAACACGACCTTGGAATAAACGAGTAGATGTCGCCATTACTGTATCACCTTTTTCAGCTTTCTCTTGGTTACCCATACATAGGTTACAACCAGGACGTTCTAAATACATGATGTTTTCATATTTAGTACGTGCCGCTTCCTTAGGTGCGTCATCATTAAATTCAAAGCCAGCGTATTTCTTCAATAGCTCCCAATCGCCTTCTGCTTTTAACTCATCAACAATGTTGTAGGTTGGTGGCGCAATAACTAAAGGAGCTTTAAATTGAATTTGGCCATTTTGATCTTCAAGATTTCTTAACATCTGCGAAATGATCTTCATATCGCCTTTATGTACCATACAAGAACCAACAAATCCTAAATCAACCTTCTTCTCACCTTTGTAGTAAGACACAGGACGAATAGTATCGTGCGTGTAACGCTTAGAAACATCTTCGTTATTTACATCTGGATCGGCAATCATTGGTTCAACGATTTGGTCCAAATCAACCACTAATTCAGCGAAGTATTTCGCGTTATTGTCTGGAGATAAGGCCGCTTTTTCACCAGATTTGATTTCATTGATACGCTTGTCAGCAATCGCAATTAAACCTTTCAGTGTTTGCGCTTCGTTATCCATCCCTTTATCAATCATGATTTGGATACGGCTTTTCGAAATTTCTAGCGACTCTATTAATGTTTCATCTTGTGAAATACAGATAGACGCTTTTGCTTTCATTTCCGCAGTCCAATCGGTAAAGGTGAAAGCTTGATCAGATAATAATGTGCCAATATGCACTTCAATTACACGACCTTGGAAAACATTATCACCGAACTGTTTTAGCATTTGCGCTTGTGTTGCATGTACTACATCACGGAAATCCATGTGGTCTTTTAAATCACCTTTGAAGGTTACTTTAACAGACTCAGGAATCGGCATTGTAGCCTCACCCGTTGCCAATGCTAAACCAACCGTACCTGAATCGGCACCAAATGCGACACCTTTAGACATACGAGTATGTGAGTCACCACCAATGATGATAGCCCAATCATCCACTGTAATATCATTCAATACTTTATGAATAACGTCAGTCATTGGGCGGTAAACACCTTTTGGATCACGTGCAGTGATCAAGCCAAACTTATTCATGAACTGCATTAGCTTAGGAATGTTTGCTTGTGCTTTAGCATCCCAAACAGATGCAGTGTGACAACCAGATTGGTATGCACCATCCACAATTGGAGAGATGACTGTTGCAGCCATAGATTCAAGTTCTTGAGAAGTCATTAGACCCGTTGTATCTTGCGAACCAACAATATTAACTTGAACACGAACATCAGAGCCAGCATGCAGTGCAGCTTCTGACATCACACCAACTGCATTTTTATTAAAGATTTTTTCAACAGCTGTTAAACCTTGACCTTCATGTGAGATCTCTTTCGATGGTGCGTATACCAACTCTAGTGGAACGCCCAATGTTTCAGCTGCAAATGTTTGCAGTTTTTTACCGAATACAATCGCGTAAGAACCACCCGCTTTCATAAACTCAACCGCTTGTGGAGAAAATGCAGATGACACGTCAACTAACTCTTTATCGCCGTTGTATAGTTTTTTCTCTTTAGTATTAATCGTTAATACTGTACCCGTTTCAACAGAATACTTTTGCTCAAGTACAGGGTCACCGTTGTCATTTAAAACAGTTTTTCCATCTGCATCTACTTTCTTAACCCAGTTTTTAAGGTCTAAACCGATACCACCAGTCACCCCTACCGTTGTTAAGAAGATAGGAGAAATACCATTAGTGCCAGCTACAACTGGTGCAAAATTAACAAATGGAATGTATGGGCTAGCTTGCTCGCCGGCCCAAAGTGCAACATTATTTACACCAGACATACGAGAAGAACCAACACCCATCGTGCCTTTTTCAGCAATTAACATCACTTTTTTACCAGGGTACTTCTTCTGTAGCGCTTGAATTTCGTCTTGCGCTTCTGGTGAAATCATACATTTACCATGTAACTCACGGTCAGAACGAGAGTGAGCTTGGTTACCTGGAGATAATAAATCCGTAGAAATATCACCTTCTGCAGCAATATAAGTAACGACATCGATTGTTTCTGGAATTTCAGGCAATTTAGTAAAGAAGTCAGCTCGAGCATAACTTTCAAGAATATCTTTAGCTACTTCATTACCAGCTTTAAACGCAACTTCAAGACGTTCAGTATCTGCTTCGTATAAGAAGACCTGTGTTTTTAATACTTGTGCTGCAGGTTGAGCAACAGATGCGTCGTCAGACAGTGCTAAATCTAATAACACTTCAACTGATGGACCACCTTTCATGTGTGAAAGCAGTTCAAAAGCAAATTCAGGAGTGATTTCTTTAACTACTGATTTACCGAGGATAATGTCTTTTAAGAATTGAGATTTAACACCCGCAGCGCTTGTTGTACCAGGCAAAGTGTTATAGATGAAGAAATGAAGAGAGTCTTTATGATGCTCATTACCAGTATCTTTGATTTGCTCGATGATTTCAGCTAATAGCTCACCTTTATCAATTGGCAGTGGATGTAATCCTTGAACTTTACGGTCTTCTATTTCATTTAAGTAATCTAAATACAGGCTCATTTATACCTCTAATAATAACAATAATTTAACATACGTAACATTATATACTATAAACATAAAAAATAGATAGCAACTCAACTCGCAGATAAAACGATATAATTCAATAAAATGAGACTAAAATGGCTCCATATGATTATCATTATCAGTAGCAAGCCGACATTTAACAAAATTGTACACAATTCATCCAATTGTTTACATTTACTAGATTGCCGCTCTACATTAGGCAATTCGCTTTGTTTATCAATTAAGTGTTAATAACCATTAATTAAGCATGGATAATCTCCCTTTTTACTATGCTTTTCAATAGAAATAGTTAACTCTTGAGCAATACAGTCAAAAAATAAATTTATATTAGTGCCAATTCAGCAATGAGTATTTTAAAAACGATTAGCAAATGACTAATGATTTATTTAGACTGCTTGTCATTATTTAACTACCCAAAAAATGAATAGGAAATACAGTGCAAGAAATTTATTTAGCCGGCGGATGCTTATGGGGAGTTCAAGAGTACTTAAGACATTTACCCGGTGTGACCTTTACTGAAGTGGGCAGAGCAAATGGCGCAACCCAAACATTAGACGGCGATTATGATGGTTATACTGAATGTGTAAAAACGCATTTTAATCCAAATATTATCTCTTTAAACACGCTCATTGCACGTTACTTTGAAATCATCAACCCATACAGTATTAATAAACAAGGGATCGATGAAGGTGAAAAATATCGAACAGGGATCTACTCAACACAAGCTGAACACCTAATAATAGCAGAGCAGTTCATTGAGAGTCGTGACGATAGCGCTAAAATAGCCGTTGAAGTATTACCTTTAAGTAACTACATTAAAAGTGCAGCGGAACACCAAGATAGATTACAACACTATCCTGATGATTATTGTCATATCCCGCAAGCAATCCTACATAAATATAAGTAATACCATACCAGCTTATTTATGCGATTTTAGGGAAGAGGTTGTTACCAACCTCATCACTTAATTCAAAATAAAAAATAACGTGCCCACTGTCATTGCTCCCATAGTGTAATTAAAACGCTTTTTACGTTTGGCAGTGGTCAACCATTGTGCAATGCCCACACCCAGATAAGCCCAAATGCTAATAGCCACAAATCCGTTCACAGCAAAACACAACATGATCCATAAACCAGAAATCAGATATTGATCACCCGTTAAGGTGAAGGTGCTAATACTACCTACTCCCATTGCCCACGCTTTAGGGTTCACAAACTGAAAACACGCTGCACCTAGAAATGACATGGGTTTATTTTTTTCTGATTTACTCCCCATAGCAGATCCATCAGTAGACGCAGTAGTTATTTTCCACGCCAACCAAAAAAGGTAGACACTACCTAATACTTTTAATATGTCATAAAAAGAAGGAAAACGTTCAAGCACAGCGCCTAATCCAAGCAAAACCGAGGTTAACAAGCAAGCAATCCCAGCAATAATTCCGAAAACATGTGGTAATGTTTTTTGATAACCAAATTGAGCCCCTGACGCTAACAACATAACATTGTTTGGCCCTGGCGTTACCGACATAACAAAAGCAAATAAAGAAATAGCCAACAGTGATGAGATATCCATATCACCCCCTCCCTACAATAAACTGATAGAGATGACTTACCCCTTTATAAATAATGTTTTTAGCACTACTTTTAGTGAGTTCTTTGTCGACTTGATATTGTGTCTTACCAATATCCTTAAGGATTAAGCGAGGTATATTACGTAATTGCTGTCGTGTTTGATGCTGCCTACATAACAATAATATTCTATTTAAATACTGCATTGAGCCTCCTGATACTTATCATTTAATTTATTAATTCAATTTTTGAATGCCAAATGATTGTAAATAACGAAAAAAATCAATACAGATTCAAATAATATTATTTTTTAGATACAGATAGGCGTAAATACCCTCTGTATGCATAAAAATCGTCCGTTCTGTATGGTTAAGTAATGCACTTTTATTCTAGTATATGGCTCTATGGTAGAATCAAACTTGCTTTCAGGGAGGAAAACAATGGTAACAGCACTCAAACTTTACGAAAAAATTGCAAATGCATTACGTGAAAACATACAGACAGGATTATTTGTGGAAGGAGACAAGTTACCCTCCATTCGTCAGTTAGTAACAGAATTTGAAGTGAGTATCTCCACCGTACAACAAGCCTACCATCAACTTGAAATGGAGGGGTTAATAGAAGCACGTCCTAAATCAGGCTATTTTGTTGCCCATAAGATGGATTCACCCAGCCTACCTTTTACATCTAGGCCGGCACAGCGCCCCATTGAAGTATCGCAATGGCAAGATGTTTTAGAAGTGTTGTTAGCTAAAGAAGATACACAGAAAATACAACTTCAACATGCAATGCCTAATATGAAAACCTCTAGTCTGTCACCATTGCTAAAAAAAATGTCTTGGTTAATGCGTCAACAAGCAGAGCTTAGCCTCCCATACTGCGACATAAAAGGAACATTGGCATTACGAGAGCAAATAGTAGAGCTAGCCACTTATTCTGGTTGTGTACTTCACCCCGATGATTTGGTAATCACATCAGGTTGCCAAGAAGCATTATCTGTTTGTTTACGCGCAGTAACAGAACCATCGGATATTGTGGCTGTTGAATCACCAAGTTTTTATGGGTCAATGCAGGCAATTAAAGCAGCAAACTTAAAAGCCATTGAAATACCAACCAATTCCGAAAATGGGTTAAGTTTAGAGGCCTTAGAATTAGCGCTAGAGCAATGGCCTATTAAAGCCATATTAGTGACTCCAACCGTCAATAACCCTATGGGTTACAGTATGTCTGAAGCTGATAAAAAACGCCTTTATCAACTCGCACAAAGTTATGATATTAGTATCATTGAAGATGATATATATGGTGATATCAGTTACCAATCACCACGACCTAAAACCATTAAATCCTTTGACGAAGATGGCCGCGTCTTATTATGTAGCTCCTTTTCAAAAAGTGTTGCACCGGGCATTCGTGTTGGTTGGATTGCCCCAGGCCGTTATCGTGACAAAGTGACCCACATTAAATACGTAAGTAGCTCCATGTGCCCTACTTTACCGCAACTAGCGATAGCAGATTTTATTCAATCAGGTGCCTACGCTCGTCATACACGTAAAGTCCGATTGTTATATAAACAAGGACGAGATCATTTAATTCAATGTATTAAACAACACTTCCCAACAGGTACTCGTATTAGCTTTCCACAAGGTGGTTACATACTTTGGGTAGAGCTTAGTAAACGCTACGATACCGTTAAGGTATATGCACAAAGTAAAACCAGCAAAGTCAGTATTGCCCCAGGCACTTTATTTTCTGCCACTGGTAAGTTCCGACATTGCATGCGTCTTAATTTTAGTGAAAAAACGGCGTTAGAAAGAGAACAAGGTATTATTGAATTAGCCAATTTGATTAAACGGCAAGATAATGATTAATGTTTATCAGTGATTCCGCTATTATTCGCGCTCAACTATTCTCCCTTGAAATAGACTTAAGGTAATCGCAGCAATATGAACGAAACGTTAAATGATTTAAAAGTAACCTATGACCAACAGGGGTACTTTGTGTTAAAAGATTATTTCAACGCAGATGAACTAATACCATTACGACAAGTCGTTCTGTTATTTCACCAAAACTGGCAACAGGATAATCAGCATTTCTATCAAACAGAGGCATTTAATTCATCTTTAATTACAGGTACACAGTACTTAGCAGCCGCTGAAAGATTACAACTATTTAATTTCATCAGTTCAGCTAAAATGACACAGGTAATTGAAACCATTATTCCTCATAAACCTGCCTTTATGAATACTCAACTATTCTTTAACCCATGCACAACAACACAAGAAAATTTTTGGCATCGAGATTGTCAATATGACCACGATCTTGCAGGTCAACAACAAGCAATTAAAGACACACAAGTAGTGCATTTTCGAGTGCCATTGTTCGACGAACCAGGAATGGAGTTAGTACCAGGGTCACATAAACGCTGGGATACTCAGGAAGAATTAGACGTACGATTAGCGAGAAAACGTAAGTTCAGTAGCGATGAACTGTCCTCTGGTAAAAAGATCCCACTTAATACCGGTGATTTGTTAGTGTTTTCAGCAGATATGATCCACCGTGGTTTATATGGTCAAGATAGATTGGCGTTTGATACGCTTGTTTTTGACTCCTCTGGTGACTTCGTCGATTATGTTGATGATGACTGTTTACCAAACCAACAGATGCTTAAACAGATTGAAAACCCAACTATTTTTAATAACACACTCCACTTAAAGTCATTAAATTGTCATGAGCAAGCTTGCTAATTGATACCTCTGCAGTAAACAAACAATCCAAACTCTTTGTGAACTCTTATAACTAATCTAGGTCTGTTATTTAAAGGGATTAGTTTGTTTACTTTTAATGCAAAATTTTGTTATCTACAGACTAAGATGGTAATAGCCGCCATACATTTTTACAAAAAAAATATATATAAATGATAAAGGAATTAATCATGTCGATAGTTAACTCTATAAAATGGGCCACCTTAAGTTTATTAACCTTCAGCGCTGTTTTAACAAGCTTACATGCACAACAAGATACCCAGTCAGAAACCGATCACAACCCATTACAGAACATCGGAGAAGTAAAAGTGGTTGCCAGTGGATTTATCTCCACTGAAGGCCCTGTTTGGCATAAAAAATCCAATTCGTTGATCTTCAGTGATATTCCTGGTGACACTATTTATATCTTAGAGGCAGAAACAGATACCTTATCCGTTTTACGCAATCCCAGTAATAGCGCAAACGGCCTCGCATTAGATAACCAAGGATTTTTACTCGCGGCAGAGCAAAAAACCAGAATGATATCACGCATGGACCTTAGTACTTCAGAGGTCGTGCCGTTTATTAGTCGTCTTGAACTCGATGGAGAGAGTAAAAAGTTTAACTCTCCCAATGATATAGCAGTATTTCACGATGGCAGTGTATTCTTTACTGACCCTCCTTTTGGATTAAGAGGAAAAGCCTCTGACTTAGGATTTAATGGCATTTATGTGCGTTATCCTAGTGGCAAGATTAACTTAATCAAAAAAATGCCGTTAGATGAAAAACCTAATGGCATCCTTTTTAATGCACAACAAAACATCTTATATGTCGCTATTTCAGATGACCAATCTGGGCCTATTTTAGCTTATGACGTTAATTCAAAGGGGATGTTATTAAATGAGCGAGAGTTTGTTTTTGCACAAAATGCAGATGGAATGACCATTGATAAAAAAGGCAATCTATACGTTGCGACTCGTACTGGTATTGAAGTATTTTCAGCAACAGGACAGCACTGGGGGAAAATAACATTACCTAATTCATTGCGCACCACTAACTGTGCCCTAGGAGGGAAAGCGATGAGTACCTTGTATATTACCAATCGAAGTGGTGATCTCTACGCTGTGGAGCTGCCCGCGTTAACAAAATAAGAGCCAAGTGCCAATCAACCACACCTTAGTCGGTGATTGGCGCTTTAATCAAATGCTTGCTATAACCACTTTGATACTTGCGCTTGATAAGTAGCATAATTAGCAGGAAAAATGTTTAATAAATGCTTTTCTTCAGCAATGCTTTGACGTTGTAATGCAATCACACCAATCACTAAACAAGCCAATGAAAACAATGAAGGTAATGCCAAGAAAAAACCTAACTGTGATAGCATAATACTGACAAACATAGGATGACGAGAATAGCTATAAACACCAGTAGTTTGTAGATATGCTGGTCCACTTGGGTCAATCCCCGTTCGCCAATGCTTACCTAATAATAAATGGATAAAAACAGTAGAAAGGAAACCAAGTGTTAACAATACATTGCCTAAGACAATAACACTTGCTGTATTTAAAAAAGAGATGGTACCCAGATAATTATCAACATCAATAAATGCTAAGCGAATCAAACAAACAAGCCAAATCGCAGCTCTAAACACTCGGAAGGTCATGTGATTCCACCAAGTATTACAAAAACGTTTGCCTGGAAAAATCACTGATTTAGATTGTAGTTTTTGCTGTTTTCTTATAATACGAACAGTATAAAATAAAGCAACAAAAGAGTAAAAAACCGCGAGATAAACACGGGTAAAATCCACCACCTGTTGGTGGCTGTAAAAAAGTTCCATCGCTAAAATTTACCTTACTATAGCCGCCGTTCAATAATGGTTGTTCACAACATCACTGAATACTATATACCACTGCTTTTATTGAGCTACTTATTGTAAATAGCATCAGTTAATACGGAGTATTCTAACTGAAATTAGCTAACTAATTAATATTTTAAGCTTAATTTTAGCTCTCTATTTATGGTGCATTTCTTTCTGAAGGTGAACGTTTAAATGTTCTCCCCATACTTAACGGGTCAAGCAACTGTCTTTGTTGATGAGTCGCCTCTGCCCACCACATAAGTTGGTTAAAAGTTTGTGTAAAATAGTCAAACCATGAATCTTGATCTTGAGGCTCCTGGATCGCACCATCAGCGGCAAAAACGTCTTGCGCTTTGGGAATGTGAATCATCGATGAAACCGATAAACAACCTAATTCAGACAAAAATGTACGCATAGCGACGGCCGCTCTCATTCCCCCCCATTGCCCAGCAGAGTAGGTGACAATCGCACTCGGTTTATATGAAAATAGTGAACTACCAAAGTGATTTAACAAATGACTCAAAGCTAGACTCATAGAGTGATTATATTCCGGGCTAACCATAATATAACCATCACTTTGTTTAATTTTTTCAGCTAATGAATCCAAATCTGCTGGCATTTGACTTTTAGCATAGGCGAAATGAGGTTTGAAAACAGTTCCTAATGAATAGTCTAAGGCATCAACTAGCTCAAACTGATGCTCCCTATATCGCCCCTGCAAACAGGAGAGACAAGCCTCTGCCACTCTTTCTCCTAATCTTGCAGGTTTAGGAGGTGTACTATCACGTACCGAACCTAAAAATACCAAAAACTTCATTTCGCCTCACTTACAGTTAGTTAATAACTGCGATTACCCTTACATAAGTCAATAGATTATTTATACCGACTATATTAAATAAATGCTCTGAATTTCGCGCAGGAAAAATGACTTAGTTTAGGGTGTAAATTAAAGTAAATGACTGTTTCCTTTTACGAAAATTACAACGAAGAAATAAGTTATTATAACCAGTGAAATAGATCCGTTAATTAGTATGATTGGTATTAAACATCTAACACAAACTTTTGAATCGCTTTAGCGACACCACTTTCAGTATTAGACAATGTGACATAATCTGCGATCTCTTTTATATCGTCGGTAGCATTGCCCATGGCCACACCCAAGCCAGCGTACTTAAGCATATGGTAGTCATTGCCAGCATCACCAACACACATAACTTGCTCAGCTGGAATTGAAAAGTATTCAGCAATCGCCTTAACACCGATACCTTTGTTACTTTGTTTATTCAAAAACTCTAAAAAGAAAGGTGCACTTTTTAGAATAGTAAATTGCTCGTATAATTCAGCGGGTAACTTTTCAATAGCATCCGTTAATTTTTCTGGTTTATCAATGATCATCACTTTCAAAATAGCGTCGTCGTCATCAAACTCATTAAAGTCGAATAAGGTAATTAATTCGCCATTAGTGCGAGACTCTAAATCCGTGTATTCATTATGTGCTGGCGTTACTAAGCCTCTTTTTGCACAAAAGGCATGTACATGTAACCCCAGTAAATCAGCTAATGCAGCTATTTTTTTTGCATCTTTGCCCTTCAAAATTTGACTACGAATAATCTCACCACTTTTAACTTGCTGCACCACAGAGGCATTAAAACTTAAGACATAATCATCATTGCTAGTCATGCCTAACTCTTCTAATGCACCTCTCATACCACTAGTTGGACGTCCAGATACTAATACAACACGCACCCCCTTAGCACGAGCGGCATCAATAGCAGCTTTATTTTCAGCGGTGATTTTCTTATCGGGCGTCATTAATGTGCCATCAATATCTAGGGCAATCAGTTTATACATATAAATTCCTCTTTTTTCAGGCTAAAACAAGCTATTTTAACCATCAGTTCATAATAAAATTTTAGTGTTAAATTTACTCGTGTTCTTTAGTCAACCAATTAAGTACATCTGAGAAGCGATAATGTGCTAATGAAGCAAACCCTGTTAATTGACGTACTTTTAAACGCGTAAATATTGGCGTAGTTAATCCACATAAAAATCGTGCTCTTAATATATAGCTATCGTGCTCACCTAATCTTGCTGCAATAGACTGACTTAACTGAACAGGATCATATGTCTGTAAAGGTGTTAACGTCGGTACTGGCGGCATCACTGCAGGCTGACCGACACACACAGAGCAATGTCCGCATTGACTTTGTAAACGTCGATCTGAAAAATAATGAGCAAGTTGCCAATTTAAACACTGATCACTTGCAAAAAAATCTAACAAATGGTGAATACGTTGAACTTCACTCTTCTCTTTTTGTAAAAATCGAGTAATCAGTTCATCACGTAAATCTTTAGTAATATTGGATTTATCAACTTTGTAGACCTGCGTCATCTGTTTTGTTTGCAGTTCGATCAACCCTTGTTGATCAAGATAATCTAATGCGGTTAGCACTCTACTCCGGTCACATTGAACCTTAGTTTGCATACGTTCAAAATTTAAAGAAGACCAAGTACGAGCTTTATCAGAAGTGGCTAAAATTGTTTGTACAAAGTGCGCTTTTTCACCATGAAAGCGGCCCACCAACTCAACTTCAGATACTAATAATTTATATTTGTATTCTGCATAATAACTATAAGCAGGCTCGATCACCGCTTCTAATTCGAGATAAACTAATAATGTTTTTAAGGCTAACAAGCGAATATTGGATTGGGTTGATAAGCTGTTCATTACGACTTCCCATTGCCCCTGTGCCTTGCTTATCTCTTCGATAATAAAGTCCACTGCACTGGCTTCTGGTGTATCCGCATGAACAAAGTTTTCTAGTACATTTAGATTATTTTTATTAGCTAAGACCAGGCATTCTGAGGTTTTGCCATCTCGTCCTGCACGACCGATCTCCTGAGCATAGTTTTCAATGGACTTAGGTAAATCATAATGCACCACAAAACGAATATCACTTTTATCAATACCCATACCAAAAGCAATGGTTGCTACGATTAACGGTAACTGACCACTCATAAACTGTTGTTGAATTTGTTGCCTTTGTTCATTACCTAACCCTGCGTGATAGGCCGTTGCCCTGACACCTGCTTGAGTTAATGCTTCAGCTACCTGTTCCGCCGTTTTCTGTAACGTGACATAAATGACCCCAGCTTGACCTACTTTACTTTCCAGCCAAGGTACTAAACAAGGTAATTTATTCTGCTCATCAACACCTAATACAGAAAGATTCAGATTCGAACGATAGGAACCCGTTAACGTAATATGCTCAGGTTGAATGTGAAATTTATCTGCCATGTCATGGATCACTTTTTCAGTCGCTGTGGCAGTAAGTAGCAGCACTTGTTCAATAGAAAACTGTTCTCGATAAGTCGCTAATTTTAAATAATCGGGTCTAAAATTGTGCCCCCATTCACTAATACAGTGTGCTTCATCAACCACCATCAATGAGATAGGAACTTGCTTCAAAAAAGTTCTAAAACGTTCACTGTTTAAACGTTCCACTGAGATAAACAAAATCTTAATTTGACCTTCGCTAACACGTTTATAAACGTCAGCTGCTTCTGCGCCAGTTTGCATAGATTGAATGCTCGCCGCTTGAATTCCTTTACTTTGTAAAAAATCCAGTTGATCTTGAATCAAAGCTAACAAAGGAGAAACGACCAAAGTTAAATGCGGTAGATGTAACGCGGGTAATTGATAGCAGAGACTTTTTCCTGAGCCAGTAGGAAAAATAGCCGCAGCACTGTGCCCTGCTAAAAGAGATTGAATGACGGACTCTTGCCCAGGGCGAAACTGATCAAAGCCAAAATATTGCTGCAAGGTAGAATACATATAACAACTCGAAAACTAAATGAGTAAACATTTATACCATAGTTACTTATGTTTTGTAGTTATCTGTCTACACATATATCAATAAAATATAGTTAAACGATACGTCCATAAATGTGATTCAATGAAATGTAAGAACAACTTTAAAGGAATGACAACTATTCAATATAAATGCTATCTAATTGAATTTAAATATTTTACCAGCTTGTAAGTTTATAAAGATACGATCTTCACACAACAAACCTTGCCTGCTAACTAAAAGCCCCTTATCATCCTCTTGAAAATATAAACTTGAGGTCAAGATGACAACACCACAGCCTAACAAAGTCAGCAAACGATTAATTATTACTTTGTCATCTATCTATGCCATATCACCTTTTGCCATCGACAGTTACTTACCGGCTATTCCATTAATCGCCAATGAAATGCAGGTTGATATCTCCTTATTGTCAGTCACCGTCAGTTTATATATTTTAGGGTTAGCTATTGGTCAGCTAATTGGCGGCCCACTTTCTGATAAACACGGTAGATTGCCTATCATGTTGCTAGGCTTAGCGATCTTTGCTTCAGCAAGTTTATTACTTACCACCAGCACTCATATTGCTTGGTTATGGGGATGGCGATTAATGCAAGCCATTGGCGGTGGTATCGCAATTGTTGGAGTCCCTGCAACAATTCGCGACAATGCTGACGGTAAAGAGGCGGCCAAACTATTTGCTCTTGTAGCATTGATAATGATGATAGCGCCATCTATTGCACCGACCATTGGCAATTTAATTCTATCGTTACAATCATGGCATTGGATTTTCTACTTTACAGCCGGGTTTTCCTGTGTCGCTATGCTGATGGCGAAAAAATACGTTCCACATCAATCAAAGAAGCAAAAAAAGTTATTAGCAATCACCATTGAGCGTAATAAAGGCATAAAGTTTATTGAAGTATTTAAACACAAACAAGGGATCGGCTATATGATGGCCCAAGCTTTTGCCTTTGCAGTAATGATGACCTTTGTTACTAACTCCGCAATGATTTACTTGTCTATTTATGAAGTTAGCACCACTACCTTCACTCAACTTTTTGCCTTAAATATTGGTGGGTTAATCTTTATTAATCGACTAAACACACTACTATTAAACCGATTTGAACCCGCAACTTTAGCAAGATGCTTTTTAACGATGCAATTTTCAGGTGGTATTTTACTAGTCACTTCGAGCTGGTTAGCACCTAATAATTTAACACTCACTGTAATTGGCTTTATGTTAATGATCAGTGCAAACGGTGGGGTAATGGCAAATTGTAATGCATGTTTCTTAAAATATTTTGGCAAAAATGCAGGCACAGCTTCAGCAGTGTTAGGGGCTTTTCAATGTGCAATGGGAGCCACAGTGAGTGCCTTTGCAGCATTCATTAGTATGGGGTATTTACAACCTGTGGTACTGATCATGTTACTTTCTTCAACCGTGGCACTTACCGCAGTGATCCACAGCAATAAACAAGCTCGTTTGGCTGAAAATTTAGAGGCAGACAACCTGTAATCGTCTGAAGTATTGCTTATGCTTTATAGCATACTAGTGAAATGCCCATAATAAAGCTTTTCACCCACCAGTGATTCTAATACTTCACGGCTCGGTAGGCTATACCAAAGCTCAGCCGCTTGCTTAACAGCTTGCTCACTTGTCCAAGTCAGTTGCCAACAAACTTCATCTTCACGAGTAGTACTCTGTAAAATATCGTAGGAAGAAATCAACTGACCATGCTGATTAATCTCTTCGAAAATTAATAGACTTACACGCATTACCTCAGGGATATTTTGTTTAGAAACTTTAAAAATAGCAACTTCAGCGCATAAACTCATATTGTTTAACTCTTTATGAATAAGATTAAGAAGACACAGTTTTTCTTAATCTTATTCATAAAGCAAACGTTAAAATCCTGATAAATTAACCAAGGTCAAATAAGCTGAAAATAATAACCATTATGAGGTGTTATTTTTGATAAGCTAAGCTAATATTCTATTGATTGAGCGTTTGATTTTTAAGCTATTTAATCTACAAATATTATTTATTACGGTCGTTTGATGTTTGTCATCATTAAATATTTAAGCTCTAAAAATCATAAGAGAGCATTTTCAATGAACTTAACACCAATATTATTACATTTCTTTTCTACAAAGAGGTTAATTCTCCTACCTGCTTTACTACTTATTATTCCTAATGTATGTGCTACCGATACACCAGAGACTCCATTTGAACGAGACTCATTTGTTATTGGGCGTGTTAGCGACAACCCAAAAAAACATTTTAAAACATTAAAACCTTTAGCAGATTATCTCGCTGTAAACTTACATCAATACGGCATTAAAAAAGGCAATGTCATATTTGCAAAAGATAATCAACAAATGCGCCAATATATTGAACAAGGAAAAGTAGATTTAGTTTCTGAAACCGCTTTTTCTGCGACTATTTTAAGCCAAACCGATCATGCAGAAGTAATACTTAGACGTTGGAAAAAAGGCGTGGCTAATTACTGTACGTTGATTTTTGCACGTAAAGATAGCGGCATCAATTCACTAGCAGATTTGGTTGATAAGACAATCGCTTTTCAAGATCCTGGTTCAACTAGTGCTTTTTTTATCCCTTCTGCAACGCTAATTCGCAATGGCTTTGAGCTATATCCTTTAAAAAGTATCAGAGATAAGCCTCCAAAAGGAAAGATTGGGTATGTTTTTGCTAACAGTGAGATTAATATTTCCGCATGGGTAAATAACAATATTGTTGATGCAGGTGCATTCAGTAATTTAAATTGGGAAAACCCAAAAGATATGCCAGACACATTTAAACAATCTCTCTCAGTATTTTATGAAAGTGAGCACTTCCCTCGCGGTGTAGAGTTAATCCGTTCAAATATCGATCCTCGTATAAAACAAGCAGTCACCAATTTGCTACTAAACGCAGATCAAACACCAAAAGGGCAAGAAGCTTTATTAGCTCATCAAGAAACTAAAAAATATGAACCACTGTCTGAACAAGACTCTATTATGGTGATTACAAAAGCACTACAAGAAATTGTTTCTAATCAACTATAAACTTAGGAAATATCTATCCATTATAAATTATTAGAAATACTTAAAACTAAGCTTCCTTCATTACGATTAAGAGGTCGCTATGTATCAATTCATATGATCACAGTATTACTGACTGTGTTCATATTATCTTGTGTTCAACTTTACTTTTTTAATAAAAACGCGCAAACCATATTGCAACAAACAACCTTAAGCACCAGCACAAGTTTGCTTGAACAGATGAAAAAGAGAAATATTGGTGTCTTAGACTACCTTACAGAATCTTTAGTTAACCCATTATACCAACATGATTTATATGCAACTTATCACCTCCTTGCTCCCGCATTAACCAATACAGAGATACAAGCAATTTATGTTTTTGATAGCCAAGGAGCGCTATTTCATGATGGGCAAATGTATCCTAAAAACCTTGGAGTAGCTATTCAAAACACAGCCGTATTAGATTCAGTGATTAATCGTAAGAAAAATTATACTGCTGTGGATAACCATACATTAACCATAGCCAAACCTATTTTACTTGGGAATATGTTACTAGGAGGCGTGTCTTTAGAACTTTCATTGAAACAAATTAATAACGATATTGATCAAATGTCCGATATTTTCTTACAAGAAAACCAACAAAGTCTAAAAAGTATCACGCTTATCTTGTTACTTGCAGCCATTGTATTAAGTTTTATCGGTTTATTACTCTCTATTTTTATTTCCAATTCATTAGTACGTCCTATTCAAGCATTAGCATTACATGCAAAGCAGATTGGTAAGGGTAAGTTTGATCTAGTGAACAGCGTACAAAGAAACGATGAAATTGGCGAGTTAGCACAAAGTTTTAATAAAATGGGCAAAAAGCTAAAAGCACGTACTGAAGAGATCACTTTCCTTGCATATCATGATTCATTAACTTCACTACCTAATAGACCAATGTTCATTGAGCACACCTCTAAACTAATCACTAACTGTTTAAAGACTCACCAAAAATTTGTGGTGTTATTTATCGATTTAGATGACTTTAAAATGGTCAATGATAATTTTGGTCATAAAGCTGGCGATCACCTATTATGTGAAATTTCTGAGCGAATTAAAGGTCACTTAACAAAAAATAATATGACCCCACCTCATTTAGATGATGCTTTAATCGCTCGCATTGGTGGGGATGAGTTTTTAATCTGCTTACCTCAAATTAGAGTAGAAAAAGACATTAATCATTTTACACAAACACTTATAAGAAAAATTCGAGCTCCCATTACAATTAACACAGAACAAGTGATCGTTGCAGCCAGTGTAGGAATCGCAAAATTTCCTAACGACGGAAAAAATGCAGAAGAATTAATAAAAAATGCAGATATTGCCATGTTTCAAGCCAAAAAAGTGGGTAAAAATACCTTTAGTTACTTCACACTAGAGATGGACCAACACATAAAAAATAGAGCAAAATTAGAAAGAGATTTACGCAAAGCTTTAGTGAATTTAGAACAACTAGAGCTCTGGTATCAACCGCAATTTGATTTAACAAATAATACCCTTTGCGGTGCAGAAGCCCTATTACGCTGGAACCATCCTGAATTAGGAATAATCTACCCTGATCAATTTATTTCTATTGCAGAGGAAACTGGGTTAATCATCCCAATGGGTGACTGGATTATACAAAGTGCATGTAAACAACTCAAACAATGGAAGTCTCAACTAAATGGTCAGCCCTTCCACCTCGCACTCAACATGTCAGCCAGACAAATTTATCAAAATAATCCTACTGGTATATTTAAAAGGATGCTCAAAAAATATCAAATTGAAGCAGGTAACTTACATATAGAAGTAACTGAAACATTATTGATGCGTGACGAAAATGAAGCTAAAAGTATGCTCAATGCAATTAGAGAGCTTGGAGTTGAAGTCTGGTTAGACGATTTTGGTACGGGTTACTCCTCTTTAGCGTACTTGCGCCACTTTGAAGTTGATGGATTAAAAATAGATCGCAGTTTTATTCTAGATATTGACCGAGGTATTTACGATAAAGCCCTCACCTCCGCGATCATTTCGATAGCGCATAGTTTAGATATAAAAGTAGTCGCAGAAGGCATAGAAAAACAAAGTCATATCGATTTCCTTAAACAACAGCAATGTCACTTTGGACAAGGTTATTTTTATGCCAAAGCAATTCCTGCAAATGAATTTTCAGAACAGTTTTTACCCAACATGTAAAACGATTCTACAAATTAATGGGCTATCACAAAAACAATAAACAACATGACTGATATAGCGCTACTCATTTAGCTTTTATATGACTGTAACAATAAACAGATCATAATCAAAAATAGACCAAACCAACCTAATAATGAGATTGACTCTCCCACTACACACACAGCAAATATAGCAGCAACAGCAGGTTCAAAAAGGGTTAATAGTGTCGCTTTACTTGCATGAATTGTTTTTAAACCAAAACCAAAGCACAGGTAACCGATAAACATAGGAATAATGGCAATATAAAGCAACACCATAGTATTCACTGACGAAATAATAAATGTATTGGTGTTCAATAAAAATACAGGCACCAACAATATACCACCTAAACCAAATATACTGCCTACGGCTGATTTAGAGCTAACACCACGGTTGATTAGAGCTTTAGCTGCCCAAGAGTATAAAGCATAAGTAAAGCCAGCAACAAAGCCCAATAAAATGCCCAAATATTTATTACTCATGTCTAGTGTACTACTTGATACACTGGTTTCTGTACTGGCTAAAAAAGCAATGCCTATTGCCCCCAACAGCAAACTAAATAACCAGTAACCATCGATATTATTTTCTTTGCTAAAAAGTCGCTCGATAATCGCAACAAAGAATGGTGCACTAGCAATCGAGACAACCGTACCAATAGCAACACCGGATAACCGCATAGCGCTATAAAAGGCTAATGGATAAATAGCTAAAGCGATTGCGCCAATCAACAAGACATAACGAGCTTGAAGCAGTCTGTTAATATCTAAACGTATGTGTTTAGCCCCATTGATGGCAAGCAATAATCCGCCAATGCCCATGGTAAAAGAACCGATTGCTAAAGGACTAATACTAGAAGCATAAGAAGCTGCAGTTCCCGTTGTTCCCCATAATAATGAGGAAAATAATATAGCAAACACTCCCTGTTTACTTGCCTTAGGGCTCACTGTTAATTGGCTCAATGTTAGATTCCTTTACGAATTGATTTATGCTTCAAATAGTAAAGTAATAATTTAACACTTAGTTTGCAGTTAAGACGCTTTTTTTATCATTAAAGACTTACTTAACTTCTTATTTGGCGGGGAGATAGTTTGTAAAATTGAGAAAAGCGACGACTGAAAGCAGAGATATCACTATATCCGACTTGTTCTGATATCAATTGCACTGGGGCATCAGTGTGAGTTAATAGCGCTTTGGCTTTCTCCATGCGCTGTACCGTAATATGTTGTAGCACACTTTGTCCGGTGCATTGTTTAAATACCTTTTTAAATTGTGTTGGGCTAAGGCATGCCATTTCAGCCAGTTGATTAATATTAAAAGACTGAGATAGATCATCAGAGATAGTTTGCAATACACGACGTATTCGTGGATCGATTTGCTCTTCTGCTCTCTGTTCCGATAACAACTTGTTAAACATCTCAATCATCATTTTTTCTAAAGACTTATCAACCTTATACTCTAATTGCTGCTCAATAAATGATAGATAAGTACGCAGCGGCGCTGACATTGAGAATACTAAAGAGGCCATTCTCAATAAATTGTCAGGCAGTTCATTGAGATCAGCCACAATAAAGCGAGCGGCTTCATCAGCTTTAAAAAGATGAAATACTTGTGCCGGTATTACTACACACTCTCCTACCGATACCTTACCTGTATAACCTTCTAGCTCTAGAATAATTGTCCCTAAGATAGGCAGAACTAACTGATGATAGGAGTGCACATGTCCTTTTTGTTGTTTACTATAAGCTCGAATGCTAAGGCTATCCTGCATTTTTAACACCAAAAGGGATATGCACAGATGGAGCAACGGTACTTGTCGAGCTTAAATGACCCGATTGGTCATCAAAGAAAATATGTGGTTTTAATACAGCCAAAATCAACCCTTTATCCACCCCGCCTAAGAAAAAAGCATCATTGGTCATCACGCCCCACTCTTTTAAGGTATTTAACGCTCTTTCATGGGAAGGTGCATTACGCGCAGTCACAATCGATACACGTAAACGATTACGGTATTCGGGATCATTTTTCTTCTTATGCTCTTCAATTTTTTGAATTGCAGACACTTTCACCAAAAATTCTTTCAATGGTCCAGGATTATGAGGTTGTAGCACATTTTTAGTTTCGTGCTCATGAAACTGATTAAGATCATTAGTTTTATGCATCACGGTTTCAGACTCATCGTCGGCCAGCACACCATCAAAGTCGAATGCAATACGTAAATCATCATCATCTTCATCAATAATTGCAGATTTCATCACATGCCCTGCCGGATAGCCTAATCTAATCGCTTCTTTTACATCAGAGGAGTTGCCTGATAAAAACAGAGAGATACTTAATGCAGGTATATATTGATAAGGCGACTTACCTTGCATAAAAATAGCCCGAGAAATAGGTAAGTTATGGTGCTTAATGGATTTCATGACACGTAGCCCTGTATCTGGGTCATTACGTGACAACAACACCACTTCAACCAATGGGTCAGACTTAGCATCATCGGTTAAATTATTGAGCGATAATAAACGCTTAACAAATGAAAATGATGGTCCCTTAGGTAATGGTACATCCACATGTTTTGTTTGATATTTACGGTATTCTTCTTCACCTTTGATGCGAAAAACCGTATCGGATTCAGTCAAATCAAACATCGCACTAGATGCGACACCAATGACTAAACGACTACCCAGCTCATAGGGCATATAACAACTCCAAATATTAAAACGGTAAAATACTGCCACTGTAAACAACACTAGTATACAGCGAGTGTAAAGCTGTATGGCAAATGTATAGTGGATAAATGAATTCTATTTAACCTTAAGAACAACAAATGCAATAGTCATATTATTAATATTAATCGCACTTCATTACTTTCACATAATGGTTGTTCACAGTTCCAATCAATCAAGCACTGAATCTTCATCACGATTAATGTATTATGTCGCGCATATATTCTCCCGACATAAAAGAACTTTCATGGCTATTCAACAATTCGATAATGAACTCACTATTATGCGCACTGCTAACACTGAAGTAGTGGCGCCTGTTATTGAGGGCTTATCTTCCTCCAGCATCATACTCTCCACACTTAACTCTAAATATATTCACTCCAGTTTAGGGCTACGTTACTTATATGCTAATTTAAAGGATCTACAAGCGAATTGTGAAGTTAAAGAGTTTGTTATCCATACACGTCCTTTGGATATTGTAGAGCAAATACTAGCGGCTAACCCTACTATTGTAGGCTTTGGTGTGTATATTTGGAATATTATTGAAACCACTAATGTAGTTAGCCTATTAAAAGTGATCGCCCCGCATGTAAAAATTATATTAGGCGGTCCGGAAGTCAGCTATGAATCTGAATCACAACCTATCGTACAAACTGCTGACTACGTATTAACTGGCGAAGCTGACATCAGTTTTTATGATCTGTGTAGAGATATTTTAAGTGATAATGCACCTGATATTAAAGTGATCAAATCTAAGCCAGTAGATTTAAAAAATTTGGAAATGCCTTACCAGTATTACAGTGATGAAGATTTAAAAAATCGATTATTGTACGTAGAAGCATCACGTGGTTGCCCATTTAAGTGCGAGTTTTGTTTATCCTCTTTAGATACAAAATCAAACCCTTACGAGTTAACCGCCTTTCTAAAGCAGATGGAAACCTTGTACCAACGTGGTGCTCGTAACTTTAAATTTATTGATAGAACCTTTAATTTAGACATTAAAACCTCCTTACAAATTATGCAGTTCTTCTTGGATAGAATGACAGAGGATCTTTACCTACACTTTGAAGTAGTGCCAGATCACTTACCAAGAAAGCTAAAAGAGATGCTCGCTTTATTTCCAGAAAATACCCTACAGTTTGAAATAGGTATACAAACCTTTGATCAAGAAGTGCAAACCAATATCAGTCGTAAACAAAACAATCCAAAATCCAAAGAAAATTTAATCTGGTTAAAAGAAAACACCACGGCACATATTCACGCAGATTTAATCTTCGGATTACCTGGCGAAACATTTGAGACATTTAAAGATAGCTTCGATCAACTGTACGCTTGTAAACCACATGAAATTCAAATGGGTATTTTAAAGCGCCTTAAAGGTAGCCCAATCATTCGACATACAGAAAACTTCGATCTGCGCTTTAATCCACTGCCACCCTTTAATATATTAAGTACCGACAGAGTTGATTTTGCGACAATGCAACTGGTTAATCGCTTTGCGCGATACTGGGATATGATAGGTAATTCAGGTCGATTTAAACACACACTCGACCTATTATTAGCAGATAAGCCTTTTGATAACTTTATGGCTATCTCCAACTGGATTTTTGATGAAACAGGTCAAACGCATAAAATCAATTTGAAACGCCTGTATGAATTAATTTCTCAATCAGTGTTTGCTCTCTTCCCAGAGCAACATTCGCTCGTATTACCTCAATTAGAAAAAGATTACCAAGCTTCAGGATTAAAAAGCATCTTTAACACACTTAACCTTTACCAAGCTCAGAAAAAAGACAGCAATAAACCAAGCAAACTCTTACAACGTCAAAAACAACATATGAGTTAGTTTACTATAAAACTATAACTAAGCTGTTATTGAATAATTAGCTGAATTTTCCTTCAAAATTTTATTCAATACAGCCTAAACAACCAACTTGCGCCTCAAACTAATTAATGGCTAACAATCATACAACTTGTAAAAGCCAACTGTATTATTCATCCAGCAAATAAATTCACCTTCCTTGCCTAATTGAAACCGATTCCAAGTATAAAAAAAACAATCATCAACACTTATATTCCCTCCTGATCATTTTGTTTGTCTTTATTAAAAACAGTACTTTAGCTATGCAAACTAGTTTGCGAATCAGATTGGATTGATAGCGAATAACTGACCTTTTGCTATGCCAATCTCAATTGACATAATCAAAATGAAAGGAAGAACAATGATTACATTTAGTGCATTAAACCTGAATAAATATACCATCAATGAGTTAACCGAAATAAAGTCTACGTTTTATCAACAAGGTTTTGTCTTAATAGACACTCATTCCATTAATGCTAAAGATAAAATATCTCCCGTGGCCAATGCCTTAAACCTTGGAGAAGCCGCTACCACAGCTTATAACAAAAAGTATTTTGATTATAAGTTAACCGCCGACAACATGGCCGTGATTGGTGACTTGCCCAATAGAAAAGGAAAAATCAATCATGAAGGTTTTGAAAGTAATAACGCCCAGGGCTTACATGTTGATGGCACGATTGAACCTTTAGGATCTATCCAAACCTCGCTCTTGTACTGTAAACAACCCGCAAAATTTGGTGGTGAAAGTATTGTGTTCAATCTGATCGGAGCCATTAATCACTTAGCCAAAAATGATTTGTCTCTTATTCAGCCCTTATTTGATCCCAATGCGCTTACAAGGGCCTCTACCTATGAAGGTATCAATGAGAGTCATACCGGTCCAATCTTAGGTTACCACCTTGAAACAAAGAGGCTGATTGCTCGTTTTGCAATAAACATTACCTGCCAGTGGCAAGAAGGATTTGACAAAGTGCCAGGGTTGCAGAGAACCATTAAACACCTCTTTGAAATGGCTAAGGAAGATTCTCCTTATACCGCTAAATTTCCATTACAAAGTGGTACATTAATGGTAATGGACAACAGTAGAATCTGTCACGGTCGTGCCGCTTATATAGATTGTACTGAGAACCCACGAACCATGATCCGAGGTATTTATTCGCAACTACCTAGTTAATTCAATTTATAGACAGTTATAAATAACGCTTTAGGTATAAAGCACGATAAAAGACCATCGTGCTTTTTCTTTGAAAAAATAAATAGAAACATTAAATGAGAAACAGGTTACTGCTCAACTAATCATAACTATTTTCAACAGTAAATATTGCAATTACGTTGTTTCATATATTGTTGGTTGCCATATTTGCATCAACATCTCAGGTTTAGAAACGGGTTTAAAGCCAAATTTAGCATACAAAGAATGCGCACTACTTGTAACCAACATAAAACGTCTCAAACCTTGTAAATCGGTATGCTCACAGATGGTCCGCAACAAAAATTTACTTAATCCTAAGCCTCGGTATGCTTCTAATATAAAAACATCACTTAAATACGCAAAGGTCGCTTTGTCAGTAATAACACGTGCAAAACCTGCTTGTTGGTTTTTATCGTCATAAACACCAAACACTAATGAATTAACAAGGGATTTTTTAAATGTTTCAAGTGGTATATTGTTAGCCCAGTAAGTATTGGAAATAAAAGAATAGATTAACTCAATATCTAAATCATCTGGATTGGTCGTTATGTTAAAACCTTGCAAATGAATACTCCTCAATAGCTATATACAGTAAAATTGCTTACACATATTATGTCTAAAGTGACTTGCTCATTATCTGTTTGAGCAGAACTCTTTTTGCAACGCTTGTTTTTGTTCTTCCTTAATATCAGTCCATGTTTTACCTGCTTCAAGACCACTGACTCGCTGTTCATATTTATCACAAGCTCTTTTTAAAACAGCAGTTGGGTTAATACCCATCTCTTTTTGTAGCGCAGTTAACACATTTAGGTAATCCCACAAGACATCACCTAACTCATCCTCTAGAAAACATTGTCTATTTTTAGGCATCTCCTCTATGACTTCATCAACTTCATTCTTTATTTCAGTCAGGTAAGTTTCAGCGCCATTAGCCCATTGACTGTGTTCATCCAGCAAAGCCTTACGCTTTGCTATCGCCATTAATTTATCGAACTCTTGCATAAAACCTCATTACATTAACCTGCTTTTACAAGCTAAAAAATAACACTGCAACTAAAGCTAAAAGAGCGGGTAGCCCCTGTATTAACCAAATTGTTTTCTTCACCGTAAAACCGCCATAACCTGCAGCGACGACAATACACGCTAAAAAGAATACTTGAATTTGCTGTGCAAAAATGGGGTTACTATGAACAAGTCCCCACATTAATCCTGCCGCTAAAAAACCATTATAAAGTCCCTGATTAGCGGCCACCACAGCTAATACATCAGCCTCTTTTTTCTCAATACCAAACATCTTAAGCGTTCTTGGTTTATGCCATAAAAACATTTCTAGTATTAAAATATAAACATGCTCTAGGGCAACCAACAGTACTAAAATAAAAGGTATTGAGTACATATTTTTCCTTTGGATTAACCAATAACGCATCTATAAAAATTTTAAAATCGTTTATTCACTGCCATTAACATGACTAAGTAGACTTAAACAATTCCAACTAAAACAACAATATAAAAATATATATTTTCTTTATTGTATGAGCATACTATGACTAAATGACGACGTTAAGCGTTATATTATTTTTAAAACTTTCAAGAAATAAATTGTTAGGGTACTTAAATTCAGTATCACCACTCCCCATCACTTAAATAATCACCTTTGCCTTTTACACCTATCAGATTGATTGGAAATAACCATAGTAAAAACAAGATATGTCATAGACAAACCTATCAATTAAGCATAAATTAGACATATATTAATAATAACCATTATCATTAAGTAGGGTTATTAGCCTATTAGACTTATTGATAGAGATGTAAGAATAATAGAAAAAAGAACATGAGAACTAAACATTAAATTGGGTGAATTATGAATAAAAAAACAATCCTTATGATTTTAGATGGCTGGGGTACTTCACCAGATCCTAAAGTATCAGCACCAGACAATGCGAACATTCCATTTCTAGATTCTTTATATAAAGATTACCCTAATGCCTCACTTCGCACCGATGGTGAACATGTTGGTTTACCAACAGGACAAATGGGTAACAGTGAAGTTGGACACATGAACCTTGGCGCTGGCCGCATTGTGTACCAAGACTTAGCAAAAATTAATATGGCCGTTGCGAATAACACGCTAGCGAAAGAACCAGTATTGGTTGATGCATTACAGTACGCTAAAGAAAACAACAAAGATGTGCACTTTTTAGGCTTGTTAAGTGATGGTGGCGTTCACTCACACTCAAGCCATTTAAAAGGCTTTATCGATGCAGCACAACAAGCTGGCGTAGAAAACTCTTACGTCCACGCATTTTCCGATGGCCGCGATGTAGACCCGAAATCAGGTAAAGGCTCTATTGCAGATTTACAAAATTACATCAAAAACACTAATACACAAATAGCTTCAATGACTGGTCGCTACTACGCAATGGACAGAGACAATCGCTGGGAACGAGTACAACTAGCCTATGATGCACTAGTGAATGGTGTTGGCGTAAAAGCAAACGATCCAATCAGTGCCATTGAACAAAGTTATGCAGATGGCATCACAGATGAGTTTGTTAAACCAATCATTTTAACTGATGACGAAAATCAGCCTCGTGCCACCATTAAAAAAGATGATGTGGTTATCTTCTTTAACTTCCGCACCGACCGAGGCCGTGAACTAACACAAATGCTGAGTCAACAAGATTTCCCAGAGCAGAACACTACTAAACTTGACTTGTACTACGTGACAATCACTAATTACAGTGATGACTTTAAAAATGTAAAAGTCATCTACGACAAAGACAATATTAGTGACACGCTGGGCGAAGTATTAGAAAAACATGGTAAAAAACAGATCCGTATTGCGGAAACTGAAAAGTACCCGCACGTTACGTTTTTCTTTTCAGGCGGTCGAGAAGAACCTTTTGAAGGCGAATCTCGTATCTTAAAAAATTCACCTAAAGTCGCCACATACGATTTAAAACCTGAAATGAGTGCCTATGAACTACGTGATGCACTAGTACCAGAGTTAAACAAAGGCGAAGCTGACTTTGTTTGTCTTAATTTTGCCAACGGTGATATGGTAGGTCATACCGGTATGATGGATGCAGCGATTAAAGCCTGCGAAGCTGTAGATGAATGCGTTAAAGATGTTGTAACAGCCGCACTTGCAAATGATTACACCACCTTGATCATCGCTGATCATGGTAACTGTGAAACTATGATGAATCCAGATGGCAGCCCACATACGGCTCACACAACAAATCCAGTGCCTGTGATTTTAGTGGATAAAGATCTGAAGAAAATTGAAGATGGTGTGCTAGGCGATATGGCGCCTACAATACTGAAATTAATCGGTATCGAGCAACCTGCTGCAATGACCAGACATTCACTAATTTAGCATCCTAATAAATACTAACTAGCAGGGTAGACAACTGCCCTGCTTTTAACCTAAAGATAATATTTGATATCAAGATAGAATTACGTTGCAGAAAATTAAAGTCATAATGTAAATTATTGAATACCCTTAATTAAGATTCTTTAGAAAGCGACTAAACCAAAAGCTCAATCTAATTTTTGGGGATTATCTCCATTCTACTAAGAATAAGTAACTATCACTCCTCGTTCATTAACAAGTAAGTCTTCCCAGCACTCCTGATGCCAACCCCAGTTCCTTCTGATGTGGTTAACGTTTCTAACTCATTGGCCATATCATAATAAACGTGGCGGGAAATTAAGGCCTTCATACCATAGCGCATAGAGACATAAGGGCGTTCATTACCTTGATAGGGAGCCAGCCAAATGTCACAGTCAATACCCAATATAATATTGTCATCGGTAAGCGTCCGAAACTCAACAGCGCGACCTTGAGCGGTATCAATCCATTGCCAGCTTATAATCATAAATGGCGCATCTTCCACTTGTATTCGCACTTTCTCAACAGGCGTGACTAAATAGTATTGCTCATCTTCTAACCATAGGATACGGCTGAACATTTTAACCATGGCAGTACGACTGATTTTCTGACCTTCATGAACCCAATCACCATTTGACTTAATGACAAGATCCATATCACCACAAAAAGCAGGCGTCCACTCGTGAACAGGTGGTAATGCGTTATATTTTGTACTTTCTAAACCTTTTAACATAATCGTTATTTCCCTGAATCCGTACTAACTAATTAGATAATGATTTGTAAAACAGTACAGCAACTTTTCTAAGGAGATGCAATCACAATCGAACATTGAGTTATTTCTAAATGATTTAAGTGCCAGTACAATTTCTTACAACAAAAATTAACAAAGTCTAAATTTGTAATGATCGTTAGTATTTAGTCGTTCGTACTCCATTAAAGCTAGGCATAATGGCCTCCATTTCAGGTACTCGCCACTACCTTAGATTAACTTGAAATCAAGGGGCATTACTTCTATTGATAATCTAATGAAGAAGCTAGCATGTATAAATGTAGTATATTTATCATTTAGTTAAATACACCTAAAACGATATCTGATGTCATTTGACTCAGGCTACATAAGAAATAATACCCACAAAGATTGTATAATGTTGATAATTATAAATAACCAGCATATCGGATACACAAAGACATCATAACTTTTACTAATATAAAATGGATAACACATAACTATGGTTGATTTTAGCCGACTCGCCTATATTGATCTTGAAACAACGGGGACTAAACCAACACGTGATCAAATAACTGAAATTGCTATCGTCCAGACTCTTAATGGAGTAATCGTCAGCACATGGCAATCGCTAATCTGCCCAAATACTCACATTCCCTTAATGATTCAGAAATTAACTGGAATAACGCCAGAAATGGTTGCTGATGCCCCTACTATTGACGAAGTTTTACCTGTCATTATTGAGAAACTTGCTGGTCATGTGCTGGTTGCACACAATGCGCGATTTGATGTGGGCTTTCTGCGAAACGCCTTTAAGCAAAATCATAGAGAATTTAAGTATCCAGTGGTGTGCACAGTCAAACTCTCTCGAGAAATGTACCCCAATGTTAAAAGACACAACCTAGACAGTATTATTAAACGTCTTGATTTAATTTGTGAAAGTCGGCATAGAGCAATGGATGATGCAGCTATTCTGCCACAAATAGTGGCCCGTATGAGAAGTGACTTTAATGAACAGGCTGTACTAGAGGCAATGCAATCTCAACAAAGGCTTTCTAGCGTTCCTCCTCATATAAACCCAGATATTTTTTCAGCTATGCCCAATGAACCAGGCGTTTATTTATTTTATGGTGAAACAGGTAACTTATTATATGTCGGCAAAAGTGTGCAAATTAGAGCGCGAGTTATTTCACATTTCTCTAGCGATCATAGTCATGACCGTGAAATGCGCATGGCCCAACAGGTATATGACATTGAATGGGTAACCACCGCTGGTGAATTTAGTGCGTTGGTTTTAGAATCTGAATTAGTTAAGTCGCGTGCTCCTTTGTTTAATAGACAACTTCGAAAACAAAAATCACTGTTTACCATTTATTGGGAGAATAATATTGATCAGGAAATTTCTCAACCAAGTGTTATTGATATCAATACTTTAAGTACTCAGTCTAAAAAAGCGTCGTTAAACAATACCTATGGACTTTTCAAAAACCGTCGAACTGCACTTGAAGCATTACGTAAATTGAAAGATGAAAATAAACTCTGTGGAATACAATTAGGTTTAGAAAAAGGAAAAGGCCCTTGTTTCTCCTATCAACTTAAAAAGTGTAAAGGAATCTGTTGTGGCCAAGAATCTGACATCGCATACCAAATAAGGATGCAACAAGCATTAGCACCAATAAAAATTAAAGGTTGGCCTTATCAAGGCGCGATCGGCATTAAGGAATACAATGAAAAAAGCGATATAAGCTGTATTCATATTATTTCGCATTGGTTATATTTAGGTAAAGTGAATGATGAGAGTGAATTAGCAGACTTTGATTTTGATGTAACAGCCAAGCTCGATATAGACTTCTATAAGATATGTATCTCCCAATTACAAAAGAGCCATGCACTGATCAATTTACAAAAATTAATGAATGACTGATACCAATTATATTCAAAAAGTGCTCTAAATGTTGTGTAAGAAGAGTGAAAGCAAGGCATTGATGGCAGTAACTAGTTATTTCAATGAAAAAATCAATAACACAGCTGGCATCAATTTTAGCAAACATAAATGAGTAAATATTATTGCAATGGGTATTAATGAGTATGGTTGGTATGAAGCGCCTTTATCTAATTATGCGACCTCATTGCTTATAATAAAGTGGAACAATATTACAAAAAGGTAGAATGGTAAATGTCAAACGCCTGAAGTTAAATGTTCATGAATTTTCTTTTATGATCCTCAAAATGACTCTATCTTCATGACATTCGAATCGATTCCTGCCATGTTCCTTGCTTTGGTATAACGCAGAATCTGCATGCTTGATTAACTCGACAGGCTTAATAGCTAATTGAGGAATTACTGATGCAACACCAACACTAATTGTGACATGTTTGTATAAAGATTCACTGTGCATAATATTTAAATTACTTATAGCAAGCCTTATCTTTTCTGCTACTAATGCGCCCTCTTCAATATCACTTTCCAGCAATATGACAAACTCCTCACCACCATAACGAGACAAAAAGTCAGTGGGGCGACTAACCGTTTTTTGAATGGTTTTTGCAACTTGTTTTAAACAATTGTCCCCCGCTATGTGTCCGTATGTATCATTAAATTTTTTAAAATAATCTATATCGATGAGTAACAAAGTTAACGGTTGTTGACTGCGCGCTTTCACCAACCATAAATGGTTAAGTGTTTTATCTAACCACCTCCTATTAAATACCTCAGTTAGACTATCTATTTGAGACAATGATTCTAAGGCCACATTCGATTTCTCAAGTTTATCATTTCTCTCATTAACCATATCAATAGCGGCATTAAAACCAATAATCAAATCACCAATTTCATCTTTTTTATAACCTTTAATATGACTCAATGATCTTTTTTGCAATACCATCTGTCTAACAGATTCCGCAGCTTTTTTTAATGGATTAAAAAAGAGGGATAAGAAAAACATAATAGCCAAAAAAACAAAAAAACTAACAATAACTCCATTAAAAATGGTAGCCCGTAAACTCTTATTTATTATTTTATAAACCTTCTCCAAGGGAGTGCTTATCATAACAAACCAATCCAAGGAGTTAATATCAGAAGTGGCAGCTAACATTTTATCTCCAACTGAAGTCACTGCATCACCGTATCCATTAAAGCCCCCTATTACCTCGTCAAGAAATCTATTCGTCCCTTTTATTGGGGTGGCTTTTAACACTAGATTTGGATTACTCGACGCTAAAAATAGTTGATGTTTTCTTGAAACGACTAATATATCGCTTTGCTCACTAAAGTCTTTATCAAAGATATACGCCATAAATCCAGGTCGATTCAAAAAGATCGGAGCAACTAATACTCCTAATACCTTTCCACTCTCATCTCTTAAGGCTGTAGCGATCACGACAAGGACGTCATCGATTACCCTAGATCGAAAAGGTGAACTAATAATCACACCAGGACTATTCTTAGCTTTTATAAACCATTCCAATTCACCCACTATTAAATTTTTTCTACCAGGAATAACCGGATATTCAGCTATAGTACCTTCACCATTTGTTTGTATTACTGCAAACCCTTGGGGAAAAAAATCAGTAAAGGAGATATTATTTTTCAACGTTTCGGTTATGAAGCCTTCTGATTGTATTTTTTTAGCAGGAATTTTATCAGCTAAAGCGGCTAAAAATTTCGTACGCATTGTTATTTTTTTTGAATGTCTTCTGCGATATATTTAGCTTGTGTATATTGCTCTTTATTAATTTGATTTTTTATTTCAGACTTAAGTATTAAAAAATTGTAAATTTGAAGTGGCGTAAAGGCAACGATGATAAACACCGAAATATAGAAGGATAATTTAGTAGAAATACGCGATGGCTTTACTTTATCTAAAAGAGTTCTCATGTACTCATCATTTATTAGTTATATACTTAAAGATAAACATAGCTCTTTTATCAATTAAAAGTTAGTTTTTTGATTAGTTTTTTTAATAACAATACATTTAATCAATAAATTAACTTTATGAAAAAAACGAAAATGACAGCCTAGCTCTACATAATCATCAATCAAAAAGTATTAAATATCCATATATAGCCACCCTCCTGATAAGACTATTTTCATTGTTAACAAATCAAAATACCAACGAAAATAAGCTTATATTCAGTAATAAAACTTATACCAATTATATTAAATAAGTAATCTTAATCTTGCGGGAAAAAATTTAATTTAAGGTGTAATTTGAGTTAAATAGTTATTCTATTTACAAAATTTACAGCGAAGCAATGAGTTATTTTTAATAAGTAAAATAGATCAATTATTTAGTCTGATTGATAAAATCCATTGGATATTTTAGATATAAAAAAACCCGCAAACTTTAATAAAGTGTTGCGGGTTTTCACGCACCTTGACGGTACTAAATGTGGCGGAGAACAAGAGATTCGAACTCTCGAAGGGTTGCCCCTTACACACTTTCCAGGCGTGCGCCTTCAGCCACTCGGCCAATTCTCCGTAAATTGCTCATTTATTAGACTAAAGTGATAGTTTTAATAATAAAGCGATGCGCATGATAGTTAACTCGTTGCGGTAAATCAACCATTAACACCAATAATTCAGGGATTTATGCTAATTCTTGTTGTAAATACACGGATGCACCTAATAATCCTGGGTTAGGATGCGTGATCAGGTACGTTGGAATGCCTTTTAAATAATGGCTCAATCGCCCTTTTGCTTCGAAGTAAGGTCTAAATTCACTATTTTTGAAAAAATCGACGAAGCGCGGAATAATACCACCAGCAATATAAACTCCACCTTTGCAATCTAAGCTCAAGGCTAAGTTGCCAGCAAAACTACCTAATGCTTCGCAAAACAGGTTTAAAGTTTGTGTTGCAAGTTCACATTCACTATTCAATGCAGCTTCTGATATTTGTGCAGCTTCAAAGTACTCAGGCTGTTTTCCTGCTAAGCGACATAAAGCATGGTAAATATTGACGAGCCCCTGCCCTGACATTAATCGTTCATTAGAAACATGTCCGAATTGACCTTGTAATAGTAATAGCACATCAGCTTGTTGCGATGTGTTTGGTGCAAAACTAGTATGCCCACCTTCCCCATCTAAGCTTATCCATTTTCCTGCATGTTTTATTAAATGTGATACGCCTAAGCCCGTGCCAGGACCAAACACAGCTTTCACACCTTCTTTAACTTCTGTGCCCGTACCGATTTGAATTTTCTGATTATCTTCCACAAATGGAACCGCTAATGAGATAGCCGTATAATCATTGATCACGTGTAACGTTTTAAGGGATAGTTTATGTTGTAGGGCTTGCTTAGAGAACTTCCAATTTAAGTTGGTCATTTGAACTAGATCATGCTCAACTTGGCAGGCAATACCAATACATAAATGGCTCACAGGGTCTGGCAAGGTAACAAAATATTGCGCTAAAGCGGCATCTAAGGTAATAAATTGCGCACAAGGGTATTCACGAACTTTGCTTATTTCTCCAGTTACGACATCTAACACTGCTAAACGTATATTGGTGCCGCCAACATCTACAACTACTGATAACATGGTACAACTCCCGCCTTTTTTCATCGTTTTATGAGATAAGAGGCGGATCTGCCTCTCAATTTTTTAATTTAAATTTTAATTTTTTGATCTGAAACATTATTCGAATGTAATAAAATGACATAAAAATTTAGCTATTCTATAATGATTTACAAATATTACTGGTCGTTTATGTAGTTTTATTTCATTTTTAGTTGCAAATTTTCCATTACTAGACACCAACTTATTGCTGAGTGAAAATATAATGAATACGTTAGAGTTAATTAAAAAAAATCTTGATACTTTTAGTAAATCAGAACGAAAAGTAGCTGAAGCTATTTTAGCTTCTCCAGAAACAGCTATTCATTCAAGCATTGCCAACCTTGCCAAAATAGCAGAGGTCAGCGAACCGACTGTTAATCGTTTTTGTCGCCGTTTAGATACCAAAGGCTTTCCTGATTTTAAACTACATTTAGCACAAAGTTTAGCCAATGGCACGCCTTATGTGAACCGAAATGTAAATGAAGATGATGGCCCAGAAGCTTACACATCGAAAATTTTTGAATCTACTATGGCCTGTTTAAATGCAGCCAAGAATGGTTTAGATACTAATCTCATTAATCGCGCTGTCGATGTATTAACACAAGCAAATAAAATATCCTTCTTCGGATTAGGCGCTTCTTCGTCCGTTGCACATGATGCGCTGAATAAATTTTTCCGTTTTAATATTCCAGTTTCTTGTTTCGATGACATCGTAATGCAACGTATGAGCTGTATTAATGGTAGTGAAGGTGATGTAATTGTATTGATTTCACACACAGGCAGAACCAAGCCTTTAGTAGAAATAGCACAATTAGCCCGAGAGAATGATGCCTTTGTTATTGCCTTAACAGCAGAAGACTCTCCACTAGCGGAACAAAGTAATTTAGTACTTTCTTTAGGTGTACCTGAAGATACAGATATTTATATGCCAATGTCTTCACGTATCGCACAACTAGTTCTCATTGATGTACTCACTACTGGTTTCACATTACGCCGTGGTGCAAAGTTTAGAGATAATTTAAAAAGGGTAAAAGCGGGTATTAAAGATTCTCGTTTTGAAAAAACTAATGATGAAGCGCTTTAAAAGTATTACAGTATAACGGTGCATTTATTAACCCCCTTTTAGCCTTATATTTTTTTATATGTAACAGGAGTTAACATGGCAAGACGTACGAAAATAGTTACTACTTTAGGCCCAGCGACGGACCGCGGTAATAATTTAGAACAAATCATTGCAGCTGGTGCCAATATGGTACGTATGAATTTTTCTCACGGTGAAGCAGCTGACCACATCAAACGCGCACAACAAGTTAGAGAAATTGCCGTTAAACTAGGCAAAGAAGTGGCGATCATGGGCGATCTTCAAGGCCCTAAAATCCGCGTATCTACTTTTGAAAATAATAAAATTCAATTGGCTGTCGGCGATAAATTTACATTAGATAGTGATGTAGAAAAAGGCCAAGGTAATCAACAACACGTTGGTTTAGATTATAAGACGCTTCCGCAAGAAGTGGATACAGGCGATGTCTTATTATTAGACGATGGCCGTGTTCAGCTTAAAGTTGAATCAGTTGAAGGCAATAAAGTACATACCGTAGTTACTATTGGTGGACCGCTTTCAAATAATAAAGGTATCAATAAGCAAGGTGGTGGTTTATCTGCTGCTGCATTAACAGACAAAGATAAAAGAGATATTTTCACTGCCGCTGAAATCGGTTGTGATTACCTTGCTGTATCTTTCCCTCGCAATGGTGCTGACTTACATTATGCACGTAAATTAGCGCAAGAAGCTGGTAGCTTTGCTAAAATCGTTGCTAAAGTTGAACGTGCTGAGGCAGTTGAAACAAAAGAAGCATTAGAAGATATTATCTTAGCCTCTGATGTGGTGATGGTTGCACGTGGGGATTTAGGTGTTGAAATTGGTGACGCACGTTTAGTTGGCGTACAAAAAGATATGATCCGTACTGCACGTCGTTTAAACCGCGTTGTTATCACTGCGACGCAGATGATGGAATCAATGATCAGCGCACCGATGCCAACACGTGCGGAAGTTATGGATGTCGCAAATGCGGTATTAGATGGGACTGATGCGGTAATGTTATCGGGTGAAACGGCAGCAGGTGATTACCCTGTTGAAACCGTAAGAGCGATGAGTGAAGTATGTATTGGTGCAGAAAAACATCCTAGTATTAACGTTTCAAACCATCGTATTAACCATACTTTTGATGATCCTGGTGAAGCGTTAGCAATGACTACTATGTATGCCGCTAACCATACAAATGGCGTTAAGGCGATTGTTGCATTAACCGCGTCTGGTTCTACACCGTTGTTAATGTCTCGTTTAAGCTCTGGTTTACCGATTTACGCACTTTCTAGTAATCAGCAAACATTAAACTACTGTGCATTATACCGTGGTGTAACGCCTGTTAAGTTTGAATCTACAACGACTAACAGCATCGAGTTTATTGAAAATGCGTTAACGACACTAAAAGCATCTAACTTAATTGCTGAAGGTGATTTGATTCTGTTAACTCATGGTGACAATATCAATCAAGGCTTTACTAATACTTGTAAGATCATCAAAGTATAAACTGAGTTAAACTTATTTTTTAAGTTACAAAAAAGGCGTGTTATTCATTGAATAACACGCCTTTTTAATAAAATCTTATTTTATTCTTTAGGTGCAGTTTGCGTAAAGATAGGATCTGTTTGAGCAAGATCTAATAATTGTTGTAGCGCTGGAAAAGCATCTAGTGAAATTTGATTCCTGAATATAGCCCAATCAAGAAATACTGCTAATCGAGTTTCAGCCTGAGTTAACGGCAATGCTTGGCTAAATGTTTTATTGTTAATCGCTTCTAGACCAGATTGAATACGATCTTTCTGACGTGTTAAGTAAACACTTTGATCGGCCGTTATACCGTCAAATTTAGCTAACAGGACTAAATTAACACAAGCATCTAATACTGTGTTGGTCATATGGTAAAGTTCTACTTCTTCTAAATCAGTTAAAAATCCCTCTCCAACTAATTCATAAAGATGGGTCAGAATAGACGTTGAATCAGTCAGTTTTAATTCACAATCAACTAAAAGTGGTACTTTTTTAGTTGGTGATAATGTGGCACTTTGTGTTGCATCAATTTCAAGAAATTCGCACTCAAGTTCTGTTTGTAATAGTGCAATGCGACAGTGACGAACAAAGGGTGAAGTGTAGCTACCGTATAATTCCATGAGTAAACCTTTAAAGTAAGAGTAAGTAATACCACTCGGATGAAACTTATTTAATGGTATCGTGAAGTACCTGATTATATAAGCTCAATGCTTATTAATCACTTTATGAAACTCTTTATTATTAGTCAATATAACTATTCACTGAGTCCTATCATTGATATTTTACATATAAATCAATTAATTAAATAGGTAAAACACGATTTCTTCCTAAATTTTTGGCTTTATAAAGGTATTCATCTGCCCGTGCAATCACTTCAGTAATACTTTCATTTGGCTGACTTTCCACCACACCAAATGAAGCGGTAATATTGTTAATCATCTGTCCAGAACGTTTATCTTTTAAGGATAGTTTTTCTAATTTTTTACGTATGGATTCTGCAAAATGACGGGCAATACGAATATTAGTTTTAGGTAATAACATCACAAACTCTTCACCGCCAAAGCGATAAGCGGTGCTTTGCTCGCGCATACTTTCGTTAATTTTACGACCAACGGCTTTTAAAACTTGGTCCCCTAACAGGTGCCCCCAAGTATCATTGAATTGTTTGAAGTGATCTATATCGCAAAGGATGATGGAAAAACTTCCGCTATTAGATTGTAGGTAACTAGTGAGCTCTGTATCAAAAGCATGACGATTAAGCAGACCAGTTAATGAATCATATAGTGCAGCTTTACGTGATTCCTCTAGCTGAGTTTTTAATGTGCCAATTTCATTCTTAGCTAACGCTAGACTATTACCAAAGAATTGCGTCGCATTACGCATTTGTTTTGCATCTTTTTCTAAGCTTTTTAATAAACCAACCACTTCCTCTATTGACCAGCCCTCTTCTTCTACTTTACTGATATTAGAAACATTTTTATCAAAAGAGTGCTGAAAGTCGGTGGTATCAGAATGCGTATCGCCAATTAATTGGTCCAGTTGCGTCATCATATTTTCAAGAGTTGAACGGAATTCCCATGTTTCATTTTCTGTTGCAGAGCAAACATGCTCTCGATAAAGTGACTCAGCTTGAATAGGCGAACAAATATCACTCGCTGACAATAATTTATCCATGGACTCTTTAAGTGCAGGATTTTTTTCAGCAACATAGTGATACCAAAGAGCATAATTGTTAGGTGTGGTTGGCACTGAGTATTTCATCATTAATGGCAATGCTTTCTTTAGGTTGTTAGCAGACTCTACAATTAGCTCTTTGCTCATAATATCTTTCTTATTAGGTTTATGAATTAATTAACTCAAATTATAAACCCTAATTAGGTATTTATGCATTAAAATATACGAGAACTAATCACCGATCTCATATTCTTTCTGCGATTATCAAATAATTAACTAAGTCTTTGTTATTTATTACTTTGTAAAATTACTACTCACACTTCCTTCCTGTAAATGATTGAATCAAAAATCTAAATAAAGCTTTTATTGATATTGCGTAATATTTGTTACTAATTGCCGATTTACAAGACTATACAAAGCAAGTACTCTTGCGCCGCTGTGCAACATTGCACCCTATTTTAGTCGTTTTAACGGCTCAATTTTTATGAAGGTAACAGAGTGACACAAAGAAAATCATTTACGCTAAGTACAATATTGACGTTCATTATCCCATCATTGATTGGGTTGATATTGTTTATGGCACCTATTCAATACAATGATGCGTTGACTATCCCAATTGCTATTATCTCTAAAGCGTTACAAGCTTTATTAGGTGATGCTATTACCCTTATTGTCACGATCGTTGTTTTAATCACAGCGATACTCAGCTTAATAAGTAAAATAGCCAATCCTGCTTTTTTACAACGCTCCTCTTTTATCCATGGCTTGCTTAATGTTAGCCCAATTTGGTTAATCATTCGTGTGTTGGGTGCGGTATTTATTGTCGCGACTTATTGGGGTATTGGCCCGGAAATGATTAACTCAGGCAATACAGGTGCGTTAGTACTAAATGATTTAATGCCGGTTTTATTATGTGTATTTATTTTTGCAGGTCTATTATTACCGCTATTACTTAATTTTGGTTTATTAGAATTATTTGGAACGTTATTAACCAAAATCATGCGCCCTGTATTTAACTTACCAGGCCGAAGTGCTATCGATTGTATGGCGTCTTGGTTAGGTGATGGAAGTGTCGGTATTTTAATGACCAGCAAGCAGTATGAATCACGTTTCTACACACAACGTGAAGCCGCTGTTATCGGTACTACCTTCTCTGCTGTATCAATAACTTTTTCATTAGTTGTGATTTCACAAGTAAAACTAGAATACTTATTCTTGCCTTTCTACTTGTCTGTTTGTCTAGCCGGTATTGTAGCTGCGATCATCGTACCTAAATTACCACCACTACGTAATAAGAAAGATCTTTATATAGACGGCTCTGCACGCGAAGAAGGTGATGAAAAAACGCCTGAAGGTCATCATTTATTATCATGGGGTTTTCATCAAGCCTTAACACGCGCTGAACAAGCTAAAGGGTTCAAGAGTACTATTCAAGATGGCATCAAAAATGTGATTGATATGGTATTTGGTGTTTTACCCGTGGTCATGGCGATTGGTACAATTGCGTTAATGATTGCAGAATACACACCTATTTTTAATTACTTAGGTATGCCTTTCATTCCTCTACTTGAGTTATTACAAATTCCTCAAGCAGAACAAGCGTCAACGACTATTGTTGTCGGTTTTGCAGATATGTTTATTCCGTCTATTTTAGCCGCTTCAATTGAATCTGATATGACGCGCTTTATTATTGCGGCAATGTCGGTAACACAGTTAATTTACATGAGTGAAGTGGGTGCTCTATTATTAGGTAGTAAAATACCTGTTAATATCGCAGAATTATTTATTATCTTTATTCTACGTACATTAGTAACGTTACCCGTGATTGCAGGTGTTGCACACTTTATCTTCTAAATGTGTCATCATAGGCTAATCTTAATAATGGCAGGCTAATAACCTGCCATTTTTATATCTGACCATTAGGTCATTGCATCCATCGATTATATAAAAAGAAGAGAGTTTAAAATGGATTTTGCATTATACCTTCATGCTATTACTGGTTTATTAGTAATTATCGATCCCATTGGTTCGGCATTAATATTTAACTCCCTCACCTCAGGTAGTGACCAAAGACACCGTAATTTAATGGCGATTAAATCTATTATTATCAGTGGATTAACTTTAGTTCTATTTGGTAATTACGGTGAAGCACTGTTTTCACAATTAGGTATCAATATTAATTCACTACGTATCTCAGGTGGGTTACTACTTTTTTATACCGCATTTATGATGATTACACAGGAATTGAAGTTTTCTAATAGTGGTAAAAATGCAGATATTTCCGTCTTTCCAATGTCAATTCCGCTTTTGGCTGGTCCAGGTACATTAACGCTTGCTATTTTACTATACTCACAACCTCCAGAAACGGGAAGTACCATGTTATCTGTGACAGCAGCTATCATTAGTGTGTTACTCATTACAATGGTAGGAATGGTCGGGTCAAAATATTTGAAGAAGATTATTGGTAAAACTGGCGATGAGATTTTACGTCGCTTCTTGGGCGTTATTTTGGCTGCACTGGCGATTCAATTTATTTATGAAGGTGTACGAAACATTTCAATGTAAAAAGCTAACTGGCGATCAATCATCAATCAAACTTAACTGTATGGATTGCTCGCTAGACTTTTCACTCAGCCCGACGCTTACGCCTAATAAACGGATTGGTTTATCGGGGTTTGCGACAATCAATTGATGTAATAATTGCTCAAATATTCCCTGATTCAACTGTGAATATTTGCGTTCACTACTCTTGATTGTAAAGTCACTAAACTTTAACTTTACTCCCAGTTTAGTGACCACCTTCTTTGATAGATGCTTTTCAACACGTTGTGTTAATTGTTGATAGAAATCGGCTAGTTTTAACAGGCACTGCTCTTCCGTTAATAAATTATGTTCAAAGGTATGCTCTACGGCCACTGACTTCCGCTCTCTATTTGGCTGCACCTCACGGTTATCTATGCCTTTGCTGAAAGCTAACAATGATTTCCCTAGTTTCCCAAAAGTTAGCAATAATGCCTGTTCAGGATACTGTGCGACATCCGTACAAGTGACTAACCCTTTTTCAGCTAAATGTCCTTGTGCAACTTTGCCCACACCAGGTATTTTCTTTAATGGTAGCGAGGCAATAAAGCCTGGTGCTTGCTCGGGACTGATCACAAATTGCCCATTGGGTTTGTTTTCATCAGATGCGATTTTTGCAAGAAACTTACAATAAGAAACACCTGCAGAGGCTGTTAGGTTAAGCTCATCTTGAATAGTTTGTCTGATATCTTGGGCAATATAAGTAGCGGAGCCTTTAAATAAAGTACAATCTGTCACATCTAAAAACGCTTCATCCAAAGACAGAGGCTCTACTAGGTTCGTATAACGATGAAAAATAGCCCGTATTTTTTGTGATATTTCAACATATACCGCCATTCTACCAGGTACAATTAATAAACTAGGACAAAGTTGCTTTGCTTTAAATACAGGCATAGCCGAGTGTATGCCAAATTCTCTGGCGTGATAGTTACACGTTGATAACACCCCTCTGCGTTGGCTTTTGCCACCGATTGCAAGCGGGATGCCTTGATATGAAGGATTATCTCTCATCTCCACCGCAGCATAAAAACAATCCATATCAATATGAATAATTTTACGTACTGTTTTCTGACCAACAACAGTTGGAGCAACAGATTGCACTTCTTCTATGGACATACTGAAACAATCCTATCTATAAAATAATTCAAGCAAAAGCCCTTAGCTATGATAGTTCAATGATAATAACTTAAGAGCAACTCAATACTAATTAACACAATAACTGTTTTTATAAACAGTATAATTATAAAGCATATACAAAGTAACTAATAATTTTTTGTTGTTTATGTTTGACGTTACCCTTACGGTAAGGGTTAGTCTTTGTTTATGATTTCAACAAAACAACACGACTAGTATAGGAGGGTAACAATGACTAACCCAAACAACATCACTTTTCCTGTCTATGGAATGCACTGTGCTTCATGTGCCACTAATCTAAGTAAAGCCTTTAATCAGATTGAAGGTATTGACTCTCAAGTTAACCTTACATTGGAAAAGGCCACTTTGGCCTTTGATAAGACCGATAATAAACACCCTTTAGCGCCAATGATAATGGAAGTATTATCTGAAAAAGGTTATCAAACAGACCATCAAAATATTCAATTTGAAGCAGAATGGTCCTGCTCAAGCTGTGTAGAAAGCACGTTAAAAGCGATTAAATCACATCACCTAGTGTTCGATGCAACAGCTAACTTTGCCACTAAGACACTACAGGTTAATACCTTTGCGGGTGTAGCGAGCAAGCCATTTATTAAGGAATTAATAGACTTAAGTCCTTATCCATTAACACATAAAGTAGCAATAACTACACAACAACAATTGCTCAATAAGCAAAAATTAGAGCAAAAGAAACAACGCCGAGAACATGTTAGTCTGGCTATTGCTGTATTACTCAGCCTGCCATTTTGGGTTGCAATGATCAACATGCTATTTAGTGACACCCCTTTGTTATTACCTTGGGTTGAATTTGCACTTGCCACTCCGCTTCAGTTTATTGTGGGGGCACGTTTTTATAAAGGAGCGTGGAGTAGCCTAAAAGGCGGTTCGGCTAATATGGACGTACTTGTTGTTTTAGGCACCTCTGCGGCTTACTTTTTCAGTTTGTATCACCTACTAAACAATACGCCATCACATCTTTATTTTGAAACCAGTAGCTTAGTAATTGTATTAATACGTTTAGGTAAATATTTAGAGTTTCGAGCAAAACAGGCTAGCAGCAAAGCTATTAGCGCATTAAGTCAATTACAGGTTTTAGATGCGCTAGTTAAAAAAGGCAACAATTTTAAACGAGTGCTAATGGAAGAGATACAAGTCAACGACATAGTCCAAGTTGCAGTTGGCGATAAAGTCCCTGTTGATGGCATTGTAATAGAAGGCAGCAGCTATATTGATGAGTCATTATTAACCGGTGAAAGCGCTGCTATTCAGAAGCAACAAGATGATAAGGTGTTTGCGGGGACGTTAAATGGTGACGGTACATTATTAATTAAAACCACTGCAGTCAATGAACAAACGAAGTTACATAATATTATTCAATTGGTTGAATCAGCACAAATGAGTAAAGCACCTATTTTACAATTGGTGGATAAAGTCAGTGCTATTTTTGTCCCTATTGTTTTAGTTATTGCAGTTATTACCTTTGTCCTTTGGATGTTCACTACAGGCGATTTAGAGCAAGCTTTAATGCACAGTGTTGCTGTATTAGTGATTGCTTGTCCTTGTGCGCTTGGTTTAGCAACCCCAACAGCTATGGTGGTTGGGACAGGATTAGCCGCGCAAAAAGGGATATTAATTAAAGATATTAATACACTACAACTCGCTCATAAACTCAAGCATATCGCCTTTGATAAAACGGGTACACTTACTAAAGGGCAAGTCGCAATAGATGATGTGACCTCTTTTGATTCACGGTTTTTACCTCTTTTATTAGCGATGCAACAATCAAGTAAGCACCCTATCGCAAAAGCTGTTGTCGCATATTGTAAAGAGTTAAATATTAATGCAGAGCAAATTGGTCAACCACAAAACATACATGGCGAAGGCCTACATGGACGTTTTAAAGAACAAGACCTATTAGTGGGAAATCGTAAATTACTAACCCATTTTGATATTGATGTTGAGCAACAACTAGCGATCCATACGGTCAATGTAGAGGCGGATCAGAATGTTATTTATGTATGTTATGCTGGCACTTTATTAGGGTTATTTATTATTGCAGATGAACTTCGCCCTGAGAGTCAAACAGCTATCACTGAACTTAAAGAGTTGGATTTAACAACGACTTTAATCAGTGGAGATAAATACAGTGTTGTACAAGCCATGAGTGCAGAATTAGGCATTAATAGCTTTTATGCCGAACAAACACCTGAGCAAAAATTACAACAATTATCACTCCTACAAAAAGACGCTTTAGTGGCGATGGTAGGGGATGGTGTTAATGATGCCCCAGCTCTTGCACAAGCCGATGTCAGTATTGCAATGGGTGGAGGGAGTGATGTGGCGAAACAAACCGCTTCAATGACCTTAATGCATGATGACCCACGACTAATTGCTGTGGCCATGAAAATATCACGAGCAACTTGGTCGACGATCCGTCAAAACTTATTTTGGGCATTTATTTTTAATGCATTAGCGATACCTGCAGCAGCATTAGGTTATTTAAGCCCTTCTATTGCGGCAATCGCGATGAGTGCATCAAGTTTAATTGTGTTGAGTAATTCACTGCTATTAAAGCGTACTCGTTTAAAATAACCTACTAAAGACAGAGCGAATTATCCATGTGTTACTAATACACATGGTTAAAAACAGCATAGGAAAATGATTATGTTATCGATTAGCCAAGCAGCAAAAGAAACCGGGTTATCTGTTAAATCAATTCGGCATTATGAATCTATCGGTTTAATCTCTTCCCCTCCTCGCGAGGAAAACGACTACCGATTTTATCCAGAGCAGATAATACAACAGTTACATTTCATTCATAAAACTAAACAAGCAGGTTTTAACCTTAAAGAATGTAAAGCACTTTTATTATTATCAGAAGATGAACACCGAAATAGTGCCGATGTGAAAACCATTGCGTTACAAAAAATTCAAGAAATAGAACTACGTATTAAACAGCAACAAGCGATTGTTAATCAGTTGAAAAAGATAACTCAACAATGCCCAGGTAATGAACAAGCCAATTGCAGTATTATTGATGCCTTTAGTTAACAGGTAATAAAAAGCCCAGTTATAAACTGGGCTTATCAACTGACTAAATCAAAAACGGATTAAGCGTTTATATTTTTACCTGAAACAAGTTCATCAGACTCTTCTTTATTACCCGCATTTGGGTCATTGAATACATTAACGTCCATCTCACCTTCAGACTTAGCAACGATACAAGTCACCACACTGTCACCAGTAATATTAACGGCAGTACGAATCATATCAACTAATCTATCAACACCAAGTAGCATCGCAATCCCTTCAACTGGAAGGCCTACTTGATTCAATACCATCGCTAACATGATGATACCAACACCAGGAACACCGGCCGTACCGATAGACGCTAAAGTTGCTGTTAAAATTACAGCGACGTAATCAGATAAGGTTAGGTCAATATTAAATGCTTGTGCAATAAATACTGTCGCAACTCCTTGCATAATAGCCGTGCCATCCATATTGATAGTTGCACCTAGTGGTACAGTGAATGAAGCGACTTTATTATTAACACCAAGACGTTTAGTGGTTGTTTCTAAGGTAGCAGGAATAGTGGCATTAGATGATGAAGTTGAGAATGCGAAGCTGATTGCTGTTTCCATTTTTTTGAAAAAGATAATTGGGCTTAAACCAGTGAATGCCTTAAAGAAGGCACTATAGGTAACCACAGCATGTATAACAAGCGCAGCAGTAATCACTAAGAAATAGTTAATTAAATTAAAGATCGCGTCTAAACCAATTTCACTAAATAGTTTCGCCATTAAGAAGAATACACCGTAGGGTGCAATCTTCATTAACATAACCACTAGCTTCATGATCACAGTATTAAGATCAAAAAATATCGCAGAAATACGCTGTCCAGCGCTCCCTGATGCACTAATAGCAATACCAAATAAAATAGCAAAAACTATAATTTGTAGAGTATTACCTGCAGCCATTGCGTTAATTGGGTTCGTTGGGAACATGTTAATAATAACATCACCTAATGAAGGTGCATCTTTAGTTGCATAGGTTGTTGCTTGTGCTAGATCAACACCCACACCTGGTTCGAATATATTTGCCATGAAGATAGCAAGTGTTATAGCAATCGCTGTCGTCGCCATATAAAAGGCAAGCGTTTTACCGCCTAAACGACCTAATGTAGACATATCTTTTAAACTGCTTGTACCACAGACTAATGAGATGAAGATCAGTGGCACCACTAACATTTTTAATGTAGCGATAAAGATTTTACCACCTACATAAAATAAACCGTTAACGATGTAATCTTGTACAAAATCCACATCAGCTAGAACAGAGCGAATTAAAAATCCAGTTAGGATACCAATTCCCATGCCGATTAAAACTTTCTTGGTTAATGACATTTTTTGCTTAATTGCTGTCATAATAATTCCTTGTATTCCATAAAAATGATCTCTTAATCTTGATATGTTGCGCAGATAATTAAGCCATCATGGCCATGCGGCGAAGCCGTTTAATCCTTTATTAACATCTGGAAATATGCAAAATATTCATCGCGAAAAAAGAGGTGAAGCTAAAAACGGCGCTATCTATACCATAAGTAGATAGCAATAAGGAAATGTTAGTTATGCAGTATGAAGTCGATTTTATTCATTTAAACCCCATTAATTAAAATAGCTAAACAGTGTAGACCGCAGTAATACTGCATTGTAGAGATACTTTTAAAGCTAAATGATTTAATAATCATTTTATTGTCTTTTTTATCAATGACTCTGATAGCTGAAATATTTTGTGTGCTTTTTGACCATTTTTTTTCATGGAGTCAATCGCGAACTCTATGCGTAGTTTGTGCAATACTTGTGAATTTTATGCTGTATTCAACAATAAAATTGTAACAATTCACCAAGCTTAACTTTCTCGCCTGCCACAAAGCCAACCACTGTAATATCGTTGGGTGGTAAAAAAAATAATGATAATGCGCTGGGCACCGCTTGTTTTAATAAACGACGACAAGCTTGCTTTACCAATCGCACAGTATTCACTGAGCCATCTTCGGCTAACCACCTTTTACAAATACCAGGCACATATTGTGTATGCTCTTTTGCATTTCATTGACGTTATTTAACGCTCCTCACCTCACAAATTCACTAGGATCCTGCTTAAAATTTTCTAAAATGGGCAACAAATAACGTGGATCTTTTTTTAAATCTGGCAAAGCCATAGCCCAAGGTAAACGAGGACGCCCACCTTCGGAGACTAATCGCCTAGTATGATCATTAGAGTTATTTGTCCACGCTAACAAATAACGTGCATTTTATCAGGATAACGTTCAATGAAGGCTGTAATAGCACACTCTGCACTCAAAAATTGAGTAATATAAGCCAGTGAAGTTGAAGCAGCAGTTAAATCATGTAAACCGTGTATATCAATATAAACAGGAATAAACATGCTTTGCTAGCTGGTAAAGTGTGGTGCAATATTTTCAATTATTGATAGGGGTTATATGTAATCTAACTGAATAAAAGTACGTCACTGTTATGCAATATGGTGATGGCGTGCTCTTTACGCTTTTGTTGGCCACTCAGTTCAAATACAGCAGCAATAAAAGCGTCGCTAGCGAATTCAGGATAACTTAATGTGACTTGCAGCGCCGAACGTTCGAGGTAAGCTTGGTTGTAGACATCTTTTAATAAGTCAGCCATTTAGGGCACCGCCGGTTATTTAATTAAACGGCCTATCTTCTGAAGAAAATGATTAAGCATCAATAAACCTTGAGAAAACTAATGCTTAATATTCAATGAGTTAATATTTACAATACCCGTTCACCAAAATGAAAAACACAAAACTCACCTTCTTGCATTTTTGTCCATGCTTCGTCTTTGGTTAATGGACGAGTAGCAATCACAGTCACCACATCACTATCGGAGGTTTCTTCTTGAAAGTCCACGGTCATATCTTCGTCAATTAACTGTGCTTTACCAAAGGGTGCACGGCGTGTGATCCAATGTAAGTTATTAGTGCAATAACACATGACATATTCGCCGTCTGTTAATAACATATTAAATACACCTAACGCTTTTAACTGGTCGGCATACTCTGCTACTTTTTTAAACATGCTCAGCATATCTTCAGGTTGCTGTTGATATTCTTTATGTAATTTATCAATAATCCAACAGAAAGCACGCTCACTATCGGTTTGGCCAATTGGATTGGCATACCCCATCGCTAGACTTTCATAACCACTGAGTTGACCATTGTGTGCATAGGTCCAATTACGTCCCCATAATTCACGAATAAACGGATGCGTATTCTCTAAACTCACTCCGCCTCGGTTAGCCTGTCTAATATGACTGATCACCGATTTACTTTTTATTGGATATTGCTTCACTAATTCGGCAATTTTTGAATCACAACTTGGTTGAGGATCTTTAAAGCTTCGACAACCTTTACCTTCATAAAAAGTAATTCCCCAGCCATCTTTATGAGGGCCAGTTGCGCCACCACGTCTTATTAAACCACTAAAACTGAAACAGATATCCGTTGGGACATTGGCACTCATGCCTAATAATTCACACATTCTTTAGTAACCTAAACCATCTTTTTTTCAATTAAATAGATCAGGATATGAATGATCTTAATATGTACTTCTTGAATACGGTCAGCAAATCCAAAATGTGGTACTCGGACTTCAACATCAGCAAGACCAGCCATTTTACCACCATCTTTACCCGTCAAAGCAATTACCTTAATGCCCTTTTCTTTGGCAACTGCAATTGCTTTTAAAATGTTTTCTGAATTACCACTAGTCGACAAGCAAAACAGCACATCGCCACGACGGCCCACGCCTTCTAAATAACGCGCAAAAATTTGGTCATAACCATAATCGTTACCTACACATGAGATATGACTTGGATCTGAAATAGCAATCGCTGGGTATGAAGGACGATGTTCACGATAACGCCCTGTTAACTCTTCAGCAAAATGCATCGCATCACAATGCGAGCCACCGTTACCACAAGCTAATACTTTACCTTCGTTTTTAAAGGAATCAGCTAACAATGTCGCAGCATCTTCAATATGTTGTAAGTTGTTTTGGTCTGATAGGAAGGCAGATAACACAGTTTGTGCTTCTTGGAGCTCATCTTTGATTAATGATAAATTCATAATACTCACTTAATTGAATTAAAAACTGATAAACCACTCACCAGTTTGTTTATCGCTAGAAAAACTCATTAAACAACTAGCCTAAATACAGTTTAATGAGAAAATGATAAATATTGGCTTATACCAAAATTAATACCAATATTGTCAATGAAAATCAGTGATGCCTTTGGTTTTTACTGCTTAACAAAAGCCGCTTAAAGCATTTTTACATAAGTCTATTTTATCATAATAGACTGACGATATTTCATAAGGTTCGTCATAAAAGGGTTTAGTAACATCCAGTAGAATTCAATCATGGCAAGCTAACATTGCATAATAACATGTGAATTTAATCAGATAGTGAACTGCATGACTATTTATAAGTTAAGTAGATGAAGATCATCATTCTCATCAGTTTGAGCAAACTGTTTCTTTAACTCTTTTTTCGATTGCATATAGATCTCACCATTTTGTGCAATAGTAAAATGGTCTGGATCGATATTAAAGTGTTTCTGATAAGCCATCACTAGTTGCAATGAATGCGCTTTTTGCTCTTCACTTAAAGGCGCACCATCTAGCCACTTTCCGGTTTCCACTGCAGTACTGAGTTTTTGATAGAGTTCAGGGGTGATATTTTTTGCATACTCATTAATATTGGTCACGGTATTTACCTTGTACTACTTTAGATTCAATGCGATGAGTATATTTATTTGTTTAAAATTATCTAGTGCTGTTTTTAAAGAGAAAGCAATTTTAGGGGTTGCTCCTCTATAAAAGTGCGCTTACTCACTTTTTATTGCGGCTTTGTGCTTCAAACAATATTGTCGAGTGCGCTTTGGCATGAATAGATGTTTCCTGTGAGTTATTGTCTACCAATGCACCATCTGCGCAACTCGTATCTAGCATTTTACACCAGACCTTATTATCAGCTAAATCAGGTAATTCACAGGCAATTTGATAACTAGAAGCATTCAATATTAAATACCAATGTTCTCCATCAGCTTTTGCTTCTCTTAAAGATAATGCAATGGCTTGCGAGTTTGAGGCATGCCAATCGACCTCTTCCATTAAATAACCATCCGGATGATACCAAGTCACAATGTCACATTCTGGATCACTGTCATTTAAGTTTAAATCACCAAACAAGCGTGATTTAGCACGTAACGCAATCATATTAGTGGTGAAGGTATGCAACAACTGATCATTTTCAGATCGTTCCCAATTGATCCAACTAATTTGATTGTCTTGACAGTATGCATTGTTGTTACCAGATTGGTGGTTGCCCATTTCATCACCGGATAAAAAATGGGGTGTTCCCTGTGATAAAAACAAAGTAGCAATCATATTACGCTTTTGTTGTTGTCTCAGACGATTAATACGTTGATCTTCTGTCGGCCCTTCACAACCATAATTTGCTGATAAATTATGTCCATGACCATCACGGTTATTTTCACCATTTGCTTGATTATGACGTTCTTGAAAAGACACCAAATCATCCAAGGTAAAACCATCGTGGTAACAAATATAATTCACACTAGTTGTATTGGTTCTAAACTTACTCGGGAAGAAGTCATGTGAGCCTAATAGTCGTGTCGCAACTTCTGAAACTTTGCCCGTATCACCACGCCAAAATGAACGAATAGTATCTCGGTACCTATCATTACACTCTTTCCATTGCTCTGGGAAAGCACCTAAACGATAACCTCCTGGGCCGATATCCCAAGGCTCAGCAATCAATGTAACTTGGCTTAACACAGGATCTTGCATTAAGGCTTTAAAAAAAGCACTACGCTCAGTAAACCCAGTTTCTTCGCGCGCTAGAGTTACTGCTAAATCAAACCTAAAACCATCCACTTGCATTTCAGTTACCCAGTAACGAAGCGCATCCAGGGTCATTTTTAAGGACCAGGTATAATCGATATTAACTGTGTTTCCGCACCCAGAATGATTGCTATAGCGTTGGAAATCAACCCCCTGCTTATTACTCTCAAAACAATAATATTGACGGTTATCAAAGCCTTTTAAACTCAACACCAAGCCATCTGTACCCGATTCAGCAGTATGGTTAAATACAACATCTAAAATAACTTCAATGTTTGCAGCGTGTAACTCTTTAACCATAGTTTTAAATTCCGTAACAGCATCATATTGGCTATATCGAGACTCTGGAGAGAAGAAGTTGATTGGGTTATAGCCCCAATAATTTGTTAAACCGAGATCACTTAGGCGCGGTTCACTCATAAAACTGAAAACCGGCATAATTTGCAAACTGGTAACGCCTAGAGACTGGTAGTGTTTAATACTTTCAATATGAGATAAACCAAGGTACTTACCACGCATCGCTAGCGGAATAGCTGAGTTTGTTTGCGTAAAACCTTTAACATGTAACTCATATAAAATGCGTTCTTGATCTGGTATATTCGGCTTTTCAGTATCTTGCCAATCAAAATGGTCATCCACCACCACCGACTTTGCAACAAAGTTATCATCTAGGTCACTTTGCGCTTGTACAAAGCTATGCTGTACTTTGCTTAAGGCTTTTGCATAAGGGTCTATAAGCAGGTTATTTTTATTAAAAAATAACCCATTGGCAGGCTTAAACTCACCATCAACACGATAACCATAAGCTTGGCCGGCTTTAATCCCCGCTAAATGGATATGCCATAAGTGTGCATGTGATGAATTTAACGTGTAGCTATCAATTTGTTTCTCATACTTATCAAATAGACATAACTCAACGGAGCTTCCACCATGACTATGCACGACAAAGTTACATCCTTGTTCATCTAAGGTTGCACCTAAGGGAAAACAGTTGCCTTTAGTGGCAGTAAACAGTGATTGTTTATGATGCTGATTGGCTATCTCTATTTCAATCTCATGTTTAGACATTTAGGCACCTTTGCGTTTTAAATACACCGTTGATAATGGTGGTAAATTAACTACTATCGAATGTTTTTTTCCTTGCCATGGATGTGCTTCACTAATGAACACACCCATTTGTTCACCCATTTGGTAGTTACTGCCCCAATAATATTGACTGTCTGTATTAATCACTACTTCGTAATGACCGACCTCATCCACTGCAATACGATACATTTGACGAGGTACTGGTGTGAAGTTAGAGACACAAATCACATATTGGCTTTTGTCTAGATTATAGCGAACAAACGAAATAATGCTGTTGTGATCATCACTGTGATCTAACCATTCAAAACCTTGCGGTTGATAATCAGATTCATACATCGCTGGGTTGGTTTTATAAAAGTAATTGAGATCCGATATAAGTTGTTGTTGTCCTTTATGTTTTTCAAACTCTAGAATATCCCAATCCAAACTATGGTCATGGTTCCATTCACGGCTTTGTGCAAATTCAGCACCCATAAAGTTTAATTTTTTACCCGGATGTCCGTACATGTACCCCATATAAGCACGTAAATTAGCGGCAGTTTGCCATTCATCACCGGGCATTTTATCCAATAAACTTTTTTTACCATGTACCACTTCGTCGTGTGATAAAGGCAAAATAAAATGTTCATTATAATGATATGCCATGGCAAACGTCATCTCATTATGATGGTACTTACGGTACATAGGATCCTGTGACATATAATTTAATGAGTCATGCATCCATCCCATGTTCCACTTAAAGCCAAATCCTAAACCGCCTTCAAAAGTTGGTTTAGATACCCCTGCAAAAGCAGTCGACTCTTCAGCAATGGTCATGGCATTTGGGAATTGGCTGTAAACTTCTTCGTTAAACCATTTCAACAGACTAATTGCTTCATAGTTATGATTACCACCATCAACGTTAGGTACCCATTCACCCTCTTCACGTGAGTAATCCCAATACAACATTGAAGCAACTGCATCCACTCGTAAGCCATCCACGTGGAACTTATCTAACCATATCAATGCACTTGCTACTAAGAATTGGCGAACATTATCACGTCCAAAGTCATAGATATAAGAGTTCCAATCTGGATGCCAACCGCGGCGAGGATCTTCATATTCATAAAGAGGGGTGCCATCAAAGCGTGCCAATCCATGTGGGTCTGCAGGAAAATGTGCCGGTACCCAATCAATAATAATGCCTAAACCCACTTGGTGACATTGATCAATAAAGTATTTGAGGTCATCGGCATCACCAAAACGACTGGTTGCCGCAAATAAGCCAACAGGCTGATAACCCCAAGAGCCATCAAAAGGAAATTCAGAGATAGGCATTACTTCTAGGTGTGTATACCCCATCCCTAGTAAATAAGGTAGTAGCTCTTCTGCTAACTCTCGGTAAGTTAACATGCGCTCCTCACCATTCTCACGCTTGCGTTTCCATGAGCCAAGGTGAACTTCGTAAATACTCATCGGCGCATAACGTTTGTCACCTACTTGTGATTCTCTCCACGCTTGGTCATTCCATTGATACTGTTCATGATCAACCACAATCGAAGCATGAGAAGGATATTGTTCAGCTTGGAAACCAACAGGGTCGGCTTTGTGCGGTAAACGGTGACCAGCAGCATCTTTTAATTCATATTTATAAGCACACCCAGCCTTTAAATCGGGAATAAACAGTACCCAATGACCACACCAACTTTTTTGCATTGGGTGATGTTGTCCATTCCAAAAATTATGCTCAGAAATAAGACTCACGCTGCTTGCATTAGGCGCATAAACAATAAACCTTACACCGCTAATAGCAACACCATTAATCTCTACACTTTTAAGTTGAGCACCTAAGGTGTGATATACATTTTGTGGCGCTTCATGCAAAGTCGACAAGCCTTCAAATGCAATTTCATGAAACTGGTAAGGGTCAATAACTTGATGCGTATCACGGGCATAAGTAACGATGAGTTTGTAAATAAATCGTTCACTAACATTTGGTAAATTAATTTCAAATAATCCTGAGTCATAGACCTTTATTAATTGGCCAGAATTATTGGAACCATCTATAGCAACAAATTCAACTGCTTTCGCATCAGGTAACCAAACTCTTAATAGAAAGCCTGGATTATCTATATGTTTAATTAAACCTAATGTTTCAAAAGGGTTCGCTAAATTAGCTTTCTCTAATTTTGTTAATAACGTTGACTTTAATGGGGTTGCCACTAACTTATTCTGCAATTCAATATCTTTAACCAGCGTCTGTTTCGGTTGTTTTTTATTGCTGTTAGCTACCGGTTTTTCCACATTTTTCTTAGTCATATTCATTACCTAATCAGAAATTATTTAATCGTTTACTATTAGCGAGACCGTGCTTCTGTCACTTGCTTTAATAATGAGACAATATCTTTATCGGCAAAAAGTGCCTCTAAGTTATGCGATAGTTTACGCTGCCAATTTCGATACTCGTCACTTGTTCCAGGTACATTAACGGGTTGTTCCATCTCTAAAAAGTCTTCTAATTGTAAACTGAGTAGTGACGCACTTCCCCCTGCAAGATGTTGTTGTAATTTGAAACTTAACTGTTTGTCCATGCCGGTATTATTTGCATCATGGTATAGGTCATCTGGAATGGAATGATGCCCATGTAAACTATTTAAAATTTGTTGTTTGGCATTAACGCGATCACTTAATAACCGTTCAAATACCTCTTGATCTGGGTATAACCCTAACTCACGTCCTAAATAAAGGTCTTCACAATGCCAATAACCTTTAATAGTCGGCATATCATGAGTCGATAACGTCGCCATTGCTTGTTGTATATAATGACTAGGTGAAATAAACCCACCATCAGATGCTTGCTCAAAAAAGAACACTTTGTAGGAATAGACACCAGCTTCTTGCAATAAAGTATCCATCCCTTCTGGCACAGTACCTAAATCTTCACCGATCACTAAGCATTGGTTACGTACGCTTTCTAACGCTAATATATTAAGCATGTCATAGACATTATAATAAACGTAGGCTCCACTATCGGCGGTTTCCCCTTCTGGCACCCACCATAACCTGAGCAAGGCCATCACATGATCAATACGCAGTGCCCCACAATAACTCATATTTGCTTGTAACAAGTCAATAAACGGCTGATAACCCGATTGATAAAGTTGATCTGGAGCCCAAGGTGGTAATCCCCAGCTTTGTCCAAGTGGCCCTAATACGTCAGGTGGCGCACCAATACTAATATTTTCACAGTATAAGTCATGGTTAGCCCAAACATCGCTGGCACTTTTACCAACACCTACTGCCAAATCACGATATAAACCAAGAGACATCCCCAAAGATTGAGCTAATTGATCTGCTTCATCTAATTGCTTCTCTGTGACCCATTGACAATAACACCAGAATAAAATTTCTTGCGCATTATCATCACACCATTGTTGTGTACCGTCACTTGAGAAAGATTGAAATCCTGCCGGCCATGCAGGCCAGCCCCATGCATTTTCATCTTCAGATAAAAATTTAAACCGTAATGCATCATAGGCAGCCTGTTGTTTCAACGCGTCACCTTTCTCCGCAATATATCGTTTAAGAGCATCAAGGCGCTTCAACTTTTGTATATTACTGTTGTTCTCTTCACTATTTAATAAAGTTGCAAACAATTCACGCAATGCAGACAGTTTTAATTTTGTGACCTGCTCATAGTCAACCCACTCTGTAGCGCGTAATGCAGATAATGTTGATTGGAATGCATCACCTGCGAATTGCTCTTGCAATGACTCACAATGTTGAAACTCAGGCACAGCGGTAATATCAGTATAAATAATATTTAACCACTGGCGTGAAGAAGGACTATAAGGGCTTGCTTGGTTAGGCTGTGATGGGTTTAATGCATGTATAGGATTTAAACCAATAAAATCTCCGCCATTTTCAGCAGTTTTTTGTAGTAACACTTTTAAATCAGAAAAATCTCCAATCCCCCAGTTTGTTTCACTTTTTAAACAATACAACTGGACACTGGTTCCCCACAGTTTTTTACCTTGTTGGATAACTTCAGGCGTAAAACAACGTTCCGGTGTAATAATTAACGACATCTCTGCAAGCGGTTCGTCATTACCTTCTTCTAATAAGGTTAGACGGTGATAGCCAATATTGAGGGGGACTGCAAGTTCAACTTCATATAGTTGAAACTCGATTTCGTTTATCTCTTTGCTGCCTACCAAAGAGAAATCAGTAGCAGTTATTTGCGTATCAATTTCTAGACCATCTTCAGTGGTAGTTCTGTAAACGAGAGGCTCGGTAACAAAGTCGATAGGTAGATGTACTTCCAGCGCATAACTTTGTGCTTGTTGTACAACCATCACGGGAGCAAGAACCGATAACCAATGTTGTAATTCTTGTTGTTGATAATAGTCCATCAATGCAACTTCATCATCAGCATTAATTCCCATGTGATTAATCAGATTTTTGATTTTGTCTTCGGTAACTGTCGCCGGATTCCCCCATGCATCAACAAAATGCTGGTCTATTCCTTTGAGTTGCATAAATGATTCTAATGCAGGACTATTCATAAAACACCTATCTATATAGTTAACTTACTGTCATATTGACACGTTAAAATGAGTATTTAACTAATGGCGCGGTTTTGCAATGACTTAATCACTCAAATATCCTCATTGCATAAAATATAACTGATAAAGTAAGCACTTTGGATAAATAAATATATAAAAAATTAACTGATAGCAAGAAAACTAGCATTTATTATTTTCAATCAATTTTGCTGGTGAGAAGTTAAATATAATGACTATGCTGTATATTATTCATTACATAGGAAACACTATGATTTCACATTTAAAACTTAAGACAATCAGAACATTAAATGAACATGTAAGTATTAAAGTTGATCAAAATGATTTTGAATTTATCATTTTAAAGCATAAAAAGTTCGATGCAGCCTTTAGTTTACACGGTGCTCATCTTGTCCACTTCCAAGCTAAACAATCAGCCCCTCTCATCTATCTCAGCAAAACCGCTATATTTGATTCAAAGAAAGCAATTCGAGGAGGTGTGCCTATTTGCTGGCCTTGGTTTGGCAGCACACAACAAAGTAAACAGAATGGATTAGCGTCACATGGTTTTGCACGTACCAGTGAATGGACTTTATCAACAATTGATATCACCGATATAGGCATTAATATTGAATTTTCATTAGAATCCAGCCAATACACTAAAACTATCTGGCCTTATGATTTCAATCTGACCTTAAAAGCATCCTTAACTGATCATATTGAATTAACATTAATCACAGAAAACACCGGCGATTCGCCTTTTAACTATAGTGGTGCATTACATACTTACTTACATATCGCAGATCAACGACAATGTTCAGTGACAGGTTTAGCAACAAGCTACACCGATTCATTACAAAATAATCAAGCAAAACAAAGTCACCAAGCACTTAACATCGACCACCCTATTGATTCAATCTATGCTGTCAATGACACTGCGATTGTGGTTAACGATGGCGCTTACCAGCGCACAATAGCAGTGAGTAACGAAGGAAATGATTCTGTTGTCGTGTGGAACCCATGGGTTGAAGGTGCAAAAGCCTTTGCTGATATGCCCGATGATGGTTATCAAACCATGCTTTGTATTGAATCGGCTATCACTGCAGACCCAGGTCAATTAGTGGCGGCTGGTGAAACACACTCTTTAAAAACAGTGATTAAATAGTACAAAACTTTCATAAATTTTAAAAAAAGTTACAAAACACAAACAAAAAAATCTATTTTATGAAATATAGTTATGGAACTGGTTACAGATAGCTATTGACTTAAATAAAAACCTAAAATAGTGCGAGAATTAATAGTTTAATGATGGTTTTTCTTTATTTTATCGAGAATTGCCCTTAATATGCCCTAGTAATTTAATTACTGTGATATTAGTTCAAAAAAACACTAATAGCTGATTAACGAAATAGTGAGCAAGAAAAGTGTTTTTTAGAGCTTATAACTTGACTAACATCAAATCCTAAGTGTCGAAGGCATTTATAATGATGACAAGTTAAAAAAATCAAACATCCATAAGGAAAAATAAAATGACAATTAAAGTAGGTATTAACGGCTTCGGTCGTATCGGCCGTTTCGTATTCCGTGCAGCATGTGAACGTGCTGATGTTGAAGTTGTTGCAATCAATGACTTAATCGACGTTGAATACATGGCTTACATGCTTAAATATGACTCAACTCACGGTCGTTTCAACGGTACTGTTGAAGTTAAAGACGGTAACCTAATCGTAAACGGTAACACAGTACGTGTAACTGCTGAGCGTAACCCTGAAGATCTAAAATGGGACGCAGTTGACGTAGACGTAGTTGCTGAAGCAACTGGTCTTTTCCTTACTGACGAAACAGCTCGTAAGCACATCACTGCAGGCGCGAAAAAAGTTGTTTTAACTGGTCCTTCTGGCGACGTTCCTATGTTCGTTAACGGCGTAAACTTCTCTGAGTACGCTGGTCAAGATATCGTTTCTAACGCTTCTTGTACTACTAACTGTCTTGCTCCTATCGCTAAAGTACTTAACGATAAATGGGGTATTGAATCAGGTCTAATGACGACTGTTCATGCAACTACTGCAACTCAAAAAACTGTTGATGGTCCATCTGTTAAAGATTGGCGCGGCGGTCGTGGTGCTTCTCAAAACATCATCCCATCTTCAACTGGTGCTGCTAAAGCTGTAGGTAAAGTAATTCCTGAGCTAAACGGTCTTCTAACTGGTATGGCTTTCCGTGTACCAACTGCTGACGTTTCTGTTGTTGACTTAACTGTTAACCTAAAAACTGCTGCTACATACGAAGAAATCTGTGCTGAAATGAAACGTGCTTCTGAAAATGAAATGGCTGGCGTTCTTGGTTACACAGACGAAGCTGTTGTTTCTCAAGATTTCATCGGTGAAATCCAAACTTCAGTATTTGATGCTGCTGCTGGTCTTTCTCTAACTGACAAATTCGCTAAAGTTGTATCTTGGTACGACAACGAAATCGGTTACTCAAACAAAGTGTTAGACTTAGTTGCTCTTATCTCTAAATAAGACAAACTACTAAATTTTGTTATCAAGCCTATACTTCGGTATGGGCTTTTTTATATCTAGAGTTTAAGGTTTAAGGTTTAAGGTTTAAGGTTTAAGGTTTAAGGTTTAAGCATGTTATTTTTTCAAAGTAATAACAAAATCGAACTAGATAAAAAATAAAGTACTAAACCTAGTTGCTCTTATTTCTAAATAAGAAAAGAACTAAACACTTTTATAAAAATTACGGTGTTGCAATTATTTTTTGTATCTAGCGCGCTCTGAATCAATAGTAAATAAGTAGTATTAAATCCCTGTCCATTTTTATGTAAACAACCTGTAATTATTTTTGTATATTTTGTTGCCTTGTTGTAACTCAAGTAACATTATGAAGAAGCATGTTAGCTACGAGAGATAAATTTATAATGTATTTTGAGCTATCACACACCTCCAGAAACCTATTATATAAGAGTTCTGCGATTTATTTTCACAACAACAGCACACAATAAAATAACCTTTCATCTCCGACTACTATTTGTTCTTTGATAAAGATAAATTGTAATTATGGATACAGAAAAGCAACAAAATCGATTTATTGCATAACTCGTTCTATGCTCAACAGACTCTAAGCTTACTTGTCATTACAGTTTAAAAACTCGTATTTAAAATAAATAAGCAGTGTTAACTGTCTGGATTAAACAGTAAGAATTATGTGGCTGATTAAATTGTCGACATGCTTTTTCAAATAAAACCTAAAGCGCTATTAAATTAATCAATTAAACTTACTTTTCAGTAACATTCATCTCAATTGATTCGCTTTTTAATAGTAAATTCGACACAATATAACGACATTAATTACGGGTAAATATTATGAATCAAGTATCACCAAGCCTATTATGGCATGACTATGAAACCTTCGGATTAAATCCAGGCACAGATCGCCCTTCACAGTTTGCTGGTATTAGAACCGATCTTGATTTGAATATTATTTCAGAACCATATCAATGGTATTGTCGACCACCCAATGATTATTTACCCGCACCTGAAGCTTGCCTTGTAACGCGGATTACTCCGCAATATGCGTTACAACATGGTGAGTTTGAAAACCAATTCATTTTTAATATTTTACAACAGTTCCAGCAGGCTAATACCTGTGTAGTGGGTTATAACAACATTCGTTTTGACGATGAAGTGACTCGGTTTACCTTGTATCGAAATTTTCATGATCCTTACCAAAGAGAATGGCAGAATGGTTGTTCTCGTTGGGACATTATCGATATGGTGCGAGCGTGTTATGCATTGAGGCCGGAAGGTATCGAGTGGGTATTTGATGAAAATGATGCGCCCTCTTTTAAATTAGAGTTATTAACAAAAGCGAACGATATTGTGCATCAACAGGCTCATGATGCGATGTCCGATGTTTACGCCACGATTGCCATGGCTAAATTGATCAAAGAGACACACCCTAAACTTTATGATTACTGTTACAACTTAAGACAAAAAAACAAAGTATTAAATGAATTAAAGCTAGGTTCTTTTGCTCCATTAGTTCATATCTCTGGCATGTTTCCAGCGCTACAAGGTTGTTGCTCATATATTTTACCTATCGCACAGCACCCAACTAATAATAATGCAGTTATTGTTGTTGATTTAAACAAAGATTTATCACAATTATTGTCATTAGATATCGAACAGATTCAATCTTATTTATATACCGCAACCGACAACTTGCCAGAAGGGATTAATCGCCCGCCAATTAAGCTGATTCATATTAATAAATGCCCAATTGTTGCAAGTGCAAAAACCTTAACGGCAGATCGTGCAAAAGAATTAGGAATTGATGCCAAACAATGCAGAGAGTCAATGAATTTATTTCTAGCTAATAAGCAATTGGTAGATAAGCTGACGGCTGTTTTTGATACTGAAGCAAAAAGTACAGGGCAGCAGCAACCTGAACAAAAACTGTATTCAGGCGGTTTTCCTTCAGCAAACGATAAAAAGCAAGCAAAAGAGATCACTCAATTATCGCCGCAACAAATCGAATCCTACCAAGTTCACTTTGATGATCCAAACCTAGAGATATTATGGAATCGCTACAAAGCGAGAAACTATCCACAAACGTTAAACAGCGAAGAGCTGCAAAAATGGAATCGTCATAGGGAGGCTTATTTCATCGAAAATGTTGATAACTACATATCACGCTTAGAAATACTCGCAATTGAGCATCAACATAGTGAAGAAAAAATTGCAGTTTTACAAAAGCTCAGTCATTACTTAGAATTTTTAACCAACAACTAACGTTTTCATTTGCGCATATCAAGGTTACTTGTGTGCGCAGATAACTTTATCTGCGTAAACAATCCAGTACCCGATCAGAAATAGCCTGATTCATAAAATAAAATGTAATTTCACTTACTAAACAATTACTTTAAAAGAGAGTGATAATCCAACATATCTCAAAAATCTATATGGTATAACAAAATTTCACTTCCGCATTTTTAAACATTGGATATGCTATAAGCTATCTATAAAAAAACACCCAACCAATAGGAACAATATGATGAGTAAGATTTTTAGCGATAATTCACAAGCAATTGGTAACACTCCACTAGTACGTTTGAACAATGTAACTACAGGCAATGTATTTGCAAAAGTTGAAAGTCGTAACCCAAGCTTCAGCGTTAAATGTCGTATTGGTGCAAACATGATTTTAGCAGCAGAAAAAGACGGTACGTTAACTAAAGATGTTGAATTAGTTGAAGCGACAAGTGGTAATACTGGTATCGCACTTGCTTTTGTTGCTGCAGCTCGTGGTTACAAAATCACCTTAACAATGCCAAACACAATGAGTATTGAACGTCGTAAATTATTAAAAGCACTAGGTGCAAACCTTGTGTTAACTGATGGTGCTCTAGGTATGAAAGGCGCAATCAACAAAGCAGAAGAATTAGCACAGTCTGAAACGAAAAAATACTTAGTCTTACGTCAATTCGAAAACCCTGCAAATCCTGAAATCCACGTAGAAACAACTGGCCCAGAAATCTGGAATGATACAGACGGTGAAATTGATGTATTTGTAGCTGGTGTTGGTACCGGTGGTACTATCTCTGGTGTTAGCCGTTACATTAAAGAAATTAAAGGTAAAGCGATTACAAGTGTTGCTGTTGAACCAACAGATTCGCCAGTTATTTCACAAACTTTAGCTGGTGAAGAAGTTAAACCTGGCCCTCACAAAATCCAAGGTATTGGCGCAGGTTTCATCCCTAAAAACTTAGATATGACATTAATTGACCGTGCAGAGCAAGTAAGCAACGAAGATGCAATTGCAATGGCACGTCGCTTAATGGAAGAAGAAGGTATTTTAGCGGGTATTTCTTCAGGTGCAGCAGTTGTTGCAGCAGCACGTTTGGCAGCTGAACCTGAATACAAAGATAAGAATATCGTGGTTATTTTACCAAGTTCTGGTGAGCGTTACCTATCAACTGCACTTTTTGCAGGTGTATTTGAAGGCGAAAACTTCGCATAATCAAAACCCTAAATAGCTTAAAAAAGGTGCTTTTTAGCACCTTTTTTCATATCTAAATGTTGTAAAAACTTAGGCCTGCTCAAAAAACACCCAAAAACAGCAATAATACATAGTTTTCCCCCTCAAAGCGGAGAAAATCGTTGACCTAGTACCCCATATTTAGGATCATTAAATATGATATTGAACGTTTTAATAACGGTTGCTTAAAGATGAGTGAGCCTAGAGAAAAACTTAATATTTAGTTAATAGCTATTATCAATTTTTTCTTTTATTCCAACCTCTCATTTTTAAAGTTTATACGCTGCATTTTAACAATTTCAATGTCGTTCAATAGCAATTTTTTTTTACATCAATTAAAATTTGCTATCATTACAAATTTAAATTTATTAAGGTGTTACCATGTATCAAAAAACAGTAACTATCACGGCTCCAAACGGTCTTCATACTCGCCCTGCAGCACAATTTGTTAAAGAAGCAAAATCTTTTGCATCTGACATTTCTGTTGAAGTAGGTAGCAAATCTGCAAGTGCAAAAAGTCTTTTCAAACTACAAACTCTTGGTTTAACTCAAGGCACATCAGTGAACATTAAAGCTGAAGGCGCAGACGAGCAAAAAGCTGTTGATACGCTTGTTGAGTTAATGGCAACATTAGTTTAATACATATATCTTTCAATAAGATAAAAATTTAGTAGTTTAAGGATAGGTTATGATATCTGGCATACTGGCATCCCCTGGTATTACGTTTGCAAAAGCATTGTTATTACAAGAAGACGAAATTTCTCTCAATACTGAGAAAGTAAGCGATATTGAGCATGAAATTTCTCGCTTTCTTGATGGCCGAGCAAAAACTTCAGCTCAACTAGAAGTAGTTAAGCAAAAAGCTCTTGAGACATTTGGTGAAGAGAAAGAAGCTATCTTCGAAGGGCATATAATGCTGCTTGAAGATGAAGAGCTTGAAGAAGATATCATCACCTATATCAAGAAAAATAAATGTACAGCAGACTACGCAGTTAACGCAGTAGTTGAAGAAAACGCACAAATGCTACAAGAGTTGGACGATCCTTACTTACGTGAGCGTGCTGCGGACTTCCGTGACATCGGTAATCGTTTATTAAAAAATGTATTAGGCATTGAGATTGTTAATCTTAGTGATATTTCAGAAGAGGTTGTGTTAATTGCAAATGACCTAACACCTTCTGAAACGGCACAAATTAACCTTGATAAAGTATTAGGTTTCATTACCGATATTGGTGGTCGTACTTCACATACTTCGATCATGGCTCGTTCATTAGAAATTCCTGCAATTGTTGGTACTAACGATATTACTCAAAAAGTGCAGAATGGCGATATGGTTATTCTTGATGCTTTAAACAACAAAGTAATCATCAACCCAACAGATGCGCAACTAGAAGAAGCTAAAACGGTTCGTGAAGAGTTCTTACACGAAAAAGCTGAACTAGCTAAATTAAAAGATTTACCTGCAACAACGACTGATGGCCATCAAGTTGAAGTTGGTGCAAACGTGGGCTCTGTAAAAGACACTGACGGTGCTAAGCGCAATGGCGCAGAATGTGTAGGTTTATACCGCACTGAATTCCTATTCATGGACAGAGACCAATTACCAACTGAAGAAGAACAGTTCCTTGCATACAAAGATGTTGTAGAAGCAATGGAAGGTAAAGCTTGTATTATCCGTACTATGGATATCGGTGGCGATAAAGATCTTCCTTACTTAGATCTACCAACTGAATTAAACCCATTCCTAGGATGGCGTGCAATTCGTATCTGTTTTGATCGCCCTGAGATTATGAATCCACAATTACGTGCCCTACTGCGTGCCTCTGCATTTGGTAAGATTCGTATCATGTTCCCAATGATCATTTCAGTTGAAGAGATCCGCAAGTTAAAAGATATCTTAGAAACATTAAAAGTTGAGCTACGAGATGAGAATCTTGCTTTTGATGAAGAGATTGAAATCGGTGTAATGATTGAAACACCAGCAGCTTCAGCAATTGCTCACCACTTAATTAAAGAAGTAGACTTCTTCAGTATTGGTACAAATGATTTAACACAGTACACACTAGCTGTAGACCGTGGAAACGAACTAATTTCTGATCTATACAACCCATTAACACCATCTGTTTTAACTATCATTAAAACAGTTATTGATGCATCTCATGCAGCTGGCAAATGGACAGGTATGTGTGGTGAACTAGCAGGTGATGAACGTGCAACACTATTACTACTTGGTATGGGCTTAGATGAGTTCTCAATGAGTGCAATTTCAATCCCTACGGTTAAGAAAGTTATCCGTAGCACTAGCTTTGAAGATGCAAAAGCGCTAGCTGATAAAGCATTATCAATGGCAACAGCTGCAGAAATAGAAGCCTTAGTTAACGACTTCAATAAAGCTAAAGGTATTAGTTAACTGATTGATAAGTGAGGTGAGCTTGTACTTACCTCCCTTTTTATTTTATTAAATTGGAGTTTAGTTATATGGGTTTTTTTGATTCTTTAAAAAAAGCGGTTAGCGGTAATACACAAACAGCAAATACTATTGATATTATTGCACCTTTATCGGGTGAAATAATTGCTATTGAAGATGTGCCAGATGTTGTTTTTGCTGAAAAAATTGTTGGTGATGGTATTGCTATTCGTCCTACTGGTAACAAAATGGTCGCACCATGTGACGGAGAAATTGGTAAGATTTTCGAAACTAACCATGCATTTTCGTTAGAATCTACGGATGGTATTGAACTATTCGTACACTTTGGTATCGATACTGTTGAGTTAAAAGGCGAAGGTTTCACGCGTATTGCTCAAGAAGGACAGAAAGTAAAAGCAGGTGATACTATCATCGAATTTGATCTAGCTTTATTAACCGAAAAAGCAAAATCTATTTTAACGCCTGTTGTTATTTCTAACATGGATGAAATTAAAGAGTTACAGAAAATGTCAGGCACTGTTGAAGTGGCGTCTGACCCTGTACTTAAAATCGTTAAATAATCATAACTATCCTTCGATAAAAAAGTCGCTTTTGCGGCTTTTTTCATTTTAGCCCTACCTTGTTCTTAACTTCTCTTTCTTGTTACAATCATTTATCTTTTTATTTCACATTAGAAGCATTCTTAATGACAACAACTATGTACGGTATCCCTAATTGCGATACCATAAAAAAAGCACAGAAATGGCTAAAAGAAAACGATATTGCATTCACTTTTCATGATTACCGCAAAGATGGGTTAGATGACACACTATTAACTCAATTTTACACAGTGACTTCATGGGATGAGCTATTAAATAAACGCAGTACCAGTTACCGCGCACTAACAGATCAGCAAAAAGAAAACCTTGGTGAACATACCGTAAGTGCTCTTTTCATTGAGTCACCTACTTTAATTAAACGCCCTCTTATTATTCATAATGGTAAAGCCATTGTTGGATTTAATGCCAAAAACTATCAATCTTTTTTTGCTGTATAAGGAAATACAATGAGCAATTCACCAGTCGTATCGTTATTAGAAGATTTAATCAGTCGTCGCTCTGTTACTCCGGAAGACGCTGGATGCCAAGCCCTACTTATCTCACGTTTAGAAAAACTGGGTTTTGTTTGTGAAACAATGGAATTTGAAGATACATTAAACCTATGGGCAAGAAGAGGCACTGAAGCTCCTTTGTTTTGTTTTGCTGGACATACCGACGTAGTGCCACCAGGGCCAGAAGAAAAATGGAATACACCACCATTTGAACCAACAATTATCGATGGCATGTTATATGGTCGTGGTGCCGCTGACATGAAAAGTGGTATCGCTTGCTTCATGTTAGGTTTAGAAGCATTTATCGAAGAACATCAAGATCATAAAGGGTCTATTGCCCTGTTAATTACCAGTGATGAAGAAGGTCCTTTTATTAACGGTACAACACGTGTGATAGATGTTTTAGAAGCGCGTAATGAAAAAATTGATTACTGTATAGTTGGTGAACCATCAAGTACTAGCCATGTTGGCGACATTATCAAAAATGGCCGTCGAGGTTCATTAACTGCAGACATCACCGTTAAAGGTACACAAGGACATGTTGCCTATCCGCACCTTGTTAACAATCCGATTCATTTAGCTTCTCCTGCTTTAGCAGAATTAGTACAAACTGAATGGGATAAAGGCAATCAGTATTTCCCTGCAACTAGTTTTCAAATTACTAATTTCAATTCTGGTACCGGTGCGAGCAATGTTGTACCCGGGGATGCAGTTGTACAATGTAACTTCCGTTATTCAACAGAGCTAACAGCTGAAATGTTAACTGAAAAAGTGGAAGGTATTTTGAATAAGGCTGGCTTTGAATACGATATTAAGTGGACTTATAACGGCCAACCTTTTATCACTGAGCCAGGCTCATTAACTGATGCTGTTGCTCAAGCTATTTTAGCGACAAACGGCATCACTACAGAGCTTTCGACCAGTGGTGGTACTTCTGATGCGCGCTTTATTGCTCCAACAGGTGCTCAAGTAGTTGAATTAGGCCCCATTAATGCAACGATTCATAAAGTAAACGAATCAACAGATATTGCACAGTTAGATGAATTAGTCGATATCTTTAAGTTAACACTGAAAAACTTACTAGTATGAACCTACTTGAATTGACAGGTCAATCGCAAACTCATTTAGTTGAGTTTGCACCTAACAGGTTACTGCATAAGCAAGTAATAGCAGACTTTACTGGGTTACAGAACAGTGCTAAAAATGCAGGCTTTACCTTGCATATTGCTAGTGCATTCCGTAGTTTTGAGCGTCAATTACAAATATGGAATAATAAGTATTCAGGTATCACGGCTATTTTAGATAAACAAGAAAAGCCTATTGATATCAAATCTGTGGATGAGTTAGATAAGCTTTACCACCTACTACATTGGTCAGCTCTACCAGGTGCCAGTCGGCATCATTGGGGAACCGATATCGATGTATACGACCCAAGCTTATTACCGCAAGGTCAGTCACTACAGCTGAAAAAAAATGAATACTTAAATGGTGGATATTTTAGTGAATTAACCGATTGGTTAAGTGAGAATATGCAGAAATTTGGCTTCTATCGCCCTTACCAGAAAGATCAAGGCGGCGTTGCGGAAGAACCATGGCATTTAAGCTATTTCCCAATTTCTGAAACTTGCTTAGTTCAATTAGACCTAGATTTAATTCGGGACACAATCCAATCTCATGATATTTTAGGTAAAACGTTGATCCAACAAGAGCTAGTTAATATCTATCAACAGTATGTGTGTAACTTAACACCCAGATAAATATTGAGTTTTCTTAAAAAACAAAAAGCCAAGGTATAGAATTATCTGTACCTTGGCTTTATTTAACTACAAGAGTAATAGTAAAACTTAATCTTTAAAGTTATTAAACTGGAAACCCATTCCTAAATCGCACTCTTTCACTAAGCGCATAGCTTGTTGAAGGTCATCGCGTTTTTTACCCGTCACACGCAATTGATCACCTTGAATCGATACTTGTACTTTCATTTTGCTATCTTTAATATGTTTCACTAATTTCTTAGCCGTTGGTTGATCTACACCAACTTTAAACTTAACATTTTGAGACCAAAACTTACCAGACTGCTCATATTTATCAGGATCCATAGAGCGAGTATCAACACCACGTTTTACTAAGTTCGCACGTAACATATCGCGTAATGCATTAATTTGCATCTCAGCTTCCGCTTCTAGCTTAACCACTTCTTTATTCAATGTAATGGATGCTTTTACGCCGCGAAAGTCATAACGTGTACCAAGTTCACGACTGGTATTATCCACGGCATTTTTAACTTCTACTAAATCAATTTCTGATACAATATCAAATGAAGGCATCTTTATTCCTTTTTAAAACTATAAAATATTCTAGGGTGTGAATTTACCAGAAAATGCAGCAATCATCTATTACTAAGCATCACGATAGAGGGTGTATTGTCTCTTGTAACTAAATCAGCAAATTAGCATAATAGATGCTTATATCAATAATGGCAGTCATTTAGGGGTTTAGGGAACAATATGATACAAATAATTGGCGCTGGTGCGATTGGTTGCTTATGGCTAGCCAAATTATTACAAGCAGGTTACCCATGCCATATTGTATCGCGCTCGCCGCTCACTACAAACACTTTAACGCTCACAGACTTAATGGGTAAAAGCCACTCATTCAATATCTCTCATGGTGAGTATTTACTAAACACGTCACTGGAGGCACAGAAAAGTAGTTTGTTAGTGTGTGTTAAAGCACATCAAGTACTACCAGCCCTATTACAACAGCAAACTCATATTCACCCACAACAGGCCATTATCTTAATGCATAATGGTTATGGTTGTGCAGAACAAGTTGCTACACATTTTCCTGACAACCCGATCATTTGTGCTAGCACTGCTAATGCTAGCTTACTGACTAACACTTTAACAATAACTCATACTGGCGCTGGACCAAGTTACTTTGGCTTTTACCCGGGACACTCACAGGTTAGCAACTCTCAACAAATAGAAGCTATATTAAACAATTATTTATTTCCTCTACTACAAGTGATGCCTAATTCACATACTAGCCAAAGTATTATTGAAAAATGTTGGTTAAAGTTAGTCATTAATGCAGTCATCAATCCGCTCACGGCCATTCATCAAATTAAAAATGGTCAATTACGTTTAGCGCAATACGCCCCATTGATCCAGCCCTTAGTATTAGAAATTTTTGCAATAGCAGAAGCTGAACAATTAAATTTCGATTTGAATGAATTACAAGACACTGTCGCTAATGTCATTGCGGCAACCGCAGACAATTATTCTTCAATGAACAGAGACATTTACTACGGTCGAGAAACAGAAATTGAGTTTATTAATGGGTATTTAATTAAAAAGGCACAACAACATAATATTGAAACGCCTATTTTAAGCGATTTATATAAACAAATTAAAGCGTTGGAGAGTCACTAATTAATTGTTGTAAGTACTCGTTCATTCGATTGCTTAATTTATCCTGTAAGCGCAATTTAAGTAGATCTTTTTGTTTTGCCGAGACCTTAATAGGCCAACGCTTACGACTAATTACTTGGCCATTTTCACTAATGCTCAACTCATAACTACCACGTAACCAATACCAAGCATCAATTAATGCGGGATTGGTCATATCAGCTTTGCCAGTGACTTCAATGTTTGCGTTGTCTGTTACTTTTACCCCTAAAGAAGATAATCCAGACTGAATTGCTTTCTCTTGTGATTCGGTATCTGCCTTTGCAGTAATAGTTAATGCAGCTAGTTTTTGCTTAATTAATTGCTCAATTTTATCACTCGAAATATCCGCAGGCACACCAGTACCATTGATATAACGTAATTGGTAGTCAGCCATTTTACGCGTTATTTGTACATCTCGTGCTGAGCGTAATGCATTAATTGATGCAATAGAATTAGGGGATTGGTTAATACTGTAATCGATTAACTCTGCGCTTTTCTGATCAAGCTCTACAATTGATTCAGTTAAATTTTGCGAAGCACTAAGACGATGTAAAACAGCTAAAGCATAATATTCACCGCTTGGACTTAGCCAAGTCTGTTTAATCTCTACGCCCTGGATTGCCTGTTCTGTTTCAGTTTGTATATCCCGCTGCAAAGTACTAGAACTTTCCATCGTCACACCTAACGCACTTTCCTGCTTTACAGCCTCTGTTAATGTTCTGGTTTCCGCTTTTACGTTAACTGAAAATATTTCTAATAGGTTAGCGACTGCATTTTTACCAGCTCGGGTACGATTCGATGCTTGCCCAACCGCCGTTAAATATTCTGATTGAGGATAATCTACCTGTGCATGGTCAATCCAAGTTGGACGTTCATTATCAGACTGGCCTGAGGACTGGCTTGAACAAGCACTGAACAAAAACACACTGATTAATAGTGAAACAAGTAAGGTAATCTTTTTCATGTTAACTCCTTAACAAAGGGCAATTATTGTTGATAATGCCATACTTTATCAGATAAATTAGTCACTAAAATAACATGTTGATGCCCTAAACTTAAGTCCACATCTGTTTGAACAGTCTTAGGAGTTGACACAACGATATCATCGGCATTGGTTTCTAAATATGCAAACTGAATGGTGGCAGGCAACATGTTCCAACTTCGTAAATCTGCAACTTCACTGAGTAATGTCGCGAAATTAAGTAAGGTGCCTAGCAGTTGATCTTTTTTCTTTGTTTCTTGTACCACTTGATATTTGGCAATCGCTCGAGTGGTTGTTAATAAGAGAATGGAGGGGTACTCTTTGTCTAAGTCTTCTCGAGCAATAACATTAATATTTTCAGCAACGTCACTGCTCACTAATTGCTCACCATCACTTATTTTGGCATGTAATGAGCGAGGTAATCGTTCAGGGTATGTTGGCATCGCGATGCGGATCAATTGCTGCCCATTAAAACTAGGGACAGTCAAGCTAGCTTGTATTTTATTAGAGACTACGCCATCAAAATATAATACAAATACTTGTTCCTTACCCTTCATTTTTTTTACCAAGTTTGGATAGGATTTACTATAGCGGTCGTAAGCTTGGTCATTCCCCATCTTTAAACTCATTCTTAACAAACCTAATGTTAACCCTTCTGGTAAAGCTATTTTTCGTTGGTTAAGAATATTCTCAGCTAATTGGTAACTAATGAAAGCATCGGAGCGCTCATCTAATAATTCATAAATAATGCCCGACAACAGGTGGGTACTCACTAATTGCCCACTCAACGAATCCTTATCAGCTAGCTTTTTCATCGCAACATCAGCTTGCAACATTTCTACCCGCGCACCGTCGATATCCCGATTAAATAAATAACTCAAGGCTAACATATTATGAACCATTACCCGATCTAGTGGATAACCACTATAACTTCTTAAGGTTTCGTTAACGGTCCCTGCCCCAATATTCTCAGAAACAGAGGTTGCAGCTAAAGATTGCATCTGTTTTTTTGCGATTAATAGGGATTCGATTGATGCAGGAAACTGCCCAGATAATAACTGTAAATAACCTAGATTAAGGTAATACTGAGCAATATCTCTATCGTCTGGCTTGGTTTCTTGTAATGCTGAAAGAATAGATTCTGGTGTTTCAAACTGTAAATCATCTGCAAGTCGATTGTTATTGTGTTGAGCACAGCCAGAAAGTAAGAAGACAAAGGCAAGTAACAATTTATGCATAGTTATTCCATTTCATACAGAATAGGCTCATTACTGAGCCTAATCATGTATCTATAACGTTACGGACGAATTTTACTGTTAGAGATAAGCTTTTTGATTTTCTTTTCACCAATCCATACTTTACGATTATCCTTTAAGCTAATTAACTCAAGGTTGACTTGGTAAAAACGTACTTGAGTAGTACCATCCACATCAACAATGGTATTGATTTGACCTTGCATCATAAAGTCTGCGCCATACTCTTGGCCCGCTTCTTTACGGGTAGCTTCAGAAGCGTTTAAATCTTGATCTGCTCGTTCATCACGAATTTCTTGACGGTTTGCAGCACTTGCAACAAATTGTACTTCACCTGAATTAATCAACTCACGTTCCATATTGGCAACAAAAGTATTGGTATTAATATGTTCGTGACTTAGATTTTTAATACGACCAACAATGACTGCGGGGTCTTTACCTTCACTGCTTACAAATTTGCTGATCCATGCGCGTGAAAGAGAGTCTTCGATCATTTCTTGTGCCACTAACTGAGAGTCAGTGTCATTCCAAGCACCACTTAAGTCGACCTGTTGTTGTGCATCTAAACGCTCTACTGATGTAGAACAAGCCGCTAGCATTACACTACTCATGATCACCAGTAACAAACTAGTATGTATTTTCATCGTAAACTCCACCTTATAAAGAATAAAATAGTATCAATAACTTACCATATATTAATTCAGAAAGTTAACTTACTAACTTTCCTAATTTTTTTCCACCTAATAAATGTAAATGTATATGGTAAACTTCTTGCCCACCGTCACTATTACAATTCATTATCAAACGATAACCTGACTCTGCAATACCTTCTTCTTTCGCTAACTGTTTAGCTACCGTATATAACTTACCCACTAACACTTCATCTTCAACCTCGATATCGTTGGCAGTTGGAATCAGTTTATTAGGAATAATAAGAATATGCACTGGAGCCTGTGGGGAGATATCACGAAAAGCTGTCACATAATGATCTTGATACAATGTTTCCGATGGAATCTCTTTATCAATTATTTTTCTAAAAATCGTTTCTTCAGCCATCTTAAATCCTTATCAATCATTATATTATTTAACCTTATGTACATTAAAACTGAAGTTGCTAATGTACATAATCAATCAGCGCCCAGCCTAGTTTAAAGCTCTACAATGGCACCTTTTCCGATACCTTCATAGGCGAATACAGTGACTTTATTTTCGCCCTCTTTGTCTTTAATGGTTTCACAAATAAAGCGAGCGAGCTCTTCTACCGTTGTATCGTTATTTAAAACCTCGCAACGGCTAGCCGGCATTAATAATTCAAAATACCCCTGTGGTGCATGATAGGCAGAACAATGTACTTCCGCGGTCGGTTTCTCGGTAATAAATGAAAGATCGCTACGTTTGATCACATCACTGTCACTTGCTAAATAGATATCAGTCCAGCGTGCTGCCCATTGTTCAACCCATTTACTACTGTATTGATCGTTAATAAAAATATCAATTTTAGAACGATGCCCATGAGCAATGCGTTGGCAGTTTCCATTATGTTTTTTTAAACCATGAGTATAATGGTAAAAGGGAGTATCAATCTCCTCTGACCGTAAACTAATACTCAATCCAGTTACGTTTTCTGGTAACTTATCTAAGATAACTTGCTCTAGGTAATCGGCTAAAAATGCCTCTGTTAATACTTCACATTGAAGTAAACAATATGCCTCATGCGGTGCTTTAACTTGAATTACTTCATCTTTCGATAACCGATAATTAACCTGAGTTCGCTCATCATCTGGGATAACAGAGCAAGCTTGCGACAAACTTGGAACCAGCAATTTATGGTCGACTTCTGCATCAATAATCGCTTTAATCTGTTTCTTTACTAAAGCAAAGTCTAAAATCATAGATTGTTCGTTTAGCTGTCCATCCAACACTACGTCAACTTGATAGCTTTCACCCACAAACCCACGGCTAGCGTCCAAGTAAGTTGAATCAATAACAGTTAAGTCTCGTACAAATAATTTCATTCTTTTATCTCTTTTTTGTTTAAGCACTGTCATCAACAGGTATTTAAACAGTGTAATGTATTAATGCTTAAAAAGGGGCTTTTCCATCATCCGTAACGGTTTCAGTGATCACGGTTTCACCTGCATCAATCAACGCATCACGTTTTAATTGTTCGCGTAAATTAGGTGGAATACCTTGAATCGTTAATGTATCCGATGCTTCATCATAATGAATAGATGAGCCTAAATGTTTTTGGTCAAAGCTAATATTCATACCTCCGCCTTGGCCGACATACTTAGTTAATTTTCTCACTAAGGTTTTATCTGCTGGGAAATTCTCTTCTAATTGATAATCTTCACTAACGAAGTCATAGAAACTGCCTTCTAGATTTGAAGTCGATTGAAACTCTTCCGACAAACTAGAAAGGTCAATGTCTTGCCCTTCTTTTATTTGCTCTTTGCAATAGTTAAAAGTAACCTCTCGGACCTCTTGCTTTTGCTCCGTTGGTAGCTCTTGCTTCTCACAGAACTCTTCTACCGCTTTTAGCAGACCTTCATTCTGTACTTTTGCATCAAAGCCTTCTTTTGCTCCCATAAAGTCTAAAAAGAAATCAGAGACTTTACGACCAACGCGGCCTTTAATAAAGGAGATATAACGGTTAGCTTCAGGGTCACGCTTGAGTAGAGTAAGGTCAATACGAGCCACTAATTGAATTTTACTCGTTTCAATATGCTGACTAACTTGTAGCTCAAGATTCTCGTTAACGCTGATTGATTGGTTATTTTGAAGCAATGCGACTAGTAAATAATCACTGGTTGTCCAAGTGTACTTACTGATTAATAACACCCCTCCTTCAGCAAAGTCATGATCTTTTAATTCATCAACTAAACGACTAGCTGCTTGTTGAGAAAATCCAACAAAATCTAACTCGCCATTCAGCTCTTCTGTTAAAGCACGTTTGAATACTTGCGACTTTTCACCTTCATCAGCAAAAAATGCAAAAGCTTTATTAGATTTACTTTGGTAGCTACGATGTAAATCCATCACCAACTGCTCAATAGAAGGTGAAATAGGCAGTTCGCCTTCACGCATTTTGCACGATAAAACGCCTTCACTGTTGTAATTTAAAGAGTGTAAAATAATATTGGTAGCGGAAACGTTCATAGAAATATGACCTTGTGAGAAACAAATAAACTTAATTGGCAAATTATACACACCGCAATCAATCTTGAAACAGTAATTATTCGCTTAATTATCTGTGTAACTTTTCAAAATCGAGGGGTTAAGTCATTGGTATAATAATACGAGTGCGGTATCATAACGCAATTATCATTCCTTACATTAGAAGTTTATTATGCCAATTCAATCAAAGTACTCTAGCCAAAAAATCGAATCAATTCTGGATCAAGTGATGGATGTACTTCATGACAATGACGTTTCTGTGGATCTTAGCTTAATGATTTTAGGCAATAGTATTACTCATGTCATTAATAGCCAAGTACCAACAGCACAACGTCAAGCTATCAGCGATAAGTTTGTTAAAGCATTAAGTGCCTCTATTAATACAAAAGATAAATAAAAACATGGTTGAAACAGGTCATAAATTTCACGATAACGTAGCTAAAAATGTCACTTGGGCACACTGGTTCACGTTCTTTAATATTATTGCTATTTCTTTAATCAGCTTGCGCTATATTGCGTACTCAGGTTTAGCTGATACGGGGCTCGGCATCACCTACCAATTTATCAGTTTACTAGGGCATTTCAGTTTCCTAGCCGCTGTGGTATTTGGGATTTTATTATTCCCGCTGGCCTTTTTAATATCCAATAATTTAATTTATCGCCTAATTTCAATTCTGATCGCCACAACGGCGATCACTTTTTTAATTGTTGATACACAAATATTCAGATTGTATGAATTTCACCTCAACCCCTTGATTTGGCAGTTTTTACAAAAACCAGAACAAGTTGAAGAAATTTATTCAATTAATCTCCATTATATTTCTATCCCGATTACCTTTGCACTTGAAGCTTTTTTTTCTACCATTCTGTGGAAGAAAGTCAGACATATTCACGCAAAACAGATCGGCAAACCTATTGCGCTATTCCTATTTGCAAGCTTTGTACTGAGCCATCTTGTTTACATTTGGGCTGATGCAACACAATACCGACCAATTACCCATCAACGTTCGCTTTATCCGCTATCTTACCCAATGACAGCAAGGACTTTCTTGACTAAACAGGGCTGGTTAAATGAAGACACTATTCAGAAGAGTGAGTTGAATGCGTTAGGGACAAACCCGCAAGTACTTAATTACCCATTAAAGGCGCTGACTTACTCTACAGCCCCAACAAGTAGCGCTGACTATAATATTTTAGTGGTTAATGTGGAGTCATTACGCGCAGATATGCTGAACTCGCAAAATATGCCACATTTAGATTTACTGAGCACAGAAGCGATTAATTTCAAAAACCACTTCAGTGGTGCAAACAACAGTGCCCAAGGTGTATTTAGTCTGTTCTATAGTTTACCTAATAGTTATTGGGACGATATAACCGATAACCATATTGCACCAGTATTTATGAATAAAGTTGTAGAAGATAAACGCCCTATCGGCCTGTTTTCAAGTATTGGCTTTGTACACCCAGAGTTTTTACAAAGCAGCTTTAGTCAATTGAAAAAAACACCTAATGTATATTATTCTGATGCTACAAATAATAACCAAGTTGTCCAACAATGGGATGAGTGGATTAAAACTCAACAACAAGACACACCATGGTTTGCTTATGTTTACTTAGAACAGAAAAACGATCATCTGTTTACCCAGCCAAGCATAAAAACGATTCCTGAACAAACAGAGCAATTAACACTTTATCAATCTCAGGTACACGCAATAGATGAGAAAATACAGCGTCTAATAGATAGCTTAAAAGCACAACAAGCTTATCAGAATACGATCATCGTCATTACTGGTACTAATGGTCAGTCTTTTAAAGAGCAAAATAACAACGACTCATTGATCAGTGGTGCAAGTGTACCAATGATATTAGTGTGGCCAAATAAACTGCCGCGTACTATTTATGATATGACAAGCCATGTAGACCTGATGCCTACCTTGATGCAAAACGTATTTGGAGTTGAAAATCCAAGTAATCAATTTAGCAGTGGTCATTCCCTATTTGCTAAACAAGATAGAGACTTTGTGTTATCCGGTGATAGTAATAACTACATCATTTATGAAAATAGACGCATTACTCAATTTTCTGGTAATGGCGATATTGATAGTATTGATTGGCAAGGTAATTACATTGAACAAAATGCCGATAGTGATGCATTAAATATCACCCTATTGATTGATGTATTATCTAAGTTAAGACGTTTTAATCAAAAATAATGAGGTAGCAGATCTACCTCAGTAACCCTTTATTAAAAAGCTCACATACGTAAAAAGCCGATAAGACTGGATGATAAAACATCAACCTTATCGGCTTTTTTACTTTAGTTACTTTAATTACTTTAATTACTTTAATTCATAAATTTAAGCTATTTAGACACTTTAACGATACTTGGATCAATTCCATATTGGCTTGCTAAATATTGTAAGTAACCTAAATCTTCACACATACTCTTACCTGGTTCATCGGATATTTTAGCCACTGGTTTGCCATTAACCGTTACCATTTTTATCACAATACTTAAGGGACGATTACCAACATCATTCATCAAGTTGGTACCAATACCAAATGAAACTTTTATACGCCCTCTAAAGCGCTTCCAAATTTCTATCATTCTTGGAAAGTCTAATGAATCACTAAATACTAAGGTTTTACTCAGAGGATCAATTTCCATCGTATGATAAAGGCTAATCGCCTTCTCACCCCATTCGAATGGGCAACCACTATCATGTCGCAACCCATCATAAAGCTTGCCAAAATATGGATCATTAAAATCACGCATAAAAGAGTCCATTGAATAGCAATCGGTTAGAGCGATCCCTAAACGTCCTCGATATTCTCTTACCCACCCTTCTAAAGCGGCTTTTTGCGCATCGGCTAAACGAGTAACCGCTTGCCAACTTTGAAACCATTCATGGGCCATGGTACCCATCGCAGGTAAATCTAATTTACGAGCAAAATGCACGCAACTTGTGCCTAAGAACTCATTAGGAAATTCAGATTTTAATGTACTAAGCACTTCTTCTTGCCACGCTTTACTGGCCCGACGACGCGTACCGAAATCGATAAAAGTTAGCCCAGTTAAATCTTTCTCTGCTTTTAATAGTGCAATTTTATCTGCAAGCTTTTCTCTCGCGACAAATAGATCAAATCCACCGCAGTTTATAAAAGTATGTAATTCGCTGATAATCGACAGTGCATAAATTTCTAATAAGCTGACATGTAACAATGGACCATCAAAACGGAGGTTAATATTTTCACCATCTGAATGCAGGTGGATAAATTTCATATTTAATTTAAAAATACGTAAAAACTCAATGAAATCAGGCTTAATGAAATGCATTTTGCTTAAGTAATCTAACTCTTCATCGCTAAAAGATAAAGTACAAAGGTGTTCAAGTTGACGTTGTATTTCAGGAATTAAAATCGTTAAATCTAAACCTTCTTGATTTCGACACGCAAATTTCCATTGCACATTTACTAAACGAAACTCTGCGGCATGGTAAAAAGCTTGTAACATACTTATTTTATAAAAATCGATATCCATTAAGCTATCAATCAACCAACGATCTATTTTTGTATTTTGCATTACAATGCTAACTCCCGACTACTGGCGATTAATGTTACGCCCACCTCTTGCATCTCTTGATAGGCTGATTGGATAGAATCATCTGCAATACCTCGACAAGCCGCTTTATTTAGAATGACTTTAAAACCCGCTTTTACGAGTTGTAAAACCGTCGTTTTTACGCAGTAGTCTGTTGCTAAACCACCAACAATGACTTCATTTACCTTTTTTTCCTTTAACCATTCAATTACTCCGGTACTCTGCTGCTCACTTAGATCGTGATAACAAGCGCCATATGGATGCATCTCTGGCTCAACACCTTTTTCAACAACAAAATCATATTCAACTTCATTAGGCAGACCAGGGATAAGTGAGTTCCCCTTTGTACCTACAACGCAATGCGCTGGCCACTTTATATCTAAATTTGGATACTCACCTTCTACAGGTGTCATCACTTGTTCTGCCGATGTTGCCATCCAAGGTGCTTCTGCAGGATGGCAATCTTTACTAACAACTCGGTAGCTTGCAAACTTAGCCTGTTCATTCAATTGTTCAGATATAAGGTGCCCTTCTTCAACCGGTAACTCATCTGGACAAAGTGGTGTGAAACCACATTGTGGATCTACATCAAAACTTGCAGTAATAGATTTCTCAACTTTGACCATTTTCTTCTCCAATTTAAAATGATTATGAAAGCGAACACAAAAACTTAATGAAACAATGCTAGATAACCTTATAGTGACCTCTACTGTCAACTAACAGCAGTAAAGAACTCGGTAATTAAGGTCTATACGTTCATAAAATGACCATAGCACGTCAAAAGTCCTGCCTTTTATGACTTAAATTAATTTTTATGCGTGTTTCAGTAGCCTCTTTGCCGAACTTTTATTATTCTTACGCCATTATTTACATAATAGATATTTTTATGTCGCATAAGACATAAATATACCTATTTATTTACATTCAAGGATTTAAATGAGTACTGATACACAAGTGTCTAATCGATGGTCAAGTCGATACGCGTATGTTTTAGCTGCAACAGGCGCAGCTGTAGGTCTAGGTAACATCTGGAAATTTCCATACATAATGGGAGAAAATGGTGGCGGTGCATTTGTACTGGTTTACCTATTGTGTATTCTACTAATTGGTATTCCTGTCATGATGGCAGAAGTAATCATTGGTAAACGTGGCCGCTCAACGCCAGCGAATGCTATTGCGCATGTTGCCGCAGAATCAGGGCGCTCATCTCACTGGTCTTTAATTGGTACGATCGGGGTTATTGCTGGTTTCCTTATTCTTAGCTTCTATGCTGTTATTGCTGGCTGGGCCGCTGCTTACGTATTCTTTTCTGGCTCAGGCGAGTTCAGTGCTGCGGCTGCAGACCCTGCAACTAATGCGGATGTGATTGGCGCACTATTTACTGAATTAATTACCAGCGTATCGCAATTAATGGTGTGGTCAACGTTAACACTTATTGCTGCTATTTACGTTATTTCAAAAGGGGTGAAAAAAGGCTTAGAAACAGCAATTACTTACTTGATGCCAGCATTACTTGTCTTGCTAGTTGGTATCATGTTTTATTCTGCTGTTGTAGGTGATTTTGCAGCTGCTTTTAATTTCATGTTTCATGTTGATTTCTCTCAATTAACCATTGAAGGAGCTTTAGTAGCATTGGGTCATGCCTTTTTCACACTTAGCTTAGCAATGGGAATTATGATGACATACGGTGCTTACCTGCCTAAAGGTGTGTCTATCGTTAAGACATCGATCACTATCGCTATTGCAGATACTATTGTTGCTTTAATCGCGGGTTTAGCTATTTACCCAATTGTGTTTGCAAATGGTTTAGAGCCAAGTGCAGGACCAGGGTTATTATTCCAATCAATCCCATTAGCGTTTGGTTCAATGCCCTTTGGTGACTTTGTAGGTACATTATTCTTTATCATGATTGTATTTGCAGCATTCACTTCAGTTATTGCACTGTTAGAGTCCCCGACAGCGTACTTAGTTGAACGTCAAAAAATGAGCAGAACTAAAGCTGCAATCGTTGCTGGTGTAGGTATTTGGGTGCTCAGTTTATGTTCAATTTACTCTTTTGCAGGTGCTGAATGGACTAAGCTATCATTTGGTATGGGCGGAGATATCTTTGAATTCTTAGATTATTTGACGGCTAATATCTTGTTACCATTAGGCGGTATATTTATCTCTATCTTTGCTGGTTGGGTTATCAAACCAAACATTTTGCAAGAAGAGCTACACTTAACAGGTACACCATTTGTAATAATCTTGATTCTGTTGCGCTTTGTTGCACCGATTGGTATTTTATTAGTATTCGCCAATGCAATAGGTTTATTGTAAACATTTAAATATGTTTAAATGTTGAATTAACCGGTTAGGTTTACGCAATAAAAAAGCAACTACTTTAGTTGCTTTTTTTATGTCTAAAACTCCTGATTATTCTTATGTAAGATAAATAACACATTAAAAGCACTTTGATTTACAATGTCTTAACAAATATATTTTTATAAGGATTAAAAGTAATGGGATTTTTGTCAACGCTAACATCACTCTTTTCAAGCGATAGTAATAACACGCCGGAAGCACCACCTGTTGAAGAGAGTACCGAATACAAAGGTTTTACTATTACTCCTTCCCCTATTAGTGAAGGAGGTCAATATCGTTTATCTGCCGCAATCACCAAACAACTTGATGAGCAATTACAAACGCATACTTTCATTCGTTCTGATGTTGTTGCTAATCGCGATGACTGTATTGATATGACCATTAGAAAAGCCAAAATTACTATTGATCAAATGGGTGATAGTATTTTTAGTTAAACCGGCATCAATTAATAATAGCAATGGATTGCACTTTTAATCGTAAGCGCTTCATTGCCTCCTATTTTCTGTTTCTATGAGTGCTAAACTATGTTTTTCGAATCCTTACAATTTTCCTTTTCTATTGTCGGCCCTATCTGTTTATTACTTTTTCTAGGCTGGTTTTTAAATAGAACAGGTACGATCAATGATAGTTTTATTGAAGTAGGCTCTAAACTAGTATTTAAAGTAACGTTACCGACACTTCTCTTCCTTAGTATTGTCAAAATGGACCACCAAGCAGAGATTGATTTTTACTTAATTGCTTTTGGGATTTCCGCTAATTTTATCTTCTTTTTACTGTGCATCATCGCCACTAAATTTTGGGTAACAGAAAAAGTCCAACATGGAGTGATCATTCAAGGTGCATTCAGAAGTAACACTGCGATCATCGGTTTAGCTTATGTGAGTAATGTATATGGTGAAGCAACCTTAGGTTTAGCTGCTGTATACGTTGCTTCACACACAATACTCTATAACATTCTATCGGTAATTATTTTATCGCCGAAAAAGGAAGGGTTTAATCTAGCGATAATTATTAATATGGTTAAGTCGATTCTTAAAAATCCATTGATCATTAGCATCTTGTTAGGTTTGGTTTGCTTTTTATTAAATATCCCAGTACCGGAACTTATCATAAATACCGGACAATATTTTTCAGATATGACTCTGCCCGTTGCACTACTGTGTACAGGAGCAAGTTTAAGTGTACAAGCGTTAAAAAATAATAGCTTTAATTGTCGTTTTTCAACTATTTTAAAAATCGTAGTCGGACCAATATTAATTACTGCTGGCGCTTATTGTTTAGGTTATCAAGGTGAATTGTTAGGGTTAGTGTTCTTTATGTCCGCAGCACCAACGGCGGCAGCGAGCTATGTGATGGCTCGAGCGATGGGGCATAGTGCGGAATTAGCTGCGAATATTATTGCTATGACGACTATTGGCTCATTAATCACCTGTAGCCTAGGTGTTTCGTTACTATACTGGTTAAAATTAATGTAGCTAGTACGCAATAAAGCGTGTTAGATATTAATCTAAGCGCCCAAAGAAAGTCATACGAGCAGACTCAGATAAACTAATATTAGGCTGTGTATTATAAGCTAATACCACTAACATCCTTGTTTGCTCGCCAACGGTTGGTGTTACCCTATGTATTGAGTTCCTACCTCTAAACAATACCAATGCACCATCCGCCATTGACAAGCTTTCGCTGTCGATAACCCCGTCTAATATTTTCCCCGACATTGAATAGTTCATATCACCATTATCAGCATCTCGTACATCTTTTACATATTCAAAAATACCGCCTTCTTTAGGGCTTTGAACCATTAACGTAATGGCAAATGATGAATTGTCGTAATGCCATCCTAGCTCTTGCCCCTCACCCGCATAATGTAAGTTAATTGATGATAATGGGTCAGCATATTCGTACAAAGCTTGTTCACCCAGCACTTCACATAAGAAATCACGAAACTCAGCCGCTTGATAAAGGCTGTGTAATGCTGAATTAACAGGAATCTGATCAGTAGTAATGCAACCTTTAGAAGAAACTACTTGGCGATTTCTTGGGTGAGAATCACTATAGTTAACATCACTTTCGGTTAAATATACGTTATGTTTATTGCTTGTATAATAAGCAAGGTGTTGATTATCTTTGCCTTCTTGTTGTAGCAATGAAATCACTGTAGCTTTTAAAAAGTCTTTTATTACTAATACGCCGGTCTTATCTAAAGTGCGCTTGCATGCCTTAATAAAGGCTTGATCTTGTAAAGGGCTACCATCTAAGTTAATGATGTCTGTTAATGCTAAAGCCATGCTAAAAATACCCCCTAAATAACCAACAACGGTTATAAATAAACTTAACTGACGGGGTCTATTATTTAATAAATAATTCAACACCTAAACTAAAGTAGCTAACAAACTAACCCTACTTAACTGCTCACATTTAACAGGTTTATTGTGAGTAAGGTTAAGCAAAGTGAAAACAAGCTTAATATAGTCACGAAACTCGTACACATGACTTAATTAATCTTTTGGAGGGCCTTGCTGACCGTTAGGACCACCTTCTGGTCTTTTTGCTTCCCCTTCAAAATGTCCTGTTTCCCCCATAAAACAACCGAATATCTGATTTGTTCCAGGTGCGGAAGCATGATAATGGTAACCACGTATAGGATCCGTTTCACCTCCACATGCATCTAAACCTTTAGACTCAACAGTATCTTTATCTGTTTTCGCATAAACTGCATATCCATCTAATGCATAGCCAATCATGGCTGAGTGCCCATCTTCCTGAATACCAATTTCAGAACACCCGTTGGCGGAATGATAATGGTAACCTTCGTGTGGGTTAGCATGTGCACCACAATCATCTAATACACCGAGAGTATAAGAGCTTAATATCATATCTAATGGTGCAGGAGGACCGAATAGTACACCATTCAAAGCAATACCAATATTAGACCTAGCATTAATAGTTGTCGACTTAGTCGCTGGCACAGGCACTTTGGGGATTAAGACTGTTTTTTGAATTCCACCATCTAAGTCTTCCAAGGAGCAAGACAAGCAGAAATTATTAAAACCAGGAATAGGCCTAGGGTCACCAGCAATCTCACAACCTTTCGCACCATCTATAACAGTAATTTCGCCTGTTTTAATATCGTACATTTGCCATTTTTTATCTTTATACAGTGTCGACAAATTTTTAATAAATTCACCGTCAACTTGATAGACAGTACCTTCACCATCAATCCATGTACCTCCATCTTCTGCACTCGACTCTATTGTTGGTGGACAATATGGGCCTTCTGGAGATGAATCAGGATCGGCTGGAGCTCCGGCAATAGTGATTCGATAACAACTGGTTTCAGTACCGCCGCTTAACGTACACTCAACGGTTTCAACATCACCAACAATAGCACCATTAGCAAACAAACTAGGGTCAACTGGTGCATTGATAACTTTTTCACCAGCATTTTTTTCTATACTCTTTTTATCCTCATCAGAACAACCGTAAACTAAAGTAAGTAGAATAATACTAAATAATAATGTTAACTGTCTTTGCATATGTTGAACCTAAACGATTTATTAAAAAAGAGACCATAACATAAACAAGGTTTATACTGGGTTAAGCTTCATTTCGCTGTGGCTTAATGACCTCTGCCAAACAAATTTGATCTCTACCCTTTTGTTTTGCTTGATACATAGCTTGATCAGCACGCATCAGTAATGACTCAATTGACTCTCCACTTTGATATATAGCTAAGCCGGCACTAAACGTTAAATTAACAAAAACATCATCGCCTATCTCAATGCTTTGCTGTTGCAATTTTTTACGTAAGTTATTAGCCATTTGTAAAGCACCAGCTTCACTTGAAACAGGCATCGCAAAAATAAACTCCTCTCCACCAATGCGTCCACAAAAATCAGTTTCTCGGCCTAACTCTTTAATTATACTGGAAAAGCCTTTTAACGCATGATCGCCTGCAATATGCCCCCATTGGTCATTAATATATTTAAAATGATCAATATCAATAAAAATAATAGTGAGATTGTATCCTGCCCGACTAGACATTTTAGCTTGTTCGTTTAATCGTTCTAACGTTGCTCGCCTATTTAACAAGCCAGTTAATTCATCAGTACTCGCTAATAATAATAACTCTTGTTCAGAGAGTTTCTTATAAATTAAAAAACTTAAAGTATCCGCTAATATCCCCATCAAAATATAATCATCTATACAAAATGGTTCAGTCGGTTTGTGGCTTGAGAAGTTGACTGTCCCATATAACTCCCCATCAACCTTGATCGGAGTTCCAATATAAGATTCCAGCTGAAAATTCTGATAACAAGGGTGATCTTTAATGTCGCTTTGCGCCGTAAAATGAAACCCTATGGTTTTATCGGCTTGCAATGTATGAACACAGTATGTGCCTGAAACATCAAAACAAGTAGAGGGTTGCAGCTCTTCATTAACATCAACACAACTTTCAACAATATAATCACTCCCCGTGATATGCGATATTATCGCGATTTCAAAACCAAAATGGTTTAACCCAATATTTAATAGCCTATCTACACGTTGGTCATAATTTAAATCAACATTAGACGTAATATTATGGATTTGTTGTAATGTGTCTAAGGACTGTTCAGCAGAACGTGCTGAACGGATAATGGCAATATAACCAACCACCTCACCTAAAGAAGAGCGCATCGCAGCACCAGTGGTTAAGCCTAGAAACTGTGCTCCGCCTTTACGTTGATAACTAACACGATAAGTATTGGCAGTTGCTTGGCTATCAGGGTTAAAACGTTTATTTCCCTGCTCCAAAAAGTCTGATTCATCAGCATAAAGCATCTTTGTTTGATGGCCATATAGTTCTTGTTTTTGGTATCCAAACAACTCTGCAAAGGTATTGTTCATATAGATCATTTTTCTTTCTGTATTCGCAACTAAAACGGCTTCAGAAAAATTATCAAACATTTCCGTTAATAACGTCAGCTGTAACATATCTGTTTTAAAATCAAACGTATTAAACAATATTTTATTTGAACTCTTGTTGTGTTCTTCATCCATAAATACACCTTAAAAAGTATCAGGCCTAAAAGAAACTGATCCCTGTCTTAATAATCTATACCATTAAATATATTATAAGCTTAATGGTATTACCTTAATGCTAGCCCTTTTTTAATCAATCAATGAATAAATAAATAATTGATTAATTTATACCTTCTTGTAGCATCATTGTTTGTACTGCATCACGTTTTAACATTGCTTGATAATGGTCATTAATGTGTGTCCAATCCTGTGCTCTACTCGTGTAACATCGACTCCAATATGCAATCATAAACAGATGAAAATCTGCACCGCTCAAGGTATCACCTAATAACCAAGGACCATTACTTGATAACTCCTTATCTATAATGCTCCAACAATGAGAAAGATCTAACGCAGCTTGTTCAACGACCTCTTGAATCGCATTTTCAGTACTAACAAACTGTTCAGGATGAGCCCAACGATCAATCGCCTCTTGTAATGTATTAGACATCCATGACATATATTGATAATAAATACCGCGTTTTGGAGAATTTAAATCAGGCGCTAATCTCGACTCGGGATATTGATCTAATATATACATTAAAATGGCAGCTGACTCATAAATGATTTGCCCATTATGTAATAACGTAGGTACCTTACCATTGGGGTTGATTGCTAAGTATTCTGCTGATTTTTGCATCTTTTTTGACAGGTCTATTTCAACCATTTCATAATCAATATTTAATTCTTCAAAAATTGCATGGCTTGCCATATTGGCACCGCCTTTATCCCAATATAAAGTGTAAATAATCTTGTTCCTTTTTATTGTATTTTCAATTGCGACTGTTCAAGGTTTTGTTTAACTATATGAATAGTCGAATTAAATATTATACATAAAAGTAGTGATGATTATTAATAAGCAATAGAGACAGAACATATATCATCTATATATGACTTTAATACCAAATAATTAGTATGAATAAAGATAGCCCGCATTAAAGTTTTTTCAATATTTAAGCGTTTTTAATTACTGCAGATTTAAAGAGTAGACTAAAAAACATGATAAAAGTCTCGAATTATCGTAACATTACCAGTTAATAAGCATATTTAATTGTATGCTTATTTTTACTACAATTTATAAGTCATCAATAGAAGAAGACACATTATAAACTGTTCATAATGAATAGATATTCAGCAAAATAGCATCATATATACAACAGTGTATTGGAGTTTAATGGCACACCATATTGAAGATTTATTAGCGCAGTGGAAGTTATTCCCTAATGATAATTGGGTGCTTGCAGTGATTACTAAGATCCAAGGTTCATCTTATCGAAAAACTGGAGCCATGATGTTATTTCATGGTTTGGGTAAGAGTATTGGTTTAGTCAGTGGAGGTTGCTTAGAAGGTGATTTACTGCGTCATGCACAACGTTCAATTCAACAAGATCAAGCCATTAACGTCACTTACGATGCCAGTGATGAAACTGATGCCAGCCACCAATTAGGTTGTGGCGGTATTGTTGATTTATTATTAATACCGGTGACGCCAAATAATAAATACTTACATTTAGAAACACTTCGACAACAATTAGAAAGCAGCCAATGTGAATTTCGCATCCCGCTAGTTGATACGGGTACCCCCTCAGCAGCAGTTAACGCACAAGTCGTACCTATTGATATCAAAGAGAAGAATCTAAAAGCATCCGTCAATAGTGTACCCAATTCAGGGTTAAAAATACTTAATATCCCTTTTAGGCCGCGCTTTCATTTAGCTATCTTTGGCGGTGGCTTAGATGCACAACCTTTAGCTAAATTGGCTTTACAGTTAGGTTGGAAAGTATCTGTATTTGACCAACGCAGTAGTTATGCACATCCCATTAATTTTGTGGATGCAAAGATAATTAAAGATCCTATTTCATCATTACAACCATCTCACCTTAATAAAGTCGATGCGGTTGTTGTTATGCAACATAATCTAGGTTTAGATGCACTAGCAATAAAATTGGTTGCTACCAGTAGCCCTGCTTACATTGCTCTACTCGGTCCACGCCATCGGAGAGATCAAGTATTCGCTAAGGCACAAGTTAGTTTGTCGGATTTTTCTAGTTTTTTCTCTGCGCCAGCTGGATTTGATATCGGTGGAGAACTACCTGAGTCTATTGCTTTAAGCATTCTAGCGGAGTCTCATGCGGTCTTACACGGTAAGTTAACTAAAACAAAATGAAAGATCTAACCATTAAAAAAATTAGCCTAATCTTATTAGCGGCAGGCCAGAGTCGTCGCTTTAAGGGTATCAAATTAATGCAGCCAATTACCGCAATTGACCATAATGGGGAACAAGTCACTCAACCACTATTGTTACATGGCTTAAATAAACTTAAGGCCCTATCTAATTATCTACAGTCTTTGAATATTGAAAGCCAAATCATTGTTGTCTTAGGCTCTCATCAAGAGCAATTACAAGATTTATTACCTAATTCCACTCAGGTTGTGATTAATAAAAACAGCCATGAAGGGTTATCCACATCAATAAAAGCAGCCATAACAGCCAGTTACCAAATTGATGCCAGCGATATGTTATTAACCTTGGGCGACCATATAGGAGTTAGTATTGATAATTACCAACAGTTAATTGACCTTTGGGTGCAAACCCACCATAACGTCTGTTCATATTATCAAAATCAACTCGCTGCACCGGCCATCTTTAACCAAAGGCATTTCAATGATTTAAATCAATTACAAGGTGACCAAGGAGCCAAGCCTCTGTTACAAAAACTAGCAGAAACCGAACAATTGAAAACATTAACTTTAGCTAATGGTATTCATGATATTGATACAGAGGAAGATCTATCAGCTTGGCAACAACAGTTTTTATCTATTACGATAAAAGACAGCCATACTAAAGATTAATAAAAGTAGAAAATAGAATAAAAAGGTGTGCTGCTAAATACTGTATTAGCAATAGTTAACAGCACATTAGTCATTTACTTTAGGCTTGGCTCAATGCCGCTCTTAAGTCTTTTGGCTTCATTGGTAGTTTACGTAATCGTACACCCACTGCATTATAAATTGCATTAGCAATCGCAGGAGCAACAGGCGTTACCGCAGGTTCGCCCAAACCAGAAGGTGGGTATTGATTAACCATAAACTCAATCTTCACCTCAGGGGCTTGTGCTAAACGTAATGGTGTATACGTATCAAAGTTATCATCTTTGTATTGCCCATTAAGTAGCTCTGTCCCTTCGTATAAAGCCATTGAAAGTCCCCATAAAGCAGCCCCTTGGCACTGTGCTTCAGCCCCATTTGGATCAACAATAATGCCTGCATCAATTGCAATCACTAACTTTTCTACATCTACCAAGCCATTTGCTTTGTCTACTTTAACTTGTACACCGCAAGCCACCCATGTAGGCATTTCACGCTCTTGACCAAAGGTAGAAGCAATACCTATACCGCTATTTTCCGGCTGCTCACTGCCCCAGCCAATCATTTCGCCAGCTTTCTTCAATACAGCCGCTTGTCGTGCAGCACCACCTTCAGCAACAGGTGTTGAGCCAGCGTTACGCCCTTCTGCGATCAACATATCCAACCGAAATTGCAATGGATCTTTACCTGCATGATGTGCAGCTTCATCCATAAAGCTTTCAACTGCCCAACCTGTCCAACCAGGCCCTACTGAACGTAACCAACCCGGTCTAAAGGTAGCCATTGCTAAATCATTAGAAATCGCACGTACTTTTTGAGCTCCAACTTGATACCAATGGTCTGCACCAGCAATCGAGAACGGATCATAGGGCTCATCATTAACCCCTTTAGGCATAAAACCAGGTGCTAAAGCTTGAGTTGGCCATCCCGCTGCGGCGTGGTGTTCCATACCAATCACAGATTTATTTTCATCAAAAGCCATTTTTAATTGTTGTACCGATGCTGAACGCGCACTATCAAATTGTATATCTTGTGCACGGGTCAATATCATTTTAACAGGAACCCCACCCATTGCTTTCGAGGCTAACGCAGCAGGTACAGTATAATCACCATTTAATCGACGACCAAAGCCGCCACCTAGCATATAACTGCGCAGTACGATGTTTGCTTCATCTTCAGCTAATGCTTTAGCTAAAACAGGCAAAGTTAATGATTGCCACTGACACCCCGAATGCACTTCCCAAATTCCATCAGGATTTTTAAATACTAATGCGTTCAGCGGTTCCATTTGCGCGTGTAATACAGTATCAGTAATATATTGTTCAGAGATATTACTACTTGCTTTAGCAAAGGCACTTTCTGTATCAACATTTCCAGTATCTAAAATACTGCCTTTGCTTTGGTCATCAATCAGGGTTTTACCATGATTAATAATGTCCGCTTCTGAAACCTTGGTGGTTGCGCCAGCATCCCAAGTTACTTCAACCAATTTTGATGCTTTTTGTGCCGCTATAAAACTGCTTGCAATCACCATTAACCAGCCAGTTACACTTTCACTCGGGTCATCCAAAATAATGGTTTTTTGGTAGCCTTTAACCTGCTGTGCAGCGGTATCATCAATACTGACTACTTTTGAGCCATATCGCGTTGGTGGCAAAATTGGATTGGCATAAACCATTCCTTCAACTTTTGCATCGATGCCATAAATAGATTTACCATTGGTTTTATTGGCAATATCTAATGAAGTGACTTGCTTCCCCACCAGCTTAAGATCTTGGTTCGGTTTAAGTGGTAATGTTTTTAATTCATCTTCGGTGAATTGACGGGTTAACCCTAACTCCACTAACTTCCCATAACTGATCTCACCTTTGCTAGACACTATCTTACCGTCTATTGCTTGACACTGTGCAGCAGGAATTCCCCACTTTTTAGCTGCAGATTCAATCAAGGCGATACGACCGGCAGCACCAGCTTTACGATACACAGGCCAACTTTGTGACACAGACCAGCTGCCGCCAGTTACCATAAAACCCCAGCGGGGATCACTGTCTACATGAATAATTTCAATATCATCCCATGACGCTTCAAGCTCATCAGCTAAAATACGTGCGATGGCGGTACCAACATGTTGACCCATTTCAGATCGAATAATGTTTACTTTGATTTTTCCTGCCGTATCGATGGAGTACCATAAAGACGGTTCATAAACATCCCCTTCACTTGGTAAAACTTTACCATCAGGAGACGCAGGGTTCATTGCAGCTAATAAATGACGTGGAAAACCAAAGCTCATTCCCACTGAGGTCATCGCAATTAAAAAACCACGACGAGTAATACCTCCAGATTTACCTTTAGATATTCTGCTCATCATTATGCTCCTTAATTTTATTTGCTGCTTCATGGATCGCATCACGAATACGAATATAAGTCATACAACGGCATAAATTACCGCCCATCACTGCATCAATATCCTTGTCAGACGGGTTTGGAATATCTTTTAATAAGGCCGCTGCCTGCATGATTTGTCCAGATTGACAATAACCACATTGCGGCACTTGAATTTTCTTCCAAGAGATCTGTAATGGGTGATCATCTTTCTCAGCTAAACCTTCAATAGTGGTGATTTCAGCGCCTTCAACAGATGAAACTGGCGTGATACAAGAACGTGTTGCACGTCCGCCCACATGTACGGTACAAGCACCGCAGGTACCAATACCGCAACCGAACTTAGTACCGGTCATCTCTAATTCATCACGTATAACCCACAATAGAGGCGTATCGCTTTCAACATCGGCGCTCTTTAATTCACCGTTTAATATAAATTTTGCCATGATTACTTCTCCAGTGAATTAATGCTCAAATCGAGGTTGGTTTCGAATCTCACCGACTTGCTCAAGCAACTTAGGCCAACTCTCTTCCCCTGCCGCTTGACGTAAATAAGCGGCTATCGATGCGATATCTTGATCACTTAATGCATTTCTGAAGCCAGGCATAACAACGCCATGGATTCCTTGGTCACTACGTACACCATCTAACATGATATTAACTAAATTAGTTGGTTTATCGAGGTGAGTAGATGAACCCAAAGTAATTAATGGGCGACCTTTAACAATAGTTTCACTACTGTAATGACAAGCCTGACAGGTTGTCGCATATAATCTAGCACCTTCATCAATACGAAGATCCGCTTGTTTATGCTGTGCTGCAATCGCTGACTTTAACGACTCGCTAGTACTTGGGTCGATACTTTGATCTGTTCCATTGTTAGCAGCAAAATACACACTAATAGCTTCAATATCACTATCAGGTAAAGCGGATAAACCTTTATGCATCACTGGAGCCATTGGCCCTGCGGCACTGCCATGATAAGGCGAGTTGCCAGTTGTTAAATATTCATAAAAATCTTGTGCTCGCCAAGGGATCGGAGACGTACTGGTTTCAGTTAACGACGGTGCAATCCAACCATCTATAGCAGCACCTTGATACATTTCATCATACTTTTCACCACCTAATGCATTACGTGGAGTATGGCAAGCACCACAGTGGGCAACGCCTTCAGCAAGATAAGCACCACGATTCCATTGTTCAGACTGTGCGCTATCTTTAACAAATTGCCCTGTATCGGCAAAAAGTAATTTCCATCCTGCTTGTAATGCACGGATATTTAAAGGAAATGGGATACCATTGTCTTTTTTAACTTGTTCAACGGCTGGTATTGAGGTCATGATATACGCATAAATTGCATTAATATCTTGATCGCTCATTTTGTTGAAGTGTTCATAGGGGAAAGCGGGCAATAGATGATGTCCATCACGACTCACACCTGTACGCATAGCGCGCATAAATGCTTCTTCAGACCAACTACCAATGCCGGTTTTAACATCCGGGGTAATATTACTGGAATAGATGGTGCCAAACTCAGTATGCATCTCATAGTTACCTGCATATTCTTGACCACCTGGTGGTGTATGACAGGTACTACAATATCCAGCAGATGCTAAGATCTTACCTTGAGCAATAACTTCTGGGGAATAATCCTTGGTCAACGGCGGGGTAACGGGATCAATTGATGAGTTCCAAGCATATAAACTAAATAAACCTAAACCCAGCAACGATGCTCCGCAAACGCCTATTACGATGCGTTTCAACATAATGCACAGCCTTTTTTTGAATTTAATAGTGATAAGGAGTTAATTTTCAAGCGCACTCTCCCTGTTTGGCTTTGTAAGACAGCGGTAATGTCATCAGTATTTTGTCCAGAAATACCGGCCATTAGCCATTAGTGTTTTAAATATTTGTTGTTAAAAGAAAGTGATCAAATAGAACACTTAAACAAACATGGGCACATAAAAACAATAAATTACAAACGTAGTATAATGGTAGTGTTAATAAAATGTGAAAGCAACCTCTGAGAATCATATAACAGTTAGCCGCCTGCTTATTAGGCAGAATAAGTTGTACTAATGTGCTAAGTGACTAAATAATCCATTCACTGTTAACTTACTGGCAATGCTTGTAAGCTTATAAAAAGAGAACACCTATTTATCCAAGATATCCAAGTCGAACAGACTAATATCTTCTACAAACCGAACGACTCCAACCCGTTCGGTTTTTTATTAGGTGAAATTGATACTACCGATGTCTACCAATGTGATGATTTAACCTGCTATTTATTATAATTAGCTTTTCACAACTCGGTATTAATATAAGGAATATATAACAGTGGCTAACAGCAATAGATTTGACTTAACCGATACAACATTAACCATGAAAGCAGTAGTAACAACCGGTAATGGTGGCTATGACAAATTAGATTATAGAGATGTCCCTCTACCAACACCTAGCGCTGGAGAAGTACTGGTACAAGTCCTCGCCGCTGGTGTTAATAACACAGAGATCAATACTCGTTTAGGTTGGTACTCTTCAAAAGTAACACAAGGCACAGAAAACTTAACCAGCAATGAAGATGAGATGAACGACGCAGCAGAAACAGCTGATGGCGGCTGGAATGACTCAACACCTTTCCCATTTATTCAAAGTACAGACTGTTGTGGTCGTGTGGTTGCCGTTGGTGAAGGTATCGACTCTGCGTTAATTGGCCAGCGTATTTTAATCCGCTCTTGTATTCGTTCAAACGGCTGGGATTCATTAGAAAACATCTGGATGGCTTCTGACTTTGATGGTGCATTTGCTCAATTTGTTAACATCGCCGCTTCTGAAGTATTCCCTGTTGACTGTGATTGGAGTGATGCTGAATTAGGTACTATCCCTTGCGCTTACGGCACTGCAGAAAACATGATTCATCGTGCAGGTGTCGATCAAAACTCGCATGTGTTAGTAGCCGGAGCATCAGGTGGTGTGGGTTCTGCGGTTGTACAACTGTGTAAGCGCCGTGGAGCAAAAGTCACTGCGATTGCTGGTAAAAGTAAAATCGACCAAGTTAAAGCATTAGGTGCCGACACCGTTATTGAGCGTAATGACAGTGTTTTAGAATTTTTAGGTGAAAAATCAATAGACGTGGTTATCGATAACGTAGCTGGCTATGCATTCCCAGAAATGACTGAGGTCTTAAAACGTGGTGGACGTTATGCCTCTTCAGGTGCCATTGCGGGCCCGATGGTAAACTTAGATATGCGTACTATGTACCTTAAAGATCTGACCTTAATAGGCTGTACAGCATGGGATGAACCTGTATTCCCAAATCTTATTGGTTACATTGAACGTGGTGAAATTAAGCCATTATTAGCTAAAAGCTTCCCGTTATCTGAGATTGAACAAGCACAACGTGAGTTCACCGAAAAACATCATGTGGGTAAGTTTGTATTGTTACCACCAGCAATGACAGAGCAGCAAAAAAGTCATTTTAGTTAAAAAAAATTATTACTGCCCATCAGCCCTGCTTTATCAATCGTGATAAAGCAGGTTATCGGAGAACACAGATCACTACGCTAATTAGCAACCAGAGGTACACATGCTTTCAACTTTTAAAGCGACTATCTGCAAAGCTTTTAAACGGCTAGACACCATCAAAAATGAGAACCCCAATCTCAATCAACAAACTTGGTTTGAGATCCAACCCTGTTCCAGAATCAATATGTTTGATAAACAGATTGTAATCACCCAACCTAGTTCCTCTTTTCTCGTTTATCTTCTAGGTATGTTAACAACTGCGGTAGGCATCTATTACCTCGTAATTGAAAATGGCCATATGTCACGTATTTTATGGGGCTGGTCTTTGATTCTTTGGGGTGTTGGCGCACTGATTGCAGGTACCAGTTATCAAGCCTTTGGTTACCAATTGAAATGCCAAAATCGCTCGGTTTGTCGTTGAACAAGTTGGTGGGAAGTGATTTACATGATGTTTCAACAAGTCAGTATGAACGTGATGTTAGTGGCCGTTTGTTACTCTTGCACTGAGGGTAACCTACTTACCGCTTCTATTATTTATGCTGTCGCCTGTAGCATTATCTATATCATTCTCACTTTTATTGGTGGATTTAAACCTATTAAATCCTGGATCACCTTTGAACGCATGGTATGGTTTTGTGCCCCTATTATGTTCTTTTTATGGGGCTTAATGGTTGGCGCTATTTCACTTTAGGCACAGCGGTTGACCTCGCCTTACTTGGATCTTGGGCTTTAATCTGGTTAACCATGATCTTATTCTGGATATACGATTATCTAGGATGGACAAACAAGCTCTGGGAAGCAAAACGCATTTGCTTCTCTGAAAACGATGTATTGCATGTTGTTTTAATTATTTGGGCTATTTACCTGATCCCGATGGCAGAATATATTGGGGATCTGTAAGCTGTTACAGAAAACTAAATTTATTTATAACTCACTTGATACTAATAGGGATGTTTTATCGATCAACGAATACCATTCGCAATAGGATCGACTCAATGAATGGTGCACTCTCACTTGGAGAATATGATGAAATCAATCAAACCCATTGATAGAAAACAAGTAAGACCCACTGACGCTTACGTCGAAGATAATATGGAACCGAAGTCAATCGCCTTCAGTAGTATCACTGTGGTACAACAAATGATGGATGCCGATGCTAATATCGCTGGTAATGTACATGGTGGTTCAATTATGAAACTGGTTGATAACACGGCTTGTATGGTAGGAATGCGACACACGGGCGGTAATGCCGTAACCGCTTCTTTAGATCGTCTTGATTTCCACTCGCCTGTTTATGTAGGTGACATTCTACGTATCAAAGCGAGTGTCAATTATGTCGGGGCAACTTCGATGGAAATTGGAGCACGTGTTGAGGCAGAAGCAGTGCTAACCGGAGAAGTTCGTCATACCGCTTCTGCTTATTTAACCTTTGTCTCTCTTAGTCCTGATAGTAAACCTCGTCAAATTCCTAAAATAATCTGCGAAACCGACAGAGAAAAAGCCCGCTTTGCTGCGGCATTAGTTCGCAAAAAGAAACGCTCAGAAGCGATAAAAGAAGCACGCGAGCAGCGAGAATTACAACAACAAAAAAACAATATCTAACTACCATTTCAAATTTAAACACAAATGGCTATTTACAGAACTCGCCACATTAAATAGCCAATACTAGCCATTCAACTTAATTCATGAAAAGAACATGAATATTGTTCAAAAACTATCTATTTACTTTAAATTTTTACCAATATTCACTTATTGATGAAATTTATAAAATCTATTTCGGTCTTTAAAAGGTAGTGAGAATTTCTCTATTGTTTAGACACATATTTAAATCAGCGCTCTACACAATAAAAAGTGCAGATTGCGTATTTAAAGTAATCAACTTAATAGCTCACTGCTTTTTTAAACTTTCAACCTAATAGGTAATTATTAAATGATAAAACTTAAGTCCTTTATATTCAGCTTGGTCATTTCGACCATTTTCACTTCTCCATTAGTACATGCCTCACCAACCGAATCGCACCAAAAAATGATACCTAAAGTTATTTTTTTTGACGTTAATGAAACACTATTAAACTTAGATAACGTTGGAAAATCTGTTTCTAAAGCCCTTGGCGGCCGAGATGAGTTAGTACCATTCTGGTTTACAACCATGTTGCACTATTCTCTAGTAAGTAATGAGACGGGTGAATACCATAGCTTCGCTGAGATCGGTATTGCCTCATTGGAGATGATAGCGAAACAACAAAATATTGATTTAACACCAGAGCAAGCAAAAACAGCGGTATTAACCCCTTTTAGAGATTTAGCACCGCATGCTGATGTCGTCGAAGGCTTAACCAGAATTCGTGCACTAGGCTATAAGATGATCACATTAACCAACTCATCAGATGCAGGTATTGCAGCACAGCTTAAAAATTCAAACCTAGCACAATATTTTGATGGTTCATTAACGGTTCAAAATCTACAAACATTCAAACCTGATTTAAAAGTATATCAATGGGCTGAAAAAGAGATGGAAGTTGCACCTGAAGATGCGATGTTAATTGCCGCACATGCTTGGGATATTGCAGGCGCTGATAAAGTAGGCTGGAAAACAGCTTATATTCTCCGTCCAGGAAAAGCATTGTATCCACTTGCTAATAAACCAGACCTAACAGGCAAAGATTTAATTGAGATTGCCAAACAATTAGAAGCTGATGCTAAATAATACAAATTGATGGAATAGCCTAAAAGCATCTAATCCGGTATTTACCGGATTAGATGCGACTAAACCACTTAGATAAATTAACTAGCACATTTAATTTGTTTCTTTAACTAACGCATTAGTTTGACGATAAGTTTCTTGTATTACCCAAGCATCATTAGTTGCTCTGTGGCGTTGAATTTTAGTTTGAACAATAATTTTATCTTTGGTTTCATGCCAGATTTTCATCTGCTGTTCCGATAAAATCATCTCCAATGGACTGACATCAAACTTCATTTCTACACCTGATGCATGAAATAAGCGAATCAACCAAGGTTTATCCACTACCCAACCATCTGAATATAAGGTCATTCCAGCCAATATTTCATTTAGTTTATGCGCGACTTCGGCAACAGGTTTTCCATAACGTTTTAATGTTTCTCTTGAAATTTTATGGACTTGCTCTGCTTCCTCATTCCAATAATCCCAGTTTTTTGAAGGAGAGATTAAAGTACAAAATTTAGTTCCATCACTTAATACTAATCCAACCTCAATAGGGTAACTTTCACCTCCAAAACCAGAGGCTTCTATATCAATAATATTAGGATTTCCTGTTGGTTGCATAGTGTTTCCTGTTACGTTAAATAATAAAGATACGCTTGATCAATAATTCATTCATACTCACTTATTGCGACTCATTTCTTGTTGTCTCATGGGCATTAAATCTATATTTGAAAACAGTAATTGCAATTCAAATGTGTCAGTCTGTGTTTTAATTCCACCATCTTTACCTATCAATAAAACAGGGTATTTATCCAGAGGGAAATTATCTTTTGTACTATCAACAAACTGCTCAGATATCCCGCCACTATAATTGCTGATCACTTGTCTATCTTTAACGATAAACCATACAATATGACGATCCAAAACAGCTTCATTGTACTTAGTAAACAACTGTTGGTTACGTGTATCGTCTTCACTTGATAACAATAAAATAACGCGATATTTCCACCTTAGATCACTGATATTATTTAATTTTTTTGCTGAAGAAGCACAGCTAATGGTAGTCACCATAACAAGTGACAGTAATAAATATTTCATCAGGAAACTCTCTCTTAATTAGGTTCATATTCATAGGCTAAAGTCAACATTTAAGGGCGTATTTGAAGAACATTAAGACTTATTATCTGGTTAATAATAATCCAACAATAATACACAACAGCAGCACACTCATACCTTGCCAAAAAACAACGGGTTGCCGCTCTATTAAAGGAGCACGTGCTTTTGCTAAAAATTGTTTACTTGGATGCCTTAAATCGTACATAAATTCAGAAAGCACTTTATAACGATTTTTAGGCTCTATTTGTAACGCACGTTGTAAAGTGTCATCAACCCACAAAGGTAATTCTGAATCTGCATTAATAATGCTTCGATAAGGCAATTTTCGCTGTGCCGATAAACTTCTACTTTGTGCAATATCCGCTTTATAAGGAAACTGTCCAGATAGCATCTGGTAGGTAATCACTGCAATAGAATAAATATCCGACGCAGCAGAACCCCAATCCCCTAAAAAATACTCAGGTGCGGAATAACGCATGGTACCGCGCAGCACTTGCTCATGTTCCATATAACTAACACCAGCAATATAAGTAGAACCAAAATCAATAATTTTTACCGTATTATCACTATCAATCATAATATTTTGCGGGCGTAAGTCTTGATGGATCATCTCCTGTCGATGGAATGCTTGTACCCCTTTCACGACTTGCTCAATAATAATACGAACTTGTTCTAAACTAGGATTAGGGTTATCGATCATCCATTGGTTGAGCGAAATCCCATCTATATATTCACTCACCAAATACACAAAGTTTTGTTTACGATTTGGTATAATCGCTTTGGCAACGTGTGGGTTATTAATACGCTTTGCAACCCACTGCTCTAACATAAAATGTTCAAGGTATTGCTCATCACTACGCATGTCAATTGAAGGTATTTTAATCACTACATATGCATGACTAGTAAGATCTTTTGCTAGAAAAACATGGCTGCGACTACTTATATAGAGTTCTCGTAAAATTTCATAACCATCAAAATGCATTCTTGGTGCTAAATGTGGTGGCATAGGTAACTGTGTTAAATGATGTACTTCATCTAATTGATAATCGGACGTACTATTAATTCTTACAAGTTGAATACTTAAATTATCGTCACTTCCCGCAGCCATAGCCTCCACAATAATATCTTCTGCTGCTTCCTCTAAAGTTTCTTTATTATTTACAATTGTCGATATCCTGCGTTCATCAATAAACTCAAACACGCCATCTGTTGCCAGCATAAATAAATCATCTTTTTCTATTGATAAACTTGAATAATCAATAGGTAAAGTTTTATCAATACCTAAAGCACGAGTCAGATAACTAACATCATCTGATACGTGTAATCGATGATCTTCTGTTAATTGTTCTAGACTGCTGCCAACTAGACGATAGATACGACTATCGCCTGAATGAAATATATGCGCAGTATTTGACTTCAACACTAGCGCGGTAAAAGTACAAACATAGCCCTTGTTTTTATCAAAACGATTGGGGCTATCTAAAGTTTGTGCATGTAACCAAGAGTTAATGGATTTAAGTACAGTTTGCCCAGCGCTTTTTACTGACCACGTATCAGCAGTGCAATAGTAGTCAGACAAAAAATTAGACACTGCGGTTTCACTGGCTATTTGACTCACTTGGCTAGAGCTAATGCCATCAGCCATAGCGAGTACAATACCTTTCGTACTTAATAAAGGCTCTTTGGGTACACGGTAACCAATATAATCTTGATTAATCGATTTGATACCTTTATCGGTTGCACTACCAATAGAAACACTCAATGGTAAACTCACTGTACCTCCTCGTATTAAATGCTCCAAAGTCCTTAACAATTAACGAATTTTACGTTCTGCAGAAGTTTTAACATGCGTGTAGTAAAGTGGTAAACCCACTAAACATAAACCACCTACTAAATTACCTAGCACAGTTGGTAACTCATTCCATAACAGATAATCAGTTACTGTAAAGTCGCCCCCCATAATCATCGAAAAAGGAAATAGAAACATATTCACGATAGAGTGCTCAAAGCCCATGTAAAAGAACAACATGATCGGCATCCACATAGCTGCCATTTTACTACCAGCTGAAGTAGAGATCATCGCCCCCACTACTCCCATTGATACCATCCAGTTACATAACATGCCGCGAATAAAAATAGTGAACCAACCACCTGCTCCATGTGCTTGGTAGCCTAAGGTTCTTGACTCACCAATAGTCGCGACTTTTGCTGCAATCGCACCACCGTCCGTGGCGTAACCTAGCGTTAGAATAAATGACATTAAAAACGCAACCGTAATGGCACCAAAGAAATTACCAATAAATACTAACCCCCAGTTACGCATCACCCCTGCAAAGGTAACACCAGGGCGTTTATCCAGTAACGAGAGAGGTACCAAGGTAAATACTCCGGTGAGCAGATCGAACTTCATAAGATACAACATGATAAATCCAACTGGGAATAGGCAGGCCCCGAGAATCGCACTACCGGTTTTTGTGGCAACAGTAATCGCAAAGACGGCAGCTAAGGCTAAAATAGCCCCCGCCATAAAAGCCCTAATTAACGTGTCCTTTGTTGACATATAAACTTTAGATTCACCTGCATCAACCATTTTGGTAACAAATTCACTTGGCTCTAAATACGACATAGCTATCTTTCCTTAGATTAATTTAAAAACAATAACTTACACTTAACCAAAGCACAAAAAGTGCCAAAAAAAATAAGTCATTGATTTATAATAAATTTATTAAATAACAGAAAAATTTCTAATGTGAAATAGGAGTTTTATTACCAATACAAGTGAAAATCGCACCAAAACAGAGCGGAAATACTTCTAAGGTTTAACATAAATAAAATGTAGATTTAGTCATGTGCTAAGCATCTGGTGTCGGAAAAAATTACACAAAATAACATTACCCAATTAAATCAATAGATTAGATTAACAACAATTTTAATGTCTCTCCCCCTTTAGATATAACCCTTGAGAGGTGTTTTTTATAAACCTTAAACTAATAAAACACGATAAAATTTAATGTCGGTAAAATTTACACTAAAAATATAATTACCAATAAAGCCATAAATAACAGTAACTTAAGATGTGGTATGTTATTTGCTTTTCCTGAACTGCTATTGATAATAGCGCTTAACATTATTCTCAATTTAAAAAGGACTTTTAAAATGAAAAAAATTATCGGTTTAGCAGCATTATTGTTTGCAGTTAACTGCAATGCCGCATTAATAACCTTTGAGCCAACTAGCGCAAGTAATAGTGGTGCACTTATTACTTACGATAACGTGATTACACCTACCACTATTACAGGTGATGCTATTTTTACGTTAAATGTTAATGGGGACTTTAATTCAAGCTATGAGTATGCAGATTTACTATTAGATGGGTTTAGCTTAGGACGTATTCTAGATGGTGATAGCGGTAATGATCTATTTGATTTTACTAATGATACCGGTAATCAATCAGTATCAACATCAACAGGAGTCGCTACTATCTCTGAATCTATTTTCTCATCACTAATCAGCGATGGCTTTCTGAATTTCTCTTTTGATGCAAGCTCAGACGTAAATTGTTGCGGTACAATTAACCAACTATCTGGAAGCATCTCTTTTACGGAAACGACTTCCGTACCAGAGCCACTACAAATCGGCTTATTGGGATTAGGTTTACTTGGATTAGTTAAACTGAGAAAAAGAGAGCAAGGTTAACAATTTCTATGAATCCACCAACCGCAGCAATTAATAGGTGCGATTGGTGGATTATTTGCGCCGTTACATCGAGGCTAATTGGCCATTAATATCGCCACCAGTATTAGCAATGGTTTGAATACCATCATCATTTAAATCAACTTGTTTTCCAGTATGCTCAAAAATAGCTTGTTGAATCTTCTCGTTAGTTACTTCGCCTTCAATTTTAACTAGGTTATTATTATCTAGCCCGTTAGAAGCTGAACCACCCGGTAGATAAATAGTGCCATTATTGAAGTCAACAGCAAAAGCAATCACCCCCGGAACGAGAAAAAATAATAAGCCAATGGCATTTAATGCAACGATACTAGCATCGAGTTGACCAGCACTTTGCCCTTTCCTTTCTGGTTTGAGGATTGTGCCACAACCAGAAAGTTGAATACTCAAACCTACTATCAATAGCAATGCAATACTCTTTTGTATATTAACTTTCATAATACTCCCTTTGAAATTGGCTACTTACTATTATTAAACTATCTTTTGTTTGAGTAAAAAGTTTCTATATCTCTTATAGCATAGAAGCGATACTAAAGTTCAACCCTCTCTTTGTTATTAAGTTAAAAATGACGATTCATAACCTCGTATTATTTGCATTTATAAAAAATATTAAGGTCTTAGATGTTTGCACATCCTTTGGTAATACGAATAGATTGCTTAGAAAGTTTACGAGTGATTAATTAATAAACGATAATTAACTAATAAAAATATTTTGAATAAATAACAACAACCTCTAGTACATCCGCGTGATCTATATCACATAATATTCAATAAAAACTCGTATGATTAAAAAGGAGTAAACTTATAACACTTAAATATGATCTACTTTATAGCAAGTTAAATTAAGTCAGTTTCGCTTATCAGTTTTAATGATTTAGTTTTTTATTCTAATATTTTAAATATAACAGCATAAAAAACTATTTAGGCGATTAAAGAACTTGAATTTTAGTTAATGAAACTGAACAAAAGCACTTACACTATTAAGAAGAACAAGGATTTGTTTTAAAACAATAAAACCACAAGGAAGTAAATATGAATAAAACACGCAATCTCTTATCTGTCCTTTTATTAGCATTTAGCACAACAGCTTTTGCTGATGAGGCCGGTTCATTTAGTCAAACCATTGCAAGCTTCAGTGAAACTGTTGACGGATTTTTCAATGATTACACAGGCTGGTTTGTTGGCTTGATCTTCAAAAGCGTTCCAGTAGGCGAAGCTAATTTCCCATTAATTGTAGGCTGGCTTTTAGTAGCAGCATTAATCTTCACACTTTACTTTGGTTTTGTGCAGTTTAGACGTGCAGGCATGGCGATTGATATCGTAAAAGGTAAATACACAGATCCTAATTCCAAAGAAGAAGGTGAAGTATCTCACTTCCAAGCATTAACCACTGCTCTATCTGGTACGGTTGGTTTAGGTAACATCGCAGGTGTAGGTGCAGCACTTGCTATCGGTGGCCCAGGGGCAACATTCTGGATGATCCTATGTGGCCTATTAGGTATGGCTTCTAAATTCTGTGAATGTACGCTAGGTGTTAAATACAGAACAATTTTACCATCAGGTGCCGTTTCAGGTGGCCCAATGTATTACTTGAGCCAAGGTTTAGGCGAGAAAGGTCTAGGTGGTTTAGGTAAAGCATTAGCGATTGGTTTTGCATTGATGTGTATTTTAGGTTCACTTGGTGGCGGTAACATGTTCCAAGCTAACCAAGCACACGCAATGTTAACTTACGCATTTGATGTACCAAGTGAGTACGGTATTATTACAGGTGTGGTATTAGCTGCATTAGTATTCTCAGTAATTGTTGGTGGCATGCCTTCGATTGCTTCTGTAACTGAAAAAATAGTTCCATGGATGGCTGCATTATACGTTGGTATGGCACTAATCGTTATTGGTGTGAACATCGGTCAAGTTGGTCCAGCATTCGCAGCTATTTTTGAAGGTGCGTTCACAGGTGCTGGTGTTGTTGGTGGTTTTGTTGGAGCATTAATCCAAGGTTTGAAACGTGCAACTTTCTCTAATGAAGCTGGTGTCGGTTCTGCTGCCATTGCCCACTCAGCAGTAAAAACAAAAGAACCAGTTACTGAAGGTTTAGTATCATTACTAGAACCATTCGTAGATACAGTAGTTATCTGTACTATGACTGCATTAGTTATTACTATCGCCGGCTTAAACGTTGCTCCATTTGATGGTAGCGGCTTAACGGGTGTAACACTAACAGCCGCTTCGTTTACTGAAACAGCAGGTGTATTTAAATACCTATTAGCACTAGCAGTAGTAATGTTTGCTTTCTCTACTATGATCTCATGGTCGTACTACGGATTAAAAGCTTGGACTTACTTATTCGGTGAAGGCAAAGGGACAGAATTAGTATTCAAAATTATGTTCTGTGTGTTTGTTGTAATCGGTGCAACTATTCAGTTTGGTGCAGTAATTGACTTCTCTGACGCAGCTATCTTTGCAATGTCTATCTTTAACATCATCGGTCTATACTTCTTAATGCCGGTTGTTAAAAAAGAACTACATTCATTTATCGCTCGCGTTAAATCAGGTGAGATAAAAAGCTACGATACAAAATAATCAAAGCTTAAAATAAATATGCGACCTACTCGTCGCACTTAATAAAAAACTCACTTCGGTGAGTTTTTTTGTATATGATGTTTAATCCAACACTGTGAATTGGTATTGATCATCACTATAAAAAGAAAGCTAAATAAGCAGGGTTAACACCAATTATATTGAATAATTAATTTAAATTTTGCCTAGAAAAAATGGATTAGTTTAACATGCAGTTGATCCTTTCGAAGATTAACTTCGTTAACCACCTATTGGAAAATTAGCGAAATGGTGTTAATTCTTTAATGGTTATCGCTTTGCGAAACTTGCAACCAAAAATAAATTATTTTAACAAGCAAAACAGATCAGTTAATGAGTAAGCTTGGTATAAATATACAAGGATAGTATATGAACCAGAATGACACCTTCACCGTCGATTTAACCCGAACCCTGCTCAAAGATGGGCCTAAGTTTTTATCACATAAAGTTATTATAAATGGCGATATTGCTTATTTACGCCCAACTATCACAGCTATGTTGTTTTGTGTCGTTTATATTGTGGTGGGCATTTTTTTAATAGGCTTAGCCACTTACCAGCTGATCATTTCAACCAAGTATGACCTTGCTATTTTTGTTGGAGGTTTTGGTATTGCGATAGGCACTTTTGGGATATCGCTAATCCAGCCCTTTTTAAGCCGTGCTACCTTTAATAGAGTATCCGGTGTATTTAACAACCACAAAGATCGTAACGTAAAATTGCATCATATTGTCTCTTTGCAAATCAACAATAAAATGATTCAACGGAAGCATGCTATCAGCTATGCCTGTTATGAATTAAACCTATTAACAGAACATGGCCGACGCATTAACATTTTAAATCACAACGATCTCATTCAAGTAATGCACGATGGGCATATATTAGGTTTATTTTTAGGAGTTGAAGTGCTTGATTGTCGTCGTGAGATCATTTTGTAATGCCTCACATCAAACGGTATTAGCTAAGTAGCCTTTTTAAAAATTTTATTAACGTGTACTAAACTTAATAGCTTAATAACAGGTTTAATAATTAGCTGAGCACTACCAACAATAAATAGCCAAGTGCCACTTTCAATCAGTGCATCGTTGAGGAAAAAAACACTACCTATCAAAAACCAAATGGCAATAAATAGATCATTAAATGCACCTAAAGCTTCGTACCTACGTTGTATCGCTATATGTCGTTGTCCTATATCTAGGTCAAATTCATTTTTGTTATCCACTAATACTCCTCAAATAATTTGATCACAGGCTTGAAATTAACTTCCATCATAAATATGAAGTGGCAGGCAATAAAGAGATTATTTATGGTTGGACTAAATAAAGCAGCCCAAATTAAGCCCTGCTTTGCTAAAAACGATTAACGAACAGATAAAGCTATCAATATGTCCTCTAAAAAGAACCTATTATTATCGCTATTGTCGGTGCGAGAAGGAATAGAACTACCAACTGCAATGCAATTGGCTTTATAAGCTCATCTCAGTTAGTCAAAAGTTAAACATTTATACGGAAAATTTCCTACATAATGGAACAGTTAACTGATTTCATTAGGTTTTTAGTCGATAACGGCAATAAGTAAAAGGTCCCTACTTGTTGATTTACATCCCCCAAATATAGCTTTCCATGGATATAGTATGATGCAATATTGGGCTTTTTAAAACATGAACCTGTTCATTAGGCTCACTGGCAGCTAATGCGATAATTAACGGTAAATAATGATCTGAGCTTGGATGTGATTGCCTATAAAAATTTGATGTTTCAGGGTGCTTAATAGCTGTAATATCGTTTTTTATTATTGCTTCTCTCACCCAATCCTGAAAGCCTTGTGCATAATCAGCTACTAGATCATGTGTCATGCGTAACTCGTATAAATTATGAGTAACACTACCAGAACATATAATCGCAATGTTTTGCCTTCTTAGTTGTTTTAATATTTCACCAAGTTGTTGCAGATTATCAACACTATAATCAACATTCAAAGATACTTGTATAACAGGTTTATCACCAGCAGGTCGAAGATGACGTAATGGGATCCAAACGCCATGATCCCAACCTCGATCATTATCAGCTTTACATTCAATGCCATTATCACGCAATAACGTTATCACTTTACTTGCAATCACAGATGAGCCTAACGCAGGGTACTGTAACTCATACAAGGCTTGTGGAAAGCCTCTAAAGTCGTAAAGAACTTCAGGATGTTCAATGGTTGTAATGTAGTTTCCTTGGGTTATCCAATGAGCAGAAATAACAATAATTGCCTGTATATGATCAAAATGTGTCGATTGTTTAGCAAGTTGCTTTTCAGCTAAGCCAGAGTCAATGGCAAACATCGGTGAGCCATGACTTATAAACATCAAAGGAGCGAAATTCATAAACTTTCCTATCAATACTTAAACCAAACCATATCGCGGCCTTTTGGCACAATCATCGAAGGGTTTGAGACCTTAATTGAATAATACCCAACTTAGGATGGGCTATGCGCGTATTCTTTGCAAAAGCATCGAGCTTAAATAACCATTTAAGTAATTGATAAATGAGCGTCATTAGCTATTAAAGTTTGCTTTAAATAAACCGGATAAGCGACATAAAGCGAGTCAGCGTTACCATTAAAAAAATATCACTTTCAATAAACTATTCTTAGACGCACACTGAAATGCTTCAAAATATTCCTTTAAAGAGTTTAAGCTAGCACAGACCACACAAATGCAGCTTCGTCATGAGTTGGCTGATTTGAAGCACAAACAGCACGATAAACACCATTATTTAGGCTGCCACAAATACTATCGATGAAAATGTCTATCTATTGATGTAATTCAACTGGATATAAATTAATTAATATTGCAAAAATCATCATTAAAAATACATAAAGTGTCGTCAGACTGATTATTAATAATGCTGTTATTCTTACACTTTCAGATTGTAGAAACCATTGAATATCCTGCATGTCCTAAATGGTCATAATATAAAGCGATGTGCAAAATCAGTTAACGCAGGTTCCCCCTTCCTCACTATTAATTAACCAACACTTATAAGCGCAGGCCATAATCGATTGCAGTATGAGGAACATCATTTTGCCCAGTAAAACCTGTGTTATTTAATAAAACGACTTGTACTATCTTGATTCTGTAGCGACTCTCATTTGCGTTCCAATACACTATTAACCACCGCCCTTTCCTACGAAGGCCTCTAACATTCATCAGAGGCCTAATATATTGTTAATCCAGAGCTGTGGCCTATTGATTATTTACCCAATAGTGTTGCTAATCGGTTATCAATAGAGAAGCGCCCGGCACCTTGAAACGTTAACGCTAAGGTTGCCGCAAATAAAGTCAACGCATACTCGATACCGCCATTACTTATAAATAAACCATTACTGATATGCGCAGTAAAAATAGCCACCAGCATAGTAAAGGCGATCAATAGTGCAGCAGGACGGGTCAATAAACCTAAAATCAATGCAATACCACCAAAGAATTCAGCACTACCAGCCAATAAAGCCATCAAGAAACCTGGTGCTAAACCAATACTTTCCATCCACTGTCCTGTCCCTTCAAGCCCATATCCTCCGAACCAGGCAAACAGTTTTTGTGAGCCGTGGGCAACGAGTATTAGGCCAACAGGAATACGAATGATCAATGACCCTAAACCTGCATTTGTTTTAAGTACTTTGTTGATGAATTGCTTATTCATTATTTATCCTTGGTATTAATTTAATGAGTTAGAAATGTGTAGTTCAATTTGAAAAGGAGTTTACTCCCAACAAATATAATGATAAACATTGCTAACATTGAATTATTACCAACAAAATATTGGTAATAATATTATGTATGACATTTTAATCTTTGGGGTAATAACAATGGATAAGCTTGACATGATGAAAGCCTTTATCACTGTTTCAAAAGAAGGCAGTTTTACTAAGGCAGCAGAAAAATTAGATACCTCTAATCAACTTGTCAGCAAATATGTTGCACATTTAGAAGAGCATTTAGGCGTCAGGTTATTTAATCGCACCACTCGTACTATTCGTCTAACAGCAGAAGGCGAGCAATGTGTGCAACATGTACAGCAAATTTTAGAGCGTGTTCATGATTGGGAAGGTAGCCTAGGACAACTTAACAATGAAGCTCAAGGGACACTGCGCATTAGTGCCCCCGTTTCATTTGCCACCAAACATATCGCTCCTTTACTGAGAGATTTTCGTCAAAGTCATCCCGCAGTTAAAATTGATTTACAGCTCAATGATCGTAAAATTGATGTTATCGAAGAAGGCTACGATTTAGCATTGCGTATTAGTGACCTAAAAAGCTCTTCCCTGATCGCTAAACGTATCGCGCCTATCCATATAGTGACTTGTGCATCACCCGAGTACCTTGCCCAAAATGGCACTCCAGAACACCCTGACCAACTTAACCCTGACCATTTTTTACATTATAACTACATGGACTATAACCGGGGTCACTTACCCCTCATCAACGCATTAAAGCGATCAATTAAAGCACAAAGACAAAGTATTTCTTCTAATAATGGGGATGTATTAGTGGAGGCGGCGATTGCCGGAGAAGGTTATGTGGTACAACCGACTTTTATTGTTAGCGAGGCGATAAAGCAAGGTAAGTTAAAAGTCATATTAGAAGATTTTAACCCCGATGTAATGACCTTGTATGTGGTTTATCCTCATCGAAAATTAACCGCAAACAAACTCACTGTTTTTATTGATTTTATTAGCCAATATTACGGTGAAAAGCCTTATTGGGATGAATTTTAAACACGACTTTATTTGTTAATGAAAATATTTTAAGAAGTTATAGCTACTAATGGCTTGTATTACCGTCGTCAATAACGGTAATACAAGCTTACTCATCAGAGCGATAAAACAACTCGATAACATTCAAATGAAAAAAAGAATATTAAACTAATCGATTGAATTTTTAACGCTTCTTGCTAGAAAATTAATACTGCGAATCTAATACAACACGCTCACCATACAATCCATTTTTTGGAAGTGGCTTATAACTTGAGTTGGCTGCTCGCATAATACGGATCCCTTCAGCACCAGCTTGGCGAGCTGAAATAATATCTCCATCTGAATCACCGTAATAAATTTTGATATTGTGTTGTTTGATGTACGGTGCTTTTAAATAAGCATTTTTACTAGATCCAGAGAAAATAACATCATGCATCTGATTGATATCAAATGTTTTTTTAATATAAGTTGTCATGAAGTCACAATCAGATGGCGTACGAGCTGTAATAAAATAAATATCGTCACCTCGAGCTTGATGCATGGCAATTAACTTGCTGGCAATGGTTTTAGGTTGACTAAATGCATCCCAACCACAGTTCGCTTTGTCCCAAAACTGTTGATTGGAAAGATATGAATACCCACCCGGTGAAAATTCTTGCTGGCCGCGATAAAACACAGGGCTACTAAACAAAACTGTATCATCGATATCAAAACCAACCGTCATTGCAGGTTTGCCTTTTAACTCCTTTGCCAATGCTTCAACCGAAACAGTATTTATATCTGATGGAACACCTTTTGCTAATAAATCTGCAGTAGAGTAACCAGTTTGAGTACCAGGTGTTTTAGGATCTGCAATTGCAGTTTGAGAGAAAATCGATGAAACAATAATCGAGAGCGCCAGAAAACTTTTTTTCATGGAAGAGTCCTTTGAGTTTATGAACGGAAATTAGATAAGATTTTGCGTTATTGAATACAACACAAGTGTTGATAATACGAGGTAAATAAACAGAACAAAAGTAGAAGTCGTTAAATAGATTAATCTTAAACTATTTTTTTCGAGATATAGTTTTTTATGATGGAGTACTATATTCCACCAACAAAAAAACCAGTTTAGTTATTATTTCTATACAGGTGGTTTAGATAGTAGTTAGCATTCTTTTCTACTTACCGCTATAACGTCCTGGTTTATGGTTTATCACCAATATTAAATTACAAGCTGTTGCACCAATAATTGATAATAGAATGGCTCGCCAATCCACAATAAAAATGGCGAGTAATAACACAATAAAATCCACCGACATTTGAAACTTACCGATAGAGATATTGTATTTTTGATTTAAAAATTGTGCCAAAATCATTAATCCCCCCAAGCTTGCACCATGTCTAAATAACATCAGCAAACCAAAGCCAATTAAAAGCCCGCCCACCACTGCTGAATAAATAGGATCTAAAAAGCTCACAGTAATAAATGTAGGTGTAAACTCAACAAAAACAGACAGTAATAAAACCGCGACAAAAGTCTTTAGCGTAAATTTCCACCCTAACTGTTTATAAGACAGGATATAAAATGGCAGATTAATAATAAAAAATATTTCACTAAAACTAAACTGAGTTGCGTATTGCCCTAAAAAAGACAATCCAGCCGTACCACCAATTAATAATCCTGTTGTTTTAAAAAGCATTACTCCCAATGAAGCTAATAGTGTGGCAATAATAATGGCTTGGACATCTTCAATAAAACTATGTTTGTTACTTGGCATTAAATTCTCTTCCTAGTGTCACGCAATACGCACATTTTTCAACATTGAATATAGAGTTTCAATTAAAAGAACTCCAGCACCTATAATCTCAATAGGTTAGCAATAAATAAGCCAAATACATTTATGAAATGATATTGAAGTAAGCCCTATTATCAACCGAGATAAAATCTGTGTTAGCTGACTAGAGAGATGGCTTAATCACAGAAAATGGATCAAAACAGTGCACTTAAGGGATTTATTGCTATATAAAAAGCCATAGTAAACGATCAACAACTCAAGGTTTAATCATTTCATCAAAGTACTCAATATAACTTGTTTATATAACAAAAGTATTAACGTCAGCCGACACCCCATTTCATGGCTGTCGGTATAAATAAAAACTTAACGTTTCACTTTCACTTCTTGGCTATTAAGCATCGCCAACAGAGGGTTTGTAGCAAATACTTTCTTTTTAACCAGCAAACCAATCACAATACCAACAATAAAACCGCCAATATGAGCCCAATAAGCGACACCTCCACCGCTTTCATTTGCTAAATAAAGACCCACAATATTAGTCACAATCCAAAAACCAAAGAAGATCATAGGACTCACTTTTTTCTGATAAACAATCACCATCAGTGTCAAGCTAGCGTGCCTAAACCATAATAAATACATACCAAATAAGCCTGCAATCGCACCACTTGCACCTACCATTGGAATAGTTGAATTAGGATCAGCTAAAATCTGTGCAACAGCTGCACCAAGACCACACAAAGTGTAATAAAGAATAAATTTGCCACGGCCTAATGTATCTTCTAAATTGTCACCGATGATATATAAGAAGTACATATTACCAACTAAATGCATTAACCCACCATGCATATACATATGGGTTAGTAGTGCCCACAATTGTTGACCATGACTGACTTGGTCAGAATGCAACGCAAAGTAATTAAAGGCAAAAGATTCATTAACGACTCCCACACTGTAACTGATAAAGAATAAAATATTAAAAAATAGCAAAGAGTACATTGCCCATGGTGTTCTTTTAGGCTTTAGATTGTATTCCACTGGCATTTGCGATAAAAATTGAAACAACCAAGTACGTTTATGTGTCGGTTTATCTAATTCCAACAGAGCTTGTGCAATCGCTGGAGATTGGGTTACTTTTTCTAACTCTTCATGATCTAGCCAAACTCCAAAACAGTTAGAACAGGTATCAACTTCGACCTCAAAACCAGACATAAGATGATAGCGAGATAGCTTTTTATCACATACATGGCAATGACGTTTAGATTCGCCCAATACCTCTCCCAAGGCCTCTTCCATATAAACCTGTGAATTACCATTATCAGCAACAGATAAAGCACCGTCTAACTCGCCTAGTTCTAACCAGATACCATGACATTCTTGACACTGCTCCACTTCTTGTTGATGAAACTCATATGCTCTCATTGAAGTACTGGCGCAATTTGGGCAATTTTTCATTGTAATTTCCTTAATTATTTGACAACGGGCCGACTTCAATACCAGCTTCTATAAGTTCGTGATGTAGTTGGGTATAATTGTTAATTAGATTTTTTAGCGCACCATCACTTACTTTTTTATTAAGTGCTAGTAGTAAACCCGCACCATATTTAGGACCAAATTGATTGTTTTCTATTTTTGTAATGATCTGCGCAGTTTCTGAATTATAACGACGAACACCGGAGAGTATGTAACTTGGTGTTTCTAATGCATTGGATGAATACTTCATGTTACCCCATACAAAATCGTCAATCGCAGGGTGGTAGGCTTTTATATTGTAAGGTGACTTCTCTTTCAGTAATTTAGCATAGCTATCAAGTGTCTTAATATTATCGCCAAGTTCATCAGCCAAAGCATGTTGCAAATAGAAATTCTTCTCTTTGCTATTTAAATTTTCAAATAATAAAGCTTGGGATAAACCCTCTTGAGCAGCTAAATAAACCCCTATCACAGTCGCAATGACCATAAATATTTGTCCAACCCAAAAACCGCTTTTTATTAAGTCAGAATTATCAAAACGAATTGCAGGCCGTTGTTTTTTATTTTTTTTATCAAGAGTTTCAGCTACTTTTGGCGTTTCAGGTTCCATTATCTCTTTCTTCCTTGTTCGTTTAGTTAAAATTAATCTGTGTATTAATGTTTACTGCAATAAACACCTAAAAAATAATATCACATATTAATAATATTTTTATATTTACCTGAAAAATTAGTAAGATATAGCTATATAGCAAAGACTGTAAACAGAAGATAAAAATCAGTAATGGTAGGGAGATTTATAAGATTGCCTTTCTGCACGATAATGTTCAGTACTCACTTGCAACCCAAGAATGTCAGTATAAAAATACTTTGACCTTGAATAATCAGAACAAATAACCGCAACATGATTAATTGGCTTAAACAATCGACACTGCCAATAGAAGAATAGAATATTTACATTACTATTATTTTATAGTCGATTAACAACATAAAGTAGAAAGGTCATTTGGTTATTAGACAAGTGATGAATGGGTGAAGATACTTTAACTAAGGCACCGGATTCAATCCCTTGTTTACAAATAATATCATCAGCTAAGAATAAGCCTTCCCCATCTAGTGCAGCTTCTAAAGCAAGTGACAAATCTGAATAAACATAACCATGCATCCAGCTGTTGCTATTAGGCAAATATTTAATAAACCATTGCTTCCAAACCGCTCTACTGTTGTCATGAACTAACGGTACCTGCACGAGCCTGCGTAGAGTCCAAACTAGCGAATCCAGACTGGAAAGTAGAAATGATGTTTATTGCCGCATTACCAACAACTTGATAAAAAAGTAGCACTGCGCTGCCTTTTATAATAAACAGATTAGGTAACATCAATTGCCTAATCTGTGCAGACTTATTAATACAGTCTCTGTTTGGTCAGCCATAAGAGAATGGAAAACCTGAAAAATCAACTACGATTTCTTTTCTAAAATAGAAACCACCTCTTTCATTGAGTTTTCATATTCTTCTTGGTTGGAGTTTTTAAATAGAAGTAGATCATCGACGATATCGGGGTTATCAAGGCTCAATGGAATAGAGAAATCAACGTCTTTAATATACTCATCCCAATTGTCGAGCTTCCATGTATCTCTTGATGAGTTTCTTTCAATCATACGACTTTTGACTACGTCAACATCTGTCATCACCCAGACAACGGTTAAACGTGCATCTTTTTCGATGAGTTGATTCTTTAAATTATCAATAAAAGCAGTGTCTCTAATTTCACGAGTAAATGGCGCGTTAATTAGTACAATATCATCATATTCAAGAGCTTCCATTGCTAAAGCTAATACCGCGTCGTACTCGTAATTACGAATATGCTCTTCAAAGAAATCGGAGCTTCGGTTAACCTCTTCATTCATCACTTTAAAAATCTGATGTGATAGCACTATTAACGTATCTTTATCTAAATACACAACATGCTTCAGTGCTTTAGCCAACTTTTTAGAAATGTAGGTTTTGCCACTTGCTGGCGGCGAGGTTACTAGAATAAGTCTTTTCATTATTAATCCTTAATAATATAAGCTATTTTGAAAATTTATTTCATTAAATTAAACAATAAAAAAGGTTTAATTAGCGTGGTATTACTATCAAATATCACCGTCTGCTTCCTGTATGTACTTATACATTATTGATTATCCATTACGCGATCCAGCTCTGTCATACTTTTATCAAAATAAGGGTTATAAGTTAATCGAGCCAATGTTTTACCTTCAACATGCCAACCGTAAGAAGAGTACCAAATATCTTCACCTGCTTCACAAGCCTTTTGTCGCTCTTTAGACTGGCCATTATTACATATAGTAATATCGGCTTTTGCACCATATTCGGTATTATTAGGTGAATATAACAACCCCATATGAGAACCATTAACGATATGTAAATCAGGGCGATTCATACTAAAACGGGTACTTTGCGAGATTGATAGGTCTTCTTCACCTAGCCATACAAGGTGATTGTTTTTATTTTTAAATTGTTGTTCGAATACAGCAATAGGAAATGCCCTATCAATGACACGGTCGCCTTCACTGATCATCATAAACACAGGTTTGTTATAAGTGATATCCTGTAGGTCTTCTTGAACTGTTGCAGCAGTATCGTAATAAACTGCTGCACCATGCATAGGTAAAGAATTATAACGTATGTAATTGGTTTCAGGGTCTTGATCAGCCCATGTCACAAAGTAACTCGCCAAACTAGCCCACTTCACCACTGATTTTTCTGGCTTAAAAGCTGGAGAAAACAATAATAATCCAGCGATGCCATCATCATTTAACGCTTCAGATGTTACCAAGTTTGCTCCAGTAGAATAGCCTCCCAGCCACAGTTTATTTGACTTAGTTTTTAATAACTCAATATGATGGTGTACCACACCTTGCCAGTCTTCTAAACTAGGCAACATTAAATCGCCAGATTTACTACCATGCCCAGGCAATAAAACCGTTCTTACCAAATACCCCTGCGACACTAAATGATCAGCAATATCGATAAATGAATATGGAGAATCGCCCAAGCCATGCACTAAAAGCACCGCGTCACCATTTGGATTTTCAGGAATTAATTCAAAAGGTAAATTAGCGCGTAACTCTTTTTCAACATCATCGGTTTTAAAGACTCTATGCGTTAATAGCCACTCTCTTGTCTCACTAATATATTGCTTAAAGGTATCTTGCGAATAACTAGGTAAAGCATCGGCGACTTGATAATTAGGGTTAAGATTGGCTTGGCTACAAGCAGCAAGTAACACAACAGAGCTCAGAACAGCATGACGTAAAAATGATGAAATCAAGTTAAAATCCTATTGAAAAGTTAATAATAAATATATTCATTTACTACGACTTACGGCGCAATTAAGTTTATTACCGGTATTTTTTTAATGAATAAAACCATAAAAAATGATAGTAGAAATACAATCAACGACGTTAAGGGTATAAATAATAATGGGTCACCTGAAAATGCAGATAATTCAAGCCCAATGCTCCCTGTTTTAAATAAATAGATGAAGACAGGATGAATGAGATAGATGCCAAAACTACAAGCACTAAGTTTTTTAACCATCTTCAAAAGAGTTGTATTGTTAAATACAGCGCTGTTTATTGCCACATACTTTATAAGGATAAAACAGGAAATTGCAGCAATAATAGTATTAGGCGCAAGGTAAGAGTATAAATAATCTGAAAACTTCCCATCATTACTTAGCGTTAAATAATAGGTACCCGAAGCAGTAAAAATAACCATCAGTAAATAAATAGCAACAGAAAAAATGAATACCTTCAATGAGATAGTCTTTTTCCCTAAGATATACCCTAATACCAAGTATCCAATGTAACCAGAAATAGAATGTAGATCTATTTTACTATCTACACCAATCACTTTTTCAATAAAGGGAATGACAGAAACGGCTAAAAACCAAATTAAGCAATAATAAACAAGCAATTTATTATCAGTAGAATTGGTCACTATTCTTAAGATAGGGACAAATAAGTAAATACCTATTAGCGCGTATAAAAACCAGAGATGATAGTAACTGGGTTTAAGTAATAAACTGTAAAACTGCTCAAATTTTGGAAGTTCACCATTCTCAACAATGTTTTTCCATAAAATAAAAAATAACGACCAAAAGATAATGGGTACCAGGAGTTTTTTAAATCGCTTTGAAAAATAAAAGCCTAAAGGTTCCTGTTTTTGCAATAACAAAAAACCAGATACCATAAAAAATAGCGGGACACAGACTCTCACCATAGAATCATAGACATTTGCAATTAACCAGTAATCCAAAGGTAATTGATTGAATTTATATAATAAAGGCGAGGCTGAGTGTAAAAATACAACCATACCGATAGCAATAACACGGAGATAATCAACCCACACTACTTTTATATTTTCCAATTTAACTCCTGAGTCTGATTAATAATTAATATGTGACAGTACAAATATAAACCCAAGTGGCTAATGATATAAATATCAAACTGATTATTAAGCAATAAACACTAATTAACAAGAAGAGGGTTAAACAAGCAAAGCATAAATTAAGACATGATAAACAATAACGCATACGTGAATATTTCATAGTTTTACCTACGAACCAAAGCTTCATTAGAGCGAAATAGTTATATGCACTATTAAACTATACATATTAGCGACAAAATGTTGCCTATTTAGACATCTCCTTAGTGGCTTTTATTTTGCTTGATCTTTATTGATTGAGAACGTTACATTTTATGGATCAACACGTTATGATAAATGAAAAGTACTTTTCCTGCTTTACAGCTGTTTAATCCAAAATCTCGAGGTTAACCGACTTTGTCCAATTCATTAAGTGATCACAATGATCAAGTTTCTACGACAACACCGTCTTTAAAACCCAATAACTTATTAGTCTATGTAATGGCTATTGCATCCGGTATGGCGGTGGCTAATCTTTATTACGCACAACCTTTACTACACACCTTAGCGAATATGTTTGGCACCTCTATCGGTACCACTGGGCTGATTATTACCATGACGCAATTAGGATATGTAATGGGTTTAGTGTTGATCGTGCCACTTGGTGATTTACTTGAACGACGTCGTTTAATTACGATTGTCACAGCAGGCACTGCTATTGGCTTAGCCGGTGCAGCACTGTCGAGTAGCATTGGAATATTTCTACTTTCTTGTTTAGCAATTGGTTTAACAGCAGTTGCAGCTCAAGTGTTAGTCCCTTTTGCGGCAGTGTTAGCAGAAGAAGGACAACGAGGAGCAGTGATTGGGCGCGTGATGTCAGGTTTATTATTGGGTATTTTATTGGCCAGAACAGTATCAGGAGTCATTGCTGATGCCTATTGTTGGCAAGCCGTATTTTGGTTTGCCACATTTAGCATGCTTGTTCAAACCGCTGTGCTATGGAAAATGCTTCCCGAAAGTCGAGGTGAAATGCGTTTATCATATCCAGCATTAATTGGCTCAATACTGCACTTATTACGTGATGAGCCTTTGTTAAGACGTCGAATTGTTTATGGAACACTTGGGTTTGCTTCCTTTAGTGTGCTTTGGACTTCCTTAGCTTTTTTACTTGCTCGTCCTCCTTATAATTACACAGATTCATTGATTGGCTTATTTGGATTGCTTGGCGCAGCAGGTGCTCTCAGTGCAAGTTTTGCTGGTAAACTTCATGATAAAGGTCATACCCGTATGGGAACGGGATTACTGTTGTCATTAATCATGATTGCATTCACAATCATGGGCTTATTCAGCACTCACCTTTTTGCCATCATGATTGGAGTGATCCTGCTAGATATTGGGCAGCAAGGATCTCATATATTAAATCAAAGTGTGATTTATACATTGAACCCTGCTGCAAGAAGTCGTATTACAACAGCCTATATGACCAGCTTTTTCTTTGGTGGCGTAGTCGGTTCAGCTTCTTCTGGATATGTATTTGAGATAGCAGGTTGGACTGGTGTATCGTGGTTGGGCGGCTCTTTTGGTGTTATTGCTTTTTTATATTGGTTAACAGAGTTTAAAACAAACACACAACACGCTACTGACAGTGAAACCAGTTTAGAGAGTCAATAATTTAATACATTGAACAGGCTTTTAAAGTTATACCTCGGTTTAAAGGCCTGTTCATTATTCAACGATCAACTAGGCTTGTTTGCTGCATTTTTAACAGCGATCAAGTCTTCTTCTATATCAAGTGCTTTACATGCCCGCTTTAACGCTAAATCCTTTTGATAACGAGCAGCTTTTTGAATATCATCATTGTTAAGTGACTCAAGAGAATTAAATGCTTTTTGTAAGCGAACACAGACCTCTATGCTACCGGCACCATCACGAGCGATAGCGGTAAAAGCATCTTCAAACATATCCGATACCAGAATCTCTGGCACTGCGACTCGGTCAAACTCAACGTGGTTTTTATTTTCAGTTTTTGCTGGTGCGTTAAAAGTAGAAATTAAACGTACCAATGTGCCAATCACTTTTATCGCCGTCCCTGGATCATTAACAGCTGGAGATAAGGCACGAACTGCAATTTCAGATAATGTAACCAAACCAAATCGAGGATCATCTTCAAAGGTACGATCTTTACCAATGTGAAACGCCTCCATTAAACATGTGCAATCCAATTCAGACAAATCGCCTGATGGAATGCTAACGTAAGCCAATGCTTGATCAGGTGAAGCAAATGTACCAGGTAAAGCCGACAACACTACCGACACGTCAACATCATTTGCCCAGTCTTGAATCACTGCCATGTCAATATGCTGTACATAGCCTATTTTGGATGTATACACAGCTTGGCCTTTAGTTGGTGAACCTAAAATTGATATTCCACCCAATGTCGGCTTATCTCTTCTTCTAGTCAGCGCTTTTTCCGTTGCACTTTCCACTTTATCAATAGTTGAACCCACTCGTCCCAAACGCGCAATGCTGTCTACCCACCTTACAAAAGTCAAAATCACCACAGCGAATACAAATACAGTTAGAACAAAAAGCGTAAAAAGCCCCGCTTTATCATAGAAAGTATTTTTGACAGCAGTAATTGCAACGACACTAAAAATGAAAGCACCAACAAAAGTGGAAAGTGCATTCTGTGACACATCGTCGGCAACCACCAGCGAGAAAGAACGAGGGCTCGCAGAGTTACTTGCAGCCGCGTATGCTGCAACCATAGATGACACAGAAAGCGTCGCAATCACCAACATGCTAGAAGCCATAATGGAAAGTAAGGTTTCAACCGAATCCTTTTCAACTAAAGGCGCAAAGTTCGCTAACTGAGAGCCATCTATAAATTTCGCAGCAAAGACAACAACTACCGACAATAAACAGATTGCTAATGGGCGCACCCAAAGCCGTTCAGCAAAACGATTAAACAAAAATCGAAGGCGATCTAACGAAATGAATGAAGTCATAATGGCACCCTATATTCACCTAGCTAAGCTGTTGAATTTCTTGCTATCAGCCTAAACAGTTGAAATAAAAACCACATTAATTCACATTTACTTGAGATTCAAATTTATTATTTGGTTTTGATTAAATGATTGATTAAATTAAAGTGAAAAAGCACTACGAGTCTCATTAGTTTATCATGTCATCGATGAACATCCATTTAGGCTTAATCTAAGCAATGTTTTGGCTTCTCTATATTATGAACAACCTAATACTGCTCACATGCTTATTCACTTTACCTAAATCGTACAGCCTATATCACCTTATTCTAATTGACAGCGCTACAGAAGTACTTGGTCGTTAGCTATTTTATCTGCTACCAATATTGCTATAGGCACTTTCATATTTTAATACAATAGATGATAACCATTAGTTTCAAAGTGTCGATATTCCAATAATGGCGTTTTTTTCTTTAATAGGTTATGGGGAATGTTGTTGAAAATAATCGAATAAGCATTCTGATACTTGATTGGCTACTAGCAGTTTGAGTTACAAGGTAACTAATAATATATGCGGAAGAAATACCAACCAACTACGGGTCGATAAAAACAAATACAGGTGTAGCTAAACTTTTAGTGTGCTGACGTTTAACCAACAATAAAAACCTTATAAAAACAATAAACCATTGATTTAAAAATTTAAACCTACTAACAAAAGTTTTCCATATACTGATGTATTCTATTTTTAAAAAATATTAAACAGAAATTTTACGGCGTCAAAAATACATTTCAAATCGCCGAGCTAGTCACAGGATAATCAAATAATGGAGGTAAACTGCCTTATGAAAAAGCTAAGTAAAATCTATTTAAGAATATTATGAACTCTATTTTGTAATACCGTTAATACATCTGCTTCAAACCATGGATTATTTTTTAACCAAATATTATTACGTGGACTTGGATGTGGTAGCGGCATAACCTGATCTCCAAACATAGCCCAATTCTTGACTGTTTCAGTAAGATTTGTACCTCTATTTTTTAAATGCCATGCCAAAGCATATTGTCCAATAACAAGTGTAAGTTGTATGTGTGGCATCGTTTCAAGCAATTTATTACGCCAAGTCTCTGCACAGATTGGCGGAGGAGGTAAATCACCTGATTTCCCCTTTCCTGGATAACAAAAAGCCATGGGCAATATGGCAATTTTTTGTGAATCATAGAAAGTTTCTTTATTAATCCCCATCCATTCTCTTAATCGGTCACCACTCGGATCATCAAATGGAATACCTGTAGCATGAACTCTTGAGCCAGGCGCTTGACCTGCAATAAGAATTTTCGCATGCGGATTAACTTGTAAAACAGGGCGAACGCCTGCTTTTAAGTTAGTTTCGCAAATAGTGCACGAATCCACCTCTGTTAATAATTGATTGAAGTCTTTTATTTTCACGATTTACTAAAAGCCTATTATTGTTATTAAAGTGAGGCCTAACCAATTAGATAGACTGTATTTTGGTCTTAGTGAAAGCACCGATTCAATTTCAACACCTAAAAAACTCCCTTCATACGAAAAGTAATAGGTATATAGCACTTTATTTTCAGCCTCTTATTTTGATAATTATACCGATAACATTAAATATGTTATCAGAATTTTATACAGCAAAAGGAGTTCAATTCAAGGCGTAAATGATGTTCTATTTACGAAATTCACAACGAAGAAGTGAGCTGATTTAACAAGTGAAATAGATAAGTTATTTATTGTGTTCGGTATTATTTCCTACATGCTTTTAAAAAACCTTTAGGTTCGACAATGATTTACTGCAAATGCACGTCGGCTTGCTTATCAATATCAGTTCTACTAAATATTAATAGGCAACCGGCACTATGAGTAACTTCTAGAGATGATAGCCGACCATTTATCTTTGGTGTTTAAAACACCTCTATGATACTCGCACACATACATATCAGTTGCCGCGATAGGTATTTTAGAATCAAACTCCCCTAGCTCAAAGACAAAAAAGCCACTCGTTTGAGTGGCTTCCTATTTACTACATCACTAGCTATTGATTATCAACTTAATGATTAACCATTAATGCGTTTATGTAGCTCTTGTACTGAACTTACTGTTGCTTCTGGTGCTGTTGGATCAGCAGTGTGAGCGCGGCAAGTTGCAAATGCACCGTTTAGCGTTGTTGTGTAGTTTACTTTATAACGTAATGCTGCACGACGTAACTGACGCGAATCTTCAATTGATATACGCCCTTCTGTGGTGTTCACAATGTATTTGTATTCACTGTTTTTAACACGGTCTAGAATGTGTGGACGGCCTTCGTGAACCTTGTTCACTAGGCGAGCTTCAATACCAGACTCTTGTAAGGTGATCATCGTACCGTGCGTTGCATCTAGTTCGAAACCTAAGTCCAGCATTTGTTGTGCTAACTTAGCAACACGCTTTTTATCACTGTTACGAACAGATATTAATGCACGACCAATTTCAGGCACTTCTTTCGTTGAACCTAGTTCCGCTTTTGCATAAGCTTCAGCAAAGGTTGCACCTGCACCCATTACTTCACCTGTTGAACGCATTTCAGGACCTAAGATTGGGTCAGAGCCTGGGAATTTGTTAAACGGTAATACTACCTCTTTAACTGAGTAGTAAGGTGGAATAACTTCTTCAGTCACACCTAGTTCTTTCAGCGTTTTGCCTGCCATTACACTTGCGCCTATTTTAGCAATTGGCACACTTGTCGCTTTAGAAACAAATGGAACAGTACGGGCAGCACGTGGATTTACTTCAATCATGTAAATCTCGTTATCTTTTACCGCTAGCTGTGTATTCATCAAGCCAACAACACCTAGTTCCAGTGCTAATGCTTTGATGTAACCACGCATTTCGTCTTGAATTTCAGCGCTTAGCGTGTAAGCAGGTAATGAACATGCAGAGTCACCAGAGTGAACACCAGCTTGCTCGATGTGCTCCATGATGCCACCGATAACTACATCAGTACCGTCACAGATTGCATCAATATCAACTTCAACAGCGTCGTCTAAGAAACGGTCAAGTAGAACCGGTGATTCATTAGAAACACTTACTGCTTCTTTAAAGTAACGACGTAAGTCTTGCTCGTCATATACGATTTCCATCGCACGACCACCTAGTACATAAGAAGGACGTACAACTAATGGGTAGCCAATGCGCTTAGCAGATTCAACCGCTTGCTCAAGTGTTGTTACTGTATCGTTTTCAGGCTGTTTAAGACCTAGACGCTCAACCACTTGTTGGAAACGTTCACGGTCTTCTGCGCGGTCAATCGCTTCTGGTGAAGTACCAATAATTGGTACGCCAGCCGCTTCAAGCGCACGTGCTAATTTAAGTGGCGTTTGACCACCGTATTGCACGATAACGCCTTTAGGGTTTTCAACACGTACGATTTCAAGTACATCTTCCAATGTGATTGATTCGAAGTATAAACGGTCTGAAGTATCGTAGTCAGTTGAAACAGTTTCAGGGTTACAGTTAACCATGATAGTTTCGTAACCATCTGCGCGCATTGCCATAGCAGCATGTACACAACAGTAATCGAACTCAATACCTTGACCGATACGGTTAGGACCACCACCGATGATCATGATTTTCTCATTATCACTTGGGTTTGCTTCACACTCTTCATCGTAAGTTGAGTACATGTAAGCCGTATCAGATGAGAACTCTGCAGCACAGGTATCTACACGTTTGTAAACTGGGTGTAGTGCAAATTTTTCACGTAGTTTACGTACTTCAGTCTCAGATGAACCAATCACAGAAGCGATGCGGCTATCAGCAAAACCTTTACGTTTAAGTTTACGTAGTGAATCAGCATCTAGTGAGCGTAAACCGCCTTCTGCTAGTTTCTTCTCTTCTAAGATAAGATCTTCGATTTGAACTAGGAACCAGTTGTCAATCTTAGTGATGTTATGTACTTCTTCCATGGTCATACCAAGGCGGAATGCATCACCGATGTACCAAATACGTTCAGCACCTGCTTCACGTAGTTCGTATAAGACTTTTTCTTTTGCGTCATCAGCGTTTAAATCAACCATCGGGCTGAAACCGTCTGCACCAACTTCTAAGCCACGAAGTGCTTTTTGTAAAGATTCTTGTTGGTTACGGCCAATTGCCATTACTTCACCAACTGATTTCATTTGCGTTGTTAAACGATCGTTTGAGTTAGCAAATTTTTCAAAGTTAAAGCGTGGGATCTTAGTTACAACGTAATCGATAGTTGGCTCAAATGATGCTGGTGTTTTACCGCCAGTGATATCATTTTGTAATTCGTCAAGCGTGTAACCAACCGCTAGTTTTGCAGCGATTTTAGCAATCGGGAAACCTGTTGCTTTAGACGCTAATGCCGATGAACGTGATACACGAGGGTTCATCTCGATAAGTACCATACGGCCATCTGCAGGGTTAATACCAAACTGTACGTTTGAACCACCTGTTTCAACACCGATTTCACGTAATACTGCTAAAGAAGCGTTACGCATTAATTGGTATTCTTTATCTGTTAATGTTTGTGCTGGTGCAACCGTAATTGAGTCACCCGTATGAATCCCCATAGGGTCAAAGTTTTCAATCGCACACACAATGATACAGTTATCATTTTTGTCGCGAACTACTTCCATTTCATACTCTTTCCAACCGATTAATGATTCATCAATCAATAATTCATTGGTTGGAGAAAGGTCTAAACCGTTTGAACAAATGTCATCAAACTCTTCTTGGTTGTATGCGATACCGCCGCCCGTTCCACCCATAGTAAAAGATGGACGAATAATACAAGGGAAGCCAACCATCTCTAATACGCCGTAAGCTTCTTCCATTGTATGTGCGATACCAGCACGTGGACATTCAAGTCCAATTTTCTTCATTGCTGCATCAAAACGGCTACGGTCTTCGGCTTTATCAATTGCATCAGCCGTTGCACCAATCATCTCAACGTTGTATTTCGCTAGCACGCCTTTTTCTTCAAGCTCTAGTGCACAGTTAAGCGCCGTTTGACCACCCATTGTTGGTAAAACTGCACAAGGACGCTCTTTAGCGATAATTTTTTCAACTACTTCCCAGTGAATTGGTTCGATGTAAGTGGCATCAGCCATTTCTGGGTCAGTCATGATGGTTGCAGGGTTAGAGTTTACAAGTACTACACGGTAGCCTTCTTCTCTTAGTGCTTTACATGCTTGCGCACCTGAATAGTCAAATTCACAAGCTTGGCCGATAACGATCGGGCCTGCACCAATGATAAGGATGGTTTTTAAGTCATTACGTTTTGGCATCTGAAATTACCTTTTTATATCTGTTCAATGTGTTCGAAAGCCTTCGAACACAAGGTTATCCGGTTCAACTAAGCGTTTTTGTACTGTTCAATCAATTCAATGAAGTGATCAAATAGTGGTGCTGCATCATGTGGACCAGGGCTAGCTTCTGGGTGACCTTGGAAACTAAATGCCGCTTTATCGGTACGATGAATACCTTGTAAAGAACCATCAAACAATGAAACATGAGTCGCACGTAAGTTAGCAGGTAATGTTGCTTCATCTGCTGCAAAACCGTGGTTTTGGCTAGTGATCATCACTACATCACGTTCTAAGTCTTTCACTGGGTGGTTAGCGCCGTGGTGACCAAACTTCATTTTCACTGTTTTTGCACCACTTGCTAATGCAAGTAACTGGTGACCTAAACAGATACCAAATACAGGGATATCAGTTTTTAGAATCTCTTGAATTGCTTCAATGGCATAAGTACATGGTTCTGGGTCACCAGGGCCATTTGAAAGGAAAATACCATCAGGATTCAATGCCAGTACATCAGCGGCTGGTGTTTGCGCTGGTACTACTGTTAACTTACAGTCACGGTCAGCTAACATGCGTAAGATATTGCGTTTTACACCGTAGTCATAAGCTACTACGTGATATTTGCAATCTGTCTTTGGCGCAGGCAAACCGTCAGTTAGCGTCCAACTACCTTCAGACCATTCAAAAGATTCCGCAGTCGTTACTTCTTTAGCTAAGTCCATTCCTTTTAAACCTGGGAAGGCTTTAGCTTGCTCTAGTGCAGCCGCTTCATCAATGTTCTCGCCAGCCATAATACAGCCAGCTTGAGCACCCTTTTCACGTAAAATACGTGTTAGTTTACGAGTATCAATATCAGCAATACCAACCACATTACGTGATGCTAAGTATTCGCTTAATGATGCTTGATTACGGAAGTTGCTTGCTAGGAGAGGTAAATCACGGATAACTAAACCACAAGCATGGATTGCTGGGGATTCTTCATCTTCTTGGTTGGTGCCGGTGTTGCCGATGTGGGGATAAGTGAGTGTTACGATTTGTCTTGCGTAGGATGGATCAGTTAGGATTTCTTGGTAGCCGGTCATTGACGTATTAAATACAACCTCACCAACAGAACTCCCATCAGCGCCAATTGATACGCCTTTAAAGACAGTCCCATCTTCCAACACCAGTATGGCAGAATGACTCAAGTTAACCTCCATAAATAAAACAAATAAATAAAAATTTATATAATCTGAGTGAGGCCATGCAGAGCATTTTTTCACCAGAAAATAGTAAAATTTGGCAAATTCCGTGCATTTTATAGATCTTCAGTCCAATTGACCAATCAAATTTTACATTTTATTAAAAATATATCTTATTAATTTTTACTTAAGAAGATATGACGGTGGTCACAAAAGTTATCGAGATCAAATTTCTAGAGTTTGGCCATTAAAATGATTGGAATTATTGATTAAACCGAGTAGCGTAACCTTTATAAAGCAGCACACTTAAATGACACGAAAATAAAATAACACATTGATTTTAAATTAAATAAATTGGTTTTCATTATAATTCCGAAGTTGATTAGCTAACGCAAATCAAGTTAACCATGGTCAACATTATTTAAGTGCTTTTAAGGTTTCTTTTTATACAACAACTTCGGTCTGTTTTTTACACAAATTGCATTTGTGAAAAATGTCCTAGCTTGCATATTAAACCAAGCAAAACTGAGGTTATTTTCATTTTATTCGGCAAAAGGCCTGTTTATGCAACAATTACAATCACATTCAGCAGCTCCAGTCTGGTCATTCTTCGAAAATATCTGTGCCATTCCTCGCCCTTCTAAACATGAAGAACAAATACGAAACTGGATTATTAATTGGGCACAAGAAAATAATATTGCTTGTGTTAAGGACAAAATAGGTAATTTAATACTAACAAAACCTGCTTTCGTAGGATATGAAGATAAAACACCGGTTATATTGCAATGCCATCTAGATATGGTCCCGCAAAAAAACAACGATAAAGAACATAACTTTTTAACCGACCCAATTATTCCTATTATAGATGGCGAATGGCTTCGAGCAGACAATACAACGCTAGGAGCTGATAACGGCATTGGTATGGCGTCATGTTTAGCTGTTTTAGCAGATTCAACCATTGAACATGGCCCATTAGAAGTATTAATCACTACCGACGAAGAAACCGGAATGACCGGTGCTTTTGGCTTGGAAGCAGGACAGTTACAGGGAAAGCTATTCATTAACACTGATTCAGAACAAGAAGGCGAACTTTATGTTGGCTGTGCAGGTGGTGTTAACGTGAATGTCTTATTACCCTTTGAAAAAATGGAAACAGATATTACTGATAGCGCTTATCAAATCAGTATCTCTGGTTTAAAAGGTGGACACTCAGGTGTAGATATTAACCTAGGTCGTGCTAACGCGATAAAAGAATTGGCAAATGTATTAACTAACCTCGATGCGGCACCATTTCTTGTTTCATCACTGTCTGGCGGCAGTTTACGTAATGCAATTCCACGTGAAGCACAGGCAATTATTGTATGCGATGCACAATATCAAAATAGTTTAGAAACAGTGATCAATACTTTGCAGGTCAGCTTACGTGACAAGTATAGAGAGAGTGAAAGTAACTTTACGATCACACTTCAACCTTGTGATTTACCAAGCTCAGTATTAACTCATCAATGTCACGAAAACTTAATCAATGCTCTCGCAACTTGTCCAAATGGAATTTACTCGATGGATGATAGTTTTCCTAATGTGGTGGAAACCTCCAGTAACCTTGCTGTGGTGACCCAACAAAGTGGTTTAATGAATCAATTTGCGATACAAATACTAATTCGCTCTCAAATAGAAGAAGACAAACACAAATACGCTAAGCAAATTACAACTCACTTTGAACAATACGAAGGACGCGTAGCTAAAGAAGGTAACTATCCAGGTTGGACGCCAAATAAAGATTCGGCTATCTATAAAACCATGGAAACCCAATATGAGGACCTGTTTGGTAAAAAACCAAAAGCCATGGTTATTCACGCAGGGCTAGAATGCGGATTATTCTGTGAGAAATACCCACACTGGGACATGATCTCTTTCGGCCCTACCATCAAGTTTCCACACAGCCCAGATGAAAAAGTAGAGATAGCCTCAGTGGATAAATACTGGTCATTATTAAAAGCCACATTAAAAGCAATAGATTAATGGTTAGGTAATAAAAATAGGATAGCGCTTCAGCCTGAAAAAGCAGGCTGAAGCGAGTATGCGGCCATCGCATATGACTATTTTCTTGAATGAGCGAAAATCTAATTCAAAATACTCAACCCCAACACAAAAAGAAAAAACACTGCAGGCTAAAGCATGCGCCCCTTAAAAGATGTGTCGTTTAATTGGGCTTTAGTTAAAGGGGTTACATAAATTAGCTATGTAAGTGAGAGTAAATACAAATTAGTAGCGATAGTGATGAGACAAAGTCTAATATTCGGGGCGCTGGCTTTAGCCTGCCAGTATGCGAGCCATCGCATAACAGTATTAGCCATAATGAGCGAAGCAAAAATCTATTTACAAGATTAAGTAGTAAACCCAAAAAACTGCAAGCTAAAGCATGCGCCTCAAAGTCAAAAGAGGTGTCGCTTAATTGCGTTTCTGTTAACTAAACGAGCTATGAACCTTGAGAGTAAAGACAAATTAGTAGCGATAGCGATTAGACGAAGTCTAATATTCGGGGCGCTGGCTTTAGCCTGCCAGTATGCGAGCCATCGCATAACAGTATTAGCCATAATGAGCGAAGCAAAAATCTATTTACAAGATTAAGTAGTAAACCCAAAAAACTGCAAGCTAAAGCATGCGCCTCAAAGTCAAAAGAGGTGTCGCTTAATTGCGTTTCTGTTAACTAAACGAGCTATGATCATTGAGAGTAAAGATAAATTAGTAGCGATAGTGATGAGACAAAGTCTGATATTCGGGGCGCTAGCTTTAGCCTGCCAGTATGCGAGTTATCGCATACAACTATCCCCTTGAATAAGCATAAACCTAATTCAAGATGTTCAATACTGATCAAACCACGGTTGTTTTATAATGATGCCCCCCTTAACCCACAAACAAAAACGCCTCTGATATCAGAGGCGTTATAAATGCAATGAGTTAGTAGCTATAAACAGAAAGCGTTATCTCAACTCCATTGATGCGTTTGAGCTATTCAATAATGTGGCAACACCTTCACCAATTGATAGACCTAATTGCTCAGTAAAGCTTTCTAATGGTGATGGTTTAATTGAATAATCTACAATATCTTCCGCTTGAATGACTTCTCTCGCCACATAACCAGGGCTACCTAAACCATCAATTAATCCCATTGCTAAAGCTTGTTCACCATTCCAGATCAACCCAGAGTAAAGGTCTTCGTTATCTTTAAGTAAACGATCACCACGTCCTTCTTCAACTACTTTAATAAACTGCTGATGAGTGCTGTCTAACACACTTTGCCAAAACTCCCCTTCATCCTTTTTAGCAGGGGAAAAAGGGTCTAAGAATGCTTTATGTTCTCCAGAGGTATAATGACGACGTTCAACACCAACTTTCTCCATTAAATCTACAAAACCAAATCCAGAAGCGGTAACACCAATTGACCCCACTAAACTGGCTTTGTCGGCATAAATTTCATCAGCGGCAACTGCCATATAATATCCACCCGACGCACCTAACTCAGCAATCACTGCATATAATTTTTTCTCAGGATACAAACCGCGTAAACGTTTGATTTCATCATTAACATAGCCTGCTTGTACAGGACTACCACCTGGGCTATTAATGACCATCATTACTGCTTTTGAATATTCATTTTTAAATGCAGCTCTTAATGAACTGACAATACTATTTGCATTTGCCTCTTCATCGGCAGCAATCACACCATTAACCACAACCATTGCAGTGTGCTTTTCTTGTGAAGACGTATCTTTATCTAATAACCCAGTATTCATAAACAAAAATAGGCCAACGAATAAATAGGTAAAAGTTAATAATTTAAAAAACACCCCCCAACGACGTGTTCTTTTTTGTTCCTTAAAGGTTTCTTTCATGAAACCAGATAACCACTTTTCTTGATGACTTTCAGGCTCTTGCATAATTATTTCTCACAGATTAAATAAGCTCACTATTCAACCTGTAATTAATTCCAATATCAAGGAAAAAGATTGTCTTTACTGTTGTAATACTGTGCGCTTCGTTCATACTTTCACGTTCATTTTAGCGCGTCAAAGGACATCGGTTTATGCCAATTAAAGTTATACTATTTGCATTTTTCAGTATCATTTCTTCTCTGTCATGGGCAGTGGAAGAAACAACACCGCCTAATACAGAAGAAACTGTATCTGCCGTTAAACATGTGCAAAAAATAGAAGCTGCCGTGCAAGCTGCATTGGCAAAAAAACAAGCGCAAGCGGATACCCCTATCTTTGCAGAAAAAGCCCTTGTCGAGCGTTATGTACTAGATGAATTAAAAGTACTACGTCATGATCTACAAGATTTAGAGCGAAGCCTTACTATACAAATTACCGATCGTGAATTAGATGTTGCTGATAAATCATTAAGCTACGCAGAGCAAACCGTTAACTTCTTCTTTTATGTGATTGCTGGTGTTGCTTCATTAGTTGCTCTGTTTGGCTGGAAGTCATTACATGAAATTCGTGTAAACACCACCAAAAAAGCCAATGCCGAAATTAAAATGATTGCACAATCCTATGAAGAAAAGTTTAAAACCCTAGAAAAAGACTTGCGAAGAAAAACCTTGCGTATTGCCGATAACCATATCGAAATAGAAAAGATTAACGAGATCCACAATCTCTGGTTACGTGCGCAAAAAGGACAAACGCCAGAGCAAAAAATGGCTGCGTACGATGCTATCTTAAAAATCCGTCCTGGTGACTTAGAAGCCTTAACCTCTAAGGCCGATGCAGCAATGGAATTAAAAGAGTTCCATTGGGCGTTAAGTATTTGTAACCGTGTATTAGATATGGACGATACCAATCAAGATGCCTTCTACCAACGCGCCTGTGCTTACGCTTGTTTAGGTGTAGAAGATCAAGCAATCAGCGATTTAGAGAAAGCCATTGAAGGCCGTTCTGCCTTAAGAGAATTAGCAGCAGATGAAGATGATTTTGAAAACTTACAAGGTAATGAAGCCTTTGATGCTTTGTTAACATCATCAGATAATTAACCTGCCCTTTCCCATTGAGCCTAACAGGATTTAGGCTCTCTTCATCTCGAAAAAATATCACAACATTGCGCCACCTATTTGCTATACTGCGCGCGATTTTAATATCAATCATATTAAATAAGAGATCTAAATTTTGCGTAGGAAAATTGGCTTAGTTCAAGGTGTAACTTTAGTTAAATAGTTATTCTATTTGCGAAAATTACAACGAGCAAATAAGTGGTTTTAACCAGTAAAATAGACCAGTTAATTAGTAACATTGATATAATACAGGAACAGATAATGATCATCGATAAAACATGGCGAATTTTAACAGTTGGAGACGGTGATCTGTCTTTTTCTGCTTCTTTACTAACTCACTACCAGCCAGCAAGTTTAACCGCGACCGTACTTGATACAAGTGACGTATTATTAGGTAAGTATGCACACAATGATTACCAAACATTATTAGATCAGCAATGCCCTGTATTATGCGAATTCGACGTAACCAATCCTAATGCTTGGTCGAAATTGGCAAAGCATAGCTTTGATTTAGTGATTTTTCAGTTTCCCTTAATACCAGCCTTTAAATCGCATCAAGAGTTTCAAGAGAAATGCAAAGAAGTGCATATCAATACGTTAAACCGCCAACTATTACGTCACTTTTTAATAAACTCCTTTGAGCACTTTTTAGATCCAAATGGATCACGCTTGTGTTACATCACCTCTAAAGATGTAAAGCCTTATAAAGAGTGGAATATTGAAAATGCGCTGCACAGAAATACTGACATTGATTACTTAGGCTGGCATGATTTTAATATTGATGCTTTCCCAGGTTACAAAGTACGAAATGTCGACCGAGATAAGCATGTCAAAGACACCAAAGGCATTACCTACGTATGGAGTGATAACTCAGAACACACCATCAAGTCACAATTAAGTGAAGCAATATATCAAGGTGAAGCCTACTGTGAATTATGTGCCACCGGCCCATATAACAACGCGCAAGACAAACTAAAGCATCAAAGTACCAAAAAACACCTGAACATGATCAACTATGAAGCTATGTGGCAACTGATATTAGATAGAGAATAAAAAGTCAGTGTTACTGTATAAACTTGAAGGCTTTCGTTTGAGCAGAAATCAGAACATGTTTGGTAAATTACCAAAATAAACACCAATGACTAGCGATAACTATTAGATAAGTCTAATTTCAGGGGCGTTTGCTTTAGCCTGCCAGTATGCGAGTCATCGCATACTCGTATTAGCCACAACAAACACTCCCTAACATCTAACTTACAACTACTTCTTCGCTTTTAACGCTTCAAACTTCGCCATCTGCTCTGGTGTTGCTGGCAATTGATGATGTGCTTTCCATTCGCTGTACGGCATACCATAGACATGCTCTCGGGCTTGCTCGTCTGTCATATCAATATTACGCTCTTGCGCTTCTGCTAACATCCATTTTGATAAGCAGTTTCGACAAAAATCAGCAGTATTCATTAACTCAATATTTTGCACATCTTTACGGCTGTCTAAATGCTTTAGTAAACGACGAAATGCTGCTGCTTCTAATTCTACTTGTTGTGTATTATCCATTTTTATTCCTACTTTTAAATTAACCATGAACCTGAAGTTCACAGTATCTATTATTCATTAATGAATACCAATTCAATTAACAACCAGATCTAACTTACTGGTTAAAGCAATTCGATTCTGTGTTGCCACTTCCATAAAGAAAAACAACTAATCATATCAAATGAGAGCTTTAATTTAGTAATTTTTCTACGTAAAAATAAGCCCACACAATTAAGGGAATTAGCAAAATTACCCCTCCCTTTTCTGATAAAAAAACGCCATTTAGTGATAAAACTAAATGGCGTTTATAAAAAATAACAAGTTAACTCAGAAAAGTATTTAACGAATGTTTATTTTTTAGCTTTCTCTTTTTCTAACCTTTGCTCCCAGAATACCGCTTTCTTGATACCTAATTTAACAGGGTCAAAAGAGTAAGACTCAGGATTTGTCTTGCGCTGTTGCTCGTAATCTTTTAATGCTTTGATAGCAGGCTTACCCATGAAGAAAATAAGTAAAATACCGACAATGTTTAACCAAGCCATTAAACCAACGCCAACATCACCTAAACCCCATGCTAGGTTAGCTGTTTTCACTGTACCGTAGAAAGCAGCTGCGATAAGCACCACTTTTAATAGGAAAGTAAAATCAGGTAATTTAAGCGTACGACGTAAGTAAGCCACGTTAGTTTCAGCAATATAGTAGTAAGCTAAAATCGTCGTGAAAGAGAAGAAAAATAACGCTAATGCAATGAATGGTTTACCGATCCCTGGTAATACTTTATCAACCGCTAATTGCGTAAAAGCAGGGCCATTTGCCGCAATTTCAGCACCAATATTTTGCACTAAGAATGTTTCTCCAACACCATGTACGTTATAAGCACCAGTAATTAAAATAACAAATGCAGTAGCAGAACACACTAATAATGTATCAATGTAAACAGAAAATGCTTGTACTAAGCCTTGTTGTGCAGGATGTTCAACTTCTGCAGCCGCCGCCGCATGAGGACCTGTACCTTGGCCGGCTTCATTTGAGTAAACACCACGTTTAACCCCCCAACCGATTGCAGCACCAACACCAGCCATTGGGCTAAATGCATCGCCTACAATCATCATGAAGATAGAGGGTAATTCAGTAATGTGTAAACCAATGATAACCAACACAATCAAGACATAAGCAAAAGCCATAAATGGCACAACCACTTGTGTAAAGTTAGCAATACGTTTAACGCCACCGAAGATGATGAAGCCTAACATCACCACAATGACCATACCTGTCATGATTTTAGCTTGGCTGAATACACCCATGCCTGTTTCAATTAATGAACCAGAGCCAAAGGCTAACTCAATACCGTTACCAATACTGTTAGATTGAATACCAGGTAATAAAAGACCACAAGCAGCGATAGTTGCGATAGCAAAAAGAACAGCGTACCAACGTTGGCCTGTTACTTTTTCTAAATAATAAGCGGGACCACCACGATATTGGCCACCATCCACTTCTTTATAAACTTGCGCCAATGTTGATTCAACGTAAGCTGTTGCCGCACCTAAAAATGCAACCACCCACATCCAAAATACAGCACCAGGACCACCAAAACCAATTGCGGCTGCAACACCAGCAATATTACCCGTCCCTACACGACCAGATAATGAAACAGATAACGCTTGAAATGATGAAATCCCTTGTTTCGAGTTCTTACCCGATAACAACAAAGTGTACATCTCTTTAAATAAACGAACTTGTACAAACTTAGTCTGAAGCGAATAAAAAAGTCCCGCAGCCAAACACAAATAAATAAGTGCCGGGCTCCATATCAGACCATTTAAAAAATCCACTAACTCCTGCATATAACTTTCCTCACTGAAAATAAATATCCTTGAACCAGCCAAAAACTGACCAGATCTTACAGGCGAATAAACTAAACATTAGTGGTTAAAAAGTAAAATATTAAATAGCGAGAACGTAGCTGAAAGTACTGATATATATGATGTTAGTAAAAAGAAGACTCATAAACATACAATTTATTAACAATAAACAAACAAAAAATGAATGTTAAATAATCACATATAAATGACAAAATACAAATATGACGATTAATAGAGTAAATATCAATATTAAATGTAATGAAATAAAAATAGATAAATCAGTGTTATAGGTCAATATAAAGAGGAATAAATGTGCTAATACATACCTTTTTTATACTTATCACAAAGCACGTACTAGATCACATTTTCAACTATTTCTTCATTTTTGAAAGTAAATCTGCAAATGGGTTATATGTCGCCGTGGCTACGTTTTCATCGCCCGCTTCAACATGACTGCCATATAAGTCAGCTTGTGTGTATTTATCATGCTCATGATCATGGCAATAAATACACAATAATTCCCAATTACTTCCATCGGCAGGGTTATTACTGTGGTCATGGTCCATGTGGTGCACAGTCAACTCCTTCAAGTTTGAGTAAGGAAATTCACGAGCACATTTACCGCATACCCAAGGAAATAGCTTTAACGCTTTATCACGATAATCGCTTTCTAAACTTTTATAATTACTTGGAATGTAAGCCATCTCAACCTCTTAATATCAAAATCTGCCTCATGATATGATTTCAACGGAGATAAGTGAACTAATTCAATATAAAAATTGTGATTATTGACATTTAATTAAGCATTAATTCTCACTTGCTGTAAGCTGACACAGTAAATTATTCATCAGCAATACATCGATTCAAAAAAGACAATTAAACATGCAAACAAATGACCCATTGCACGGCGTTAAGCTGGCTCAAATCTTAACCGACCTTCAAACCAAATATTCATGGAAAGAGATGGGAGATAAATTAGGCATAAAATGCTTTTTAAACAATCCCACACAAAAATCATGCTTAAAATTTTTACGTCAAACTCCTTGGGCAAGAAGCCGTGTTGAAATTATGTATTTAAAAACTTTTTGCAGTCAACATCCTGAGACGACTAAACTGATCCGAAGTATCTTAGCAACACAAGATAAAAAGCAACAAACGCCCGCTCCAAAATCAGAGAAAAAACCATCGGTTATTAAAAGCAACGATGGATTTCAATGGGCTAAAATTAACAACAAATAAGCGGTGAAGATTATAGCCAAACTGTGTTACTATCGCGCGCCTAAAATAAACAACGTCTAAACTAGGAATAGCTCATGACCCAACAAAAAAAGTTCGATTACCAAATCAAACAGGACGCTAATACCTGGAGTGCAGAAATCACCCGTCGTGTTAGTGCTCGTAGAAGCAATGTATCAAAGCAACAAGATGGTTTTGCCACTGAAGCGTTAGCCATTGAATGGGCTGAAAAAGAATTAGAAGGCTTTTTAACAAAACAAAAAGAAGCTAATGCACGTAAATCTGAACGCCGTGCAGAGCGTAACGCGCAAGCTGAAAAAGCAGCTGCAGCAAAAGAAGCTGCTAACGCTGCATTCTTAGCAAAAAGAGAAGAAGCACGTGCTCGCGCACTAGAAGCTGATGACGCAGAGCTTGACTACGATTACGACGAAGAATAAATTTAACGTCTGACAGCCCTTCTTAGAGCAACACATTTCAAAGGCCAATCTACACTGTAGATTGGCCTTTTTGTTGATGGGATGGAAAAGACTCAGCTAAACAACACATCTTTTAACCTTGGCCGTTGAGCGAATTAGCTAAAAAGCTAAGGTTACCAGCGGAAGAGCTCTGCGATTCCTTTTTTTAGCCTGCATCTTTTGATTTTTTGTGTTTAATTTTTTTGAGTGGGATTTTTAGTTCGCTTTGCTCATAGTGACTAATATTATTACGCGGTTACCCGCATACTGGCAGACTAAAGTCAGCGCCCCGAACATCAAGCTTCGCTGAATCGCTATTGCTACTAACCTGTCTCCCCTCTTCAATGACGACTCATTTCAGCCAGCTTTAACTTCTCCGTCCATCCTTTCCCAAAACCAAAAAGCCCATCGAGAGAGGGCTTTTTAATTTTTTAATAATAACAACTTACATTATTGTTTTTAGCTTTTTTGCGGTACGACTTCTACACCGTCATCATCAATTGCTTTACCGTGCTCGTTAACAAACAGAGCGCGTTTTGATTTCGTGAGTACGTACACTGTGATTGCTACCGTTGATAAAATGCCAACAATAGTTGAAATCTGCATTAATAAACCAAAACCAAGGTTTGAATTATTTAAGATGAAAGTAATAACAACGGCTGTCATAAACATCGCAGGTACTGTTGAAATCCAGTGGAATTTATTGTGGCGAACTAAGTAAGCCGTTGCCGTCCATAACATCATTACTGCCGTAGTTTGATTAGCAAAACCAAAGTAGCGCCAGATAATCCCGAAATCAACTTGCGTTAAGATACCGCCAAGAATAAACAATGGTAATGCCATTAACAGACGGTTACGCATCGATTTTTGATCCATATTGAAGTACTCAGAAAGAATCAAACGGCTTGAACGGAACGCAGTATCACCAGATGTAATAGGCAAGATAACCACACCTAAAAAAGCTAAAATACCACCAAAAACACCTAATAAACCAAATGATGCACCATATACCACAGCACCTGGGCCACCTGTTGCGACAACATCAGATAATGCTTCAACAGAGCCAAAGAAAGATAACGCTAATGCACACCAGATTAAGGCAATCACACCTTCACCAATCATCGCACCATAAAATACAAAGCGTCCATTTTCTTCGTTTTCAATACAACGAGCCATTAAAGGAGATTGTGTTGCATGGAAACCAGAGATAGCACCACAAGCAATAGTGATGAATAGTGCAGGCCAGAGAGGAAGGTCATTAGGATTCATGTTAGTAAACATCTGGCTCATTTCATAATCACCTAATAAAGTATGATCACTTGAAACCACTACAGCCGCAATTAAACCAACAGACATAAAGATAAGTAACGCACCAAAGAATGGATAAAAACGACCAATGATTTTATCTACAGGTACAATCGTAGCAACCACATAATAAGCAAAGATAATTGCAACCATCGACATCAGCGATACCGTCATATCCGTTTGCTCGTTCACTAAGTTAGTGATCATCCCTGCTGGCGCAGATACAAATACCACACCGACTAACAGCAACAATACGAGTGCAAACACATTCATAAAGTGTTTTGCATTATTACCTAAGTACTTACCGGTAATAGAAGGAACAGATGCCCCGCCGTTACGTACTGATAACATGCCAGAAAAATAATCGTGTACACCACCAGCGAAGATACAACCTAATACAATCCACAACATTGCAGCAGGACCGTATAACGCCCCCATAATTGGACCGAAGATTGGACCTACACCTGCAATATTAAGCAGTTGTACAAGGTAAACCTTAGGTGTTGACATGGCAACATAGTCCACGCCATCTTGTTTTTCGTAAGCAGGAGTTTGACGTTGTTTTTTAATACCGAAAACTTTCTCAACAAAAGTACCGTAAATAAAATAACCGCCAATTAATAATGCTAAACAAAATAAAAACCAAATCATGGTGTCGTCCTTTTAAATGAATTAATTTGATGCTCGCACTTTAATCCATTGTATATAAATAACATTAGTTGATTAATTGAGCGGTAAAATACACATTTAAACGGTTGTTATGAATGTTAAGCGGTTTTAACAAATTGTTAATGGCAGGCTAACCTCCCTTTTTATTGCGTTTTCATCTTCAGTATTGCATTTACATACTTGATCAAGCTCACATCAAACCAAAGCGATCTTTAATCACCTTTAAATAACGGCGACTCACGGGTGCGTGATGGTTAGACTTAGTCACAATATCTGCAGAGCCATTATCTAATAATTTGATTTCACGAATACAAGTAGGATTAATAAGATATTGTCGATGACAACGAATTAAATCAGTTTTTTCTTCTAACACCTTCAAAGACAAACTTGCAGTAAACTTATCTTTGTCTGTTAATAGATGTACTCCTGTCTGCTCAGACATTGCAATTTCAATTTCGTTAGGAGCTAATAACAAAATGCGATTAAAACCAGAGCAAGGGATCAACTCTAACTTATTTGCTGTGATAGGCTCATAATTAGGTTGTTCTAACTTTTCCGCATTAACCCGCTTTAACGTCTTTAATAAACGTCCACTTTCAACGGGTTTAAGCAAATAATCAAAGGCATTATCTTCAAAGGCTTTCACCGCGTACTCATCATAAGCAGTCACAAACACCACCTTAGGCATGGTATCAGGGTCAAGCATACTCAATAGATCTAACCCAGTAATTTGTGGCATATGAATATCTAAAAATACCACATCAGGCTTTAAACTATTAATCGCTTTTAACCCTTCAATGGCATTACTACACTGCTCGATTACCTGTACTTGCTCGGTTTCTACCAATAACTCATTTAACTCTTCACGAGCATAAAGTTCATCATCAATAACAATAGCTTTTAACATAATACATCCTGTTGTTTTGGCAGTGGAATTAGAATCGTCGCCTTAGTATAAACATCACTTTCACAAGTCATAGTTAACCCATAATGCTGTCCGTATTGATTTTTAATACGCTTATCAACGATCTGCAAACCTAAGCCTTTTGCATTACTTGGCTCTTTATAATGCCCAGCATTATCAATCACTTCTAACACTACTAAGGTATCTTTATCCTTATCCATTAGATAACCGTTAATCTCTAACTTACCTTTACCAATTAAAGTCGACGTACCGTGTTTAATGGCATTCTCAATCAACGGCTGTAGCGTAAAAGTTGGCACCTTAAGCGATAACAACTCATCAGCAATATTCTCAGTTACACTCAAACGATCGGCAAAACGTGCTAGTTCAATCTCTAAATAAGCATGAACATGGGCTAACTCTTCTTTAATGGTCACTTGCTCAATATCTTGTTTTAAATTACTTCTGAAAAACTGTGAAAGGTGCTGAATCAATTCACGCGCTTTTTTAGGATCTTTTCTCGTCACTGCACTAATCGTATTTAAGGTATTAAACAGGAAATGTGGGTTAACCTGTGCTTGCAATAACCGTATTTCAGATTGGTTTAATAGATTCTTCTGCTGAATATAACGACCTAACAAGATTTGATTAGAGATAAGTTTAGCTAACCCTTCCCCTAAACTACGGTTCAAGGTAGAAAACAGCTTCTGCTTTGGTTCATACAATTTCACCGTACCGAACACTTGACCATCGGCTTGAAGCAAAGGCACAACCAATACAGAACCTAACTTACAGCCTTCATGAATAGAGCATTGATAAGCGGTAGCATAACCGTCTGCATAGGTCATTTCGCCCGTTTCGATCGCCTTCAATGTATAATCAGAAGAGATCATTCGGCCACAAACATGGTGATCATCACCAATACCAATAAAAGCTAAAATCTTTTCTCTGTCGGTAATCGAAACCGCGCCAACGCCCGTTTCTTCATGAATAATACCAGCGATCTTTTGGCAACTTTGAGCATCAAAACCATGCCGAAACACCCCTACTGCTCGCTGTGCAATACGTAATGCTTTATTAGAAAAAGCATTATAATTCTTCTCAAAAATCGCTTTCTTATCTTGAATAATACTCATGAACAAAGCTGCGCCTAATGAGTTAGCAATTATCATTGGTAACGCAATGGACTGTACCAATAACCAAGCTTGGTCAAAGGGCTTAGCAACAATCAAAATAATCACCATTTGCAACACTTCTGCGAATAAAGTGATAGTAAGGGCCTTCATCGGTCTAAAAATCTTCTCTATCTGCCCTCTACGCAAATAATAAAGATGCAACAAACCACCAATCAACCCTTCTGACGTGGTAGACAACATACAAGCAACATCAGTAAATCCACCCATGGAATAACGATGTAAACCACCAGTCAACCCCACCGCTAAACCAACAACAGGACCACCTAACAAGCCCCCCATCACAGCGCCAATTGCTCGTGTATTCGCCAACGCATTTTCAATGGATAAACTAAAGTAAGTACCTAAAATACAAAAAGAGCTAAATAGCACATAACAAGCAATACGATGGGAATTACGACCAGAGATAAAAATAAGCGGCATAAAAAGCGGCGTTTTACTCAGCAAATAGATGATCACCAAGTAAACACTAAGTTGCTGCAACAACAATAACGTAATTTCCACAACAACTCCTAAGTAGACAAAAACCAATATTGATAGAAAAGCACTGTTATACAGTATTTAGAAGAAATTTTAAGTGAGAAGTGAGGATAAATAAGGCTTAAATAACAGTTAAGTAAAATTTTTAGTTTAAAAATGCTCTTAGTAATACCAACCTTATTAAAATTTTAGTACCCTTGATAAACAATATTTTGCTTAAAATTTGATGTTTATATGTAATTCTAGGGAATTGAAATTGATTTTAAAAGAAAAAGAGATCAGCAACTCAAAGGATATCAGGGTACAAGCTGGCGAAAAACAAGAACAAGACGTTGCTTTCTATCTTCGAAGAGCTTTCAAAGACCGTGAAGATATCTGTGTGTTTAACGATATTAGAATTGAGCATAATGATGAGGTAGCGCAAATTGACCATTTAGTTTTATATGTTTATGGGTTTATTCTTATCGAATCCAAAAGTATTACAGGTGAAGTAAGAGTCAATGAAAATGAAGAGTGGTCACGCAGTTACCATGGAAAATGGTCTGGTATAAAGTCACCTATTAAACAGGTTGAACTTCAACAAAGACTATTAAGAGAACTACTTTTTGAGAGAAGACATGAAATATTACCCAAAAAATTGCTTGGAAAATTACAACAAAGTTTTGGAAGAAGATGTTGGGATAATATTTGTGCAGTATCTAGTAATGCGATTTTAGACCGAAATAATATGCCAAAATCAGTGTCTAGCCAATTAGTTAAGTCTGAATTCCTAATAGATAAAATTAATGAAGTAATGAATTTACCCTCAAATAAAATAACAGATTTTTTGAGTATAAATACTCGACCAGATTTTAAAGCGAAGGATATGGAAAAGATAAGTCAATTTTTGATCGATAACCATAAATCTACTTTGAAACAATTGAGCATATTAAGCAAACAACCTGAAATACCGAGTAATACTAATATACCCTCATATTCCCAAAATAAAACACAGGTCATGGATGCTAGTAATCAGGATATTATTGAAGAAACATTGAACGAAAGTGCTTATCAACATAATCCTGTACAAAAATGTAATCTAAACGCTTCTTCTACTCAATCAGTTCAGTCAGTAGAAAATGTAGCAGCTGTAATTCTTGAAAGTTCAACACTATTAGCATGTAAAGAGTGCCACTCAAATAACGCCCTAATTGCTTCACCTGGACGCTATGGTTATTACGTAAAATGTTCACATTGCCAAGCAAATACAGCAATGAAAAAGCAATGTCCTTCATGTAGCAGTACCAAGACTAAAGTAAGTAAAAAGAAAAACGCTTATTACCTATTGTGTACAGAATGTAATGCTAAAGACCTAATTTTCACGCAAGAAGACACTATTTAACCAACGGCTAGTTTTGCAGATTCATGCCGTAAATATGAAGGCATAGGATGCAGTAACTTCCATGTAATATCCATGTAATATCCATGTAATATCCATGTAATATCCATGTAATATCCATCGGCTGACTACCTTCATATTTAATAAATTCTACAGGGCCAAAGTTAACAAACCCCATCGTACGGCCATTTTCATCTTTTGATTGTTCTCGTACAAACAGGATAACAGTTTTGTTATTCTGTTTTTGTTGAATATATGAAAGCCCCTTTCCAGCTATAGGCTTAGCACTATTTTGTGTTTGCCAGTGAAATAGTGAAGGGGTTATAGCATAGTCATGGTACATAGTTGTCGGTGAAAATTGTTTATCTGATTTATTTAATGTAACAAATAGCAGTTCAATATTAAGTTTAGATAAATTAAATACACCTTCTCGACTAGAAGATTTTTTATCGAATGTACTATCACCAAAAGCAACCATTTAATACTTGAGTTTGTTGCTTTCCTAACTCTGCCGACATGGTCGCAGGTTCAATGGTGGTGACTGACACATTTTGTTCAGACCCCTGCTCTACCATGCATTTACTGTCGCGCCCAGCACCAATATCTAAAATACGTGCATCCGTCTTTTTTAAGACGGGTGCGAGATATTCGAGCCAAGTTTGATGTACTTACTCAAAAGATTTAGATAAATACAGTTTTCCTAACTGATCTGCATTCTTATTGTAAAAGCTCTCTGGCATTTTTAACTCATTTCCCTTTGCATTACCTATGCAATTGATACCCCTACTGACAATAATTTAGGAATTGGTCCTTTAACGACTAAAGATTTGGGAAAGCGAGCTTATTACCCACACGTAAAATATAAAACTAAGTTAGTTTTATCACAAAAAAAATAATTTAAGGAATAATAAGCAATTGAAATTACAATTTTAGTTACCAGTTGCTGGTTATATGTACTTTGTGAATAACGAAGTTTAAAAGTTGCCCACAAATTCCCTATAAATCTGGATAATACGTTTCGCTACTAATTGGTCTGATACGTAAAGTACACCTTTATGGTTCATGTAAGTTGAATCTGATCGGTTTAAATCTAATAGCTCTCCGTTTATATCGCTACACCAGCTGTTTGTTGCTTTAGCTAGACAAGCAGTAGCTGCAAAGTCCCACAAACTGCCTCCACCTGACTGAGATTTTGGGAATTTGATGTAACAGGCTGCATTTTTATTGTCTGTTTCAATAACTGATAAGGCATTGATGACGGCACCATGACACGCTTGTATTTCAAAACCTTGGTAACCCAGTTCATCGGCTAATTTTGCTAGTTCATTTACTAGTGGCTGATATTGAGCATGTGATTTAAAGCTTCTATCAGTGTAAAAAGTGAAGGTTTGCTTGCCCGCATTTAAAGCGTGCGTTTCGTAGTTTTTTGGCTGTAGGTGTAGCCCGTTTTTATAAGCGCGTGTAATGCCTACATTATCAATAACGGTATGGAAGCTAGTGTTACTCGTTGGATGATGTATTGCGGCTAATATCGGTTGACCAAGCTTGTTTACTAAGGCAATGGATACGGCATATCCAGTGCTGCCTTCTATAAAAGGTAATGTGCCGTCTAATGGGTCGATACACCAAAAATAGTCTTTATGTAAACGAGAATGAAGATGTGCGTTTTCTTCGCTACAATTTTCTTCACTGAGTACCGCTAAGTCATATTGCTCAAGGCTCTCATCCAAAATATCTAGAATGATTTCCTGACAAGCAAAGTCCACTTCCGTGACTACTTGTGAACTTTGACTACTACCTGCAGCTTTAAAGTGGGTTTCAAGTAATGATCGATCAAAGCCTTGAATATACTCGCCTGATTTTTTTGCCGCTAATAATGCTAACTCACTTAGTTTATTAAGTGTTTCTGTTGCTAATTGCATGACTACTCTGCCTTCACAGGGAATTGTGATAAGGATTGAAGCGCTTGTTCGGTGAGTTTTTCGGTATAGTCGTTGATTTTCCAATGTGCCGGTGACCAGCCTTTTACAAAGCGTTGAAAATCCGCCCAAGCAAGCGCATATAGTGGTCGCCATGCTTGCTCTAGTTGTATTGGGTCGATCTGTTTTTGTGTTTTGATCACCGCTTCACTTAAGCAGATAAAATAATAATCGATTAAGGAATTTTGCAGCGCAGCACAATGTTCTGGCGGAATTGCACTGCTGATAAATAAGATGAGATCTTTCATGCCGCAACCTTTACCGACATATTGAAAATCAACCGCAGCGACTTTTTTCGCATTGGTAGAGAAGCAAAAGTTAGCTAGTTTAGCGTCGCCATGCACTAGTGTTTGAAAAGGTGAATCAGTGAGAATTTGATCGATTCGTTTTGCCGCCATTTTGAGTGACGGATCATGTAATGCATCTAACTCATCTGGGCGCGTAGCAAGGTGCCAATAGGTGCCTGTTTCCCAGAGCTCAGTGTATGTTTGCTCCGTATTGCTTTGTAAATATAAGGCATGAAAATTCGCTAACCATTTAATACAAGTTTTTGCTTCATCTAATGTAGCTGTTGCTTTAACGACGGGATAACCAACTTCCTCGAGATCTTCTAGTACCAATAGATTGAGTTTCTTGTCATTTTGGGACGCAATACAGCGTGGCACATAACAATCTTGATGATGGAGGTGTGCATAATGTTTATACCAGTTTGATTCTACTTGATAGGAATGAAGTTTCCGCTGATGAGACAAAGTGGTATTCCACCCTTTTGGGTGTGAACTAGGTTGCGGTGTATTAACTAGTTTTACTACGGCAGACTTTGTGTTCCCACCTTCTAAACTCACTCTAAATAACTCGCCATAACCACCCCATACATCTTGAATAAGCTTCACCTCTTTGATGCTTTTCGCTTCTGTTAATGATAGTAAGGTGATTTGTAATGATTGAGAAATTGGCATATTGGCATCTATCTGTGCTGGGTTGATTGGAATTAAAGATTGCTAATAGTATCGAACTCCTAGATAGATTGATAATCCTTGTGACTTTATGCTGATTCTATTTTGGTTAACTTGCCTGATAGGTATGTAAGCGTATAGAGTTTACCTTTAATTTTATAAACAGCTTGTTGGATTTTTGTGCCGTCATTACGTTTTACTTTGTAGACTTGTATCGGTTTACCACAAATTGAATCAACGTTACTGCGGATATCGCCCAAGCTAGCTAAACCGTCTAAACATCTTACAAATTCACCTTGACGAGCTTGCACAGAAAACGACAGTGTTGCGATGAGTAACATTAAGCTGACTTTTAGCATGATACGGTTCCTTTCGTTTGTTGAATTAACGATAACATAGAATAAGTTACCTAAATTACATGACATTTAAAAGGCTGTTGTTGGATTAAGGCGGGATTGAGACAGATGTTTTAGCATAGTTAAGGTCAACGACAATTGATGGAATGACTTCAAAAGATGCAGGCTGACAAAAGGAATCGCAGAACTCTTCCGCTCCTGATGCTACCCTGTCGGCTAACTCGCCTTACAAGATGTGTCGCTTAATTGAGTGAATAATCTAAAAAATAGCAGGGTTATTTTGCTTTTAAAAGCAAAAAAGCTTGGTGATTTGTTTATTTTACAAATCGAACCAAGCTTTTTTTAAAGGGTATTAGGTGGTTAAACCTAGAATGGCATTTTGAAGCCTAGTCCCAACTGGGCTATTAAAATCACAAGATACTATATATCACTAGGGTTGAAGCTATTTTCCAATTTTAGTATTACATTAAATCATATGTATTTATGTAAACTTTTGACCCCTATTTGACCCCATAAATATTTCGACTAAAAATTATTAATTTACCTCTAAACTCGCAAAATCCAAGCTAGGCAACTTACTAATAACGTTCGTATCTTCAACGCAAACTTGATCACCTACAGTCAATGAAAGTGTTGATGTTACCCATTGTTGCGACTCTCCCCACTCAACCTTTACACGTGATAATGCTTCATCTATTTGCAAAACTGTTGCTCTAAACCGAATGGTATCTGTTATTAAACTTTTAAATTGCTTAGTTATATTAGTCGTAGCCATTATTTAACTCCAATGAAATATTTTGTGATATGTCAGTGATTGACTGAAGAGGTAATGCATTGCTGAGACATAAACCAGTGATGGTTGATTCTGCATAAACGACACGCACAATCTCACCTGGCAACACTAAGCTAAATGATGATTCAGGAGTTAATAGTGGAACCGAAATACCTAATACTTCTTGTGCACCACTGTCACCCATCAAATTACGGGCTAATTCTGCATTAACATTATGGTCTTGAGATAATGAACTTAATACATCAGTTGCACGCAAATTGCCCGCAGTACCTATTTTAATTGCTTCAGTAATCACTCCATGTGTTTCACCACTGATCAATGCATAATTAATTTGTGGCGTTGTATTATCAGTGCTTGATTGCGTATCGATGTAATCTGCACTAATAACATGATCGCATTCCTCATCTGTTAACGATGACCAATTCCACGGGCTGACTTTATAGCGCGGTTGAATGTGGATGATATCAAGTAAACTATCTGGTTGAATAATTGCGCCACTTGCCTCTGCGACTTGTTGTGCAATTTCTATAGCCGATTTATTTAAATAGCTAAATGAATCAGCTTCTAATGTCCATTCTGGTGTTAGCGTTCTTTCAAGCATAAAGTTTTCTGTCGCTAACTTTTCTTCTACTAATTGCCAGGCACCAACAACCTCATCAACTACACCTGTATGAAGGGTCGCATAAGGTTGCCCTAACCACTGCGAATTTGTAACACAAGTAAATGAATAAGAGTCTTGAGCAAACGAATTAGCTTTTTTAAATTCACGTAATGTGAATAAAAATTGATGGCCATTTACGTTGATTTCAAACACAGCACGATAAGTTAATAATGCTAAATTATCGCTGCCATAAAGTTGGCCGCTAAACGTCCAGACAAATGAATCAATATCAAAGCTGATTGATGCATTAATAGGATGTATTTCTATTTTATCGCCATTATCATCGACAATATAAATTTGTATTTCATTCATAATGATTAATGCATCCAGTTCTATAGGTAAAAAGTCAAGAATTCCTGTTGAGTCCCAAAGTTTTTTAAACTCTAAAGTGCTTTTTATTGGTTCTGGTTCAGGCTCTATCGTAGGTGGATCATAAGGCCTTAGTAATGTTGGGTTAATTCCGTTTTCAAAGCGATTTAACCAGGTGCTTTTTATTGGCAAACCATTTTCAAAATAGGCAGCTGTATCAGTATTGACTCCACCTGCTTTTTGCCAATCTGATTGCAAGCTTTGCGTTAATCGAGGTGGTAGAAAGTAAGATGAGCGCAATAAAGGTGGTGATAAATAAACACATTCTTGCAACTCAAATAGCACATCAGTTTGTGACTTAATTAGAGTATCGTTATTGTCACTTATATTCTGATGGATTTTTATCCCATGTATAACTGGCTCTGTAATTCCCCTATCTACATCGATCATTTTCGATTGATATGATAATACCTCTCTATCTAATCCTGATGCTTGTATAACTCCATGTTCCATTTTAACCAAAAATTTTTCATTATCTTCAAATGGACTATAAACACTGCTTTTTAGTCCAGTCGCGTTTTCAAATTTACTACTAATTTGTGTTGAATTGCCTCTATTAACATTTATATCAAAAGTGAAAGTGTGCTCTGAAACATTAGATGGATAAGAGTGTTCAGCAGACAACTCAATTATTAGAACAGCATCAGCAAGGCCTTTTACAGATACACTTTCGCCAATAGTAAGGTCAATGATGCTCGATAAAATAGCGGTGCTTTTCACTATGGAGGTAGAACTGATTCCAATAGCATCTACAATTGTAGGCTGAACTGTTGCCGTACTTTCAACGCCAAAATTGAGAACACCATTTTGACTATTACTATAAAAATTTAAACGACCATCATTCTGGTAACGATTATTAGGCTGAAGTGTCGCAGTAGAAACAGGTTTAGATAAACGATGAGTAGCACTGATATCAACGATGGATACATCACTATCAAAGTTTAACTCTCCTGTATTCGTCCAAATTTTAGTAAACTTCATCGCCTAGCTTCTTATAATTCAGTAAGAGTCCATCCGTTTAAGCGCAATAATGAGCCGCTATAAAGAGTGGTTGAGGGTAGCTTTAAATCGGCGTTTGAATCTGCATCACCGACGTTCATAGACACAAGCTGTTTTTCATCTTGTATGATTGCTGCGTTCGTGGCAGTCGCATTTAACAACACCATTGACTCATCAAAATTATTAAGTGTTAACACTCCATTCTCAATACTCAATTTTGATGGTGAAGGTACAAGCAAATCACATACAGTTTCTTGCTCTGCATTAAACACTCGTAAAACACTTTCGCTTGCATCTAGAGCATCACAAAACGCCTGTAATCTAGCTGTTTTAATTTCATTTGAAAAAGTAAGGGCCATGGTTAATCCTTAACGTAAGGGGTTGCAGATTGGAATCCAGCCGCAACAGCTTGATATTCTGGAGGAGTGTTAGGTGTTTCTTGATTATCTTGAGCCACAAACAGGTATTTGGTGTCTAGCAATAGGTGGTCAAAACGATACTTCCCACTGCTATCAGAATACGTTTCATCAAGTAATTGGCCGTATTGAGTGAAGCACATGACCTTTCTATTAGGAGCTGGTATGTCCTGAATTAGCACCTTACTTTCAAAGTACCCCATGGCACGACTTTCACCGTCCTGATTAATTATGTTTTTATAGTTCCCACTCTTCAAAACTAAAGTTGAAACGGTATCAACATGCAGAGTTTGAACTTCATTAGAGTAATTATTGGCTTCTTCTTTTGTTTGTTTATTAGCCCACAAAAAGCCATCAGATAAACCTACAGGCCCCAGTAATGATATTATATAAGTCGTGGACACATCATAAGTTAACCCTTCTAACTCTTGAACGTGCGAGTCGACCTCTTCGTCAGTTAGTTCTCTGCTGTGCAATACACAATAAGCTAAATGACCGTATCCTATTTCATCTGAACTGCCACTAGACCGATTTAAAGAGTTCATTATATTACCATCAGACAAAGATATATTTGGATTTCTACCACTAGTTGTTCCAACAAAGACACCGTTAATAAAACAATCGACATTTCCGTTAGAATCAATTCTTCCTAAGTAATGAGTAAGCTCACCGATATAATCGCGGCCTACATGATGACCTGCAACATAAGTATCATAGTCATCTGCAACTCCAGAAGTCGCAACACAAAATATGTCGTTGCTATTTTTATTGCTTCCATTGCCATCGCCAACATCGAATATTCTTGCGTAAGTCCTACGTTCATTACAGTGAAATAAAGCTTCAACAGTAAAACCATTAGATGGGTCCCCAGATCTGTTAGCGACGTTATTTTTTAGCTCTATATAAGAGTCGCCATCAAAAGAGGCTACCACCCCATTTGTGGTATTCTTAAGTGAAGGAGCATTCCCAAATAAAGTTAAAGTGAAATCTTCGGAACCCAAATTTGTTAAAACATCCTCCCCTTTAACAAACATCAATGGCTCTTTACTTGTTATTTTCGCATAGAGTTCATTAATAGCCATGAATTAACCCTCTTGAGTACTAATATCAAATCCCATTAAACATTCGCTAATATCGCTACCATGATCCTTTGTGGTATTGAAGAAAACATATTTACTACCTTCCAATTCGGGTAAGTTGTCTAAAGTTTTTCCGTGTAAACTTGAATATTCAGATAATGGCTCTACTAGCAATGGCATATACCCTCTAAAAGAAGAGTCAGATTCCATCACCATTTGCTTTTGAGTATTTATGTAAAATCCATTATTAACTGGATTTGGCAAAGGCATTGTATCTCCACCATTATTTGACATTCCAAGCTTCATCCAAGTATCAACACCTTCTAATTGATGATATTTTCTAGCTATTCGATTTTGTGCACTTGAATGATTTTTTGCTAAAAAGGTGTAATAATCATAATTAGAGCTGTTACTTTGATCCCAGCGTCCAAAACCACTATCACTAACATTAGTATTCTCAACATGATTCATTATAAAATGATATCTATCCCCAGCTTTTAAAGAATCAATATATCCTACGACAAATCCGCCAAAATTATCTTTAGCACCGTACTGCATCATGTAGTAGAAGATTCGATTATCTCCCACTAAATTCCAATTTTTTGAAGAATAGCGAGCTGTAGCTGGCCAGCAGTGGCTGTAGATCTCATCATACGTATCAATATCGGTTACATTTTCAACCATTGACACTTTACAAAGGCGGGCATAATTCCCTGACCACCCATCATAAGCACTGTTATCAATGCGAAAATGAACATTACCTAGGTCACCCGCTGAGGTGAAAATAATAACCTCATTGTTAGCGTCAGAATAACTAATTGACCATCCAAGAGGGGCTACTTTTACTGAGCCCGTTACTGTCGCATCAATAGGCGACACGCCATCATCAAGCTCAAAATAAACCTCTGTTGAGGTTATACTTATGACACGATGCTCACCGTTGTAATCGGAAGGTATTACCCCTTCAAATAACAATACAGAATCATTAACATAGGAATGCCCACTTGAGAACGTGGCTTTAGCCAATGAGCTTTCAGCATCAAAAACAATAGAATCGGGCGCTAATGAGCCAAAACCATCGACTAACACTGCTTTCAACAGTGCGGCTACTTGTCCTTGCGCACTATCTTCTGAAATTTGCGGTGCACCTTGCATGTTGCTACCAAAAAATTTAGTTGGGTATGTTTTCATTGTTGATTGCCTTAAATATCGTTATTAATATTGCCACGAACTTGGATAGCGAATTGATCGCTTTTTGCAGCAGTCGTTGAATCGCTTTGAAGTATTGTTCTGATTAGGTTTAACTGATACACCGCTCCGTAAGTGTCGAAACGCACTACGTTGCCAGCTGACCATCCTGCTCCCCACCCCAGATGGTTCAATGTGAAGTAAGGCTTCCCTGATACAGGGTTTATCGGTGCAAAAGTCGTATTGATGTCACCAACAGCGATTTGCCCAATATTTTCTCCAATGAGTTTAAATGCTGTTGAAGTAGTAAAAACAATGGCCATTCGTTCAGTAATACAACCATCATTAGTGACTTCAATAGGATACAAAGTATCGTTATAAGCTACGGTTGCTTCATCGCCAATTAAGCTTTCGCTGAAGTCACCAGTCCAAGTTTTTTGATCAAAGAAATTGGTATATCGGGAAAATAAATCATCAGCGACTAACACACTGGCAACTTTAGCTTTATCTGCATCATAAGCATGTGAAAGTGGGCGAGCTGTTTTGATAACGCCCGAAATATCAACGCCAGCAACTAAGAATATGTCTTCAAACCGGTAATCAATTTCGGCTGTGCCACTTTCTAGAAAGGTGACTAAGCCTGCATCTAAATCGACGCTATATTCAACACCTGTCGCTGACAATTCAACTAAGCGCACATGAGGTAGTTGTAGTGTTTCATTTTCAGTGACCTCAATTTCTAGAGACTCATCTTGATGCACAACACACACATCACCCGATCTATAAATTGGCACTTTCCCATCGCTTGGGAGTTTAATCGTGTCTAAACCTAAAATATCCGACGATAATGCCAAGTAACTATAAGAAACGCAGTTGTAGTAGATTGAGGCGGTATCCAGTAGTTCATCACTAAGTACAGTAACAATACCAAGGTCTATATCAATATAACCTTCAAAATTGTCACCAGAAATAACACCGCTCTCATCAGTCACTGCATTGATAGTCTTGCCCGTAAAGTCTTTTGCGTTCACACTTAAAGACTGAGATACCACTGGGTTACCAGCAGTTAAAAACGTCACTGATTGAGTTAAAGGAGCAACGCCGTTGTAAACAAGCCCGCTATTTATTGACAGCTCCCCGTTGCCTTGAGGCCAAGAGTCTAGCGTTAGTTGGCCAGTTTCTTTATCCAGCGTCCCGACTGGAGTAGATATATCAAGTAATATGCCACTGTTTTCTTTGATTAGTCGGTCGTTGAAGTAAAAAGAAAAACTGTTATCAATGATAGTTTGGTTATAATTTTCAATAACGGCTTCAAATACAGGCATAGACTTAGTTAAGTTGCCACCAAAAACGGAAGATGCTTCATTAACGCTGGATTGTTCGTTATATTTTACGCTAAAGCGCTTATTGACATCACCAATGCTAACTGTGTTTTGTTTTGAGGTTTCAACCCCTGATTGTTTATAAATAACTTTAGAACCACCATGAGCATCACTTCCATAACTATAGGTGTAGGCCGTCATAACACGTTTTGTAAAATCGACTTCAAAGACTTCATCAATCAGCACTTCACCGCTAACATAGTCAATCATGCCTACTTGGGGTTGTGAGGAATTAGAGCTAGCTGCTAAAAACAAAGCCCCCTGGCCATCGTCATAAACTTTTACATCTCGGGGAATATAAAGCTCGGTACCACTAACTACTTCAGTAGCAGCAGAGGAAACGCTAAACTCCAAACTGACATTTAACTCACTAATATTGGCGGGTAGACTTACTTTAACCTGGTCATTCACCGACTCGATACTCACTATCTCGTCATAGATTTGGTTTTGCTCATAAGAAGTTAAAGGCGAGCTATAAGACTCCCACTCAAAATAAAATTCCGTATCTGAGGCAGGTGTGATAGTTGGAATAATAATGCAATAGTTAAGCCCCATCTCTCCAGTAGCATCGCCTGATATCACTCCGTCAATAGAGGTGGCTGTAAACTCATCATCTTCACCCCATGTAATAGTACAATCACGATAGTTAACGTAAGACTCAAATTCGAACTCAATTTCTCTTGTGTAATTAACATCATCAATGAATTTTAAGTAACTACTTGCCTGTGCGTATTGCATCAAAATAATACTGCCCACATCAGGCAAAGCACCTAGAGTCATGGATAGATTTCCCAGTTCGTCATATTGTGCCGTACCGTAACTCGCACTAGCTCCTGTTAACGTACCATCTCCATTATCGGTTAGTTCATACCAGCTACCTTGCACCATATATGAGATAGTCAAAGTACCAGCGTCAGGGACCGGTACTAGGGTTTGCGTATACACATAACCTTGATTATTCAGTGTGATGTCTATCTGCTGGGTTTCAATAGTAATTGGAATATCAACCAGCTCTCCATTACCTGCATCTAATGTTACGTCTTTATTGCCAACTACAGATTGGTTAACATGCGCTGTTTGTACAGTTGTTGATGGCACTAATTGAGTGTAAATAGAATCAACCTGTAAGGCACTAGCCCCAAAAGCGGCATCCTCTTCTAGCTTCTTTGTACTATAGAAACTAGCCGCATCTGCCACTGCTGTATCGTAGATCGCAGAATAGTTACTGGTTGGGTCATATGGGCTAGCAGCAACGCCAATAAATTCAAATTTAAGAGGTTCAGTTATTTCACAAATAACGACCAAACGAGAAAAATCAATACCCGAACTACCATTTGAATAGGTAAAATCTTGCTCTCCAGATTCAACAGACTTTATTTTTACGTATTGTTCGTCATCATTATCAGGGTTAAACAGCGCCAATACATCACCTACAGACGGCACCGCTACCGACGAACGCTGAATGATTCTAATAGCTCGTTGCCCTAACAACTGCATACCGTATAGCTCACCGGAGTATTTAGCGGACTTAGTTAAATAGCTTTCAATGATATTTTGAGACTCAGAACGTGTTGCATAAGGATCATTAACGCTCATCAGTGTGATAGATACATCTTCATCTTCTGGCATTTCAGACAGGCCAATCGTTGAACCGTAATAGGTTTCGTCAGTATCAGAATCTACTTTCAAATGTATACTACGAATATTTACTGAACCATAAGCTCTATCGAGATCGGAAATATCAGGGAATATAGAGTTATGCTCACCTGATACGATTTCAACATTGGTCATTGCACCGCCGCCATCTGACTCATCAGTCATATTCTGTGACTCTAAAAGTTTGATGTCATCTTGATAGATTGTCATTTATTCGAGTACCTCGATTAGTTTAATGGTTTCTAATGTGTATTGGTCACCGTCATTTTCGGCATCACTTTTATCAAAAAGTGGAGTGGCAACGAAATGAGATTCATCACCATAATCCCACCTTACATTGTATGTAGTACCGTGATAATTCAGTTCCATTACTGCTGGAGTCAAACGTAAACTACTGATTGTTTTGACTTCCGCCAGTGTTAACCAGGCATTCCCATTTCCAACCAGTACAACGGGACGACCATCAAACATTTTTCCTCTATTTAGTATCACCCTACCTGTAATTGAAGTTTTAGATTCTTGTTTGATTGGACAATAATTAAAATCTGACTGCCAACGTAAGCCAGAGGGCAGCTCAATGGCATTTAATGAAATCATAAATGACACCCTATTTTTTTGTGTAAAGTGAGTTAAGGTAGATATTCTTGAAATTTGAGTCGGTATTAGTATTAGGTACTATCCATTCAAGAAGTGATGAGTTTATTTTCTAACAATAATGAAATTAAATCGTCTTTCCCTTCTGTAGTAGTTGGGATTGATACACTATCCCCTCCCAACGTGAGCTCAACTACAACAGTTTCTGTTACTAATGACTCACTAGAATCATCACTTTCAGTATTACTAAGAATAGACTCTTCTTCGGCAAGCTTAGCGGCTTCAGATTCTGCGTTTATTGCTGCTATTTTTTGATTATGTAGCTGTTCAGTTAGTGCAATAGCTTGGTTTAAGTCACTAATTGCTTCTGAATTTTGATAGTCTGTAGCAGTTGCTAACTGCTCTTTTAGTTCAGCAATGCTTGCTTCATAGGCTCTATTCTCAATACTTTCCGAATTACCATTTAAATAATCTAATTCATCCTGGACACTGCTTAATGCAGACTCTGCATTTTCTTGTAATGATTGTAATTTACTGCGTGCAGAATCAAGCTGTGCATTTAGGGATGTTAGTGTTGCATCGTCCAATTTATCTAGTTTATCAATTGCACTCTGAGTATTATTAATCATTGCTAATGTTGGAGTTTCGGTACTTTCAAACCCTTGCTCGAGCTCCCTTAAGGAAAGAGTTTGTTTTGCAATCGCTAGCGTTTGTTGATCAAACACAATTTGATTTTTAGCAATGACTTTCCACCATGCACTTGTGACCTGCATGTTGTTATAAATTCGGTTGCTTTGCTCTTCAATCTCATCATTAAGTTCGCTGATTGACAGTGCACTTAAGTCGGTTGCGTCACGAGTGGCCATAATTGCAGAATAACTTTTAGCAGCTCTGTCTTGGGCTTCCTTTTCAGCCTCTTTTTGTTTTTGATAAGCTTCTGAAATAGTTTCAGTTGCAGCTTTAACTACAGAAGCTCTATTTAACCATTGAGCTTTGTTATTCTTTAAAGCATTATCTTGTGAAATCAGTTCATCTCTCACTCCCATGACAGCAGCTTGAACCTTAAGCTCAGAGGTTACAACACCACCATTGGCCTCAATGGTTGCCTGAGCATAAGCTAAAAATGCTAGTTTTTTATCTTCAATGGGGGCTATGCTATTTTTAATTAAATCATATGACTCCCGAAGCGTTTCAAGGGTTTTATCTAATGCTGATTGTGATTCAAAACCTAAATTTTTATAGGCCTCATTTAATGTATTTACACCAGGCGTGATTTCAGCACTTTTAATATTAATTTTATCTAGAGCCTCTTCTAATTGCTCAATAGATATTGCTCCATCTTCTCCTAAAAGCTCTATTTTTTCTCGAAGTGCTTCAACTTCAGATATTGTTTTTATTTTAGTTATGACGCTATCAAATGCACCTACTATATCTAATGAGGAGGCTGTTGCTGTTTCACTAATTTTATTAAAGGCATTTAAAGCAGTAATTCCCGTTTCCGTAAAACCGCCTCTTAACTCATTTAAATCCAAATCAAGAAGGCTAAATAAAGCGCGTAAAGGATCAACCTCATTAGCTATTGAATGAATACTAACGCCAAGGTTTTCAAATGTATCAGGAGCGTTTTCTTTTAAAGCAGCAAGCTCTTTATCGTTTAAGTTTTTAAGCTGCAGACGCAAACCAGTTTCAATATCAACCGCTGTAACTTGACCTTGTTTTTTCAGTTCCTCTAATGTGTCAACAACTGCCTGTAAACTATCAGGACTTTCCACATCAATTTCAGAGGCCAGCTCACTAATAGCACTAACTGCACCAACTCCCTCACGCTGAAGAGATTCAAACTTTAGTTTTAACCTTTCCAATGTAGGTATCGAAGCATTTTCTATTACCTCTGCATTACGCTTTTGCAATTCGGCCTGCTGATTAAGCTGCTCATTAGATTTAATATAGTTACTGGTAGCCTCATCAAAAACAATAATACCTTTCTCTTCTAGCGCTAAGAACTCTTCCATAGTGCTGATGTTAATGCCAAGTTGTTCCGATATAGCTTTTAATTGTGTGGCTTTTTCATTAGCTTTTTCTTTCGCTAAAGTTGCAGATTCATTTGCTGCACCTTCGGCTTCTCTCATATTTTTCCATGCATCTGCAACGCGGTATAATTGAGTTGCAGTAAAGGCTAGTGCACCAGCCAAGGTTACCTTTAAGGCTTTAGACAGCAACTTTGCTGATCCAGTTGTAGCTTCTACTGCCCCTTTAACTGTAAATAAAGACGCAACAGCTTTTGTTGCAGCAACTCCAAAACCTAAAAAGATTTGAGCAAGCTTTATCTTTAGTGCAGTTTCACCCACCGCTATAATTGCATCTTTAAACTTATACAACCACGCTGCAGCAGACTTTACACCTTCAACAAAGCTAACTATCGCATCTGATATATTCTGAGCCCATTTTTTTAATGAGCCATCCGCAGACATCTCTTTAACTGTAACGATTAATAGGCCTAACTGCTCTTTTGCATAATCTAATGCTCCGCTCTTGGCCACGGTATCTAAAAATATTTGATATTGATCTTTTAAATTAGAGACAATACCTGTTAAACGTCCCATATTTGCAGCCGCAGCACCTTCAGCACTTTTACCAATTTCAGCTGTTAGCTGTTTAATAACATCACGACCCAATTTACCTTGTGAACTTAATTTTTGTAGTTCAAGGGTATTACGACCAGTTGCTTTCTCAAGTAAATCCCAAACAGGAACCCCACGCTCCACAAGCTGTAATATTTCCTCTCCTTGCAGTTTTTGTTTAGCCCAAGCTTGTCCGAGAGCAAGGGAGATACCTTCTACCCGCTCCATTCCCCCACCTAACTTTTCAGACGCATCAACGATAGCTTGCATAGTCCCATCCATAGGATCTAATCCAAAAGATTTTAAGCGAGCAAATGTTTGTGTAACTTGTTCAAGTTGTAATGGAGTATTTTGAGTAAAGTTTTTTATCCACTCAGTAGCTTGTTCGCCGGCTTCAACAGAGCCCATTAATGCATCCATTTGAATGCGCAAGCCCTCAAATTTATCCCCTGTCGTCAGCATTTCTAAGCCAAGGTCTTTAATTTTTCCCCAAAGTGTCGTAATGCCTACCACACCACCGACCCAATATGCAGCTTTAACCAAAGAAAAATTGTTAGATTTAGCTTCTGTTATTTCAGTTTCATTGCCCAAGCTGCGCATTTGGGTCGTAAACTTAGTTAATACTGTTTTTGTATTTGTTATTTGCGTTGCAAGCTGTTTTTCTTCTTTAGTTAAATTGTTAGTGTCAATATTCGCTTTATCTAGGCTATTTTTTACTTTATTTAATGCTGTTTGCTTTGTTAATAAAGCACTAGCAGAGTTCTTAGCTGCAGCCTCCGTTTTTTCTAGCTGAACATTAAATTGACCAGTGGGATCTCCTGTTTCTTCAATTTTTTTACGTAATGTAACCGCCCGGTCACTTAAAGAGTTGAATGCAGCTTCATTTTTCTCAACAGCAGCAGTTTGCGATTCAAACTGCTTAATTAATGTTTTTTGATTTTCAAGTAATTTTAAATTAGTTCGTAACTCTTTGCTTTTTCCTTGTAACACTTCTAGTGAATCAGCGGCCTCATCAGCATCTTTCGAGAGTAAGTTCTCCGCTTTAATTTTTAATGATATAAGCGTGTCTTTAATACTCATGATGCACCTTTTTATTGATGTTGTACTTTTTTACAGGCATAAAAAAACCCCAACAACGGGCTAACATTGTTGGGGTTTTCTTTGGTTGTGGGTATCTAACGATATACGTTTTAAATTACGTCAGTGGCACCACATTTGCAAGATATTGTTAAAATTTTTAAGTGCTTACTTAAGCGCTTGCAGCTTCTCGGACAAAGAACTTAGATTTACCGGTTTCAGTAATACTATCGTCAGCCAATACATCACCAGCTAATTGGAACTCTCCATAGTCATCACCAATTAAACTAAGCCCACTAGCTGGAGCAGGCTTCCAACGCGGCACTTTAACAACAGATGGACGACCATTATCATCATTAATACCATCAAAGATCATTTTTACTTCTTTACCTGATTCAACTAATGCCTGTAAAGCTGATACGTTACGGGTGGTATAATCAATAATTAAAGCATCCCCATCTTTAATATCACCTGTACTTAATGGTTTGATACCGGCAGCGGTGACTTCAAAGTCGACACCTTTCTCAAAAGTAACAGGTATGTCTTCGCTCCCTTCTTCAACAACGCTTTTCACTGTAATTGTCTTTGATATATCAAGCATTTCAGAAGTTTCGACTAAGCCGGGTACGATCGCTGTTATACTTTCATTTGTAATTGCTTTAGATTCTTTAATATCAACAACACCACGTAATGCTAGCGACAAATTAGAGTTATTAAATGAGTCAAGCGTTGCAGATAATGAAACACTGCGAACACGAGAGGATGAAGCGATATTACCACCGCCAGGTCGATACGATGGACGTGTTTTTGTTTCTACTTCAAGGGAGAAGTCTAATGTACTTACGTTACCTACATCCCGGCCATCTACATAGACGATACCCGATCCAATATATTGTTCATTAATTGTTTCTACAGTCATAATGACTCCTATTTATTAAATATTTTGTGTATAAATCACGTTGACGGGAATCGTTACCGTGATGAAGTTACCCGTTTTAGCTGGTTCAAATACTGAGTCACCAGCAGTTTTAAATGAAATAGCCAAACCGTTTAAATTCTTTTGGCGTTCTTTAAATAAAAGAACCCGAGTATCAAAAAGCAATTGCTCTAATTCATTAAACGCCCCTATCTTCATAGGAACTGATAAAACTATATATAACGAACGAGAGGCTTTGTAGCTTTGCTGATTTCTTAACTCAATACTTTCAGCATCAAATTGAATGACAGCTAATCGCCCTTTTATATCTGTAAACATGGCGTAATAACCATTACGAACCTCAATATTTTCCAGAGTGTTTAAACGCCCCTCAATTTCTTCCCTTATTTGCAATATTTTTAATGGTTGACTCATGAGATAGATTCCAATGTATTTAGTAGCTCTGTTACAACCAAGTCTTTGGTTTCTTCTGCAATATCTTCACGTACAGTTTTAAATGTTTGTGACACGCTTGGTCCATATAACACTTTATAATCTTTTTGCCCTGATCCAGTTCGTACTGCAATGCCCATGCTATTGTTGTTTTTAAGTGGAATATAAAAACCTTTGAAAAACGTGTTTCCTGAGTTTGGTTTAATTTTAACGGTAGTCCCTTGGGATTTGTAACCCGCTGAAATACCACGTAACGGGTCACCTTTTGAGCGGCTTGGATTTTTAGATTTAGTCACGATTTGCTGACCATCGAAACGGTCAAGCAATACCCCTCTAGATTCCACCCCTAATACGCCTACTGGATTTTGAGCAGTAGCTTGATGATAAACTTTAAGTTTTGAGCGAATGTAAGGCGATTTAAGGTTTACTTGAGATTTAATACCGTTAACAGCAAGGGTTAAGGCTTTTCGTGTAGCGCTATTAATGGCTTTAGCTTGCACTTTATCAACAAAACTTGGTATTGCTTTTAATTGCAATTGAGCTCGTTTTAAATCATCTTCGAACACATTAAACCTCCACACCGCTATAGGTAATAAGGCTACCTTGTACACGCAGTTTTCTAGTCAAACGATAGGTGACACTCTCCTTACGAACTTCATCATTAGTAGCAACATTAGGATGAGTTTCACGTGATAAAGTTATTTCTGTAAGAGTGTCAGTTCCATACTCACCGGGGTGCTCAACATCTAGTTCAACAATGGCAAAAGTATCAACTGGCGGTTTATCATATTCATAATATAGGACTGAATCACCTAACCGTTTTAATGCCATTGCTTCTTTTTTAGTAAAACGCTCACTGAACCCCATAGGCACTAACCAATATTAACGTTAACAGTTGAATCTGAGGCCTCTGCAGCCTCATAAGCATAACCAGCTGACGTATTATCTATTGCTGTTGTCGTGATCTCACCATCAGTAGTAATATAAACTTCAGCCCCTTGCTCAATCGCACCAGTTACCTTTGGCAATGACCACACACCAGATGTATTTGCGGTTACTTCTTCCCCAACAGCACCATCAACAGCAGCGACAACAACTTGCTTACCAATAACAACAGGATCGCCAGCAGCTGCATCCGCTGCTAATAAAACATTCATAGTCATGCCATTTGATACATAATTTTTAGCCATTTTCATTCTCACTTATTAAATTTTAGGTAATAAAAAGCCCCTGTGAAAACAGAGGCTAAAATTTGATATTCAATAGGATTAAGCAACTCCAGATGACCGAACTAAACCACGATAATCTAATGGGGCAACACCGGCATCAATTCGAACTTTGGTTGATACGCCATCGACTGTAAAGCCTTCTTGTTGCTCGATATATGGTGTATCAATTCCATCAAGATAAGCAACTTCGATAGTATCTTGCCCTTGAGCAGCTGCCATATAGAATTTAACAGCACTGTCATCATCCAAACGAGGCTCGCCAATGTAAGTCGCAAAGTTTTGTAATGGATTGACAATACCGCTATTTGCATCAGTACCTTTAACAGAGGCAGAACGAATCGTTTGATTTGCTTGGGCCTCTAATGCGGTTGGTCCTAAAATATATTCAGGACGAATGTTCAGATTGCGCTTGCCTGATTTTTGAGTGCGCATTAACTGACGTAATTTATCTAACGCATTAATATCACTAATCGCACCGGTGCCAATATTTCCATGATCATTATGAAATAAGGCTTTACCGTCATTCATTGTTGGATTATTAGTTAAAATGGCATAAACCAAATCACCAATGGTAGCTTTTGCTGCACGTCCCATCATGGTAGGAATGCGTGTTAATGCTGATAAGTCATCATTAATAATCGCCTGGCGAGTAATAGCAAAAATTTCACCATAAGTAGCTAATGCAATTTGTTCTGCACGATCTGATGTTGTGATGTACTTGTATTCCGCACCTTCTTTGACTTTACGTAATGAGCCCAACTCATCTAAACCAACACGATTAGATGTTTTAAAATCACTTAATGATCCTTTATTAGTCCACATTTCAAAGGTTTCTGCTGAGTCTTCCCACCCTTTTAATAATGACTTATGAGCAACATCAATTAAGATTTGGCCAAAATCAGAACTAGTATGAGTGAATGCCATACCAATCATTGCAAGTGGCGCTTGTGTGGCACACGCGATTCCACGGTCAGCCAATGAGGCACGTGCTAATTCACGTAGGTTGTAGTTATTATACATATTGTCGTTATCACGGGCTTGGTGGCCTGCGCGTGATAAAATTGCAGAAGCAACACTGTCACCCACAATATTACCATTACCAGCGTGGACGTGTGACTGGTCACCAGGAGTCGCTGGTGATGTGTCTTTGCCTAGATGCGCTAATATTTTATCTTTTGCTGCATCCACAGAACAAGACATATCCAACAAACATTCACTTTCAATATCTTTATGTTGGCCACCAAAATTTGCAAAGATATTACTAATACTTGCACGGCGTGTTGTTTCTGCAGCTTGGACTTTAGCAAGAATATCCGCTTCAGTGACAGGCGCATTAGGTGTTTCATCTGGCGCTATAGGCGCTGCTGATGCCTTTGGTTTCAATAAGGCTTTTAGCTTGTCTGGCATAGTGTAATTCTCCATTCTTTTTGAATTTGCATAGTGAGTAGTTTGTGATTGGGTACTTAATTCATCGGCAAAACCAGCTTCAACAGCTTCAGTTCCACTAAACCAAGTTTCTTCTTTTAATAAAGTGGCAACCTCTTCAGCGCTTAAGCCTGTTTTTTTCATGTACGTTTCTGATAATGTTGTTTCCACTTTATCTAATAAGTCAGCATAGGCCCTTAGGTCATCTGCATCTCCAACCTGCCCACCCCATGGTTTATGTATCATTATAAAAGCAGTTGTTGGGATGATAATTTTGTCGCCAGCCATAGCAATAACACTGCCCATTGAGGCTGCTAATCCATCGATATAAACAGTTACATAAGCATCAATCCCTTTTAAAAGGTTATAAATAGTAATACCTTCAAAAACATCTCCGCCAGGGCTATCAATCCGCAACTCAATATTTTTAATATCTCCTAAACTAGCGAGCTCTTGTGCAAAACTTCTAGCCGTTACACCCCACCCTCCAATTTCATCGTATAGCTTGATAACAGCACTATTATTGCTTTGCGCTTTGATTGAAAACCAAGAATGAGCTGGCGTATCCGTTTTCTTAGCTTTTGGCAGGAACATGCCAGATTTACTCTTCTTCATTACTTGTTTCCTTCTTGTTTTTTTTATTAACTGGCGTTGAATTTTCTGACTGTTCAGCGGTAACTTGACGCTTCACTTCTCTAGGTGATTTTCCACGACTACGGATCCACTCTGCATCACTAGCAACACCGTTTGATTTTAAGGTTTCCCATGCATCAGCCTCTTTTTTAGGATCTATCCATGGCATTGTTGGAGCTAGATAGAGGGCGTCAAATAAAGTATCTCGATCTAAATCAGGGGGCAGTTTCAAATCATTTAACAACTCCATCTCTAACCAGCTACGAAAAACAGGACGCGACCATTGCGCAACAAATTCATCTTGAATCACTTCATAACCAATCGTTGATTCAACTAACTCTTGTCGTTGTGAAGAATAGGAACCGCCATAATCACGAGCGACTGAGCTATAACTTCCACGAACACCAGCAACAGCCGCTTTTATTTGACCACTACGCCATGGAACGACTTGTGCACTTGGTCTATTTGACTCAACCATCCCGACTTCTTCACCAGGTAATAGTTCGTCAAAAGTGGAGCCTGGTGCTAAATCAAAATGGCGAGAAGTTTCTTTAGTATTTTCAACATCATATAAGTCTGGTGAGCCCTTTTTTATATACATCCCAAGAGCTGCTGCAATACGTGCTGCAACACGTTCTGATTCTTCGTATTCTTTCAAGTCACTTAGACGAGTAATAATTCCATGAAAAATAGTAACTCCACGAATTTGATGAATACGTTTGATTAATGCTAGATGTAACATTTTATCTGCTGGTACTATTTTGCTTTTTGTACTGAATGCCTCAGCTGGGTGGTCATATAAAATATGATAGCCAATTGCTCTCCCCCAGTTGTTCAATTGAATACCTTGATTAATGCGTTTGCTTAAATCACTTACAATGGGAACAAAATCTGCTTCTAATAATTCAATAGCATATTGTGTAGGCGTTAAGTATTGGTAACCCGCAACTTTACCTTTCAATTGTTGAGCAAACACCTCCCCATCTCGTAACCATGATCGTAAGACCAAGCGCTCCATTTGCGAACGAGTAAACCGTCCTGTTACTTCAGGTTTTAAACTCCAGTTTTTAAATTTCTCACTGATCTTTTCAGCAAGTTCAATATCAATTTCACCACTTATTTTTCGTGGTTGTGGCTCAATCATAATCCCTGCAGGACCGATCACTCTTTCTTCAAATTTATCCAAAATACCAATTGAAATATCGTGGTTTTCATCCAACCAGCGAGCCTGTTCACGAAGCGATTTCCCCGATGCAAAGACTGCCTGATTGGCGCTTCGCCTTTCTTTATTAGCTTTATGTGTTCGGCTGGGTAGAGCAGCTTCGTATGCACTCACTTTATTTCTATTTTCAGCACGTGACGATGCCCACCCAGGCGCTATAGCCAAGATGCTCTTTTCGAATAAATTCATAAATACCTTAAATGAAGCGAATTGTTTTTGGGGAATTGCTACGACGATTGAAACGTAATAAGCGGCGTTCCCACTCTTGCCGGCCTTTAATAATTTCGCCTAAACTTTCTGATTGAAACATACGGTTTCCTATCATCACATTTTTTCCTTCGAGCACATCTATCTCTGCTTGCTCATATTTAGCAATCATTGCGATACATTTGTCTTTAGTGATCATAACCAGCTGTTTCCATTGTTAGTGTTTGATAGAAAGTTATTAGTTGTCGTTGTTCGTTTGTGATTTTGAGGTGCTATTTTTTTATCTATTGACTTTCGAAGTGTTTTATTTGATTCATGGCCACTGATGATATTAGGGTTTTCATCCCAATTTTTAGCCCATACCGGTGGGCTATCCCATTTTATTTTGTCATAACCTTTGAGCAGTAAAATAGCATTTGCATAACAAAACAGATCAATAGCTTCATTTCGTGCCCTAGCAGAAATTTTAACCCACTTCCCGTTATTGCGTACTTCTGCAGTTAATTCCTCATAAAACCATTCTCCTAACCAATCTGGAAAATGAATATAGTTTGGCCCAGGTTGATCACGTTCTAACGACGCACTTAAGCGATCTTTTAATTCATTTGTTTGCAATAGATATAAAGGCACATCGCCATACGCTTTAGCTTTACGAGCTGAGTTATTTGTATTATCAGGAAAGGTTTGATTCACTATTTTACTGCTTAGATTACTTGCCCCTTTAACGAGAAAAAAGCGACGGTGCAAACCAGTTACTTTCAACCTACGATAAAATTTATAAGCATTATCTGAAACGCCATCTTCACCACCATGATCACAAGCTGTAAATTGAATAGGCATTCTTCGTCCTGAATCATCATCCAACTTATAAGTCTTTTGAATAACATCTGAAGTGATTAGATCCCAGTCTTCGGCATAACCTGCTGGATTAATGCGTTCAGTGACACCATCGTCATCGCAACGTGTTGAATATTTAATATTGTAACGATCAATTAACCACCGTTCTCCACTTTTACCATACCCAACAATTTGAACGACAAACCGAGAATTCCGACCACCTTGAACATCGATTGTTGCAACTAAAAAACGAACACCTTGAGGTACAATTCTTTTGAGTCCTGATTCTGCCCTAGCCATTAATTCTTCAACTGTACAATTATCAACGCCACTTCTAGGGATATAAGGTTTTCCTAAATCAGTATTTGTTACTGCTTTTAATTTGGTTTGAGAACCTGTTAATTCATACTCTTCTTCAGCACTTAAAAACTTATAAACTATTTGCTGCCATGTTTGAAAAGCCGCTGCAGGGCCTTCCATCCAAAATGATGCAATACGGCTTTTTCTTGCGTGACCTGTCACAACGCCATGCTTATCTATTTTTTGACCTTCTTTTAACCACACCCCCTTTTTATTTAAACCGCGCTTATGATGGCTATCAATTCGTCCTTTACAATAAGGGCAAACCATATAGACACCATCAGAAGCCGTTTTTGCATCGGGTGCATTTTCATAACCAGCAAACGTTTCATAAACGGGTTGAAAGTATTCATTACATTCAGAGTTAGGGCATTGCCAATAAAGTTTCCTCCTATCCCCCTGATTATATAGTGAAATAATACCCTCACATGGTGGAGCCTCATGAGGTGTTTTAGGTCTCCAACGGGGATCATCCACATCGAAGCCTGGTGAACTTTCAGCCATTGTCATACCAGAGCTCATAAAAGTAGTAGTACGCTTACTAGCTAATGAAAATCCATCTCCTTCTCCATTAATGTCTGTATCCCAGCGGTCATAATCAGTTAAAGCTACGTAACGATAATCAGAAGAACTTAATACATTGATTGAAGGCCATCCGATTTTTAAATAGGTACCATCTCTGAATACCTTATCGTGTACGTTATTGTCATTTCGAAAAGGGCTTAAGCGTTTGTTTAGTTCAGGGCTTACTCGTAAGCAACGGTCCACTCTTTTTTTACTAAACTCGCGGGCTTTTTCTTCTGTTAATTGAACAATCAACATATCTGATGGATCGCAAACTAGTACGTGTGTTAACCACCCTTCAATTAACCCATTTGTTTTACCCGTTCGAGCTGGACCAACAAATATAACTGCATCATATTCACGAGACGCTAAACAATTCATCGGTTCAATAACATAAGGTGCCAAACTCTCATCCCAAGGAATCGAGTTGGAGCCCCCTTTCGGCACCCTCATAAACTTTTTAGCAGCATCAGCAACAGGCATACGTAGAGGAGCCGCAATACTAGATGCAATATCTAAACGTATTTTGGTTACATCTGCATAATTCATAGTTGCATTACTTTTTCTGAAATAGAGTTACGTAAGTCATCAACCTTCTCTTGGACCATCATTACGACATCGGGAGTTAAACCACAATCTCGCTCAAGAATATCTGGAAGAATTTCTAACTCTGCAATCATAGGTTTAGCAAGGTTTGCCATTTCATTTCTTACCTCTTCAGCTAAGCATAATTGTCCGGTTTCTAGCTCAAACTTAAGGCGCTCTGTTTCAGATCGATACCATGACAATCTATCACCAGGTTTAAGTAAATTAGGATCAATTAAAGATCCACCTGATCCAGCTGTTCCCATACTTTCAAAAACAGCGGGTCCAGCTTCAGAAAGCAAATATAAATCAGCATTACCTTCTCGCCCAGATGGCACAACATTTCCTTGCTTAAGCCTTTTGCGAACTGTGTTTCGTCCAAATCCAAACATCTCACCAATCTGAGAAATATTGTATTGATGTTGGTTCTTAGTCATGGAATTCTCGAAGTGATTTTAGAGTGTTTTATAAGCCTGCTGCTGATGCCCTTAGAAACCGAAAAGTAGCCAATTGTCGGGAATTCAGCGCCCCCGTGTGCATCAGCGGCCCAGAAGTACCTTTTCGATACAAAAATAGATAAAAGGAATAATCAGGAATCACGGGAGCGTTTTGTCATCAAACACGCCGTTTTCACTTGTAAATTGTATGTCTTATGCTTGTAAAACCAAGTAATGATAAAGGTAAAAATACCTAGAAGAATGCCAATGAATAAAGCAATATCATTGAGGCTAGTAAGAGATAAAAAGGATAAAACTGCAGAGAAAGAATAACTTACCTTAGTTAATAGCTCATTCATTTACAAACTCCCTTAATAACTGCTTATCACTATTGCTTTGCTTAATAACTAATTCTTGTTCAATGATGTAGTTAACAAGATCTTGATTGGTTGTACCTGACCACTTTGGTTCAGGTCTATCTTGTATCAAAGCAGATGGTGGTAACACTTTGATATATTTAGTTTCAATTATCACTTTCGGCTTTATCAATGAGCAAGCGATTAACATCAGAGGGGATAAGCTCATTAGCCCAATTTTTAATATTCTCATTAGATTCACTTAGCTTAGTTAGCTCTCTTTGCTTATGTTTTAATGCCACATACAGTGATTGATTAGATTGTTGCTGTTTAACCAACAAGTTATCCTGCTTTATAAAAGAGGCTTTCAAGGCTAGTAAAGCTCTCTCATTAGCCTCTATCGTTTTTTCATACTGGCTCGCTTTATCAGTTAATATCTGATTATTAGAGCTTAAATGATCAACTCTCCACCACAGAGCAAGACAAGCAACACTCATCACAGCAATAACAACCAATAAAACTCTAATCATTTCAAACCCTCTAAATATTGATTAATACGAATAACATATGTTTGGGTTTCTCTTGCATGTAGGCCTGTAATCAAAGGTAAGCACTGCATAATGTCATTAAATAACAAAGCATTATTACAACGCTTTTGAGCTTTATGCAGGTTGCCAGCGCCAGCGTTATAACTAGCAAACATTAAACTATAACGGTCTTGCATTGGCCTTCGACTAGACCAAAAGTTAAACATCTTACTGTCATACCATGCAGCAGCGTTGATGTTGTGCTTTGAACTAAAGGCTGATTCACTAAAGTTAAGCGCGGCCTGCGCTTCTTTCCAAGTGAACGGCATAAATTGACATAAGCCTTTAGCGCCAACAGGTGAAACCGCTCGAGCGTCAAAGCGGCTTTCTTGGAAACATTGTGCTTTTAATAACCGGTAATCATGCCCTGGCATATACCGACTAAAAGCAGTTTTAAATTGAATATCATATTTAAGCGAATGCAAAGATGAAGCAAACAACCAGGGCGTAAGCAATAAGCCTACAAGCAATGTAAGTGCCTTTATTATGTTCATTAGTTTTACTCCACCATATTTTAAAAGTAATCCCTGATTGCAAATCCATGATTCTCAAAACAACCCATAAATTAAGGCAAGCTATTACTGCAACAAACGATTTATAGCTAACTGACTGGATAATCCCTGGCGGAAACTTCAGTCCAAAACCAACGAGAATAAGAATGATAAATGGCAGAAAAACAGCAATTTTATCTGCCATGGTTAACTCTTTCATATTAATTTTCATTTCAATTCCTTAAATAATAGGCATAAAAAAACCCCATATCGCCGAAGCAATATAGGGTTAAAATAGTTTTAAATGATTTTATATTAGATACAAAAACGCCCCGAACTCTGTCGAGGCGTGTATATCTAATGATATGCAAATAAAGTTACTCTGATGGAACCAATTTTGCAACTATTAATTTAATTAGATAAACGGTTAATCCTTTTTTAAATATCTATCTAGTTATATTATTTTATTAAGAAACTTATTATATTCTACAAATCGATCTTACCCTGAGCAACATATACTAAAGAGCCAGTTTCACTTTGTATGTTGTAAAACTGAAAATTTACAAGACCTTTTGCTTGTAACAATGCATAGTTAGCACCTTCATGGCTTAATACATAAGAGTCTTTATCAGATTTGTTGTCTTCAAATATTTGCAGCGTTAAGTTCTTAGGACCATGTCTAACCTGCTTAGTAAATACAATTATTTGCTTGGTTTCTGGTTTATATATATACGTTATAAAAATAGTCCCTTGTTCTGCATGATTTATTGAAACTTCAATAAACCCTTTCTCTATACCATCCACATACCTTGAACCACTTAAATCGTCTAAACCAAACCATTTAGAATTCCAACCGCCATCAAATACATAACTAGACATATTATAAATTTTGGTTTTTATTGAGTTATTTTTATCAACCAAACCTAATTGCGATACGATTGATTTTAATACTGTTTTTTGTGGTTCACCGAGTGAGTCATACACCCCAAGCGCAAAAGAATTAAAGCTAAATAAACACATAATAATTGCGGCAATCTTTTTCATTTCATTCCTTATTTATCAATAGAATACCTTCACTTCATCTAAAGGTATAATAGTTAATTAAAGGGATATATTTAGAGTTTTTAATGAATCTAAAAAATATCCTGTCCATTTTTTACGAATGCTAGGATAACAACTAAAAAAAAATAATCAAAAAAAATATCCCGATATAGGCAAAAAAATGACAAAATGTGACTTTTTAATCCAATCTAAAAAGCTGCACCAAAAAAACGATCATTCTAAAATATGCTCCACCATGATAAATATTGAAAATCGCCTTAGCTCTTACTGTTAATTGGCGAGCTCAATAAGGGTTAAAAACCCTGCCTCAGAGATATCTCAATTTCAAACGGTTATTTTTTACGTCAATGAATTGATAAGTAGAGAGGGTCACCGACCAAATTAATCGGCTTTCCTTAGGGGGTACGAATAAAAAAAAAACATAAGGTTGGTTATAATAGCGAAATGATAGCCAATTATTTTAGTTCCTTTTAAGCTATTATTATGAATTTGTTGTTTCGACAAACATATCCCACAATATAACTAGGTCATTACCAAACCATATACCGAATAGAAACTTACAGTAACAGATAAAAATTAATGGAAATAGAATCACACTACTACTTCCCAACATGAATAAAGAATATTGTTTCTTTTTACAACTCCACGATGATTCAAATTTAATCCACCTCATAGTTTCAGCCCAGAAATCTATTAGAAGAACATGTGGCATTGGATAAGTTTTAGGGTGGTGATACCAACCTAAACCATATATGCACCAAGAAAAAGTATTCAATACAAAAATCAAGCCTGTTCCATAAAGAACCACCCATACTGGACTTTGAAAAATAAGTTCTAAAAGGTTTCCATTCTTAAATAATAGATGATCTCTAGGATGACTCAATATATGACCCCTAACAATATTATTAAACAGAATTTATTCACACTTCTAACCGAGAGATAGAAGCATCATATTTATTTAGATAAAACATAAAATAGCAAGTTAATATGATTAAATGTTTAATTTATCAAGGCTATTTACTTTCATTTTCAATATCCAGTATCTTGTGCAGTGAATCTAAAATCATTAAATATATAGAAAAACCTAAATAAATCGCGAGTGTAATAACAGGGGGTGGAGTTATCGACTCTAGAGCTTCTGAAGCTAAATTCATATTGTCACTACTAATAAACTCAAGCAACTTAATATAAGCTCTGGATACAGCTAGATTCCAGACAAAAATTATCCCAAGACAAGCGGCGCTAATAAATTTTAATACATAGCTAATTTTCAAAAATCCTGAAGGATGCCTATACGCAAGGATTGCTAATACTGTTATGACTGAGATTGTAAGCGCACTAATAAATGTAATCATATTACCTCATTATATATTATGAATATGTGTTGAAGAGACTATACTTTTGCAGCATTTATGCTGCATAAATGCTGCATAAATGCTGCAAGACATAGAAAGGTTATTCTTCTTGTTGCAAAACCTATTTGTTAATGATTTAAAAGCTTAATTAAAAAAGAAAATAACTATCTATTTTATTGATTAGTTTAACAAACCCAACAAGAAACCCACACTTATCAATAAAAAGATCAATGAAAGATAATAAGCAGGCACATTAAAGATAATACGTTTAAAGCTGAGGTGAATTCGTTTAAATTCTAGCAAATCAAATTGAATTGCTTTTTTAGTGATTTCATTTAGGTTAGTGGAGTTTTCTACTTTGTTTTTTATAGTTTCCAGTTCACTTGAGAACATTTTAAAACCATCAAAACCAGTAAATAACTTATGAGTAAAAATCAAAAAAGTAGTTAAAAAAGCCACATACGGCAACCACACACCTTGTACGCCCCAGCAGCCTAATGTCCCAAGAAAAAGCCATATCCCTGAATCATTTAAATTAGTATTGTACCTTTTCACTCTTAGCTTGATGTTTTCTAGTGCTTCTTGATGTTCTTGATGTTCTTGATGTTCTTGATGTTCTTGATGTTCTTGATGTTTCAAAATGTTTTTCCTGTTAGAAGTTAACTTTAAAGCCCCATATTTAACAGAACAGATACTGATGTTTTTTGTCTTTTAGAATAAATTCCCCAAGTGACAAAAGTAAAGCCCCCTATCTCGATAACTCCTCAGTTTAAAAAAGTAAATTGTTGAAACGGCCTATAACAAGGTTACAATTTTTGTATGCTCTTGATCTGTTTTTCCGGTATAACTTTAGCTAAATTAAAACTAACTTCCTCTTTAGATAAGAGAATAACCCTAGAATCACGATATCGTATAATGCTACCTTTTTGACACTCATCCTCATTAATTAGACAAATTGACTCTTTCGCTGAAGACTCTTTAAATTCTAAAGCTAAGTTTTGAGCATCTTTAACAACTGGAGAGAATAAAATAAAGAGTAAAGGGGATACTCCTAAAAGTACGTAAGGGATACCATCTAAATTTATAAATTTCCCTACATTCTTTTTTGTTAATTTTGTTTTTATTGTTTGATATGAAATACCAAATATCGCAGCTAAAATACCGATTATCGTAAAATGTTTGGCAAAATTAAACATGATATAGATTCCACCAATCGCTAAGTATTCAAGCGCACTTCCAATTAACTCAAAATGAGCAAAATTAAATTGTTCTAAAAAAGCAGAATCCAAAATAAAACCTATTACATAAGTAATAGATACAAGAGAAGATACGACTCCAAATATCCCTTTCAGCATAATTCCTCTTTAGGCTATATAATTTCTTTATTTTAAAAGAAATCAGCCATTTAAATAGTTTAACAACCATTTTTAAAAATTAAAAATTGTAGTTTTAGTTCCGTTTAAATACCTTGTATGGTGAATAAATCCATAATTTAAATAATTTATTAAACCGCAAAATCCCATATTACCGTTGAAATTACGCTAACAACCTCTCAAGTCAATACTTTACATAATAAAAAAAATAACTATAAAGTTATATTAAAAAATTTCATATTAATTACAGAAATACGGAATTATGTGCTGCTGTGTTTAATTACGATAGCTTTCTATACCTTTGTTCTCTTTTTAAATAAAGCATTTACCATTCGAGTTATCCAGCGTTTGCCCTTAAATATGTTCCTCTATGATAAATATCTAAAAACGCTATAGCCCTTGCTGTTAATAAGCCAGCTTAATACGGATAAAAAACTCTGTCTCTGAGGTATCACTGTTTGACCCGGTCAATTTTTACGTAAATCAATTGATGAATAGAGAAAGTAATTATCAAAATTATTTAACGTAGAAAATACAGTCAGCTATTTTTAATATCAGCTAGATTTGCAACATGTTTAATATTATCGATTTTCTTCGTCTGGCGTCCAACTAATGAACAAAGAAAATCAACATTTTTTTAAATTATTCAATTTCATCAAAGCGAATCAATTTCCCTTGGTGATTAAGAATAAAAACAATGCACGGACTAAGCTGTATATATCAACCGTAATCCATAATATAGCCTCAAGCTAAATACTAAAAATAGATTTGACGTTTTAAAAAATCAGGGGCATTAACAAGGGAGGTAACGTGAAATGAAAGTTATTCATCAAGATCCAATAACTTCGGCTAAAACGTAGTCTTTAAAGAAGTCCAAACGGATAGGTATGATGTTTTTGATAGATGTGTGCATGAATAGCATTAAATATTATATAGCTACCATGACAAGTCGAGCAGGTCGCCTTGTTGACAAACTAATAACAACAAAAAATAAGATTAATATTTTATGATTTTTTTGTCACCCACCGGGAAAACTAATTGTTGACTTATATTTAGCTTTACTTTAAGTGCGGTGCATGTTAAGATTGTAGGTATTGCAAATTTTATGCAATGAAACTTTGTGTGGTGAATAGATATTGCGGATACAACATCTATCCTTTTCCATATAAAGTAGATACTAACTTTATGAGGGGTATTTATGTTTAGACAACAAAAATATACTGCTTTATAAGGTTAGTGTCAAGTAATTTAGTAAACTAAAAGTTTAAATAAACACTAACAATAGAAAAGGTAATTAAATGAATAAAATAAATAATATAAACAGTAAATTAAAATACTCGATTTACGAGCTTGTTGACGAAGAGTCATATCAGTACAAAAAGTCGCTGCGTTTACAAAATTCAATTCATTATTGGGAATTAATCCTAGATGAAAATAAAATTTGTGATTTTTCTAGAATAGAAATTCTTAATATTTTAGATAATTTAAATGTTCAACTAAGAGAAACTTTAACTAAAATAGATGAACAAGACTTTAATTTAAACTTACCTTATGATTAGGTCTGTTTTTAAGTAGCTGAAATTGTTGGTAGCTAATACCTAAAACTTCTAATTCTCGGAGTACTCGGGCTTCGCTGCGCTTTAGTGTAGCCCTAACATCTTCTAATTTTGCTTTATTTTTCTCAGATAACATAATTCCTCCTTGTTTTATTTTTTAAAGTGATAATTTTTATTTAACACACAGTATAGACAAAATTTTATATAAATATAGTTCATTTTTTCTGCTGAACTTATTATCGAATTATTTTAATTCACTAGTTTCAACCTTTTCAGGTGTTTATAACTCAGATAATATAGAAAATTATTAGCTCCCTATAATTGGCAAGTAGTTCAAGATTCAATAGTATTAATAGATCATTAACACGCAATAGCTCTGTTGATGGGAAGTGTCACAGAAGAGTAACCAAGCTTTGTAAAGACCTGAATCCAAGTCTAGTGTATGTAACAGCATTCTCAAATATAGAAATAATGAGTAGGTATTTAGCTGTTCTTTCATGGAAAACTGATGTGTGGGAATCAGAAACACCAAGTAATATGATTCAGTTTAACGGTGATTATTTTTAGGGGATCATTAAAACCAACAACTTTTAACTAAGGGCATCAATGCAATACCTAATCATTTTTATAGTTTTATTCGCGCTGAGCTCAGCAGCAGCTAGTATTTATTTTTATCATGACAAGTTTGGAGTTGGATATTTTTCAACAGCAGGAGACTGGGGAGCATTTGGAGACTTCTTTGGGGGAGTTTTGAATCCTACTTTTACCCTACTCAGTATTATTTTACTTGCCCACACACTATTTCAAAATAAGAAAGCATTAAACCAAGCTAATGAATCAATTAAACTTGGACAAAAATCATTGGACCAAAGTGCAAAGTCTTTACAACAAAATCAAAAAGCTTTAGAAATTAACACTCAAGAACTATCAGTAAGCAGTAAAGCACTCGAAAGCTCTTCTGAGGCCTTGCATTCACAAACTATAGGCAATGTGTTTTTTAACTTATTGGAACAACATAATAATATAGTCAATAACATACATTACAACAATACATCAGGAAGATCAGCATTCACCAAAATAGTTGAACGTATACAAGCAGTATCACCTTTAGATACCTATAATAAGTACCATGAATTACAAATGACAAAGAATCATATATTCGGTCATTATTTTCGTAACCTTTATCAAATAATAAAGTACATCGATGAATATTCGGATTTGGAAACCGAAGTAGAAATAAATTCTGAAACTAAACTTGCTCAAAAAAAGAATTTCATGCGTATTCTCCGAGCACAACTATCATCAGATGAATTAGTTTTACTTTTTATGAATTGTTTGCCTTCAATGGTTGATGGAGGGCAGTTTAAAGATTTACTTATAAAATATGAAATGCTAAAACATTTAAGAATTTCTAAATTCGAAGCTAATGAAATTGTTTTAACCACTAGAACTAGAGTTTCAGTTAAATATTTTGAATATTATTACGATCAAGTAAATGGCTCAGCTTTCGGGAATAATGAAACAGCCTTGAATATAAAAGAGGCTATTAAAAAACATAAGAGTCTATAAAGAGGCTTGATGTTCAAACCTCACTTTCCATACACAAACATGCATCAACCCAAGCAGTACCTGCTTTAACTAATACATCCACTCTTTTTCGATTTATACTTTCATTAGATCTTGCTGATAATATACGCGCAACATGAGATGCATTACGCTCACTAAAATGATAAATAATAACGGCCATTGCCATTTCGCGATCTCGTACTTTTAACTTGGCCACAATTTTATCGATCAACTGACCTTCATCATCAGTAATCAACATGGATTTAGCTTTAGTTAAGCGAGCAACATCATTAAACATAACCCCTTCTCCAAAACCTTTGGGCTCATTACCACCTGTTTTAGCCCATAACGCCCATTGTGATAACAACCAGTCTGTATTTTTAGATGAAATCTGAACCATTATCCCTCCTAAAGCATTAAAGCACGTGCATCAACAGTATGAAAAAAACTTGCCTCAGTAACACCAGCTCGTACCGAATTATCGGATAGTTTTACTTCTACCACGGTAATATCTAGAGCTTTTAATTTACCTGTTGTCATTTAGCCTACCTCGCATTTCTATAAATAAATATCATTCTTAAATGTGTTTTAACCATCGATTGATATTCTATCGGCACATCAGCAAGGGCTTTGCGTCGCTCTGCTAATGTTTTAAGTTTAGCGATACTGTGTGCGTACTCTCTTGGTCGAATCGGATGCATTAAACCCATCCTACGGCTTTCTGATTTAATAATTCAGTTATCCCCTGCTCACATAACCAATTGTGATAAATAACCAACGCCTGACGCATTAAATTATTGGCATGAGTGTGAATATAGGTTTTATCCATTTTGTTTAAAACATGGTTTAACAGCATTTCACCCACTAAATAATCAACGCCTAAATCCATCCAGGTAGTACGAGCAAATTTTCTCAAATCATGTGCGCGCCATTCCCGAGCACTCACTCGCTGTACCACCTCATTAGCAGCAACTTCAGAGAAACCACTGTGATCATTAATTTTAAAAATAAAGCCTTGCTGATTACCTTTAAACTTCGTTAGTAATGTCAATGCGGTATCAGTAAGTGGCAGCACTAAATCAACCTTAGTTTTCGTGTTTCCTTTAGGAATAAACCACGTTTTATTCTCAAAATCGATGTGACTCCACTTCGCTAGCCGTGTTTCACCAATACGAGTACCATGTAATAACATCATCAAAACAAAAACGCGTTCAGTTTCAGGCGCTTTGTTTAATAGAGTAATAACTCGAGGTAACCCATTTGACTGAATAGCACAACTTTTAGGTATGATTTGAGCATCGGTAAAATCCGAAAACTTCACTTCAGCAATAGGATTAAATGGGATCAGCTTTAACGTGCGAGCTTGTTTAAAAGCTTTCTTTAACACTGATAAAATCAAACGCACAGTCGACAGCTCATAATCGCATTGTAAAGGCCAAACTAGCTCACTATCTAATAATGCATGGTCTAAGTCCTCGATCAATAGCTCCCCTAGTTTAGGTAACAAATGTACTTTCACTACAGAACGAATTGAAGCTTTGCGCTTTGCAGACATAGAGCGATTAAGCTCTACCCTTTCAACATACCAGCCCAATAAATCGCTAACTAACTCCCATTCAGATAGTTGCACTGCCGTGTGAGGAATAAGCGAATATTGCGTTAAAAGATCAGGTAAATGCTTCAATACACTACTTGTTCTCACAGCAGGGAAATTACCAATTTTTTTCCATTCTGTTTTAGCATTACGATGCAAAACCAAATACCAAGAGCCCCGCCCCTTAACACCAAAACGAAAACGTAAAGTAGAATGGCGGCTATCACGTAACTGGCTAACAGAATCATCAGTCATAAACTGCTTAATTTGAGCATCAGAAATACGAACAACTCGTGTTTTGCTCATAGCAACCCCACCATTTTTTTCATATTAGCAATGTGATTCAACTCAACATCACGAGGAGCGGCACAAAAAGCTGGTTTTTCAGCAATTGATTTAGGTACATCAAAATGTAAGCTTTCACCAGACATCACTCGTTTAACCAATACCGAATAATTACGATAAAACTCATTACGAGATGCATGTTCAGATTTATTCTTTAAAACATATGTAGTGGTATTTCTCACAGCCTCTTGCACAGCAACATGAGACCAATGAGCAGTAATATAATTGCCTAAATTGGCAATGGCTTCCGCATAAGCATCTTCACGACATGGCAAACCAAAATCTTCAGCCTTTGGTTTACACCATTCAATAAATGCCCCCAATGCAGGCCAATAAGGAGAAGTTGACAACCGGGCATGCTTAACACCGAATCTAATTTGCTCAAGAGTACGAATTCCCGCATCTAAAAAACCTTTCACCCATGAACGCTTTGCATGGTTTAACGACTCTTCAGTCGGAAAAGTATTTCGCCAAGCAGGGAAAATAGCCTGTAACTCAGAAAATAAACGATTTACCAACATAGATGTTTCGTGGGAAAGTGCCGGTGCTTGTTCAAACGTTTTAATACTCCCTTGGGCAGAATGTATCACCTGCTCAGGCGAAGTTTGTCTAACCATTGAATTTATATTTTTCATTACAAATCTCCCAGATTTTCCGCCCAACGAACATCACCAGAGTGAAAATTTGCAGGTTGGCTTGTGCTTGGCTGAACTTGAGTGACCGGCAATGGTGTTAACCAATGACGTTCACGAACAAACTTAGTTAGCCCAAGTACAAACTGGCCATTAGAATTAACTCCCCATTGAGCGGGGTCATTTTGTGCAGCAGAAACAACCCAATGCAAAAACCATACTGCATCCTGGTCATCCAATTTTTCTTGCTGCCATACTTTCCATAATTGGGCGTCAGTTCCACCACGACGATGAGCAGGATAGGCCTCAAATAAATCTCGAATATAATCAGGCTTTTTAGTTTGTTTTTTACTTAATGGTTTTAATGATGGTTCTATTGATGGATCTATGATGGTTCTGGGTGATCCTGTGTCACTAGGTCGTGTCGTTTCTGTCACTAGGTCGGATGATCCTCTGTCACCAGTCGGGTGATTTTCTGTCACCACATCACCTAGTGACAAATTGTCACTAGGTGAATCATTTTTAACCTGTTTTAACGCTATCGCCTCTGCTTTATTCGCCTGTAAATTATTAATATCGCCTTCATCAATCAACAGCTGAAACATATTTGATTTATTAAAGTGAATCCCCCCCTTACGAGTCGTCTTTTTTATAAAACCCGCTAAAATCAAATCATCAACGTGCCTAATAACCGTTCGACGACTCATTTCACATTGAGCAGCAAGGTGGTTATAACTAGGCCAGCAAATACCATCATCGTCAGCATTATCAGCTAACTTCATCAATACAAGTTTACGTGCTGAGTTTTTTACACTCGCTTGCCAAGCCTTGGCCATTAAGAAAACACTCACGAAGACTCTCCTTTACTTTCAGCAATCACCAAACCGACTCTTAATTGCGTTAAACGCTCAATTAATTGGTCAACCTCAGACGTTGTTGTTAAATGACAATCAGTTCGCCCACCTCTTCCATTAACTGAAAGACGAATACTTTTCCCATAGCGATCACATGTGTTCACTCGAAGGTGTGCCTGCCTAGGTTCGCGATTAATAAGCTGAAAACACAGAATTGCAACTTCATTAAATGCTTGGTAATCTCCCTGTATTACTTCCTTTTGTGCTTTGGTTGGTGCTTTTGGCTGTAATACTAAGCCCTGTTCTAGCAGGGCTTTATCATTTTTAGCACTCACTAACAGCAACTCTCTATGATCATTCATAATTGTTTCCCTACTTGCCCTTGAATAGACTGTTCCAATACATCCAATGCATTTCTAGCTTCATTAATCTCACGACGGACTTGTGCACACTCTCTATCGCTTAAATGGTTATCTTTAAAAGCAACCTGTATGCTGAAAGCTACATCGCCCTGCTCTTTGTTAAAGCTTAATAACGCATCAAACACAGATGCTTGCTTAACCTCTTGACTAACTAGCTGCATCCCTAAATCAGAAGCCATCACTCGTAGAGACTGCACATCACGTGTAATCAACATCATTGATCGCCATTCTTGCACCGAAAGCTTAGCCACCTCATTAGTCGGGCAAACTTTATTCCGTAAACTCTGTTCATTCAGCCCCATCGATTTAGCCAGTTCTGGTAAATCAGCATGTGCGCTTTGGTGAATTGCAATATCTAACCCATCCATTGTTTAAATTCCTTATATTCAAATAGTTATTTTTATTGCCAGCGTTTTATACTGACACTCATAGATCAATCAGCTTTTAATTTCCCTTTTGTTAGGATTTGGATCTCACATGCACGACCTCTAGGCACCTTACTTGGCCATTGAGAAATCGCTGACTTTGTAATGTTTAAGCTTTCAGCCAACTTATTGACTGAACCAAAATATTTGATTGCATCAATTTTTTTCATAAACCCCTCTTATTCAACCCCACAAAGGTTAAGAAAAATCAACTTTAAAGTCAAGTAAACTTGATTGATTGGATGTTAAGATAACTAAACTATGAAAAATTTAAGAATTAAAAATCGCCGGAAAGAATTAGGCTTAACTCAACTAGATATTGCTGAAGCATTAAATGTCAGTAAAGCGTCAGTGAGCCTGTGGGAAAAAGGTGATACTTCACCTAAAAATATGCATTTACTCTCTAAGGTATTAAAGTGCGATCCCGATTGGTTAGTAAGCGGTAAAGGTAACCCAGAAAAAAATACAGTAACACCATTGAATAAACTACAAGGGCAGTACCCAGTACTAGATTGGGTACAAGCAGGCAATTGGTCTGCTATTAATGAATTAGCCTACCATGAGGCAGATCACTACCCCTGCCCAGTAAAATGTAGCGACAAAACATTCCTTCTAAAAGTACGGGGTCAAAGCATGGCACCTATATTTAATGAAGGCGAATTAATATTTATCGACCCAGAAGTCGATGCCCTTAATGGAAAGTATGTCGTTGCCAGGTTAGATGACGAAAACGAAGCCACTTTAAAACAGCTAATCATAGAAGATGGCCATAAGTTCTTAAAAGCGGCAAATCCACAATGGCCAACCCCAATACAACCTGTTAATGGCAACTGTACAATAGTCGGTGTAGTGATCTTCGCAGGTAGATTGTTTTGAGTAATACAGGGCATCTGCCTTTTAAACCCAAGAATGTAAATGGTAGATTTCACCTTACAGCACCTCAAACTCTGTGTATCTATAGTGATGAAATAGTAGAAACCCTTAACTACTTAACAATAATTGGTGATTTTACAATTAATAAAAATCAGCCATTGCATTTAGATTTTTCTGAATTAGAAAACCTTACTGCAGCGGCATCGGTCATGTTATTTGCAGAGATAACCAGGGCTCAACTAGCTACAAATAAACACGATATAATTACATTATCTTTACCAGTAAATAAGATACAACGTAAACGTTTTACTAGCTCGGGGCTTTTTAAAGCAATTAAACCTGGTGGTGAGAGCAAACTAAAAGGCTTAATAAAATCTAAAAATACATATCAATCTGGAACGGACCCAAATAAATTTTCCTTGATTGTTTTAGAGCAAATTAAAACTTCTGGAATTAATTTAACAGCACCTCAAAAAAAAATATTTTCTAGAGGGGTTCAAGAAGCAATGTTAAATGTGATACATCATGCTTATGACGACAACCATATCGACCCATTAACAGGTATCGGAAGACGTTGGTGGCATGCAATATCTGTAAATAAAGAAAAAAATTTAATCGCGTTTATCATTTATGACAAAGGTCAAGGTATTCCAAAATCAATAACTTCAACAACATCATTGCCTTTATTTAACCATGGAGAATGTATTAAACATGTCCTGCCTAAAGGAATTACCAGGTTTAGGGACCAGCCAGAGAGAGGTAAAGGTACTCATGACATACTCCAAATAAATGAAATTGAAGACAATTCAATGATAGTCATTTATAGTGATCATGGCCGATATATTGAAGATAAGAAAACAGGTGATAGTTTATGCCATCACATGAAATGCAGTGTTCATGGTACACTTATTGAATGGCAACTCCCATTATGAGAAATAATATGAAATACAATGTAGCCGAAAAATTTAGCCCTACACCGTTTGGTCGTTACCTTAGTGATGGACCTAGAAGTGCAGAAAAATTTAGAACTGTTTTAATCCCTCTTTTAAAAGAATGTACCGAAAAAAATGATATTTTAATAATTGATTTAGATGATATTCCAATAGGTATAGGCTCATCTTTTTTAGAAGAGTCATTTGGAGGTTTAGTAAGACAAAGAGCTTTTACTGAAAAGCAACTATCTAACTTATTGAAAATAAAATCAGATGATGACCCAAGTTATATCGAGGAAATAAAGGAATACATACATGAAGCAGAAAAACTGTTGAAGCTATAATGGAATGGGTAATTGCTCTATCACCTTCTTTAATTTCAGCAGGCTTAGTTTTAATTGGCTGGAAAGTTTTATATGGGAATGCAAAAAGAATATCATCTAGAAGTGAGACACACGCTTTATATCAACAGTTATGTAAGCTCTTATACGATATTGAGGAGCTTTCTGAGGTTTTTTGGATAAAAGGTGATTATAATCATTCCCCGTCAACTTATGAAATACTTGTATTAAACAAAATAAAGAGACTTAATCAATTAATTATAAGAATTAAACAAAGAGATATTAACCCAGATATATCATCTTTTCTTTTAAGAAAATCATGCACATTACATTCTTATTCTATAAAAAATCAAGGTGACTCTACTAAAAGGACCCATTTAGAAACAATTCATTCAGAATTAAATAATATAGAACAAAAGATTTCAGATGCGATTCTAAGAAAATATCCACATATATAACAGTTACACCTCAAAGGGCTTAACCGCCCTTTTTCACACCAAAAATCATTAACATTACCCTCAGCAAAGCAACTTATCTCACCTAACTGACTTTCGCTAATACAATCAAAGTAGTTTCCCTTACACCAAAAGTAAAGTTTTCTTTACATTTCAACTTGACACCAAAGTCAAGTTAACTTAACTTTATACTCATAATTAACAAAAGGAAAAAGTTATGAGACAAATATCGTTAGTAACATTGCTTAAAAAGCATCAAACAACATCAATCGAACAACAAACTAACACGTCACCTATTGTAAGTATTGATAACACCGAAGCTTATTTCATTCGTCTAATGGCACATCAACGAAGTCAAATAACTGGTTTAAAAAATAATAATCGATCGGCTATTAGCAAAACCTAAAAAACACCAACCAAAGCACAAAAACAGGAGTAGGCAATGAGTAAAACAAATATAGATAACTTTATCGGGGAACTTGAAAGTGGCATTTTCAAGGAAAAATTATCACACATGTTAAGCGACGTGGCATTGGGTCAAGTCATTCACAGTGGCGGTAACCGTAAAGGGAAAGTAAATATTGAACTTACTTTTTCTCAAGTCGGTGACAATAATCAAGTGATAATAGCAAGCAAACTTAGCCATACAACTATAACTAAGCGAGGGATGAAGTCAGAACAAACTACAACTGAAACACCTATGTATGTAGGTAAAGGTGGTGTCCTTACTATTGATCAACCAAAAGAAGAATTAACAGGCCAATTTAACTTAACGGCCGTTAGTCAATAACACACTTTAAACCATTCAATAAGAGAGAAAAATAATGGAAAAAGAAGCGATTAAACAAATTCAAGAATCTGCCAATATCCCTGCCATCATTGATCAATTAAAGGCACTGGATACTAAAGCACCTTGTATTGTTACTCCTGACAACTTTAATGTTAAAAACCTTGAAAGTTACATGGAACACCGTACAAATTACCGTTTAGCTATGAACACGAATAGTTTGGCAGACTTTATTGCATACTCACAAAAATATCAGCAAGAAGGTGCAACTTGTTTTATTAATGCAGAACAAATGCGAGCCAATACCGTATTTGACTTAGGTACCGAAATAGCGCCCGGTCACCAACAACATTCATCAACACTTTCTCTAGAAAAAACTGCTCAATATAAAGCGATACTAAATACAAATGGCGATCGCTTATCCCAAAAAAACGCCTCTGAATTCATTGAAGATTGGGGAGATTTTATTACCGTGTATTCAAGTGATGGTGAAGTGATTCAAAACCCAATTGCAGCTAAACGCCTTCGCGACCTAACAATTGAAACAGCACGTGAAATCAATTCTAAAGTTGAAGACTTTAGTGAAAGCATGAGTGCTATGGAGCGAATTGAAGCAAAAGGTAAAGAGTTACTCCCTAATAAAATTCAATTCATCTGTAAGCCTTATTCAGGGTTAGCTGAATATAATTTCACTATTCGAGTGAGCATATTAACAGGTGGAGATAAACCACAACTTGGATTTAGAATTATTCAACTTGAAGCGGTACAAGAAAAAATCGTCAATGAGTTCAAAGAAGCCTTAACCAATGCTTTTGAAGAAAACAAAATTGAGACATTTATTGGTTCAATTTGATAGCTAACACATAGGTATCGTCAGAAATGACGATACCTATTTTAAATATCGCCCCTGACACTGAGGTAAACCCAATGCAACAAATAGAACCATACAACCAACAAACAGAGTTATCACCTTGTCTTGTGTGGGAAAAGCCAGAAACGGCACCTAAAGATGAAGTGTTTTTAGCCTTGTTTAATTGCTCACCTTTACCTGTTTTATGTACATGGAATGAACCAGAATCTCAGTGGATATTTTCTGTTGTTCAAGTGAATTTATACCAGGGTAAATGGAACGATACTTTTTTCGACACCGAATATGAAACTGCAAATGCTTTAGTTGCTTGGATGCCATTACCTGCAACGAATGTGAAAAGAAAATAATGAAGCTATTTACTGTGGTTTGGATACCAGATACTCAAACAATGCCTACAACGGTTAAAGGGGTATTAAACATTGGTGGTCGAATCATAGACCAAAATCTCACCAAACAAAGCTCAGCAGCGGTGGAACAATGTTTAAAAATTAATGGCGAAAATTTGGAGGGTAATTACCTCACAATTAATCAATAGTTTGAATACCATTCATGAAGTTCAGTTAAAACCGACAAGAAAAACCAAGCAGAAAGGAGTTAATAATGCAGACGGAACAAAGTAGCCGAGAGCCTATTTCCATTGAAATAAATACATTACTCGAAGTAATGCAGGAACTGCATCAAAAAGTGGAAAAACTCGAAAGAAATGGTGGGTACCAAGGCTGGATGACCATTAAGCAAGCAGCCTCTCTCGTTGGAATAAGCCGAGATGCACTTGCACAACGTATTGTCAGTGAACAATACCCTGAGCATGTGGTATGGAGACAAAAAAGCAAAGGGTGCTCCATTATGATTAACCTTCATGAGTTAAATAAGATTTTTTAAATCTCTACACTAGTAGCTTTCTCAATAGACATTAATAGCGAAAACTGATTTTATGAACAAACGATTAGAAAACAAAATAAAAAATACCAAGGGCGTATCAATACACAATGGTTCACTTCGTTTACAATTTAAATTACCAGGTTCGCCAACGTCTATTAGAAAAACGCTAGGATTAATACCAACCGATCACAATCTTAATATAGCGAATAACCGATTAGGTGCAATAAAGACAGATATAGCATCTGGATTTTATGACATAAACCCTAAGCAATTTTGGCGGAAACATTTCCCAACAGATACAAAAAACCTGTCACAACAGATAACTGTTGGTGATTACATTGATTATTATAAACGCATACGTGATGGTGAGTTATCCTTTAGTATTCAGTCTAAAATGAAATCACTGAAAACATGGCTTACTAAACATAAACTAATTGATAAAGAAGTCGTTCAGTTAAGCCATGTAGAAATCGAGTTTGCGATAAAAGCCAGCTTAAAAACACTAAAACAATCTACTGTTGATGATTACACCATTTTATTTAAACGTATTATTCAAGAAGCAGTTAATGATGGTTCAATAACAATCAGCCCTTTTACTCGGGTTCGCCGTATAAAATCAGATGACATGTACAATGTAACAGAGCAAACTGTGCCTTTTACACAAGATGAATTGAATCGTTTGTTAGCAGTGGTACACGTAGAGCAAACAAAAGAGATGATTCAATTTTTAGCTTGGACAGGCATGCGGCCGGGTGAAATGAAAGCCCTTGCATGGGAAGACATAGATTTAGAAAGAGGTATTGCACACATAAAGTATAACATTAACCGTCAAGGTCAATTAAAGCCTCCAAAAACAAAGTCAGGTATTCGTATAGTTGAGTTATTGCCATTAGCCTTAGATGTTTTAAAACGTCAACGCAGTCAAACTTATTTAATACCACCAATCGTAGAAACTGTTCACTATAAGTTAGGAAAAACTCAAACAGTTATAAGAAGGCGTATATTTTTAAGCAGAGAAAATAAGCCATTTATACGACCAGAGTTATCAACGGTACCGAAACAATGGGCAGACTGGTTAAGGCAAGCAAAATTAATTCACAGAGAGCCATATCAACTAAGGCATACCTTTGCGAGCCAAATGCTAATGATAGGAGCAGATCCAATATGGCTTGCTAAACAATTAGGGCATACTGACTGGGGAATGATTAGAAAAATTTACGGTAAGTGGATACCAAACGAACGCCCCGAATATAGAAATGAGCTAGCAGAAAAATTAGGGCAGCTTGAAAGTATTAATAAACAGCAATCAAAATAAACAAATAAAATATAAGACATAAAAATAAAGGGCCTAATTGGCCCTTTATTTGCTTTGGAGGTGATAAGAGTAAAAAATGTAGGTGATTGACCCCTAACTGACCCCATTGAAACAATAAAAATATAACGCATTGTTTCGAAAGCATAAAAATCCTAGAAAGGCATTTTGAAGCCTGGTGGTAGATCCATACCGCCAGTTAAACCACTCATTTTACTTTTGTTAACTTCTTCTACACGACGCACGGCGTCGTTCATTGCTGCTGCAACAAGATCTTCAAGCATCTCTTTATCGTCTTCAAGTAAGCTTGGGTCGATCTCTACTTTACGTACATTGTGATTACCCAATAGGGTAATTTTAACTAGGCCAGCACCCGATTCACCTACTACTTCTGTATTGGCGATTTCAGCTTGTGCTTTTTGCATATTTTCTTGCATCTCTTGGGCTTTCTTCATTAAGTCGCCCATTCCGCCTTTATTAAACATATTTTCTCTCTTTATAATTAGTGAAGGTTTACCATGCCAATTATAACGGCACGACACTGTTTTCATAGACCTTTGCAGAATAATCTCCTACCAAAGTCTGTATTATTGGATCGTTTTTAATCGATGATTTTGCGTTGTCGAGATATTGAGCAAATACTATTTTCTCTAATTGGACAGGTGTATGTTGACCATCTACCTCACCTTGTTCAATAGCTACTGTGTATTGCGGGCCATAGTATTCTCGTAACTTCGCTGTTAAGTCTTCACATAAACTCTGGTTATTTAATAAATGTGCTTGTGCACTTTCTAATGATAAAAGGATATGTTGCTCTTTAGTTTGCATTACACAACTTTTCGCTAGCAATTTCTCAAAACCAACAAGCTGCATCGCCTTAATATCTAAAAACCAAGGGTCAGTCATTTTATCTTCAACATAACTAGACACATCAACTTCTGCAACATCCATATTAGGATCAATAACGAATGTAACCTCTGTCCCCGTATTATTGCTTGTACCTATTCCAGAAATATCATCGGCACTAACGGGCTTCGCTGTTGCCAACTGGTTAGAAACCAATTTTGTTGCAACTTCTGTTGGAGTCGCCACAACTTGCTGATCACGAACCGTTGAAGGCTGAGGCGCTGGTACAGTTTCTGGGACTGAGTAGGGAGACGATGTTTCAGGTTGTGGTTGATAATTATCAGTTTGAACATCAGTAAAATAATCTTGTTCGCTAGGCTGATATTGATCATAAGCTTGTTGACTTGGTTGCTCATGATATGAATCTAAAGGAGGTAACTCTTGTTGATTCATATTACTTTGATCAACTCGACTCTGTGTCGGTGCAACAGCTTCAAGTTTAGGCACGCTTTCAACTGGTGCAGGCGTCGATTTAGATGATACGCTTTCCGATGCGACAAACTGAACCTGTGATCGTGTTGCAGGTTGTTCAGCTGCCGCTTCAGTCTTTTTTAGCGCTTCTCGCTTTAAACGATGACTACGTAACATATTACGAGAGTTATTTGTTGCCGATAAATCAAAGTTAGCCGTTTCTGGTTGAACAGTTGGTTGTGATTCAATCGTTTGCTGTTCAGTTGTAACTGCTGGCGCCGCTTGTCGAGATGCTGGCGTTGCTTGAACAAACTGCGCAGCTACAGGCTCCTCTGGTTGACGAACCTGTTGTGTTATTACTTGTGCTGATTGCGGGGTTGTCTTCGGTTCTTGTTGTTCTACTGGCTGTTCCACAACGGGTGAAGCAATAGGCTCAACAGAGATAGGAGTCGCAGATGTTGATGCTTTAGTTTCAACATTGCCAGGGATAGACGAAGTGACTTCAGCAGATGGTGTTGGTAGTACAGTCTGTTGCGCAACAATTGGATCCGCGGTAATCGGCTCCACTTGCTCTGCTTTGGTCATCATTGATTCGTCAACATCAACATAATTCGCTGGTTTGAATGCTAATAAACGCATTACCGTCATTTCTAATGCAATTTTACCATTCGGTGCATAGGCATAGTCTTTAAAGCCTTGTACTGCAATTTGATAAAATAGTTGCACTTCTTCAGGTGTTAAACGCTCTGCTAATAGCTGCACTGTCGTTTTTTCAGTCACGTTTGCATTAAGCTGTAACTGCATTAATGCAATTTGATGACACAGACTAGCTAACTCTTGATGCAAGGCCGAGAAGTCAGCACCTAAACGCACAAATTCTTGAATTTTTTCAAACACTTTCGGGCTGTTTCCCGATGCAATATAGTGCAACAGATAATGCAAGTGTGATTGGTCAATGGTACCTAACATTTTAAGGACAGCGGCATATTCTAAATGCCCAGCACCAAAGGCTAATGCTTGATCCGTAAGGCTCAATGCATCACGCATACTGCCATCAGCCGCTTTCGCTATGACACGTAATGCAGGCTGTTCAAAAGTCGCTTTTTCGTGACTTAAAATAGCCGATAACTGCTGCTCTATTTGCTCAGGTAGAATAGCCTTTAAATGGAACTGCAAACAACGAGACAATACGGTTATCGGTAACTTCTGAGGATCCGTGGTTGCCAAGAGAAACTTAACATATTCTGGTGGCTCTTCTAGCGTTTTCAATAAGGCATTGAAACTGTGTTTAGAGAGCATGTGTACTTCATCGATTAAATAAACCTTATAGCGCCCTTGCGCTGGTTTATATTGTACATTATCTAGTAATTCACGTGTGTCATCGACTTTAGTACGAGAAGCCGCATCAATTTCTAGTAAGTCTACGAATCGACCTTGATCGATATCCTGACAATTTGCACATACGCCACAGGGTGTTGCTGTTACACCAGTTTCACAATTTAAGCTTTTTGCGAGGATACGAGCGATGGTGGTTTTACCGACACCGCGTGTACCACTAAACAAATAAGCGTGATGTACACGATCCTGTGTTAACCCATTTTCTAATGCGGTTAGTACATGCGGCTGACCAATCACCTCTTTAAAGGTTTGTGGTCGCCATTTTCTTGCTAGAACTTGATAGCTCACTGATTATTCGCCTGCGTATTCAATCAAAGAAAAAACAGGTACAGATAAAGCAGTTAATTTGTCGCTACCTTTTAGATCAGGTAGTTCGATAACAAAAGCGGCTTCAACTACTTCACCGCCTAGGCGTTTAATTAACTTAACTGATGCTTCAGCGGTACCGCCAGTTGCCAATAGATCATCCATTAATAGTACTTTTTCACCTGGTTTAATGGCATCTTTATGAAGTTGTAATGTGTCATTACCGTATTCTAATTCGTAGCTTTCTTGTATCGTTTCACGCGGTAGTTTATTAGGTTTACGCACAGGAACAAAACCAGCACCTAATGCTGCGGCCAAAGGCGCGCCAAATATAAAACCACGTGCTTCAGTACCAACGATTTTATCAATCTTTTGATCTTTATAACGTGCTTTAAATAGGTCGATTGTTGCAGCAAAAGCTTCACCATTTTCAATTAAGCTGGTGACATCACGAAAGGTAATCCCAGGAATTGGGTAATCTTCAATACTTTTAATGCTATTTTTAATTAATACTATTGGTTGCATGGTCTAATTTATTTTCCTGTCTATATTAATTGTATAAGGTTAAATAGTTGCTTGCCTTAGTGCAAGTTGTCTTGTCATAAAGTGGCAAAGTATTTTTGATATTTGATTAAAAAGTCTACGAAAGCGATCGTTGGTGCAATAAATAGTATGAAATAACAGCTTTATTAATATTTTTACTATCAATGTGTTCAAACTCCCTCTCTTTATTAAACTAGCTTTAGTTAACCCGTGTTTATTTTGCTTATATTAAGGGAGTAGGTATAATCCGCGCTCCTTATTTAGCTTGAATTAAACGAGAACTCTGATGCATATAACGCTTGCCCCAATGGAAGGTGTAATGGACTTTCACATGCGCCAATTTTTGACAGATATTGGCGGTATAGATCGTTGTGTAACAGAATTTGTTCGTGTTGTTGAACTGCCACTACCCTCTCGTGTTTTCCATCGCTTATGCCCAGAATTAAGAAATGCGAGTCGTACTAAATTTGGCACTCCTGTACGCGTGCAATTGCTTGGTCAACACCCTGAATGCTTAGCTGAAAATGCGTTGCGAGCTATAAAACTTGGTTCCGAAGGTATTGACTTAAATTTCGGTTGTCCAGCTAAAACCGTAAATAAAAGTCGCGGTGGTGCGGTGTTATTAAAAGATCCTGAAGCATTACACCAAATTGTAAAAGCAGTACGAGATACAGTACCAAGTGAACATGTGGTGAGTGCGAAAATCCGTTTAGGCTATGATGATAAAAGTTTAGCTATTGAAAATGCACAGGCGATTGCTGAAGCTGGTGCAAGTGAATTAGCAGTACATGCTCGCACCAAGGAAGAAGGCTATAAGCCACCAGCACATTGGCACTGGATTAAAAAGATCAAGGAAGCTATCGATATTCCAGTTATTGCTAATGGTGATATATTCAACTTTGAAGATGCTCAAAAATGTATGGAAATGAGTGGTTGTGATCATTTAATGATTGGCCGCGGTTCACTAGCCATGCCTAATTTAGCAAATGTTTTAAAAGGGATTGAAGCGCCCTACTCATGGTTACAAAACCTCGCTGTAATGGAACAATACTTTCAATGGTTACGTCAAATTGAAGATAAAGAGAAGTTTATGCCGAGTCGTATTAAACAATGGTTAATGTTTATGAAGTTACAACACGTCGAAGCTACTCCCTTTTTACAATCGGTGAGAGCGATTCGTGATCCAGATGAGATGTTGTTAGCACTGCAGCAAGCGCAAAAATAAAAACTTAAAAGCAAAAATCCATCAGTAATACAAAATAAACATGTTTTTTGTAATGATTTGTATATTTTGATCATAACTCGGCAACATTTTCGTACAAAAAACACCACTCTTCTTTGTAATTCCTACCTTTCTGTCTTATTATAGAAACACCTAAAAAGTATTAGAAATCAGTTGTATTTTGCTTTACGCGGATCCCCCTAACTTTGTCCTCTAGACTGATTTTGCTTTATTTAGACTGTTGATATATATGGAAATACAATGGGAATACTATGTCCACACCTGTTTTAATATGTGATGATTCGGCATTAGCTCGAAAACAAATAGCACTATCATTACCCAAAGATTGGGATATCTCGATACACTTCGCCAAAAATGGGCAAGAAGGTGTTGAGAGTATTAGACAGCATAAAGGTGATGTAGTTTTTCTTGACCTAAACATGCCTGTAATGAGTGGTTACGAAGTATTAGAAACCATTAAACGTGAAGATTTACCTGCAATTGTTATTGTTATTTCTGGTGATGTTCAATCTGAAGCCTACAAACGAGTACGTGAACTAGGTGCAATTGATTTTATCGAAAAACCAATTAATAACGAAAAATTAACCACCCTCTTAGAGCAATATGGAATTTACAAGCCAGGTGGCTATAATTCGCACTCAGCTCCAGAAATTGTAGAGCGCGTTGAACTTCGCGATGCATTACAAGAAGTCTCTAATATCGCTATGGGACATGCTGGTGATTTGTTGGGTCGTTTATTGGATGTGTTTATTTTACTTCCTGTACCTAACGTTAATACGTTAGAGGGCAGCGAGTTACACATGACACTCAATCATATTGCGCAATATGAAAAAGTATCTGCGGTAAGCCAAGGCTTTATTGGTTCAGGGATTAATGGTGAAGCTATCATCATCTTCCACGACGCTAGTTTTAGCGATATGGCTAAATTACTCCAATACGAAGATTTAGAAAGCAATCATTTAGAAGTTGAAGTGATGAATGATATCTCTAATATTTTGATTGGTGCATTTTTAAATGGTTTAGCAGAGCAGTTAAGTATTCCTTTCAGTCAAGGCCAGCCTAATGTTTTAGGCCAGCATGCAAAAATTGAAGACATCATTAAAAACCAGCAAGAAGGCTGGCAAAAAATGTTAACAATCGAAGTGAATTATCGTATTCAGGATCATGATATAAAGTGTGATTTATTACTCTTATTTACTGAAGACTCTATTCCAGTTATTCAAACTCAAATAGGATACTTACTAGACTAATGGCTACCAATATAGATTTGAAAGACATTCATTGGCTCATTGATATGGTACATAATATCGATGTGGGTTTGGTGATTATTGAAAAAGATTATACAGTAAAAGTTTGGAATGGATTCATGGAAAACCATTCAGGTTTACTGTCGGCACACATGATCGATAAAAAAATCACTGATGTGTTTACTAGCATTCCAAAAACGTGGTTACAACAAAAAATCAATAGCGTTTGTTTATTAAAAAACAAGGCATTTACCACTTGGGAGCAGCGCCCTTACCTGTTTAAATTTAAGAGTTATCGTCCTATTACCAGCAATGCAGAGTTCATGTATCAAAACATTACTTTTTTGCCATTAGCTGACTTCCAGGGACAAATCACACAAATATGTATGATTGTTTACGATGTAACGGACATTGCTTTAACTAAACAAGCATTCCAAGAAGCGAATTCTCAATTGAAGCATTTAAGCCATACGGATAGCCTAACGCAACTTAACAACCAAGGCCACTGGCGAAACTTATGTGAAAGCGAGTTTATCAACAGTAAAAACTCAGCTAGTCCAACATCTATGATTATTTTCGACATAGACCATTTCAAAAAAGTCAATGATACCTATGGTCACCCTTTTGGTGACGAAGTCTTAAAAGGAATCGCTGAAGCAGTTCGTCAAAAAAGTAAGAAACAAGATATTATCGGACGTGTAGGTGGTGAAGAGTTTGCTTTATTGTTACTTGATACCAATTTAAGACAAGCAAAGCTAGTTGCTGAACGTTTACGAGAAGCTATTGAAACGATCCATTTTGAGTATCAAGGTAAACAAGTCCAAGTTACGGCTAGTTTCGGTGTTGCACAAATCACTGACACTATTGCTAATTTTGAGTCATGGATCGAAATCGCTGATTTAGGCTTATATATAGCTAAAAACAATGGTCGAAACCAAGTTGGTGTTAGTGAACATTAAATAGATTATTAATACTCCCTCCCTCTTTATTAATTCTAATCAAAAACGCCACTTTATATAAAGTTGTGTTTTTGATTAAAAAATCAAATTTCCTCACGCACAAATAAAAAATATATATACCAAATAAGCGGCGCTGTCAACACTAAAAGCATTTAAATGTGAACTTAATTTGCCTTTTAAGGAGTATTGTTTAGAATACAGACCTAAACATATACCCAATTCGTACTAGGTAACAACCCCCTGTTCAGAATTTTAATATTTAACATTAGAGTGAGTAATGACACAAACATCACAAAGGGTAGCATTATCCGATGGACCGACTTCAATTCAATATACTTTACTAACCAAGCGTTTACAGTATTGGAAAAAAGCTGAGTATGGATTGCGTCGCTGTCAATTATTCAAACTTTTAAGCTTTAGCATGATTACGCTATCGTTAACAGCTATTACCTTTAACGCTCTGACGCCACAAAGTATCCCAGCATTGGCATTTAGTGCTTTATGTATTGTCTTGATGGTGTCTATTGTCACCTTGATGTGGGTAACACCTTTAACAAACTTAAATTTAACTCACCGAAACGAGCTGTCTAAAAAGCTCTACGAAGAAGATTTTTATATTGAGTTTTCTGATTCAAAAATTTTATTAATTAATCGATGTAATTCTCGGATTTATTGTCAAATGGAACGATAAAAATGGTTGCTAAGGAGAGCACTTCAACTACTTTGCAAAGTTTAAAATCAAGCATACCCAAATTGATATTAAAACTATTCGCTTTAGTGACTTTATTTTTTCTGATTGCACTTGCCAGTATCCCTTTACATGCAGCGACTCAACTCGCACTCTCAATGGGTGTTATCGTATTCGTATATACCGCTTCTTCTGAAGCTATTAAACATAGTAAAAAAAGAGAATTATTTCGCCTATTTGCAATCATTATTGGCTGCTTATTATCTGTTCGTTATTTAATTTGGCGTGGTGTAAATACATTAGAGTCTGATGATATATTCTCTTTGATCGCCATGTTGATGTTATTTATGGCAGAAATCTACTCTGGTATTATTCATCTGTTAGGCTGTTTTGTTAATATCTTTCCATTAAACCGTCCAAGACAAAGCATTAAACAATTTAAAGAAGATCAAATACCGACCGTTGATTTAGTTATCCCCAGCTATAATGAATCTGAGGATTTATTAGAAGTAACCATCCGAGCTGCAATGATGCTCGACTACCCTACAGAAAAATTAAAAATTCACCTATTAGATGATGGTGGTACAGACCAAAAGGTATTTCAAGATAACCCTGTAGCAGCTCAGCAAGCTTTAACACGGCGTCAAACTTTACAAGGCTTATGTCAATCTTTAGGTGCGGTGTACCATACTCGTGAGAAAAATGAACACGCTAAAGCTGGTAATATCAATAGCGCTTTATTGAATATGGATGGTGAGCTAGTGGTCATTTTAGATGCAGACCACGTACCAACCACTGATTTTCTGGATCGCACCGTACCTTGGATGATTAAAGATCAAGACGTTTTTTTAGTTCAATCACCACACTTCATGGATAATCCCGACCCCATTGAACGAAATTATTTTTCCGCTTTTACTCGTATGCCATCGGAAAATGATATGTTTTATAACACCATACAAAAAGGGTTAGACTTTTGGTCTGCTTCTTTTTTCTGTGGCTCTGCAGCAGTGTTAAGAAGACGCCATCTTGATATGGTAGGCGGAATCGCTGGGGATTCAATCACTGAAGATGCAGAAACTGCCTTAGAACTTCATGCATTAGGCTATAAGTCAGTATATGTAGATAAACCTATGATCAGTGGTTTAGCAACAGAAAGTTTTTCTTCATTTATTCAACAACGAGAACGTTGGGCTCAAGGCATGGCTCAAATCCTTATTCTCAAAAAGCCATTTCTTAATGCTGGATTAAGCTGGTATCAAAAGTGTGGCTATATGAGCTCTATTTTATTTTGGTTTTTCCCCTTCGCTCGTTTAGTATTTTTATTATCACCATTAGGCTACTTATTATTTGGTTTAGAACTGATTCATGCGACTTTCATTGAAATTCTTATCTATACCGTACCGCATATTATCGTCAGTTTTCGCCTTTCTCATGTATTGTTCGGTAAAAACCGTTGGCCTTTAGTGTCAGAGCTCTACGAAATATTGCAATGTACATTTTTATTCAGAGCATTGCTCACTGTGGTAAAAAACCCTAATGATCCAAGTTTCTTAGTAACACCAAAAGGGGAAGACCAGAGTAAAACCTATATTTCTTCCCTAGCTAACTCATTTTATTGGTTATTACTGATGCTTTTCATTGGTAATTTAGGCGCTATTTACCATTTTTATAGTACGCCGGAATCTTGGGAGTTAACTTTTGTTGTATTTGCTTGGAATGCCTTTAATTTTATTCTTTGTGTCAGTTTATTAGATGTATTAATTGAAAAAAAACAAGTGCGTAAAGCTTCTAGGTTACCCGCTTACGACCAAGTGAAAATTGTCGTACCTGAACAAGTTTGGGAAGGTAATTTACGAAATCTATCACGTACTGGTGCTAATCTATCTTTAACATTTAAGCAAACACTACCAGAAGAGGTTCGTTTAATTGGCTATGCTAGCGCACTTAAAAAACGTGTCGAAATAGCTTGTAAAGTAATGTATCAAAACAGTGAAACCAATGAAGTCAGATTGCAATTTTTAACCAGAACAGATCAAGAGAAGAATAATGTTATTGCTTATACACTTTGCGATAGCGAGCGTTGGGATAGTTTCCAAAAACGCAGAACACGACCAATATCGTACTTTTACGGACTCAAACATGTGGTGAGTGTGAGTATGAAACCTTTATTTTTGCATATTTATATGAAATTAAAACAGAGAAGCTAATGTTAACTTTAAAATCAATTCAACCTCAAGTTAGATTATTAACGCTGTTATTTATTGCGTTTTTTAGCCTACAAACACAAGCTAAAACATCAAACGAATTTCGTTTAAGTGAATTCTATGGCGGTAATTCATTGCTTAGACTTAATGGTGAAAGACCTGTTCAAGACTTAGGTATCGCACTTTCTCCTTTATTGACGGTAAGCTCTGCAACATTACACCTTAAGGCGACCTCTTCTATTGCAATGTTACAAGAGCGCTCCATTTTAAATATACGCTTTAATAACGTCACTATTGGTCAAATCGCATTGAACCCTAATAAACCTAATTTACTCGCTGATGTTACTATCCCAAGTGAATTATGGCGTCCGCAATACAATACCTTAACCTTTGCAGCAAGCCAGTATGTTGATCGTTGCCAAGATACGAATGCGCCAGACTTATGGAGTGAAATCAATTTATATGACTCACACATTAGTTTCGACACAACCAAAGTTATTAACCAATTGAATTTACAACAATTATCTAAATTTTTTCACCCTGGCATTGGTGGTCAACGCAATGTTCAAATTTTTACCTTAGATGATCATGCAAATTCTATTGTTAACAAGCTTGCTGTGCCAACTGTGGCACAAGCACTTGCATTAAGAACACAATATCAATCTTTGAATGTTGAGCAGCAAACTATCAATAGTAACGCTATAGGTATGGGGCCGACTGACCAGGAAGTATTTAAATATAGAGAAAGTAGTTGGTATGTCTCAGGTGAAAGTAATGATGATATTCATATACTGGTAGGCAATAAAACCTCGCTACAACAGACCTTACCAAAAGAGAGTCTAGCTGATATTAATGGCCCTTATTTAAAAATTGAAAGAACACCAGCAGTCACTGTGATTGGACAAGAGCCAATTGCCTCACAAATCCGTTTAATTGTATCGGGGCTTACTGATCAAGATGTTGTGCGAGCAGCTACTACACTTGCTTATATGGATGATATTCTAAACCCAGATGAATCAATCAATATTAATTCTGCTAGTAATACAAGGTTATTGCCACAACAACAGGTCACCTTACAGCCAGGAAGAGCTTACACTCTTTCTGAATTAGGTGTAACAGCTATAAATTTTAATGGGCCTGGCCTATTCACTAAAAAAGTCGAAATTAGATTACCTGCTGATTTTTATGCAAGTGAAACAGACTCGATTAAATTACATTTAGATTTCAGTTATGGAGCTGGATATGAAGAGGGCTCTACATTCAATATCACGGTTAATAACAAAGTCATTCATGGCCTAAAACTGGACATAAAAAATGGTAATTTTTATCATGATTACGCCCTTTCTATTCCAGCTAGATTATTTGAAGGTGGAAAGAATGAGCTCGCTTTCAATGTAAACCAAAATTCTGTACAGCTTATTGGCGAATGTCGAAGCGTCAATGGCGATTATTTACATTTCCAATTGGATAATGACTCGGAAATTGAAATTCCAACTGTAGCTCATATCGCAAGGCAACCCGACCTTAAGTTAATGGGGCAAACCGGCTACCCTTTTGCACAATATCAAACACAAAATGATACGGGAATCTATATTACACAAGAGGGAATGCGTTCAGCAGCCTTAACCATGGCTGGTAAACTTGCTCAATCATCGGGTAATTTAATTCCTAATTTATATGTTGAAATGGGAATACCTGAGGCCTTAACGGATACTGCTATGATATTGGCGACCCCAGATGATTTGAGTCCTGAGTTATATGGTGATTTAACAACCGCTATAAGCAATAGTAAAAGATGGCCTTACCGTTTACAAAATAAGCTGTATAACCGTGTAACCGCTAAAAAAAATTCAGACCTTCAGCCAAATACAGCAACTGAATTTACTAATCAACAAAGTACATTAGGTGATTTTTCATTGTTGCTTGCGGCTAAAAATCCGATTGCAGATAAAACAGGTACCCTATTTATTATCGCGGCAGAAACGACTGAACTATTAACAGAGCGCATAGAAGAGCTTGTTCAAGGTTCATTATGGAGCCAATTAGGTGGAGACTTTTTCGCTTGGGATGACGCTAAGTCACCTTTAATTGTGATGCAAGTATCTAGCGCTTATATGTTAGGTGAGGCTGACTCATGGACTGCTTTAGGTGCATGGGGTACTAACCACCCTTGGTATTTATTATTGATTATCGTTGCAGTTGTATTTATGTTTATGGTCTTAACTTGGTTACTGTTGAAATTACGCCATCAAAAAATTAAGGAAGATTGGGAAGAATGAAAAGCATCAAGTACGTAGTTATATTAATTACCATTACTATATTGGCATGGACTCAATGGACAGTAGTCGAGTTGACGCCATTCCAAAAAAGTTGGGCGATTTATAAAACACAATTCATTGATGCTGGTCGTGTTATTGATACAGGTAATCAAAACATATCGCATAGCGAAGGTCAGGGCTATGCGTTATTATTTGCCGTTTTTGCTGACGATAAAGACCAATTTAAAAACATATGGCAATGGACACAACAAACTTTACAACGAGATGATCAGCTATTCAGTTGGCAATACACCCCTTCAAAGCAACAAGCATGTGATGATACGTGTATCACTGACACTAACAATGCAACTGATGGTGATATCTTAATTGCATGGGCTTTGCTGGAAGCGAATAAGAAATGGGGAATCTCAGCTTACCTCAACCAAGCTATTGCTATTTTAGAAACCATTAAAACTAAATTAATTAAAGATAAATTTGGGTATCAGCTTATATTGCCTGGTGAAGTTGGCTTTGAACGCCCTGATGGTAGTATTCAAATTAATTTATCCTATTGGGTGTTTCCAGCGTTTAAACTATTTTCTGAAGTGACAAACGATCCAATTTGGAACGAAGTCTATCAATCAGGCATTGCTTTGATAAAGTTTGCTCGTTTTAGTGATTGGCAACTACCTTCTGACTGGGTAATAATTTCCGATGATCAGGTGACATTGAGCGGTGCACTTTCTAGTGATTATGGTTATAACGCCTGCAGAATACCTATTTATTTAATGTTAGCAAAAGATAAAAATCGATCATTAATAGAGCCGTTTATTGCTTTTTGGTCACAACAAACAGTACCAGCAACCGTTAATTTAGAAAATGGAGACGTAGCTGAGTATAGTTATAATAGTGGAATGCAAGCTATTGCAAAATCAACCCAATCCATTATTAATGAACAGCCAGAGGCTCTACCTGAGGTAGATGATAAAACAGATTACTATTCAGCAAGCCTTATTTTACTATCGCAACTTGCTCTGTTAAAAAGTGATCTGATGCAATGAAATTAAAAAATGTTATGGCAGTGACCACACTTTGTGTTGCTAACCAGCTTACTTATGCAGAACAAATTGCGGTGCAATACAGCGTGCAAAGCATTAACGTACAAAGTTCTAATGATGCCCAAAAGCCGTTAAATGAGACACAAGTTAATGTCGATACAACACCTATCTGGTACTACATCAATAATCGTTTTATTAACCAAGCACAGCAAGAATACGCTAAATTAAAGAAGTCCTACCCTAATTGGATTGCTGAACCAGCATTAGTAAATGCAATGGATAATCTATCCAAGCCTATTCAGCATAAAAAACGAGCAACAACTCAAACTTTAAAAGCAGAGCTTACTGCGCAAGATAAAGCACCTGAAGCAATTATAATTAACTTTGTAAACCTAGCTAAAAGAGGTCCAAATTACTGGCAAAAAATGCCCCAAACTCATTATCAACTGGCATCAACCCTTGCTTTTAAAGATAAAAAATTGAGTAGCAATACATTAATGGCTTGGATATCTTTTTATAGAGGTAATTATGGTGCTGCACTTGAACATATAAAAACAGTTGAGCAGATAACTCCTAATAATGTGAGTGCCAACGAAGCAAAGGTAAAAGTCGTGACTGTACTTGTTGCAGATGCTGTGAAAAAACAGGATAAAGGTCGCCTTTTTGCATTGATAAAACAATACCCCGACCAACCAATTAACGACATGATTGATTCACATGCTTGGCAAGCAGTTGACCAAACTGAATATAAAACAGCGCTTGATTGGTTTGAATTTACTGAAAATTATAATGCACAATTAGTTGTATTAGAAAAACAAGGTCGTCAGACAGAAGCCACTCGCTTAGCCTGTAATAACCCAATTCAAGCAACATTAATTGACTACTGTGTTAACGCATTATCGGTAATTCAACTGGACCAATACAACCAACAACATTATCAATCCAGTTTAGTCGCTGCAGCAAAAATACAAGAATATAAAGCACTTAATGATGATCAACTTGCTTTATATGCATGGTCTCAATATAACTTAAATAATCAACCAGAAAGTATCACTGCATTTTCAACTTTACTTTCAAATCAGCCTAATAATACTGATTATGCTAACGTATTGATGGATCTATTAAACGATGAACAACAACTTCAGCAATTAGCGTTAAACTCTCCTGCCATGGCAGCAGGATTAAAAAAACGTGATATGCAAGTTGCTTGGGCACGTAAGCAGTTTGATCGATTCAATCATTTAGATGCGCCGCAAAAAGCAGAACAACAACTGACTTTAGAAGCAGGGCTCGACTGGCGTAAACAAAACAGTGAAGATGAAATAGCCAACTTACAAAGTCTAAATTACTACCTAGGTTTTCTTAAATTTTGGCATGATTACCGTTACGGTGTGCGTGTTAATTATGAAACGATCAACAGTGATACGTCTAATGCAGGTGATGATTTTTGGCAAGAAACCCTGACCTCTTTTTTGTCTGGTAATAACAAGGCTATTGAAACTGGTATTAGTGGCTTTATAAAGCGACAAACTCAACGCCTGAATACCTTTGCTGAACTTGAATATACAAAAGCAGACGGTGATTTAGCCTCTAGTTTATCTGCTAAACTATCTGCAGTATGGTTCAACTCCCCTTCCCTGATAACAGCAGCAACGTTATACCGAGAAAGAGTCGATGACAGTTTTCTAAGTTTAATGGGACTTTATGGGAGTGAAACTGAGAGGTGGGGAGCAGTGAATGAAACAGGATTACGAGCACTTATTTCTTATACATTTCTACCAAAATGGTCTGTAACACCTGAGCTGAATATAGCCCAGCTAAACGGTGAAAGTGTACAAAATAATACTAAGTTGGCGTTTAATTTTGGTTTCACTCGAGACTTAACGGCACTTTATGAAGATAAACTTGATTACCTGCGAGTCGGCCCTACCATTAATTGGATGAGTTACGATAAGAATTTAAATTATTATACTGAAGGTAATGGTGGTTACTTTAGCCCTAAAAGCTACATTAATTTAGGAGGAAGGGCTGAATTACTGACATTAGAAAATACTGATTGGCAAATTCGCAGCCAGTTAAGCCTAGGATATTATTGGGTAACACCAGGCAGTATTGAACAATTTCCTTTTGCTTCAACGAGTAATACCCTTAATCAAGAGAGCGACAGCGGTATTGGTAGTCAATTTCTCATTGAAGGACAATGGTTGCTCTCGCCACACTGGGAAATTGCTGGTTTACTTAGCTCAAGTTATGCAGCAGATTATAATGAAACCAACATTAACCTTAATGTGCGCTGGAATTTTGAAGAGAAGACTGGGCTAACCAGTGATGGTTTAATATCCTCCTCTACTTATACTGAAAATTATGCTTGGCATTAAAAGCTTGCACCGCATGTGCTCTCTTGTATACGCTAAGGCTGAAAAAGAGCACAGAGCTCTCTGCTCGTAAACTAAGCTGCCGCATAATTCATCCAGTGCCATCATATTAAGCTAAGCTTAATAACCACTACTAATTTGTGTTTGCCGCTAACAATTCTTAAATATTTATATTTTAGATTATTGTTTTTTTTCGTTACCAAGCATGTTTTGAATTGAGAAGAAATAATCGGAAGGCTGGTGTGATGAGCTGACCGCTCAGCGAATTCTTTTTCACCCAGTTTCTTTTGGCTTTTTATATTTCATTTTTGATATTGAGCATTACTTTGTGATTCACCTCCCTCATTGTGGCTAATATGAGCATGAAACCACCGTCAGGCTAGTTTCAACCCTACTAACGTCAGAGACAGTCTAATCACTACCTTATTTAAGCTACTGAATATTATTCCTAGTAGCCCACCTCTTATAAACCAGTTATCCATTATTTTTCTATATAAACAAAAACAGCGCTCAAAAGCGCTGTTTTTTATTTAAACTTTATTAAACTAGGTAAATTATAGGCCTAATTTAGCAAGCTCTTTTTCTACTACAGAAATCGGTAGTGGAATGTAACCATCTTTATCTACTATGTTTTGGCCTTCTTGAGATAACATTAATTTAATGAACTCTGCTTGAAGTGGAGATAGTGGTTTATTTGGGTGCTTGTTTACATAAACATATAGGAAACGAGATAGTGGGTATTTACCGCTAATCGCATTTTCAGTTGTTGCAGCTACGTAATCAGTACCTTTCTTAGAAAGTGGTACCGCTTTAACACCAGCAACTTTGTAACCAATACCTGAGTAACCGATAGAGTTTAGTGAAGATGCAACAGATTGAACTACAGATGCAGAACCAGGTTGCTCATTGACAGAACTCTTGAAGTCACCTTTACAAAGTGCTTTAGATTTAAAGTAACCGTAAGTACCAGATACTGAGTTACGACCAAATAACTGGATATCTTTCTCTGCCCAGCTTCCACCTAGACCAACATCAGACCAACGAGTTGCATTTTTATCTGCGCCACATTTTTGAGTTGAAGAGAAGATTGCATCAACGTCTGTGATTGAAAGGCCTTCAATTGGGTTATCTTTATTTACGAATACAGCTAGTGCATCGATTGCAACACGAACAGCTGTTGGTTTGTAACCGTAATGTTTTTCAAATGCTTCAATTTCTTTAGACTTCATTTGACGACTCATTGGGCCGAATTGTGAAGTACCTTCAGTTAGTGCAGGTGGAGCAGTTGAAGAACCTGCCGCTTGAACTTGAATGTTGATGTTTGGGTATTGACGCTTAAACTCTTCTGCCCAAAAAGTCATCATGTTTGCTAATGTATCAGAACCAACAGATGAAAGGTTACCTGAAATACCGCTTACTTTTGTGTAAGAGTGTAATTCATGATCTGCTGCAATAGCAGTTGTCGACATTAATGACGCAGTACCTAAAGTAACCGCTGCGGCTAACATTTTAAGTTTCATTCAAAACTCCATTTTCTACTAAGTTAATTTATACGATTTGTATTTTATTAGTTATTTAACAAAATATTCATTACGCTTCGTAGCGATGTTGCTTAATATGAACCTTTAATATGACACTTTCATTACATATGAATTATTTTATTCACAAAAAAACAAAAGGTTTATCACCTTTCAGCGATAAACCTTTTTTATCAATCATTTAAACGTTTTTTTAAATTTAAACTTTGTTTTTATTAAGACGACGAGCGAATGCTAATGGTAAAATAAGTAACCATAACCATAAAGTCGCCGCACCACTTCGAGAAGAATCTGAGTCAGAGTCCGCTAATGTTTCAGAGTCCCAACAATTCGGGCTATCATCTGGGTCCATTGTCGTACTTGGCGTTAACTTCACCATGATTGCTGTGGCGTTAATGCTACTGTTGTAGTCACTGTCACTGTCGTATTGGAAACCTTCTGCTAACACAACACCATCATCGTTGATCGCTGTAGCACTCTCTAAACGAATTAATGGGTGAGTCACTACACCATCATCATCTTCTGTACATAATAGATCATCGATAAACCAGCTATCACCCGATGTATTGTCATAAAGGAATGCACTTTGGGTACGAGGGCTACCACCTACAACAGGATCTGTTTGATCGTATGCATCTGCGCTACCGACAATTAAGCCATTTTCATTCATGTCATAACCATAGCTATTTGCACCACGATACGAAGCACTATCACCCGCTAAACGTTGTTTAGTTGATAACACTTTAGTGTCTTCTAACGGAATGCTAATACTGTCATTATCGATATCATAAATGAACATTTCGATAGGATAGTTAACATTTTTAGTCGAACCATACTGACGATTACCCATCACGACATTCTCATCGGTAATACTTTCCGCCCATGAGTTGTAATAAGTCGTATCGTCATTTTTATCATAATCACCAGTTGAATCAGATTCATCCGTCGCATCAACAATCACGGTTGGCGTATCGTAAGCACCGTCATCATCAGGCGTCATGATGATCGCACGTTGACGGCCACCTTCATCACTATCAGATAACTCATAGGTTGACACTCCCACAGCAACACCTGAACTATTGATATCAAATGCAGCAGCACTGTATGTGGCATCACTACCGTCACGCGTAGTATTATCATCTAACCATTCAGTCGCTAGTGCAAAACCTTCAATTTCAGTCGCACTGCTATCATACTCCCAAGCCCAAGCTTGTGTATCGAAGCCTGGACAATTCACTAAGTAGTTCAAATCATCTAAGTCATCTTCATCACCTTCGTTATAACAAAGGTCAAAATAATCACTATCGCCACCTGCTAATGATTTACTTGCGTTACCAACGATCAGAGTTTTAGTCTCACCATTGTTATAAGTCACATCACGCATACGATAAGCACTACTAAAGCCGCCTTCATCGTCATCAAACGCAGTTGGAATTAATGAGATAGTTGCATAGCTAGTACTTGGGTCAACAACAAAGGCTCGACGTACGTAATCGCGTTCGCCATCGGTGTAAGGGCCTGAACCATAACCAACAGCAAAACTACCTTCATCAGAATCGACAACGTCAGTAATTTTCACATCTGTATCGTCACCAAAGCCTTCTATTTTTACGTTATTAGTTGCCGCTAAAAAGTAACTTGTTGCATCGGTTTCGTTATTGTCTATCTCAGCACTTGTTGTACGCCAGGCTTGATAGCCATTGTCATAACTAGCATCGGTAGAATCTTCACTACCGTAATAGATTAATTCACAAACTTCATCATCATAGAAACATTCTTGGTTGAAGGTAAAAGGCAGACCGATATCAATGTTTTGATCAAGATCCGCTTTTAAAGCATATACACCGACTGTATCGCCTGCTTCAGTAATCGCAGATGGGAAAGGCCCGTAATTACTGCCTGTCGTATCTGGAGACAAAATCTCATATTCATAATAAGAGGAAGTCGCAGCCCAAGCATTACTAGTAGATAGTAATGCAATAAATGAAATAGCTTTGCTGTAATTCATGTTAAAATTATTCTCCGTTTTGTAATTCGTCCAACTCTTCCCAACGGCTAAAAGCATTTTCTAATTTTTGTTCTGTTTCTGCTAATAACGCTAAGAATTGGTCAGCTTCTTTTTTGTCTTTAGTAAAGAATTCAGGCGTGTTAATAGTTTCCTGTAATTCCCCTACTTTCTCTTCCAATTGCTCGACTAATGCAGGCAAACCATCTAACTCTAGTTGTACTTTGTAAGATAGCTTTTTCTTTTTAGGCGATTTAACCGCTGCTTTTTCAACTTTTGCTGGCGCTGGTTTAGCTTCTTTAACGACTTGTGCAGGCGCTTCACTTTGCGCTTTGTGACGTACCGCATCACTGTACCCGCCAACAAACTGTTGAATATTGCCATTACCATCAAAGAACCAGGTGTGAGTTACTGTGTTATCAACAAAACTACGGTCATGGCTAACTAATAACAATGTACCTTGATAATTTGCTAATAACTCTTCTAATAACTCCAGCGTTTCGACATCAAGATCATTGGTCGGTTCATCGAGAATTAAGAAATTACTTGGTTTTAAGAAAATTTTGGCTAATAACAGACGATTCTTTTCTCCACCAGAAAGTGCTTTAACAGGTGTACGTGCACGATCAGGATGGAATAAAAAGTCTTGTAAATAACCGAGGACATGGCGTTTATTACCATTAATTTCAACTTCTTGCTTACCTTCAGCAAGGTTGTCAATCACGGTTTTTTCTGGGTCTAAGGCATCACGATATTGGTCAAAGTAAGCCACTTCTAATTTAGTGCCGCACTTCACTGAACCTTGATCAGGTTCAATATCACCCAGTAATAGTTTAAGTAGCGTACTTTTACCGCAACCATTACGCCCCACTAAGGCGATTTTATCGCCACGCATAATGGTAGTATCAAAGTCTCGTACAATACGAAGGTCTTCATAACTGTAAGATAACCCTTCAGTTTCAAAGATGATTTTCCCTGAACGAGCCGCTTCATCAACCACAATTTTGGCCTTACCTTGCACGTTGACACGTTCAGAACGTTCTTGGCGTAACGATTTTAACGCACGTACACGTCCTTCGTTACGTGTACGACGTGCTTTAATGCCTTGGCGAATCCATTTTTCTTCAATGGCTAACTTACGGTCAAATTCAGCGTTTTGTTCATCTTCGATACGTAGAGCTTCTTCTTTAGCCAACAGGTAAGCTTCATAGCCACCTGGCCATGAACTTAATTTTCCGCGGTCAATATCCACAATACGTGTTGCTAAACGACGAATAAACTCACGGTCATGACTGATGAAAACAATTGAACCTTGGAAAGACATTAAGAATTGTTCAAGCCATTCAATCGTCCCAACATCCAAGTGGTTAGTAGGCTCATCTAGTAGTAATAAGTCAGGATCATTCACTAAGGCTTTAGCCAATGCGACTTTACGTAACCACCCACCTGATAACTGATCTAAAGTAATTTCTGGATTGATCGCTAAGCGATCCAGTATTTGGTTGATTTTCGAATCTAATTGCCAAGCATCAAGTTGGTCTATTTGCTCTTGAAAACGCTGTAATTTATTAAGCTGCTTTTCGCTACAATCTTCAGCAACAACACTTAGTTGTTCGTGATATTGACTTAATACTTTACCGGCATTTTCCATGCCAGAAGCAACATAATCATAGGCGCTCATCACACTGGCTGTTGGTGGATCTTGCTCTAATCGTGCAACTTTAACATCATTGTTTATCAGTAATGTCCCGTCGTCTAATTGAATACGGCCGTCTAATACTTTTAATAATGTTGATTTACCTGCGCCATTTCGGCCTACTAAACAAACTCGCTCATTGGCTTCAATCACTAAGTTTGATTTATCTAATAATGCTCCGCCACCAAAGGCGAGTTCTGCGTTATGTAATGTTAATAATGCCACGTTAATTCACTCTCGTTAATGTGTCTTTGTCTTATGCTTGGGAGGTTAAATTCTGATCCCTGCTAATTAAACATGTTAATTAACCTAGTACCAGCTATCCAGCCTCACTAAGATAAAATTGTTGTCTTTATTGAACGTCAAAAGGCCAATCAATATTGGCCTTTATATTTAGTCATATTGTCACTGCATATTTTGCAGGTTAATTAATACCATGACCTTAATCGCGTTTAGTTAATAACCAACACTGATGAATTTTATCATTGCCTTTAAAGTCTTCAGGAATAGAAGCTTTGCTGATATCTTTCACATAAAAGCCAAGAGCTTTAATGGCCTCGATATCAAGTTTAAATCCACGTTTATTATTAGAGAAGATAATCTCCCCTTGTGAATTCACTCGCTCGCTTGCCGCTGTCAGTAAGGCAACATGATCATCTTGTACATCAAATACATCACTCATACGCTTTGAATTTGAGAATGTTGGCGGATCGATAAAGATCAGGTCATACATTTCATGAGCATGTTGTAACCATTTAATACAATCTTGTTGAATAAACTCATGTTTACCTTTGATACCATTTTCTAGGAAATTCTCTTGCCCCCAGTTCAAGTAAGTATTTGACATATCAACACTGGTTGTTGACTTAGCGCCACCTAATGCAGCATGCACTGATGCTGTTGCTGTGTAACAAAATAGGTTTAAGAAGTCTTTACCTGCAGCCATTTTGCCTAAACGTAAACGTGTAGGGCGATGGTCAAGGAACAAACCAGTATCTAGGTAATCTTGTAAGTTCACAATGATTTTAGCCGGGCCTTCTTGCACTACTAAACGTTGTTTTTTACTGTCTAACTTTTCATACTGTTGTCGCCCTTTTTGACGCTCACGCACTTTAATGATCAGCTGATCATCGGTTAGATCTAATAGGTAACGCGTTGTTGAAACAATATCTAAGAAGCGACGGCGAACTTTTTGTGCGTCGATTTCTTTTGGAGCACGGTATTCTTGAATAATTAAATATTCATTGTAACGGTCGATAGCAACATTATATTCTGGTAAATCAGCATCATATAAACGATAACATTGAATACCTTCACGCTTTGCCCATTTATCTAAACGTTTCATATTTTTCAATAAACGGTTAGCAAAATCTTCCGCATAAATGGCAGGCTTTATCTGTTTAACTTCTTTAAACACTAATTCAGATTCAGACTCTTCCGCCATTGGGAACTCTTGAGCAGCTGAAATTGTGCCCCAAGGGTTATCCTCCGTTGACTCTTTATAAACAACTTCTGCTTTTTTAGGAGCTTTAGTTGTTGCTGCAACGTCTGCAATTGCTTCCACATTACGCTTTGGAGAAATTCGGTAGTTTTTAAGCACACATTCAATAGGACCATTGAAGAATTTATAACTACGTCCTGCACGCATACCTAGACAACTTAACAGTTCAGTATCCATAGCGAACATGCTTAAGTTCCAACCTGCAAAAGCATCTTTAAAATGATGTCCAAGCTCGGTGTATAAAGTAATAGTGTCACTAAAGCCACCTAAACGCTCACCGTATGGTGGATTTGAAATCACCATACCCGTTGTTAACTCTTCCGGCGGCATCACTTTTTTGGCATCTTGCACGCTAAATTCAATCAGCTCAGCTACTCCTGCACGTTGTGCATTTTGACGTGCGATACTGATCATATCTTTACTTAAATCTGACGCATAAAAACGCGCATCACAATCATTAACGGCACGTTTACTATAAACTTGTGCGCTTGTTTTAAGCGTTCTCCAAGTTTCTGCATCATGCTTTTTCCATTGCTCGAAACCAAATTTATCACGCAACGTACCCGGTGCAATATTCAATGACATCATTGCTGCCTCGATCACTAATGTTCCTGAGCCACACATAGGATCAAGTAGCGCTTCACCTTTCCATCCACTGCGTTTAATAATACCTGCTGCTAATGTTTCACGTAATGGCGCTTCACCGGCAATAGTACGGTAACCACGTAAATGTAATGGAGATCCAGATAAATCAAGGTAGATGGATGCTTTATCTTTGAACAAGCGACCATTAAAACGGATATCAGCATCGCGCTTTTCCACGTTAGGTCGCTGGTCAAATTTCTTACGGAAGCGATCCACGATGGCATCTTTAATTTTTAATGCACCAAACTGCGTATTACGAATCTCATCATTGCTTCCTGAAAAATCAATAGAAAAGGTTTTATCTACATCAAAATGGCTTTCCCATGGAATGTTGCTACAACCTAAGTATAAATCCATTGGATCAATTACTTTGAATTCGCTTAACTTAAGCAAAACACGAGACGCAAAACGCGACCATAAACACACTTGGTAACCTTGCTCTAATGAACCGTCAAAGCTAACACCACCAGCAATTTGCTTAGTATTTTCAATACCAAGATCTTTAAGTTCTACTTCTAATAAAGGCGCAAGCCCTTTCGCTGTTGGGATAAAATAACTGAACATAGACGCTCTCATGCAATTGTTGAATAAAAAATAGCGCGTATTATACCTTGCAAAAAGGATTATCCCTATGGAATTTTCAGCTGTTTATTTACTATGGTTAATCGATGAGTTTTAGCTTAGCTGATATTAACTTCAAAAAGATTAAACTACATTGCTTTGTTATTTAATTTGATTGATAAATACAAAAAAATTAACAGGTTAAGTTATACTTATTAAACTAATGCAGTTGAGATTTGATACATTATTTACCCTAAAACAAGCCTTAATAAATTGTTTAAGGCTTGTTTGATAACCTTTATAATTTTACAACACGAGACTTTTAGCCGCTTGACTATGCCGCGCTTGCATATCTTCCAGTTCATGATGAATGAGTAATCCAGACTTTATTTTCCATTCACCAGCAATCATCACACAATCAGCTTTATGTGCTCCGCATAAAATTAACGCGGCTAAGGGATCATGGGCACCAGAGAAGCGTAATTCATCAAGTTTAAACAGAGCTAAATCAGCCTGTTTTCCAACAGCCAATTCGCCAATATCATCCCGCCCTAAAACTTGGGCAGAGCCTTTTGTCGCCCAATACAATGCATCTAAGTGTGATACTTCATCTGCTTGATAACGTAAACGATTAATCATCAAAGCTTGGCGAACCTCTTGTATCATATTCGAACCATCGTTAGAGGCCGAACCATCAACGGCTAGCCCTATAGGCGAGCCTGCTGCCTGCAATTCTTTGGTTCTGCAAACTCCTGAAGCAAGGATCATATTCGAAGATGGGCAATGTGCGATTCCAGTTTTTGCTTCCCCGAGTCGTTTAATCTCTTGGTCATTAAAATGAATACCGTGAGCCAGCCAGACATCCGATGATAACCAACCTACAGACTCTAAATAATCAAGTGGACGTAAGGCAAAAGTTTTTAAACAAAAACTGTTTTCATCCTCGGTTTCAGCTAAATGAGTGTGTAACCTCACTTGGTTTTGACGTGCTAATTTAGCCGTTTCTATCATGAGGTCAGTTGTCACTGAAAAAGGTGAGCACGGTGCTAATGCTATTTGTACCCTAGCCCCCTCACCCCGTTGATGGAACTGTGTGACCACACGTTGGCAATCATCTAAAATCTCAGCATCACTTTGCACTGTTGATTGTGGTGGTAATCCACCATCATCTTCACCTAAACTCATAGAGCCACGTGTTAACATAACGCGATTACCAATCAGTGTTGCAGCTGATACTTGAATATCAATTGCTTCGGTTAATGCTTCAGGGAAAAGGTAATGATGATCAGCAACCGTTGTACAGCCTGATAATAGCAATTCAGCTAACCCTAACTCTGTCGCTGCATGCAACATATCTGGCTGTAGTTTGGCCCAAACTGGATATAAGGCTTGTAACCAAGGGAACAAACGCTTGTTTAGAGCCGCAGGAAATGCTCTGGTCAATGTTTGATAGAGATGGTGATGAGTGTTGATTAAACCAGGAAGTAGAATGTGTTGGCTAGCATCAAAGTATTGGTCGATATCATGAATCGGCTCACTATTTTTTGGCACTAACTCAATGATGATCCCATCTTTAATCACTACTCCATTACTCGCATCCTGCTGATTAGCTGTGAAAGTTGAAAGTGGTTTTTTAATCCATAACGTTGTAGACATCTGTTCACCTTTAAAATAGAGCGAACGATAATAAGAGGGACTAAAGTAGTAAAGATAAGCTTCTCAGTCACCTACACCTGTAATATTAAGTAATCAAGCCTTTAAAATTAGCTCAATTAATCAATAGAATAGGGTTATATCGTCGCGATATACTAAATAGCAGTGACTTGCGTGTTAATCTGCTGAGAGATTATATTGTATCGGTTTATTGACGCATTAACATACAATTATAAGTTTTTAAGCGATATTTATATTATTTATTGAGATTAAAAAGTATGAAAAAGTTAAAAAAGCAGACTGAAAAAGAAATTGCAGAGGGCTTCCGCTGGCAACGGGAGCTTGCCAACTAAAGCTAGCAATCTTAAAAGATGTATCGTAATCAATAAAGTTAAAACAAAAAACGCTTCATAACGAAGCGTTTTAAGAGCACTAATAACCGTAAAAATTTACTTGTTTAATAAGTATTTAATACGTGTTTTCAAGATATCTGTGGCGATTCTATTTTTACCACCACGAGGGATAATGATATCAGCATGCTGCTTAGATGGCTCAATGAACTGCAGGAACATAGGTCTTACTGTTTTTTTGTACTGTGCCATTACAGAGTCTAATGTTCTTCCTCGCTCCATAATATCACGCGTTAAACGACGCATTAAACAAATATCCAATGGGGTATCAATAAAAATGCTTGCATCAATTTGTGTACGTAACGTTGAATCAGTCAGTAATAAAATACCTTCAATGATAATGATTTTTTTAGGTGATAAGTTAATTACTTCATCGGTACGAGTATGTTCAGTATAACTATAAACTGGAATTTCAACGGATTGGTTATTTTGTAAAGATTCAATGTGCTGACTTAATAATTCATGGTCAAAGGCTTTTGGGTGATCGTAATTGGTTTGTACACGCTCTTCCATTGGCATGTGTGATTGATCTTTATAATAAGCATCTTCAGAGATAATGCCTATTTGATCCGTCCCTAACTCTTGGCGAAGCTCATTACAGATTGTATGTGCAATCAGACTTTTCCCTGAGGCTGAAGCCCCTGCAATTGCAATAACGACACAGTGATTTTTATTCAAAATTGACCTTTATAAAATATATTAAGTTTAATTGGAATGGCCCTATTAACATGGCTCATCACACCATGTTTACATTAACAATACTGGTGATAGCAATACTATTAAGTAAATAGAGTTATCCTTCAGTATAGAGTGATAAATTTATTCCGCTGGGCAAACACGGTTAACAAAATAAGCAAAAACACTACCGCAGATTAAGCCACCGATATTAGCAAACAGATCCATCCACTCACCGTATCGGTTTTGGTATGGTTGTATCAATTCGATGGCTCCACTGAGCAACGTAAACAATAAAACGACAACTATCCAGTGATTAGGCTTTTTCAACATTAATGGAAAAACTAAAGCACTATAAGCAATAAAATGGTGCGTTTTATCACTACCAGGGACAGAGGGTAACTGCTCCATAGGAGTGAGAGATAAAAAGGTAATTAATGAGGCTAATATAAATGATAAAAGTACCCAATAATTTCTAATCAACTGTAATAGTAAGCTCATAAATAATGTCCAGCCTAGTTAAGCCATCGATTCAGCTAACTCAGTTAATAACTTGTGTTGCTGTTCTGTTAATTCTGTCGGAGTTGGGATCACAACGGTGTAAATTAAATCGCCTACTGCATCACTGTTCATAGCTTTAACACCACGGCCTTTAATTCGGAATTTACGACCAGCTTGTGTGCCAGCAGGAATTTTTAAATTAATGTGTCCCGTAAATGTCGATGCTTTAGCCGTACCGCCAATGGCTGCCGTTGGGAAGTTTGTTTCTAAATCACAGTATAGGTCATTGCCTTTACGAACAAAGAACTCATGCTCTAATAATTCAATTTCAACAAACAGATCTCCACGAGGCGCACCTAAAGTACCTGGGTTACCTTGACCAGCAACGCGCACTCGTTGACCTTGATTAATACCAGCAGGGATGGTCACCCCTAGTGGGTTGGTTGTGTTTGGCAAACGAACTTCTTTAGTGCAACCTTCTACACATTCTTCTAATGTTAATTGCGCTTTTAGAATGATATCAGACCCGTTTTTTGGTTGAGGTCGACGCGGTTCTTGGCGTTGTTGATGACGCTGTCCGAACATATCACCAAACATATCATTAAAGTCACCGCCTTGACCAAAACCTCCTTGACCGAAGCCTCCGCGTCCACGAGCCTGGCCATTTTCAAAAGCACTGTGACCAAAGTCGTCGTATTGTTCGCGTTTTTCAGGATCACTTAAAATCTCATAAGCATCTTTCACTTCACGGAATTTTTCTTGTGCGACTGGGTTATCAGGATTTCTATCTGGGTGATACTTCATTGCCAGTTTTTTGTAAGCTTTTTTTATCTCTTTATCAGATGTTGTTTTAGTAACACCTAATACTTCATAACAATCACGTTTTGACATTCTTTTCTCGATAATTCCATGGTAATAACATAATGCACATCAAAGCGGGCGAATTATAGCGCAACTAATTTAAAATCACATAAAAATTGCGATTTCGATCGGACAAAGTACTATCAATTTTCCCTCTCTATCAATAAGAAGTGGAGCAACCACCTCCTCGCTTTATTTTAACCTTGAAAATAACTAACTGTTTTTATTCTCAAAACTAGCCACTTTAAGTGAGTCCATAAGCGGCAGGATTTATCTTCATATTTTCTATGCTTAACTATCTAGCAAAATAAACAATAAGTAAAACTTATGATAAATAAACAAATAGTCGCCAAAACCTATCAATTTTATTCACACAAACGTTTATATTTTCAATCAAAATATCCTTAATATCCAGCCACTTGTTACAAAAATGTTTAAAGGAAATAAATATGAAACATAAATTTAACTTATTAGTGCCTGTTTTCGGGTTAGCTACCATTTTTAATGTCAATGCAGAAGTAATGACAAAGGATAATGGAGCTGCAATTGGAGATAATCAAAACTCATTAACAGCTGGCGCTAATGGTAGTGTTTTATTAGAAGATGTTCATTTGATTCAAAAATTACAACGTTTTGCACGCGAACGTATACCTGAGCGTGTGGTACATGCACGTGGCACAGGCGCACACGGCGTATTTGTTGCGTCGACTGATTATAGTGATGTCACTACTGCTGCTCCCTTTGAAAGTAAAGGTAAAGAAACTGCCGTATTTGTACGTTTTTCTTCGGTTATTCACCCTCTTGGCAGCCCTGAAACATTACGTGACCCAAGAGGTTTTGCAACTAAGTTCTACAGTGATGAAGGAAACTGGGATTTAGTCGGTATTAATATACCAGTCTTCTTTATTCGAGATGCAATTAAGTTCCCTGATATGGTTCACTCACTTAAACCTTCTCCTGTTACTAATATCCAAGATCCTAACCGCTTCTTTGACTTCTTCTCTCATGAGCCGGGATCGACCAACATGTTAACTCGTGTGTTTAGTGATAACGGCACACCAGCAAGTTACCGTGAAATGGATGGGTTTGGCGTTCATGCTTATAAGATGATCAATGATGAGGGTGATGTTAAATATGTAAAATTCCATTGGAAAAGCCATCAAGGAATTAATAATTTAGATGCTGATCAAGTAAAAGAGGTGCAATCGACTGATACTCAGCATATGACACGTGATCTTTATACTAATATTGCTGAAGGTAATTTTCCGAAATGGGATTTATATATTAAAACCCTAAACCCAGCAGATTTAAATAAATTTGACTACAACCCATTAGATGCAACAAAAACCTGGGAAAATATAAAAGAAACTAAGGTAGGTACGATGACCTTAAATCGTATACCAGACAACTTTTTTCAAGAAACAGAACAAGTTGCGATGGCGCCTGCAAACTTAATTCCAGGTATTGAACCTTCTGAAGACCGTTTATTACAAGGCCGTATTTTTTCATACGCAGATACACAGTTATATCGATTAGGTGCTAATCATCAACAGTTACCGATTAACCGTCCAATTGTACCTGTTGTAAACTACAACCAAGGTGGCGTAGGTAATGTCGGTAATACGCAATCAGATATTAACTACCAACCTAATTATGAAGGTGTTTCTGAAGATGTAAAAGCCCGCCATAGCACACCAAAGCTTGTGGGCAATGTACAACAAAAAGCGATTTATAAAACTTTGGACTTTGCACAAGCTGGTGAACTTTATCGTTCATTTACAGATCAAGAGCGTCATAATTTGATACGTAACTTATCGGGTGATTTGAGTGCTGTTAAAAACAAACAGATCCAACACAAGATGTTAAGTCACTTTTACAAAGCAGATACTGAATATGGAACACGTTTAACTGAGGCTGTTAACGGTGATCTTGATAAAGTAAAAGCAATCGCTGCAACACTATAAATCAGTAAAAATGGGTAGGTGAATATCAATAAAATACTTCTACCCTTTATAACCAGGTTAAAAGAGGAAAGATATGTTTACTATTAAGTCAGTAATTTCGAATCATAGAAGATCGAAGACAAATTGGGTGTTTGCTACTATCTTTCCTCTTTTTTTATTAACCACTATGTCTGCAATTACTTTTGTTCAGGCCAGTGAAATAAATGAAAGCACCGCTTATAAAGAATTAATGCCTTATTATTATGCAGCTGCACGTACGGGTGATAATGAAATTATTACAGAATTTTTAAACGCTGGTTTACCAGTAGATATTAAAAACAATAAAGGTTATACCGCTTTAATGATTGCCACTTATAATGGGCAAAAAAACATAGTAAATAATTTAATCGAAAATGGTGCAAATGTATGTGCACAAGACAATAAAGGTAATACAGCATTAATGGCCGCTGTATTTAGAGGCGAACTTAGCATCGCTAAAACATTAATGTCAAAAGAGTGCGATGAAAACCAGCAAAATAAAGCAGGTCAAACCGCAGTAATGTTTGCCACATTATTCGGCCGAGAAGAACTACGCGCATTATTAGTCGAACGTGGCGCGGATATTCGCTTAAAAGATAACAGCGGTAATTCAGCAGTAAGTATCGAGCAGGCTAATCAGTAACAGGGTAGGATAAATCTGCTTTATTGGGGAGTGGCTTTTTACAAAAATCATTTGGATTATCAATATAACGACTAATACATACATTGCAAATACAATGCTTGTTTTTAGCTTGTGCATCAACTAAATCAAGTAGAGCTTCTGGAATCTGAACCTTGTTACACCAACAGCCTTGTTTAGCCGTCACATCACAGTTATTTTCTTGTAAGCAAAGTGGGCATGTTAGTTCATTCATTTAAACAGTTCATTTTGTTGAAAGACAACACGCCTCAATAGCAGAAACGTGTTGTGATTAAAGAAGTTAGTGACTAATACATCCATTATCTGCACAAGCTTCACTGTGTACATGGTCTTCTTCTGAGTGCGCACTTGAATAACAAGCAAGCACTTCACTACTTGGACTATAATCGTCTTCGTTACCCGCTAAATAACGAAGATGTTCCCATGTCAGCATATAAGCAAAAAATAAACGATGTTGACGTTTCACTTTAATGTTTTTAGCATCAAATAGCTGGCTGCCAGCATAACCCTGTAAGGACTCAATGATATTTACGAAACGTAACCATGGCTGAGCATTGTTTTTAACAGGTTTGAAGTTCACTTGGTTAAATGCCAGAAGTGCATTCCAAAAATGTTTATTCGTCTCTTTTTGTTTAATTTTCTTTGCCTGCTCAACCAGTGAGAAAAAGCTGCGTTCTGTTGACTGCTCTACCTGCAAGTAATCTTTTAATTGCGTAATTAAATGTAATTCCGCTTGATAGAAAAATAACGCTAAAGATACAGGTTGTTGCGTTTTAAATTGCGCAACGAAATTTTCAAAGCTATTTTCCACTGGCTTCTCCCAAAAATGAATAAGACACGCTCATTGACTGATATATTAATTTAGACACGATGTTCTAAGTAACCAAAAGCCGTTAACATTGCTTGCTCTTGGAACTTTTTAAGTCCTAATTCAACGGCCGTTGGAGAATTTTGTGCTTTCTTTAACCCTTCTTTAATATAGTCAGGTGTAATTACTTGTACATCTAAACCAGCAATCAGTTGTAAAGCACCTTCAATTTTAAAACTTAAAGTGTGACCAGCAAATTTACCTTTTAATGCACGTTGACGAATGATCACTTTATCGACTTGGTAATCTTTCATCAACTGTGCAAAATCAAACTGAAACTTTTTAAGTGGTTCGGTATTGATAGGGTCAGTTAATGTTAGTTTAGTTGTACGCACAGGCGGTACATCATACAAACCATTTTTATATTGCATGATTGCAATAACGGCTTCGTTGCCTGTTAATTCAACACCACATACTCTCATTGTTTTTCCTTTTTTCATTATTATACCAATCACAAAACGACTATGACTGGTATTGTTTATTACATATATTATAGGCGATAGTATATTCGCCAAAACACAAAAGCCCTAATCAAAGATTAAGGCTTTTAACAGATTTAAAATGTTATTTTTACTTATCTTGTAAACGCAGGTTAATCATTCTTAATGTTGCACCAATCCCGGCAATAACCTGGTTAGTATTCACACCACGTGTTGTAAACTGCTCTCCATCATCTTCCCAAGTCACTGAACACTCAGTTAAAGCGCTTGTTTGGCCACCTGGTGGAATACGTAACTCAAAATCAACTAACTCAGGAAATATAAAGTCATGTTCATTCAGTATTTTTTTCATGGCTTTGATAAAGGCATCAAAACCACCGTTACCACTCCCACTTGCTTTATGAATTTTATCATTCACACGAACGCGGATACTAACTGTCGACTCTAAATCCAGTCCAGAGTTAATAGAGCAATTCAATAATTCAACATTATTAAAGTCATTACGCTCTAATAAATCAGCAATAATAAACGGTAAATCATCTGCAGTGATCGTCGCTTTTTGATCACCTAACTGCACGATACGTTTCAACAGTTTTTTCTGTTGTTCAGCATCTAAATCAATATCCATCTCTTCTAAGTTTTTTGCTAATGAAGCTTTACCACTCATTTTACCTAACGCATAGCTGCGTGAACGCGCAAAACGCTCAGGTGTTAAAGCAGAAATGTATAACCCACCCTTCTTGTCACCATCGGCGTGAATACCACTGGTTTGTGTAAATACGTCTGCACCTACAATCGGTGTATTGTCTGCAATACGTTTACCTGAAAAGTTCTCTACTAGCTTACTTAAATTATGGATTTCTGATTCATCAATATTAACTTTTTTACCCAGCTTATCTTGCAATACTACCGCTACTTCAGTCAAAGATGCATTACCTGCACGTTCACCTAAACAGTTCATAGTACAATGAATTGAAGATATACCTGCTTTTACTGCATACATAGCATTAGCTGTCGCTAATCCATAATCATTATGTGGGTGGAAATCGAATTTTAAGTTAGGGAAACGTGTCACCATATCACTCAAACTAGCAAATACTTCATCAGGTGACATAACACCTAATGTATCTGGCAACATAAAGTGCGTGATACCCGCATCAGATAATTTTTCAAGCATCTCGTACACATATTCAGGGCTATCTTTGTAACCATTCGACCAATCTTCTAAGTAGATATTAACTTTTAGACCTTTTGACAAAGCATAATCGATGGTTTGCTTCACGTCTGTCACATGCTCATTTAAGGATTTTTTTAACTGTTCAGAACAATGCTTTAAGCTACCTTTTGCTAATAAATTAAGTACCTTACCACCAGTATCAGTGATCCAATCAACACTCAATGTATGATCAACAAAGCCTAAAACTTCAATACGTTCCACTAAGCCTTCTTTAGTCGCCCATTTATTTAATTGTGCAACCGCTACTTTCTCACCTTCTGAAACACGTGCCGAAGCCACTTCAATACGGTCAATTTTAAGTCTTTGTAATAGTGCCTTTGCTAGGCTAACTTTTTCAGCAGGAGAAAATGAAACAGCTTGCGTTTGTTCCCCATCGCGTAATGTTGTATCCATCAACTGTACAGTGACGTTATCTTGAGCCATTGTTTACTCCACTATGATTTACTCAGTAAAAACTTATTGCACTAAGGATTAAGATCGATATATCTAGTTATCGATTAATGTTTAAATCGACTTAAAAGCAATAAAATTAAAAGCTTAACGCAATAAGTTTTCGATAAAAAAGGCGCAACAGGTGCGCCTTTTTTGATTGTAACGAACTAAAACAGATTACGCGCTAGGCCATAACCATGGAAGACGTTTTTTGTGCTCTACTTCATAAGCAGAGATTTCTTTTTCGTGTTTTAGCGTCCAAGCGATGTCATCTAAGCCTTCAAGTAATGATTCTTTACGGAATGCATCAACTTCAAAAGAGATAGATAAACCACCTGGTGTTGTTACTTTTTGAGCTTCTAAATCAACAGTAAATTCAACACCTTCGTTTCCTGAAATTTCAGCCATTAGTGCAGCAAGTTGTTCATCAGTCACTACGATTGGTAAAATGCTATTTTTAAAGCAGTTACTGAAGAAGATATCAGCAAAGCTTGTAGAAATAATCGTATTAAAACCGTAGTCAGCGATTGCCCAAGGAGCATGCTCACGAGATGAACCACAACCAAAGTTTTCACCAGCAACTAAGATTTTAGCACCTTGGAAAGCAGGTTTGTTTAGTTCAAACTCAGGATTTGGTGTTACGTTATCCGCAAGAAAACGCCAGTTATGAAATAAGTTAATACCGAAACCAGTACGTTCAACTTTTTTCATGAAGTTTTTTGGGATGATTTGGTCTGTATCAACGTTACTACGATCCATTAACGCTGCGATACTTGTATGTTTAATATATGGTTGCATTATTTTCGCCCCTATTTCCAATCTCGAATGTCTACAAAGTGACCTGCAACTGATGCAGCAGCAGCCATTGCTGGTGATACAAGGTGAGTACGACCACCTTTACCTTGACGACCTTCGAAATTACGGTTTGAAGTAGATGCACTACGTTGACCATCTTTTAATTCATCGCCATTCATTGCTAGACACATTGAACAACCTGGATCACGCCATTCCCAACCAGCATCAATAAAGATCTTATCTAGACCTTCTTTTTCTGCTTGTACTTTAACTGGGAAAGAACCTGGTACAGCAAAGGCTTGAACACCATCAGCTACTTTTTTACCTTTCAGTAATTCTGCAGCAGCACGGAAATCTTCAATACGACCATTTGTACAAGAACCAATAAACACAACATCAATATGGATGTCTGTAATTTTTTGACCTGCATCTAATGCCATGTATTTCAGTGCACTTGCACAAGCTTGAGATTTAACATCGTTAGTGAAGTCAGATGGAGAAGGAACAAGACCAGTCACTGAAATAACTTGCTCTGGAGATGTACCCCAAGAAACTTGTGGTGCAATATCTTCTGCTTTTAATTCGATAACCGCGTCAAACTCTGCACCTTCATCAGAGCGCAGTGATTTCCAATATTCAACAGCAACAGGCCAGTGATCGCCTTTAGGTGCGAACTCTTTGCCTTCTAAGTAATCGAAGGTCACTTGGTCAGGTGCAACAAGACCTGCGCGAGCACCAGCTTCGATAGCCATGTTACACAGCGTCATACGACCTTCCATTGTTAGGTCTGTAATCGTATTACCAGCAAACTCCATTACGTAACCTGTACCGCCAGCAGTACCTGTTTTAGCAATGATTGCTAATGCAATATCTTTTGCAGTAGAGAAAGCAGGTAATTTACCTTCTACTTTCACTAACATAGTTTTTGCTTTTTTCTGTTGTAATGTTTGCGTTGCCATTACATGTTCAACTTCACTCGTACCAATACCAAATGCTAATGCACCGAATGCACCATGCGTTGCTGTATGGCTATCACCACAACAAACAACCATACCTGGATGAACAAAACCATGCTCAGGTACTACGATGTGAATAACACCATTTTGGTTACTGTCCATGCCGTAAAGATTGATTTCGTTCTCTTCACAGTTAGCAGTCATTGTTTCAACTTGTTTTTTAGCGATTACATCAACAATGTTAAAACGATCCTTAGTTGGAACACAGTGGTCAATTGTACCTAGAATACTATGCACGTTACGTACTTTACGATTTTGTAGACGAAGACCCTCAAAAGCTTGTGGGCTTGTTACTTCATGCATTAGATGTCTGTCAACAAACAAAAGCGGAGAGCCTGCTTCTGGTTCGTGAACTAGGTTCGCATCCCAGATTTTTTCATACATTGTTCTAGTCATTGTTTCCCTTACCACACTATTAACCAAACCAAACAAGCTGGATTCATTTATATTGAAGTAAACAGATACTCGTAAACTGTGGTTAACATAATTATTACTAATCACATTAACCACAGTTTACGTCACCCATTTTTTACTGAATCTAAACTGACCAAATATTGAATGGAATTGGTATTACTTAAAAATCTAGTACCGGTTTGCATACATTGCTAATACGAATGATTATCAATAAGCAGATCGCGGTGAATTTGTAAAGTCTTATTCTAAAGGATCAGTCACAAACGTACAATATACCTACTCAAATTTGTGGCTCATCTCTATATAAGTTTATGCAATAATTAATGCTTTTTATGCATTTATAGTATTCTTAAAGAGAAAAAAGATTCTCGATTTTCTAATAGAAAAAATTCAACATTTTCCGTAAGATATAGCCCATATTAGAACTTAAATTAGGCTAAACGTTGATGCAATTCGATATCATCACCACCCAGACACAATTATCTGAATACGTGAAAACTTTAGATAACTCCCCTATCTCTCTAGATACTGAATTTGTACGCACACGTACCTTCTATGCCAATTTAGGCTTATTGCAAGTTTCACAAAATAAAAAAATCGCCTTAATTGATCCTATTGCAATCGGAGATATTGAGGCTTTTTGGCAAGCAATAGATAACAAAAGCTGTATTTTACATGCGAGCAGTGAAGACCTTGAAATTATCAAACAACAAAAAGGCGATCTCAATATAACGCTGTTTGACACCCAAGTCGCCTGCGCTTTTTTAAATCAAGGCGCTTCATTGGGTTACGCGAAGATGGTTGAATCTATTGAAGGCGTTTTATTAGATAAAGGTGAATCGCGAACTGACTGGTGTGCTCGCCCTCTTACAGCTAAGCAACAAGTATATGCAGCTGCTGATGTATTGTACTTGGAGCCTTGTTTATCTGTTTTACAAACTCAGTTACAAGCAAAAGGCATGTCAGAATATTTTGAACAAGAATGCCAAATGATTCTGGATCAAAAAATGCAACCACTTAACCCTGACAAAGCTTACAAATCATTAGACAATCTATTTCAACTAGATAGACAAGGTCTAGCTGTCATTAAAGCATTAGCAAAATGGCGATTAGAAACAGCACAAGCACGTAACCTCGCACTTAATTTTGTCGTGAAAGCTGAACATCTTTGGCTATTAGCCCACTATCAACCTACTAGTTTTAATGACTTAAAACGTCTTAACCTTGCACCCAGTGAAATTCGCATTCACGGTGATCAAGTACTAAAAATTATTGCCGAAGTCGTTAAACAAGACCCAGATTCCTTCCCGCCACTTGTTACGCGTTTAATCGACTTCCCTGATTATAAAAAATCTTTAAAAGCAATTCGTGACAAAATTAAAGCATGTGCAGAACGTCATGAGCTTCCCGTTGAGCTAATTGCTTCAAAACGCATCATTAATGAATATTTAAGTTGGTGCTGGAAGTTAACTAATGAACAGCGTTTAACAGTCAATAAGCCTAAATTATTAACAGGTTGGCGACTTGAGATGATCGGGCATCAATTGGATTATGTTATTAATTAATAATTTAATTCGACTAGGAACATGCCCACTATAAGTTAATTACGCCTTAATTGAGAAATGCGATGCACACTGATATTGCCGAACAAACTGAAAAAACTAGCTGGCTAGAAAGCTGCAAAATCTATTTACAAAAACGTGTCGCTATTTTGTTTTTCCTTGGATTCTCCGCGGGCTTACCCATTTTACTCGTATTTTCTACCCTATCATTTTGGTTAAGAGAGGCAGGGGTTAGTCGAGCCAGTATCGGCTTTTTTAGCTGGATTGCCCTCGCCTATGCATTTAAATGGATCTGGTCCCCTTTTGTCGATCGTTTATCTATTCCTTTATTAACTCAATGGTTAGGAAGGCGACGCTCTTGGCTATTAATGTCACAAATATCAATTACCTTAGCAATTATTGGTATGGCGATGAGTGATCCGCAACAAAACCTAGTATGGTTTGCAGTTTGTGCTTTAGTGGTTGCTTATAGTTCTGCTACACAAGATATTGTTATAGATGCTTTTCGTATCGAATCAGCACCTGAACAATACCAAGCTGCGATGGCAGCGGCTTACATGACAGGTTACCGCTTAGCCATGATCATGGCGGGTGCCGGCTCCTTAGCTATCGCAGCTTGGGCCAGTGAATCTGAAGCTTATCAATTATCCGCTTGGTCACTTTCTTACTTTGTAATGGCTGCATGTATGGCGGTTGGCATTATCACCACCTTTGTTGCAAAAGAGCCAGAGCAAAACCCGGAAAAACAACAAGCTTTACAACAACGTCAAGATGCCATTGAAGCTAAATTAAAACAATCTCAATTGCCAAGAGTATTGGCTCGCTTCATCGCATGGTTAAACATTGCTGTTCTAGCACCTTTCACTGATTTTTTTAACCGCTACGGTAAACATGCTCTGCTAATCTTAGTGTTAATTGGTAGTTATCGCATCTCTGATATTGTGATGGGAATTATGGCAAATCCTTTCTATGTAGATATGGGTTACACAAAAGGTGAAGTGGCAGCTATATCCAAAGTGTTTGGTGTTATCATGACATTATTAGGCGCAGGTTTAGGTGGCATTTTATTAAATCGATATAGCACCTACAATATTTTGTTTTTAGGTGCTTTATTGGTGGTGATTACTAACCTTATTTTTGCAATACTTGCCTTTGTAGGGAAAGACTTAACCCTGTTAACCTTAATTATATCAATGGATAATATCAGTGCGGGCATTGCAACAACGGCCTTTATTACTTACATATCAAAACTCACTAATATTGAATTTTCAGCCACACAATATGCATTATTTAGCTCAATGATGCTGTTATTTCCGAAGTTTATTGCTGGTTTTTCTGGCGTTTATGTAGATAGTTTTGGCTATGTTAATTTCTTTATTGCTTCGGCGTTAATAGGTTTACCTGTGTTAGCCTTAATTATATTGCTTAAGAAAATAATTGAAGCTTAAATTTTTACATAAAATGTGTAAGTAGATGAGAGTTTCTCATCTACTTATTTAGCACATACCTGATGGTTCACTATTCTACCGAAATCTCATCTGATTCACTGGCTTCACCTTGCATGATCATAATTTCAACACGGCGGTTTCTATTTTGTGCTTCAGTGCTATTACCTTCAACAAGCGGTTTACTATTTGCATAACCGACCACTAGCATCTTCTTGGCACGAATACCGGCTACTTTTAACATCTCCTGTGCTACTGAAACAGCACGTTGCGCAGAGAGATCTAAATTAGAACGATATAATTCTGACTGAATGGGTTCATTATCCGTATGACCAGCAACGGTAACAACACCAGGAATATCGACTAAAATATTTGCTATTTTAGTAATAACAGGCCTAAAACGAGGTTGTAAGAAAGCAGAACCTGCTGGAAAAGCTCCCTTCTCTCTTACACGAATAATCAACTGTTGCCCCAGAGCTTCAATTTCAATCGCACCATCTTCAATCTCTTCACGTAAATCTTCTGCTACCTGTTTCGCCAATGCTTGCTGCTGAGCAGAACTAGGTGTTGATGCTTCTTCTGTTAATTCCAATTGCTGCTCAGATGGATCGGCTGTTGACTCAGCCGCTTCAGCTGATAACACCTCTTTAGTTTTTTCATTTACTTCTATCGCCGTTTCACGGATGGGTACATTTTGTTGTGCACCAGATCGTTCGCTATCCCCATCCTCAAAGTCTAAAGTGGTACTAGTTATTTCTGTTGTTCGTTGCATGATCACTTCAATCGGGGTTGGATCAGGTCTACCAGGTCTAAACTCCTGCGCAATAACAGACGTTCCTTTTGGGATATCTTTAACTTCTAATTGATTTTGTACACCAAAAGCAAAAGACATTGACCCCGCAATCTGTTTAAACTTTAAAACATCCATTTCCGAAAATGAAAGTAATAATACAAAGAAACACATCAATAATGACATTAAGTCAGCAAAGGTACCCATCCAAGCGGGTAACCCCTCGGGAGGACATTTACATTCTTCTTCCATTACTCACCCCCAGCGTCTGCATCGCCGCTACTACGTTTAGATTCAGGTAAATAGTTACGTAATACACCTTCGATTACACGCGGGTTTTGTCCATCTTGAATACCTAACACGCCATCTAAAATAAGGCTGCGATTTAATTTTTCTTCTGCCGCTCTTAATTTAAGTTTATCGGCGATTGGCAAGGCCACCATATTTGCTACCACCGCGCCATATAATGTGGTTAATAGTGCAACCGCCATTGCTGGACCAATCGATTTAGGATCATCCATGTTGGATAACATAGCCACCAAACCAATCAAGGTACCAATCATGCCCATAGCAGGCGCAACATCACCGAAGTTTTTAAATATATCGGCCCCCACTTCATGACGCTCAGCAGTTAATCTAATATCATTTTGTAACGTTTGACGAACGACATCTGCGTCGTGACCATCTACCAGCATATCCACTCCCTTTTGCATAAAAGGGTTGGTTATTTCAGCTTCTTCTAATGCTAAAAAACCACCTTTACGTGCAGCATCAGCCATCTCAACGGTTTTGATAATTAACTCTTCTGGTGAGTCAGTTTTAAACATGAAAGCTTTCATGGCTATTTTCACAGCACCAAAAAATTGCCCAATGTTGTATTTCATCATCACAACAAATGCAGTACCGCCAAATACAATTAGAATAGAGGTAACATCAATAAACATGTCAATTGTGCCACCTAACAGCATTGCCATGACAACAAAGCCAAAGGCACCTATAATCCCAACGAGTGTTGCTAAATCCACAGATTAATCCTTTTAAGTTATTAGTTATCCATCATTTAATAGATAGTATAGCTATTTATAGTTAGTTTGTAGTCCAAATATTGTTATTTAAGCAAGATTATGATCAAGACGTTAAACAGGCTACAAGTTCACTTTTTAGCAATTATTTGTATGCCTTAGTTTGACATCCTTAACAGTCACGGTAACCTTGCAGAAAATATAGAAAAGGGATCCCCCATGGCCTTAAAAAAACCTGAAAATATGCAGTATGAAGAAGCAATTACAGAACTTGAACAAATTGTTTTACATTTAGAGGCGGGTGACTTGCCCCTTGAAGATGCGTTAAAACAATTTGAACGTGGTATTGCATTATCTCGTAGTAATAACCAAAAACTTCAGCATGCACAACAACAAATTAGCATCTTAATGCAAAATGATGTGCAAGCACCTTTACAACCATTTGAAGAATAACTTTTTGCTTTACTTTTCTCATACTAAGTAGCCTACATGACACAACTAACTTCTACCATGAAGCAATTTCAAGATCGTGTAAATGCACAACTTGAACAACATATTAACCATGCGCATATCACTTCACCTGAATTAAATGAAGCGATGTCTTATGGCGCATTATTGGGTGGCAAACGTGTTCGTCCTTTCTTAGTTTATGCCGTTGGGAGTATGCTCGGTAGCAAGCTTGAAACGTTAGATCCAATCGCCTCTTCCATTGAATGTATTCATGCTTATTCATTAATTCACGATGATTTACCAGCAATGGATGATGATGCCTTACGACGTGGCAACCCAACTTGTCATATCAAATACGATGAAGCGATGGCCATTCTTGCGGGCGATGCATTACAAACGATCGCCTTTGATATTTTATCGACAGAAATTACAGGCGTAACAGCGCAAGCACAATTAAAGATGATTAATACTTTGGCACGTGCATCTGGTGAAAAAGGCATGTGTGCGGGTCAAGTATTAGATATTGCGGCAGAAAATAGCACAATTTCGCTACCGCAATTAGAGTCAATCCACAATGCAAAAACTGGCGCATTGATTTTAGCAGCAGTACAAATGGGCGCACTAACTAAGGTGGATATTAAACCCTCTGAGTTTGATTTATTAACGCGTTTTGCTCGTGCTATTGGCCTGGCTTTTCAAGTACAGGACGATATTTTAGATATTACTAGTGATACTGCAACTTTAGGTAAACCTCAGGGGTCTGACCAAGCATTGAATAAGTCAACTTACCCAGCATTGCTTGGTTTAGAAGGTGCGCAACAAAAAGCACAAGACTTATATCAAGAAGCGCTTCATGCTTTATCGCAATTGCCTTATAATACTCAGTTACTTGAGTTATTTTCTCATTACATAATTAAACGTGACAAATAAATATGCCATTGGATTTAAGAAATTACCCGTTACTTGCAAAGATTAACTATCCAGAAGATCTGCGCTTATTAAAAAAAAGGCAGCTCCCAGCCTTGTGCGAAGAGTTACGTCAATTTTTATTAAAAAGCGTAAGCCAAAGTAGTGGCCATCTTGCGTCAGGTTTAGGTGTAGTGGAATTAACGGTTGCTTTACATTATGTCTACCACACCCCTTTCGATCATCTTATTTGGGATGTTGGTCATCAAGCTTACCCGCATAAAATTTTAACAGGTCGTCGTGACCAAATGGAAAGCATTAGACAGTTTAAAGGTTTACACCCTTTCCCGTGGCGCGAAGAGAGTGAATACGATGTACTTAGTGTAGGCCATTCCTCAACTTCAATTGGTGCAGCGTTAGGTTTAGCCATTGCCGCTGAAAAAGAGCAAAAAGGTCGTAAAGTCGTTGCGGTAATAGGTGATGGTGCAATTACTGCAGGTATGGCTTTTGAGGCACTTAACCACGCAGGTTCCCTAAACAACGACATGTTAGTTGTACTTAATGACAATGAAATGTCTATTTCTGAAAACGTTGGCGCATTAAATAACCACTTAGCAAAAATACTCTCTGGTGATTTATACACTCAATTTCGTGAAGGCAGTAAAAAAGTACTGTCTAACATTCCACCAATCAAAGAATTAGCGAAGAAAACCGAAGAACATCTAAAAGGTATGGTTTCACCGGGTACTATTTTTGAAGAGTTTGGTTTCAATTATATTGGTCCAATGGATGGTCACAATGTAATAGATTTAGTAGATACATTACGCAACATGCGTAATCACCCTGGCCCGCAATTCCTGCATATTATGAGTAAAAAAGGCAAAGGTTATAAACAAGCCGAGTTAGATCCAATTACTTATCATGCGGTTCCTAAATTTACACCAGACCAAGCTTTACCAACACCAAAACCATGCGCACCAACCTTTTCAAAAATATTTGGGCAATGGTTAAACGATATGGCAGATAGTGATCCGAAATTAACCGCGATTACTCCTGCAATGCGTGAAGGCTCAGGTATGGTTGAATTTTCTAAACGTCACCCTGATAAATATTATGATGTTGCAATTGCTGAACAACATGCAGTGACCCTTGCTGCAGGTATGGCGATTGCGGAATTAAATCCTATTGTTGCTATCTATTCTAGCTTTTTGCAACGTGGATATGATCAACTGATCCATGATGTGGCGATTCAAAACCTAGGTGTTTTATTTGCCATTGATAGAGCGGGCATTGTTGGGGCTGATGGTCCAACACACCAAGGAGCTTACGATTTAAGCTTCTTACGTTGTGTCCCTAACATGACAGTGATGACACCTTCAGATGAGCAAGAATGCCGTAATATGCTTTACACAGGTCACTTACTTAATACACCTGCGGCAGTGCGTTACCCACGTGGAAGTGGTACAGGCATTGACGTTGAACAGCAGATGACAGCTTTAGAAATAGGTAAAGCGAACCTGATTAGACAGGGAGAATCTTTAGCTATTCTCTGCTTTGGTACCTTCCTGCAAGCGGCAACTCCTGTGGCAGAAAAATTAAATGCAACTTTAGTTGATATGCGTTTTGTGAAACCATTAGATAAAGCTTTATTAAACGAATTAGCTCAGAGTCATTCGCAAATTGTCACCATTGAAGAAAATAGTATCGCTGGCGGTGCTGGGTCTGCTGTAAATGAATTTTTACTATCGCAAAAATTCACAGGCCATCTATTAAACCTAGGATTGCCTGATACCTTTGTCGAGCAAGGTACGCAGCCTGAGATTTATGAGATGTTGCAATTAGATAGTAAAGGCATAGAGGCACAAATTAACGCATTTTTTAATACCTAGAAACGAACTATCTTCTAGAGATAAAGCAGGTATTCCCTGCTTTTTTTATATCTAACATATTCAATAATAATTACATTATTTATCAATAACCTAAGCAGATAACAATCAAGTCATTATATATTCGGATAACTTGATAGTTGTTTTTAATCGGTTAAATTTTTAATGTAAGACTCTAGAGTGGACTCAAGAAAAAGCCGCTCAGCTATTTTAAACAATACAATAACCGAGTGGCTTTTGAGTATTATTGTGAGTAGCTATTACTGCTCTTGTTTGGGTGTTATCTCTATCTGTTTTTTAGTTTTAAAAAGCGACCAATATGGAATACCATTGCTCGAAAATATTTCCTTTAAGTTGAATTTATTATTCTGCGCCCAAATTTTATCTTGGTAAAATAGTGGAATAATCCAATTATTTTGTTGTAACGATTTGAAGTAATCTGATTGTGATTTAAAATTATTATTTAAACCTTGTTGCTTAAATTTGTCTTGTAAGTAGTCGCTTAAGTCACTGTCTAAAAATAAATTTTCAAACATATTATCCTGACTCATTAAACGAGTATCCCAGGTTGAAACAGTGAAGTCGTAATATAGGTTTGTATTCTTCCATATATCTTCAGAATCAATTTCTTGCGTCACTACAGTAATACCGATTCGCTTCAACATTTTTGTTAATGCTTCGGCTACCTTTTTCGTATTACCCACTTCATCAAGCATCACTAACAATGACATTTGTTTAGGTACATTCATGGTTTTGATTAAAGACTTCGCTTTATCCAAATCATACTCGGGCATAATTTCTTTGCTTGCACTATTTTTACCATCTACCAAAGTATTTTCAGCTAATGACAAAATGGAAGGATGGACCTCGCCATTATCCTTTAATATATACTTGAGCATGCCCTGCTGATTAATTGCTAAATGGATCGCTTTTCGTGCTTTTTCATTTTCTAAAATAGGCGATAATTTGTCATTAACAGTTAAAAAAATAACATTAGAGGACGGTACCCTGACCAAATTTTTAATAGTATTTTCTTCTAGATCTTCCGCGGTTTTATTTGGCACACCATAGCTCACTTGTACATCATCAGCTAACAATGCAAACAGTCGCGATTGTGGTTTATTGATTCTCATAAAACGAAAATACTTGGTCTCAGGCTCCCCATCCCAATAATGCGGATTAGCCACCACCACGATACCCAGCATAGGGTTATATTGTTGGATAAGATATGGGCCAGTGCCTGACATTGGTGGTGTTTTAACAGGAGGTAATATTATTGAAGGAGATGTATCTAAAAGGTTTGCATTACTTTGATAGAAAGTGGAATCGAGTACAAATAAGTTGGTAAGGTGATCTAATAATTCAATATCTGTTAAGCTGGAGCGAATATCAAAAGTAAACTGTTGAGTCGCTTTCACCCATTCTAACTTACTTAAAAAGCTAATATCTGATTGCTTTTTGGCTTGTTCAAAAGACCAAATAACGTCTTTAGAGGTCAATAAATTACCAGTATGAAAATGGATACTTTTCCGCAAAAAGAAACGTACCGTGGTCTTATCAATTCGCTCCCAACTTTCTACTAAGCGTCCCTGAATATGTTGTTGGTCATCCCATCGGAACAAAGGGTCAAACAAGAGATGTTTAAATTGCTGAGTCATTAATGAATCATCAGCGAGTGGGTTAAATGATACAGGTGTTTTATCAATAGCAACTGTAATGGCTTGTGGATTAAACACATTCTGGCTTTGTGCCAAGCTAACTACTGAATAGAACATTGAAACCATTAACATCCAACGTAACAACATATTTACCCCCAGTAATACATGATTAAACATAATCCTATCGCAGCAAATACACCAGCCACAATATCATCTATCATGATACCAAAACCACCTTCTACCTTTTTGTCTAACCAGCTAATCGGAAACGGCTTCAACACATCAAAAAAGCGAAATAAAATAAATCCAATGAAAACCCAAAGGAACGGAATATCCAACGTACTCTCAATATCAGAATACATCAATATTACAGGGGTCATAGTGATCCAAAAACCGACAAATTCATCCCAGACAATCGCTTTATGATCATGCACGCCCATTGCTCGGCTAGTGACTTCACAGAACCAGAAACCGGCTAGGCTACTGATAATAAGTATAACAATGTAAGACTCTATATTAAGCATTGCTAATAGGTAAAATAATGGTACTGCTGCTAATGTGCCAAATGTACCGGGTGCTTTAGGCGCAAGCCCACTGCCAAAGCCGATCGCAGCTAGGTGCATAGGGTTGGCTAATTTTAAGCCGTTTAAATCATCACGATTTAACATGTTCTTTTTACCTTATTTGAAATGATCCCAACCAGCTTTATCTAAATCCATAGGCTGTTGTAAATGGGTGAATGTAATTGCTTGTTTGCTATCAGCGCTGAATTCAATCGACTCTTTTTGCGTGGATGCTGGTATGGCAGTGATCTTACCAATCTGATAACAAACTAGTTCAGAATTTGCTAACTGAGTACTAATTAATTGTTGAAATGCAGGCATTTTTTCAGCTGGTACAGTGAACAACAGCTCATAATCATCACCTCCACTTACCGCAAACTGCCATGCTTGTAATTGACTTATATGACCTTGTTGTATCTGTTGTTTCATTGCTGCTGAGAAAGGTAGGTTTTCCAATTCAATCTGTGCATGACACTGTGACTTGTTCAATATATGAATTAAATCTTGGCTTAGACCATCTGAAATATCAATACAAGACGAGGCATAACTAGCTAGTTGTTTAGCAAGTATTAAACGTGGCTCAGTTAACTCTAAAGCATCAATAAATACTTGTTTATTATTTATTTTATCGCAGCTTTCACTGAATAATTTGACCGCTAAGCCTAATCCGCCGTCACCTAATACGCCACTCACGCACAGTAGATCTCCTGGCCGAGCTCCATCACGTCTTAGGGCTTGCCCTCTTTTGACAATACCTTTAGCTGAAACCGTTATCGACAAAGGTCCTTTGGTTGTATCGCCCCCGATTAATCTCACATTATACTTGTCAGCTAAGGCAAAAAAACCACGACAAAATTGACTGAGCCAATGTTCATCAATAGAAGGCAAAGTGATCGCTAAAGAAACCCATTTAGCCTCAGCGCCCATTGCCGCTATATCACTTAAATTAACGGCTAACGCTTTATATCCTAAGCGATAAGGGTCAACATCTTCAAAGAAATGAACACCAGATACTAAACTATCAGTGGTTACAACCAGTTGATAGCCATCAGGAATATCTAAAATGGCACAATCATCACCAATACCCAGCGTAACGCCTTGCTCTGATTCTGCAGGGCGATCGAAATATTTATGAATGATATCAAATTCGCCTTGGCTCATTTTCTTTTTAACGACAGTGTAGGTTTATTTTTTGCTGTGGTTGCACTAGGTGTTTTTTTAGCATTATTAACAAATATTTTTTTAGTTTTAGGAGTCGATTTATCAAATCGTTTAGCGCGATTATCTGCCACTGGTTTATGGCGTGCTAGTTTAGCACTATTGGCTTGATCGGTTGATTGTTGTTTTGGTTGCGCGGTATTAACAGCGGTTTTAGATGAACCTGCCACTGCTGTATTAATTTCAGTCATCTCTTGTTCAGACAGATTACGCCATTGACCCGCTTTTAGGTTCTTTAATGTTACGTTCATGATACGAGTACGTTGTAACCGTGTCACTTCATACCCCAAGTATTCACACATACGGCGAATTTGGCGGTTTAAGCCTTGTGTTAGGATAATCGTAAACACAAAACGACTTTCTACTTTAACAATACACGGCTTAGTAATAGTATCCAGAATCGGTACACCACGCTGCATACGATCAACAAAACGCTCACTAAGCGGTTGATCTACAGTCACACGGTATTCTTTATCATGCGCATTTTCAGCACGTAAAATTTTATTAACGATATCACCATCACTGGTTAAAAAAATTAACCCTTCAGATGGTTTATCTAATCGCCCAATCGGGAAAATACGTTCTTTGTGCTTGATAGCATCAATAATATTACCGTAAACATTACGCTCTGTTGTACAAGTAATACCAACTGGTTTGTTGTAGGCGATGTAAACACGATCTGATTTGTTATCAGCAATTTTGCTAATTCGTTTCCCATCAACAACCACAGTGTCACCTGGTTGCACTTTAGTGCCTAACTCAGGCACAACACCATTTATTTTAACTCTGTTTTGTTCAATCAATTTGTCGGCTTCACGTCGAGAACAATACCCCGAATCACTGATAAATTTATTTAGACGTTTTTCGGTATCTTGACTCACGGTAAACCCCAATACTATTAATTAATCACGCTTTAAGCGCAGTATTAAAGCATAATCAGGAAGTTAACGGAAATGAAATGCATTGATATAGGGGACACATAGCCTATTATTATTAGGCTATGTGTGTATTTGATAAACAACTGTATAAATTATGTCACCCATCCAGGTTATTGAGTCATATTGTCCATCATAAAACCAACTGATAGCTTTACTCTTTAGTAGAATCCAGTTTATCAATAACGACTTCAGACCAAGTTAAATCTGGTTTCCAATTTTTAGCCCAAGGTAACATCTCTTCCGCTGGCATTGGCCTAGCGATGCCATAGCCTTGTGCGTAACAACAACCTAAACGTAATAGTGCAACACCATGTGCTAATGTCTCTACCCCTTCAGCAATCACATTACGTTGGAATGCTTTAGATAATCCCAATACACCTTCTACAATAGAAAGATCATCAGGATCATCGAGCATTCCTAGAATAAAGCTTTGATCTATTTTAATTAAATTCACCGGTAAGCGCTTTAAATAAGTTAATGAGCAATAACCTGTACCAAAGTCATCCAACGCAAATCCAACACCTAAATTAGTACATGCTTGCATAATATTAGTCACGTTTTCAATATCTTGTAATTCGCTTGTTTCTAATACTTCTAGTTGTAATAAGTGTGGTGGAACATCACCATGTATCTGTAATAACTCACCCAACCTTTCAGCAAAAGTCTTTTGCTGCAGTTGTTGCGCATCGATATTGACACTAACCACAATATCAACACCTTGCCGACGCCATAAAGCAATTTGAGATAAAGCACTTTCAATTACCCACTCCCCAAGCTGAATATTCAGTTGATGTCGATTAATAACAGGTAAGAATTCAATGGGTGGTAACAAACCTCGTTCTGGATGTTGCCATCGAATCAAGGCTTCAGCTCCCACCAATTCACCCGTTTTCATATTCACTTTAGGCTGGTAATACAGTACAAACTCATCATTTTGTAAAGCTTCGCTAATACGAAGTAACTGCTCATGCTGACTTTTAAGTGCAATGTCTTGTTCCATATCAAATAGGTAATAACGGTTTTTACCCTCTTGCTTGGCGATATACATAGCTTGATCAGCATGGCGTAATAGTTGATCGGCACTCACACCATCATGCGGATAAATAGTCACGCCCATACTAGCCGACACTTTGAGTCTCGCACCATCAATCACAACGGGTTGGTCTAGCGCGGCTAGCATACCTTCTAATAAAGGCTCGCAATCCTTCGCTTTCTCTAGATTTGCAAACACAGCAACAAATTCATCTCCACCAAAACGCGCTAAAGTATCACCACTGCGCATACTGCCTTGAATTAAAGAAGCAGCTTTAACCAGCAATTGATCCCCGGTACTGTGTCCGTATGAGTCATTAACCACTTTAAAGCCATCTAAATCTAAAAAGACAACCGCTAAAGATTTGTTATTCACATCGCAATTGATCATCGCTTGTTTTAAGCGATCTGCTAATAAACTACGATTAGGTAACCCAGTTAAGACATCGTAGTGAGCAATATGCTCTAACTGCTTTTGTTGGTTTTTAAGGTCTGTTATATCGGTATATAACGCAATATAATTTTTGATCTTGCCAGGATCACCGTAAACGGTACTGATAGTTAATAATTGCGGAATGATCGTGCCATCTTTATGCTTATTCCAAATCTCGCCTGCCCAAAAGCCTTTGTTAGTAAGACTATCACGCATGACCTGGTAAAAATCTTGGTCATGAAGGCCTGATTTTAGAATATTATTACGCTTACCAATTGTTTCTTCTTCGCTGTATCCACTTAGATTGGTAAAGGCTTCGTTAATATCAATAATCTTGTTTTTATCATCTGAAATAACAATAGCTTCTTTCGCATGTGTAAATACCCCCGCAGCTAATCTCAATTTATCTTCATTGATTCTTCGCTCGGTAATATCAATGCCAATCGCGTAAATTAATTGATCATCCATGGAAGCAGTCGATGACCACGAAATAATTCTATGCTCGCCACTTTTATTACAATACCTATTCTCAAAACTAAATACATCACCACCGTTACCAATACGTTGAATCTCTAATGCCGTTTTTTCACGATCATCTGGGTGAATTTTGTCAACAATGCAGGTACCAATTAACTCCTCTGCACTAAAGCCTAAAATATCACTCCAGCCATTATTAACTTTAATTACAGTACCTTCAAAGTCTAATATGATATGTAAATTCAATGGTAATTTAAAAAACCTATCTAGCGTGTCCTGATTACGTTTATCTTCTGTCACATCTTTGATTAAGGCAGCTACGCCTGTGATATCGTTTTTATCATCTAAAATTAATGTGTTATGCCAATTACAAAAAATAACATCTCCATTTTTTGTTACATTTGCCCCTCGGAAGAAGGTTCCACCTATCTTTTCAAATAATAAATGATAATAATTAGTAAACTCTTCTCTTAACTCTGGAGCAACAATCAAAGACATAATATGACTTCCCAAAGCTTGAACCGCTGAATAGCCGAATATCACCTCCGCCGCCCTGTTCCATTCAGTACAAATAAACTCTTTATTCCAACCAATGGAAGCTAGTGGTGTATTTTGCAAATGACGAGATAATTTATCTTCACTTTGTTGTAAAAAATGTTGGCTATGTTTCAATGCTTGTTCAGTGTCTAAACGTGTTTTTGCCATTCTGCTGAAATGCTTTTGTAAATCGACTAATTCTATCGCTCCACCTAAAGAACTAACATCAGAACTGTTACCTAACGCTAATTGTTGTGTAGAAGTTTTGAGGGCTTTCAGTGGCTTTAAAATACTTCTGTTAATAGCAACGATTGCTAATACAATACAAAGTACAATGAAAAATAGAATCGTTGAAATAATTTTTAGTAAACGAATATCGATGCTATGCAATGCTTCTTCAAATGGTATGCCAATCACCATATTAACAGGCATGTCACCTTCAATATTCATTAATTCTTTACTGACAAATATCCTCAGTTCTCCATCATTATCTTCAATCATTTTAGTATGAGTATTAAAGGCAGATTGCCAAAAGTGTTGAACTTCGCTTATAGGCAGGCCTAATTGAGCTTTATTTTCTGGGTAGAGAGCAAGGATATTATCTTGATGATCGGTAATATAAGCCACTGCATTTTGTGGTAAATTTGCGTGTTCTAATTGCAAGCTCCACCACTCTAAAGAAACCGCTGCAACAGCGACACCCGCTACATTATTTTCTTGATCTACAATGGGGTAAGCAAAATTAATACTAGTTGTATTTGCAACACGGTCTACTTGGAACTTTCCGACAGTAAATTCTCTATTTGAGATTGCTTGTTGAATATAAGGACGGTCTGCAACGTTGACCGTTTTTGCTAATGGTAACGCTGTACAGGTTAAATCACCATTAACATCAGGTGCGCCAAGATTGACGTAATAATCAGTTAAATGATGTAAATTAGCTAGGAAGGCACTGCATTGAGGAGAGTTAGGTGTCAGTAATATCGAATACTTTGATAATCTTTTTAAAAAACTTTCGGTTTTCTGTAAAATTTTTATTTGCTCTGCGGTGATATTATCAGCAACAGTGACGGCACTTAATCTCGCAGTTTCAATTGCAGTGCTACGCTCAGAAGCTGCTTGAAAAAAAATGGCTATAATCCCCGGCAGGGATACAAGAAAAACCAAAAATAACAATCGAGATTTCAATGTTTGGAAATATTCCATTCTTTATCTAAATCCTTTAGTTTAATACAGACTAACTTGCTATGAATTGTATTTTTAAACGCTAATACAATGCATTCATATCACTTAAAACCTGAAAATGGCTATGCATAAAAAACCATGGAATCAACTAATAACAATAATTAATGCATTAATAATTAATAATTATTGCCTTTATAAAATTTATATAATTCATGTGAAACAACAGAATAGAACATTTAAACAATATAGCGCTCGAATTAGCTAGATATGCTACAACTTTAGTCAAAAATACTGACAATGATATATTTAAATTAGTTTTATTTAATGATATTGCATGATAGTCAAATTTAACTGATTGAAATAGAAAGGTCTATAAAACAATAAACTGAATGGATGTTTTTTTAAATTAATGGGAGTCAGCAGAAATAACGGTTAGAAAAATAATAATAATTTTAATAGTGGGCGAATCCATATTACAGCCTTCAAATGCTTCTTCTTTATTGAAAGCCGATGAAAGAAACCAGTATTTATAAACCCTCTCGATTCAAATTAAAGCAATTACTATAGAAAATTTAGATCCCCCTAATACAGTGGGAATAAGTGTTATAATGGTGGTAATTACTAAATTAAAGGTAAAAAAAAAGCCTCGCATATGCGAAGCTTTTTCTTATAATTGGTGCCCGGAGCCAGACTTGAACTGGCACGCCTATTAAGCGACGGATTTTAAATCCGTTGTGTCTACCGATTTCACCACCCGGGCGATTGCTTTAAAGTGTTCTCAAGCAAGTGAGGCGTATTATAGAGAAGTTAATGCTAAGCACAACCCCTAAACAGTAATAAAAACGAAATAATTAACTGACCGCTTATATTTTCAACATGTTGATATTAAAAGAACAATTATTGTTTTAAATTTAAACGTGCCGCCATGTTTTGCCTACGTTAACGATGATTTTTTGTTCAAATTAATAGATTGTTTAAGCAAATTAATAGAATTGTCATAAATTCACCTCATATTATTGCTCATCCTTCTTAATGCTCAGAGAAAAATCATGAAATATAATATCATCACTTCCGTTATCCTTTGTTCTACAATCATAACTCCAACTATTATTGCTGCTGAACAAAATGTACCTTCAATAAAACTCGTTGAAGCAGGACGTTATCAATCAAATATATTTGATCAAAGTGCAGCTGAAATTGTCACCTTTGATAAAAATACACAGCAAACCTTTGTTGTGAATGCACAATCAGGTCAGATTGACGTAATCAACAGTCAAAACATTGATGACCCGATTTTATCTAAGCATTTGAATGTAAAAGCTGATATCAAGCAGCATCTTAACGCTGAAGCCGGAGCAGCAAATAGTATTGATGCTTACAACGGACTATTGGCTGTAGCTATCGAAGCAAAAACTAAAACAGATATAGGCTGGGTCGCTTTTTACAATACACATGATTTAAGCTTTATTTCTGCCAATGCGTTAGGTGCATTACCCGATATGGTGACTTTTACCCCCAATGGTAAACAAGTATTGGTCGCACTTGAAGGTGAACCAAGTGTCAATAACTACGAAATAGATCCTGAAGGTGAAGTCGCAATCATTGATATTAACTGGAATAATAAATCTCTAACCACAGATAGCAAAATCATCAACTTTAAGGCATTTAATCAATCTGGTTCTCGACACGCTGACTTGCCTAAAGGGCTATTACTTAACGGATATAAGGCAAGCGTTTCAGAAGATATAGAGCCCGAATACATTGCCGTTAACGAAGATAGTACAAAGGCCTATGTGGCCTTACAGGAAAACAATGCCATCGCTATTATTGACCTTGCAAATAAACGTATCGACCAAATCATGGCTCTAGGTCTGAAAGACCATTTACAAGATGGTAATGAGCTAGATGGAAATGATAAAGATAAAAAAGCACTGTTAAGTAAACAGCCATTGCTCGGTATGTATCAACCCGATTCTATTGCAACAACCCGTATCAATGGTGTTGATTACCTTATTACAGCGAATGAAGGTGATGACCGAAGTGATTGGGTAAGTGACTTATCACAGGCAGAGTGCGAACAAGGCCATTTCTACTATCACTTAGAAGATCAAAAATGTGCCGATGATATTAGCTTAAAAGATGCCTTTTCAAGTCAGATTTATGCACCTAAACTAGCTAGTGCACAATTAGATTTAACTCACTTTGCAAAAGGTGGTTCACTCTCAGATACCGTTGACCGTATTAAATTTTCACATTCAATGACAGCAAAATATGGAGACCTAGACGCCGATGGAAAAGTAGATCGCCTATTAACTTTTGGTGGTCGATCTTTCTCGATTTGGGATATGAAAAGCAATACAATGGTATTTGATTCAGGAAGTGATTTCGAACGTATAACTGCGGAAAAATACGGTAACAACTTTAACCAAAGCCATAGTAAATTAAAAGCCGAAGATCGTAGTGCTAAAAAAGGCCCGGAGCCTGAAGCATTAACCGTTGCAAAGATTGATAACAAGACCTATGCATTTATTGGCTTAGAAAGAATGGGCGGCATTATGGTCTATGACATTAGCAAACCAAGCCAAGCTAAATTTATACAATATCTAAATAATAGAGATATGTCCGTTGATCCAAAAAACAACAAGAAAAATAAAAATGAACAAGGTATTTCAAGCTATAAAGTGGATGCCGGAGACTTAGGGCCAGAAGGGTTTAAGTTTGTTGCTGCAAAAGCAAGCCCAACGGGAACACCTATCTTAATTGTGGGTAATGAAGTGAGTGGCACAACGCGTTTTTATCGAATCGAAACTCAATAACCTCGTTTTAATAAACCATCATTAAACAACACAATAATAAAATGGCTTATTATACCAATCACTTATTTAATATAATGGGTATCGCTAGCATAAGCCATTTTCACTACACAAAATCACTCACTAAAATCGCCACTCGCTTTTGAATATAGCTCATTGATTTAATAATACTTATTTTAATAAAACTATTTTGCTACTGGTTTAATTTAACGTATGATGTTGCCAACAGATAATACTGTTTTAATTTTTCTGTTAGCAGTCATATAGTGGGGCTATAGCTCAGCTGGGAGAGCGCGACGCTGGCAGCGTTGAGGTCTGCGGTTCGATCCCGCATAGCTCCACCACTTCTTATGACTCTTTTGTAGACGCCATTTCGACAGGTACTTTGATCACAGGTTTTGCCTTACGATGTTGTCGTATCAAGCCCTCTTGCACACTAGAAGCCACTAACTTACCTTCTCGCGTAAAGAACTGCCCTTTTACTAAACCACGCCCATCGGAAGCAACCGAGCTTTCAACTGAGTATAATAGCCACTCGTCTAAACGAAAATCATGGTGAAACCACATTGAATGGTCAATAGTAACCACTTGCATTGTTTCATCTAAAAACGACACTCCATGCGGTTGTAACGCTGTAGGTAAAAAGTTAAAGTCTGACGCATATGCAAGAAGATAACGATGTACACGCAAATCATCTGGCATACGCCCATTCGCTTTAAACCATACCAAACGTTTAGGGGGTTCAATATCAGGTTCAACAGGATTAATTAAAGTAACCGGGCGCATCTCTATCGGTTTTTCTGAAACCAGTTTATCGCGAATAAAATCAGGCAGCATATCCGAGTGCAATAACGCCATCTCTTGCTCCGAAATTAGATCTTCCGGCGCAGGTGCATCAGGCATTTCATCTTGATGCTCAAAGCCTTTTTCAGTAGCTTTAAAAGAAGCGGTCATGTAAAAGATAGGCTTACCATTTTGTACCGCTTTAATGCGCCTTGCGGACAATGAGTTACCATCACGAATTCTTTCTACGTCATACACAATTGCTTGGTCTGTTTTACCAGGACGCAAAAAATAAGAGTGAAAAGAATGTACTTGTTGATCAGTTTTTACCGTTTCTTTAGCAGCAGAAATAGCCTGCCCCATAACTTGACCGCCAAATACAGCACCGTACCCTAAGTCTTGGCTTTGCCCTCGATATAAGTTTACTTCTAGTTTTTCTAAACTTAACTGACCTAAAAGATCGTTTAATACCTTACCCATATTTTACTCCCAAAAAAGGGCGTGTAATACGCCCTAATTTAATACTAAAAAGGTTAGTTCATCTTACAAAGACATTAACAATTCGCGTACTTTAGCAAAATCAACCGGAAACTCTTTTGATAATAACGGTAAATCTGCACGAGATGCTAACTCTTCTGGAATGAAGATATCACGGCCTAGGATCTCTTCTACGCTCTCTTTGAATTTAGCAGGATGAGCAGTACATAAGAACAAACCAGTTTCACCTTCTTGAAGCTGAGCTGTTAGTTCATGGAAGGCTATCGCACCATGCGGCTCACACTCGTAACCTAATTTATCCATTTCAACCAAGGTTTTCTTAGTCTCATCATCAGATAACTTACCGTAACCTAATTCAGCTAAAGACCAACCTTTCACTTTGAATAATTCTTCAATACGTGGCCAGTTATTGGGTGCACTTACGTCCATTGCATTAGATAATGTTGCAACTGTCTTCTTCGGTGCCCATGTGCCCTCTTTCAAGTAGCGTGGCACAGTATCATTCTCATTAGTAGCTGCAATAAAGCGTTTAATCGGTAAACCTAATGCTTTTGCTAATAAACCAGCGGTTAAATCACCAAAGTTACCACTTGGAACAGACACGACTAAATTTTCACGTTGTTTAGCATCTAATTGTGCAAACGCTTCAAAGTAGTAACAAATTTGTGCTAATAAACGGCTGATGTTAATTGAGTTAGCAGAGTTTAAACCTACAGCTTGTTTTAACTCTTGGTCATCAAACGCTTGTTTAACCATTGCCTGGCAATCATCAAAATCACCTTCAACAGCCACTGTAGAAATATTACCACCTAATGTACAAAACAGTTTTTCTTGTAATGGACTAATTTTTCCTTTTGGATAAAGGATAACTACGTTGATATTTTCCATACCATAAAATGCATGAGCAACAGCCGCACCAGTATCACCAGACGTTGCTGTTAAAATAGTAATTTTTCCATCGTCCTTAAATGACGCTAAACATTGCGCCATAAAACGTCCACCAAAATCTTTAAACGCAAGCGTTGGACCGTGAAATAACTCTAATGCATTGATATTATCTGTTACTTTTTTTACTGGAGCAGGAAAAGTAAAAGCGTTAGCAACGATACTGTGCACTGTTTCTTTGCTTAGTTCATAACCAATTAAGTGTGATAATACTTCAGTTGAACGATCCACTAGATTCATTTCTAGTAGCGCATCGATATTATCTAACGGTGTAATAGTGTCAGGAAAGAATAAGCCTTGGCCGCGTCCTAGTCCTTGTTTTACAGCCTGTTGAAAGCTGACTTGTTCACTATTGTCTTTGATGTTGTATAAATTCATAACTCTTTTCCTAACACGCGCGCACCCTGTTCATCAAGGTGGCAAATATGACAAAAACCATCTTCATTTTGAAGAAAGTTTTCTGTTAACCAATTTTTTAATAATTCCGCTTGTGATAAATCAGTCATGACTGCAAATACAGTTGGACCTGAACCTGAAATACCCATTGCCAATGCACCACTTTGTTTTGCAAATACACGTGCATCTTCAAAACCAGGGATCAATTGTGAACGATAAGGTTCAGCGATAACATCATTGAGCATAGTTGCCGCTAATGCAGGCTGATTACTATGACAAGCATGTACAAAGGCACCTAAACGACGGCCGTAAGTTAGCGCATCTGATAAACGGTATTGTGATGGTAAAATATCACGTGCTGCCGATGTTGAAATAGCAATACCCGGATAAGCAACTACCCAATACCACTCTTTAAATGAAGGAATTTTTTGGCTGATTTCCCCCCCCTCATTAATCATCAACTGCATGCCGCCTAGGTAGCACGGTGCAACATTATCATAATGTACACTGCCGCTGATTTTACCTTCCATATCCCCCATTAAACTAAGCATAGTATGCTCGTCTAACAGGTAATCGTGCCATGCGTTTAATGCTTCTAATGCCGCAACAATAGAGCTTGAGCTAGAGCCTAGACCACTGCCCACAGGCAAGTTTTTTTCTAGCGTTAGCGACACTGGTAAAATTTCTTTATGCATTTTTGTTAGTGCGGCTTGGTAAGCTAAATAACAATCATAAACAATATTATTTTTATAATCTTCTGGTAGCTTATGTGAATATGGACCTACACACTGTAATGAAAATCCGTAATCACCTTTAGTAATTTTAACACGGTCACCTAATGGCGCTCCGTCAATAGGAGTCAATGCCCCACCTAATACGTCAAATCCTACACTCACATTCGCTGTTGAAGCGGGAGCGTAAACAACAATAGACATTTTAAAACCCCTGTTCCTGATAAGAGTTGATATTAAAACTCTTGTTTCCAGTTTAATGTTCTTAGTACATCGGCAAACACACCCGCTGCAGTTACTTCAGTTCCTGCACCGTAGCCACGTAATACCAATGGAATTGGTTGGTAATATTGGCTATAAAAGGCTAATGCATTTTCACCATCTTTTACCTTATTTAACGGATCATTCTCATCAACCGCCATAATACTACATTTACATTTACCATCTTCAATACTTCCAATGTAACGCAGTACTTTACCTTCTTCATTTGCTTTGTCTTGTAACTCTTTAAAGTAGGCATCAGCTTCAGGCAAACGAGCCATGAATTCGTCAGTTGTACCCGTATCATCAAAACCTGGTGGTAAGGCTTGCTCGACTTCAACGTCGTCTAAACTTAATTCCATGCCCGCTTCTCGTGCTAATATCAGGAGCTTACGTGCTACATCAGTACCGCTTAAGTCATCACGCGGATCAGGTTCGGTAAAACCAATATTACGAGCTTCAGTTGTTACATCAGAGAACGACTGACCTTCATCTAATTTACCAAAAATGAAAGATAAAGAGCCCGATAGAATACCATTAAATTTAACTAAACTGTCACCTGCATTAAACAAGTTTTGCATGTTTTCAATAACTGGTAAACCTGCACCTACGTTAGTATCGTATAAGAATTTACGACGCTTCATTAAAGCAGTTAAACGTAATTGATTATAGTAATCCATGCTACTTGTGTTGGCTTTTTTATTGGCAGTTACCACGTGGAAACCTGCGCCTAAAAAGTCAACATATCGCGCTGCAATTGCATCATTACTTGTACAGTCAACAATCACAGGATTAATGATATGAGAACCATCTACCAAAGCTTTCATTGACACTAATGAGAGCTCTGAAGTGGCATCTTTCAACTGATCACGCCAGTTTGTTAAGTCAACGCCTTTAACATCTAATAACATGGCACGGCTATTTGCTACACCACACACACGAATTGCAATATTACGTTCTGCTAAATAACTTTGTTGGCGGTGGATTTGATCCACTAATGCGCCACCTACACCACCACAACCAATAACAAAAAGGTCGATGAATTGTGCTTTGCTAAAGAAGCTGTGGTGACAAGCTGTTACCGCTTCGTTGGTCTTTTTCTCAGATACTACCGCAGAAATTGAACGCTCAGAAGAGCCCTGCGCAATAGCAGTGACATTAATTGAGGCATCAGTTAACGCCATTAAGAAACGTGCAGCAACACCTTTTTCTTTTTTCATGCCATCGCCAACTAACGAAATAATCGCCTGTTTATCGATAACATCAATCTCTTCTAATAAGTTATTTTCAAACTCTAAACTAAATTCTTCAGTTAATGCATCAATCGCTTGTTGTGTATCATTTGAATAGATACAAAAACTTAAACTGTACTCAGATGATGATTGCGTGATCAAAATAATCGATACACCGGCACGAGAAACTGTCGTAAAGATACGACCGGCCATGCCGACGATACCTTTCATGCCAGGACCCGAGATACTAAGCATACTCAAACCTTTTAAGTCTGAAATACCTTTAACACGTAGCTTTTGATCACTCTTTTGTGAGCTAATCAAAGTACCTTCCGCTTGTGGATTATGCGTGTTTTTAATTAAACAAGGGATGCTATGTTGTGCGATTGGCGCAATAGTTTTTGGGTGCAGAACTTTAGCCCCAAAGTAAGATAACTCCATCGCTTCTGCGTAACTTAACGAACTTAATAAACGAGCATCTTTTACTAAACGTGGGTCACAACTGTAAACACCATCGACATCAGTCCAAATTTCACAACATTCAGCACGTAAACAAGCGGCTAATACTGCGGCAGAATAATCTGAACCATTACGACCTAATACTAAGGTTTCACCTTCAGGATTACCCGCCGTGAATCCAGGCATTAAGTAGATTGCATTAGCGACAATAGTTTCTTTTTCAAATAACGCACGTGATGCTTTAATGTCAATCTGCGCTTCTAAATAACCACCTTTAAAGGAAATAAGCTTTTGTTGAGGGACAATTGTCTCTACTTCTTGACCTTTTGCAATTAACAATTGCTTCATACAAGCAATACTTAATACTTCACCTTTGCTCAAAATACGCGCTTCAATACTCGGAGGACACTGTCCTAATAAGCGAACACCTTCTAATAACTTGGTTAGCTCAGCGATTTCAGTTTCGAAGGTAGTACGTAATAATTCATCAGCTAATTCAACGTAAGTTGACTTCAAACCTTGGATAAGTTCTGAAAATATTTTTTGAATCGCAACTAAATGCTCGTCAGCAGATAATCCTTGGCTGGTTTTTTCTACGACTGCAACTAAGTTATTAGTCACACCTGATGGTGCTGATAAAACTAATGCAATTTGAGATTGTTGATGATTATTAATGACAATATCAGCAACCTGATTAAAACGTTGTGCATTTGCTAATGAAGTCCCGCCAAATTTAAGTACGCGCATCGTACCCCCCTGCTTTAATACGAAAAAACCCGCCATCAATAGCGGGTTTTATAAAGATTGAATTTACTTTTTTACAAATAACCAAAAGCACTGCAATCGAAGTGCAGCGCTACTTTGTTTAAACTGAAAAATTGAAGTTAAATCCATGTGTTTTTGTTATTTTCGTTAAATCTATTATCTCTCGATTATATCAAAGCTTATTGCTGACTGAAACAAACAACGGAAATAGGTTGCAATTAATTGGCATAACAAATAACAAAATGTTAGCTAAACCCACAAATCTGTTGATAAATATCAATTAGATAAGCTAAAAGGCTCGTTTAGCGACATAATAAGTTGTTATCTATATGTTAAGTAATTACACTTTAGCTATTAGAAACTAAGTTTTTTAAACCGCATTCGTATTCAACGCCCTACATTGTTTAAAAAACACCTCGTCATATACATGTACATGGCATTAACGGTTTCACTCTACTTAACTTCAAGCGAAGTAGAGAAAGCATTATTAATTTTATAGGAGTCAATTCATGTCTAGCGCTAAAATTTTAGTTGTTGAAGATGAGTTAGTAACACGAAGTACATTAAAAAGTGTTTTTGAAGCAGAAGGTTACCAAGTCTTTGAAGCCAATGATGGCGAAGAGATGCACCAGGTATTAGATAACAATGATATTCACCTTATTATTATGGATATCAACTTACCAGGTAAAAACGGTTTGCTATTAGCACGAGAAATCCGCGAACATAAAAATATCGCATTAATATTCCTAACTGGACGCGATAATGAAGTTGATAAGATTTTAGGCTTAGAAATTGGCGCTGATGATTATATTACTAAACCCTTTAATCCACGTGAATTAACGATTCGTGCTCGTAATTTATTAACACGTACCATGCAAGATACGTTATATTTTGAACAAGTTCGCCAGAAAGTTGAATCTTACAAGTTTAGCGGTTGGACACTGGAAATAGACAGTCGCTCATTAATTAGCCCAAATGGCCAAGTATTTAAGTTACCACGCAGTGAATTTAGAGCAATTCTACATTTCATTGAAAACCCGGGTAAAATTCAAACCCGTGCAGATTTATTAATGAAAATGACTGGCCGTGAGCTTAAAACCCATGACCGGACAGTTGATGTAACGATTCGTCGTATCCGTAAACACTTTGAAAGTGTGCCAGAATCAGCAGAGATTATTTCAACAATCCATGGTGAAGGTTATCGTTTTTGCGGTGAACTAGAAAACTAAAGACGTTTTATACGTCACTTTATATCAAAAAGGCTAACAAATTTGTTAGCCTTTTTACTATCTATCCGTGATTGTACTTAGCACCACTCACGTTAATGACTTAACCATTGGCTACGATCCACTTTTTCAAGTCAGCAACATCTTTCAAGTACAAGTTTTTAATCATATCGTGCCAGTCATCAATATTATCCCACCATGCAGGCAAGTCAGGTGATTGCATTTTTTGTGCTAGGTTTTGTATACGTAATAAACCAATAGAAGCGGCGGCTCCTTTAATCTTATGAGATTTATCGACTATCCCTTGCTGATTTTTGGCTACCATATGACTTTCCAATACAGCAAGATATTCAGGCATTAACCCTTCGAACAGGCTGACATTATCTAACATTACCGATGTAGGTAAGAACTCCATTAGCTCTTTTAACATGATTTCATTGAACAATGTGACTTGAACTTTACTTACCTCTGTTTCTTGGTGAGTACTTTGGGTCAAGGAAATCGCTCGACCATCGCTAAAATGACGCTCTAACATGGCATTTAATAAAGATAAGCTTAATGGTTTACCGATCGCATCATCTAAGCCTTTTTCGACAAATTGCTGAGTATTAGAGAAGACATTTGCAGTTAAAGCAACAATTGGTGGTAAGTCTTTTTGCGTTTCACGTAAACGACGTGTCACTTCATAACCATCCATATCCGGTAATTGGATGTCCATTAAAATCAATTGATAATCATATTGAGTTACTTTATCAATCGCTTCTTGACCATTCATTGCTACATCAACCTGATGCCCTTGTTTCTCCAATAATGCACGTGCGACTAATATATTGAGTTCAATATCTTCAACTAACAAAATCGATAAGGTTGGTGCAGTGAAATGAGACTTAACCTGTTTAGGCGAGCATGCACTTGGCAGTTCAAGCGTAAATGTACTGCCTTTACCTAGTTTGCTGGAGACCGTTAAACGCCCTCGCATCGCTTCTACGATTTGGCTCGATACCGCCAAACCAATCCCAGTCCCTGTTGCATGGCGCTCTCCTTTTACTTGATAATACATAGCAAAGATTTTATCTAGCTTATCTTCCGGGATCCCAACACCTGTATCTTCAACTTCAAAACGTAACCATTTATTATTACCGTCTATCTTATGACTACAACGAATAGTCACTTGCCCATGATCAGTAAATTTCACCGCATTAGTGATTAAATTCCATAGTACTTGGCGCAAACGAGTCCCATCAGAATACAAACAGCTAGGTAAGTCAGGGGATTGCTCAAATACTAATTTAAGTTTTTTCTGCTCCGTTTGAATATACGCTAAACTTTGCAAATCATTCATAAAATCGTCAACAGTAATACAATCATTGGCTAAATTTAAACGTCTTCTATCTAATTTATCAAGATCTACAATATCATTAAAAATATTACCTAAGGTAATAGCACTCATGTGGATAGTTTTAAGATACTGTATTTGCTCTTGATTAAAGCTTTCATCTAGTAACATACGACTCAAGCCTACTATACCATTAAGTGGCGTACGTAATTCATGGCTAATAGTCGAAATAAAAGTAGTTTTATCGCGGCTTGCTTTTTCAAGAAATTCTTGATGTTTCTTACGGTCAGTGATGTCTCGGCCAAAACCTATTAATCCTATGCACTCTTGTCGACTATTGAATAAAGGCAGAGCTCGGATTTCAAAATATGATAGATGGCCATTAGGGTATTGTAACCAAGTCGCATGAATTTCCTCTTGGTGAGTTTCAATAACTCTATGATGACGCTCAGTAACCGCTTCAGCATACTCTGGCGGAAATATATCACTTGGCGATAATCCTACTAATTGATCTTCAGTTTTTCCAAGTAGCTTACCCATTGCTTTATTACAACTCACAAAACGTTCATCCACATCACAATGGAAAATAAGGTCAGGAGAAGTATCAAAAAAAGAGCGTAAGAGACTAGTGCCTTCTATGAGTTGTAACTGGGTTTTTTGATGTTCTAGAATCTCATTTTCTAGCAGCGTCGTTTTAGCTTTATCATCTCTAGAAATATTTTCTAGCTTTTGTACTGTTGATGCCAATCGGTGTCTCGCATTATCTAAATCACCAACCACCACACTTAAAAAATAAACAGCCCAGGGAGTAATAATTAAGCCAAGCACAAAAGAACGAAATATATCAGCGAGATCTAACTCTTCAGAGAAAACATGGGTAATAATTACCTGTAAACAAGCATCAGCTGAAATAATGGCAAAAGCTAATAATAAGCTAAATTTGATTGGGCCGAGTCGTTTTAATAACGCCACATAATAATGCACCCAGGTTTTAAGGTTAAGTAAACTCACGCATCCTCACTCTGTTTATCAACAAAATAGTTATTTAACTATTGTACCGACTTTATTTGCCGTTAACCTTCTTCAAATCAAAACTGTTGTTAAATTCAGTAAAATCAATCACTTTTTTCTTAAGTATTACCTATTGATCTACAAGTATTGGTATAAATTATCAATTAGTTTGAAAAAACCTTTGTATTTCATGGTTTTTAATTGTCGAGAACCCGTTTATAATGCGCGCTCAATTTTATAATCATTTATCCATGTAAAGCATGTTGAAGGGAGCCTTATTGAATGGCAATGCCAGATATCGCAAATAGCGCACAAGCTCAAACTGAAGGAACGCTTGACCGCGTTGGTATGAGTAATATTGAGTTACCGTTAATGGTACAAACAGATAATTGCCCTGCTCAACAAGTCAGCGCAAAGGCTGAAGTATTCGTAAACCTTGGTGACCCACAAGCAAAAGGCATTCACATGTCTCGTTTGTACTTGCAGTTAGATCAACTTTCTACCGAGTCTGAATTAACGCTTGATACATTAACAACTCTTTTAAATGGCTTTATTGAAAGTCACCATGATTTGAGTTCTGAAGCTTTTGTTAAAATTGCTTTTGATTATAACTTGCGTCGTAAGTCACTAATCAGTGAGAAACGTGGTTGGAAAGCTTACCCAGTAGTCATTGTAGGCCGTTTAATCGATGGAAAGTTTGATTTCGAATTAAAAGTAGATGTACCTTATTCTTCAACTTGCCCATGCTCTGCCGCATTAGCACGTCAATTAATTCAAGATGCATTTAGCAAACAGTATGATCAACAAGAAAATGTTGCTAAAGAAGATGTATTAACTTGGTTAGGTTCAACGCAAGGCATTGTAGCAACACCACACAGCCAACGTAGTGTTGCAGAAATTAAGGTTAAATTAAGCGATACAGCGGATAACTTTCCTATTATTGCATTAATAGATTTAATTGAAGCAACCCTGAAAACACCAGTACAAGCAGCAGTTAAACGTGAAGATGAGCAAGAGTTTGCACGCTTAAATGGTCAAAACTTAATGTTTTGTGAAGATGCAGCTCGTCAATTGAAATTTGCATTAAATGAACAAGTATTATTTGATGATTTCTGGTTGCGTGTAAATCATTACGAAAGCTTACATGCCCACGATGCAGTATCAGTAACAACCAAAGGCATTCAAGGCGGCTACCAAGCTTAAGCAATACTAAATCCTATAATCAACAACCTCTGCTCAGTGATGTTCAGAGGTTTTTTTGTACCTACTTTTCCATGTCTAATTAAGTTAAACGCTGAATAATAAAGTTATTTGTTTAATTAAAACGATTTAATGAAGCACTAACCAGTTTATTGTGCTCCCCACAAAAGTAGTAACGGGTCCCCTTTGCTCATCCAAACCTGAGATAACTTTACTGACCATTAACAGGCTCAGTAAAAGGCACTTCCGTTCTAAAGTTAACCAGTTTTTTACTGTAAGGATGTTGAATAGTTATCTCACTTGCATGTAACAGCAAACGTGGTGATAAATTTAATGCAATAGGGTCTGCATAAAAGCCATCACCTAAAATAGGATGGCCTATTGCCATCATGTGAAGACGTAGTTGATGTGTACGCCCAGTCACGGGCATCAGTTTAACCAAAGTACTTTGTTCCCCGTAACTAACCACCTCATAAAAAGTTTTACATTGCTTTCCTGCTTTATCGTCTACTCGATGGCGCGGTGGGTTATCAATGTCTTTGCCAAGAGGAATATCAATACATCCCTGTTTATCTTTAATATGGCCTAACACCCTTGCATAGTAAATCTTCTTAGTTTCTCGCTCTTGAAATTGTATTTTTAACGCACGCTCTGCATCTTTTCTTAATGCAAAAATAATGACACCTGAAGTGGCAAGATCTAACCTATGTACCGTATGGCTATTAGGGTGTTTTTCTAACAAACGGCTATACATACTGTCGTGGCGTTCAATATCACGGCCAGGCACAGATAAAATACCCGCTGGTTTGTTAAACACAATCATATCTTTATCTTTATAAATCGTATCTAACCAAGGCTCTGTCGGTGGTTCATAATAAAAATCGTTCATAAATATCTTTTTACTGTCGTCTATGCAGGGCTATTAATAGTCGCACAAGATACCTGTTTGCTATGCTTTTATCAATCACACATACCTAATACTCATTGCATGAATATCATTACATATATTAAAGTAGGTAGCCTTTTAACAGCTTAAATCAATGACTCAATCAATATTATATTGCCTAAGTTATCGGTGAGATTAATTATGGATGAACAAACCATTGCACGCGGCATGCAAGCACTCAGCCTATTGGATGAAGACATCGCAGCAGCTTTCAAAGAGCTAGGTCCGCCTTCACCTAGATCAAGACCAGCAGGGTTTGAAACCTTTCTATCCACCATAGTAGGACAGCAATTATCAACTAAAGTAGCTGCAATTATTATGCAACGACTGATCAATTTAATGGGCTCAGTCACCCCAGCGAGATTAATTGAAATAGAAGATCAAGCGCTAAGGGATGTAGGCCTGTCTTGGCGCAAAGTAGAATATGTAAAGCGTTTAGCCAATGCCATCATCACAAACAGCTTAGATATAGAATCATTAAGTGATTTAAGTGATGAAGAGGCAATTATCGAGATCATGCAACTAAAAGGTTTTGGGCGCTGGAGTGCAGAAATCTATTTGATATTTTCTTTAAACAGACAAGATATTTTTCCTGCTGATGATCTAGGGATATTATTGGGGTTAGCAAAACTAAAAGGCTTAACAGAGAAACCAACCCCTAAACAAGCACGACAAATGGTTGAACATTGGCAAGGTTGGCGAAGTGTCGGTTCATTATTTCTTTGGCAGTATTACCATCAACCTAAATAAGTTTTACTGAAATAAGCTCATTCTCTCGATTAGTTATCAATACAATAGAACGCGAATCAAGGTAAATAAGAGTTTACTCTCCTCACTTAATGACGTCCCAGTCTATGATAAAAGGCCACACTCTCTGTCTAAACCTTTGTACTCTTAGTCAAATAACAACCAGGAAACTAGTAATTAACATGTTAAAAAAACTTACAGATACAAAAAAGGCTGAAATCCGTTAAGAAATCAGCCTTTTTCAGTAGGTGGTGGAGATGGGGGGAGTCGAACCCCCGTCCGAAAAGCCTACGTCCTCGGTACTACATGCTTAGTCTATCTTTAGATTAACTCTCGACACTCCGACAGACAGGATTGCAAAGAGCGAGTTCGATACTATTTCGCGGTTCACCCTCGAACAAGGTTCCCTCGCTATCCAAATGTAAATGACCTTCCGAATCCCTGCCCATAGGAGAAACGTGGGTGGAAGGCTAGCTAGCCTAAGCTGCTAGAGCGTAGTTATCGTCGTTTGCAACTATAACTTTGACGGCTTTTTACGAGGCCAGCCGTCACCTCGGCATGCACCTTGGGTTTCATGAATCTCGTCGAGTCCTAAATCATCCCCAGATGGTTAGTAATAAATTACCAACATGTTGAGTCTAACAAAGCTATTTGCATCAAGATAGTATTATCTAACAAATAACGTGCCAGTTGCTCATTTATCGAGCGTCATGCTTCATCATGCGCTCTTTTTGTACTTTCCACTCACGATCTTTAACGTCATTACGCTTATCATGATCCTGTTTACCTTTTGCTAAAGCAAAGGAGATTTTAACCCAGGCTTTTTTCCAGTATAGCGATACAGGGATAATTGAATAACCTTGACGCTCTACTTTACCAACCAAGTTATCAAGCTCTCGACGCTTAAGTAGCAGTTTGCGGTAACGTAAAGGATCACAAACAACATGAGATGATGCTGCAATCAATGGTGGAAATGTTGCATTAAGTAACCAAGCTTCTCCATTTTTTAAGAAAATGTAGCTATCTGCAATATTTGCTTTACCTGCACGTAATGTTTTAACTTCCCAACCTTGTAGCTCAAGTCCCGCTTCAAAACGTTCCTCTAAGTGATACTCATGAGAAGCACGTTTATTGCGTGCAATCGTATTATCGTTGTTTTTTGATTTTGAATTTTTTTTAGCCATAGACTCCATTATAAAGTTTGTTTTTTTAAATGGCTATTTGATTTGTCGAAAAGTCACTCATTCGCAAGCATTTTTCTTATTTTATTCGCTAATTTTATCGGTTTTTTTTCAGTTCGACGAATGCATCGTGTAATATGCTATTTTTTAAATGGGGTGAAACATGGCTGAAGTATCACGAAGCGCATTGTTGATGTATAGCGCACAAGAAATGTATCAATTAGTAAACGATGTGAATGCTTATCCTGAGTTTTTGCCTGGTTGCAGCGCGACGGAAATATTAGTCGATGAAGCGGATACCATGAAAGCATCAATTAAAGTTTCTAAAGCAGGTATTGGTCAAACATTCATTACAGAAAACACATTAATCCCAGCTAAATCAATCAGTATGAATTTAGTGGAAGGCCCTTTTAAACATTTAACGGGCGGTTGGACCTTTACTGCATTAGATGATCAAGCTTGTAAAGTCAGTTTAGATCTACAATTTGAATTCAGTAGCTCTATTGTAGAGTTGGCCTTTGGCCGTATTTTCCATGAACTAATCGGGTCAATGGTAAAGTCGTTTTCAAATAGAGCAAAAACTGTTTACGGCAATCGTTAATGTTAAGGTGATAAATTAATGAATGAATTAATCGACATAGAAGTAGTTTATGGTTTGCCGCATAAGCAAGTATTACTCTCGTTAAAAGTACCTACTGGCACAACCATTGAACATGCTATAAAGCTATCAGGTATTGTTAAACATTTCCCTGAAATCATTCCTAGTGAAGCTACTGTTGGTATTTTTAGTAAACCAGACAAATTAGAAAGCACGGTTAAGCAAGGCGACCGTATAGAAATATACCGACCATTGATTGCTGACCCGAAAGAGATGCGTAAACTACGTGCGGAAAGAGCGCAACAGGCAAATAAAAGCTAAGTGAAATAAATATTAAAAACAACAAAGCGCTGAGTGAAACCAAAGGTTATTTCGTTTCACTCAGCGCTTTTTAATTCAACCATTAAAAATTAAAATTGGTGGCTGTATTGAAGTGCAACAAGGATTGCATTAGCTTGGGTTGTTCCTGTGATTGAAGATACACCAGTAGTTTCTTCATTTACTTCAACGGTTTGGCCTAATAAATAAGTCCCGCCAAGATCTACATTAGCATTCTTTGAAAAGTGGTAAGTCACTCCAGCAGAAAACCATTGCCTATCTGAATCCGGCACTGAAATAGAGGTCACCTCATCCTGAGCACTTTGGTCATATAAATAGCCAGTGCGTAATGTCCACGTTTCGTTTAAGTAGTACGTACCACCAATTGCAAAGTGCATCGCATCTTTCCATTGGTAATTACTAATTGTACCGTAAGTATCTGACTCTAAAGTGTCGAATGAAGACCAGCCTATCCATTGCACACTGTAATGCACGGCATATTGTGTATCTTTAATGCGGTGGTAACCTGAAAACTCTGCCATATCAGGCAATCCTAAGGTTAATGTATCGTCATCAGTAGTTGAACCATTAAAGCTCACTTCACCTTTTACTTTTAAATCAGGGCTATAGCGATAAGATAAACCAAAACGGTTATTCTCATTCAGCTCATACACAACACCAACATTAAACCCTAAGCCAAAGCCATTCACATCTGCATCTAGGGCTTCAGTTGTTCCTAACACAGACCCATCGACAGGCGAATAGAAGTATACATCTCTTTCTAATTTACCTATTCCGTAAATAACGTCTAGCCCGCCACCAATACTCCATTGGTTGTCAAGGCGGTATGAAATAGCAAAGCCTAAATTAAGGCTTTCAACATCGGTATAACCACCATATTCGCCACCTGTAAACGAATCATCAAAGTCAGTTCTAGTTCCAAAATTTGTGTATAAATTAACACCCACGGCAACTTTTTCATTCAAAGGAAATATAGCGTGGATATTAGGGATAACGGATAATCCACCAGCATCGTCGTAGTTAGAACTTCCACTATATCCTGTAACATTACTCGAATAAGTTCCATCTTCCACACTGATATTTGTTTCTAATAAGATTAGCCCCAATGATAGTGATTTTTTTTCAAATAAAGCCATAGCCGCGGCATTCCTAGCCATTACAGAGGCGTTATCTGCAATAACTGCATCACCAGCAAAAGCACGTCCCAGCCCAGTTGCTGATTGTGCATTTAATTGAAAACCAGCCGCGTTAACTTGTAGTGTAGTAGCTGTTAAAAACCCCATTAGTATGGTTTGTTTAAAAATTTTATTGCAGTTTGCCCTTCTGCTCATAATCTCTTCCTTGCTCGTAAACTTGAAATAACTAACTAATTCAGCGAGTAAGCTTAGTTGAAATTACTCTTCTTCATGTAGATGCCGCTGAAAACCGTGATCAGATGCAAACGCTAGTGATAATAATTGTCAAAAAAATTGAGTTAAGTTGGGGTTTTAACATCACTTCCCCCAAGCCTATCTCGTTAAATCGTATTGTTAACCTTAGTAAAATGACTAACTGGTGCGAATTAATAAACCAAATGCACTAATTTATTATTCGATAAATAAGTATCATCAGTTAATCCAAGTTTGTTGTAACTAATTAAATGACGTAACCCATCAATATAAGCTTGTCCACGCTCAGAATATTTAATAAGCGTACCAGCCAATAAAGTGCCGGAGTATGTTTTACCTGCTGCCACTTCTTTCGCTCTTAAATCGCGCAATGATTGATAAGCTGAAGTTGAGTTAATATTCAACATGTACCCTTCTACTGAGGCTAATGGGCTATCAAAACGTTTAATTCCGTAGTTACCTAACTCAGTGCGTTGTTGCTTTGGTTTTATGCCGTTGCCACTAAAATCCCACTGCCCGAAGAAAGCGTTACCTTCAAGTGCAAAGCGCGAAGTACCCCAAGCACTTTCTTCTGCTGCTTGTGCTAGCGCTAATGATGGAGGAATAGTATTAACGCGCGTTAGCAGATCCTGTTGTTGCTGCTTAGTTAAGCTATCAGTACCTTTGTCTACTACCTTATATTTCACACCTATCGCGATAAGCTCTGTAGAAGTTAATTTTGCAGACTTAACAATTTCACGCTCTTGAAGAATACGCTCATTAGAAACAAGTACTAAGGGCAGCATCAGACGTAAAAAAATCGTTTTCTTATTTTCGACTGGCATATTTTCTGATATTTCTTGCCATTTAGGATTCACTTTCTCAAAAGTTAGCCTTGGTACTTCTTTATCACCTTTTTCCCAATCTTCTTGAGTGTAATGAAGCTCCGTAAACACCGCATCGAGGTCTTCTAAAGAGGTGATTTTTACTTCTTTAGGGTTAGACATTAGTTTGTCTGCTGGCGAAGTATTCTCAGAACAAGCTGAAATAAACAACAAAGCCATTAAAGTAATAACTAGCAATTTTTTCATAATGTAAGTTTCCAATTTTGTACATTTATTTTGATACGAAATTCAACAAAGAAACGATCAAGTCGTAATTCTACGTAGTTTTAAACGATAAAATGAGATGAGTAGACTTAATAATGAGATGAATTAATGCAGTGCTTGTTAAATAAGGGCAGGAGATTACTCGAAAAGGAACAAGGTAACAAATAAATTTATCATGTTACCTTCTCAAATTTTTATAAAAAAACTAATTTAAAGGCCCGTTTGAATAACGCCAACAAGCGTTAATAAGTGGATAATAGGTAGCATTAACATACAAACCAGCGCTAACCACATTAACCAACCAATAAAACCATTATTTCTCATGGTTTTTAAAATGCCATCACCATGAATTTTACCGACATAAAATAGCAATGCATATTGAATACACATGATACCCAAAACCACGGGTAAAGCCGGCAAGCCTAATGATTGCACAACGGGCGGAATGGTTAGAATTGACATATAAGCTACGACAATAATAATAACAAATGCCTTTGGCATAAATCCGGTTAAATCACGAAGAACTGAATCGCCAGGTTTAGAACCATTGCTGTCCATATTGACCTCTACATAAATAAAATAAGTGAAATAAGCTGGTAATCAAATGGTCTACTATCAATTAACAACTGTTATATGTATTACTATAATACGCTATAACGCCATAAAAGTGCTGTACTTAACATGATAGTGTGATGGCAATACTTTGAAGGTTAATAACTATACAGTGCATAAAATAGATCGTGCATTTACCGAACAAGCTATCAGCACTATAAAACAAATGGCGTTTCAGACTTGCTATTACATCACTTCATTTAGCTAAATAGAAAATAACCAGATTATCCTAACTTTGATATTAACAGTTCAAATAAGCACCTAATATGTTTAAAAAACAACAATTAGTCCATTCTTTAAGCAACTGGCACTTGATTTGCTTATTTTCTCTAAATAACACTTGCATTATAATGTGATCTCTATATCATTCGCCGCACTTAAACGGACGCGAGATGGAGCAGCTTGGTAGCTCGTCGGGCTCATAACCCGAAGGTCGT